>NZ_VOXD01000005.1:0-137623 GCF_008014675.1 Neolewinella aurantiaca | reverse complement strand
CTGCTCGTAACCTCATCCCCAGCCCTTCTCCGAAGGAGAAGGGAGCAAGCCCACACTGTGGGCAAGGGCAAAACTTATTGCGAATTAATTGTCTGCAAGCACTACACTTCTCGGTCCTCCCCGCGCTAGCCGCTGCTCCCAGCCAGTAATCATGATAACGTGGTGTTGATGTTGGCAAACCGTTAGCCCTCAGACCCGGAGGGTCGTCTATCGTAACGAGGGGTGTGGTGCTAAAGTATTCCGTCTGTGGATGTGAAGTTATGAGGGTGGCTGAACAGCTTTGCTCGCTACTGCTCGTAACCTCATCCCCAGCCCTTCTCCGAAGGAGAAGGGAGCAAGCCCACACTGTGGGCAAGGGCAAAACTTATTGCGAATTAATTGTCTGCAAGCACTACACTTCTCGGTACCCCCGCGCTAGCCGCTGCTCCAGCCAGTAACCATGATAACGTGGTGTTGATGTTGGCAAATCATTAGCCCTCAGACCCGGAGGGTCGTCTATCGTAACGAGGGGTGTAGTGCGGGCCGGAGGTCCGCTATAACCCCTCGGGCCCCGTGCCAACCGCCCGCCCAGCCAGTAACCATGATAAGGTCGTAATAATGCTGGCAAACCGTTAGCCCTCAGACCCGGAGGGGCGTCTATCGTAACGAGGGGTGTGGTGCTAAAGTATTCCGTCTGTGGATGTGAAGTTATGAGGGTGGCTGAACAGCTTTGCTCGCTACTGCTCGTAACCTCATCCCCAGCCCTTCTCCGAAGGAGAAGGGAGCAAGCCCACACTGTGGGCAAGGGCAAAACTTATTGCGAATTAATTGTCTGCAAGCACTACACTTCTCGGTCCTCCCCGCGCTAGCCGCTGCTCCCAGCCAGTAATCATGATAACGTGGTGTTGATGTTGGCAAACCGTTAGCCCTCAGACCCGGAGGGTCGTCTATCGTAACGAGGGGTGTGGTGCTAAAGTATTCCGTCTGTGGATGTGAAGTTATGGGGGTGGCTGAACAGCTTTGCTCGCTACCGCTCGTAACCTCATCCCCAGCCCTTCTCCGAAGGAGAAGGGAGCAAGCCCACACAGTGGGCAAGGGCAAAACTTATTGCGAATTAATTGTCTGCAAGCACTACACTTCTCGGTACCCCCGCGCTAGCCGCTGCTCCAGCCAGTAACCATGATAACGTGGTGTTGATGTTGGCAAATCATTAGCCCTCAGACCCGGAGGGTCGTCTATCGTAACGAGGGGTGTAGTGCGGGCCGGAGGTCCGCTATAACCCCTCGGGCCCCGTGCCAACCGCCCGCCCAGCCAGTAACCATGATAAGGTCGTAATAATGCTGGCAAACCGTTAGCCCTCAGACCCGGAGGGGCGTCTATCGTAACGAGGGGTGTAGTGCTAAAGTATTCCGTCTGTGGATGTGAAGTTATGAGGGTGGCTGAACAGCTTTGCTCGCTACTGCTCGTAACCTCATCCCCAGCCCTTCTCCGAAGGAGAAGGGAGCAAGCCCACACTGTGGGAAAGGGCAAAACTTATTGCGAATTAGTTGTCTGCAAGCACTACACCTCTCGGTACCCCCGCACTAGCCGCTGCTCCCAGCCAGTAATAATGATAATGTAGTGGTGATGCTAGTAATACCGTTAGACTTGTAGCGTCTGGAAAGTTACCCACCAGAATGAACTGTAGACCGAGAGCGGGGTGAAATCCGGTTTAACGTGGCTTACTTGAAAAAGTCCGGAAACCCTACACCACATAACTAAGCCCCAGACACCCAAACAAGCCTACCAACGAAACCACCGTCTCCATCATCGTCCAGCTACGGAGGGTTTGCGGAACGGTAAGCCCAAAGTATTCTTTAAAGAGCCAGAAGCCGGTATCGTTTACGTGGCTGAGGGTAAGACTGCCGGCTCCGGTAGCCAGCACGAGGAGTTCCGGGCTGGCTGCGCCAGACTGGGCGAGGGGCAGGGCAATGCCCGCCGCCGTGATGGCGGCCACGGTGGCCGAACCCAGGGTGACGCGCAGTGCCGCGGCGATCATCCAGGCAATGAGGATGGGGTTGGCGTTGAAGCCCTCCAGAACCTGCACGATGTAATCGCTCGTTCCGCTGTCCACCAGCACCTGCTTGAAGGCGCCACCGGCGGCGATGATGAGCAGAACGGCCGCCATCGGGGCAAGCTGTTTGCCTACGCGGCCCATCAGCTTCGCGACGGGCGTACCCGATTGCCCTCCGAGTACGAACATCGCTACCAGAACACCGATCAACAACGCAATCGTCGCATCGGTCAGCAGTCCGGATTGAACGAGATCGGTGAAGAAACCCTGGCGGATAGCTTCTGACCCAACCTCAACTTCCTCTGCTCCTCCAACGAGACCCTGCACCAGCGTCCCCGCCGCCAAAAGTAAAACGGGCAGCAAAGCACAAAATACAGCAGCACCAAAGCTTGGTAGCTTATCAGGTAGGTCAGTCTCTTTGAAGGTCAGCGCTCCTTTGGTATGGGGCATGTTGCGCATGGTTCGGGCCAGCAACGGCCCGGCCAGTATCACCGAAGGAACACCCAGAATCAAACCATACATCAGCACTTTACCAATATCGGCTCCGTAGGTATTCGAGATGAGCATCGGAGCAGGGTGCGGTGGTAGAAAACCGTGAGTGACCGACAGCGATACCACCGTTGCCACGGCCACCATCGCCAGCGGAAGCTTTGCTTTCTCCGCCGCGCTGATGATGATTGGTGCCATCATCACGAAAGCCACGGTGTAGAACAGCGGAATCCCGATCAGGAAACCGACCAGACACAAACCCCAAAGGATCGACATGCCTTCGCGGCCAGCCACCAGTTTATCGGTAATCACCTTCGCCGCACCGGTCTCGGCAACAACGCCGCCCAGTACAGCTCCCAGACCAAGAATGATGGCCAAACCGCCAAGTGTACCACCAACGCCATTACCTACGGCAGTCATAGTGCCTTCAGGCCCCATCCCCAGCGCGAGCCCGGCACCAATGGCAACCAGTACAAGGGCAATGAAAGGGTGCCATTTGAGGCCAATAATGAGCCCGAGAAGGGCGAGAACTGCAATGAACGTAATTAGTATGGGCATGATGGTTCTTTAGATCGTTGCAGCAATGTACCAAAGAACCAACGAACTAACCCCCCAATTACTCTCCTTTCAGCACTACATCAAGAATACTGGGGAAACTGAGCACTGCTTCGCCCCATTTTTCTTTGATCGCTTTCTGATGCCCCAGCGCATACTTTTCCTGATAATTGTCAAATACCGTACGGGATTTGAAGGTCATCAACAGTGCGTAGGTTGGGCCATCAGTATCATCTACACCGAGTAAACGGGTCAGGTGGTACTTCTCTACGGTGCCGGATTCCATGACGGCAGGCAGGTAGGCACGTTCCATCCAACTGAGCCAGGCTGAGTGTTGGCGGGCATTTACTTTTGAGGTTACGTTGTAAATGAGCATTGTAGAAGAATAAAATCAGGGTGAAAGAAACAGAGGTAGGTGAATTGATAGTATCGAAACCTTTATCCCTTTACTCTCTGATGATGCTTGCCCCGAGTGCATTCAGGCGCTCATCAATGCGTTGGTAGCCCCGGTCGATCTGATGGATATTATCGATACGGCTGGTGCCTTCGGCAGACATCGCGGCGATGAGCAGCGATACTCCGGCACGAATGTCGGGCGAACTCATCGAGATGCCGCGCAGCGGCGCCCGCTTGTCAAGACCAATCACGGTAGCGCGGTGCGGATCACAGAGGATAATCTGAGCCCCCATATCGATTAGTTTATCGACGAAGAAAAGCCGGCTTTCAAACATCTTCTGATGGATGAGTACTGAACCGCGGGCCTGGATGGCGGTGACGAGCGCGATGCTCATCAGGTCGGGCGTGAAACCCGGCCATGGTGCATCGTAGAGCGTCATCAAACCTCCTTCGATGAAAGAGCCAATCTCGTAATGGTCCTGAGCTGGAATGTGAATATCGTCGTTAACGAAGTTCATCTTGATGCCAAGCCGTTGGAAGGTGCCGGGGATGAGGCCCAGTTGATCGAGGCGGACATCTTTGATCGTCAGATCGGAACCCGTCATAGCAGCCATACCGATGAAAGAGCCGATCTCGATCATGTCGGGCAGCATGCGGTGCTCCGTTCCGTTGAGGGTTTCAACCCCCTGGATTTTGAGCAGGTTGGACCCGATGCCCTCGATCTTCGCGCCCATGCGCACGAGCATTTTGCAAAGTTGCTGCAGGTAAGGTTCGCAGGCTGCGTTGTAGATGGTAGTTTCTCCTTTTGCGAGCACGGCGGCCATCACTACGTTTGCCGTACCGGTAACACTGATCTCCTCCATGTGGAGGTAGGTGCCCACCAACCCGTCGGTATTGAAGGTGTAGATGTGACGACTGGGGTCGTACTGGAAATCAGCGCCCATAGCCTGGAGGCCCAACAGGTGGGTATCCAAACGCCTGCGACCGATCTTGTCGCCGCCGGGTTTCGGTAAACTGGCCCGGCCGTAACGGCCGAGGAGCGGAGCAATGAGCATCACCGACCCACGAATTTTCTGTGCGTCGCGTACGTAGTCCTCACTCAGCACGTAATCAATGTCGATATCCTTCGCAGTGATCCGGACGCTCTCACGGCTGAGACGCTCGACTTTAGCCCCCAACCCGTCTACGAGGTCGATGATCTTATTGATGTCGAGGATGTCAGGCAGGTTCTCAATCAGTACCGGTTCTGCGGTGAGCAGGGTGGCGGAGATGATCTGCAGCGCTTCGTTCTTTGCGCCCTGAGGTATGATTTCGCCGGAAAGCTTGTGGCCTCCTTCTACGATGAAAGTTCCGTTATTCGTCATGGGAGCGAAGGTAGGGTTCGATTTTTGATTCTCGATTTTTGGCTCTCTGTTTTTAGTTTGCAACAGCATTTTTCTTTGTTTTGGTAGAGTAAAGGTGGGGTGAGAGACTTCTTGCTGTTGGTGTCATCAATAATTCGTTCCGGTCAATCAAGAATTCGCTGTCAAAGTACGGGAGTGAAAACGAAAAGCCGCCCGCAAGCAAAATGCTCACGGGCGGCTCTCCTTGAAAAAACGGACATGGTGCTAACTACCGACGCCGGTTCTTGTTCCGTCTGTTTTTACTGCGGTTACCTCCCCCCTGATTGTTCTGGTTGTTGGGCCGGTTGTTCTTTTTCTTTTTCTTCTTTTTGCGACCGGTTGGGTGTTGCTCCGGCTGGTTAGGGCCAGGGACTGCGATCTTAACTTCAGGGCCGAGAACGAGTTTTTTACCACTCAGCTCGTACAAATCCTTTCGGATCATCTCTTCGTTGACAAACTGACCGGAAGCCCAGCTGGTCAGGGCTATCTTCATGTAGTAGGCCGCGATGTAGGTAGCATGGTCGCGTTCGGGGCCCTCTTCCAACTCTGCTGCTTTCTTGATGAGCATCTGGACGTTTTGTCCGTAGTGCTTCATCCGGTTGCCGAGTTCGGGGTAAGGCAGGGCTTCAATTTGTTCTTCTTTTTCCTCTTCCAGGCTGATGCCTTCGGGAACAGTAACGTTCAGCGGCTCGCCCGCGATGATGAAAGCGTGCTTCCAGAGGCGCTCCTGATAGTTTTCCTGGGTTTTGATGCCCGGCTCCATCTGGAGCATTAACTTGATGACGCGTTCCACGTAAGCCTGGCGCTCGGCATCGTCTTCGATAGCGTTGGCTTTGCGCAGCAAAACCTGAACGGTGCGTCCGTATTCACTGATGATCAGTTCATCCTGAGTAGTGTTGTAGGCGATGTCCCATTCCATAATTGTTTCTTTAGTCTTTTGGTCTTTTAGTAAGTCGGGCTACCACATGGCTCCGGGGGTGATATACCGATCGGTTGGGCGCGGCCGCAGGTGCAAAGATAGTTTAACGCACGGCATTGAACGCCGGCATCTGGTTTGCTGCAGGTGCTGCAGCAAACCAGAGCAGACTTACTCTACGGTAACCGATTTAGCAAGGTTTCTCGGTTGATCAACGTTCTTCCCGAGCTCCACAGCAACGTGGTAGCTCAGCAATTGCATAGGAATGACCGACAGCAGCGGCGTCAGCGGCTCTTCCGTCGACGGAATCTCGATCACGTGATCCGCAATTCCTGCAATGGCTTTCTCCCCTTTATTGACGATGGCGATTACGCGGCCTTTACGGGCAACTACTTCCTGAACGTTGCTCACGATCTTATCGTAAGCAGACTTATTGGTTGCAGTAACGTAAACAGGCATATTCTCGTCGATCAGGGCGATAGGGCCGTGCTTCATCTCCGCTGCAGGGTAACCCTCGGCGTGAACGTAGCTGATTTCTTTGAGTTTCAGTGCTCCTTCCAGCGCAACGGGGAAGTTGTAGCCACGGCCCAGGTAAAGTGCATTGTGATGGTCTTTTACCTCACCGGCAATGTACTTGATGTGGTCGTTTTCCTTCAGGATTTCCTCCACTTTTTCCGGGATCAGTTCGAGCTCCCGAACCAGCGTCTGGAAGTAAGTATTGCTGATGGTACTCAGTTTGCGTGCAAGGCTGAGCGCCAGCAGTGTGAGTACAGTTACCTGGCCGGTAAAGGCCTTGGTACTTGCTACCCCGATTTCCGGACCGGCGTGGATGTAGCTTCCTGCGTCCGTCAGTCGGGCAATGCTTGAACCTACAGCATTCACGATGCCGTAGATCATGGCACCTTTCTTTTTTGCCAGTTCCAGCGCCGCCAGTGTATCGGCCGTTTCGCCGGATTGGCTGAGGGCAATAACGATGTCTCCTTCGCTCAGGATGGGGTTGCGGTAGCGGAACTCACTGGCGTACTCAACCTCGACGGGAATACGGGCGAGGTCCTCGATGAGGTACTCCCCGATGAGGCCGGAGTGGTAGCTCGTACCACAGGCAACGATAATGATCCGGTTGGCCCGTACAAAACGATTGGCAAACTCTTCCATGCCGCGCAGTGCAACCCGGCTTTCTTTGCTGCTGATGCGACCACGCATAGCATCACGGATGGTTCTTGGTTGCTCGTATATTTCTTTGAGCATGAAGTGGTCATAACCTTCTTTCTCCAAAGCTTCGATCTGCATGTCGAGCGTCTGGATAAAAGGAGGTTGATCCTCATTGTCGGTATTTTTTAGCTGGAGGCCTTTCGCCAGACTGATGGTTGCAATCTGGTTGTCCTCAAGGTATACTACCCGTTTGGTCGAGTCAAGGAAAGGCGAAGCATCGGACCCGATGAAGTATTCACCTTCGCCAATACCTACCACCAGGGGGCTTTGCTTACGCGCACCCACCATAACGTCAGGGTTGTCGCGGTCGATGACCGCAATAGCGTAGGCACCTTCCACCCGGCCGAGGGCCAGTCGTACGGCCTCTTCGAGGGGGAGGTTACCTTCTTTCTGAATTTCCTCGATGAGGTGTACCAGTACTTCAGTATCGGTTGCGCTGGAGAAAGAATGGCCTTCGGCAATCAACGCGCTTTTGAGTACGGCATAATTCTCGATGATACCGTTGTGGACCAAGGCGAGTCGGCCGCTGTTACCGGTATGTGGGTGGGCATTCGTGTCGTTCGGTTCACCGTGGGTAGCCCAACGTGTATGGCCAATCCCCAACGTGCCCGAAGTGTCTTCTTCCTTGATAAGCTTGCGAAGAGCTTTAACCTTTCCCGCTTTTTTATGAATCGTAAGAGTATCGTTCATGATGGCGATACCGGCACTGTCGTAGCCGCGGTACTCGAGGCGCTCGAGCCCTTTTATAATTAGTTCATCGGCCTGGCGTTTACCGATGTAACCTACTATTCCACACATATTAAAAGCTTAGTGAGTATACGACGAGAGACAGGAAAGATACTAAAATCGCCGATTTTCAATTAGGATTTGGGTTAATAACGCACGATAGGCTCACTTAGTTTTCCGGTGTTTAAGTCATCAGGACTATCGAACCTGTACGTTTGTGACGACAGAGTCAGGGCTGGGTAACACTTCCTCGTACCTTTGGTAGGCGACTAGTGCCCCGTCAGGCAATTATTGTCGCATTGTCTGCGGCGCCTTTCCGTCTCGCTAACGACCAAAATTCACCAGCATCTATTATGACATAGTCGACCTGACGGACCACTAAAAGGTCCTCATAGAGAGTTTATCCACCTACCTCGGTGAAGGTAACTTTAATGGTTGCGGGCCTTTCTGCAGCCTCAGGTCCGGAGAGGATGACTCGTCCCGGGTCTCTGTCTACCGGGAACACACGCATGTAGATGGTTGGAGGTACTTCTCCTTCGACCATTTGCTGCAGGTGTACCGAAAAGCGGGGGCGGTAGAAAACATTACCGTCATCGTCGGTCAGTTCATTGCCACCAAGGAAGTTGTTTACAACGGAAGTGAAATCGGAGTTTACCAAAAGTTGTCGGTCCAGGATCTGAACCAGATTGCCTTCATCGTTGCGGTAGAATAAAGCCACATAAGCAGGACCAGGGTAGGTCTCGTAACTGTAATCCTCTATCGTTTCCCGGAAGAATAGCATTTCTGCCTGATTGATCACTTTATCTTCCAGCATCGAAAGGTCCGGGAAGGTGATCTCGGTCATTACTCCACCCTGCCCCGAAAGGGCAATTTGCTCTAAGTCGTCACCATCTCCCAGGAGATTTCCGACTAAGCTGCCAGTATAGTCTTTTTCGTACCGTGGCAACGCGAGCGCCAACGGCATTCGGTAGAAGCGCTCGGTCATCGTTTCTGACGTGTCTTTGTAAAAGAAATAGAAACCGGATATAGTGGAAGAACAGAGGGTCGAAAACGGCTTAAGGCCCAACAAACCGTCAGGATCATTCTCCGTTTCAAGGTAAACCCCGGCTAAGAGAGTCGCCAGAGCGGAGTCAGAGTCGAAGGTTGCCTCGTCCCGAAGGTTAACCTGATCAAGGAATTCCTGATCGAACTTAAAACGGATATGTGAGGCTACGATACTATCGTTGTTGGTAGCGTAGAGCGTATCGTACAGCAGGGTTTCGGTGCGGGTGGCGGTAATAAGATCGCCGTCGTTTACGTCTTCGCCGTCGGCCAGCATCAGGTTGGAGTAGTAGTCTACATCATCGTCTACCCGGGTGGGGATCAACCCGGCACGGAAGTTGAACTCGCGGGCGGTGCCGTAAAAGTCATAGGCCGTATCGATGGGCATAATCAGCACAACAGAGTCGACGTTCCGGGCTGTATAGGCAAAGGGAGGAGGTGCAGGCAAGCCGGTGGTTGAACTGCGGACAAGGGCGGGCACTGCGTAAAAACTGTGTTTCGTAGCTCCAAATACATCGTCCTGGAGTTCACCGAAAGACATTCCGGAGATACAGATAAAATTCAAAGCATCGTAGGTGAACAGACTGTCGTTTTCAACAACACGGGTTGTGAAGGGAATATCTGTGGTTTGCCCGAGCACGGCACGGTCATCGCCCAGCAGGTCGGAGCCAACAGTAATAGGGTCGGTACAAGCTGTTAGTACGAAGAAGACAGTACAGGACAGGTAAAAGATGATTTGTTTCATTCGACGGGGGAAATGTAGTAATGTCGTCCTAAGGCGCTATCGATATGGTTGCCCGGACGTAAATAGAAAGGTGTAGACTAAAACAAGTCCTTTTCTCCGGGTGAAGAAAAGGACTTGTTCAGTTGGAAGAGACACCGAAGGAGTGTCAATGGTTGGTAAGATGTAGTCGGGCTGGCAAGCCAGCGGCTTGCTGCTCCTACAAAAGTACCAAACTATTTTGCTACTTCCTCTTCCAGAAGGCTATGGTAGAACTCCAGAGAAGCAGCTGGTGCTTCTTCTCCTTGCACATCGAGGACAGGAATGTCGAGGTTGGAAATCAGCGCAGTATTATGTTCGTTGAGCTCGGGAGAACCTTTGATAACGGCATCGGAGTACTTGATCGCTCCGGCGTGCAGATCGGGGGTGTCGCCGTTCATGAAGGGCGCGAGGTCTTCTTCAGAGAGCGCGTTGATGCTGGCCTTCATCGCGAAGTCAGGGTCAATGTGGTCTTCAGCTCCCTGTTGGTAAAGGCTGTAGACGATTTTGCTGTTTTCGAAGAGTGGCTCGGTGTTGTAGGCCGTCCGCAGGTAGAAAGGGATGAGGCTTGTCATCCAGCCGTGACAGGCGATGATGTCTGGTGGCCAGCCGAATTTCTTAACAGTCTCGATCACGCCTTTGCAGAAAAAGGCAGTCCGGTCGGCGTTATCGTCGAACGGCTTTCCTTCTTTGTCGTGGTGAACGAATTTGCGCTTGAAGAAGTCCTCATTGTCGAGGAAGTATACTTGCATACGCACGCTCTTCTCGGCCAGTGAAGCAACCTTGATGATGAGGGGGTAATCGTTATCATCAACGATTATATTCATGCCTGAAAGGCGGACAACTTCGTGCAGACGATGGCGGCGTTCATTGATGGTGCCGTAGCGCGGCATAAGCACGCGGATTTCCATCTTGTTTTTCTGCAGGTGGGGGGCCAGGGCCCTTACGGTAGTAGATATATCGTTCAACGCGGTGTACGGATCCATCTCCTGGGTGACAATTAGCACCTTCTGTTTACTCATATCGCTGTCGGTATCAATTTGGGCGGCCAACGGGGCTCGCCGAGGTTTTTCTAAATCATAACAAGCAACCGTTATTGCCCGTCGTTTTGCGGCTGAGAATCTACTCTCTGCCTCTAAGCTGGCTGCAAATTTACGAAATATTATGCACACGGGCTATCTTCGCGGCCCTTTGGAGCTGAGCCACGGTATCGCAGAGTCGCTGAATTGTTACTGAAAGTACCGTTCCGAACGTTTTACTTTCCCAGCGCAGCAAAGGAACAAAGCGCCGCAGGGGCTAGTGTTTACGCTCCTTCGGAGCAGTTTCAATCAATAAACTTTACCCTGCACCTGCGCCCTCGCCCTTATACATAAAACATGCGTACTTACAAAACAGCCAAGGCCCTGCAAAAGGCCCTGCCGAAAGACAAAACGATTGCTTACGTGCCCACCATGGGCGCGCTGCACGCCGGGCACATGGCGCTGGTTGAGGCTGCGGCCCAATCACACGATGTCGTGGTGGCAAGTATTTTTGTTAATCCAACCCAGTTCAACGATGAAACGGATCTGGATACTTACCCGCGTACGCCCAAATCCGACGCTGCGCTCCTCAAAAAGCACGGCTGTAAATACCTCTACCTGCCCGGCGTCAACGATATCTACCCAAATGGAACAGAGCATTCGGCGGCTGAAGGAATAGACTTCGGCCCGCTGACCGCAACGATGGAGGGAGCCAACCGACCAGGCCACTTCGATGGAGTAGCTCAGGTGGTGAGCAGGTTGCTCGAAATCGTACAGCCCACCACGCTGGTACTGGGGCAGAAAGACTACCAACAAGTGGCGGTGATCCGGGCCATGGTGCAACGGCTGGATATTCCGGTGAGTATTCTTGTCGTCCCTACGGTACGAGCCAAAGACGGCCTGGCCCTCAGCAGCCGCAATAAGCGACTCAACAAGAAAGAACGGGTAGCGGCCGGAACCATCAACGTGCAACTGGCCGCCGTAGCAGCAGGGCTCAGAGCCGGCTGGCCGGTGGATGTATTGGAGCAACTCGCGCTTAGTGGCCTTGGCCAGAATGATCTTTTAGACCCCGAATATGTTCAGATATTTGACGGGGATACTTTACTGCCTTACCTGGATGGAGATAATGTGCGCGAGCTCGTGGTGGCAACCGCAGTTCAATGCGGTCCGGTCAGGTTAATCGATAACCGGATCGTTAATCAATCCAACTCTTAACGCCATAATAACGTTCCTTTCGCGACTTTCCGTCGTCTAATTGTTGTCAACACAACTATTTATTGCCCCAATTCAAAGTAATCATGCTGATTCAACGTTTCAAAGGAAAAATTCACCGCGTAAAAGTTACTGAGGCTAACCTCAATTACGTGGGCTCCATCACTATCGACGGTAAGTTGCTTGACGCAGCAGGTATCATCGAGGGCGAGAAGGTCCAGATTGTTAACAACAATAATGGTGAACGTATCGAGACCTACACTATCCGTGGAGAGGAAGGCTCGGGGATTATCTGTCTTAACGGCGCCGCTGCGCGCCGCTGTCAGCCGGGAGACCTCGTGATCATTATTGCTTACGGATACATGACCACCGAGGAAGCCCTGGCTTTTGAGCCTAAGGTGGTGTTCCCCGACGATGACAACCAGATATAACCCACCCGGTGCCGCTGCCGGCGGCACCGAATGTTGTTCTCCCGCCCTGAGAACAGCACTCAAAGGCCGGTAGCATACGGTTTTGAGAGAGTCGATGTTGATTTTAGCCAGTACTTTCTGAACCTTGCCCGGTTTGGGCGTTTTTATGCCAACCGTGAAGATGTCCGATTACGGGGATGTAACCTTTATGTAAGGCTATCTCCGTCTGCGGGGTAGTATTCTATTCGTACCGCAAAGACTCGATGGGGTCAAGAGCTGCAGCCCGCATGGCAGGGTAGAGTCCGGAAAGAAGACCTACAACAGTACAAACAACCAATGCGAGCCCGATCCACAGCCAGGGGACGATGAAGCCGCCGCCGGTGGCGTAAGCTACCAGGTTGCCGATGGCAACCCCTCCGATGATGCCAAGTATACCACCAAGCTGACAGATAACGATCGCTTCGATCAGGAACTGCAGCAGTACGTTTCGGCGCGTTGCGCCGAGTGCTTTACGGACACCTATTTCGCGGGTTCGCTCGGTTACTGTTACAAGCATGATGTTCATCAGGCCGATGGCGGCACCGAGCAGGGTCATCAGGCCAATTGCTACGGCTGCTGCGCGCAGGGTGACAGTATTGTCTTTGATGATCGATACAAGATCGGAACTGTTGACTACTTCGAAATCGTTCTCCTCTCCGGCGCGGAGTCGCCGGACGTTACGCATCGTGACGGTCGCTTCGGCCATTGCTGCCTCCACCCCGGTTGGGTCGGAAATAGCGATGAGTATGGCGTAATTCGTACGGCTGCTTCCGTAAAAGCGCTTTCCGGTCTGGAGTGGAATCAGTACGCGTTTGTCCTGGTTGCCGGCCATGCTCGATCCTTTACTTTTCAGTGTACCTACTACTCTTAGACGGAGTGAACCTGCCGTGATTTCTTGTCCGATCGCCTTTTCGGGATTATCGTTGAAGAGTTCCTCCACCAGGGCTGATCCGATGATGCAGATGTTACCGCCTTCGGCCACTTCGGTATAGCTGAAGTTGCGCCCCTGAGATATTTCAAAGCCTTTGGCATCGAGATAATTGGTGCTCATGGCGAAGATCGCAGCGTTGGGGTTGGTTTCTCTGTCTCCGTATTTCACTACCGTTGCGCCGGTGCAGGCGAAACTGATGCTCACTTCGGCGGGGTAGTTGTACCGATCGGCAAACTCCGTGGCCTGATCGTAGGTGAAAGGGTCAGACTGTTTACGCGGACCACGGCGGCGGCCACCGCCACTACCTTGTAGGTTAGTACTTACCCGCTCTATTTCGATGGTATTGGCTCCAAGACTGGAGAGGTTAGACGACAGCGAGTAGATCGCGGCATCGATGGCTGTCAGGATTCCGACCAGGGCCATAATGCCCACCGCAATAATCATGGTAGTGAGCAAGGCTCTGAGCAGATTTGCCATTACACTGCGCCAGGCGACGCGGAAATTTTCCATTAGATCCATGTGGCCGAAGGTATATTGGTTGCTCGGTCTTTTATTGGTTTTGGTCCCGCTTTTCGACGAAAGGACGGGATTGCTCGGCGGACTTCGTGTTTTTACGAAGACTCCGTAGGGTTGAGCCTGGGTAGAATGCCGATCTCTGCCCGGGCGGCGGTTGGTACATATGCTATCCCACACCCGGCGGATGGTAGCGGAGAGCTGGCATATTCAAAATCGGAGACGATCAAAAAGCAGGGCCGTCTATCTTTGCGGCATGTCATTGAAAAAACTTGGCGGAGAGACGATCGTTTACGGCTTCAGCAACATTTTGGGCAGAATGCTCAATTTCGTGCTGGTTACCTATTTCATTACACGGCTGATGCCTGCGGAAGAGTACGGTGTGGTGGGCGGTCTGATGTTTTATACGGCCTTGCTGATTGCCGTCCTGGTGTTCAGGATGGATACCGTTGTGTTTCGTTACGCCAGCCGCGATGAATACAGCGCGCCGGCCGTTTTCCGCAAAGCCCAGCGGGTGGTGACGGTGGCGGTGGTCTCCGTGTTGGGGGCAATGCTGCTATTTGCGCCCCAGTTGGCCGATTGGCTGGAATACCCCGATCGGGTGGTGTACGTGCAGCTGGTCATCTTTACCGTTGCGTTCGATGCGCTGAGTGCCGTGCCGCTGGCCCGTTTACGGCTTGAGCAGCGCGCGTGGTTCTTCGTCTTTGTAAACCTGGGGAACGTCGTTGTCAACATCACCCTCATTTTTCTTCTGCTCTACGTGTGGCGCTGGAACGCCGGCTACGTAACGGAACACTGGGGAATAAGCTATAACGCCGATTACCAGGTGGGCTACTACCTGCTGTGTATTGCGCTCGCATCGGCCTTCCGGTACGTATTCCTGCTGGTCGACGGACTGCGGCGTTACGGCAAAAAGACCGGCCCGGTTCCGGCACTCAGAACGATGCTGAACTATAGTTTGCCGCTCACGGTGGTGGGCGTTGCGGGAATCATCAACTTTCTGATCGCCCCCGAGCTGATCAAATTCTGGCACGGAGGTTCGGTTACGGAGAACCTGCGGTACGCGGGGTATTTCAATGCGGCAACGAAACTGGCGGTTTTCCTCAACCTGTTCATCACCGCTTACAACTATGCTGCCGAGCCGTTCTTCTTCCGGCAGGCGGGCAAAGATGTGGCTACTGCCGACCGGCAGATATACGCCGATGCAGCCCGGGCTTACGCCATCGTTGCTACCCTGGCCTCGGCCGCAATTTTGCTGTTTTTACCGTGGTTGGAGCGCTTCATCGACGCCGAGGAGCGCGCGGGGCTGTACGTACTGCCGATCCTGCTGGCCGCTAACTTCTTCTTTGGTTTGTACTCCAACCTCAGCGTAGCCTACAAACTCACCGACAAAACCATCTATGGCGGTGCGGTGGCAACGGTGGGCAGCGTGATTGTCATCGGCGGTGGCATCCTGTTCGTGCCGGATTACGGCATCGCGGCCATGGCCTGGGCAATGCTGAGCTGTTTCATCGTCATGTGCTTTCTGGCCTGGCTGGTGTCGCGTAAATTCTTCCCGGTGAACTACCCGTGGAGCAGGATCGCGATATATGCTGGTCTGGCGTGCCTGGCCGTGTATTCAGCTACGCTGTTTACGGGGCAAGCAGGCGACGGAGCGCAGGGTGCAATGGCGGTTAGAGGAGCAATGTTCGTGGCTTTAATGGTAGTTTTCTGGCTTCTGGAAAGAAACTGGATCCGCAGCACGTTCCTGAATGGGGAGTCAGGATAAAAGCTGACTACCTACTAATTGCTCCTTAGCCCGATATTGCCCGCCCTAACCAGTATGAAATGAAAAAATCAGGAGGCCCCGTAAAGAAGTTTTCCCTCGCTAAAGATCTCGTAAAGGGACACATGGAGGATCAACGAAAACGGCCCTTACCCGACTTTGATGACACCGAAACGACGTTCGCTCACCTCTCCGATGCCGACCTTAAACACAGTGGCCGGATGTTTAGCCTGATGGGCAAGACCTGGCTCACTGATATCATGTCTGCCCTTGGTGTGCCTGCCGTCAAAATGGGATTGCCCGGCGCAGCATGGGGAGTAAAGAATACCGTGTACCGTCAGTTCGTGGGCGGGACAAGTCTGGTGGATGCCCTGCCGACCATCGAGAAGCTTTACGAGCAGAACGTGACGAGTATCCTCGACTACGGAGCCGAAGCCAAGAGTTCCACCGAGGATTACAACAACTTCATGAAGGAGACCCTCAGGGGAATCGAGTTTAGTGGCGAGGCCCCTGCGGCAAACGCGGTAGTAGTGAAAGTAACTGCTCTTGCCCCGGACTCGATGCTGACCCACCTGAACGACGCGCCACTGGATTTCGACGATGCCACCCTCGCACAGCTCCAGGTTACCGTGAAGCGGCTCGATGCCATCTGTGCGCAGGCGGAAAAGCGGGGCGTTCACATCTACATCGACGGAGAAGAAAGCTGGATGCAGAACACCATAGACCAGCTTGCCGACCGGATGATGGCCCGCTACAACCGGGAAAAAATAATTGTGCACAATACCTTTCAACTATACCGGCACGACCGGTTGGAGTTTTTGAAAGCGAGCCACGAAAAAGCCAGAAGAGAAGGCTACAAACTTGGCACTAAGCTCGTTCGCGGTGCATACATGGTTAAAGAAAATGCCCGCGCCAAAGAGATGGGATATCCTACACCGATTCAGCCCAGCCTGGAAGCAACCCACCGCGACTTCAACGAAGCCCTGCGCTACTGCATCGAGCATGTCAACGAAATTTCAAGCTGCGTGGGCACCCACAACGAAGACTCTGTCCGGCTGATGACGGAACTGATCCGGGATAACGATATTCCACGTAACCATCCTAATATTCGCTGCGCGCAACTGTTCGGGATGTCCGATAATCTTACGTTCAATCTCGCTGCAGAAGGCTACAACGCCTCCAAGTATCTGGTGTACGGGCCTGTCTCTGAAGTGCTGCCCTACCTGGTGAGACGGGCGCAAGAGAATGCTTCGGTGACGGGGGAGATGGGGCGTGAATTGAAGATGATCCGAAAAGAGATAGAGCGCCGGCGCTCTAAAGCTACTGCGAAGTAGTTAGTGTGAGTCACAATGGTCCGCTACAGTTTGTAGCCAATGAGATGACTTTACTTCCGTGCTTAGCAAATCTTGCAGGGTGGCAACAGCGTCATATCTCGTCATACATCTCGTCTCACCTTGCCTGCCGGCGGCCTTCTTTAACGGGGTAAAGAAGCAAACCCCTCGGGCTGTGTCTCCGGCTGATCACTAATTCGGTCACTGCTGGCCTAAAAAGCAAAAACTCGCCATCAAACTTGCCCTTCGAAGTCTTGTGACCGTCGGGTATAATAGCCATTCGGAAATGCAGCCGCTCCGTTTTGGCTCATACAGCTTGCTTTTTTAACGGCCATCAGCAACCGAATTAGTGGCCGGAGCCAAGGCCAAAGTCGCTTCGCAATGAAAATAGTCGAAAGTGTCGGTGGAGGAGTTTTACCCCGACTAAACCTCTACGTGCCAATTACGCGACCAGAGGTCGCTCATCCCGGCTGTTCACCGGAGATGAAGGCGGCCCGGACCAAAGATTTTCCTGAATGCTCTAAGCCCCGTAATTTAAAGCAAAGCACAGAGCTTCGACACTCCGGCTTCGGCCTTGGCACCGGCAGTGGAATCCGGTTTTTGAAGCCGTTTGAAAATGGAAACTGTCCGAGTGTCCTCAAGGCCTAGGACTCAGCTACCCAGACTTCAATGGACGGATAGGTTTAGAAGCAACCCGACCAACGCCGACGCGAGTTTTTCCATTTTAGGCTTCAAGAACTGGATTCCACGATCAGCCGGTGGCACAGCCTTGATTTTTTTAGTTCGTTTTTTATCAAGAAAAAAATGAACGGGCAAAACGGGAAGAAGCGTAGTCCTCGGGCACCGGTAGCAGGCAAGCGTCGCCGCCCGTCTCACCTTGCCTGCCGGCGGCCTTCTTTAACGGGGTAAAGAAGCAAACCCCTCGGGCTGTGTCTCCGGCTGAACACTAATTCGGTCACTGATGGACTAAAAAGCAAAAACTCGCCATCAAACTTGCCCTTCGAAGTCTTGTGACCGTCGGGTATAATAGCCATTCGGAAATGCAGCCGCTCCGTTTTGGCTCATACAGCTTGCTTTTTAACGGCCACCAGCAACCGAATTAGTGGCCGGAGCCAAGGCCAAAGTCGCTTCGCAATGAAAATAGTCGAAAGTGTCGGTAGTGCCGTGTATCTTTCTCTTGTAGCCACGCGCCAATTTGAGGAGCGGTTTTCTCTGGTCGATGTTTTCGTTGTTTTGGTCGAGAACCAGCTGGGTTCGGTAGGAAGTACAAGTGGTTGGTGCAGCCAATCTGCCCCTCGCTCGTTTTTAGGGTTTGAATGCCTGAAGTCAGGCACGAAAACACTAAGTGATATGAAACAGACAATACCCTGCTTTACCCGACTTTGCTATTTAGTGATCTTACTTTGCACCTGCGGCCCCGCCCTGATGGCCCAGAATGTCGCCGGGCCAAACGCCGAAGCCATAGAGCTGAAGGGGGAACTCGAAATCAAAGGCCAGGTCCAGGATGCCGACGGCGTGGCCGTTGCGTTCGCTAACGTAGCCTTGTATTCTACGGTAGGAGAACTCGTGAAGGTTGAAACCACAGATGACGCCGGCCTCTTTAAAATGGACGGTATTACCGATGGTACTTACGACCTTGTGGTGACTTACCTCGGCGCTCCGGACCTGCGCAGGGAGGGTATCGAGGTGAAAAACGGTGTGCTCGATCTCGGTATATTGCAGCTCGCGCCCGCAGCCGTTGAGCTTGCTGAAGCCACCGTTACCGCTACCCGAGCGCTTGTGGAAATCAAACCCGACCGGACGGTTTTCAACGTTCAGGGAACCATTAATGCCGTTGGTGACAACGGACTTGACCTGCTGCGAAAAGCCCCCGGTGTTACGGTAGACAATAACAACAACATCAACGTGCTCGGCCGTTCGGGGGTGCTGGTTTACGTTGACGGGAAACGGCTTCCCCTGGCCGGAGAAGACCTGTCTAATTACCTGCGCAGCCTCACCGCAGAGCAGATCGACCGCATCGACATCATCACCAACCCCGGAGCAAAGTACGAAGCAGAAGGTAACGCCGGTATTCTGGATATCCGCCTGAAGAAAAACGAAAACGAAGGATTTAACGGTACCGTCTCCGCCACAGCGAGCCAGGGCCGTTACAGCCAGGCGAACGGCAATTTTACGGGGAATTACCGCAATCGCAACCTCAACGTTTTCGGCACCCTGGGGTACGGCCTTAGCGAGTTCTACACCAATCTCGAGTTCCAGAGTTACCAAAACGGCCTTTATCTGGAAGAGAATACCGCCTTTTTCAACAAAGTCGCTAACCCGAGTTTCCGGATTGGAACAGACTTCTTCCTGAACGATAAACATACCATCGGTTTTCTGGCCTCCGGCCAGAACAGCGGAGGAGACTTTTATTCTTACAACAACATCGACCTGTTCACAGCAGGAGCTCTGCAGGAAAACCCGGATAGCCTCCTGCGGGCAGAAACCAACGGTAACAACGACCGCGGACAGCAGACGTACAACATCAACTACCGCTATGACGCGGGCAAGGGTAAGAGCCTGAACGTTGATCTCGATTACGGCCGCTTCCGTAACGATAACCTGCGCGATCAACCCAACAGGTACCTGAGCGGCGACGGAACCGAAACGATCAACGTCATCAACAACTACTTCGATACCCCAACGGATATCGATATCTATACCGCCAAACTGGATTACGAACAACCACTTGCGGGAGGCCAGTTCGGAGCGGGCCTGAAGTTCAGTCAGGTAGGTACCAACAACACCTTCTTTTATTTCGACGTGGAAGCAGACGGAGAGAGAGTACTCAACCGAGATAGATCTAACCAGTTCGACTACGACGAAAACGTCTTTGCCGCTTACGTAAACTACGCGGGCAAGCTCAGCGAGCAGGTCAGCTACTCGGCCGGACTGAGAGCGGAAGTGACCGACGCAATGGGCATACTGAGCCCCTTTCGTGCAGACCTCGAGGAACCACCGGTCGAACTCAACTACGTGAGCTTTTTCCCCAGTGCCGGAATCACTTACGCCATCAACCAGCAAAAGGGGAACACCGTATCGTTGAACTACGGGCGACGAATCAACCGGCCGGATTACAACGTGCTGAATCCTTTCCGGAACCAGATCAGCCAACTTAGTTACGAAAAAGGAAATCCCTTTCTCAATCCTGAAATTGTCGATAACCTCGAACTCGGTTATACCCTGGCCTACCGGTACAATTTTAAGCTGGGTTACAGCCGGACGAGCAACCAGATCACCCGCCTGATTGGTCCGGACGACATCAATCCCGCAGCAGGCTTTATTGGCTGGGACAATCTCGCTACCCAAACCAACTACAGTTTCAGCGCTGCACTGCCGTTTACGATTACCCCGAAATGGAATGCCTTCTTCAACGCCTCCGCGGGCTACCTGGACAACCAGGCGACGTATGAGAACGGAGCGACGATTGACGTACAGGCTTTCACGTACAGCATTTTTTCGCAGCAAACGTTCAATCTGCCAAAAGGCTTTACGGCGGAACTGAGTGGCTACTTCTCCGGCCCGGGCGTTTGGGGTGGGGTTTTCGAGTACAAAACGAGTGGAGCACTCAACGTCGGCC
Organism: Neolewinella aurantiaca; assembly: GCF_008014675.1. Taxonomy (GTDB): domain Bacteria; phylum Bacteroidota; class Bacteroidia; order Chitinophagales; family Saprospiraceae; genus Neolewinella; species Neolewinella aurantiaca. The sequence goes on along the minus strand of NZ_VOXD01000005.1, from coordinate 117,275 downwards.
TTCAGAAGAAGTTCTTTGGTAATCAGTTGAACGTGAAAATCAGCGGCAACGACCTTTTGTACACATCTGGCTGGCGTGGCCGCTCCGAATTCAATGGTTTGGTGAGCAACGGGAAAGGAAACTGGGACAGTCGCAGGGCAACGCTCAGCCTGAGCTACAACTTTGGTAATCAGAAAGTGAAGAGTCGTAAACGGAATACGGGACTTTCCGAAGAAGCAGGAAGAGTAGGAGGGTAAGGGGTTGCGCTTTCAAATCTGATGATAGTTTCTTGATAAGTCAGTACAACCAGAGGGAGGTCGCATTTCTGCATGAAATCATCCACCCTCTGGTTGTTGGGCTTTACGATGGGTATTAAAGCTAATGTTAACGGTGGCCAAAGGCGATCTAATTTTGTACTTTTGCCCCCCGTAAAACCAACCTTCCCATGCGTAAGTTACTGTCCTTTCTCGTCCTGATCGCTTTGTATTCCTGTGGGGACCCTGCCGGAGCAACTTCTGCCACCACCTCCGGAAGTTCTTCGGGAAGTAGTTTTACCAGCGCTGTTTCTACCGCAGAACTGGAGGCACGGGAGTTGGAAAGCCCGAACATTCGCGTCGAAATTGGTGGTGTTCCGCTACAAGGGGCACTGTTAATCGGTCAGTTTGCGGAACAGCAATTTCGTGCCGATGAAGCAATCGTGGAAGGCAACGCAGTCGTTTTCAAGCGCGACGAACCCTACAAGCCCGGGCATTACTACTGTTACTTCTCCGACGGAGCAGCCGTACAGTTGCTGATCGATCAGGACCAGACTTTCAGCCTCAGCGCTCCCACCGCCCAGAATGCACTTCGCGATATGAAAGTAGAGGGCAGCGTAGAGAATGAATTGTTCTACGAGTTGCTGAAGTTCGAAGCCGGCCAGCAGGAAGACTTCCGCCAGTTGGGAGACGCCGTTCGTAGCGCCAGCCCGGGATCTCCCGAATACGAAAAGCTCCAGGCCGACCGCAAAGCGTTGGTAGACCAACGTCTCGAATACCAAAACAAGCTTTTCGCCAAGCACCCCAAATCCCTGTTCACTTCGTTCAAGCGGGCGGGCCGCAACCCCCAATTGAGGGACGTTCGCCTTCCCGACGGAACAATCGACGAGCAGGCCCAGGTAGCTGCCTTCCGCGAAGACTTCTGGAACGACGTTGACTTTAACGACATCCGCTTGCTCAACACTCCGGTGATCTTCAATAAACTGAAGCGCTACATCCAGGAGTTAACCCCCCAAAATGCCGACGCGATCATCGAATCGTCCGATAAGCTGATAAGCAAAGTGCTCGACAAGCCGGAGTTTTTCAAGTTCTTCGCCAACTGGATCACCCTCCAGTACGAACCGGGTAAGACGACGGTAATGGACGGTGCTGCCATCCATGTACACATGATTCAGAATTACTTCACCAAAGAGCGCGCTTTCTGGTCGGACAGCATGACGGTCTACGGCTTACAGCAAAGAGCAGATCAGATGGCTTACAGCCTGGTGGGGCAAAAAGGCCCGGACATCACCGTACCCGATATGAACGGTACACCCAGACGCCTCTACGACCTCAAGAAGCCTTTCATCGCCGTCTACATGTACAACCCTGAATGTGAACATTGTATCGAGGAGACTCCTAAGTTCGTGAAGGTGATGAACGAACTCAAAAGCGAACTCGACGTCTACGCCATCGCGCTCGATACCGACCAGACCAAATGGAAGAATTTCGTAAAGGCGAACGGAATGAGTGAATGGACCAACGTCTATGACCCCACCAACCGCTCCATCTTCAAAACGTACTACGTCGATAATACGCCGGAACTTTACCTCCTGAACAAGGATCGGGTAATTGTGGGCAAAAACCTGAAAGTCGCCCAGCTCAAAGATGCTATTCGCATCGCGAAGGAAAAAGAGTAGGCCACCAGATCGCCACTTAAAGCATCTGACGTTACGAAGGGTTCTGCGTACACGCTGAATCTTAGCTCTGTGATGGCAACGCCATCATGTCAACCAATCCCATGAAAAGAATAATGATCTGCGGAGCAGGCGGCCAGTTGGGCCAAAAACTAATTGGTGCCGCACGCGCGCTCGAAGGCGTACGCATCTTCGCGTACAACCGCTCGTCGTTAGACATAACGAAGCCTGCGGACCTCAGGGCCGCTTTCGCGGAAGCCAAACCGGACATCTGTTTTAACGCCGCGGCCTATACCGCCGTAGACCGAGCGGAGGCGGAGCCCGAAAAGTGTAGCCTCGTAAACGTAGAAGGCGCCAAGCGCCTGGCCGCTGCCTGCTACGATGCCGGCATCGGCTTCGTCCATTTCAGTACAGATTACGTCTACGCCGACAACTACAACCGTCCGCTGAGAGAAGACGACAGTACGATGGGAACCAGCGTCTACGCAAAGACCAAGCTTGAAGGCGAAAATGCGGTAATGAAGCATCATCCTGATGCTTTCGTACTTCGCACCAGCTGGGTGTACGCCGAATACGGCCAGAACTTTGTCCGCACAATGCTGCGTCTTGGCGGAGAGCGGGATCAGTTATCGATTGTAGCGGATCAGGTGGGTAGCCCTACGTACGCTGCAGACCTGGCTGCCGCCGCCCTGGCGCTCGTGGAAGCGAAGGCTGAACCCGGCGTGTACAACTTCGCTAATAGCGGAGTATGCTCTTGGTATGATTTTGCCCACGCCATTTTCGAGATGTCAGGAACGGAATGTGCCCTGAAGCCGATCAGAACGGAACAGTACCCCACACCGGCGAAGCGACCGAGTTACAGTGTACTGGATACCGGAAAAATCAGCAATGTAGTCGGTGTGCCCCGCAACTGGCGGGAGGCACTGAAAGAATGTATCGGGAAGCTATAGTTACCTCAGCCGCCAAAAAATACCCGGGTGGCCGAGGCAACTATATAACGCGCTGTTCGGAAGCCTTCAGGCTGTAAGCCCGGAAGCAAAACAGCCTTTAGTCTCTCCTTTTTACAACCGGTTCGCCCGCGCCCGCAGGCAATGATCAGCGAGAACGAGGGCCGCCATATTGTCCACAATGGCTACGGCCCGGGGCAGTACACAGGGGTCGTGTCGGCCCTTACCCGTAACGGTTACATCTTCGCCCGCTTCGTTGACCGAAGCCTGGTCTTGGATAATGGTAGCGACTGATTTAAAGGCCGTCCGGAAGTAAATGTCTTCACCGTTGGAGATGCCTCCCTGGATGCCGCCACTACGGTTGGTGCGGGTCCGGACCGTTCCGTCTTCTTCAGTGTAAAACTCGTCGTTGTGTTCACTGCCGCGCATGGTCACGCCGGCGAAGCCGGAGCCGTATTCGAAGCCTTTGCATGCGTTGATGCTGAGCATCGCCTTGCCCAGGTCGGCGTGAAGTTTATCGAAAACGGGTTCTCCCCAACCTGCGGGTACGCCGGTGGCGACGCAGGTGATAACACCACCGATGGTGTCGCCCGCTTTACGTACCGTCAGGATTTCCTGTTCCATTACTGCAGCCATCTCTGCGTCCGGACAGCGAACGTCGTTGGCTTCGATCTGGCTGAGATCAAGGTCTTTGTATGATTTGTCGAGCACGATGCTGCCTACCTGAGAAACGTAGCTTTTGATGCTGATGCCGTAATGCCGCAGGAGCAGTTGGGCTACAGCGCCGGCGGCTACACGCGCCGCGGTTTCGCGGGCGCTGGAGCGCCCGCCGCCGCGGTAATCGCGGGCACCGTACTTGGCGTGGAAGGTATAGTCTGCGTGGCTGGGACGGAACTTATCGAAAATATGACCGTAATCTTTACTCCGCTGATCTTTATTCATGATTACCATGCCGATGGGCGTACCGGTGGTTTTGCCTTCGAATACACCGGAAAGCACCTTAACTCCGTCTTCTTCTTTGCGCTGGGTAACAATACGGCTCTGGCCGGGTTTGCGGCGGGCCAGCTCGGACTGAATAAAATCGAGATCGAAATCAAGCCCGGCCGGGCAACCATCGATGACGACGCCAAGGCCGACGCCGTGGCTTTCGCCGAAAGTAGAGATGCGGAAGAGTTTGCCGTGAGAACTGCCTGCCATGAGTAAGTTTGGGAGTTGGTGCGTCGTTGAATTACGGTCACCAGGGGAAACGTAAATATATTTGAGGGCGGCAAAGTTAACGCAGCAGGGTGCGGTAAAAGAAGTTTCCAGCCCGGGATTGCCGGGAATTTACGGTGGCAAAACAATCTATGATAGCCTGAAGTAGCTAACGGGCGCGGCCGCAGGTGCCAGGACGGTTGATGGGCATTGCTTGCCGAACAACTCAAACAATCAGGTCTTCATCAGACCAGTTTCGGCGCTGAGCCGGCTCTGGATCAGGACGGTGGCGGGGTGGGGGATTGTTGAGGTCCAGGCTGTCATCGGTTGGCATCTGCCGGCGGGAGTCGTGGGTGAGTTGGTCCCGCCATGTTCCCAGCAAAACGCGCTCGTTGCGCTTCACGCTGTAAGTTGTACCGTTGAATCCCATCCCGACCCTCACCCGGAACACGTCTTCCCGACCAGTAATGCTGTTGGCTACCCGAAAAACATGCGTGCTGCCAAAAAAGCGGTTCTTACGACTTACCGATTCTCCGTTCCAGAATACCTGATCCTTGCCATTCCACATGTTGTGGTGGATTTCAAGAAGGTCGTCTCCGACGGGAAGGCTTACTTTCAGCATAGTATCTTGTTTTGAAGCAAAACCCCTTTACCGTGTATTCTGCTGCGCGGACTCAGCAGAGCACAGCTCCTGAACCCTCGTTCAGGGTAGTTGTGCTTTCTCCGGGAGGTAAGAATGCAGGCAAAGCAGCAACGTTTACAGAAGATACCGGTTGCGCAACGGGGTCGGTGAACGGGGACCGTCTCGGTACCTCTAAACTCTACCTTCAATAATAGTCCGGACGGCTTCAGGGTTCAATAAGGTAGACACATCCCCCAAAGAATCTCCTTCGCCGGCGGCGATCTTGCGCAGAACCCTCCTCATGATTTTACCCGACCGGGTTTTGGGCAGTTCGGAGACGAATTGGATCTTGTCGGGCTTCGCGATGGGGCCGATCTCCTGGCGAACCGTCGCCACGATCTCTGCTCTCAAAGCATCGTTTGCACCTGCCTCCGGGCCCAGAATGATGTATGCGTAAATGCCCTGCCCCTTGATGTCGTGCGGGTAACCAACGACGGCCGATTCCACTACTTGCGGATGCTCGTCGATCGCATTTTCCACCTCCGCAGTCCCCATCCGGTGACCGGACACGTTGATGACGTCGTCGACCCGGCCGACGATCCGGTACATGCCATTCTCGTCGCGCCGCGCTCCGTCGCCGGTAAAGTACATACCCGGAACGGTGCTGAAATAGGTGTTCTTGCAGCGCACGTGGTCGCCCCAGGTCGTACGCAGAATGCCCGGCCACGGAAACTTGACCGCAAGGAGGCCCGCAGCGGGATTTTCTGTCTCTACTTTCAGGGTGTTTTTATCGACTAGGCACGGTTGAATGCCCGGCAACGGATACCCGGCAAAAGTTGCTTTCTGGGGGCTGTGGCCACCAACGCCGGTAATCATGATTCCACCGGTTTCCGTTTGCCACCAGGTGTCCACAATAGGGACTTCGCCTTTGCCAACGTGTTCTTTATACCATTCCCAGGCCTCCAGATTAATGGGCTCCCCGACCGATCCGATCACCTTGAGGCTGCTCAGGTCGTGGCCCTCCACGAAGTGATCTCCTTTGGCCATCAGGGCTCTGATGGCGGTTGGAGCGGTGTAAAACTGGTTCACCTTGTGCTTTGCACAAATTTCCCAAAACCGGCCGGCGTCGGGGTAGGTCGGCACGCCCTCAAACATCATCGTTGTCGCGCCGCACAACAACGGACCGTACAGAATATAACTGTGTCCGGTGATCCAGCCGATATCGGCCGTACACCAGTACACGTCTCCCGGTTTGTACTGAAATACGTTGAGGAAGCTGTACGCAGCGTACACCATGTAGCCTCCGCAGGTATGGACAACCCCCTTGGGCTTGCCCGTCGATCCGGAAGTATAGAGGATGAAAAGAACGTCTTCGGCGTCCATCACTTCGGCTTCGCACTGCTCGGGTTGACCATCTACTTTTTCGTGGTACCAGACGTCGTAGCTCTCGTCCCAACCGATGTCTTCGCCAGTATTTCTGTGCACCATAACGGTCTCGACGGAGGGGCAGCCAATGGCCATCGCTTCGTCGACGACCTCTTTAACCGCAATGTTTTTGCTACCGCGTTTATTGAAGTCCGAGCAGATAATCATTTTGCAATCGGCGTCGTTCACCCGGTCCGCCAGCGCCTGGGCGCTGAAGCCGGCGAAGACGACGGAATGGATGGCGCCGATGCGGGCGCAGGCCAGTACCGAGAAAGCCAGCTCCGGCACCATCGGCATATAAAAACAGACCCGGTCTCCTTTGTTGATGCCGAGTTCGCGCAGGGCATTGGCCACTTTACAAACGTGGGAGTGAAGCTGCCGGTAAGTGAAGTGACGTGCCGGGTCACCAGCCTCGTTGGGCTCGAAAAGGATGGCGGTTTGGTCGCCGCGTTCCGCGAGGTGCCGGTCGAGGCAGTTTTCGGTGATGTTCAACTTGCCTCCTTCAAACCACTTCACCTCAGGGCCTTCGAAGTTCCAGGTCAGGGTGTTGTCCCACTTTTTATGCCAGGTGAAGGTTTCCGCCTCTCCGGCCCAGAAGCCCTCGGGGTTTTCGACTGAGCGGGCGTATTCTGACTGGTAATGCTCAAAAGAGCTGATTTGGGTAGGTAGCATGATTTGGATCTTTAAACTTTAATTGCGGGTACCAATGTAGGGTTTGTCTTTGATTTTTTTGCGGGAACGCGGGTGCAAAGAGCGGTTTTGGGAAGATTGTTGGACGATATGAGAGGATAGTTGCCAAATTCCTCAATTCTTGGATTATTGTCTATCGGGTTGGCCATCAGCATCGGAGATAAAAACCATCATTTTCTGAACCTTCTGACTATTTGTATCGTTCACGATATAAACTTGCACGATTTAAATTTACTATGAAGCCTCACGTCGATACAACGATCGTTCAAAACGTATTCCGCATCCTGTTGGCGGTATTTATGATCTATGCTGGCTTCAGTCATCTGACGTTCAACCGGGTCGACTTTCAGGCGCAAGTACCCGATTGGGTACCGCTGAGTAAAGACCTGGTGGTAATCTTGTCTGGTATCGTAGAAATGCTGCTTGGACTGGGGCTGGCACTCTGGAAGAACCAAAGGGTCAACTTCGGTTGGGCTCTGGCGATATTTTTTGTCCTCATATTTCCCGGTAACATAGCGCAGTATATGGACGGGAAGGATGCCTTTGGTGCTTTGGATTCAGACCGGGCCCGTTTGATTCGTCTGTTCTTTCAACCCGTGCTTATCGTTTGGGCTTTGTGGTCTTCCGGAGCATGGAAGGCCTGGCGGACACGCAATAACGAAAAACAACTCACCCATGGATGATGCAAAATTAAAGCTGGAAAATCAGGTTTGTTTTCCGATCTATTCGGCCTCGAGACTGATCACGAAAGCCTATAAACCCTTTCTGGATAAGCTGGGGCTTACTTACCCGCAGTACCTGGTGCTATTGGTGCTCTGGGAAGAGGATGGGGTGGCGGTCAGCAAAATAACTGACCGGTTGATTCTCAACACCAATACGCTCTCTCCCTTACTGAAACGGATGGAAAAGTTGGAACTTCTGAGTCGCCGTCGGTCTGCTGAGGACGAAAGGAGCGTTATCGTTCAGCTCACCGAAAAAGGGAAGCAGTTGAAGGTTGAAGCCCAGTCTGTCCCCCAAAAGTTGCTCGATGGGTTGGTCGCCGACAATATAAAATTGGCCGATGTACTCCAACTCAAAGAAAAGCTCGATGAATGGATCAAGGTGCTGTCAGACAGGCCGGTGAAAGAGAATTGATACTTTTCAGAACGAACATTCCATAACTGCTGCCGGTCATAGGTCTGAAGGCGGAGGCCGTAAACTTACTGCTTCCTCAGCCGAATCATTTTTTAAGAGACCAATTTAAAACCATCAATTATGAATGCCGATAAGCAAAATGTACTGATCGCCGGAGCCAACGGAACCACCGGAAGACAAATCGTTCAGTTACTGAAAGACTCAGCCAATTATAACCCCATCGCTATGGTCCGTAAACAAGAACAAAAGGACCGGTTCGAGAAAGATCAGGTAGACACCGTTCTCGCAGATTTGACGGAAGACCTCAGCCACGCCGTCGAAAACGCAGATAAAGTGATTTTCGCTGCAGGATCGAAAGGTAAGAAGCTAAAAGCCGTAGACCAGGACGGAGCGAAGAAACTGGCCGACGCCACCAAAAAAGCCGGAGGCCGAAAGTTTGTGATGCTCAGTTCTATGGGGGCCGATAACCCCTCGGCCAGCGACGAACTCCAGGATTACCTGGAGGCAAAGCATAATGCCGATGAGCATCTGCGGGCTACTGGCCTGAACTACACTATCGTCCGCCCGGGCAGCCTGACGGACGAGTCCGGTAGCGGGAAAATCACCCTCAGGAAAAAGTTGGATTCTCAGGGAAGCATCCCCCGGGCCGACGTTGCCAGAACGCTGGTCGAAGTTCTTGATGATGACGTGATGCACAACGAAACATTCGAAATTGTCTCAGGAGACGCACCCGTCGAAAAAGCGGTTCGTCCTTCCTGAACAATCCCTAAATAATCAAATCAACGCTGCCGCAACGGGTGGCAAACCAGTAAAACAACAATATTATGAAAGCGATGTACACTGCAGAAGCAACTGCAACCGGTGGCCGTAACGGCCACGTAAAAAGCGATAACGGGGTGTTGGACCTCGAAGTCAGAATGCCAAAGGCTCTCGGCGGAGCGAACGATGACTACGCAAACCCCGAAATGCTCTTCGCAGCGGGTTATGCTGCCTGCTTCGACAGTGCCCTCAATCTTGTCATCAAACAGAGCAAGGTAGAAACCGGTGAAACGAGCGTAAATGCTAAAATAAGCATCGGTAAAACCGACAACGGCGGATTCGGACTCGCTGCAGTATTGGCCGTAAACGTTCCGGGTGTAAGCACGGAGCAAGCGCAGGAGTTGGTTGAAAAGGCCCACCAGGTATGCCCCTATTCCAACGCCACCCGCGGCAATATTGATGTGGAATTATCCGTAACCAACAACTAAGAACCAAATCCATGGACATCAAGAATGTAACTATAGCGGGCAGTGGGGTTTTGGGAGCGCAGATTGCGTTCCAGACGGCATTCCACGGCTACGCTGTTACGGTTTACGACATCAGCGATGAGGTGCTGGAGAAGGCGAAAGCCACCTTCCTGAAATTGGGAGAAGCATTCAAAGCAGACCTTGAAGCCTCGCAACAAGAGGTAGATGACGCCATTGACCGTCTGAGCCTTTCGGCTGACCTGGCAACAGCGGTCGCTGATGCCGATCTGCTGATCGAATCGATCCCTGAGAACCCTTCCATCAAGATTGGTTTTTACGAGAAATTGGCCGGCGTAGCTCCCGCGAAGACCATCTTCGCTACGAACTCATCGACGATGCTGCCCAGCCAGTTTGCTGACTCAACGGGCCGCCCGGCGCAGTTCGCTGCGCTTCACTTCGCCAACGAAATCTGGAAGCACAATACGGCTGAAATCATGGGCCACCCCGGAACGGATGCCGAAGTGTTCGATACACTGGTCGCGTTCGCAAAATCTATCGGGATGGTCGCTCTGCCTCTCCACAAGGAACAACCCGGCTATATCATCAACACGTTGCTGGTTCCTTTCCTGGGCGCAGCGCTGGACCTGCTGGTCAGAGGCGTAGCGGATATCGAAACCGTCGACAAAACGTGGGTAATGGGAACCGGTGCTCCCGCAGGGCCATTCAGGATTCTTGACGTAGTTGGAATCACGACGGCCTATAACATCTACAAGATATCAGCGGAGAAAACAGGTGATCCGCTGAAGCAGCAGGTTGTTGATTACCTGAAAGAAAATTATATCGACAAAGGAAAGTTAGGAGTAGCCACTGGCGAAGGGTTTTATAAATACCCGGCTTCTGCTTCCGCAAACACTAAATAAAAATATTATGGCATTATTAGATGATTTACAGTGGCGTTACGCCACTAAGGCTTACGACCCCACTAAGAAGGTCAGCCAGGAAGACGTCGACAAGATCGTAGAGGCTGCCCGGTTGGCACCAACTTCTTCCGGATTACAGCAGTTTCGGGTTCTGGTGGTAAGCAACCAGGAAATTAAAGAGAAACTGGCTCCGAAGGTGCTCAATCCTGAGGTGATGGTGGATTGCTCCCACGTACTCGTATTTGCGGCCTGGGATCGTTATACCGAAGAGCGCATCGACGCTATCTACGACCGGACGACCGAGGAAAGAGGACTGCCTCAGGGCCGCTTCAGCAGCTACACAGATAAGCTGAAGGAAATGTACCTCAATCAGTCTGCTGAAGAGAATTTCGATCATACCGCGCGCCAGTCTTACATCGGGTTCGCGCTATCCATCGCCCAGGCTGCCGAGCTCAAAGTTGATGCCACTCCGGCCGAAGGCTTTGACCCCGCTTTGGTCGATGAGGCACTTGGCCTCAGGGAAAAAGGACTCAGAAGTGTTACCCTGCTTTACCTGGGCTACCGGGCAAAAGAAGGTGATTGGTTGGCAAGCATGAAAAAAGTGCGCAACCCCAAAGAGGAGTTTGTAACTGAATACAAATAAGGATCAATCCTGCTTCGAAAATAAGGGCACTACCGGATCAGCTGATCTGGTAGTGCCCTTTTGTATTTCCGGAAGAAAAATATTTTGCCCGGCGGCAGTCAGAGGCGTTAGATGCCAATTTTGTGCTTGATGATCAACCAGAAATACTTCAGGAAGACGGTCCAGGCACTCAGCTGCGGAGCAGGTGCTTTTCCTTGGCCTATCCGTTTGATCTGGGCTTCATACCAGATGATATTCATGAAGCCATCGATGGCTTTGACGCCTGTTTTTGTGGTGTCGGTCGGGAACTCCGCGCGATTCCCCTCGAAAATATCGTTGCCAATGTTCGGGTAAATAGTGAAGGGACGTGCGATGCCAACGACGTCGAGTTGGTCTGAAGCAACTGCATCCCGCATTACTGCGGCGGTTCGGAACCCGCCGGTCAGCATCAGGGGGGTATCCGTGACCTTGCGGGCCTTTTCGATATAGTCCATGAAGTACGCCTCGCGCTTTACCGTGCTGGCCTTACGGGCCCCCATCATCGCGGGGGCTTCGTAGGTTCCACCGGAGATCTCGATCAGGTCGATGCCTTCACGGGAAAGGATCTTGACGACCTCCATCGATTCTTCTTCGGAGAATCCGCCTTTTTGAAAGTCAGCAGAATTGAGCTTGATCCCGATGGGAAAGTCATCACCTACCATAGCTCTGATCTTTCGGTACACTTCAACGACGAATCGGGAACGGTTTTCCGGACTGCCGCCCCATTTGTCGGTTCTTACGTTCGCATTGGGAGACAAGAACTGGCTTACGAGGTAACCATGCGCTCCGTGAATCTGGACTCCGGCAAAGCCGGCTTCTTTCAGGATGAGTGAGGTGGTGCCAAAGCGATCGATGATCTCAAGAATCTCAGCTTCGGTCAGGGCTTCGGGGATTTTACCCGTTGCGTCTTTTCGGCCACCCATCTTCAGAGCAACGGCGGAAGGAGCCTTTAAAACGCTGTTGATCTGCTCCATCGCCTGGCGGCCGGGGTGGTTCACCTGAACCCACAGTTGGGTATCGGTACCGCTGGTGGTTGCTGCCCATTGCTTGAGAAGTTCGAAATTGTCGCGGTTTTCAACGACCACGTTCCTCGGTTCCCCGATGGCTGCTGAATCAATCATCACGTTACCCGTCATCAGCAAGCCAGCACCACTCCGGGCCCATTCCTTGTAGGCCCTGATCAGGGTAGGGGAAGGCCGGTGATCCTTGTCCGAAAGGTTTTCACTCATGGCAGACTTAGCGATCCGGTTGCTTAAAGTTGATCCGTTGGGTAACTGTAGTTTTTGTTGGAGGATGTCCATTCAGGAGGTTTGAAGTAGCTGGAAAAAGCAGTTGGTGAATTTTGCTCGTCTGGTGGAGAACGAGTAAGTGTACCAGGACGTTCTTTGCTTCTTAAAAAACTTCCCTTGCACCTGCGTCCGCGCCTGCAATTCCGCCAATGATTTAGAGTGGCCCCAACTAAACGCTGAAGCCACTGCAACACCTTACTCCTTGATTACCCGTTGGTTCACTTGCCAGTTATGGCCGGTAGCTGTAAACTGGTACGCTCCGGCGGGCAAATCGGATATTTCCAGTTGCGGCTTCAATGCACCCTGCCGAAGGATGCGTCCGTTGGTGTCAACCAGACGGAAAGTAGCGTCTTCGGGGAAGTTGCGCAACGAGAGTACGTTGCCAACGGGGTTCGGAAAGAGGCTAAAAGGCGCGGCCGCAGGTGCAATGAATGTTTAAGGAACTGTTCCTGACCGAAAAGCGTTTTCCGGTTCCTATGCAAAACCTCCTTTTCATCTGTAGCCGTAACCAGTGGCGGAGCCTTACCGCTGAAACGATCTTCCGGAAACGTGATGACATTTCCGTCAGGTCTGCCGGAACGGTCGCTAAAGCCCGGGTTCGGGTAAACGGCGGGTTGCTCAGGTGGGCAGACGTTGTGTTCGTGATGGAGAAGAAACACCACCACTACCTTCTTTCACGCTTTCCGGGCGAAACAAAGTACCTCAATATCGAAGTGCTCGACATCCCCGACGAGTATAAGTACATGGACGAAGACCTCATCGGGGAGTTGGAAGACGTAGTAGCAGACTGGTTACGAGAGCAGGAATAAATGGTTTCTCGTTTAGTGGTCTATTGCTGCTCCGGCCCCCTTCGGGATCCGGATGTCTTCGACAATGGATTGGACCGCCGCCGGTGGCGGCGAGGTCATGCGGCTCACGGTGGCCGCTACGACGAGGTTGACCATCATCGCTACCGTCCCGAAGCCTTCGGGCGAGATGCCAAACCACCAGCTGGAGCTTGGTGGAACCTCATCAACAAACCAGCCGAGCTTGAAGACGGCCATGTAGCCAAACATGAGCAGTATGCCGATGACCATTCCGGAGATGGCTCCTTCGCGGTTCATCCGCTTATCGAAGATGCCAAGCACAATGGCCGGGAAAAAACTTGCCGCGGCAAGGCCGAAGGCAAGTGCCACCGTCGCCGCAACGAAACCCGGAGGATTGATCCCGAAGTATGCCGCAATGATCACTGCACCTGCGGCCCCGCCCCGTGCCCACCACAATTCTTCTTTTTCGCTCATGTCGGGCTTCACCTGCATTCTCATCAGGTCGCGCGAAATGGCCGTAGAGATCACGAGCAGCAGCCCCGCTGCGGTAGAGAGTGCCGCAGCCAGGGCACCCGCTGCCACCAGGGCGATCACCCAGTCGGGCAGGCCGGCAATTTCGGGGTTGGCGAGCACCATGATGTCGTTGTCGATATAAACTTCGTTGGCGGTCGTGGCGTCCGTCATTGCTCCCGGACCGTAGGTGATGAGGCCGTCTGCGTTTTTATCGGTGAAGGCAATCAGGCCGGTTTCTTCCCACTTTTTGAACCACTCCGGCATTTCGGAGTAAGGCTGGTTGTGCATCGTGTCGATCAGATTGGTACGGGCAAAGGCCGCAATCGCCGGAGCGGTGGTGTACAGGATGGCGATGAACAGGAGCGCCCAGCCCGCCGAAATGCGGGCGTCTTTCACCTTCGGGACCGTGAAGAAACGAACAATTACGTGCGGTAAACCCGCCGTGCCGGCCATGAGGGCGAAGGTGATCGCGAAAACATCAATCGTCGACTTGGTACCGTTCGTATATTCTTCGAAGCCCAGTTCGCGGTGCAATCCGTCGAGTTTGTCCAGCAGGCTCATTCCGCTCCCGTCGCTCATCTCTCCGATGAAACCGAGTTGAGGGATGATTTCACCGGTCATGTTCAACGAAATAAAGATCGCAGGAACCATGAACGCAAAGATGAGCACGCAGTATTGTGCGACCTGGGTGTACGTAATACCCTTCATCCCGCCAATGATGGCGTAGAAGAACACGATGGCCGTTCCGATGTACACGCCGGTATTGATTTCCACCTCAAGAAACCTGCTGAAAACCAGACCTACCCCGCGCATCTGACCGGCAACATAGGTGAAACTGACCACGATGGCACAAACGACCGCCACAGTTCTGGCCGTGTTGCTGTAGTAACGGTCTCCGATGAAGTCCGGAACGGTGAATTTGCCGAATTTTCGCAGATAGGGCGCAAGCAGGAGGGCCAGTAAAACGTAGCCTCCGGTCCAGCCCATCAGATAGACAGAACCATCGTAACCGGCAAAACTGATAATGCCGGCCATGGAAATAAAGCTCGCCGCGCTCATCCAGTCGGCCGCAGTAGCCATGCCGTTGGCTATGGGGTGAACGCCTCCGCCGGCAGTGTAGAATTCGTGGGTAGATCCCGCTCTGGCCCAAATGGCAATAGCAATGTAGAGGGCGAAGGTCAGGCCGACGATAAGGAAAGTCCAGGTTTGTACGGTCATGATATCAAAAGGTGAGTTGTTGAGTTACTGAGTTGGTGAGTTGCTGCCGCATGTTGGAGGCGTCGGAGGCTTGGCAGGCGTTGTTGTGCCTGCCTCGTGCGGTAGCAACTCAGTGACCCCAACACCCCCCAACTCACTCCTCGAAGCCGTACTTCTTGTCCAGCCGGTTCATTAGCCAGACATAGATAAAGATGAGCCCCACGAAGACGTAGATCGACCCCTGTTGCGCGAACCAAAAACCCAGCTTGGCTCCTCCAATTCTGAAGTTGTTGAGCTGGTCAACGAACAGAATCCCGCAGCCATAGCTGACGATGAACCACACGAAAAGGAGAACAACTAAATAGGTCAGGTTCTCCCGCCAATAGGCAGTCCGGATGGATTGATTTTCATTTGTTGGTGTTGGCATGATCTTTAAGTCTTAACATAATTCTTCGGTAATGTAATCAATTGACGGAATTATTATGCGTGTTAATGGCCTCGTATTGTTGTTTAATTGCCTGATGTGGTCCGTTTGTGGTGCTACTGACGCATATATTTTTTCTTCGACGTTTAGAAACGACAACGGCCCCATCCGGAAAATCCGGATAGGGCCGTTGTTCTGAAGGAAATAACCGAGGGACTCGGCAACGTCACAACTTACTCCCCCAGGAAAGGGTAGCGGTAATCACGCGGAGCGTTGAAGTTCTCCTTGATCAGGCGTGGCGACATCCAGCGGGTGAGGTTGAGGGCCGAGCCTGCTTTATCGTTTGTACCGGAGCCACGGGCTCCGCCGAAGGGCTGCTGGCCAACAACTGCGCCGGTGGGCTTGTCGTTCACGTAAAAATTACCCGCAGAGTTGGCCAAGGCCTTCGTTGCGTGGTCGATGATGTTGCGGTCGGTTGCGAAGACGGCACCGGTCAGCGCGTATGGGCTGGTGGTGTCTACGAGGTGAAGTGCTTCTTCCCAGCAGTTGTCTTCGAAGACGTAGACGGTAAGGACAGGGCCGAAGATTTCCTCCTCCATGGTAGTGGAGTGGGGGTCTTTAGTTACGATCACGGTTGGCTCGATGAAGTAGCCTTCAGATTTGTCGTAGCCTCCGCCTGCGATGATTTCGGCATCCGGATTTTTCTTTTCGCCGTCGATGTACTTGGCGATCTTATCGAACGAGCGCTCGTCGATGACGGCGTTGACGAAGTTGCCGAAGTCTTCGACGGAACCCATCTTCAGGGTGTTCATATCTTTAAGCAAGCGTTCTTTGACGGCCGGCCAGAGGCCGGCGGAGATGTACGCTCGGCTGGCTGCAGAGCACTTCTGCCCCTGGAATTCGAAAGCGCCGCGCAACATCGCGACAGCGACCTGCTCCGCGTCGGAATCTTTGTGGGCGATGATGAAGTCTTTACCGCCGGTTTCCCCAACCACGCGGGGGTAGGAGCGGTACTTGTCGATGTTCGTCCCGATCTCTTTCCAAAGGTGCTGGAAAACGCCGGTGCTGCCGGTGAAGTGCAGACCCGCAAAGTCGCGGTGCTTAAATACGATGTCTCCCACTTCGGGGCCATCGGTGTAGATGAGGTTGATAACTCCGGGGGGAAGGCCAGCCTCTTCGAACAGTTCCATAATCACGACGGCACTGTAAATCTGAGTTTCGGCTGGTTTCCAGACAACGGTGTTGCCGCACATCGCAGGAGCGGCGGGCAGGTTGGCCGCAATACTGGTGAAGTTGAACGGCGTAATGGCGAGAATAAAGCCTTCCAGCGGACGATACTCCAGCTTGTTCCAGATGGTAGCAGGGCTAATGAGAGGTTGCTCGCGGTAGATTTCCTGCAGGAAGTATGCGTTGAAGCGGAAGAAATCACACATCTCAGCAACGGCGTCGATCTCTGCCTGGTAAGCATTCTTGCTTTGAGCGAGCATCGTGGCGGCGTTCATACGGGCACGATAAGGGCCGGCCAGCAGGTCGGCTGCACGCAGGAAAACAGCGGCACGTTCGTGCCATGGCGTGTCGGCCCAGCTTTGCTTGGCCGCCAGGGCTGCGTCAATAGCCTGGTGAACGTGCTCCTTTGTGCCCCGGTAAAAGTGGCCAAGGGTATGGGCGTGTTCGTGGGGCGGATGAACGCTGACTTTTTCTCCGTCGAGCACGCGCTTTCCGTTAATGAAAGCGGGCAGTTCAGATTGTTTCGATTTGGCTTTATGGATGGCGGCCAGCAGGGCCTTCTTTTCCGGGCTTCCCGGGGCGTAACTCAGCACGGGCTCATTGTAGGGCACGGCTATATTGAAAATGGCGTTAGACATTGGTGGTTATTTGGTTGGTGCGAATGTAAGGCGAATGCCTTGAGCAGGCAATTGGTTGATTGATGGGCGCTTTAATTCAGCCCATCGTTGGCGGCTGAGGGCAGTGATGAGCTTCGTCCTTGCCATCTTTACTTCTGAATTGAGAGAGACTGAGGCGCGGCCGCAGGTGCAAAGAGGGGTTTCGGAGGGACTGCTCTTCGGCCTTAGCAACGAGGTTATTTTCTGGTGGCTTCCAGGCGTTCCATCTTCACCTCAATATTTGTCCGCCGGCCATTACGGATGGTAACGTTTCGCCACTGTGGTACAAAGCCGGGAGCCGAGAAAAGCACTTGATAGTCGCCTTCGGCCAGGTAGCGGTGGAAGTTGCCGTAGGCCCCATCGGCGAAGACGTCGGAGTTTGACCGGTCATGACCAGGAACAGTCAGCTGAGCTGCAATCGGGTTGCCGGTTTCCCGGTCGGTTACTACGCCGTGGAGGCCCAGGCGTGCCTCATTGATGAAGCCCAGGAGGCCTGGCGAAATCCAGTCCCAGAGCTGGGGCAGGTCATCGGGTGGGAAGTGTTTGCGGTCGCTTACCTCCAGGGTGGCTTCGCGGCAACGATGGTAGTAGTTCATGTAATCCTGCCGGGAGCCGGCGATGGGGTACCAGTCATGACCATTTGTAACTCCGTTGTGGCGGTCGTTGAAGTACCCGCTACGGCCACTGGCGGTCTGGGCCCTGCTGGCAAAATCGCGGCTGATGCGGCTCCACCATTCCGTGTCGGGGTGGCGCTCGCGGTAAGTATCCCAGGGATAATTGAATACCTCCGCTCCTCCGTGCAGGTTGATGGCAAGGTCAAAGCTGTGTTCCCGGGCGGCTTGCATGAATATTCGGGTTTCCGGCTGATAGTCGAAGCCATCGGGGTGGGGGCCGTCGTCGGGGTCAGGGTAATTGCGGTTCAGGTCAACGTTGGCGGCATTGCCGCGGCTGGCGCCGCGGAGGCTTTCGTTGCCGCGGCGGTAGGCTCCGTCGGGGTTTGCCAGCGGATTGATGAAAATGTCGAGGTCTTCAAGAACGTTACCGGGGTTGTTCATCAGTAGTTGCTCGGCCAGCTGGAGCAGCAACCAGTAGCCCGCCGTCTCATCGCCATGCATGGTAGCGGAACACAGCACCTGCGGCCGCGCCATCGGACTATCAATTTCTTTGGTTAAATGTAATGTTAAAATTTGACGGCCAGAAGGTAATGTTCCCCATATCTCCAACGCGCATTTGTCTGGATAGCGCTTTGCGAGGCCTTCCATTATCGCTATGTATTCCGGGTAAGAAGGGTAACCGGAAGCAGGAATCAGCGAAACCGGCTGTGGTGCCAGGACCTTTTGCGCCGAGATACTTACCTGTGACTGAGTAAGTAAGAACAAAGGGAAGAGGAGGAAGTAGAGAAACCAGCGCATATTGCAAGGTAGTTTATTTGTGGTTAACGCAGATTTTACAGCTGGGTGTACCCCGCAAAGCTATTGATTGTTTAAATTTACGTGTTTAGCTGCTTATTTGTTCAAGCGGGAAGCACGCTGCATATTTCCATACATTTGCGTTACCTTGCCACAGGTACGATAATTCTTTAAGCCCCCTAGTGGAGAAACAAACAGTTGCTTTAGATTTTAATGGCTTGTTTAGCCAGCTGTCCGTCCCGATGCTCTTGATTGAGGACAGCAGCAGAGTAATTGCCCTTAATCCGGCAGCTGCGCGACTGTTCAAGATGGAGCCAGAAGAGCTCGAAGGCCAGTTCTGGTCGGGCCTCGACGGGCAACTGAACCAAATCATCTGGAAAAAACGCCTCCGTGAACTGGAGGATAAAGGCAGTTTCGTTTATAACACAGACCTCGTCACTTCCGATGAGCTGCTGCGCCCGGTTGAAGTGGAAATGGTGCGCACAGGAGAGGGGCTAACCCTTATCTACCTCCATAATCTGCTCGCCGAAGGAATCGACGAAGCGGATCTGGAGTTGATGAGCAATGATGGAAACGTCGGCTTCTGGATGTACAACCGGGTAGATGATGTCCTCTATATGTCTCCGTATCTGAGGGAACTGGCAGGCCTGGACGAAAGTAAATCGGCCCGGGAAGTAGCTTACCAGCTTCAGGAGAGAATACTGCCATCAGACTGGGACCGGATTCGCCCACAGGTGAAAGAACTGCTTGATGAAGCCGGCGCATTCGATCAACTCCTGCATTTTACCGGAAGCAGAGGCACTATGAACCTCCGGTTTTTCGCTCAGTCGTCTGGTAATGCCCTGCACGTTACCAGGCTTTTTGGCATGATTCGCCAGGAAAACGACCTGATTGCGACGGACCACGTTGACTCCATCTCCGGAGAGCTCGCTGCCTTCAGTATCGACCAGGCAAAAGACCTCATTTTCTGGACCCGGCCGGACGGTACGGTACCCTACGCCAATCAGGCAGCCAGTGACCTGCTAGGCTATACCCGCGAAGAGCTGCAAAAAATGCACGCCGGGGCGTATACCATCGGCTTTAAAGGTGAAAGAGTCGAAGCCTGGTGGGAGAAAATGCGCAGCGAACGCGCCGATCAGTCTATCTGGGAAGTCGTCGATAAAGAAGGGAACCACTATTTGCTGGATGCCAGTATTACTTACCTCCGGTTTGGGAAAGAAGAGTACACCGTCGGCTTTTGTCGTAACATCACAGAGCTTGAGATCGCCCGCCGCAGGCAGGCCATTCTGGAATTCACCCTGGACCACTCCAAGGAACTTATCCTGTGGCTGAAGGAGGACGGAACCATTCACTTCGTCAACGAAACCTTCCTGGAAAGAACCGGAGCGGATTTGAGCGATATCGAAGGCAAACACATCAGCATGTTCTTGGACTTGCCCGATGAGCATATCCGTCAGGAAGCGAAAGCCCGGCTTGAATCTGGAGAAACCCTGACCGGGGAAATGGAGCTAAAGCTGATGTCAGGCAAAAAACTGGCGGTAAAAATCAGAATCAGTAACCTCACCTACGGAGGAGAAGTGTACAGCTGTATTTACCTGCAGGACATGACGGCCAAGCGCGAGCGCGATATACAGTTGAAGTTGTCGGCCGAGGCGCTCGATTCTGCTGCTGATTGTATCCTCTGGCTGAACGTCGACTTGCGCATCAATTACATCAACGGTACGCTCCTCGACCTCATTGGTCGTAAACGAGAAGACATCATCGGGGCTAAATACTCGAAGGTGTTTCCGCAGCTGGACCAAAAAAGTATTTTCGAAGAGCAGACACTAAACATCGATGTCATTTCGAACTCCGGCGAAGAACTCACGATAAACCTCAACGTGAGCCGGATAACAGATAATAACCAATCTTTTTTCATGCTGGTAGGCCGGGACATGACCGGGCAGCGAGAACGGGAACAAAGCCTCGAAACAGCCTATGAAGAAATCAGAAGGTTAAAAGATAACCTCGAGGATGAAAACGTAACCCTGCGCGAAGAAGTAGGATCAGGTTATAACGTAAACAACATCATTACCGTCAGCCCCAAGTACAAAAAGGTGTTGCACCAGATTGGCCAGGTCGCAGACGTAGATACAACCGTTCTCATTACGGGAGAGACCGGAACGGGAAAAGAGTTACTCGCACGTGCGATCCACCAGCTGAGTGAGCGGTCAGATCAGGCCCTGATCAAAGTGAACTGCGCCGCTTTGCCCGAAAATCTGATCGAGAGCGAGTTGTTCGGACACGAAAAAGGAGCTTACACCGGAGCCGTGGGGCGCAAAAGAGGCCGTTTTGAAATGGCCGACGGCGGAACCCTGTTCCTCGACGAAATTGGCGAGCTCCCTCTAGATCTCCAGTCTAAATTACTCCGTGCTCTTCAGGAAGGTGAGTTCGAGCGATTGGGAGGTACCGAAACCCTAAACGTAGACGTAAGGTTGGTGGCCGCGACGAACCGGAACCTGCAGGAAATGGTCCGGCAAGGAAGCTTCCGGGCAGACCTGTACTACCGGCTCAACGTCTTTCCGATCGAGAACATGGCCCTGCGGGAACGCCCCGAGGATATTCCTGTCCTGGTGGAACACTTCACCAGAAAGTTCGCCAAGCGGCAGAATAAGAAGGTGACCAAGATCAACAGTTCCGATCTGGCAAAACTCAAGAAATACTCTTTCCCCGGCAACATCAGGGAACTCGAAAACCTGGTAGAACGGGCGGTCGTGCTTTGTAATTCCGAAACCCTGTCGATTCCGCTGAATGTTCAACAGGAAAAAACAGTGAAGGGCGAAGCTCCGTTCCTGCAGTTCGAGGAAATGCAGCGCCAGCACATCATCAACGCGCTCATCATGACCGAAGGCCGGGTTACAGGGCCGAACGGAGCAGGTGTGATCCTTGGCCTCAACGACCGGACTCTTGTCTCGAAGATGAGAAAACTCGACATCAAAAAAATCGATTACCTCAAGGCCTATGAATGATAAAGCCGATAATTTCGATGGTACAGGCGTACTTTCAAGCGCCGAAGTTCTGTCCGGAAAGCTCTCCGAGAGCACTTAGTCAAGGATTTTCACCCCAAAGACCAAACATTGTCTCCAAATACTCCGTTGCGTAATTAAGGCCGCATTATAGCCACATCATTTCCCCCCAGTGTCCCATCTATCTGAACATAAATCCTTGAGCGATTCTTCTTTAAATCTATGGCTCAATCAGAGTGACCAACAGTTAGTCTTAGTTGTGTTTAAAGCAGACTGGGCCGGAGGTGTAGCTATTCTTAAAGGATTTATCGATAAGATTTTGATCGAAATGCCTGGGGTTCAGGTGTATTGGGTAGATGTTGAGTCCAATAAGGACCTCTCACTCTCTTTTGGGATCAACCAGATTCCTTCCATAATTATGCTCAGAGACCACGAAGTCGTTGACCACATAAACGGAATCTTACCACGCCGAAAACTTTCGGCCAGGATGGCACGCCATCTTTAAGTTGAAAATAAAAACGATACGTAAGTGTATAGTCAGAGAAAGCGATTAACAGCATACTATTATCGGTTCTGTACTTAGTTGCAAATTCAACTATATATTGCAACTGTTTACGGCCGAAACGACATACCTCCTGCCGGCCTGTAAACGTTGAATCCAAAAACACTGTTAAATTTTAAAAGATGGATCGCTTACTCAAAATCCTTGTGCTTGAAGATAGGAAAGCCGATTTTGAACTTTGTAAAAGGCACCTTCTACGGGAAATCCCGAACGCCATGTTTACCCGAGCGGCCGATGAAGCTGAGTTTTTGGAAAAACTGAGTTGGTCGACCTATGACTTGGTGATTGCCGATTACAACCTGCCGGATTATAATGGCCTGCAGGCACTGTTGCACGTCAGAGAACACTTTGCTCATTTACCCTTCATTTTTCTCACCGGGACCTTGAACAGTGAGGAGAAATCTGCCGCCGCAATTTTACAGGGCGCCAATGGCTACGTCCTGAAGGATAATATCTCGAGCCTCTACCGCCATATCGAAAAGGCTATTGCCGACAACGAAAAGCAGAAAAGTATCGCTGAGCGCTGCAAAGCAGAAAATGCCGAACGTAACATGAACTTGCAGAAGGCAGTGGGTTTGTTGAGTAAGGTGGAGCACTTCCCCAACCGGGAGGAAATCATCGCTTTGATCAAAAGCAGTATTTCGACGCAGACCGAGGCATAACATGCTGGCTTTAGCCAGGGAGATGTACATACGGCTAATCCGGGCGCCGCAGCGCAGGTGCAAAGTAGTGTTCTTTTGAATAATATGTCCTGAACAGCAAAGTCCGGACCAACCACCAAAAAGCACCACGCTGGCATCTTGTCAGCAGACGAGCCGGCCGGCCGTGAATTCTCCATCCGGGAAAACCCACTGAGGTTTTTCCTCAACTTTACCATTATGCTGATCTTTATTTTCAGTGGCACAGTTGTGCTGCTGGGGCTGGGTGGCTTATGCTTGCTGGCAGGGCTAACGGTTTTGATTCTCCGCCGTGCGCTCCGTTCAAACACCCCCGAAGGCAAGCGCCCTAAAAACGCCGCCTTTCGCTTTACGACTCCTTTACATGGTCTCTCCCTTTGTCTTGCCATCGCCGCAAGCATTATTACCATCAACTTCACCGAGTTTCAACCGCAGGAAGTGTTAGCGGGCTACACGATTGAGCCGGACCTGGAAATCAACGAGGTGATTCCCCCAACCAATCATCCGCCGCCACCGCCACCGCCCCCGCCGCCCCCGCCGGTGATTGAGACGGTCGCCGAACCTGAATCCGAGCCGGAAACTTTCGAAAGCCAGGATATCTCCGCCGATGAGCCGATCCTCCGTGACCTTGCTCCTCCAACACCCGTTGCACCTGCGGCCCCGCCTCCGCCGCCACCTCTTCCGCCACCACCTCCTCCTGTCGATGAAGGACCACTGCTGTTTGCTGAGCGAATGCCGGTTTTTGGAGAAGAATGTTTTCCCTTGTCCGGGGATGAACGAAAGGCTTGTTCTGACCGCGCACTGCTGAGTTTTGTGCAATCACGGGTCAGGTACCCCGCGCTGGCGCGCGAGAACGGAATCCAGGGGACGGTTGTCATTTCCTTCATTGTAGAGAAAGATGGAACGATTACAGACGTCTCTCCCGCCCGGGAGGTAGGCGCTGGTTGTACGGAATCGGCTATAAAAGCGGTTCTGGCGATCAATAATGAAGGAAAACGGTTCCGGCCGGGAATCCAGGGCGGACGCCCGGTTAGGGTCCGTTTTAACCTCCCGGTGAAATTTATGCTCGAATAAGGAAAAAAAGTTTTTGCTCCTTCACGTTGATAATCAAGTGGATAAGGAAAAAGAGCCCAAAAACGATCTATTTAATTTGCCCAAACACTTGCAAGGGTCGTTGCGATGCATGTATATTTGCGCAGCATTTGGGAACACGGTTACTGAAACGCAGTAAACATCCTGAAAAGCAAGAACTACTGGTCTGGTAGTTCAGTTGGTTAGAATGCCGGCCTGTCACGCCGGAGGTCGCGGGTTCGAGTCCCGTCCAGACCGCACAAGAGCCACTCCTTCGGGGGTGGCTTTTTGCGTTTTATTACTATCGTTCCGGAGGAAGAGAACTGTCCTCTCCTCGCGTTACGGACGTTAAATCCACGCCAAAGGCGTGGATTTTTAGTTTGGGGCTGGCTCAGGGCTTGTACCACAAACTCAGAGGTAAAGTGTCAGCCGGTTTTTCGTTCATTGACATCGCCTTTGGGCAGAACTTGCAGATGTCCGATAAAACGACGCGAGACGACCCTATTCCAACAAATTGCAACAGTCATTTCAACTAAAGATGTTTCTGACGGGTTGGGGGAAGCATGCAACGCATCCTTCTAATTCTGGTTACTGTTTTGTTGACAGTGACCGCAAAAGCTCAAAAAATGACTGCACCTGCCGGCGCTTTCTGCGATCCCGAAACCGGACTCTGTACTCCCGCCCCCGTAGCGGAGACCGCGAACCCTATCAACTTCTCCGACGATCAGGAAATTATTTATGTTGGTGACCCGATGTGCTCCTGGTGCTGGGGCATTTCACCTGAGTTGAACCGCCTTGAGCGCGCAGCAGCGGCCAACGGAATTTCCTACCGCATCGTCCTCGGTGGCCTCCGGCCCGATGATTCGGAGGAGTGGAACGAACAATTCAGGGGTTTTCTCAAGCATCACTGGGAAGAGGTGACGAAGCGTAGTGGACAACCTTTCGGATACGACCTGTTCGAGCGCGAGCACTTTCAGTACAATACCGAGCCAAGCTGTCGGGCGGTTGTAGCGGCCCGTAAGATGAAGCCGGAGGCGGAAAGCCGTTTCTTCGAACTTACCCAACACCACTTCTATGTACAAAATCAGGATCCGGCGGAGACCAGTTTCTACGAACCGATTTGTAAGGAGTTGGGATTAGACTTTAAGCGGTTTTCGGAACTCTTTGCCAGCGACGCCATCAAGGCTGAAACCCTGGCGGACTTCCAAACCAACCGCCAGTGGGGCGTAACCGGTTACCCAACGGTGATTTACCGTAATGGAGACAAGTTATACGCTATCGCAAGGGGTTATGCAGACTTCGACCGGATGTGGGGGGCAGTAAACGAGCTCGCCGTTCAGGAGTAGTGTGAGTCGGGGGGGCATTTATGGTAAAATGCAAACAGGCTGTCGCAGATATCTGCGACAGCCTGTTTGCTTTAAATCAAAAACCAGGAACAGTGTTTACCGGCGGATTACGACCCGTTCGGCGTTTCGTTCTTCGTTGGTGAGTACGCTGATAAGGTACAGCCCGGTAGGCAGATCGTCTACCCGTAGGGTAGCCTGCTCAACCCCTTCGAAGGTGCGAACCATGAGTTGCTTGCCGTCGATGGTCAGTACACTTACCTCAAGAATCGGTTCGTCTGCGCTAACCATGATGATGTCGTCAGCCGGGTTCGGAGCAATGCGTACCTCCTGCTCACTTTCCGGACCTTCGTCAAAGAGAGTGACCGTTGGGAGTTGCTGAAGGTCGAGTTGGCCCGGGCTGGTGGTGGTGGCTACGTTACCACGAACTGTTACTGCGTCGATGTAGACCTGATCGCCGTTGGCACTGGCATCACACTGGATGCGGAACTGACTGTTGGCGTTCAGGCTGTACTGCGCTGCATCAAGAACGATGGTGGCAGAGTAGAAGCTACCGTTGCTGAAACTGGAGCCCGCTGCGTAAGTAGCCACTGTTTGCCAGCCACTACCACTGTTGTAACGCACCCAGAAATCTTCTCCGTTCTCCATACTGTTAGGGTAGAAGATGAAGCTGATTTCTACGTTGTTCAGTCCGCTGAGATTGAAACCTTTAGTCATCGATGAAGCCACGCCACTGTTATCGCGTAAACGCATAGAGCGGGTGCCCTCATAACTACGTGTGCCGCTGTAGCGGAAACAGTCGCTACCTCCGTCGGTCCAGCCGTCGAGACCGGATTCAAAATAAGCCCCGTCAATATCAATGGGGTCACCACCGCCGGAAGAGCAGCCGGTGGTGGTGCCGGTGGCTGATCCTGTGCCGGAAGTGTTCCCCGCGGCATCAAAGGCTGAAACGCTGAAGCTGTAAGTTGTACACGCAGTCAGGCCGTTGATGGTGGCTGAAGTACCGCTCACTGAACCTGCGGACGCGCCGTCTACAAAAATGTTGTAGCCGGTAACGCCTACATTGTCGCTGGAAGCATTCCAGCTCAGCAGTACGCTGGTCTCGGCCTCATTACTCACCGAAACGCCGGTTGGGGTACTTGGGGGAGCGGTGTCCGCTGGGGAGCCTCCGATACAGAAATCGGTTGCTTCGCTGGAGCCGAATGATCCGCCGGAAGCAAGAACGGTACTGCCTTGGGAGAGGGTGTAAGAGCCACTACCGTAGCTACAGCAAATGCCGTCGCCGTAGGCATCGAGGATGGTGAAGGTGTAACAATCATCGACCAGACAGAGGTCGATGGTAACCGTGCTTCCGTCGGCCTGGCTGCCGTAGGTTCCGCCAGATTCGACGGTGACGCCTGCGTCGTTGGTCAGCGTCCAGCTGGTTTCCTCAGGGTAGTTGTCGAGGGTGATGCTGAGCGTTACGTCGGTGCCGTTACAGCCAACCGGTGGACAAGACGGGCAGGTAGGGCCACCACAGTCAACTCCGGTTTCCTGACCATTCTGAATGCCATCGCTACAGGTAGGACCGCCGGTGCCACCGGCAGCCTGAATGGCCGCCAGAGCGTTAACTCGTCCGTTCCCGAATTGGGTGTCGTACCCGCTGGCTCCCATATCTGTAGCTGTGGAATAAAGGATGGATTTTACTTCGGAAGAAGTAAGGTTGGGGTTGAACCCGAGTACCAGCGCAGCTACTCCGGAAACAACCGGTGTGGCGGAAGAAGTACCACCGAAGGTGTTGGTATAGTTAGTACCGTTGTAGCCGTTGGATCCCATGCGGTCGGTAGTCCGAACTCCGGCGCCGGGGCCGCCGACGTTGTTGGAAGGTGCGACGATGTCGAGAGCCGGGCCATAGTTAGAGTAGGCTGATCTCGCACCGGTATTGGCAATTGCGCCAACACCGATTACGTTTACATTGTCACCGGGGTAGCTTACACAACTCTGGTAATCGTTGCCGGAAGCAAAGGTGATCACACAGCCAAGTCCACCCCGTCCGTTGCTGTTAGCATCAGCAAGTGCGTTGTTCAGCACAGAAATGCTGTATGTACAGGAACCAAAACCCCAGGAATTACTCATCACGTCAGCGCCATTATTTTTGGCCCAGCTGATAGCGTCGGCCAGGTCCTGATTGGACTCTCCGCCGACGAAGATGTTTACGGAAATCAGATTGACGAGGGGAGCTACTCCGCGCACACCAATGTTGTTGTGGCTCGCCGCAATAGAGCCGGCACAACTTACACCGTGAGCACTTCCACTGACGGCGTCGCCGTTGCCATTGTTCACCGGGCTGAAACCATTGGTATAGCGGCTAACGCCGCTGGCGGTTTCGAGGTCTTCGTGATCCTCGAGTCCGTCATCGATCACCGCTACGGTGATGGAAGAGGAGCCCAGGGTGAGGCCCCAGGCCTCGAGTGCATTACAGTCGATGTCGTTTCCTCCCGAAACGCCATCGATGGTTTGCCCCGTGTTATGCATCTGGAATTGCTCTCCGAAAAGCGGATCGTTGATCTGGAAGCGTTGAATCGGAGCGTAGAAATCAGGGTGGGAGAATTCAACTAATCCGCTGGTGTACAGTGCATTGGAGGCGTCGAATACCTGCGCTAATTCGTTGAGCTCCACGCGGTAGGTACCGTATTTTTTCTCGATGCTTTTGATGCCGTACTGGCCGAGAATTTGCTGGATAGCAACGATGTCGTTCTTGTCTCCTGTTTTGAAGGCAATGTTGCGGGTGGGGTAGATGACAAAGCCGTCGTCGAGTGAGAAGGCTGTGCTCACCTGTACTTCGTCGGTATCGAAACCAAGGCTGGCCACTACTTCGTCAGTAGTCATGGCACGGGTGGTTTCCAGCACGGCGTATGGTTTGTAAGGCCAGCTTTCGTATTTCTTGATGTCGTCGGCCTTGACACTTTGAAGGGTTATGCTTTCGTCGGCAGTTACGATGAATTGGGTGGTGGTGGGAGCGAGGTTCACTTTCTGTTGGTCAACAAAGTAGTGCTGGCTCTGGGCAAAGGACGTGGAAGTCCATAGGAGGCACGCGGCCGCCAGGAGTAAAAATCTTAGCATAAAAAGTATGTGTAATAATATGAGAAGAAGCTAGGTTTATTTGCGCCAAATAATTTGGGATGTTTCGTGATTGACGCCCTGTAAGGGCTAATGTAGTGAAATTTGTCATTTAGACAAATAAAACTTGGGTATGATTCGGATTTTATAGAATAAATAGTTTGTCGGCCAGGTTTCGTTTTTGTCTTTTGTTTTTGGATTCTGTGCTGTGGTGCAGTGCTTATGTTAGGGTAGATTTGGTTGAGTGTTGTAGCCGTTCGATGCTTAACGGCACTTCTCAAATTGCTAACTTTGCGCTATGAAAATCATTAAATACAGCATAAGGCTTGTTACGATGTGCGTCATTTTGGGCGCGGCCGCAGGTACAATAACTGGTTGCGAAGGAGCAGTGAAAAAGCTGCCTCCGGCGGATGTTCCCGAAGGAATGGTTTGGATTGCAGGCGACGGCGCAGATCAGCCCGGCTTCCTGATGGATGCTACCGAAGTAACTACGGCCGCGTTCGCGAAATTCGTGGACGCAACGGGGTACGTTACCGAAGCAGAAGACTTCGGATGGTCCGGGGTGTTCAATAAAGACAGCCTCAGCTGGATGCCGGTCGACAGTGCAACCTGGCGCTTTCCGCTGGGGCCGGACTCGATGCCTGCTGCCCCCGACCACCCCGTTACTCAGCTCTCGCTGCGCGACGTCAATGCTTACGCCGACTGGATCGGTAAAAAGTTACCCACCGAAGAAGAATGGATCTGGGCGGCCAGCCAGGGGGGGCAGTACCCCAGCTTCCCCTGGGGAGAGGAAATGGTGCCAGACGGCAAATACCCCGGTAACTGGTGGCAAGGACCGTTTCCCTACGAAGACAATGTGCTGGATGGCTTTCCGGGAATTGCTCCGGTGAAATCTTTTCCTCCGGCAGCGAACGGGCTATACGATATCAGCGGAAACGTGTGGGAGTGGACCGCAACCAAAAAAACGGCCACTCAGGAATCGGTTATTAAGGGAGGTTCTTTTCTGTGCAGCACCAGCTATTGTACCGGATTTGACTTTAAACAACGCCAGTTCACTCCCGCCGACAGCGGGTTGAATCACCTTGGTTTTCGATTGATCCGGTAGGGGTTGACTTAGGTATAGTAACCGCTGTGTTGCTGTTTCCGGGCAAGGCAGCTTTTCGCTTTATCCGCCGGCGGAGCCCCCCGGCAATGGTGGGTGTTTATTCTATGATCATCCTCATTTGCTCGCTGTCCCAGTGGTTATCGTTGGTGATCTGCCCGCGCTTGAGGTCTTCTTCGAGTAACTTTTCCTGCTGGGCCATTTCTTCCCGGGCCTTGAATATGTAGGATTCGCCGTCGTTGGGCAGCGCGGCAAGTCTTCTCATACTTTCTTCATCCTGGGTTTTGAAGATTTCAGCCTGTCGGGATATGGTGTACCTTCTGAATCCCATTTGTGCCAGAACGTCGCTTGCCATTTTGACGGAGGTGTCGAGCGACTCCCGGTAGATGTTTTCTACGCCGAGGTCCAGTAATTCGTAGGCGTCGTAGCGGTTTTTTGCCCTAACCATCAGTTTTACGTTGGGGTAATATTTTTTGACACCCTTAACCAGGTTGAACGTTATCTCAGGGCTGTCTACAGCACTGATCAGGATATCCGCATTTTCAATTCCTGCTGATTTCAGCAAGTCGAGCCTGGTAGCGTCACCGTAATAGACTTTGAAGCCCATTTTCCGGAGGAGGTCAACACGGTTGGAGTCGAAATCCAAAATGGTAGGCTCAACACCGTACGCTCTGAGGAATCTGCCTACGGTGCTCCCGAAGTGACCAAAACCTACGAGAATTACCTTGTTTGCTTCTCCGATCTCGTCCATCGGCCGGTCGTCTATGGCTTTGGTCCCGAAGTGGGGAAGGATGAAACGTTCGTTTACAATCGCAAGTACCGGTGTGAGGGTCATCGTAATTGCTGTAACTACCGACATGAGATCTAACTGAACCTTATCGAGGATTTTTATCTGAAAAGCAAAGGAAAGCAGCACGAAGGCGAATTCACCGATTTGGGCAAGGCCGACGGTAAGGAGCAGCCGCTGGTCCATTTTCAGTTTAAAGATTACCGCGACCGCGTACAGTACAATTGCTTTCAGGGCGATCACCCCAATAACGAGACTGGTTACCATTACGGGGTTTTCGCTGATCACGATGAAATTGATCGAAGCACCTACCGCCATGAAGAAGAGACCGAGCAGCAGGTCCTTGAAGGGTTCCAGGGTGCTCTCCAACTCGTGTTTGAATTCGCTGTTTGCCAGTACTACACCCCCAAGGAAAGCCCCCAGGGCAGGGCTCAGCCCCACCATTTCCATCAGAAAGGCAATCCCCAGTACGATCAGCAAAGCAGATGCGGTGAGGAGCTCTCTGACTCTGGTGTTAGCTACTCCTCTCAGCATAGGAACGAACAGGTACCGGCCAGCCAGAACTACAATGATCACTGAGGCAACGATGGCCAGGGTTTGGAAGCCCATAGGAAGGTTGTCGAGCAAACTGGAAGCCGTGCCATGGTCGTCGGTAACAGTATTGCTGTCAGTATCGGCCAGCAGGGGAAGCATACCGAGCATCAGAATAACGATAATGTCCTGAAACAGTAGTATCGAGAAAGACGATGCACCGTAGGTCGTATTGAACTGACCATTCTCTTTGAGGCTTTGCAGCGTTATTGCGGTGGATGACAGGGCAACAGCCATGGAAAAAGTCAGAGAGACCGTCCAGTCGAAATCAAATAACTGAAACAGAAGAAAAGAGACCAGCATGGTTCCGCCGACCTGGGCTCCGCCCATTCCTACGATCGTTTTTCGCATCTGCCAGAAGTTCTTAGGCTCGATCTCGAGTCCGATTAGGAACAGCATCATGACTACTCCGAATTCTGCGAAGTGCATGATGTTTTCACCTTCTTCCCCGACGAAGCCTAAGAGGAATGGCCCTATCACGATCCCCGCAATCAGGTAACCGAGCACGGAACTGAGGCCGAATCGCTTGGCGAGAGGAACGCAGATGACGGCGCCGGCGAGGAAAACGATTGCTTCGAAAAGTATGCTGCCGGTCATGATAAAGTATTGGAGTTAAACTGGGGGATATCGTCCTGAAAGACACATTCGCTCAGGTTGGCTACGGGCTGACCGTTTTTCAGGCAATCTATGATTTGCAGGTACTGATCGGCGTGAGATTCCAGTTCGATTTCGGAGAGGCTATGGGTTCCCATTACGGCGTAAGGAGGGAGGTATTGCATGCCGCAGAGTCGGGCGGTTTGCTCGAAGGGGCGCAGGAACTGGTTGACAGAGTAAACGTTTTTCCCTTCGGAACAGTACACTTTTTTGGTGCCGCCGGTGGTGATGACCTGAAGGCACTTTTTAGACTGTAGTGCATCGCCTCCGGGGCCGTAAGCCCAGCCGTATTCCAGTACCATGTCTATCCACTGTTTCATGAGCGGCGGGCAACTGTACCAGTACAACGGGTGATGCCAGATTACTACGTCATGCTCGAGCAGGAGTTCTTTTTCGAAATTCACGTCGATGTGAAAATGGGGGTACCGTTCGTACAAATCGTGGAAGGTCAACGTGCTATCCCCCTGGATTTTGTTTACGAGCATTCTGTTTGCCCGCGACTGTTCGAATTTCGGGTGTGCAAACAGGATTAATATTCTTTTCATCAGCAGGCTGGTTTACGATAGAATTAGGGGAAGGAGCTAAACTTCCTGTAGGGGGAGAGAGGCGCGGTGGTTGCTTTAGCTTGAGAGATCGAAAGCGATCTTTATTCCGGCAATTACCATTCCCGTACCGATAATAGCAATGATGAGACCCATCACCTTACCGATTACCGAAATGACGTTGGTCCCCAGGGTCTTTACTACAAAATCGCTTAGGCGGAACGTGAAGTAGGTAGTCAGAGACAAGAGACCAAAAATACAGATAACAATACAGATTTTCAGGAAGGTCGGATCAGAGACGTAGTTCATGGCCGTAACAATGGTGCCTGGTCCGGCCAGGATTGGGATGGCCAATGGGGAAAAAGCTATGTTCTCGTCGACGTTCACATTTTTCAGGTTTTTAACATTGGACTTTTTAGACTGAAGCATTTCGAAGCCAATGAAAAACACGAGAATGCCTCCGGCTATTTTGAATGCAGGCACACTGAGGTCAAACATCTCGAAGATGAATTTCCCCAGCAGAACGAAGATGGCCACGATCATGAAAGCGGTTATGTTCGCTCTTTTATTGATGCTTCGCTTGGTCTCCTTATCTGCGCCTTCGGTGAGCGATAAGAAGATCGTCATGTTTGATATAGGATTAGTGATGGCAAAGAAGCCTGTGAACACAGTTATTGCAAAAGTCAGATTGTCTTCCATGTCGGAATTTAATTAGAGGTTTTACTGAAGGATGGCTGAAAGAACAGATGTAATTATTGCCGCTCCGGCGGCGGAGGCATCACAACAAATCCTAAGGTGAAAGTTGCATGAGTGTGCAGCAGAGACCGGTAAATTTTAGCCCCGCATTTACACCGTCAAAACCGCCTAAGTGGAAGACGTTTATGACTCACGTCACCGTTTGATCGCCCGTAACCGACGGATGAATGGCACCCTGTAATCACTCCCATTGGAGCGTTGTGGGAGGTAAAAGTTACTTAGCCGGGGCGTAAGGACAGGCAAGTGTACGTATTGTTGGATGGTTAATGTGGTTTTGACGTAACCTTTCTTTGCACCTGCGTTTGCGCCTCCTGAAGCAAGATGTTCGAACAGGAACCTGCAGCTTCCGGGTCAGCAATGCCTGTTCAGACAGGTAATATCAAGCAGGATTTGCTGACGTTGTGGTGGTCATATTGCAAACGTGTTGTTATTTTTTTTAGCACTACGGTACAAAGCCAATAAGTTGAATACCTTGGCGCGACTCCAAAATGTCAGCGATACACGGCGAAAATTCCGGCCTTCAGTTTTTTGGCTTAAACATCCCGGAAGAAAACCTTGTTCCAGCGCTTTGCCGTCAGTTGATCTACTGAATGATGCTATTAAAAACGACATCCAATGACTACCAGAATAGTTTGTTTACTGATGATGTATGCGGGGCTGCTGGCAGTGGTTTCCTGCGGCAGCGAGGATGCCAAAACTGCGGCACCGGAGAAAAAGGGCCCGGCAACCCTGGTTGCCGAAGTTGTCTTGCCAGAAGTCTCTGACCTGCAACAACAGTCGACTTCTACGGGAACTTTTGTAGCGGAAGATCAGGTGCAGATCTCGTCGGAGACTTCGGGGTACCTCAAGAAACTGTACTTCACCGAAGGGGCTTACAAAGCCAAAGGGGCGTTGCTCGCCAAGATCAACGACGCGGAACTTCAGGCGCAAAAAAAGAAACTGGAAGTAGAGTTGGATTACGCCAAATCTGAGCTCGCCCGAGCCCGGAAACTGGGCGACCTGCAGGCCATCAGGGCAGAGGAAGTAGACCGGCTGAAGAATGCTGCGGATGTAATTGCTGCCGACATCATGGTGATGGATGCCCAGATTGCCAAAACCAATGTTTATGCCCCGTTTTCCGGCAGGGTAGGGGTTAAAATGCTGAGTGAGGGCGCCTATGTGTCTCCGGGCACAGGAATGGCGGAATTACACCGCCTGGACCCCATAAAACTGGAGTTTTTTATTCCCGAAAAGCAGGCAGGTACGGTTACCACCGGAGATGAGATAACCTTCACCATCCCCGCCAGTAAGGATACCTTCCGGGCTGAAGTTTACCTGGTGTCACCGACGCTGGACGAGCAAAACCGCTCGTTGCGGATGCGGTGTCGTTTGTCGAACAAAAAGAACCTGTTTTTGCCCGGCGGTTACGCCGAAGTCCAGTACAGCCTCCAGAGTAAAGGCGGTTCATTGCTCATCCCGGCTGAAGCCATTATTCCGGTTTTGGAAGGGCAGAAAGTACTGGTGGTCGAAAACGGACTGGTGAAATCCCGGCCGGTTGAAGTCGGGATGCGTACTTCTACTTCAGTTCAAATTCTTGGCGGTATCACCGAACGAGATTCTGTACTGGTCACCGGAATTCTGGGGGCTACGGACGGAATGCAGGTT
This sequence comes from Neolewinella aurantiaca, assembly GCF_008014675.1. Classification (GTDB taxonomy): domain Bacteria; phylum Bacteroidota; class Bacteroidia; order Chitinophagales; family Saprospiraceae; genus Neolewinella; species Neolewinella aurantiaca. The sequence goes on along the minus strand of NZ_VOXD01000005.1, from coordinate 83,193 downwards.
AAAGCCAAACTAAAAGAAGCCCGTTGATGAATCTTTCTTCCCTTAATATCGAAAGGCCGGTACTTTCCTCCGTCTTATCGATCGTTGTGATCATTTTTGGCTTCATCGGTTTCACTTACCTGGGAGTCCGGGAATACCCTTCTGTAGATCCGCCCATTATTTCTGTCGTCGCCAACTACCCGGGAGCGAATGCAGACGTGATGGAATCGCAGATTACGGAGCCTCTCGAGGAAAACATCAACGGTATCTCCGGAATCCGTACAATCTCTTCGGTGAGCTCCGACGGCCGCTCTACGGTAACTGTGGAGTTTGAACTGGACGTTGACCTCGAAGCAGCCGCTAACGACGTGCGTGACCGGGTCTCCCGCGCCATCAGGTCTTTACCTCCGGATGTGGAACCTCCCATCGTAAATAAAGCGGATGCGGATGCAACAACCATTATGGCGCTGACCCTTCAGTCTAATAACCGATCGTTGCTCGACCTTACGGATATGGCCGATAAGCTTTTTAAGGAAAGGCTGCAGACCGTGAAGGGAATTGCAAGCATCAGAATATGGGGTTCGAAAGTGTATTCGATGCGGTTGAACCTGGACCCCGGTAAAATGGCTGCGCTGGAGATCGCACCCACAGATATACGCGACGCACTGAGCCGGGAAAATGTAGAGTTGCCGACCGGTAAAATTGAAGGTTACCGCCAGGAACTGACCATCAGAACATACGGCCGGTTGGAAACCGAGGAGCAGTTCAACGATCTGATCATCACCGAACGGGAAGGAACAATCATTCGGCTCAAAGACGTCGGGGTTGCGAAGATCGAAGCACAGAACAAAAGAACGGTATTGCGGGGCAAGGGAATCATCCCCATGGTTGGAGTTGCGATCACCCCGCAGCCAGGTGCCAACTATATTGAAATCGCCGATGACATCTACGAGAGGGTCGCCCGGATTGAAAAAGAGTTGCCAGAGGACATCAGGGTTGGATATGCATTCGACAATACAGAACCCATCAGAGCTGCGATCGACGAAGTTCAGAACACCATTTTCATCGCTTTTGGTCTGGTAGTATTGGTGATTTTCGCCTTCCTGCGGGATTGGCGGACAACGCTCATTCCGGTTCTCGTGATGCCGATTTCCCTGTTGGGCGCCTTCTTCGTCCTGTACGTGATGGATTATTCGATCAATATTCTCACCCTGCTTGGTATCGTACTTTCCACAGGATTGGTGGTAGACGATGCCATCGTAATGCTGGAAAATATTTACCAGAAGATTGAAGAAGGAATGGAACCGATGGCTGCCGCACACGAAGGAGCCAAGGAGATTTTCTTTGCGATTATAGCTACTTCCGTTACGTTGATTGCGGTGTTTATGCCGGTGATTTTCCTTTCCGGTTTATCGGGAAGGCTCTTCCGGGAGTTTGGCTTTGTGGTGGGCGGGGCCATTGTAATATCCACTTTTGTCTCCCTGACGCTGACTCCGATGCTTTCTTCGCGGATGCTGAAGAAAAGGGAAAAGCACAACGCTTTTTACCGCGTCACGGAACGGTTCTTTGTGGGGATGACCAGCATCTACCGATCCAGTCTTGCTTCCTACCTGCGGGTGAAGTGGATTTCTCCGTTGGTCATCGTTGCTGCCTTCGTGGGGATTTACTTCGTAGCCATGGCCATCCCGTCTGAGCTCGCACCGATGGAAGACAAGGGAGCTTTCCGGGTAATTGCCACCGCACCTGAGGGAACCAGCTATGAATTAATGGATGAGTACATGCTGGAATTGCTCAATATTCTGGATACTATTCCGGAAATCAGAGCTTACATTTCCGTTACTTCCCCCGGCTTCGGGTCTTCCACTTCCGTAAACTCCGGGTTTGTATTCACGAACCTGACGAGTCCGGGAGAGCGGGAGCGTTCGCAGCAGGAAATCGTCAGCAGTGTAGCACCCTTGCTGGCCGAGAAAAACTTTGCCCGCGCGTTTGCCGTTCAGGCTCAAACCATTGAGGTCACCAGGTCTCGTGGAGCCCTTCCGGTACAGTACGTACTACAAGCACCCACGCTGGAAAAGCTTAAAGAAGTACTCCCGGATTTCCTCAGCAAAGCTGAGGATAACCCCGCCTTCAGCGTAGTGGACATAAACCTCAAGTTCACGAAACCGGAGTTAACGGTTACGATCGATCGCGAAAAAGCACGGACGCTTGGAGTTTCCGTGCTCGACGTTGCCAGTACCCTGCAACTCTTCTTTGCGGGGCAGCGCTACGGTTATTTCATTCGTGACGGTAAACAGTACGAAGTCATCGGTGAGGCCGGACGGCTGTTCCGGGATGAACCGCTTGACCTGACCACGTCTAATGTCCGTGCCGACAATGGCCGGCTGGTGAAACTTTCGGAAGTGGTTAACCTGGAAGAGACTTCCTCTCCACCACAGTTGTTCCGTTACAACCGCTACGTGTCTGCTACAATCAACGCCGGCCTGAACGATGGTTACACCATTGGGATGGGTATCTCGGAAATGGACAAAATTGCCGATGACCTGCTGGACGAGTCGTTCTCCACTTCTCTTTCCGGAAGTTCGAAAGAATTAGAGGAAAGCTCCAGTGGCCTGCTCTTTGCCTTCGGCCTGGCTTTATTGCTGGTATTCCTGACGCTGGCCGCTCAGTTCGAATCTTACGTCGACCCGATCATCATTATGGTCACGGTACCACTTGCTATTCTGGGAGCGTTGCTGAGCCTGCACCTGTTGGGCAATACCCTGAATATTTTCTCTCAGATTGGAATCATTGTTCTTATCGGTATCGTAACCAAAAACGGCATCCTGATCGTTGAATTCGCCAACCAGCAGCTAGAGACCGCCACCTCAAAAAGAGAGGCGATCCTGAGTGCATCGGCTTCCCGTTTGCGGCCCATCCTGATGACCTCACTGGCAACGGTGCTGGGAACACTACCGATTGCCCTCGCTTTGGGTTCCGCGTCGACATCGAGGATTCCTATGGGGGTTGCCATCATTGGTGGGTTGATGTTCTCGCTGTTGCTCACCCTGTACCTGATCCCTTCTATGTATTTATTGATTTCCCGTAAAAAAGTGGGAGAAAGCCAAGCGTAATGATATTAAAATTCAGACGTCTGACCATTGTCTCACGGCTGCTTCTCGCAGCTTGCCTCGGTTTGTTGCCAACAATACTCGGTGCTCAGTACCTCAGCCTGGAAGAAGCCGTGGAAATTGGCCTGAGAGAAAACCTCGGCCTCATGACCGCGGACGCGCTTGCGCTATCGGCTAAAGCCAATACCGGAGCAGGGGCTGCGGGAATGCTCCCCTCCATCACTGCCGCCGGAGGTGGAACCTTTAGCCTGGATAATGCAACCCAGACGTTCCTCGACGGGCGGGAAAACGTGATTACCGGTGGGGTTGATAAAAGACTAAACGCCAGCATTCAGGCAGACTGGACGTTGTACGACGGTAAGGCGATGTTTCTGCGGAAAGATCAGCTCCAGGACGAATTCGAGTTGGCCGTTCTGGCCCGGAACCGAGAAGCACTGCAGCTTACCGCCGACATTTCCCGCGCGTATCAGGAACTCGTCCTTCAGGCACGATTGATTTCTATTCTTGAAGAGGATCTCAATTACCTGACGGACTTACTTGAACTGACCGAAGCTAAGCTGACCATCGGATCTGCTACCCGCCTCGATGTACTCCAGGCAAAGACCGATCTCAACGAGTTAATCAATTCCCGTAACCTGGCACTTTTGCAGTATGATATCGTGGCGGGTTCACTGAACCGGGACCTTAACCGAGAATCTACCATGCCGGTAACGGTCGATACCTCTTTCCTGATGCCGGAGGGGATGTTGGCTTACGAACAATGGACAGAACTGGCTCTCGCGTCAAACCCTGATCTGCAGTATTCCGCCAAGGAGGTCGCCATCGCCGAAAGAGAGATCGCCCTCGCCGAAGCAGAACGTAAGCCTACGCTCGACCTGAGTTCAGGATACAACTTCAGCTACCTCAGCTCGAACTCTGGCTTCCTGACGAGTAACCGGTCATTCAGCCCTTTTATCGGCCTGTCCGCAAGTCTGAATATTTTTGACGGTAACCGCGTAAACAGAAACATTGAGGTGGCGAAATTTAGCGCCACCGTCGCCCGGTTGGGCTACGACCAGGCTTCGCTCTCCACGAAAAATGAAATGTACCTGAATTACCAACAGTACGAATACTACGTTGAACAGGCCAGGGTAGAACAGGAGAACCTGATGCTGGCCGAAGAAAATTTCGCGCTGGCCGACGAACTATACCGTAGCGGTGTAATCAATCAGTTTGAGTTGCGGCAAGTACGCATTCAACGCCTGGCCATTGAGCGCCGGCTCGCTCAGGCAGAATATGAGCAAACTCAGGCTTACATCGGTTTAATGGAGCTGAGTGGCCAGCCCTGGCTCTAGCCAGTACTTTTAAGCAGATGAAGCACGGAACTTATTTGGTTCGGTTTCGCCTGGAGATATTTACACTATCTGTGTAAATATCAGATTAACAGAAGAATATTTTTAACTTCTAAAATCGGGTGTAATCACCCTGTAGTTATTATGAATACACAAATTCGTCTCTTTAATTTAAATATCGTAGGGTCCATTGTGTCAGGTGATTACAAAAGGTTTATATTTGTATGCGTAGCCTCCGTTTCTGGTTTGCTGTTATTGCTGACAATGGGATGCGGAAATGATGCTCAAGCCGAAATGGCACTGATTCAATTGTTTGATGAAGAAAAGGAATTGCTCTGCGATCTGAAGGCAATGAAACAGGACATCACTGCAAAGTGGGATAAAGTCAATATGGTTCTCGAAGAAAATCTTCCTGAGAGTATGCCCGCAGCGGAGAAAGCAAATATGTTGAAAGTCAGAAATGCGAGCCTGATCAGGATGTTCGAATCTTTTGAAGAGGTGAGTAGCGGGATTAAACAATTGCTGGACGAAACAGAAGCCTACGATGATGAAATGGCCAGTAAAGTGGTAACGATGAAAAAAGAAAAGCAGCGCATCGAGGATGAAAAGATGGCGTTGTTCGACGAAATAAAAAGAACAAAGGGTAAAGAGGTCTATCATGAATTACAAGCAAATTACCTGAAGGTAATCGATGCAGATTGCAAATAATATTCAATCAAATCACCAATTGATTCACATGAAGAAGCATTACATTTTTCTGTTTTTTGTGGCCCTGACCCTTAGTGCCTGTCAGAAAGACGAAGTCGTTTTGGAGCAAAGTTCTGCTGCGAAGAACTTCACACACACAGGGTTCCTTTGATCTGGAACCAACTCTTTTTGGAAGTAGAACGCTACAGCCCGGGTTACCGGCCACCGGTCTCGGCAAGGAGCATGGGGCTCATCAATCTGATGGCCTACGAGGCCATCGTTCACGGCAGCGAAGGACGTTATCAGAGTTTTTCGGGATACTTTGATGGCCTTGAGATTGACGAACCGGACTTTACCGAAGTGTACGACTGGGAAGTAGTTGTGAATGCAGCTTACGAAAAAGGCTTCGAGTACTTGTTCCCGACGGCGCCCGCTGCGCAGCAGTTTCAAATTCTGGATATTGGTGGTGACCTTCGGGCGCAGCTCCAGCTGTCCGGAGAGCCGGAAGTTTTCTACCGTTCCGTCGAGTACGGAAATTACGTCGCGGAAACTATTTACGAATGGTCCGCAACAGATACCTGGGGCCACGAAGGCTACCTCAATAATAACGACCCTGAGTTTGTTCCGCCTGTCGCGCCTCATCTCTGGAAACCCACCTACCCGGATTATGCGCCGGCGCTGCTGCCGCACTGGGGCAAAGCGATGACTTTCGCAGCTCTGCCTACAGACGTGGTGGAAGCACCGCCGGTCTTCAGTGTGGTCAGTGGCTCGCAGCTGTACCAGGAGGCTGAGCAAGTCATGACCCTGGTGAATTCCATCAAGGCTGGCGGAAGCCACGAAGAACACTGGATTGGTGAATTCTGGAGCGATGATTGCCCGATCCTCACCTTCACTCCTGCGGGAAGACAGCTGAGCATCACCAACCAACTCGTTGCCATCGAACGCCTCGATATGTTGGAGACGGTTGCTGCCTACGCAAAGGTGAGCATGGCTATTTCGGACGCGGGCGTGAGGTGCTGGAGTGAAAAATACCGCCACAATTACCTTCGTCCCATCGATTATATCCGTGAGCACATGGGCGAGCCGGATTGGAACACGGTTATGTGTCCTGATGGTTCCGGAGGGTTCTTTACGCCCAGTTTTCCGGCTTACCCTTCTGGTCACGCTACGTTCGGAGGAGCTGCTGCTGTGGTTCTGGAAGAGATTTTTGGCGCCGATTACACGTTTACCGATCGGAGCCACGAAGGCCGGACGGAGTTTAACGGAACGCCCAGAACGTTCACTTCCTTCCGGGCAATGGCGATCGAGAATGGCTACAGCCGGATTCCTCTCGGGGTTCACTTTGCGTCCGATTCGGACGCTGGCGTCGAACTCGGATTTACCGTCGGCCAGCGGGTGAACGATCTCCCCTGGAATTGATGCCAGCCCACGCGTGCGTAAAGTATACGGGCGCGGCCGCAGGTGCAACAACGGTTTTTTAAGAAGAGCGGGTACACCGACCCGCAGGAAGTGGAGCCACGGGAACATTGTATCCGTGGCTCCATCTTTTGTGTACACCGGTCGAGGAGCTGAAATACTTTCATCGCTGTTGGCCACGTACCCAAAACAAACTTGGCACCTGCGGCCGCGCCCGAATCACTTCCTGACCGGAGCCTCTCTGGTCGTGTTTTCCCATTTTCCCAACCCGTGTTTACAGTAAGTGCGGCACGGAAAAGACAAAAGCCTGCTGAAGTGGTGGGCCGACAAAAGCTTTGGCACGATAATTTCGTTAGTCGTGCGTAGGCTTTACCTTGCAACCCTCAAACCCAATCTTGCTATGCGTATTCTTGTGCTCTTCGGTTTTCTTTTCCTAACGACGTGTACCACTCCTCTGAATAAGAAAAATATACTCGTAATCGGCGACAGTAACGGCGCGGGCAAAGGATGGGTTTTTCAACTGCAGGAGCTCCGGGGAGGTGGCCCGCTGGTGAATACCGCCATCGGAGGCAATACCTTCGGGTTCAACGGAATGGGCGAGTTGCGCCGCAATACTATGGAGAACCTTACTGCTTACCTGCGCAAAGGATACGCCGAAATGGGAAGTATCGATGAAATCCTGATCAGCCTGGGAACGAACGACTGTAAAGCCGAATACGCCGGTCGGCGGAGCGAACCCGCCACCCACCTGAAAACACTGCTTACCCGGACGCGCGCCTTCTTCAGTGACCGTGGTCAGGAAGTGCCGCGCATTGTACTGATCACCCCGCCCCCCGCCGCAGAAAATGATGCAGTGAGCGACGAATTTCAGGGCGTGAAAGCCTGCCTGCAAGACCTGTCAGACGAAGTAAGAGCAATTGCCGCCGCCGAAGGCCTCTGTTTGGTAGACTTCCAGAAACAACCAGGCGACGAACTGCTGAAGTACAGCACCGACGGGATTCACTTCAATGAGCAGGGCTATAAATTACTCGCCAAAGCAGTAGTTGAGCAGTGCTACTAGTAGCAGGTACGCAAAGCCTTAACTACCCAGAATATCGCTCGGTTCCGCCTCCGAAATTACCATAGGCAGAGTGTTACGAATATTACGCTGATCCTCAATTTCGAGGAGGTCGAAAGCTTTGCCGAATTCGCGGTTGGCGGCTTCGTCCCAGATGTTTTTGTACCCTAGTTTCAGAGCATCGTATACGGCCAGGTAACTGGCGTAGCTGGTACCCCGGTCGTGGGTGAGACTAACAACGGCATTGGTCGGTTTACGGAGCGGGGAAATTACGTGGTCGGCAAGTAACACCGGAATGCTGGCTATGGTAGCTGGCTCGTTTTCTACCAACAACTGATCTGCACTATTGATGATTACGGTGAGGACGTTGTTCTCGTTGATAGGCTCCGAAATGGGGGCATCGTCCCAAACGGGAAGCCGGACAAGCACGCCTTTGTCCTCCTGAATAGTGGTCGTAACCAGAAAGAAGATGAGGAGCAGAAAGGCAATGTCGGCCATAGAGCCGGCGTTCACGGCGGGAGACTCCCGGCGCGTCTTTTTATCAGACATAATAAGGTGATTTGTTTGCCCTTCAGATGCCGGAGTAACATTCTTTGGCGGTTGCTGTGGTAGAATAGCCAGAAGGCATTCTGCCTTCACGAAGTTGATTCCCGGAAGAAACCTTCCGCACATCTGTCCCCTTGGGCTATATTCACCGCATGAAAAACCTGATCTGCCTCCTCCCTGTTTTGCTGCTTTTTATGAGCTGTGGTAACTCCGACGTAAACTCCACTAATCTGGAAGAACCGGTAGGAGCGGATGCTGTCGCTGAAAACTGGATTCCGCTTTTCAACGGGAAAGACCTCGAAGGCTGGGACATCAAAATAGCCGGCAAAGACGTAAACGACAACTTCCAAAACACCTTCGTATGGGAGGACGATATGCTCCGGATCAAATACGATGAGTACGATGAGTTCGAAGACCTGTTCGGCCACATATATTATAAAATTCCTTATTCATACTATAAACTTCGCTTCGACTACCGCTTCACGGGCGAGCAAACACCCGGCGGGTCGAGCTGGAATGTGCGTAACAGTGGTGTGATGCTTCATAGCCAGTCTGCGGCAAGCAACGAGTATGGCCAGCACTTTCCCGTATCGGTGGAATTGCAACTGCTGGGTGGCCTCAACGACGGGAAACCCCGTACCACCGCAAACGTATGTACGCCGGGAACGACGGTGATGATGGGCGATACCCTGAACAACCGCCACTGCATCAGCTCTTCGTCTGAAACCTACGATGGAGACCAGTGGGTACACGCCGAAGCGGTTGTCCTTGGCGGCGAAGCGATGCACTTTCTGATCGAAGGAGATACGGTGCTGAGTTTCCAAAACCCTCAGCTTGGGGGTGGGAATGCAAAACAACTCAGAAAATGGGGCCTCGGTAAAGCTGCGGACAAGTGGATCGCCCGAGATGGCGAAATCCTCACCAAGGGCTACATCGCACTGCAGGCCGAAAGCCATCCGATCGACTTTCGTAACGTAGAACTGTTGAAACTGCCGGAGCAATGATTAAACCTGCCGTTCAACTTCTAACTACTGCCACCATCAATGCGTAACCGAGGCCCGCAACCTAACGACCCTTCCCTGTTTGCTGATCGGTACCTGCCGGCCCTGAGGGCCGCAACCGACGATCTTTGCTGGCTGCTTAGCAGAGATTACGGAACCGATTCTGCTCTGCAACTGGTTGGTAACCGCTACCGGCTCAACAAACGGCAGCGGATGGCCGTCGGTCGGGCTTCCGCTTCGCAGGCAGCCATCGCTTCCCGGCAGGAGCGGCGGGTAGATTTGACACAAATTGCCGGGCGTACGGTAGCCATCGATGGTTTTAACCTGCTGATCCTGCTTGAAAGCGCGTTTGGGGGAGGCCTCATCCTTGAGTCCCGCGACGGGACTTATCGTGACCTGGCCGGTGTACATGGCACCTATAAGCACGTCCGCCATACTGAGCCGGCCCTGCTCAGGGTGGGGGAGGCGCTGCGTGTGGCAGCGCGGGTGATCTGGTATTTCGACCAGCCGGTTTCCAACTCCGGCCGGCTGAAAACGATGCTTAGGGAAATGGCCGAAACGCATGCCTTCAACTGGCAGGTCGAGTTAGTCTACAATCCGGACAAAGAGCTCATCGCGATGCCCGCAGAAAACGTGATCGTCTCTTCAGACAGTTGGATTCTTGATGACGGAGGAGCGTGGTGCAACCTGGGGCAGGAACTGTTGCAAAACGACGAAATTTGGCGAATTACGATCTGAGATGCTTACTCTTCCGGCCGGAGATCAAACCGCTTGCGTAAACTGTCTATCGCAGGGTTTTTCTCGCGCATGGCCAGGAATTTGTCCTTTGCGGTCAGCCGTTTCTTTACCTCAGATTTCTGGGGCCTCAGGCTTTCGTCGACTTTCAACAGCATCACCAGGTCGGGCCGCTTGAAGGTTTCCCGGAGGAACATGATGAGGCTGGTGTCCTCCCGGAAGGAAGCCATAACGCGCTGGCTACCAATGCGAACGTGGATCTCTTCGCCGGCAACACTACCGATGGCACGCTTCATATTAACGGCAAGGGTGGTGCCGGAATTATTGCGTTTGAACGTCTCCCAGGCAGTTGTGAGTGTTTCGTCAGTAAGCTCCGGCAGGTCTTCAGCGGCGGTAAGCTCCGATTCTTCCGATTCAATTTCAGCCATCATGTCACCAATGTCGATGGTGCCAAAGGCCGTCGGTGCTACCGGAGGAGTTACGGCTGCCGGCGCAGGAGTCTCTGCGGATTTCGGAGGAGACTCGAGTTCGGGCTTTGCGACTTGTGGCGCGGCGAGTTCTCCGCCCGCCGGACCCTCCGCGTTTACGGTAGTGGTGGGGTCAGGACTTTTTTTTTCCGGCGCGGCCGCAGGTGCGGGGGAAGTTGAAGGCGCAATGGCGACTGGTTCGTTCCTGAATGCCCGCTGAACAGCGGCCATCTTGAGCAACGCCATTTCAACGTGCAGCCGTTTATTGCGCGCCAGCCGGAAACCAAGGTCACAGTCGTTCGCTATGTTGAGCAGCGTCAGCAAAATATCCGTTGGGGCAATAGCGGCTTGTTGGTGGTAGCGTGCCCGGAGGCGTTCTCCTACTTCCAGCAGTTTCAGGGTTTCGGGGTCTTTGCAAACCAGAAGGTCGCGGACATGAGCCGCCAGCCCGTTGAGGAAGAGGTCTTCGTCGAACCCTTTGCGGAGGATGTCGTCGAACAATAGCATGATACCACCTCGGTCTTCGGTCAGCAGAAAGTCTACCGCTCTGAAGTAGTAGTCGTAGTCGAGTACGTTCAGGTTTTCGATTACGCCTTCGTAGGTGATCTTATTGGCGTCGGCGCTCGTCATCCGGTCAAAGATGGAGAGGGCGTCCCGCAGGGCGCCGTCGGCTTTCTGGCCGATGATGTGGAGGGCGTCCTCTTCGGCATCAATGCCTTCCTGCTCGCAAATTCCCTGCAGGTGCGTAATGATGTCCTTCGGCTGAATCCGCTTGAAATCGAACACCTGACAGCGCGACAGGATCGTCGGGATGATCTTATGCTTTTCTGTCGTTGCGAGAATGAAGACGGTCCGTTCGGGCGGCTCTTCCAGCGTTTTCAGGAAGGCGTTGAAGGCCGCCTGAGAGAGCATATGAACCTCATCCACGATGAATACCCGGCTCTTGCCCTGGTCCAGCGGGATGCGCGCCTGCTCGTTCAACGAGCGGATGTGGTCTACGGAGTTGTTACTCGCCGCATCCAGCTCCCTGATGTAAATGTTGGCGTCGCTGTCGAAAGACACGCAGCTCTGGCATTGGTTACAGGGCTCGAAGTCTTCCGTGCGGTTCTGACAGTTGAGGACCTTGGCCAGAATACGTGCCGAGGTGGTTTTACCTACACCGCGCGGGCCACAAAAGAGAAAGGCGTGCGCGAGGTGATCCGTCTGTAAAGCGTTCTTGAGTGTCTGCGATACGTGCTGCTGCCCGACAACTTCATCGAAGCGGACGGGGCGGTACTTTCTTGCGGATACTACAAAACTGCTCATAATCGCGAAGGTACGAAACATACCGTTTAAACTCTCAGTAACTCTGTTGTGATGAACGGACATCACAGCTTTTCAGTAGGCACGGCTTCAGCCGTCGGCTTACCTGTCAGGGTTAGTTTGCAGGCATGGTTTTCAAAGCGGGAGGCATTTGCGTGCTAATTATTACCGACCGTTCTTTTATCAAAAAACGCACCTCGCACCTGCGGCCGCGCCCCTCATCCCTGAACCACTTAGGCCCTGATCTAAGTGTGTCGGTAGCAGTTTCACACAGCTTAAATCGTCTCCGGGCAGGTTCACGCGCCTTGAAGTCGTTCGTTCCGGCTGTTCATCGGAGGCGAATGCGGCCGGGTAAATACCTTACGTAAAGTCTCCCCGGTCGATCCCCAGCTTAACCATTTTGCTCATCAGCGTCCGTCCGTTTACGTCCAGCAGTTCGGCGGCGCCTCCGGCGCCGGTTACTTTTCCTTTCGTTCTGCGCAAAGCCTCCATAATGTACTGCCGTTGCATTTCTTCGAAGGAAACCAGGCGATCGTTGGGAGACAGCGAAAGCTTGCCGTCTCCCCGGTCGGTACGGCGCAGTGCGCGTAACGATACGCCGAGGTTGAGCGTTGAGTCTTTAGAGGTGATCACCGCCCGCTCAACCAGGTTGATCAACTCACGAACGTTGCCGGGGAAGTCGTAAGCGACTAATTTTTCGAGGTCTTTCTGGTTGATCTGCGTTACCGGCCGGCCCATCTTCTGGGCGTAAATTTTGGTGAAGTGCTTCACCAGTACGGGGATGTCTTCGGGCCGCTCGCGGAGCGGCAGGTTATGAATCGGGAATACGTTGAGGCGGTAGAAAAGATCTTCCCGGAAAGTGCCTTCTCCGATCATCCGCTCCAGGTCACGGTTGGTAGCGGCGACTACGCGCACGTCGACCTTGATCACATCCTGAGAACCAATGCGCTGAATCTCTCCCTCCTGCAGTGCCCGGAGCAATTTGGACTGCATCTCGAGCGGAAGCTCACCAATTTCATCGAGGAAGATGGTCCCTCCATCGGCGAGCTCGAACTTACCTTTTTTCTGGGCGAATGCCCCGGTAAACGAGCCGCGCTCGTGACCGAACAGCTCACTTTCAATCAGGTTTTCCGGCAGCGCGGCACAGTTAACGCTTACCATTCTGCGGGTTCCCCGGTTACTGAAGTTGTGAATGCTCTGGGCCAGGAGTTCTTTTCCCGTTCCGGTTTCTCCGGTAACGAGCACGGTGGCGTCGGTGCCTGCTACCTGACCGATCTGGCCGAGCACTTTCATGTACTTTTTGGATACCGTAATGATCGGCCCGGAGGAGGTAACCGTATCTATTTCTTCTTTCAGGGCTTCGTTTTCGCTTTCCAGTTGCTTGCGCAGTTCGTCTACGCGGCGCTTTGCTTCCTGCAACCGGCGGCGGCCGGCCATTTCGTTGGTTACGTCCCGGCAGATTACGCCGAGGTACATCCGGCTTCCGGCGGCTACCTGAACAAAGCGCACCTGCAGGGTTCTTTCCTTGCCGTTTGTGTCGGCGTAAACGTAGTCGGTGTCGGGGCGGACCCGGCCGTCGAGTTGTTCCTGACGTACCTGTGCGAGGGCGGGTATTTCCAACTCTGGCATAAGCTCGGTCAGCGGCAAACCGGTCAGTTCGCGGGTGGTCCGCCGGCTCAGTTTTTTGCGCGCCGCGGTGTTCATCATTTCAACGCACTGATCGTTGTTGAGCCAGATGACCCATTCCTGCAGGGTGTTCAGGGTCGCGGTATGAAGTTGAAGGTCTTCGGAGTTAGCGGTTTCCCGTCCGCTGTCGTGACTAACGATCACGGCGTACTCTTTTCCGTCGGGTGCTGCGTGGAAGTGCATGCCCGCCCGGGTAGGGTAGGGCGTTCCGTCTTTACGGATCGTGTTGGTGCTCAGTTCCAGGTAGTGCTCGGAGCGTAGTTTGGCCAATGCTTCTCTGTAATCCGGGCTCAGGAGGTTTGCGGGCAGGCCAATTATTTCCTGGCGGGAATAACGGGTGAGTTCGCGGGCGCGGGCGTTGGCGTAGGCAATGTGGCCATCGGCAAGGTCTGCCCAGACGATGGCGTCGCGGCTTTGGTCGAGACTAAACTGAAAGGTAGACTCATCACCGGCAGGAATCATGCCCGCAAGGTGGTCTTCTTCCCGCACGGCCGATCCGTAAATTTTACGTACTTCTACTTCATTTTCGACCGATTGGCCACGGAGCAAGAGGCTGCGCGTCTGCCCGTCGCTCAGTTGCAAATCGAGGGTTACTTCGGCGGAACGTGCCGCATTGGCTAACCGGCCGAGAAGAGTAGCCGCTTCTTTTTTCTGGCTCGGCAGCAGGTGCGAAGAAAGCTTTTCGGCCAGGTCTCCGGAGGGGTAAAAGTCACGCTCCAACGACCAGCCGAGCCATTCGCGCAGCAGCGGAGACACGTACACCTGTCCGGTGCCAAGGTGGTATTCCCAGCTTCCGATTTTTCCGTCGCGCTGAACGGCTTCCAACAAATCTGCCTCCCGGCTTCCTTCCTCTGTCGACCCAAAAACAATCAGACATAATGATTGGTCTTCCGCCGCAGCATCGAAGCCGATGTGCCCCCGGACACCAAAAAAGTTGCCGCCACTGTTTACAAACTGTGTCTCCAGGTGGGTCGCTCCTGCCGGGTCGAGTTGTTTCCAGAACTTTTTCCAGCCCAGCAGACTATAATTCGGGTCGATCTCCAGGTAAGAACTCCGGAGGAGCTGACTCTGGGTGTAGCCCAAAAGACGACACGCCGATTCGTTGGCGTATACGATCCGTCCCTGTTTATCGGCCCACAACGCTCCTTCGCTCACCTGGTCGAAGGCGGCTACGTGGAGCTTCAATTGGTCTTTTGGAGTGGGTGGAGTCATGATAATACCGTAGGGCAGGAGCTTGGGGGGCGAAGATAAACGAAAATGCTTCAGGTTAAACAAAATGCAAACCCTTCGTCCGCTCTAATACTTTCGCAGACTGAGGCGTTACCTTTGCGTTACGACAAAGCGAACCACAAATATGCGCAAGTACTATCTCTTTCTGTTCATGGCCCTGACCTTTGGTTTGAGCGCCCAGGAATCCTACAAAATCACCATCGAAATTGACGGCTACGAAGAACCGATCCTCAGTCTCGCCAACAACGTTCTGGATAAGCAGTATATCGTTGACACCGCCGCACGGTCTCCGGAGGGTACCTATGTTTTCGAAAGCGACACAAGTGCCTTACCCCGCGGTATTTATCTGGTTGTGTTAGCACCTGATAACAGCTATTTCCAAATGGTGGTCGGTGATGATGATGACCAGGTGTTTACCCTGAAAACAAGGAAAGACAAACTTGCCGGAGCTACGGTGGAGAGCAGTGAAGAAAACGAAATCTTCTTCGAGTACCTCGCTTACCTCGACCGGCAGGGCGAAGCCAGCCGGCCAGCCCGCGAAGCCCTGCAGGATTCCACCCTTACCGACGAGCAGCGTGATCCTTTAATGGAAAAACTAAACGCAATCTCGGATGAAGTAGACCTCCACCAGCAAAAAATAATGGCTGAGTACCCGCAATCCTTCACCACCGCAATCATTAAGGCCAACCGCGCTAATGATCCTCCGGCCTATGAGCACCTCGCCGAAGAAGAACGAAACCCCGCCCGCCTCGCATGGCTGCTCGAGCATTACTTCGATCCGCTGGACCTCAAAGACGATCGGCTGCTGCGCACCCCCTTCCTTTTCGAGCGCATCAATTATTACGTCGACCGTCTGCACATTCAGCACCCGGATACGGTGGCAATGGCTATCGACAAAGTTCTGGGAAAAATGGACCCCAACTCGGAACTGTTCAAGTACTACGTGGTCCACTTCACCAATAAAGCCGCAAAGAGCAAGATCGTTGGTATGGACGCCGTCTACGTTCATATGGTCGATGCTTACTACAAAAGCGGTTTGGCCTACTGGGTTGATCCCGAACAGTTGGAGACAATGACCGAAGACGTTGAACGGATTCGTCCCCTTCTGATCGGCCGCAAAGCACCCAACCTTGCTATGAGCCGCCGTGATGGCTCCCCCGTGGAACTCTATGACATCGACGCAAAGTATACCGTACTCTACTTCTGGAAGTACGATTGCTCCTCCTGTAAGAAGTCCACTCCGTACATGAAAGATTTCTACGCGAAGTGGAAAGACAGAGGAGTAGAGGTTTTCTCGGTCTGTACCAAGCAGAACGAGCTGGAAAAATGCTGGGAATACATCGATGACAACGAAATCGGGGATTGGCTCCACGCCACCGACCGCTACCAACGGTTTTTCAAGGATTACGATGTCCGCTCTACGCCGACGATCTATGTTCTGGATGAGAATAAGGAAATCGTATCTAAGCGAATCGCCGCAAAGCAACTAGATGAACTACTCGAAAACCTGGAGAAACAGCGTGAACTGAGAGAAGAGTCTGATAAATCAACCGGAGAACGCTAATGCAGAAAATTGAAACATTCAGTCCCCAACTCGGAGACATTCACGGCATGTTGGCCATTTGCGGAGCAATATTTGTGCTCCTCGTGTGGCTGGCTTTCCGGTTGAACAAAATTAAAGATCCCGACCCGCGCAAAAGGGTATTATTGCCAATGCTCGCCTACTTCATGGCCTTGCTGGCCCTGATGGGGTTTCTGGGGTCTTTCTGGACGCTGTTTAAATATCCGACCCTGGAAATCTCGGACACCGAGATGATCATTAACGGAGAAAGTAACCGGTTGCCCAGTGCCTCGAATGTCCGGCTCGAGAACTACGAGAGCGGAGGACTGGGGCCTTCCAGCCGGGTATTACTCGTGCAAACCAAAGACCGGAAAACCTGGGCTTTCCCCGAAGACCGCTACCCGGTCAATGAAATCATGCGGCTCCTGCGGAAGGAATAGCCCGCTCGTCGTACCGATCTTCAATTTGGTCTATTTAATTTCTTCGGAGCAAATTGTAGCCCGTTCTTGCTGCTATGCAACAAAGAGATATCATCAAAGACGAAATCGAACGACTCGGCCGGGGTCTGGGGAAGCTTGTCGCCATGATGTTCAATACTGAGGGAGGAGACATGAACCCGGCCCAGGCCTGGGAGATTGCTCAGGATCAGTTCCGGGACGAATTTGATTTCGAGATCGACGATGTCCTCGAATTGCCCCCCGCCGATTTGATGATCAAGCTGGATGAGCTGCACCTCCATCCACAACACTACGACCAACTGGGCGATGTTTTGACCGCCTGGGCTGGTCGGGAGGAAGATCCCAGCACCCGGCAACGACTGCTCCGCAGGGCATTACTGCTCTACGACCTGGCCGGAGAAAAATCCGGAACCTTCTGCATGGTGCGGGCTAAAAAGGAGACCGACGTGAAAGCTCAGCTTAAATAAGCTGAGTTTTCACGTCGGAACAGGAATTGAGCGGCTAAGACGCCATTGCCGGTCGTAGTTTGGGTTGCCTGATCGTTTGTATTCCAGTGCGAAATCCCTGTGATTGCACTAAAATACACGAACATGAACGATACCAGACTTCAGGATATACCGGCCATTTATCCGAAAATCGAAGCAAAATCCGCAGAGATCGGCTTTACGATGCCCTCCGACCACACATACAGCGCCCGGTATTCATGTTGTAATGAGTACCGGGCGCTAAAGTTTTCAAATGTGTACCGTTTCTACGGCACCAGATCAATTCCCGCTGTTGCGGGCAGTAAACGGTATTAAACGTTGAAGCGGAAGTGCATTACGTCACCATCCTGTACCACGTATTCTTTGCCCTCAACGCCCAGTTTACCTGCGTCACGCGCTCCGGATTCTGACCCGAATTCAACGTAGTCTGCGTAGTGGATAACCTCAGCGCGGATGAATCCTTTCTCGAAGTCGGTATGAATAACACCTGCGGCACCGGGGGCTTTGGTTCCCTCCACGATCGTCCAGGCACGAACTTCTTTCTCGCCGGCGGTGAAGTAAGTCAGTAGGTTCAGCAACTTGTAGCTGGCCCGGATGACGCGGTTAACGCCAGGCTCCTCGAGGCCCATCTCTCCGAGAAACTCGAGGCGCTCCTCTTTGGTGTCGAGTTCAGCAATCTCCGCTTCGATTTGGGCGGAGACAAGGATAACCTCCGCTTTCTCTTTTGCCGCTTCGGCCTTGAAGGCTTCGGTGTGCTTGTTGCCGTCGGGGAAGCTGTCTTCGTCTACGTTACAAACGTAAAGGATCGGCTTGGCGGTGAGCAGGTACAGGTCGTTCACGATTTCCTGGCCTTCTTCTGTGGTCTCGAAACTGCGGGCGGGTTGCTCGCTTTCGAGGTGAGCCAGGAGTGCATCTCCCACCTCTACCATTTTCTTGCTGTCCTTGTCGCCGGACTTAGCGGTACGGCGGAACTTGTCTACTTTTTTCTCAACGGTCTCGATGTCCTTCAGGATGAGCTCGGTATCGATGATCATCTTGTCGCGAACGGGATCTACCGATCCGTCTACGTGAACGACATTGTCGTCGTCGAAACAGCGAACAACGTGGATGATGGCGTCGGTTTCACGGATGTTACCGAGGAATTGGTTACCCAGCCCTTCGCCCTTGCTGGCGCCTTTGATGAGGCCGGCAATGTCGACGATGTCGACGGTAGTCGGCTGAACTTTCTGTGGGTTTACCAGCTCGGAGAGCTTATCGAGACGGGGATCAGGAACCGTAATTACCCCGATGTTGGGCTCTTTGGTCGCGAAAGGGTAGTTGGCCGCCAGCGCCTTGGCCGAGGTCAGAGCGTTGAAAAGGGTGGATTTACCGACGTTGGGGAGGCCTACGATGCCGCACTTTAAAGCCATGGGAGGATAAGATTGATAGAAGAATAGATTGATGACGGGCAGCAGTACTGACCCGAAAATCGGGCGCAAAAGTACGGCATTTATATTTAGGCGCGAACGCAGGTGCAGGGAAAGAATCAAGGAACCTGTGGATACCCGTTAATGCACCGTTTCTGCGAGGAGAAAGCAGCACATTGAGCCCGTTTGGCGACTGGGCCCTAAACGGTTTATTGCACCTGCGGCCGCGCCTTCCGTGAGCCGGTGTCGTTAAAACGGCATGGTAGGCTGCATCAGCATGCCCGCAAAATCAGCAAGAATGTACGGTGCAAACGTCGCGGCCAGAATGACGAACGTCACCAAGCCGAAAATAGCACCCCAAAGGTGAGCGTTGTGGCCGATGTTGCCGGTTCCCCGCTTGTCGGCATAGTGGCTGTAGGCAATGTAGGCCGGCCCCAGAATGATGGCCGGCAGTGGAGGAAATACAAACCAGGCCCACGGCTGAAAGAAGATGAATGGCCACATTACGGCTGCCACCGCACCGGATGCCCCTAAGGCAGTATAGCCGTAATTGTCCTGATGACGGGTGTAGGTGATGTAGCTCGAGGCCGCAATTGCCGCCAGGTAAAACAAAAGGTAAGCTGCTCCGCCAAAAGTCTGACCGAACATGATGATGAAGGAAACCTCGGCAAACGGACCAAAAATGTACAAGGCCCACATGTTCAGCAAAAGGTGCATGAAGTCGGCATGGATAAAACCATGGGTAATGAAGCGGTACGTCTCGCCCCTGTTTTTTACCATGGCGGGAACAAACAACATCTTTGCGCGCAAAGAAGAATCGTTGAAGGCCAGGTAAGACACCACGCCGGTAATGCCAATGATGAGGTAGGTGATGATTGGAGTCATTAAATTGGTACGTTAGTCTGTTAGTTCGGTGGTCCGTTAGGGTAAACATGATTAAGACCGGTAAAGATGGGGTACCTTGGCGGTCAATTCAAACCAAAGCAATCTGACTATGACCATTGGTATGCTCCACACCGTTTATTTTTGGCTCACTCCCGGCCTCTCAGAGGCCGAAAAAGAGAACTTCGTTGCCGGCGCAAAAGCCCTCGCTGAAGCCCCAACCGTAGCCGCCTGCTACGTAAGTGCACCGGCCGCCACGCCCGAGCGCGACGTTACAGATCACTCCTTCGATTACTCCCTCCACCTGATGTTCAAGGACGTAGCGGACCACGACGCTTATCAGATCGATCCCGTTCACCTCAAATTTGTCGAAGAGCAGGCTGCTAAGTTTGCCGTAGTGAAGGTGTACGACTCATCTGCGTTGTAAGGTCAGCCGCCGCTGTTCAACTCGCTTCGGCGTGGTCTGTCGCAACTGAAGGTTCGTTCTCTGTTCCTGCAAACCCGGGGTTTCCGGGTTAATGCCCGGGAGACAGCACTGAACAGAAAATCCTCCGGATATACCCGACCGTAGTTTTTTATCTTAGCCTTTAAATGCAACCCATCATGCAAAGACTTTTTATTCTTCCCTTACTTTTCTTGTCTCTTACCTTCCTCACCACCTGTAATCAGGAAAAAGAGGAGGTCATCGAGATAGAGCGCGTTATTGACGGCGATATGGAGCCCGGCCTCATCCATACTGTCTACTTCTGGCTCAATGATGATGTGGACGAAGCTTCCGCGATGAACTTCGAGGAGGGCGTCTCCCGGCTGGAGGGCGTTCCAACCGTTAAACGCTTCTTCTTTGGCCCGGCAGCCTCTACGCCTACCCGCGGAGTGACCGACAATTCCTTCGATTATGCCCTCATTCTGTGGTTCGACGATGTTGCCGGCCACGATGTTTATCAGACACACCCCATCCATCTGAAATTCGTTGAGGAACAAGAAGCCAAATTCAAGCGGGTTCAGGTCTACGATAACGTTCTTTCCAAATAAGTAGAGGGCAAAGAGCAGAATGCAGAAATCAGAGTACAGATTGCCAACTACCTTTTGTACTCTGATTTCTGCGTTCTAACCTCTGCATTCTGTACTCTGATTTCTCCCCTCTGGCTCCTGAACTAATATACCTCCCTCCGGTCTTCTTCCTGATCGCCCTGACTTATGCTACGGCAGGATTTGGCGGCGGAAGCAGCTACCTGGCGGTCCTTGCCCTGGCGGCTTTGCCAACGGGCGAAATGCGGGCTACTGCATTGGTTTGCAACCTGATTGTGGCCGGCGGTGGTGTTTTTCATTTCTGGAAAGCGGGCGCGATGCCCTGGCAAAGAGCCTTGCCGCTGGTATTGATCAGTGTGCCGGCGGCCTATCTGGGCGGACGAATCGAGCTGCCCCGCGAACAGTTCCTGGGCCTGCTGGGGCTGGTGCTGTTGTTTGCCGGCCTGGCAATGTGGCTGCGGCCGGGCGCGGAGCGGGAGCCCCTGGCCGACGATCCGCTGCCGGAGGCAGCACGGCGAACACAACTGCAGGCCGGCATTTTGGGCGGTGCGCTAGGCTTCCTGGCGGGGCTGGTCAGCATCGGGGGTGGTATTTTTCTGAGTCCGGTTTTGTTTTTGCAACGATGGGCTGAGGCCCGGACGATTGCGGCGGTTACCAGCCTGTTCATCTTCGTCAACTCCCTGAGCGGGTTACTCGGGCAGGTGAGCCGTGGCTTTGAGCCTCCGTGGCAGCTTCTTGGCGTACTGGCCGTCGCGGTCCTGATCGGAGGCCAGATCGGTACGCGGCTAACGCTCAGGAGTCTCTCGGCAACCACCATCCGCCGCGTTGCGGCGGTACTCATTATCGTTGTGGGAGCCCGGCTGTTGGTACAGGTGAGCGGGCTGTGGTAACCACCGGGTGAAGTAAAATGCGCCTTTCGTCCTTTGGCGACCGGGCCCGGAGAAATGACCGTTAGACGGTGGAGTAGTTTGCGGCTTTCAGCCTACCTTTGGCCCGATGGAAAAAATCACCTTACTCTGCTTCGGCGTTGCCCGGGATATTACCGGTGCCGGAAACGTCTCTTTGCACCTGCGGCCCCGCCCTTCGGTCGCTGATGTCCGCCAACAGCTAATTGCTGATTATCCGGCTTTTGGGGAACTGGTCAGCTTCGCCATCGCCCGCAACGAAGAATACGCCGATCCTGATGAGGTAGTGGAAAATGGCGATGTTCTGGCCATCATCCCTCCCGTAAGCGGCGGATAATCTCTTTCTGAAGTTCTTTTATGACTGACATCAAACTATCCGACCAAAAGCTGAGCATCGACGCGGCCTACGCTTCCGTTCATGATCCTGCCTGCGGCGGCATCGTACTCTTCATCGGCACCATCCGCAATCACAATAAGGGCAAGACTGTCACCCACCTCGATTTCGAGAGCTACGCTCCTATGGCGATTAAGGAGATGACCCGGATTGCCGAAAAAGCTAAGTCTGAGCACAAACTGCAGGCTGTCACGCTCCACCACCGCGTCGGGAACCTCGCCATCGGTGACATCGCGGTCATCATCGCCGTAAGCAGCCACCACCGCAAAGCCGCCTTTACCGGCTGCGAGCAGGTGATCGATGAACTCAAGGAACACGTCCCGATCTGGAAGAAAGAATTTCTGGAAGACGGGAGCTATTGGGTGAATGCCCGCCCTTAAACCGGTTTTCCCGTTCGCAGGCTGAGTGCTTCGATGGAAGCATCATGCTTCCTGATTTGGGAGGCAAGCATCAGGCTCAGTTTGCCCGAGTTACAGTAGATGAGGTATTTGCCGCCGGCTTCCATCCGTTCCAGGCACTGCCCGAAGGGGTTGCGCTTAGTGAGTCTGATGACGCCTTCGGGGAGCTCCGGCTCGCGCTGCTCGTCGAGCATGCTGAAGACGAGATCGTAGTCGGCTAGGTCGGCCAGGGTTGCATCGGTTTCCAGTTCTGCGCGGGTGAGCGGGGCTTTTTTCCAGGGTTCGGGCACGGTTTGGGTATAGTTTTTTTTCAGTTTGAGGCGATGCTGGTGATTGTCGAGTGCGTTGTAGGTCAGGAGCTGGCGAACGGGCGGGGTGCCAATTTGCAGCAAATAGCAAAGGGCTGCATTGGCCTGCATCATAGCGATAAGACCAACGGCGGTGGGTAGCGCCCCAACGGTGGCGCAGTCGGGAAGGGTAGGATCGGGGGCAGGGAAGAGGTCGCGCAGGTGGAGGTCATCCCGGTCTTCGTTGGGAAATACAGCGAGGTAGCCTTCGTATTTATGGACGGCAGCGTAAACGAGCGGTTTGCCGAGCAAGTGACAGGCATCGCTGACGAGGTGTTTGGTCAGGGCGTGATCACTGCATTCAACAACGAGGTCGGCCGCTTCGATCAGGGCTTTCGCGTTGCCGGCTTCCAGGTAACTTTCGTGGGCGCGGACGCGGGTGCCGGGATTGAGTAAAGAGCAGTGTTCAGCCAGCAGCTTCGCCTTGTTGTCCGTCGCACCGGTCCGGAAGAATACCTGGCGGTGGAGGTTGGATTCTTCGGGCGAATCTCCGTCCACCAGTGTAAGCGTGCCAACACCCGCGCCCGCCAGGTAGGCCGCAACCGGACCACCAAGGCCGCCGCACCCAATAATGAGAACGTGGCTTGTGGCCAGCTTTTGCTGGCCCGCTTCACCTACTTCGGGGAGGACGGTCTGGCGTTGGTATCTGTTCATTGGTTGCGGAATAGGACAGCGAAGTAATTATTTGGCCTGGTAATCGGTTTTTCCACCGGTTTTGGATACCAGCCGCAGGCCGGTGATTTCGATGTCGTGGCTCATTGCCTTGCACATGTCGTAAATCGTGAGCGCGGCGACGGATGCGCCGTGGAGGGCTTCCATTTCCACGCCGGTGCGGCCGGCGGTTTTGACCTTACATTTAACCTTCATTGCACCTGCGTCTGCGCCCTGAACGTCGAACTTGACGGAAGAAATATCCAGCGCATGGCACAACGGAATCACCGACCAGGTCTGCTTCACGGCCATCGTTCCGGCGATAATCGCCGTCTGCGTGACCGAACCCTTTTTCGTGGAAAAGTCGTTCGCGCCAAGCTCGGACATAATCTCTTCCCCGAGCACGACGGTGCATTCCGCCTCGGCGATGCGGGTGGTTATTGCTTTGTCGCTCACGTCTACCATTTCGGGCAGACCTTCTTTGTTTATGTGTGATAATGCCATAGCAATAGTAGTTTTTTGGGGCCTGCGGATGCTCCGGCTTCCGGGGCTTTCATCCTCCGATGGAAGTCATACTCGCAAAGATATTACCCGATTGTTCGAGGCGTTGGGTATCATGCCCTGTTTTGTGTTTACCCATCACAAATGCTGTGATCAGATCCGCCAGGTCCTGGCGGCCGATGCCCTGCCGCAGCAGGGGCAGAAGCTCGATCCCCTTGGTGGAGTACAGACAGTTTAGCATGGTTCCTTTCGGGGTCAGTCGCAGGCGGTTACAACTGCCGCAGAGGCTGCGGCTGTAAGCGGGGATGATACCAACCGTGCCCGTAAAACCGGGCACCCGGTAAGCAACGGAACTGCTGTGCGCTTCGCCCGCATCAGGGGCAATGTCGGGGAAGCGCTCCCGGATGCTGGCCAGCATTTCCCCGTGCGAAAGGTAAAGGTGATGGTTGCCATCGTCGTCGTTGAACGGCATCGCTTCGATGAACCGAACATCGAGCTTACGGTCTTTGGTCAGGGCGACGAAGTCGCCGAGTTCGTCGTCGTTGGTACCTTTAAGAACCACAACGTTTATCTTGGTTTTGATACCCCGTTCCAGCAGTGCTTCCAGTGCGCGCCAGGTGCCGTTGAATTCATCGCGGCGGGTGATTTGGAAAAACCGGTCTTCACGCAAGGTGTCGAGGCTAAGGTTGTAATGGTTGAGGCCGTAGCCGGCCAATTCATCGAGTACCGGCGGGAGCAATACACCGTTGGTCGTCATGGCCATTTCCGGGAAAATCCGGCCGAGGCCCTTTACCAGCTTGGGCAGGCCTTTGCGCGACAGCGGCTCTCCTCCGGTCAGGCGAACTTTGTTGACCCCCAGCTCAGCGAGGACTTCACTGAGGAAGATTATTTCTTCGAACGTGAGCAGGTCTTTCCGTGCCGCAAAATCAATGCCTTCCTCCGGCATACAGTACCGGCAGCGCAGGTTGCAGCGGTCGGTTACCGCGAGGCGGAGGTAAGTAGATTGGCGTCCGTGTTGGTCTTTTAGCACAGGGTAAAGGTAAGGCACGGGAAGGTAGGCGGGTTTCGTTTCGCGTGAGACGCGCATCAGCATTACCGCTGACCCGAACCAGTGTTATTTGTGCTGGTAAACCCTAACCCAGTCTACGACCATCCGCTGGGGCCAGATCGTATCATCTATGCCTTTACGGCCTCCCCAGGATCCGCCAACTGCGAGGTTCAGCAAAAGATGCTGTGGCGTGTCGAAAGGCCATTGTTCCACAGTTGCGTTCTCGCGTTTGTGAAAGGTATGATAGGTGCGTCCGTCCAGCTGAAAATCGATGTGGTCTGCGTACCAGTCTATGCTGTAAATGTGGAAATTCGTTTCCAGGTCTTTTGCCGTGGTCGAACCTCCGTCCTGAGTACCGAGGATGTGATTAAAGGCCTGGGTGTGAACGGTCCCGAAAAGAGAATCCGGGCTGTAGCCAACGTGCTCCATGATGTCAATTTCGCCGCCCATCGGCCAGCCTACTTCGGTAAGGTTATCCGCCAGCATCCAGATGGCTGGCCAGGTGCCGCGGCCGCTGGGAAGTTTTGCCCGGATCGCAATACGGTGGCCAGGGCCCCAACTCTGCTTGCCACGGGAGACCAGCCTGGCGGAGGTGTATTCGCTTCCTTTATATTGCTCCTTGTGGGCTTCAATAATCAGTTTACCGCCTAGCAACCGCACGTTTTTAGCCCGGTCGGTGTAGTACTCCTTCTCGTCGTTACCCCATCCCTGACTGCCAGTACCGATGTCATACGTCCATTTGTCCTCATTGGGCGGTTCCTGGCCTTTGAATTCATCAGCCCAGACTAATTCCAGGTTGTTCTGCCCTTTACCCAGCCATTTGTTACAGCTGCTCAGGTTAAACAAAACGAAAATTATTCCCGACAGCATCAGGGCTCGGCAGCAGGTGCGAAGAAGGGATGGAAGGAGCAGCGTCTTGTGATTCATAGTTGCGATTTGAGCAAAGAAGAACGCAAATGTACGCTAAGATTGAAAAGTTTGTAGCAAACAATGTTGCGTTTAAACATTTTGGGGTTTAATTCGTATATTTGCTACAATTCCAGACTTAAATGCCTATCCTTAAACCGACTAACCGACTAACCGACTAATGAACTTCCGCCCCGCCCGGGAATCCGACTTCCTTCATCTGGAAACCTTTGTCTGGCAAGCCATCTTCCCGGCTTTTGACCAGCCGGACCTGTCTGCTGCCCAGCGGGCAGAGAATGATGCGTTGGTGGAAACTGCCCGCCAGGCGGTCCTTACGGCTTTGGATGAGCGCGATTCGGCGGTGTTTGTTGCTATCGATTCAAAGACTAGAGCGCTCGCGGGTTTCATCATCGTAGATGCCGCCCCGATGGCCTACGCAGAAATCAGGCTTTTGATCGTGAAGCGATCCTTCTGGGGTAAAGGCGTGGCCGAAAAACTCCTTGACGAGGCCACCAATTTCATCGGTGACGACCGTGCCGTTTCTCTGGCGGTTCGCCATTATAACGGCAGGGCAATAGCATTTTTCAAAAAACACGGTTTCTCCGATACGGGCGAAACCACCGGCAATTTTGCCATCTCCCGCACCCTTATGTTGCGCGAGGCTTACGAAGCAGCGGAAACCCCAATTATGGAAGACGAAAATAAAACCGGCTACGCCGATGATTTTCCCTCCAGTGCCAACGAGCCAGTTTTCGAGGCGCTGCCGGATTACCGGCTCGCCACCGACGAAGCTCCTCTCTACCAGACGGGAGAAAACAAACTCTCCGCCGCCGCTCCTGAGGAGCGGCTGTTTCCGGAGACGACGCTCGATGAGAAAACCCTCACTGAGCTTGAAGCTTTCATTGCCCGGGCCCGTGCGCTGAAAGGAACCTCCGCTCCGGCCGATGGGTTCAGCCCTGTATCACCCGGGCTGAAGGTGAAAACAACTAAGCCAGCCTCAAATCCTGAACCGGCGGCTCCTCCAATTCCAAAATCCGGACAGGTCTACAGCCCTCGGGATATCCCCTTCGAGGTGGATTTTGGAGACGGAAAGGTAGAAGGCGCTTCCGAAATTCGGTCCGCCAAAGAGCCGATCGAGGAGCCTGCTGCTAAAGTTTCTCCGCGCCCGAAGCCATCCTTCGAATTTGCTTTCGAAACAACGGTACCTTCCTCGGAGACCAAAGTGCAGGAATCCACGGCAACGGAAAGCGCGATGGAAGAACCGGTAGCGCTTGCCGTCAGCGAATCAGAACCAGAAGCCACCGTTGCCCCGCAGGGCCGGAAAACAAAGGATTGTCCTGACTGCTCTACTGTGCTCCCCTTCGCTGCGCGCTTTTGTTTCAGTTGCGGTTATCCGCAGCCGGAAGAAGAAGAGTTGCCGACTGCCGGAGCACAGGCCCCCGAAGAAGACGTGCTCATCCTCGAAGAACTTCCTTCTGCTGTCGATGGCCCGGAGGCGACGGATTCTGAGGCAGACGATGAGAAGGATTTTTTCCGGTTTGAAAACTCCGCTGGTTCGGTTGGAAATGATGAGCAAATCGGAAACTCCGAGCAGCAAAAGACGGCTCACGAAACCCGGCAATCCACCTCTGGTTCCGGAGCTATTTCTACCAAGAAATATACCATGGCTGAGTTGAGGCTGGCCTTCCGGGAACACTTTCAGGAACGGGTGGTGGCTTACTTCGGAGCAAACAGATTAAAGGATTATTACCGTGCCCTGGAAGAAAGCAATTCTTTCCAGCAATTGCGTGACGGTTCACTTACCAATCTTCTGAACTGGATCAACGGTGGCGAACGTACCTACGCCGCAGTTGCCCGGCGCATCAACGATACTATGGCCGATCTCACGGAGTATTTCATTGTTGAGACTGCGGGCGACCTAAGTGGAAATATCCTGCCGCAGCGCCTCCTGCGGCACCAGAGTGTCGACTGGGACTCCGTTAACCTCTTCAAGTTGATCATGGATTACCTGGATTTCGAGGCCGAGACCGAGCGGGTGTATACTGACTTTGTTTCTATGCCGGCCAGGGCGCTTCGTAACGCCACGAATGCATTCCTCAGCGCCGGTAAGGACGAACGGATTTTCTTCATTTGCGATCAAAGCCTGATTAGCCAGGCGAAGAATGGATTTGCCGTAACGGACGCCGGAGTCTACTGGAAGAATGTACTGCAGCCCGCGGGTAGTTCGCTCTTCACGACGATGGAACAGTTGTCGCTCGAACAGGGGTACCTGCAAATCGACGGACAATTCTTCAACGCCGGAACCCGTCTTAACCTGAAAATGGCCGTTCTGCTGGATAAGCTCCGGCGCATGAGATAAGGCCAGCCCCGGCAGGAACGCCGAATGTCTTCTGCTCTGTTATTATACCTAAGTCAAAGTGCTTAGGTATAACGCTGGCCGAAAAGAAGACTTCCGACCCGTACCAGGGTACTGCCTGCAGCAAGCGCAAGCGGATAGTCGCCCGACATCCCCATGCTGATCTCCCGGAACTCAGGTGATTGGCCGGGGATGGTGCCCTGGATCCATTTAAAGTGTTCGGCGAGCGATTCAAATTCGGCCGTAACCTGGGCTTCGTCATCGGTGAAAGTCGCCATGCCCATAACGCCGCTTATGGTGGTATGAGTGAGCGGTTTTTCTTTGAGCGAGGTGATCAGGGCACCGGCTTTCTCGCGGTCGAGACCGTACTTGCTTGCCTCCTCAGCAATGTGGAATTGCAAAAGCACGGAGATTTTTCGGTCAGCAGCTTTAGCTTGCTTGTCTATTTCGCGAAGGAGGCGTTCACTATCTACCGCATGAATGAGGTGAACAAAGGGAGCGATGGCTTTCACTTTATTCCTTTGCAGGTGGCCAATGAAATGCCAGCGAATGTCCTTTGGCAGGGCTTCGTGTTTTTCGACGAGCTCTGCCACCCGGTTTTCGCCGAAGTCGCGGTGTCCGAGTTCGTACAACTCCATGATGCGTTCCTGGGGGTGCGTTTTCGAAACAGCAATCAGTTGTGCTTCTGCAGCGGATATTGTGGTGTTGAGTTCCTGGTAGACTTTCTCTGTTTCGGACATTTTAATTCTTTGCTAACGTCAATTTATGTTTTCTCTGAAAACTAATGCCTCAGGTTGCTGCGTTGTTTTGTATACCAAGCGCATTCTACTACCCGATACACATTTCAACAAAGCCAGAGAAAATGACTAACTACATCACCGCCAAAAATGATCGCCGCCGTCGCCGTACCGCTCGTTTGCTGACCGCCGCGATTACCCTTACCCTGATGGCCCTTGCTGCCTACTCCTTTGGTGCTTTCGATGCATTACTGGCTCCCGAAGAAGCAGAGGTAATTGCAACCACCGTCGCTAACGTTTAAATCGAACCCGAAGAAAAAAAGAACGCCCCGATCCATTCAGTATGGACCGGGGCGTTGCTGTTCAGTCTGAATGCTCCGGTTATCCGGAGCGACTCGTTCGGTGGCTTACTTTACCTGAAAGAGTTCCACGTCGAAGATAAGCGCTGCGTACGGCGGAATTTTAGGCTGTGAGCCCTGAGCACCGTAGGCAAGGTTGTAAGGGATGAAGAAGCGGTATTTCGCACCTTCTTTCATCAGCTGTACACCTTCGGTCCATCCCGGAATAACGCGGTTGAGGGGAAACTCGATGGTCTGGCCGCGATCTACGGAACTGTCGAAAACTGTTCCGTCGATGAGGGTGCCGTGGTAGTGTACCTCTACGGTTTCGGTAGCGGTAGGGCTGGCACCTGTTCCTTCTTTCAATACTTCGTACTGAAGGCCGGAATCGGTAACTTTTACTTCGGGGCGCTGAGCGTTTTTGTCAAGGAAGTCCTGACCGTCTTTGGCCAGGCGGTTTTGGATGAACGCCTGAATTTTGGCGTTTGCCTCTTCGGGGGTCATAGTCGCTGTACCGGCCTGAGCAGCCTTAAGGCCTTCGGCCATTTGATCGACGTTGATTTCGCCGAAGTCTTTGCTCAGGTTGCCGTGCATCAGGATGCCGAGGGCGTAAAAAGTAGAATCCATTGTGGGAATATTTTGGGCCGAAAGTTGGCCAAAGGTTAGGCATATTGCTACGCCAAGAATAAATTGTTTCATTTGGTTAGTTGGTGAAAAACGTTCAGGGAAGAGATAACTAAGGATGATAACGTAGTTTTGAAACCTGCATTGCATCCTGCGTCCCCGCCCTGGATTGTTAGCAGAGATCCAGTAGCCAGAGTTGGAGCTACTGGTCGTCACTTTAGGGTTAACGCGCGATCTTCTGGATGAAATATCCGATGCCGGCCATCACCAGCAGCAGCACGCCAATGAGGGAAAGGAAAAAAGGGGCCTCCGGGTTGAATGCCATGACGGTTTCTGGCGGAAAAAGAACCAACTCATAGTTCAGCGTCCCCAGCGCTGCGCCAGCTTCCTTGCCGTAAAAGCCGAGAAAGAGCCCCGCAACCAGCAGGGTGAAACCAAGGGGCATACCGATAGCAAAGGTCTGGGTTATGGTGTTCATCTTCGCGGACGTCAGCACTGACTTGAGAATCGATAAGTGGAAAAAGACCGTAAGCAGGATGACGAGCACCAGGCAAAGCCGGAAAAGAGGACTTGTCCAGAACCCGTAATCAACCAGCTCCGGTCCCCGCCAGGCCATCACCGCCAGCAGGAAAAGGCAAAATGTGAGGCCGGGGCGCATCAGCCGCACCCATTCCGTATGATATATGGGCAGGAACAACCGCAATCCACCAAAGTATACCACCAACGAGCCGACAACGGTTGCGCTGAAGAGTGGTGCAGAAAGACTTCCGTACAGTATTGTGGTGCCCGCGTATATCAGCAGGTAAAGCACAGGGGTGAATAACGAGGTTTCCTTCAGCACTCTGCCAAAAAACAGAAGCAGAGTGATGATGAGCAGCAGGAGCGACAGAAACCTTCCTGAATTGGAAGCATCCGCAATTTCCAAAGCACGCAGGCGGAAAGGAGCCGAAGCGGTTTTCAGGTCGGCCCGCGCTGTACGCCAGTTGCTGTACGCCGATGTTCCGCCCTCATCGAGATAGGCATAAAAATCGAGCAGTGTTTCTGCATCGGGCGTTCCGGCAAGAACGGTATCTGCCTGCTGCACAAAAAAACGGCTCGTATTGAGTGTGGACCCGTCGGCAACCGCTACTGGTGGTACCAGGTTTGGGATCTGGCTGTCCAGCCAGGTTCCGAGAGCGTAATTGAGCACGTTGGCCAGCAATACGCACAGGATTATACCGACGAGACGATTAGGCACCTTGGCGGGCGGATTCGAAGAGGTAAAGCAAATCACCGATCCTCGTCTTCAGTTCAGCACGATCGATGATGAAGTCAAGAAACCCGTGTTCCAGCAGAAATTCAGACGTCTGGAAACCAGCAGGAAGTTCCTTTTTGATGGTTTCTTTCACGACCCTGGGGCCGGCAAAAGCGATCAGTGCTTCGGGTTCGGCGAGGTTAATATCGCCCAGCATTGCGTAACTCGCCGTTACCCCCCCCGTGGTTGGGTCGGTCATCAGGCTGAAGTAAGGTACCCCTGCTTTCGCCAGCTGGCTGAGTTTCACGCTCGTTTTAGCCATCTGCATCAGGCTGAAGGCCGCTTCCATCATCCGAGCGCCGCCCGTTTTGGAAATGATGAGAAGAGGAGTGCGCGAAGTCCGGGCTTCGTCAATTGCAACCGCAATTTTTTCGCCAACTACGCTACCCATCGATCCTCCGATAAAGCTGAAGTCCATACAGGCAATGATGAGCGGGCGACGGTTCACCTTGCCGCGGGCAACGCGGATGGCGTCGGTCAGGCCGGTTTTCTTTTTTGCCGCCTTCAGTCGGTCTTTATAGCTTTTGAGGTCGGTGAACTCCAGCATATCCACTGCTTCCATGTCTTCCTCGAACTCTTCGAAAGAGCCATCGAACAGGATGCTGAAATACTCCCGTGAGCCGATCCGGTCGTGGTAGTTACAACTGGGGCATTTGTAAAAATTAGCCTCCAGGTCCTTGCGCAATACCGTTTCGTTGCACTTCGGACACTTGTACCAAACCCCTTCGGGAGCCTCTTTTTTGTTTCTTGTATTCGTTTGAATGCCGCTAGTCAGGCGTTTGAACCATCCCATAGATAATCTTTATTGGCGCGAAGGTACAAAAGTACGGGTTGTGTGCGCATCATTTTGGCGCGGCCGCAGGTGCAGGGCAGGGTAGAAGGGCAGTACTGTTGGGAAAGATGGTCGTTTTTTGTCCTCTGTTAGCTAACTTTAGCACGTCTCCCAAGGTTATTCATGTATGCTTAAAGTCGTTAACACCCTCTTCCGTACCTATATTGGTCGTTATGGCCGGGAGTTGCGTATGCATTACGATGACCCGTTGGAACTTCAGCGGGAAGTACTCCAGACTATCTTAAAGGCCAACCGAAGCACGGCCTTCGGCCGCGAACACAATTTTTACGACCTGATCAAATCCCCTGATCATTTCTCCGAAATCGTACCGGTGCGGACTTACGAAGAGCACCTCCCTTATTTGCAGCGTGCGCTGGCCGGAGAAAGAAGAGTCCTCACGCACGAAGATGCAGACTACATCTCCACCACCAGCGGAACTACCGGAGCTACAAAATACCTGCCGCTCTCGCACAATGCCATCAGCGATATTCACCTTAAGGGGAGCTGGATGAGTCTGGCCTGCCTCTACGCCAAAGATCCCGAAATTCAGGTGTTCGGCAATAAAAACCTGCTGATTGGAGGATCTCTGAAGGGAGATCATCCCACGGCAGGTCTCCCGCAGGGAGACATCTCTGCCGTCATCATCAATTCTATCCCGCGCATCATGCGTAGCTTTTATATCCCCGATATCGAGCTCGCCACCGCGGTGAATTATGAGGAGAAGATCGAGAAGATCGCCCGGCTGGCGGCCAAGGAACCCGGAATTACTGTTCTGGGTGGTGTTCCCACCTGGAACCTGCCACTTTACCGCCGGATACTCGAACTCCACGGCGGCGACAACATGCTGGACGTCTGGCCGGAGGCCAGGGTGTTCAAACACGGTGGAGTGAATTTTGCCCCTTACCGGGCCCAGTTCGAAGAGTTGTTCCCGGCCGATGATTTCATCTTTCAGGAAATCTACAACGCAACGGAGGGTTTCTTCGGCGTTCAGGACAAAGACCACCTGAGAACGATGTTGTTGCTGCTCAACGCCGGCGTGTACTACGAGTTTATCCGCTGGGAGGATTATCAGCAAGGCGAATACGGAGGAGCAATACCGCTGAAGGACGTTTCCACCAACGAGACTTACGTCATGCTCATTACTACCGTTGCGGGGCTTTACCGCTACCCGATGGGCGACCTCATCGAGTTTACCGAAACTGACCCTTACCGGATCAGGATTCTCGGCCGGACGCAGGAGTTCATCAACGCCTTTGGCGAAGACTTACTCCGCTCGGAAGCCGAGGGAGCTCTGCTGAAGGCTTGTGAACGCAGCAATGCTTTGGTCCGTGAGTTTATGGTGGCCCCGGTGTACATCAACCTGGCGGGGAGCGGGCGCCATCACTGGGTGATTGAGTTCGAACGCCCTCCTGAAGATCTCGCCTCTTTTGAACGTGCGCTCGACGAAGAACTGATTTGTGCGAACTACAACTACGCAGCGAAGCGGAGCAATGACTTTGCCATCAGCCGGCAGGAAATTACGGTAGCTCCCTGCGGCTTTTTTCGCAACTGGATGAAGGACCAAAACAGAATGGGAGGGCAGCACAAAGTGCCCCGTCTGGCAAATCACCGCAGGTATCTGGAGGCCGTTTTAGACCGCCTGGAAACTACGAGACCCTGAATTAAGCAGGGCGCTTCCCCTCGTCGAAGAGAAACGCCCCGCCGAAACATTTTTTTAGTAACCGGTAGTGCTCCGGTAAATTAATTGAGCAGACTCGTTCTTCCTAGCCAGGAAAAGAAGGCCGAACCTCTACTTTGCTTGGTAAGGTTCGTGCCGGCATCTTCAGCAGGTCAACCACCATTTGGCCAATGTCTTCGGGCTGAATTTTCCAGGCGTCTTTTTCATTCGGTGTATGACCGTTGAAGTGAGTAGCCACACTGCCCGGCATGATCGTGGATACTTTAACACCCTGGCTGCGTACGTCGAGCATGACGGCCTGCGTGAAACCGACTAAGCCGAACTTGGAGGCATTGTAAGCTGAACCTTTGGCGAAGAAGTTAGTGCCGGCAAGGCTGGCAATCGTGAGGAGGTAGCCTTCGTGTTCAATAAGTTGATCGAGGCCTGCCTTTACGGAGTTGAAGACGCCGGTAAGGTTGATGTCGATCGTTTCCTGCCATTCTTCAGCAGTAAGTTCCTGAATCGGAGCAAAATGGCCAACGCCGGCATTGGCTACTACTACGTTTACTTTGCCGAACTTTTCAACACCGAGGGCAACGGCTTTTTTCTGACTGTCCATGTTACGAACGTCGGCTTCTGCACCAAGTGCTTTTCCGGGAAGCCCCTTTGCGTTGAGCTCTTCTGCTGCGGCTTCGGCAGACTTCTGACTGCGGCTGGTGATGACAACATTAGCGCCTTCGGTCATGAGTGATTCTGCTACACTGTAGCCAATACCTTTGGTGCCGCCGGTAATGAAAGCGGAGATGTTTTGGAGATTTTTCATGCTGCGCTAACGGAGGTAAATGGTCATTAGTTGGACTACTTAGTGTATTTTTTACATAAATATCGCTTGAGAGAGTAAACATATTTGCTTATAAGATCATTGTAATGGTAAATTGGCCCCGTCCTGAAATTCAGGATGTGGTTTGAGCATTTTGAGAACAACTATTATACCTACTTCATTCTTTTGCGTTGGCTTTCTATTGCATCAGCAATTCTATAAGGTATATCTCCGTTAAACCAGTACATGCACTCTTTTACGAGTGATGAAAGATCTATGTGTTCAAGTGTTGTTTAGTACCGTCCCTTCTGCCTTTACGGAGGGGACGGTTTTTTCATGTCTTTTCCTTACCTTGTGAGTAGCTTACGAACTTACAAGCAATAATCTCAAGAATTAAAGGACCGGCTACGTTAAAGAGGAGACATCTTACAGGTTACATTTATTACCCGAACAACATACCGCATACATCCCATTCCGAATGACTATTGCCCGTGTCCGGCTTGCCGGTCTCTCCTTCTACCTTATCCTGCTGGCAGGTTTACCTCTGTCAATGCACGCACAGTGTATTTCTCCGGAGCTGGTAATGATCAACTCGTGTATCGAACACCCAAATCCTAACGGAGGGCCGGTAGACGTAGAATCCGAAATCATCATCATGCGAACCGGGCTGGTTCCCGTAGCCGTCAACACCATCGGTGTTGACCTTCCTTTCAATGGCTTCGGCCCCGAGAACAGCGACCTCGGCTACGATACCGACGGTCTGCCTTACGGTTGTGATTACAAAGAACCTACAATCACTACCTTACCCGGTTGTCCTGATGCTATCCCGGCGGGGCCCGATGATGTGATCCCCGCCAACGCTTTCGTGGTCCTCTTCCTGACGGGAACCACCGTAACGGGAGACGTAGATGATACCGACTTCGCTAATATTTGTACCGACGGAAGGCCCGTGTACATCCTTCAAAGCGCCTGTGAGCGTACGACCGGAGCATTTGCCAACGGACCTGGACAGGGTGATCCTCTTCGGAGTATTCTCGTCTCGTCGCCCTGTGGCCCCCGGATTTTTACGTACAATACATCAGAGCTGGACCCCGACGACGGAACTTACTATCTGGTAGGTACAAGTGTTACTGGTAATCAGGATTGCGACATCCCGTTTATCCCCCCGACCTGCTCTCCGCTCGATACCGTTCACTACCTCTGCGGCTACGGCGACACGGTTGATCCCCCCGTTCCCGTCTCTGAGTTTGAAGTTCTTTTTCCCGATGATATTCTGGTAATTTCCTTTCATCACTCCCCGGAAGACGCTGAACTAAACCAAAACCGCATCTCCGAATACTCAGGCTCAACAAGCGAACCGGACACCCTTTACAGCCGGGTCATCTATAGTGCCGATTTATGCACCTCGGTTGCCTCCCTGATTGTTCGTTTTTCCGATGATCCACTGCAGGCCGTCTCACCCGCCGAACCGGTACGTGGTTGTGACCCGCTTTCTACGGGAATTGGAACCTTCAATTTGCGTATCGCAGACGCTGAAATAGGCAACGGTGCGCCCATCACCTGGTATACGAACTCCGCTGCTACCCAGGAAATCAGCAACCCCGAAAATTTTCAGAGCCCCGAAACAACAGTGTACGCCGTTGCCGGCCTTGCCGGTTGTGCCGGAAATCCCGCTCCGGTGACGCTCGAACTCATCCCGGGGCCAGACGTGAACCCTACTGTGACTCCCGTATCCTGCTTTGGTGTGTCTGACGGAAGCATCCATGTTGAATCATCAGGTTTCGGATCTTTCAGTTACGATTGGGATGTGGACGTGTACGATGGTGACGACAGTATCACCAGCCTTCCGGCAGGAATGTACCACCTCACCGTCACCGACCGGTACAGCTGCGCTACAGAAAGAAGCTTCGACGTCGCAGACGGGCAGCCGCTGGCAATCGGGTGTTCTCTGGTGCAGGAGACTTCAGGGCCGGGTACGTCGGATGGCATTGTAGAAATCACCTTCAGTGATGGCAGCAGCCCGTACCAGCTTACCTATACGGGCGCGGCCGCGGGTGCAATGGAGGTTAATGGAGCATCGGTAAATATTACCGGCCTCCCCGCGGGAGACTACACTTTTTCCGCAACGGATGCCAACGGTTGTGCCAGCGAGGAATGTACCGTCACGGTCCTTCCCCCCAACCCATTGACCATATCCTGCCGGACCCGCAACAACTCAAATGATGTTGATGTACTTGGTTCCGGACAGGTTGAAATCAATGGAGGTGACGCACCGTTCCTGGTTACGGTTACTGATGCCCTCGGGAACAGCAGTAATTTCCCGAACAGGCCCAACGGCGTCACCAATATTCCCAATCTTCCTTCCGGCGATTACACCGTTACGGTAACGGATATGTTCGGGCAAACTGAAGAATGTACGATAACGATTGCCTTGGTCGCCTGTCCGCTCACGATCGTTGAAGTACAACAATTCGCCAACGACTGCTCCGGATCCGACAATACCATCATCCGCCTTACCATTGCTGGTAACCAGGGTGCGATTTCCACTACCTGGAGCGGTGGTAACGGAATAGAGAGTTTTGACGGAATGCAGGAGGCCGGGCCGCTTCCTGCCGGTATTTACTTCGTTATG
This sequence comes from Neolewinella aurantiaca, assembly GCF_008014675.1. Classification (GTDB taxonomy): domain Bacteria; phylum Bacteroidota; class Bacteroidia; order Chitinophagales; family Saprospiraceae; genus Neolewinella; species Neolewinella aurantiaca. Next base: position 46,388 of record NZ_VOXD01000005.1, on the reverse strand, counting down.
GTCGAAGACCAAAGCGGATGCCCGGGTATCACCGAAGGCCCGATCGTCGTGACTGATCCTGGTGTGATCGATTATACCGTTGGCGGAGATCTATCCGCGTCCCCTTGCCAAAACGACGCCCGCCTTGATGTGACCGTTAACGGAGGCGGAAGCCCTCCGTATTCTATCGTACTGATCGACTGGAACAGCATGGTGGAACTGGACCGGATAACGGATCAGGCTGCCGGAAGCACCGTCAGCTTTAACGATCTCGCTGGCGGCGGCGCGCCGGATTACGCCGTCTACGTCATTGATGCGTTGGGCTGCGAAACCGATCGGACGTTCAATCCCATCACGGCCACTCCCGGACCTGCCATTGTTCTTGATCCGGCCGATCAGCAAATATCTTCGCCGTCCTGCGCAGGAGACAGTACGGGCTCTCTTTCCGTACTGGCCAGTGGTGGCACCGCACCTTATGTGTACCGCTGGATCGACTACCCACAGCTTGCCTCCGGACGCATTCTCCCCGAAGGACCAGACCAGACAGATTTGCCAGGGGGCAATTACACGATTGAGCTTACGGACATGAACGGCTGTATGGATACAGCCATGGTCGTCGTCCCGCAGGGTACAATGCCTACCATCAGCTGTGGGACCACTACCAGTGCCGTTGGCTCGCAGGGAGGAAGCGTCGAAATCAGTTTCGGAGGCGGGGTACTACCGTACGCTATATTTATGGTCCGGGATGGGAACCAACAAGGTTTTCTCAACCTGACTGGCCCCGATGAGGTGATACCCGACCTGGAACCGGGCGATTACGCTGCAGTGGTTACGGACGCTAATGGGTGTACGTCGGACACCTGCACGTTCACCATCCCGCTCTCTCCCTGTAACCTGTCGGCCGTAGCAGAGATCGATACTATTTTTTGCTCTGACTCCTTTCAGGGAGGTATTTCGGTGATGCTTTCCGGGGGGGCAGAACCTTATAATTATACCTGGGAAACCGGTGTGACCGGGGATTCCTCCGAAGTAACGGTAATTGCCGAAGGCAATTATGCCGTCACCATCGAAGATGCCAACGGTTGCTCGTTGGATACCTCCTTTTTTGTGCCGGACATCATGAACCGCGCAGATTTGGTACTGGAAGTTCCCCGTTACCTGCCTGCCTGCCCGGGTGAGGATGTCCGGATTCCCCTCGAACTGCAGGGGATAGCTCCTTTTACCCTGGAGTACACGCTTACCCCGACTCCAGGAACAACCCTGACACGTACGTTTAATTCGAACCAGCAATTTGACACACTGTTACTCTCCCCGTCTGACTTCATCGACCCGGACTTAGTGATTTCTATGGAGCGATTGACTGACCGCTACTGCGACGCCCAGATCATCGAAATGTTTGCGGTACGGTATACAGAACCGGATACTGTCCGGCGCTTCGAGGTAGTTTGTGAAAACGGACCGCTCGAAATAGGTGGGCGCTTTTTTGATCCCCAAACTCCGTCAGACACGTTCCTTCTCGATGACGGAAGCACCTGTGGTGTACTCTATGAAGTCGATCTGGATTTTCAGATGGTTATGGTGCCGGATACCGTTATCGTACCCGCCTGCCCAGCAACGCCCTACACTACAGGAGGAGAAACCTTTGACGCCAACCGCCCTGAAGGTGAGGTGCGGTACCCTCGTGCCGGCTTGTGTGACAGCGTTGTGTACATTCGGCTCGACATACTGCCCGAGTACATAGGGAGTTACACCGAGAATGCCTGTGTGGGAGATACCATTTACTACGCCGACCGGGTCTTTACCGCCGAGAACACCAGCGGCCTGGCCAGGTTGCCCGGCATGGCTGCATCTGGTTGTGACTCGGTTGTTTTCGTTAGTACAAACTTCCGGAGAACCGGAGAAGTGAGACTTTTCGGAGACTTTGAAATATGCCCTGGCGAACCGATCGAACTACGCTTTACGTACGATGGCCCGGGGAGCATCAATGTCCGGATGACGGACCTTGCTGGGAACATTTCCGACCTGACGGATATCCGGCAGGGTAGCAGGGTAGAACTGTTTCCTACAGAATCAACCAGCTACCAATTGCTCAGCTCTGCAATCGGGGGATGCCCCGGGGAGGTAGCAGGGTCTTCTTCCGTTGAGGTTAACGACCTGAGTATTGCAACCGAGGTGCCACTTGATCCCGGAGACTACTGCCAGGATACCTTGGGCCGTGCTGTCGTTAGTTATACCGGAGGTGTTGCTCCGTACGAAGTACGGTGGAGCAACGGACCGACGGACAGCATCAACTGGAATCTTCTGGCGGGAACCTACCAGGTTTCCGTAACCGATGCGCTGGGGTGCGAACTTACCGATTCGGTTACGCTCTCCAACCTGGAGCCACTAACCGCCAGAGTGACGGGGATTTCCCCTGATTGCCCGGGAGCCCCGGGCAGGCTGCAAATCGACACTGTTTTCGGCGGCGGAGGATTTTACGAAGTAAGCATTGATGGTCAATTTTACCTGCCCATCGAAAACGTAGGGGATTTCGAAGTACCGGTCGGGAACCATACCGCTGTTTTTCAGGGAGCGAACGATTGTTCCGTAGCGGTGAATTTCAGAGTAGAAGACGCACCGACACCTGACTTCAATCTACCAACCGACACTACGATTTTCTTGGGCGATAGCCTCTTTCTCGACGGGAGCTTGCTGAACCAAGATAGTGCCTGGTGGACGCCAGCAGACTTTCTTTCCAATCCCGACTCATCTGCTACGTGGGCCACGCCGCTCAGTTCTTCTACCGTCACTTTGCACCTGCGGACCCTCGCCCAGTGCCTTTTCACCCATCAGGTTAATATTACAGTCGATGAACGCCTGCCAGTGTACGCTCCAACAGCTTTCAGCCCCAATGGAGACGGTGTTAATGATCTCTACGAGCTCGGCCTGGGGCGCAACGTGCGGGCTCTGCGAAGTTTTCAGATATTTAACCGCTGGGGAAATATTATGTATGATGGAATTGATGCCTGGGACGGAGAGTTTGCCGGTGATTCGGCACCACCTGCTGTATACGTATTCTACGCAGTAGTTGAAATGGCGGATGGCTCTGAACGCCTGGTAAAGGGCGACTTCGTACTTATGCGATAGAAAAAAAGATTGGTTTTCAGGTGGTTATACCTTCCTGGGCAAGTGCAAGCAAAAGGTTTGTGCTTTTGCTCTCTGGGGGATGGTGGTTTATTCTTCTTCGGAAAGAAGGTCTTTAGGCAGTCGTTTTTTTGTCTTTGCGCCGAGCGTCCGGAGTTTTTCAGCCCGCCCGATGAGGGTGGCGCCGTACTTGCCTCCGGTCGACAGTTTGCGGAGAGCGTTGCCGTAAGAGGTTTGTGCTCGGTCCAGTTGTTTACCGACTTCTTTGAGCTCCGCAGTGAAGGCAACAAAGCCATCGTACAACAAACCGCTTTGTTTAGCGATTTCAAGGACGTTTCTCTTCTGGTCTTCCTGCTTCCAGATGAAGCTGACCGTGCGCAATGTAGCCAGCAGGGTGGATGGGGTAACGATGACGATGTTCCGTTCGAGCGCTTCCAGGAAAATTCCCTGGTCGGTGGCGAGTGCGAGGCCAAAAGCAGGTTCGATGGGTACAAAAAGGAGGAGGTAGTCAGGACTGCTGATCTGATATAAGCGGGTGTAGTTCTTGCCCGACAGGTCGGTGACGTGCTTCTTGAGGCTTCGCAGGTGGGCAACAGCCTGAAGTTTCCTTTCCGGATCATCGGGGTCCAGGGCACAGTACCGGTCGTAGGCAGTAAGAGAGACTTTGGAGTCAATTATCAGGTGCTTACCTTCAGGCAGGTTGATGACAAAATCGGGCCGTTTCATTTTGTCTTCTTCGTCGCGGTAACTGCTTTGGGCATCGAAATGTATCCCTTGCTGGAGGCCGCTGGCTTCGAGCAGGGTGAGGAGCTGCCACTCGCCCCAGTCCCCCTGGGTTTTACTGTTTCCCCTGAGGGCACCAGCCAGGTTGTTGGCTTCGGTGCTTATCTGAGCATTGAGTTGCTGCAAATGCTTGATCTCCTGACGCAGAGAGACACGATCTTTGGTTTCTTCCAGAAACCGACGTTCAATTTGCTGCTCAAAGCCCTGGATGCGCTCGCGCAAAGGGCTGAGAATACTGGTGAGCTGTTCGGCATTTTGGTGGCTGAATATCTTTCCTTTCTCCTGAAGTAACCGGTTGGCCGTTTGCTCGAACTGAGCAAGGCCGGCCGCCTGCAAACGTTCCATCTCTACCTTACTGTTGGCGAGTTTTTCTTCGAGGTTTTGCAGGTTAGCCCGGGTGACGGCGAGTTCGCTGCTCAGGCGGTTTTCGGAGGCGGACTTCTCCTGCAGGTTTTCGTAGTGAAGGTCCGCTTCGTTGCGGACCTGTTCGTGCACCTCCCTGCGGATGTAATCTTTCTCTACGTCGGTAAGCGGAAGATAACTTCCCCGGAACCGAAGCTGAAGAATGAGCCAACAGATCAGAGCACCAAGCAGGGCGGCCAGCAAAAGGTATAGTGGGTGCATTGAGGAGTCAGATTAATTGCAAGGTGCAAATGTTGAAAATTTATGCAAAATACAGCGAATGTTTTAACTTGAAGAGCATTATTCTTCCCTTTTTCTGAAGTCAGCAAATTCAATTTGTCGGAATATTGACCTGTCTGTCCATAATTTGCGGAGAGAGTTGATGATCCCGGGATCAAATGGCGCAGTTGCCGCCGTCTTCTTTGTGGCTTGTCGGCAAATTAATAACACCTTGATTTTGAATAGCTGTGTCAAAGTGTGTCTGTTGGGGGCTGTGCTTACCTTTGCTGGGCACAAAAGCATTACGGGAGGCGTTATTTCTCCTTTAACCTTTCCTTGCACCCGCGCCCGCGCCCGGGCATGCAATAGACTGTAAGAAAAGGCGTTAGATACGACACACCTGAATTTCACCCTTCTGTATTTTTGAATGTGCCCGATTTTACCCCAGACTGAATGAAAACTCTTTCTTTTTCACTGTTTATCTGCTTGTCTCTCTTTTCTACTCCGGTTCATGCTGCGAGCTGGACCGATGAGCTGTTTGAGTGGTTTGCCAGTTTCTTCAGAGACGATGCTGCCGAGCCAACCCGGCATCTGCTTAGTACACAGCAACTCGACAGCCTGCGGGCCAGCCCTACCGGGCTGCTCCTCAACGAAATCGCCGATGCAGATACCCTTACGATCAATACTTCCTGGCCCTATGAGTCCGTCGATCCTGCCGGAGACCTCGAACGCCACGGCCGTTTGCTGCGGCAAACGGTACTGCTGACCAGCCCTGTTGGCAAGCTCCCACTGGAAGACGTTCCCGCCGTTCGCGTCATTTACCGACAAGACCAGCGGCCGGCCCGCTTCATCGGTATGGCCCGCCGCTTTGCCGACGTGCAGGAGGTACCTTTCGATGATGTGATCGGTTACGCCCTTCCGGTTGGGCTCGATTTACCGACAATAATCGTGGCTGACGACCCCAAAGGACAGTCGGCTTTCAACAGCGACTGGTACCACGCACTCTACGAACTGGAGGGCGACGGAATTACCCTGATCCACTTTGGAGATGCTAATGTTGTGACCGGAGTGCCCCAGAACTGGTCGGTGCTGAACACGCCTTTGCGGTGCAAAGAGAGCGAGGCCTTTCTGGGGCAGGCTATCTTTGGGGCAGAATTGATCGATGGCCGCCTGGCCCAAACCACGCCTGCCTTCCGCGCGGGAACAGGTTACCGGTTGGAGCCCGTCCGCAAAGGGTTCCGCCTGCCGGAGGAGCTTGGTATAGACCGGCGGAAAATGGATTACGTAGATTACCAGATCAACCGCGGAATCCGCTACCGGGCAATGCCCGGTGCGCAATTGCTGGTCCTTAAAGACGGGCAGGTTGTGTACGAAAAAGCCTACGGCCACCATACGTACCGTAAGCAACCGGTCAACCCCGGTGATCTGTACGACCTCGCTTCGGTAACCAAGGCTGCAGCTACGACCCTGGCTGTGATGAAGCTTTACGATGATGGCCGGATTGCGCTGGACGCCGAAGTCCGTGATTACCTGCCTGAACTGAAAAAGAAGGTTATTGGCCGCTATAAGATCGAGCGGTTACTGGCCCACCATACCGGCCTGCAATCCGAAATACCGCTGACTGGCCTGATTGGTAAGCAGTTTGTGGCAGAGGAGATGCAGGACGCTTTTAAGCTGCCCGTAGGGCCGGGGCGCTGGCTGAGCGCAGATGTTCCCGGGATGATTCGAAAAAACTTAACGGGGAAAATTGGCCGCACCCGACGACAGGTGTACAAATACAGCGACCTGAACTATTACCTGCTGCAACTCGTGGTGGAACAGATCGCCGGAGAGCCGATGAACGAATTGCTCGAACGTGAGTTCTACCAGCCCATGGGCCTGGGGCGGCTTGGTTTCCGGCCTGCGGAAACTTTCCCTGCCGACCAGTTGGTACCCACCGTTTCTGACCCATGGATGAGGGGAGGACTCCTGCGCGGCTACGTTCACGACGAAGGCGCGGCACTGTTGGGAGGTGTGGCCGGTCATGCCGGCTTATTTGCGAATGCTCACGACCTTGGTCGCTTGTTCCAACTCTTTATCGATGAAGGTGCTGTCGGAAACCAGCAGTTGTTGTCTCCCGAAACGGTTTCATTATTCACGACGAAAAACCGCTTCAATTACCGGGCGCTGGGCTTTGACCGGTTGACCGGTGGCTGGCAAAATGTGATCAACGCCGGTGCTTCTCCCGAAACGTTTGGCCACCTCGGGTTTTCGGGGACGTCGGTTTGGGCAGACCCTGAAAATGATCTGGTGTTCGTTTTATTGACGAACCGGGTGCACCCTGACCCGAAAAACGAGCGCTTTCAGCAAATGCAAATAAGAGGAAAAGTGCATAAAGGCGTGTACCAGGCCCTGAACAGTTGGGAACCCGCGCTGTAATGCTTTTGTAGCCGGCGGATCGGGGCGCGGCCGCAGGTGCAAAGGCAGGTTTTCAAAAACACCTACTCCTTACGGACCGAAGCTACGAACAGGGCTTCTACTTTATCGCGAGCCCAGGGTGTTTTACGCAGGAATTTCAGGCTCGACTTAATGCTGGGGTCGTGCGTAAAGCAGCGGATGTTGATCATTTCGCCTAATTCTTCCCAGCCGTAAGCCTGTTCGAGATACTCGAGGATTTCGATAAGTTTTACTCCGTGAAGCGGATTGTTGGGCTGCTCGGGGGGTGTTGGGGTTTCGTCTGCCATTACCGTTTTGGTTTTATTGAGAGTTTAGCCGATAAACAGAAGGAAAGTTATCCGTTCGGAATTTACGAACTGCGATTTATTCGAGTTCGGAGACCCTGATCTTTCTTTTCTTTACCCGCCCGTTGTTGAGCAGGGCAATTAAACCTTCGGTTTTTGCGCGGGGAACACTCACGAAAGTACAATCCGCTAACAATTCAATTACCCCGAGTTCACCTTTTTCGAGCCCACCTTGCTTGAAGAACAAGCCGGCAATATCACCCTTGGATACCTTGTCTTTGCGGCCAGCGGAGACGTAGAGCGTAGCCCATTTGCTGTTCTGTACGTTGCCTGGTTCGGGGTCGAGATCGATGTCTTCGGTTTCGGTGACGTAGTCTGGGAGTGGGTAACCATCCCAGTGCATGAGGTAGGCGGTTCCGTTGGCGTGCATCCTTGCGGTCCGGCCGTTGCGGTGGGTGAACTCTGCCTCTTTGGAAGGCATCTGATAATGGATAATGAAGTCAAGCTCGGGAACATCTATACCACGCGCTGCGAGGTCGGTGGACAAAAGCAGGCGGTGGGTACCGTTGCGGAACTTGATCAGGGCGCGCTCCCGCTCTGTTTGTTCGAGTCCGCCCATAAACACTGCGTAGTCGATTCCCCGGCTGTCGAGGAAGTCGGCTACGAAGCGCAGGGTTCCTTTTACGTTACAGAAAATGATCCCCCTGCCGCTACCGGTCTGTCCCAGGACTTTTTCGAGGGTGATGAGTTTGTCTTTCTCCGGTGCCGGTACGTCGACCATCCGCAGCTGGCTGCTGCGGGTACCGAGGTAATCGATTGTAACGGGATCCTTGAGACCCATGAAGTCGGGGAATTCCACCTCATTGGTTGCGGAGGTGAGGATTTTTTTCTTCAGAGAGGGGAGAGCGGTAACGATCTGCTTCATTTCCTTCTCGAATCCGGTTTCCAGGGATTTGTCGAACTCATCGAGGACGAGAGTACGGATGGTTTTTACGGAGAATGCTTCGCGCCGTAGGTGGTCGGCTACCCGGCCGGGAGTGCCAACAAGGATGGCGGGCGGCGTTTTGAGGTCTTCGCGTTCCTTAGAGCCGGGGCGTCCGCCATAGACAGAGTCGACGCGGTAGCCACTACCCATTTCCCGCATTACCGCTTCGATCTGGATGGCAAGCTCCCGGCTGGGGACCAGAATAAGCGCCTGCACGGTAGGCACCTTGGGGCTTAGTTCATTGATTATGGGCAACAGAAAAGCCAGGGTTTTTCCCGTTCCGGTGGGCGAGAGGAGCACGATCTCGTCTCCGTGGAGAATGGCTTTACGGGCTTCCTGTTGCATCTGGTTGAGCGACTGGATGCCCAGCTTGATCAATATTTCCTTTTGTGACTTCATAGGGCGAAGGTAACTATATTAAGTAGTAGTACTCCTGCTGATCCAACGCAGATTATGCCTCTCATCCCCGCCACTGCACCTGCGTCCGCGCCGGATAAAGATGATGGGACCCGGAAAATTCAGGCCGGGGAGCTTACGGAGTAACAGCACGCTCTAAACCTGCTGTTGAGCCGGACACAAAAAGGAAAACTTCCGCGCAGTACCGTCTGCGCAAAAAAAACAGGCCCGCTCCGGTTTTGTCCGGAGCGGGCCTGAAGCTTGAGACCTGAAATTCAGGCCTTAGGGAGTAACAACAACCCGACGGCTGACGAGCTTGTCGTTGAGGCGGATACGAAGGAAGTAAACACCTGCGGGCATTCCCGCTGTCTCGATCCGTTCGTTGAAGCCAGCGGAAGTAACACTAACGTTTTCGCGGGAAACAAGCACCCGGCCGGCAGCGTCGATGAGTTGGTAAGTCATGTTACCTGACTGCCCGAGGTCTTGCCCGTCGATGCGCAGTTCCTGCCCGCCTGAAACAGGGTTAGGAGCAACTGTGATGGCTGCGTTGAGCTCGGCATCGATAGTAGCGGTTGGGAACTCACCGTTCTTGAAGCGGAATTTCTGGTCGCCGAAGTCGCTGTCGATTACGTAGCGGTTGAAAGGCCGAACGCGCCAGTAGTAGCGGGTGTTGGGGCTCAGGTCGTCTTCGATGATAGCGGTGGTGTCGGTAACGATGAACGACTGCAGTACCGCGCCGTTGAAGTTGGTGCTGGTGTTGAGCTGAACGATGTAGTAATCTGCGTTTGGCACAGAGTTCCAGACGAGTTCAACGAAGTCGGATACTTCGAGGGTTGCGTTATCTTCAGGGAGTAAGAGATTCATTTCGTCTCCGTCGGCGGCAACGCGTCCGTCTCCGCTGTTGTCGGCAATCTGCCGGGCAGCGAGGTTGGTTTGCATTGCTGTTTTCTGCTCTTCGGAGAAACCTTCGATACAACCATCGAGTGCGTAAGACATAATGTTGGTGGCCGGCACTGCAAAACGGATAGAGTCCGGATCGGTGAGGCTGTCCTGGTATTCCTGTACGCCGTTACAAGCCCAGCGCTGCATCAGATAATCAGGGGAAGTATCGCAAAATCCATCAGCTGCATCTTCACAGTTGCTGCCATCGACGCGTTCTACGGGGACGTTAGAACCACGGTAGCTTACGGTTGCGGGAGCCCGCTCTGTCAGCTCGATTTCGTCAATTGATCCTACACTCTCCCAGCCGTAAAAGGTATGGGGAAGGGTGAAGAGGTGTCCCATTTCGTGGCTCCAGGTACGGTCTGATGCACCGAGGCAATTGATGCCGAGTGCGATACCGTCGGCACTAGAGAGGTAGTAACCACAGTTGCCGGCAGGGTTGCCCACAATGTAATTGTTGATGACACCACTGTTGTTGTGCAGGCTCATCATCTGCCCGCCAATTGATGCAGTGGAGTGGTCGTAGTAGTTGCCACGGTTCAGGTAGTCAACTTCTTTGATGTAGAACTGGATATTCATGTCTTCGTAATCGCTGTTCAGCAACTCGAAGGAGCGCAGCAATTTGACGGGGTCGATGTAGCCACTGCCGTCATTCTCTCCGAGAAGGATGAAACGAGCGGGAACATATAGGATTTCATCAGACTTGTTGACGGCAGAATACTCGCCGGCCTGGTATTTAGAAAGCCATTCGGATTTGCCGGTGTAGCCGCACCATTGCCCATCAGCGGATTGTGCCTGCAGAGCACTGGTAAGAAACAAGGCTGGCAGTAGCACAGCAAAAAGGAATCTGATTGATTTCATAGCGAAGATGATAGTTATAAAGCCCAAAAGTAAGGAAACGATGTTTGGTCAACCGTCTTGCCCACGGCATTTCATGCAGTCCGGCTGTTTTTCTATACTTTTGCACGGTTTTTAGGGTAAGCTAAAGATGGAGTAGCCAACTAACCCCATTTTCAGGGCGTTACCCCCACAATAAAAAACAAGTAAATTAAATTTTTGAATCCATGAGTAAAGTAACCGTAGTCGGCGCCGGAAATGTAGGTGCCACCGTAGCCAACGTTCTGGCCCACAAAGACCTTGTCCGCGAAGTAGTGATCCTTGATATCAAAGGGGACTTTGCCAAAGGCAAAGCACTTGACAGCTACCAGCAGGCCAGCGTTGATCACTTCAGTACCCAACTCCGTGGAACTGACGACTACGCTGACACTGCAGACTCCGACATCGTAGTAATCACAGCCGGTATCCCACGCAAGCCGGGGATGAGCCGCGACGACCTGATCAGCACCAACGCCAAGATCGTTACTATGGTAACCCGCTCCATCATGGAGCACAGCAAGAACCCTATCATCATCGTCGTTTCCAACCCTCTGGACGTGATGACCTACGCAGCGTACAAAGCTTCCGGCCTTCCCAAAAACCGTGTATTCGGCATGGCCGGTATTCTGGATACCGCCCGTTACCGTGCATTCCTGAGCATGGCGCTCGACGTATCCGGCAAGGATATTCAGGCAATGCTGCTCGGTGGCCACGGTGACACGATGGTTCCACTGCCCCGCTACACGACCGTTTCCGGAATCCCAGTGACCGACCTGATCAGCAAAGAGGAGCTCGATGCGATTGTTGAGCGCACTAAGAAAGGTGGTGGAGAACTCGTTAAACTGATGGGAACCTCTGCATGGTACGCTCCTGGTGCCGCAGCGGCTCAGATGGTGGCTGCTATCGTTCGCGACGAGAAGCGAATCTTCCCTTGTTGTGCGCTGCTGGAAGGCGAGTACGGTCAGGAAGGTATCTTCCTCGGCGTACCGGTGAAACTGGGCAAAGAAGGTATCAACGAACTGCTCGAACTTAACCTCAACGAAGAGGAAATGGCCGATATGAACAAATCTGCCGATGCTGTTCGTGGTGTTCTCGAAGTATACAAAGGCATGAACGTCTAAACGTTTCATCTCCGGATAAACAAATGATGAAGCCTCGCCGATTTTCGGTGAGGCTTCGTTGTTTTTTGAAACAACGTTCAGGTATCTGGCGCGGCCGCAGGTGCAGGGCAAGGTAGACGAGCAGGGAACCAACCTTCGGTTTCCGGTGTGTATAACGCCAAATGCACGGATTCCCCTCTCTCTCTGCGCGGCTTTCTCGGGAGATGGGAGACGTGACAGGCAGCAAATTCGTGATTGTAGTGCATCTTGTAATACTCCCTTTTCGGTTGCTTCTGCTGCCATGACCGCTGAAAACTTTATCTTTGCGCCCCAAACTGAAAAACAATGCTCTACCTCACCCGTCGGGAAACTTTCAATGCCGCACACAAACTGCACATCGCTGATTGGAGTGACGAGCAAAACCGTGCTGTTTTTGGAAAATGTTCTAACCCTAACTGGCACGGCCACAACTATGAACTGTTTGTAACTGTTGCAGGTAATCCCGACCCCAATACGGGGTTTGTTATGGACGCCAAGCTGCTGTCTACGATCATGAAAGAAGAAATAGTCGATGAAGTCGATCATCGTAACTTCAACCTCGATGTTGAGTGGGTTCCCAAATCCATTCAGCCTACGACCGAGAACTTGCTGATTCTTTTCTGGAACCGGATCGAAGAGCGGGTTAACGCAGGGGGAGCCACTCTGTATTCCATCAAATTACGGGAAACAGAAAACATTTACGCCGAGTACTTCGGCCCTAACGGAAGAAAATAAGCTATGCCTTTTAGCCAGCAACTGAATTACGACGACGCAATCACGGAGAAACTATCCGACAACTTCGCTAACATCATCGATGGGGTAGGAGAGGATAAAGATCGGGAGGGATTGATCAAAACGCCCGAACGAGCAGCCAAGGCCATGCAGTTCCTTACCCAGGGCTACGAGCAGGACGCCGAGGCTATCCTCCGGTCGGCTATGTTTGCCGAGGATTATTCAGAAATGGTGATCGTTAAAAACATCGAACTCTACAGCCTCTGTGAGCACCACCTTTTGCCGTTTTTCGGTAAAGCACACGTAGCTTATATCCCCGATGGTTACATCGTTGGCCTGAGTAAGATTCCCCGGGTGATCGATGTTTTTGCGCGTCGGTTCCAGGTGCAGGAGCGGCTTACCGATCAGGTGCTACAGGCCATCCATAAAACCCTCAATCCCCTCGGTGTAGCGGTTGTCATCGAAGCCCGCCACATGTGTATGATGATGCGGGGCGTACAAAAGCAGACTTCGGTTACCACCACTTCGGCCTTTACCGGCGCTTTCAAGGCGGAACGCACACGTAATGAGTTCCTCAAGCTGATCACCTCAGACCTGGGCTAATTATACCAAAGCCTTCCGGATAGCAATCACGACTGTTGTGTAACAAATTGCGCAAACAACCTTTCTTGAACGGTATTACTTAGGAGCGGAGGTCCGTTTCTTGTAGCGTAGAGGCCAGTCCCGTACGTTTTCGTTGTGCATTTTGTTGTACCCACTCAGCAACGTGTGTATCACGAGATGCACGGAATCTCCCTCTCCCCCGGCCCCTCTCCTCGGGAGAGGGGAGACGTGACAAGCGGCAAGTTCGTGATAGTAGTGCATCTCGTGATACACACCTCAGCAACGTGCCAGATGTCTCCCCACCAATAAAGTCGTAAATTTCGAGCAAACGGACCGGACGACTATGGAATATCGCGAATCGCAGAAATTCAACCAGTGGTGGTTGTGGCTGCTAAACCTTGTTATTTTCGTGGCCCTTGCGATCACGGGTTTCAATGCTTGGAGCAACGGGGCAGATTTAATGGCATCGGTAGTAGGCCCACTTTCAATGGCATTGGTTATGATCTTACTTGCAACGATTGAGCTGCGGACGGTCATAAACGAAGATGGAATCGAGGTGAAATTCTGGCCCTTCGGTCGACGGCGGATTTTCCGGTCCGAGATCAAAAATGTGCGCGTCCGTAAGTATTCTCCTTTGCGTGAATTCGGAGGTTGGGGATACCGGATCGGTCCGGCGGGCAAGGCCTTTAATATGCAGGGGAATATGGGCTTGCAACTGGAAATGAAAGACGGCGAACGATTACTGATCGGAACCCGACAGCCAGATAAACTGGCCGCATGGCTGGAAAACTGGTTGCAATCTGCCGATGAGGACGAGCTAGCGGACGAACTCAGAATGTTAAAACTCAAAACGCTGAGAAAGAACAAACTGCCAGGTTAGTACTGCTTTAAGTCACCTCCCTTCCAACTTTTGCATAGTCTTAACATGATTCTGTGTACCCAAACCAACCTTTCTCCGTCTCAAATCCGTTATAACGACGGAACGTTGGACATCTCAACACTGGAGCCGGGGATTTAAAAACCTCACTTCGGGATAACCGTCTTTCGTTAACACCTCATTAAACCGGACCCTCCGGTATTGTTTTTATATTTGTAACTCAAATAATAACTCCCACATGAAACGCATTCTCCTCCTTCTCGTACTCGCATGCGGCTTTACTGTAGCTATGCAGGCACAGGAAAGCGCAGCTCCTGCCACCGAGACTGTCGACCAGACAGTTGCCGACGGACCGCAGATGACCTTCGAAACCCTCGAAATCGATTACGGTACCATTGAGCAGGACTCTGATCCTTTCCGCATCTTCAAGTTCAAGAACACAGGCTCTGAGGCGCTCCTGATCACCAACGCCCGTGGTTCCTGCGGTTGTACTGTACCCAGCTACAGCAAAGCTCCCATCGAAGCAGGTGCGGAGAGCGAAGTTAAGGTACGTTACGACACTCACCGCCTCGGTCAGTTCCGCAAACGCGTTACCCTGACTACCAACGTAGGCGAAGACCCCATCATCCTCACCATCAAAGGCAAGGTTGAGCCAAAACCAGCTGAGCCAGCTGCAGTTCCTGCCAGCGAGCAGGGAATCTTCAACAACGGTGGCGGTAAATAAACCGGAACCTGATTCTCTTTTAGCTGAAATGCTCCTCATTCGCCCGGCGGATGAGGAGCATTTTAGTTTTGGGTGCTTCCGTTCCGGAAGCTGTTGAGAAATTTGTACACCACCGGCATTAAGATTACCTTGACGACGCTGTGCACCGATCGCCCGTCCCGGGCAGTAACTCAACATTCTCCCCGCTAAAGATTTAACAATGGTTCATCCCTACAGAGAACGAAACATGGCCGAATTGGCCCATAAACTTGGCTTCGAATTTCACGCAGAGGACGATTACGGCATCCTTCAGCAACTGCAGGATTTTCGGCTGTTCAGCGGAGGAAGAAAGAAAACCATCGAGCGTGTAATGCGCAAGCAGGACGGGCTGATGGAGTTCGACATCTCCATTTTCGATTACAGTTTCCAGATGTGGGGAAGCTCCGCAAAGGATAACCGCGTACATCAGACCGTATTTTTCCTGCAAAGTGCTAAGCTGGGATTGCCCGAACTATGGCTGCAGCCAGAAACGATCGTTCATAAGTTGGGAGAACTGGTAGGCTTTACGGACATCGACTTCGTGCGGTTTCCTAAGTTTTCCGGTCATTACCGGTTGACGGGCGAGGACGAAGAGTACATCCGTCACCATTTCACGGACGAAGTGTTGAATTACTTTACGATGAATAAAGGGTGGTCGATGGAAGGCCTGGGCTTTTACCTCTTGTTTTACCGTAAAGGAACGCTGATCCCCAGTGCCCAGATTGAGCAGTTCTATAAACGGGGGCACGAAGTGTACCGGATGATGGCTGATGAGCAGGCGCAGAACAAAATTTTCGGCACCTGATTACTGTTTGGGAGAAAACCCGACGATGTAATCTTTTCGTCCGGCGGGGATGACGCCCCGCTCCCGACCCTGTTCGATGAAACCTTTTACTGCCGCAAGGCCTGCGGGACCAAGATCGAGTGAATACTGATTTACGTAAAGGGCAATGTGCTTACGCCTAACCTCGGCGTCCATTTCCTGGGCGTGGGCGGCAACGTAGTCAGCGGAGGCCGCAGGATGATCGAAAGCATACCGAACCGAGCGGGCAAGGACGCGATCAAAGGTGCGCTGTACTTCGTCGGGGAGGGATTTTCTGACAACGATGCCACCCAAAGGGATTGCGTATCCGGTGGCCGATTCCCAGTATTCGCCGAGGTCCATAAGTTTATGCAGGCCGCGCTCGTGGTAAGTGAAACGGTTTTCGTGGATCAGCAACCCGGCGGTGAATTCACCGGACAATACCCGTCCTTCGATGTCTGAAAACAACACTTCCTGTTTATTGGTGAGGTGCGGTTGGGCCAGGCCGAGCAGGTAATTTGCGGTAGTGTATTTTCCCGGAATCGCGACCGGATCTCCTGAAGCAAGTACGTTGCTTTTTTCGTCCTTTCCCTGCACCTGCGTCCGCGCCCGGAAACGCTCCGCCAGTTCCTTGTCTTTTGTAACCAACAGCGGCCCGACTCCCCGGCCCAGCGCACTGCCCGAATTCAGCAGGTTGTAGGTATTTGTCAGATGGCCAAAAGCGTGGTAGCTGAGCTTTGTTATGTCCAGTTCTCCCGCAAAAGCCAACCGGTTGAGCTCTTCTACATCCCCCAAATGCACCCCGAAGGAAAGGCCTTCGGTATCGATACGGTTATGGACTAACGCGTCAAAAATGAAAGTATCGTTGGGGCAGGGCGAGAAACCGAGAGTAAGATGCATCAGGAAGAGACTAAAGTTTGAGCTAATAGAACCAGTCTGAGACTTACTGGTTGAAATAAAGCGATCTTTGTCTCCTTATCAAAGATCCGAAGAACTAAAGATCCAAAATGAATTTTCAGGTACTCTACGAAGACAATCACCTAATTGCCATCAATAAACCCGCCGGCGTGTTAAGCCAGGGCGATGCTACCGGCGATAATACTGTAATGGATTGGGCCAAAAGCTATATCAAACACCGCTACGATAAGCCGGGAGAGGTATACCTGGGCCAGGTTCACCGGCTCGACCGTCCGGTTAGTGGCGTCATTCTTTTTGCGCGTACCAGCAAGGCGCTTACCCGGATGAACGAACTGTTCAAAAACCGGAAAATCACCAAGACTTACTGGGCCATAACGACCGATCAGCCCAACCCGATTGAAGGTGAACTGAAGGGATACATATATAAGGACACGGACAAAAACAGAAGCAAGATTGTTCCCAAAGCCGACTCCAACCGCCACAAAGGCGCAAAGCTGGCAAAACTGAGCTATAAACTGCTCGGGCGTATTGGCACTAATGTGCTGCTCTCGATCAAGCTCGATACAGGACGCCCGCATCAAATCCGGGTTCAGCTGGCTGACCAGTTAAAAACCCCGATCCGGGGTGACATCAAGTATGGCTCCCGCCTGCGTAACGAGGATACGAACATTAATCTGCACGCCCGCTCCCTTGAGTTTTTGCACCCGGTGAAGAAAGAACAGGTCAAGATTACCGCTCAGGTGCCGCGCGAAGACCAGATATGGGGATTGTTCCACGAGATGGAAGAATGGTAGTCAGATAGATTCAAAAAGCACCTTTGGGTAAGCTGTCGTAACTTGCTGTTTTGGGTAGGAAGCCCGGCAAAACTGACCAAATGGATAACTTTCTTGACGACCGGCTGGATGCTATCCGAGCGGCGGGCAACTTCCGCTCGCTGGCAGGAACGGTAACCGGAATCGATTTTTGGTCTAACGATTATTTAGGCCTGGCGCGGTCGCAGGTGCAGCGTGGGGATGAAGGTGTTTGGGTAGATCCGGTATGGTCCGGTGCGACCGGCTCCCGGTCCATCTCCGGAGACGATGATTCGTACAACGCCTTGGAGCGCAGCATCGCAGCCTTTCATGGGTATCCTGCAGCCTTGATGTTCAATGCTGGGTACACGACCAACCTTGGTCTTTTCTCCGCGCTTTTAAAGCGCGGGGATACCATCCTTTACGATGAGCTGATCCATGCGAGTTGTCGCGACGGTATCCGGTTGGGTTTCGCTAGAGGGAAGAGGTTCCCTCATAACGATCTGGAAGAAACCCTTGCGCACACGCTCAAGCAAGGGAAAAACAACGGACAATTGTTCGTACTGACCGAAGGTCGCTTCAGTATGGACGGAGACGTGGCTCCGTTGGCGGAGATGGCCAGCCTGTGTAAGGCGTACGGTGCGCACTTAATTGTCGACGAAGCCCATTCCGGAGGATTGGATGGCCCGGAAGGACGAGGACTAGTGGCTGCTTTGGGACTGCAAAGCGAGGTGTTCGCTACTATAATCACCTTCGGTAAGGCATTTGGAGCCCACGGTGCAGTCGTTTTGGGTACACAGAGTTTGCGGGAGTACCTCATCAATACCTGCCGACCGTTTATTTATACCACCGGGCCGGCGCCCTCCCAATGGCGTGGGGTGGCGGACGCTTATAATAAGCTTGCTGTTTTGCACAAAGAACGACTGTCTGACCTCCAGCGAATAATCAGACAGTTTCGGGAAGGTATGCTGAGTACTGGGATGGCAGATCGTCTGCCCCCCAACGAAGGACCGATTCAGGTAGTCGGTTTTCCCGGAAACGAAGAGGTGATGCTTGCCGAGGCCGCTTGCCGGAAAGCAGGCTTATTAGTGAAAGGAATACGCTCTCCGACGGTACCGGAAGGTAGTGAGCGGTTGAGGATTTGCCTGCACGCATTCAACAGTACGGAAGAGGTTAATAAGCTGGTAAATACTTTACGAGGATTTGGTTAGGGCTCATGAGCAGAGGGAAGGGGGGCGGCGAGTTTCCTCTTTACTTAAGTTAGGCGTTGCATCGGCTACAACGCTGTTCTCCTAACCGTTCACTGCACCTGCGTTTGCGCCCAGTGCGTAAATATCCTGAATGACTTGCACGACGGCGAGGCCCTCGGTGGCGGGTGTTGCTACAGTGGCTTTGTTGTTCAGTACGTCGACCACGTTGTCGATTACGAAGTGATGATTGGCGGCAGAACCGGTGTAGGGGCCGTAATTGTTGGCGGGGCTACTTGGTGGAAGCTCGGGGAATTCGAGCCCTTCGACGTGACAGTATTTCACTTCGTTCATGTACTGGCCACCAAGCTTTACGGTTCCTTTTTCGGAGATGACCGTTAGGGTAGACTCGAAGTTCCGGTCCCAGATAGCAGTGCTGAAATTGAGGCTGCCAAGGGTTTGATCGCCAAGGGAGAAATGGACAACGCCGGAATCGGGGAACGCATGAATATTTTCGTGTTTTTGGTTTGCAAAGCGGGCGGATTGCACTGAAACATCACCGAAGCACCAGCAAAGGAGATCAATGAAATGGGCGAATTGAGTGAAGAGGACTCCTCCGTCCAGAGCTTCGTCGCCGTGCCAGGGGTGCGGCTTTCCGTCGGGGGGAGAGGTGTAATAGCGATGATCCCGGTTCCAGAAACAGTTGAGGTGAACCTGGAGAATCTTCCCCAGTCGGCCGTCGTCAAGTTGTTGTTTGAGCCAATCGGAAGCTGGGCTGTAGCGGTTTTGCATTACACCAAAGACATGCTTGTTGGCATTTTGAGCAGCTTCGATGATGGCAAGGCAATCTCGGATATTGAGGGCCAGAGGTTTCTCTACCACCACGTGCTTGCCAGCTTTCAAGCACTCGATGGCCTGCCCGGCGTGGAGTCCGTTAGGCGTGCAGATGCAAGCTACATCGAACGCTACATCTGAAGATAATAAAGCAGCCATATCTTTGAATAAGGGAACACTACTCAGTTCGTCGGGGCGGTTAAGCTTATTTTCAGGCAGGGGGTCGCAGATGGCCACCAGGCGGGCGGATGGTTGTGCATCGATGAGTAATGCGTGTCTCCGGCCAATATGACCAAGGCCGATGACCGCAAAAGAGATGGTTGTATTTGATGGTCCGATAGCAGGTTCAGATTAGCGGGCTAAGAATGATGGTATGAATACGGGTTAGTTTAAGGGCAGCACCTGATCATCGGCAAGCAGATACATTTCTCCCGTTTCGGGGCAGGAGGCTTTACCGTCGGGAGAGAAACTGAGCTTTCCTCCGGCAGCACTCATCCATCCTGTCTGGCGTGCAGGGTTCCCGACAACGAGCGCGTAGGCGGGAACATCTTTGGTGACAACGCTCCCGGCACCAACGAAAGCGTACTGAGCGAGGTGGGTGCCACAGACGATGACCGCATTGGCTCCAATGGTTACTCCTTTGTCCAGCCGGGTAGGTAAGTACTCACTTTTACGGTTTACAGCCGAGCGCGGGTTGATTACGTTCGTGAATACGGCCGAAGGACCAATAAATACATCGTCGCCGCACGTAACGCCGGAGTAGAGACTCACATTATTCTGAACCTTGCAGTTTCGCCCCAGCTTCACTTGCTGAGCAACGAAAACATTTTGGCCCAAAGAACAATCTTCGCCAATTTCACAACCCGGCATCAGGTGGCAGAAATGCCATATTTTAGAGCCTGATCCGATTATAGCTCCCTGATCAACTATTGCTGTTTCGTGGACGTAGTAGGACATATTCAGATGGCCTGAGGCCTTTTAAATATTGGTTTGGAGGCCCGGTGGAAGGAGCTAGAAAAAAGCCAGTAACCCTAGTCCGCCCAAGAGGAAGAACTTAAGTTGAACGCTGAGGCGGTGATAATCAGGAGCGTCCTGTGCTCTGGATAGTTGGAAAAGAATGTACAGTAAGCCGATGATAAGTACGATAATACATCCCAGCATCGGTGGCGCCAGAAAAGCTGGCCAGCCAAGGAAAATAGGGCACAGGATGGCGCCAATAACCATCAGGCCCAGAAGAATGCCGAGCTTACGGCTGAGAGAAACGCCCCACATAACCGGGATGGTACGTCGCCCGACTTCCCTGTCACCACGAATATCTTCGAGGTCCTTAACCAGTTCGCGCAGGAGCGTCGCAACGAAGGCGAAGACCATGAAAAGTACAGATACCCTGAGTGCGTTCATCCCTGATTCAGGGTTAACGGAAATCAGCTGGCGCATGCCAGCGCGTTCGGTAAGTAAAAGGATGCCCGGTACACCGGCACAATAAGCGGCAACAAGTAAGTTCCCCAGAACGGGCACTCGTTTCATTCCTATACTGTAGATAGACAACATCCCTACAGCTAAGGGGAATATCCATAGAAGATGAAGCTCACCGAGGCGGTAGGCGAGGAGTTGGCTGATCATGAAAGCAACCAAAATAGAAACCCCGTAGAACCACATTACGGTAGGACGCCCGAGCCTGGCTACCGGGTTTGCACCCGGCCGGTTAATGCCGTCGGTGGTTTCGTCTTGTAAATCATTGATGAGATAACCCGATGCTGTGATTAGCAGAGTTATGGTGATCATTTCAAAAAGCTTCCAGGGGGAAAGTACGGTGGCGATACCTTCCTGCTGAAATGCAGGAAGAAGGACACGGTAAAATACCAATAGCTGGGTAGCGGCAACCACAACGAGATTGGGAAACCGCAAAACCTTTAAAACATCTAAAACCGGATAGCTTGACATACCGCGGCAAGATACAAAGAGTTGAAACAAGAGTTGCAAAAGTGGCAAGAGTTACGGAGACAGGGGTTATTAATTCTGTGGCAAATAGCGCTATTTCAGCTGCCCCGGTAACTCTTGCCGTCTTTAGAATTACTTCAGCAAAGCTCTGCTGATCACTAACTTCTGGATTTCAGAAGTCCCTTCACCAATGGTGAGGAGCTTACAGTCGCGGTAGAATTTTTCGGCAGGAAATTCTTTGGTGAAGCCATACCCTCCGAATATCTGGACACCTTCATTTGCGCAACGTACCGCTACTTCACTGGCAAACAGCTTTGCCATTGCGGATACTTTGGTAACCGGCAGGTGCGCGTCCTTGAGGCGGCCTGCCTCACGGATCAGTAGCTCACTGGCTTCCAGTTCGGTAGCCATATCGGCAAGTTTGAAGCTTATCGCCTGGAAACGGCTGATGGCTTTGCCAAACTGTTCGCGCTCCTTGCTGTAAGCCAACGCTGCGTTGAAGGCACCGCGGGCGATACCCAGGCTAAGGGCAGCAATACTGATACGGCCACCGTCGAGGATTTTCATGGATTGGATGAACCCTTCACCCACTTCTCCCAGAATACGGTCGGCGGGCAGGTGGCAGTCTTCGAAGATCAATTCGGCGGTTTCACTGGCACGCATGCCAAGTTTGGTCTCTTTTTTGCCGCCACGGAATCCTTTGTCTCCACGTTCAACGATGAAAGCGGTCATCCCGTGGCTGTCGAGTAGCTCTCCGGTACGAACGATGACAACGGCAACTTCTCCGCTCAGGCCGTGAGTGATGAAGTTTTTAGCTCCGTTGAGGATGTAGCTGCCGTCCTCCTGTTTTTCGGCTACGGTGCGCATCCGGCCGGCGTCTGAGCCGGTGTTCGGCTCGGTCAGCCCCCAGGCACCTACGTGCTCGCCGGTGGCGAGTTTGGGCAGGTACTTCTTCTTCTGCTCCTCGCTTCCGAAAGTCAGAATGTGGTTGGTGCAAAGAGAGTTGTGAGCAGCAACGCTCAGACCGATAGAACCGCACACCTGCGAAATTTCATCAATGATCGTGATGTACTCTGCGTAGCCGAGGCCGGTGCCGCCGTACTCTTCGGGAACAAGGACGCCCATGAAGCCGTAGTCGCCCATTTCGGTGAAGAGCTCACGGGGGAAGTGCTCGCGCTCATCCCAATCCATCACGTTAGGACGAATACGGGATTCCGCAAAATCGCGGGCACTTTGGCGAATCATCGCCATTTGTTCTTCGTTGGGCGTTGGAGAAACGGTGGTTACCATAAGTTTATTTGTATTGGTTAAGGCTGAGGATGAGCCAGGCTACGAATAGATAAGTGTGGTGGAGTCGTAGCAAGGCGCTAAAGACGTACATTGTAAAGCTTGTCAGGGCACAAAGTGTTCACTTAGCGGTCGGAAAGATAGGGTTAGCAATCGTAAATAAAGCTCTATGGGGAAGGTTTTTATTTTCTTGTCGGTGAGCACGCAAATAAAAGCGCCTGTCCTCCCGGGTAAGGACAGGCGTCAAAAATCGATGTTTTATCGGTTTTCGCCGAAGCTTAAGGCCATGAGCTGCAAGGTGTTTCCCCGCGGGTGATCTGTTTTTGTGTTTACCGGCCGGAGGGCTGCGCTGAATGAATCAACCTGCTACTGCTTTTGTGAAAATCACATTTTACATCCGGGCGCGGTCGCAGGTGCAGGGCAAAGTTCCTGAAGGCTGTTTTTCTCCCCCGTGATCCATCATTACTCAATAAGTTATTTTACTGCTTTACTATACGGGTGGTTTGTCGCATTCCACCAGCGTCGGTTACGGCGATCAGGAAAGCTCCGGGCTCCAAGCCGGTCAGGTCTACGGCAAGGGAAATTTCATCATGGCTCACCGCTTGGTTGGTTTCGGCAACCACCCGGCCGGTCAGGTCGAAAATGCTGATGTTCAACGTTCCTGCCTGCGTCGGCGTCACGCTGAGGTTGAGGGTGCTGCCGGCGGGATTGGGGAAGGCCGTAAGCACACCGGCTTCAGCAGAGATTTGCTGCTCCAGCCGCAAGAGCCCGCTCTGCTGCGTACTGCCGTCGTAGTCTTTACTCACCAAACGGTAGAAACTGACGACGGGCGGGGCCGGATCCACGATTTGATAACGCTGCTCCTCATTACTATACCCTGCAGCCTGCGTTCGCGCCACCTCGTACCAATCAGAAACACCATCATTGCTCCGCTGGAGTATGTGCCACGCTGTGTTTTCTTCGCTGGCTGTGCGCCACTCTAGTTGGTTGTATTTGTCCATCGCCTGCCCGCTGAAGGAAAGCAATTGTATGGGCAGCAGCAGCGGATCGGTCCGTATGCTGAGGTCAAAGGAGAGTTCATTGTCGAAGCTGAGGGATTCAACGGTCAGAAAATACCTCGCGCCGGGGGTGAGGTTCTCGAATACCGCTTCGTCGGTATCGCTGTCGATGAAGTCACAGGCAATGCCGGTGGGCGCGGAGCAATCGCCGCCGTACAGTCGGACGATGGCGTCCGTGTCGGTATCGTAGGTATTGAAGGCGATGGCTACGTTGAGCAGGTTGACCAGGTGGGTCTCGGCGAGTGCCGTGAAGGAGAACCACACGTCGTCATCGCTAGCCGAAGTGCTGCAAAAAGAAGCCGGGTCGGCCAGCGACATCGTTGCGCCCTGAGTTGAACCGGAAGTGATGATCGTGTTACTCAGGTCGGGGTTGACGGCGGCGGGGTAGGCCCCGTCGCAGTCGTCGTTATTGGGAGGAGAAGAAAGGCAGAGGTCAAACTCCGCAATATCCGAGCTGAACCGGGTGAAAATACGGAGGAAATAGGTCCCTCCGATGGTAAGGTCGGTCAGTTCCTTGCGGACGGTGTTGGTCAGGATTACACATTCAATTACCATACGCGTGCCACAATCGGTCCCTTCGCTAAGCTCGTAATAAAGGTTAGGAAAGAAATTACTGTTGGGGTTGTCGACGTTCAGTGCCTGCAACAAATGCGTGGTATGGGTAGCGGTAAAGGTATACCAGAGGTCGTTGTCGGCGCGGGCAGTACCACAGTCTGGTCCCGACCGGGTAGCCCCCTGGGTGGTTTGGGCGAGGACGCTGGTGCAAAGACCGTTGTTGTTGACCGGCAACGTAAGGGCACCTCCGCAATCATCGTTTACCGGCGGGGTGGCGAGGCAGATATCGAAGGCCACGGTGTACGCCGGATTGTCGGTATAGATCCGTAACAGGTAAGGGGCGCCGGTGGTCAGGCCGCTTAGTGAGATGGGCGTATTATCGTAGCTGAAGAACGTATTGCAGATGACGGAAGTGAGGCTGCCGCAGGCACCCGAAAGTACTTCGTAGCCCATATCATCATCGAAGCCGGCATCGGGTACGATATTCTCGAGGTAGAGCAGTTGTGTTGGTGATGTGGCGGTAAACGTAAACCAAACGTCGTCATCGGCAGGGCCTGCCTCCATCAGGCCACACCCGGACAGGGTGTTGGTGGCTCCGGCGGTAGTAGCGGAAGTAAGACCACTACAGATAGAAGTTGCAGAGGGCGTTAAGAGGGTTGGGGAGGAACACTCATCGTTGGTTGGTGGTTCCGGTTGTGCGTAGACGCAGACGTTGAAATCAATCTCTTCGCCCGGCGCTTCGTAGACCCGGATATAGTAGGTGTCTCCGCTGGTGAGGCCGGTCAGCCGGCTTTCGTTGCCGCAGGCAATGGATACAAGGCCGCCGCAGGCGCCCGAGAAGATTTCGACTTCCGGAGGCCTTCCTCCTCCCTCGCCGCCGCCTGAGGTGGCGACCGACACAAAGACCGAGGAACCGGAGGGGGAGAACGCGTACCATACATCCGCCTGGCCATTGGGGCCACAATCGCTGACTACTGCGGCTGAAGGAGTGGCACTGGTAAGGGTACCGGCAACGGAACCCGCGCAGTTGTCGTCCGCAGCAACAGGAACGACTGTAGCTTGCAGGCACTCATCGTTGTCGGGAGCCGGAGGTAGGGGAGAAAACCGGAACGGCCCGGTCCATACACTCAGTTCTCCGTTGCCACAATTTGCACGGACGTAGAAATCATAGGTCTGCCCGGTGACCAGCCCCGTTGCTGTGTAGGGTTTTGCGGCACCGGTTGTAGTTGGGACCTCGTCGAAAGCAGCGCCGGAGGCGCGCACGGCTACGTCCCATACGGAGGCTGTTCCGTTCTCTTCCCAGTCGATGGTGGCGGTAGAGGCTGTTCTGCTTTCGCGAAATAAGGTTGTTGGTTGGATGCAGTCGTTGCCCGGTCCGCAGGAAACCGTGGCGGTAAAACCCGGGGCACTGTTGCCGTCGAATTCGTAAAAGTCAATGGCAATGCAGCCATCGGCTGCCGTGGAACGAATGGTTTGCCCGTTGACGCTGGGGATGGGGCCCATGAAATCGCCACCGATATATACATCGATGCCCGCGCCGGGCGCAAAATCGATTTCGGTGAAGGTGATCGTTACCACATCACCAGCGGAGCCGCTGGTCGGGCAGATTTCGTAGGACTGAAAGTCGTATGCGGAGTAATTGGCGGCAGCGCCGCCGGGGTCGTGGAAGGTCTCACCACAGTCCACCATAATCTGTGCGGAGAGGGGAGAAGTGATCAGACAAAGCAATAGCAAACGGAACATGGGATAGGTTTTGATTGGGATGCCACAAATTTCCAGACCTGATCTTTTTCGAACCTACCAGTTTTCCCCGATCCGCAATAAATACTGGTTTTCCGGGACGGAGTTGCTTCGTCACCTTGCTGAAAAAGCAATTTTTTGCACCTGCGCCCGCGCCTGAAAACGTGACGTGAGGCAACAAAAAACGATTACCGTGTGTCAGGTAGGTCAACGAACAAAAGAATAATATGCCGGAAAACCCCTGGAAGAAACTTAGCGCCTCCGTCCCGTACGAGAACCCCTGGATAAGAGTGGAACACCATGAAGTCTTGAACCCTGCGGGGAACCCAGGAGTGTACGGCCTCGTAAAATTCAAAAATCACGCTATCGGGATTGTTCCCGTCGACGAAAAGGGCTACACCTGGCTGGTAGGGCAGTACCGTTATGCACTGGATACCTACGAATGGGAAATTCCGGAAGGCGGATGCCCCGTCGGAACCGATACACTAGACACCGCCAAGCGGGAACTAAAGGAAGAAACCGGTCTGGTGGCCAAAGAATGGATTAAATTGATGGACTTTCACCTCAGTAATTCGGTGACCGATGAGTACGGCGTCGCTTACCTGGCTAAGGGGCTCACCCAGGAGGCCGCTGAGCCGGAAGAAACCGAAGAACTTACCCTGCGCAGAATACCACTTACTGAGGCGATCAGGATGACCATGGACGGGCGTATTAAAGACGCACTCAGCATCTTAGCGCTACAGCGGGTTGCTTTGATGATGAACTCTGGTGGAGAAAACAGGTTGGGCGGGGAGTAGGAATCAACTCCCTTTCAAGGCGGTATGGCTCCCCGAAAAAGGAGTGGCTAAAGCGTCCAAACCGGGTGCCTGAAGGACACGTTGATTGCCAACGTACTGCCGGCGACAAAACAGATGCCCGAAATTTTTTATCGTCTTTGTAGGGGGGAGTAGTTCATTTTGGTGTCCTGACAACAGAACGGCCAAGGAATAGGGTGTAATAATCTTGTTTGGCCGAATCTGATCTGTTATTAGGGACACAAAATTGGTTTTATAGATGACTACTGCTACAAAAATTAACCTGTTGGAACAATTCTCACTTTTCGACGCGCTCACCGAGTCGGAGAAGAAGAGATTAGCTGATGCAATGGAATTTCGCAAGAAGGCGCGTTACTCAGTAATTTACCAGCCAGGAGAGGCAAGTGAGCACATTTACCTGCTTTGCAAAGGGGCCATAAAAATCAGTACCCATAGCAGCGAGGGTAAGGAAGTGATTAAGCAGCTAATCCACCCGGAAGCTATTTTCGGTGAATTGGCCCTCGTTGGCGAAAAAACGCGCAACGAAACGGCACAATCCTTGAAGGAAGAGGTGCATTTTTACACCATCCGCATTGCTGACTTCCAGCAAATCCTGGCGCAGAACACCACGGTGAGCCAGCAGTTGCTTCAGCTCTTCGGCCAGCGCATGATGGCTGCAGAAAACAAACTGGAGAACCTGATCTTCAAAGATGCGCGCAGCCGCATCGTTAACTTCCTTTACGAAGTAGTTCAGAAGCGCGGCCGTCAGGTTGGCTACGAGATGTTGCTCAAGCACAGCCTTACGCACCAGGACATCGCCAACATTACCTGCACCAGCCGGCAGACGGTAACGCTGGTACTCAACGAACTGCGTAAGGAAAACCTCATCTACTTCAACCGGGGCCGTATTTTAGTACGGGATATGGAAAACCTCAAAGCCAGCGCAGCCTAAGCAAGACCTGATTCGCTGTTCTTACCATGCATAAGAAAGCCGGAGGCAACTAAAGGAGCTGAGAATAGTGTCCTTAATGGGGTAAGCGTACATTCAGTAATTTCGCCCCTCTAATCAGCCTCCTCTTTCTTATGCCAAGATTCCTTTTATTCTCTTTGTTGATTGCTGTATCTCTGACGGGCTGTTATACCCTCAGTGGAATCTCGATCCCTACCGGGGTTGAGAAAGCGTACGTGCCGCTGTACATAGACAACGCCCTGGGGGCTCCGCCTACCTTGTATATAGATATGACGGAGGCGCTGCGCGACAAGATCCGCGATCAGGCTCGGTTACAGATAACAGAAGATGCGCCCGACATTGAGGTGAAAGGCACATTGGTAGATTTTCGAGTATCGGCAGAGGGCGCGAGCCCGAGCGATGAGACGGCAGCTTTTGCAAAACTCAACCGTCTTACCATTGTTGTCGCCATCGAGTACAAGAACCTCCGGGATGAGTCTGACGAAGGCTGGAAACAAAACTTCTCGAATTATTACGACTTCCCGGCTACTC
This sequence comes from Neolewinella aurantiaca, assembly GCF_008014675.1. Taxonomy (GTDB): domain Bacteria; phylum Bacteroidota; class Bacteroidia; order Chitinophagales; family Saprospiraceae; genus Neolewinella; species Neolewinella aurantiaca. Next base: position 18,462 of record NZ_VOXD01000005.1, on the reverse strand, counting down.
AGACCCTGGCGTCTATTCAGGATGAAGCCATTGAAGACATTACCGATCAGATCAACGAAGCAATCTTCAATAAGGCTTTCGCCGAAGATTGGTAGGGGGCGGAAGGGTAGTCTGCTGTCTGCTGTTTTGGCTCCGCATCGTCCGGCGTAAAATTCTCTTTTCGCTGCAATCAATTGCATTAAATCAATCGAATTACTTTGGCTCAATCTTTTGACTCAGGTAATAAAAATTGATCATGCAAACCATAAAATTATGGGCCCTGGGAGCACTGGCATTCAGTCTCTTTCACTGCTCTTCTTCCACCCCCAATGCACCTGCGGCCGCGCCCGAAAAGGAGACGCCAACCCTGAAAAGTGCTTACGCGGATGACTTTCTGATTGGTGCGGCGATTGCGCCTAAACACATCGACAACGTTGGGATGCGGGGCAAGAACCTGCTGATGCGGGAATACAATACGATCACCCCCGAAAACATCATGAAGTGGGAGGTGATTAACCCCGAACCAGGTAAGTTTGAGTGGAAAGACTCCGATGATTACGTACAATTTGGCGAAGACAACGGTATGTTTATCGTTGGCCACGCGTTGGTATGGCACAGCCAGCTCAGCGAATACGTCAGAGAAATAAATGACCGCGAGGCCTTGTTGGCCGAAATGAAAACCCATATCGATTCGGTTGCCGGGCGGTACCGGGGCCGCATCGACGGTTGGGACGTAGTGAACGAAGCACTGAACGAAGACGGAACCCTGCGGGAGAGTTACTTTTATAAAGTTATTGGCGAGGACTACCTGGCCGAAGCCTTCAAGATGGCCGCCGAGGCCGCAGGCCCGGATACCAAACTCTACTACAACGACTACAACATGTGGAACGCGGATAAGCGGGAAGGCGCCATCCGGATGATCAAAAAAATCCGCGCAGCAGGAGGTCGGGTCGACGGAATAGGGATGCAGGCCCATTACAGCATCAGCGGCCCGACGCTCGATACCATCGAGCAATCTATTGCAGCTTACGCAGCAGCGGGGCTGCCCGTCTCGATGACCGAACTGGACGTAACGGTGCTGCCCAACCCCTGGGATCTGGTGGGCGCCGAAGTAAGCCAGAATTTCGAGAACAGCCCGTTCATGAACCCTTTCCCGGACGGATTGACCGACAGTATGCAAACAGTCCTCGCCGATCGGTACGAGGATCTTTTTGAATTATACCTCAGCCACGCCGATAAAATTGAGCGGATCACCTTCTGGGGTGTCAACGACGGTCATTCCTGGCTGAACGGCTGGCCCATAAAGGGAAGAACGAATTATCCGCTGCTGTTCGACCGCGAGTACGAACCCAAGCCCGCCTACCACCGGGTAATGTCACTGCGAAGCGAGTAAAACGGAGTTTCGTAAAGCACGGCTACGCTGCAGCCGTCTGTTTATTTTTCACTTTCCACCACCGATCATGTCAACGATAAATCATAAACTAAGCGTAACCGAGAAAGTCGGTTATGCCCTTGGCGACCTTGCCGCCAACCTCGTCTTTCAGACGCTGGTTACCTTCATCGCCTTCTTTTATACCGATGTGTACGGCATCGAAGCGGGCTGGGCGGCCTTCATCATCTTCTGGGCCGGCATCATTGGCGGTGCTGTATTTACGCCGGTAATGGGCGCCATTGCCGACCGCACCCGGACGCGCTGGGGCAAGTTCCGGCCGTGGATTCTATGGACGGCGGTTCCCTTCGGGGCGATCGTTATGGCCACATTCGCAACGCCCGACTTTGCGCCTTCGGGCAAACTTTGGTACGCCGGCGTGACCTACCTCTTGCTGGTAATGATCTACTCGGCCAACAACCTGCCGTATTCAGCGCTGAGTGGCGTACTGACGGGGAGTATGTCTGAGCGGAACAGCCTCTCCAGCTACCGCTTCGTGGCGGTGATGGTGGCCCAGTTCATCATCCAGGTACTCGTTTACCCCATCGTGCTGTGGGCGGGCGACGGCGACAAAGCCGTCGGCTTCGAAAAAGTAATGATGGTACTTGCTGTGGTTGGTGTCGTTTGCCTGTTGATCACCTTCCTGACCACTAAGGAACGCGTGATCCCGAAACCGGAGCAAGAGTCCAGCGTAATCAATGACCTGAAGGATCTCTTCGGGAACCGCCCCTGGGTAATTATGCTGATCCTGACCACGCTCATTTTCGTGTCTCTCGCCCTGAAGGGAGGTTCTTACATCTACTACTTCGAGCAGTTTATGGACAAAGCAGCGATGAGCGCCTTTCTGGACAGCGTTGGCTTCGCCAACTTATTCTCGGTGGAGGACCCGGCTTCTTCGACCTTCAGTCTCTACAACGCAACGAGCATCATTTGCCAGATCATCGGTATTTTCTTCTCCAAAGGGCTGGCCGACAAATACGGGAAGCGCAACGTGTTCGGCAGTTTTCTATTCCTGTCCACTCTTTTCCTGCTGGCGCACCTGCCGATGCCGGCAACGGCGGTTACGGGCGTATTTCTGTTGCAAATCGGGCACGGACTGGCTTACGGTGTTACCGTACCAATTTTGTGGGCGATGATCGCCGATGTGGCGGATTACTCGGAATGGAAGAATAATCGTCGGGCAACGGCGATCATTTTTTCGGCCATGATTTTTGGCCTGAAGGTGGGCCTCAGCATCGGCGGCGCGCTGGTGGCGGGCTTGCTGTCTTATTACGGCTACGCCAAAGACCTGGCGCTGCAGGCTCCGGAAACTCTTGCCGGTATCCGGATGCTGGTTTCCGTCTTTTGCTCCATCCCCTTCCTGATCGGTTGTGGCTTGCTGTTCTTCTACGAGATCGATAAGAGGATGGAGACGCAGATCGAAAGTGATTTGCTTGTCCGCAGGGGAGAAAACGCAGCATAAACGAATTCATATGGGCGCGGCCGCAGGTTCACAGTTGGGTTGGAGCACCCCGTTGCTCCGGCGGAGAGTTGGATCTTAATAGCTCTTGCCCCGGCTCGCTGCAACTACCTGGCTTCCAAAAAACCGGTACTGCACCTGCGTCCGCGCCACAACAACAAAAAATGACCAACGAACTTAACTTCAAAGAACTTGCTCAACGGGCGATCTCTCAGCCGCTCGTCACGCACATTTATACCGCTGACCCCTCAGCACACGTGTTTGGTGGCAAACTTTACATTTATCCCAGTCACGACATCGATGCGGGAATCCCCTTCAACGACAACGGTGACCACTTCGGGATGGAGGACTACCACGTGCTGAGTGTAAACGAAAACCTGGTTGCAAAAGACGAAGGCGTTGCCCTCCACGTAAAGGACGTTCCGTGGGCAACCCGCCAGATGTGGGCGCCGGATTGTGCCGAAAAAAATGGCAAATACTATTTTTATTTCCCCGCACGCGACCACGACCAGATGTTCCGCATCGGGGTAGCGGTAGGCGACAGCCCGGTTGGGCCGTTTAAAGCCGAACCGCACTACATGAAAGGAAGCTACAGCATAGATCCTGCGGTGTTCAAAGACGATGACGGCAGTTATTACATCTACGTTGGTGGTATCTGGGGTGGTCAGTTGCAGCAGTACCGCAACCACAAGTGGGACGCTGGAAACGAACTGCCGGCCCCCAACGAACCCGCATTACGCCCCTACGTTGCCCGCCTGACCGACGACATGCTGGAGCACGCCGAACCGCTACGGTACGTAGACATCGTAGACGAAAACGGTGATTTACTACTGGAAGGCGACACCGACCGTCGCTTCTTCGAAGCCAGCTGGCTGCACAAGTACAACGGGAAGTACTACTTCAGCTATTCCACCGGAGATACCCACTTTCTCTGTTACGCCATCGGAGACAGCCCCTACGGCCCGTTCACCTACGCCGGCCGGATCCTCGAACCGGTTGTTGGTTGGACGACCCATCACTCGATCGCAGAATGGAACGGTAAGTGGTGGCTGTTTTACCATGATTCCGTTCTTTCCGAAGGCGTTACCCACCTGCGCAGCGTTAAAATGGCAGAAATAACCTACGACGAGGAAGGGAGGATTCAGGTGCTGAAACCGTACCGGGAGTAATGAGTATCCTTACGTGTTATCTGCAGTAGTGAGACCGAAATTCGTGCGTTGGTTTGCCGGTCAGCCCACCAGCAGACGGTACCCGACGCCGTGCACGGTTTTGATTTCGATGTGCTCGGTTGTTGCCAGTTTTTTGCGCAGCCGGGAAACGAAAACATCGAGGCTTCGGCCGGTGATGATGCCTTCTTCTCCCCAAACAGCTTCGTTGATGTCGGCACGGGCGAGAATTTCGTTGGGACGGTTGGCGAAGAAACCAAACAGTTTTGCTTCGCGGTAAGTGAGTTCGTGCTGTACGGTTCCGATGGTCAGCAGGTGGGCGGTTTCATCGAAGGTACAATCTTCGCCGAGCCGTAGCTGGCCAGGTTGTTCCGGCACAAGGTCTGGTTCCGGTGCTGGCGTTGTAACGTGTGGAGGCGCGGGAGACAACCGGCCTGCAAAGAACAGTAGAACCCCAAGCCCGCCCAGGAACCAGGTGAGGAAGGGCGTACCTGCCTCCTGCTTAGTTGCAAAAGCAAGGATGATGTTCGCGCAACGGTTTTCCTGGTCGCGTCCCATACACGCCCGCTCGCTGTCGTCGGTGTATTCATCGTCCCGGACACCGGGCCAGAGGCTCCCGAGGAACACCTCTCCGGAGCTGCAATCTTCGAGGCTCAGGGTGTAATCGGCGCGTATGTCGTAGTCGGCCAGCACGCTTCGTGCGATCCGGTTGAGGGTGTCGTAGGCTATTTTTTGTTCGAGTCGCAGTAGTAGGGTTCCGTCTTCGTTTTCCTCAACTGCGGGGATGCGGGTCGTTGAATCCCCTAAAAGCGAAAGGTAGTTGTGCCCGATCTGCCGTAGCGCGAGCGACGTCTTCTGATCCCTGGTGGCAGGGGGTGCCGGCCACAACGCACTCGTTAGCGTCAGGAGGACCAGCATAAGGCCTGTTGCCCGGGAAAGGCGAAGTAACCACTTGTTCATACACGCAAAAGTACGACGTAGAAAACGGCGTAACTTTACTTTTACCAGGCCTTTACATCCTTTTACATTTATTTTCAGGCCCGGACTGAAGGTGGCCATACCTTGCGGATACCAAAATAAACAAGCATGTACATCTTCTCTTTTCTGCTCTGCCTGACCGCCTTTGCTGTTGCTCCCGATACAACGCCTCCGGCCGATCCGCCGAACATTTACCGGAGCACGGACCAGGGCGAGAGCTGGGTTCCGTTTGCCGAAGGCCTTCCGGAAGGCGCGGGCGCAGGTGCAATGCTGGAGCACAATGGCATGGTTTTACTCGGTACGGACATCCACGGTTTCTTCGTCCTTCCTGCCGGAGCGCAAAGGTGGGAAGCCCGTAACCAAGGATTACCCAAACGGATCGACATCAACTCCATCGCCGCTAAGGGCGATCTGATCGTGATCGGTACTTATCATGGCCGGGTCTTTACCTCACGCGATCAGGGCCTGCACTGGAACAGCTTCGTCTTCAATTTTATGGGCGGATCAGTCAGGGCGCTGCACTTTCACGGCGACATCCTGATCGCAGGTACCGATAACGGCATTTACCGTTCTTTTGACTACGGAACTACCTGGTACCAGACGGGTGATCTGGTACAGGTCAATAGTATTACCGAATTCAACGGAAGGCTCTTCGCGGCCCGGAGGGACGGGATTCTGGCCAGCGACGACGACGGCAAAAGCTGGGCTTTTGTCTATTCTCCCTGGACCATCTCAAAGTTGTTGCCAACCACCGAGAGGCTCTACGCCCTGGGAATAGACGGAAGTATCATGCGCAGTAAAACCGGTCAGGTCTGGGAAAAACCAATCATAGCCCTCCCCGGTATGAACCGCAAAAACCTGCCCGCTGCACTGTGGGGAGGTTTCAAACCCGCGCCCGACAGTAAAATGCCTGTTCGCTCCATCACCGAGACCTCCGTCGGGTGGTTCCTGGGCGTAGCCGCGGGCTGCTAGCGGGCTATAGCCGTGTACTCGAACATACCTGCCAATCACTCCGCCTGCGACTCGCGCAGCGCGCGACCGTACCCGCCAAAGGATGACGGGGTGAGACCTAACTCAAATCAACAACCTATGAAAGTAAGAATACCATGTCTTACCCTGCTGCTCTGCGGTCTTCTGCTGCAGCCCTCCTGCAGCAGTCAGAATAAGTCGCCCGAGGCTTCGGCCAAAGCCGAAGACGACACGGAGGAATTGTTCGACCTTGGCCTGAATGCAAAGCAGCCTACTCAAGTGGCCAATTACGTCGTAGACATCTTCGAAGACAGCAAGGGCGACCTCTGGTTCGGAACCATCGCGAAGGGCGTTGCCCGCTACGATGGTGAAAAACTGACCTACCTCACAGAATTCGATGGCCTGCCCGATAACCGGGTTGCGAGCATTACCGAGGACAAAGCGGGCAATTATTGGTTCGGTACCGAAAGCGGCCTGGTGAAGTACGACGGAGATACGTTTGAGACCTTCAGTAACTTCGCTGGAAACTATGGCCCCGACGTCAACCGGGTCAGCAACGTCCTGATCGAGGAGTCCGGAGACTTCTGGATAGGTACCTGGGGTGGTATATTTCGCTACGACGGCTCCACCTTCAGCAAATTTGAACTGCCCAAACCCGAAGTAGATACGGTATGGAACCAGGATACGAAAGACTGGACCTCCGTCAGCATGATCGACAGCAAAGGCAACGTCTGGTTTACCGTAGATGCCTACGGAGCGACAAAATACGACGGAGAGAAATTCACACACTTCACCAAAAAGGAAGGGTTGCTTTCTAACAGCGCAACATCAGTGACCGAAGACCGGAATGGGAACCTTTGGTTCGGCACCCGCGTCTCCCAGAAGGACCATCCGGACCCCGCAAAGCGCTTCGGTGGTGGCGGTCTTAGCCGCTACGACGGCAAGCAATTCACCTATTTCCCCGACTACCCCGGCCTGAGCGAAAACGACGTCTACAGCACCTACGCCGATAAATCCGGCAACGTCTGGATCAGCACCCTCGCCGACGGGCTCTACAAATACGACGGAGAGCAATTCACCAACTTCAAACCGGAGCAGGGGAGCAGCGCCATCCCCTTCAAAGGAATTCAAAGTATGCTGGAAGACAGCAGGGGCAATTTATGGATCGGTTGCTCCGGCGGGTTATTTCGTCTGGAAGGAGAGAAGATCATCAATGTAACCCAAGGTGGGCCGTGGAAGTGATTCGTCCACACAGTTCCTTGGTGCAATTCCCGGGCAATACTGCCCACGAAACTTCAATTTAAATCTGCCGCAACTATACCTCCCTGCCTGTAAATAGGAGGGTAGAACGTGTCAATATTTCCATAATTATGAAAACGATACTACACACCATCATCCTGCTCCTCATTGCCGGAGCCAGTCTTACCGCTCAGCATTCCTACGGACCGTACAGCATGAGAACCACGGTACGCCAGCAGGTAGGGAACGCCGAAGTCACCATTGAAACAACCCGGCCGATGGCCCGGGGGCGAAAAATATTCGGAGGCCTCGTTCCTTACGACGAACTCTGGCACACCGGGGCGGGAGGAACGTTCATCACCATCAATCAGGACGTGACGATCGCCGGGCAGTTTGCCCCGGCAAGCAGGTACGGACTCTACGTCATCCCAACCAAAAAGGAGTGGACGATCATCCTGAGCCGAAACTCCGTGATGCCTGATTCCCCCGATTATGATCCGGAAAAGGAGGTTCGGGTATGCGTCCCGGTTACCAACCCGGGCCGCTTCTACGAGGCCTGGTCGGTGGAACTCGACCTTACGCCCGGCGCTGCCGAAATGTACCTCTCCTGGACCGACGTTCAGGTAAGTGTACCGATCGAGACATCGTTGGAGGAAGACAACAAAGCCTTCATCGACAGCCTGGCTGCTGCTCCGCTTTCAGACGATCAGGAAGAATACTACCGGGCGGTCAGTTACCTGAACTTCAATAAGCTGTCGATGGATAAAGCCGTGCTGTTCGCCGAGCACATCGTTTCGCTCGAGGAGGAGAACCGTTACTACATCTACGAAACCCTGGCGGAAATCTACCATTTCACGGGCGAGAAGGACAAAGCACTGGCTTCGTTACAGAAAGCCAGGGACGTTCTTACTCTGGAATTTCCCGGGCAAACGGAAACGATCAGGACGATCACCGAACGGCTGGAGAAACGACGGCTGGAGATTGAAGCAATGAAGTAGGCGGCGCGAACGCAGGTGCAAAGTGCGCTCCCGACCAGCACAGGGGAACCTGGAATTCCTTCACACCCAAAGGTTTGGGTATTTACCCGGAATGGAAGTTCAACAAAGGCCGTTAACAAGGCGTTAGCGTAAGAAGACTTGTACTCTAACCTGTAAGTCCTTAAATTTGCAACGTGCACATCCGTAAATTCACAAGGCGGTTAACTCCATGGCTAACGCTCTACCTCCTGGTAGTCAGCATTGGCTTGCCGTTGCAACGGGTGTACTGTGCTTGCATCGGAGAATCTGAACTCAGCCTGCCTGGGAGAGATCACGACTGTGAGGCGCATTCTGCTAAGATAACTGAGCACGATCACCATCGAATGGCTTGTTGTCTGGCAACCAAAGAATGCCAGACGCCAGAACTGTCTGAGCACAAATGCGGCTCCAGCGAGGTTGTCGTTGCTGCGCTCGACGCCGACTTTTTACTCGAAACCGTTGGCGATTACAGCATTGTTCCCTCCGCCGGGCTCATGCCCTCGTGGCCGGCTTACCTCCCGCTCGCAGCGCAGGTTGTGGCTAAAACACGCCCGATCCGTGGCCCCGACCCGCCCGACAGACGCTCAGGGAGGGATTTACTGGTCGCCCACCAGACTTTTTTGATTTAGCGAATTTTTGGCAGCCTCAGGGCTGTAGTTCCCCGGCCTTTCGGCCGGGCGGAAACCTGTGTTTTTCAACATCGCTAAATCATTACAATTAATGCTATTTCAACCATTGTTGCACCTGCGGCCGCGCCTGAAAAGGAGGCACGCACTACCCGTGCTTACCGCGTTTTTCATATTAACCTTACTGCCATCCTCTGATCTTTACGGCCAAATTCAGGGTCAGGTCTTCGATTCCGACGATTATCCCCTCACGGGCGCTACCGTACAGTGGATCGGTGGCGGCGGAACAACCGTCGATACCGAAGGAAACTTCACCCTGGCCGACGAGGACGGACAGAATACTTTTCGTATCAGTTACCTGGGCTTCGCAACCCGCGAGTTCATGACCGATACGCTCACTTTTCCCCTGACGATTGTACTGACCGAGGAAGGTACGTCGCTGGGCCAGGTGGAAGTAACCGCCCGCGATGGCGGACGCGCCGCCAGCCTGCTCAACGACCGCAACATCGAGTCGATCAACAGTAAGGAGCTGCGTAAAGCACCTTGCTGCAGCCTCGCCGAGAGCTTCGAGAACAGCCCCGTGGTCGATCTGACTTACGGCGATCCACTCACCGGTCGCCGCGAAATCCAGATGCTTGGTTTGCGCGGTAACTATACCATGCTGACCCTCGAAAAACGACCGATGCTGGATGGCCTGGCGAGCCCGTTTGCCCTCGATCTCATTCCCGGCCCGTGGGTCGAAGGAATCCAGATCGGCAAGGGAAGTGGCAGCCTTGAATCCGGAGCAAACGGCCTGACCGGGCAGATCAATACCGAGTTGATCAAACCACCGCACGGCCCCAAAGCGTACGTGAACCTTTTTGGCAGTAGCCAGGGCAGGGGAGAGGTAAACCTGATGGGGAACACCAAAATCGGGAAAACACTGTGGCTCGGCGGATCGGCCCACGGTAGTTTTACTGAGAACAAGCACGACCACGATTTCGACCGCTTCAAGGACATGCCCGATCGCCGCACGGCCGTTGGTCTGGTCCGGTTATTCCGCCAAAGCACCGATAACTGGGAAGGCCAGTGGAATATTCTCGGTGCCCGCGACCGCCGCACCGGCGGTCAGCAAGACGTTCACGATCACGGGCAGGACGTTCTCGATCCTTATCTCATCGATCAGGACAATCGCCGTATCGAAGCGTGGGGGAAGACCGGTTACTACGGTTTTAACAAGCCCTGGCAGAGCATCGGGTTCATCTATAGTGGTAGCTACCACGAACTCAATAACCGCTACGGACTGAAGCTGCACGAAGGCGAGCAGAAATCAGGTTACTTCAATGCGCTCTACCATACGCGAATTGCAAATGATAACCACCGCCTGAGCTTTGGCGGTACTGCCCGCGTAGACGATTTTGTTGAAGTTTTCGATGAAACCGATTACAGCCGGTCCGAAAACACCATTGGTGCCCATGGTGAATACACTTATAACTGGGAAGAGTCACGGGAAGGACGAGACTTCAAGGCTCTGACCGTAATTCTGGGCCTTCGTGCCGACCACCATAATCTGGGGGGGACGCAACTGAGCCCGCGCCTGAACGTGAAGTACAACCCCACCGAACGGTCTGCTGTACGCCTGAGTATGGGCCGGGGCTGGCGCTCTCCGAACCTGCTGGTCGATAACCTCAACTGGCTGCCCAGCAGCCGGACGGTCACCGATCGTATCGTCGGGGCAGAAGCAATGGATGCCGATAACCCGGGCTTTCGAGGTCTGGAAACTGCCTGGAACTATGGCGTCAACTTTACGCAGGACTTCTTCCTTGGCGGGCGTGAGGGCCAGATCATCGTTGACCTTTTTCGGACCGACTTCCAGAACCAACTGATCGTTGATGCTGAGCAGGACATCGAAACTTTGCGCATTTACCAGTTGGATGGCAAGAGCTTTGCCAACAGCTTTATGGTGAGTGGAAACTACGAAATCCTCCCGCTGATCGACATTAAACTGGCGTACAAATACAACGATGTGCGGCAGACGTACGATGGTGAAGGGTTGCGCGAAGCTCCCCTTACGCCCAAACACCGTGCCCTTGCGACCCTCGGTTACGACGGAGCCCGGTTCAAGGCTCACCTGAACTACCACTGGACGGGTGAACAGCGGCTGATCGACTTCGATGAGATTCCTGACGACATCTACGTTGCCCATCCGCAGCGGTCGCCGGCCTTCGGCATGCTTGGCATCAACCTGACTTACGTCGCTAACGCCAAAACCGAGTTCTACGCCGGAGGCGAAAACCTGACCAATCGTACCCAACGCGATGCGATCATCGGTGCTTGGTCTCCGTTCGATGGCTACTTTGATGCGACCCAGGTGTACCAACCACTCTTCCAGCGCAGAGCTTATGTCGGCGTCCGTTGGACGTTGGAATAATTCCATGTCTCTGAGAACGTGTGGGTTAAGAGAAACTTAAACCACGCCGGAGTCTTCTCTGACATGTTTCATTTTATTATCTTCACATTATAAATCTTAACTAATGCGTAATCTTTTTCTTTTCGTCGCTCTTTTCGGCTTCATCGCCATGGCGGCTCCCCCCAAGAAAATCGTAATCCAGACCAATGCCATCTGCGGGATGTGCAAAACCAACATCGAAGAGAGCCTCGGCGCGCTTGAAGGCGTAAAGAAGGTTGAACTCGACCTGGTAACCAAGAAGGTCAAAATCAAGTACGACGACGATGTCCTCGATGCAGCCACCCTGCGTCAGGCGATCGCCAATACTGGCTACAACGCCGACGACGTGCCCGCCCGCCCCAAAGCGCAGGAAGCACTTGCCGCATGCTGCAAGCCCAAGCCGGACGCCTGCTGCGCAGACAAGACGAAGTCTTGTGCTAAGCCCGAATAAGCATTTTGCTTCAGCAACGAAAAGCCGCTACCGGACAATGTCTGGTGGCGGCTTTTCTATTTGGCGCGGCCGCAGGTGCCGGGAGAGTTGAAAAGGCTGCCCGATACGCCTTAACTTACGGTCCTCAACTAATTGCAAACCATCCTACCATGCCTCCAATTCCGCAGGAAGTCTTCGACCTTTACGACAAATACGCCCACAACCAACTGGACCGGCGCGGCTTCGTTAAACAGCTTTCCGTTTATGCGGTTGGCGGGCTGACGGTGTCTGGGTTGCTCAACCACCTTTTACCCGATTACGAAAACAAGATTCAGGTGCGGGCCGATGATCCCCGCTTGGATGCGGATACGGTTGAATACACAACCCCGGCGACGGGAATCACCATGCGGGGCCTTCTGGCCCGCCCGGTGAACGCCACCAACAAATTACCTGGCATCATCGTTGTCCACGAGAACAGAGGGCTGAACCCTTACATCGAAGATGTGGTGCGACGCGCAGCGGTCGCCAACTTCATCTCGTTTGGTCCCGATGCCCTTACGCCTCTGGGCGGTTACCCCGGCAACGATGACGAGGGGCGGGCCATGCAACGCAAGCGTGACCGGGCTGAAATGCTGGAAGACTTCATTGCTGCCTACGAGTTCCTGCGCCATCACCCGGAGTGTACCGGCCAGGTTGGCGTTGTCGGCTTTTGCTTCGGCGGAGCCATCTCTAACCAGATGGCAGTCCGGTTACCGGAGCTGGGCGCAGCCGTTCCCTTTTACGGCAGCCAGCCCCCAGCCGAAGATGTACCGGCTATCCAGGCCCCGTTACTGATTCAATACGGTGAATTGGATGAGCGGGTCAATAAGGGTTGGCCGGATTACGAGGCCGCGTTAAAGGCCAACGATAAGAATTACACGGCACACGTTTACCCCGGTGCCAATCACGGCTTTCACAACGATACCACGCCGCGTTACGATGAAGCCGCAGCTAAACTGGCGTGGGAACGAACTATTACGTTTTTTGACGAGCACCTGCGCCAGCGCGAGATGCCCTCAGAGTAAACCGGCGGTCCGAACGGCATAGGGGCAGCAACTGCCCCCGTTCGGGTAGTGGTGCCAAAGCCGTTGCGCGCAAGCGGCTTTGGCACCGGTTGGGTTTATACCAACATTGCTTTAAGACTTTCGATTTTAGCGGTCCAGTCTGCCTGTTTTTTCTTTTCCAGGGTTACAACGGCTTCGGGAGCGTTGGCAACAAACCGCTCATTGGCGAGCTTCTTGGTCACGCCTTTCAGCTGGCCTTCGAGGCGCTTGATCTCTTCGTTGATCTTGGCGTTCTCGGCTTCGAAGTCAATGGCTTCGTTGAGGACAACGTAGGCTTTGTCGTTGCCGATAAGGAAGGGCAGGGCGTTGGCCGGAGCCTCGGTCGTCAGTTCGACCGAACTCAGTGCGCCGGCCTTTTTGAGGAACTCCACTGCACCTGCGGTCGCGCCCAGAAGCTTCTCGCTGTCGGCACTCTGGCTAACAAAAAAGGCGAGTGGTTCACGCTTGCCCACCTTGCGCTGGTTGCGAATGTCGCGGATGCTCGAAACAGTGTCCTGCAGCAGAGTGAAGGATTTAACGATGTCGGCGTCGTATTCAGCGGCTTTAGGCCAGCTGGAAACAACACAATCATCGCCCTCGGCGCGGTCGCGCAGGTCGTGCCAAACCTCTTCGGTAATGAAGGGCATGAAGGGGTGCAGGAGCGTCATCATGCGCTCAAAAGCGGAGATGGTTGCTTCGTAGGTTTGCTGGCTGATGGCCTCGCCTTCACCGGGCTTGATGGCCTCGAGGTACCAGGAGCAGAAATCACCCCAGATAAATTTGTAGAGCGTCATCATCGCTTCGCTGACGCGGTACTCCGCAATCATACGGTCCACTTCAACGATGGTATGGTTCAATTTTGCCTCGAGCCACTTCGCCGCGAGGGTTGCGGTCGGGTTGGGCACAACGTCGGCCACCTCGAAACTCTGGATGAGGCGGTTGGCGTTGAAGATCTTGTTACAGAATTTCTTACCCTGATTACATAGCTCCGATTCGTTGAGGGCGACCTTGGTCTTGGGATCGATGGGCGCATCGAAGACGATATCGTTGCCGGCTGCGGCGCTGGAAAGCATCCCGAAGCGAACACCGTCGGCACCGTAGTTTTTCAACAACTCGAGTGCATCGGGGCTGTTGCCCAGCGACTTAGACATTTTGCGGCGCTTCTCGTCGCGGACCATACCCGTGAAGTAGACGTTCCTGAACGGCATCTTTCCGTTCTTCTTCACAAACTCTTCGCCGAGTAATTCTTCGCTGAATTCGTAGCCGGCCATCACCATACGAGCCACCCAGAAGAACATGATGTCCCAGCCCGTAACGAGGTCGTTGGTGGGGTAGTAGTACTCCAGTTCTTTAGTGTCTTTGAAGCCGTCGAAAACGGACATTGGCCAGAGCCAGCTGGAGAACCAGGTGTCGAGTACGTCACCGTCCTGCGTCAGGTCATCCATCGTCAGGTTTTCGAGCGGGAACTTGTGCTGGGCTTCCAGCAGGGCTTCTTCGGCCGTTTCGGCGACGAAAATTTCTTCGTTGTAGTACCAGGCCGGGATGCGCTGGCCCCACCACAGTTGGCGGCTGATGCACCAGTCGCGGACGTTTTCTTCCTTCAGCCACGAGCGGTACATGTTGACCATATTCTCGGGGTGGAACTTTACCTCGCCGGACTCCACGGCACCGAGGGCCGTAGCGGCCATGTCGTCCATTTTGAGGAACCACTGCAGGGTGAGGCGCGGCTCTACCACGGCGTTGGTCCGTTCGGAGCGGCCAACGCTGGTGCGGTACTGCTTGGTTTCCAGCAGATCGCCGGTTTTCTTGAGCAGTTTTACGAACTCAACACGGGCATCGTCGCGGTCCATGCCGACAAACTCGATGGCGTTCTCGTTCATGGTTCCGTCGGCGTTGAGCAGGTCGATAACTTCGAGGCCGTATTTCTCGCCCAAAGCGTTATCGTTCATGTCGTGGGCCGGGGTAACCTTAAGGGCGCCCGTTCCGAAGTCCAGCGCAACGTAGTCGTCGGCAATGACGGGGATTTCACGGTTGGCAATCGGAACGATCACTTTACGGCCGTGGTACTTAGTGTAACGCGGATCGTCGGGGTGAACAGCGAGTGCGGTATCGGCCGGGATGGTTTCCGGGCGGCTGGTGGCAACAACGATGTACTCGTCGTCGGTACCCGCTACTTTGTAGCGGACGTGGTAGAGGTTTTTGTTCTCCTCGGTATGGATCACTTCCTCGTTAGAGAGTACTGTTTGAGCGGCAGGATCCCAGTTGGTCATGCGCAGGCCGCGGTACAGTTTGCCCTTTTTATACAGGTTGACGAACACCTTGATGACGGCCTTGTAGAGCTCCGGCTCCATCGTGAAGCGGGTGCGCTCCCAGTCGCAGCTCGCGCCAAGCTCCTGCAATTGCTTCAGGATGATACCGCCGTATTCCTCTTTCCAGGCGAAGGCGTGTTTCATGAATTCATCACGCGTCAGATCAGACTTTTTGATGCCCTGCTCGCGCAGCTTACGCACAACTTTGGCTTCGGTGGCGATACTTGCGTGGTCAGTTCCGGGTACCCAGCAGGCGTTTTTCCCGTCGAGGCGGGCCTTACGAATCAGGATGTCCTGAATGGTGTTGTTCAGCATGTGGCCCATGTGCAGCACGCCGGTTACGTTGGGCGGCGGGATGACGATGGTGAAAGGCTCACGCTCATCGGGCTCACTGTGGAAATAGTTTTTCTCTATCCAGTGGGCGTACCATTTGGCTTCGACGTCTTTGGCGGTGTAGGTCTTCGGGGCGGACATGCTTCGTTCGTTGGTTCGTTGGTAATTTGGTCCGGTAGTGTAGTGGCAGATTGACCCTTAGGGGGCAGAAAACCATCTTAACTATCGAACCAATTCGGCTGCGAAGATAGGACTTGCTTTAGTGGTATGGTAACGCTTTTTGTACCAGCATGAGTTGCAGGTGGTTGTGAGCGCTGAATCGGGTGGGAGATCACAAAACTATGTCTTCAGTATTGGCGGCGCGGTCGCAGGTGCATAGTGTGGCTGAGCAGCACGTTCGTACCGGAAAGACTTACCTTTGACCGGATACTTCTGTCCATCGTTTACAACATCAATGACCGTATTCATCTCCCGTAAGTTAAAGCCAGACAGTCCGCTCCTCCGCTGGGCGGAAGAAACAGGTAATGCCATCATCAGCCGGTCATTTCTGACTTTCGCCCCTGTCGCCTACACTCCGCCCACGGATGCTGACTGGTGGTTTTTCTACAGTCCTCGTGCGGTAGAATTTGCCCTGCGCGATGGTATTGTGCCTCCGTCGGAAACAAAGCTCGCCGCCATTGGCGGCGGTACGGCACTCTACCTGGGAAAAGCGGCAGGTCGTGTTGATTTTTCCGGCGACGGAAACCCCGCCCGCACTGCCGAGGCCTTTCTTGAGGTCGCTGCAGGGCAGCGCGTTTTCTTTCCCCGCGCCAGGCAATCCCGCCTGAGCGTTCAGAAAGCTATTGCGGACGAGATCACGGTGCTCGACGCGGTCTGTTACAACAACATGCCTGCACCTGCGGCCGCGCCCGTAAACGCCGACGTGTACATCTTCACCAGTCCGTTGAATGTGGCTGCTTACGTGGATCATCAACCTCTTGCACCCGGAGCCAGAGTGATTGCCATCGGCCCCAGTACCGGAGCAGCCCTTGAAGCACGAGGTATAGCCTGTGTGTGGCCCCGGGAAGCATCCGAAGAGAAGCTTTTAAGCTTACTTTAACCCGATTCGGGTCCCATTCGGCAGCAGGAATAGATAACTTTACGATTAAAGAATCTCTATTATGATGTCTTGCAGATTGCTCCTTTCTTTCCTGCTGCTTTGTACCATTGCGCTCGCTTCATGTACGAAGCAGGAATCTATGGCGAGTATCTCAATTGAAGTGGACATCGCAGAGAGTGACCGTTTTGAGCTGCTCTCTCTTCCCGTCAATTACATCCGTACGTTTGATGCAGGAGGAAGCAACGGTTCCATCGGTTCGTTGGAAGTAAGTCAAACCAAATCGCTCTCGCTGCCGGGAAACATAGATGGTGACCTGACGATATTCGAAGGCCCGGTTTTCCCGCGTACACTCGAGGGGATTGACCCATCATTCGGATCCGCACTTGTACGGGATATACGAACCGGAGAAGAGATTGAGCTGCCGGTTTGTGCGCCACCAATGATTCCTCTTGAGGCAGCTGCAGAGATTGTTCCCGGTTCCCGGTTTCGAATCGTTCTTCCGGTTGACCTGGAGGCTTTGCACGAAGTTGAAGCGATTACCTATATCGACCTCAGAGCCGTTACCGCCCAAATACAAGAGTGGTAGGTTTAATCGGGCGCAATGTAGATTGTCGCTCAACCCCCTCCCAGCCACCCCACATCGCTACGTAGGGGAGGAGCAATCGCGACAATCTGGTTTGCACCCGTTTAATCTTAACCGCTCTGAAACATTGATTTGAAAATCTGGTTGAGTGTCTGAACAGGTAGTTTTGTTGTAGTGGTGTTCCGGTGAATTCGCATGAAGTGAGTTGTCGGCAGGCTACGATTGGCCGTTTGATGCCTACTGTTTACTTCGGTTTGTCTCCATACGATAGCACAAAAAACTATCCGGAATTGTTAAAGAGGAAATTATATCTATCCATGCGCTTTTTTCCAGTACTCCTGCTTTTCGTTTTATCTATTACTTCCTGCGGCCGCTACCAACCAGCGGATGACTTTCCTCCGGCGGATTATAACGGCCCGATGCCCAACGCACTCAGCGAAGAAATACTGGAAACCATCAAGGCCGGGCAGGATGCCACCGCACTGGTTGATCAACTGGGGGCACTAGAGCCGGCCGACTTGCTGTCTGCACTGGATACCCGGGATAAAAAGCTGGCTTTTTGGGTAAATACGTACAACGGAATGGTACAGTACCTGCTCACCCGTAATCCGGAACTGTTCGATGATTCAAGTTCGTTTTTCAGCACACCGAGCTATACCGTCGCTGGTCATCTCTTTAGCCCCAACGAGATGGAGCACGGGATCATCCGTGGTGGCGAGAACAGGTTCGGGCTGGGCTTCATTCCTCAGTTTTTTCCCAATAAATTTGAACGAACGTTCAAGATTAAAGGAGGAGACTCCCGGGTTCATTTTGCACTTAATTGCGGAGCTGCTGATTGCCCGCCGGTAGAAGTCTATGAGCCGGAAACCTTTAACGAACAGGTCGATGACCGTGTCCGTAAATACCTCGCCAAACACAGTGAAATAAAAGAAGAAGGTGGAAAGAAAATACTCTACACCAGTCCGCTCTTCTCCTGGTTTAAAGGTGATTTTCGTGATCACGACGGTATAGACGACTTCCTCGTTGAGTACGGTATCCTCACCGAAGACAATAAGAACATGAAACGGAAATACACCGACTATGATTGGACACTGAAGACCGGCATCTGGGCGGAGGATTGATGGGGTGAACATCAGGTTGCAGAAATCAGAACGCCGATGCGTACCTGCTCAGGATTATTCTTCGGAGACAGATTTAGCAGAATGGATTGGCGTTGTTGCATGAACATTTGCGGCTAGGGGCATAAATGCTCGTTTCGTAAAGTTGGGCTGGCGCCCATATCTTTGGTTTACCACAACTAAAGCACAAGCAAGCCAGCCCATGTCAAAGATAAAGAA
>NZ_VOXD01000049.1 GCF_008014675.1 Neolewinella aurantiaca | reverse complement strand
GCTGGTCAGCGTCAGGAACAGGTCGATGCTTACTGATGCACCAGGGGCAAGACCGCCCGCAGGAAGTTCTCCGTCAGCAACCGTGAGGGTTGTTGTTGGATTACCAGCTACCAGTGACCAGCCGAGAGTTGAGTTATCATCAACACCATTACCAGCCATCATCTCAAAGCCAAGCTCCGCCGGCAGGTAATCGGTTACTTCAATATTATCAGCAGGAATGTCGCCCTGGTTGATTACGGTGATTGTGTAAGCAATCGTATCACCGGGCTCAACAGACATGTCCTGCATTGGGGACAGCATCTTAATGAGTGCAAGGTCAAATACCTGTAGCGTGACTTCTTCGAAATCGCTTTCATCCTCGTCTTCGCCTGGTACAGTGCCGTCTTCGGTTATATCATCATTGTCAATATCCTCAACTACATCGGGGGTCACACCGTCGGTGTAGTCAGAATCGACATCAATCTGCTCATTACCGTTCGGATCTTCGGAGGACATAATCTCAGCAATGTTGCGGAGATCCATGGTGCCCGGTAGTTGTGGGTTGTTTACGGTCAGCAAGATTTGGACAGTATCCGAAGCTCCTGGCAGGAGACCACCAACAGGAAGGTCCATCTCTGCTACCGAAAGACTGGTCATTGCACCTGCGCCTGTCGCCGTCCAATCGGAATTAAGCGTAGCGTCAAAAGTGTAGCCATCTGGTACAAAGTCTACCACATCGATATTGTCGGCAGCGATTTCTCCCTGGTTGAATACGATGATATCAAAGCTTACGGTATCGCCAGGAGCGACAGAAGCTGTTTGGCCAGCACTTAATGTTTTGGTAAGAGCCAGGTCAAATGTGCGTACGGTGATAGTCTCTTCGTCAGATTCATCTTCGTCGCCAGGATTGAGCGGGTCTTCTCCATTTTCATCAATTACATCATTATCACTTTCGTCAATGTCGTCAGGAGTTTCCTCTTCAGCGTAATCAGAATCGTCGTCGTCTTGCGGAACGTCAAGCGTATCCGTTGCCATTGTGATATTCGCAACGTTGTCGAACTGGGTACCAGCAGCAACAGGAACATCAACTACAAGGCTCAGGCTTACAGTATCCGAAGCACCCGGAGCGAGTCCTTCAGAAGGAAGGAGTCCTCCCGCGGTAAGCGTTACAGTGCCGTCGGCGGCGAAGTCTGCGTTGTTTGTAGCATCGAAAGTCATGCCAACTGGAATCATATCCGTGATGGCAATGTTATCAGCATAGATATTGCCCTGGTTGAATACAATGATGTCGTAGCTGATGGTATCACCAGGATTCACCATTGAGGTCTGACCGGGGCTGAGTACTTTGATCAAAGCGAGGTCGAAGCTTGGCACAAGGAAACCGAAGTCAATGGTCATATCACCGTTAGCGTCATAGTCGTCTCCGTCTTGGAGTCCACCTTGTCCACCTTCTTCAGCGCCAGTTGGCTCATCTCCGATCGACAATTCAAAGACCGGGGAAGTTGTAACTGCTCCAGCAGTAACCTGGGTACCGTTGTCATCTCCGTCGGTTTCATCATCAGCTGTACTGGTAGGGCCAGAAGAGAGTGAACTGTCCTCAAGAGCACCGCCCGGTGCGAACTGATCTGCCGCAATCGAAATCTGGTACATTCCTTCAGGTAAACCTCCAAAGAAGTAATCTCCAGCTGAATCTGTGGTATCTGTGGCAATGACGTTGTTCATATCGTCAAGCAGTGTAACGACGACACCTGGAATTCCGGTTTCACCGGCGTCCTGCATACCGTTATTATTCGGGTCATTGAAGACCGTTGAACCAACGGACAGGCCAGGGAAGAGGCCCAGATCTAAGGTCATATTACCTGACAGGTCGTCTTGCGAGCCATCAACACCATCTTGGGTGCCGCCTTGCCCGACCTCGACGTTATCAGCAGGTTCAGGTCCGTCACCAAGGGTAACGACTCCGGTATAGATAGGGGACCCTGCACCATCAGACTGAGTACCATTATCATCGCCATCAACTGGCGTAGTATCAGCATCATCTTCATCAAGTGTGTCATCGGAAGAAAGCGGGAGGTCTTCAGTAGGAAGGATTCCGACCAGGTAGTCACCAGCAGGAAGGCCATCGAAGAAGTAATCACCATTCATGTCAGTAGTGGTTGTAGCTACCACCATGTCTCCAGGGGAGAAATCACCACTCATGTCGGTGTCCTCATAGAGTGTTACCTCTACGTCAGGCACACCTGCTTCGCCAGCATCCTGGGTAGCATTATTGTTTGTGTCTTCAAATACGGTAGAACCGAGACTGAATTCAGGTACTACACCGAAATCAATGGTCATGTTACCATTATCATCAACGATATTGTTAGCAGGGTCATCAGCATCCTGGTCATCTCCGGTGGTACCGTCGAGTTCTGTTTCAGGCGCATCTCCTGCCATCAGCATAATTACCTGAGAAGAGATTGAGCCATCCGGCTGCATGGTACCGTTCTGAAGACCTGCATCGGTGGTCGTTGGGTCAACGGGAGTTGAAGCGACTGCGTCCTCAACACCGTTAGGAAGAACTACCTGGTAGTTTCCATCGGGCAGGTTAGGGAAGAAGTAATCCCCGTTTCCATTAGTAACAGTTGTAGCAACTACTGTTTCCGGAATGCCGTCACCATCGGTGTCGGCGAGGAGTTGAACCTCCACTCCAGCAACCCCAGTTTCCATGGCATCCTGCATACCGTTGTCGTTGTAGTCGACAAATACAGTAGAACCAAGGCTGTTCGTAGGAACGAAGCCGAAGTCGATGGTCATGTTACCGTTTCCGTCTTCAAGCGGAGAGGAGTCATCCTGAGCACCGCCTTGTCCGTCTTCATCACCGCCTTGTGGCTCATCGCCCGGAACGAGTTCGAATACTCCACTGAGTGATTCTGTACCTGTGCCACCAGCTTGAGTACCGTCATTGACGCCGTCAACATCTGTGTCAGCATCAGTTACCGGAGCAGAAGCGGTGCCTGCGTCAGTTGCAGGAACTACACCTACCTGGTAAAGGCCTGGAGCGAGGGAATCAAAGAGGTAGTTACCGTCTGCGTCCGTGATCGCCATGTCGATTAGGACAGGAGGTGTCGCCGGGTTGTTATCGTCGTCGAAATAGAGGTTTACAGTTACTCCAGCGATACCACCTTCCAGTGGGTCGGTCAGGTCTTGTTCTCCGTCATCATTCGTGTCGTAAAAGACTGTGGAACCGATGCTCATTGTTGGTACAAAACCGAAGTCAATCGTCATGTTACCGTCCGCATCATCTCCGCCGTTGTCCTGATCGTCGCCGTCAAGATTTCCGCCTTCAATCGGCTCAGTTCCAGCTACGAGATCGAATGGAGCAGAGGCTACAGAGCCGTCTCCCTGAGCAGTACCATTCTGGACCGCTACATTGGTATCGTCTCCGTCAACAACACTTGATGGGGTCATACCTCCGTCGGGGCCCATTGGGAGTACAACTGTGTACGTACCGTTAGGAAGACTGTCAAAGAGGTAAACACCATCCATATCGGTCAGTGTCTCTCCGACCAGTGTTTCGGGGATACCGTCACCGTCGGTGTCGGCGAACAGCTGAACGGTAACGCCGGCAATACCGACATCATTCGCTTCGTCCTGCATGCCGTTGTCGTTCATGTCGAAGTACACCGTGGAACCAACGCTTCCCAGCGGGATGAAGCCGAAGTCAACCGTCATGTTGCCGTTTTCTTCATTCGCACCATCGTCCTGGGTGTTGCCCTGGAAGGTCTCAACGTCATCAGCAGGCTCATCACCCGGGCTCAGTGTGAGCGGGCCACTCAGAGATTCTCCGCCTACGGCCATCTGCATACCGTCATTCGTGCCGTCCACATCAGTGTCAGCATCAGACTGGGTTGAAGAAGCAGTTTCTGCGTCATCAGCAGGTACGACACCTACGACGTAAACACCGGGAGACAGAGAGTCGAACAGATAGTTGCCGTCCATGTCGGTGACTACCATATCAATCGGAGTCAGTTCTTCTCCGTTATCAATCATTCCGTTGCCGTCGGCATCGAAGTAAAGGTTTACCGTTGCACCAGCGATACCGCTTTCCAGCGGGTTAGCCGGGTCCTGATCGCCACTGTCGTCTACATCATAGAAGACTGTGGAACCGATGCTCATTGTTGGTACAAAACCGAAGTCGATCGTCATGTTACCGTCCGCATCATCTCCGCCGTTGTCCTGATCGTCGCCGTCAAGATTTCCACCTTCAATCGGCTCAGTTCCAGCTACGAGATCGAATGGAGCAGAGGCTACAGAGCCGTCTCCCTGAGCAGTACCATTCTGGACCGCTACATTGGTATCGTCTCCGTCAACAACACTTGATGGGGTCATACCTCCGTCGGGGCCCATTGGGAGTACAACTGTATACGTACCGTTAGGAAGACTGTCGAAGAGGTAAACACCATCCATATCGGTCAGTGTCTCTCCGACCAGTGTTTCGGGGATACCGTCACCGTCGGTGTCGGCGAACAGCTGAACGGTAACGCCGGCAATACCGACATCATTCGCTTCGTCCTGCATGCCGTTGTCGTTCATGTCGAAGTACACCGTGGAACCAACGCTTCCCAGCGGGATGAAACCAAAGTCAACCGTCATGTTACCGTTTTCTTCATTCGCACCATCATCCTGAGTGTTGCCCTGGAAGGTCTCAACGTCATCAGCAGGCTCATCACCCGGGCTCAGTGTGAACGGGCCACTCAGAGATTCTCCGCCTACGGCCATCTGCATACCGTCATTCGTGCCGTCCACATCAGTGTCAGCATCAGACTGGGTCGAAGAAGCAGTTTCTGCGTCATCAGCAGGTACGACACCTACTACGTAAACACCGGGAGACAGAGAGTCGAACAGGTAGTTGCCGTCCATGTCGGTGACTACCATATCAATCGGAGTCAGTTCTTCTCCGTTATCAATCATTCCGTTGCCGTCGGCATCGAAGTAAAGGTTTACCGTTGCACCAGCGATACCGCTTTCCAGCGGGTTAGCCGGGTCCTGATCGCCACTGTCGTCTACATCATAGAAGACTGTGGAACCGATGCTCATTGTTGGTACGATACCGATATCAATGGTCATGTTACCATTTCCATCAACAAGGCCATTCATTTCGTCCTGGCCATCACCGTTGTTGTCTGTTGTTTCCAGTGGAGACATACCAGCAACCAGTTGGAAGGTATCGGTAGTTATGTTTAGACCATCGACCATACCGTTCTGGACAGTTTCATTGTCCGGGTCGTTGCTGACCGTAGACGATGGCATACCAGTATTGAGGCCATTGGGAAGGGAAATAGTGTAAGTACCGTTGGGCAGACTGTCGAAAAGGTAGAGACCGTTTGCGTCCGTCATAGTGGTAGCAACAACCACCGGCGGGGTTGCCGGATCCATATCGTCGTCGAGAAGGAGATCAACGGTTACTCCTTCAACACCGATTTCGTTGGGCCCCATCTGGATACCGTCGTCGTTCATGTCGAAGAAAACTACGGAACCAACGCTGTTAACTGGCACAAGACCAAAGTCCACAGTCATGTTGCCGTTGGCGTCGGACAGCGGAGCGGAGTCATCCTGCTCGCCACCCTGGCCAGCTTCGTCTCCACCCTGTGGCTCTTCGCCGGGCATGAGGTTAACAACACCAGAAAGAGACTCTTCGCCCGCAGCACCCGTGGGGGTAGGCTGACCGTCGTTATTACCATCCGTGTTATCGTTGGCGTCCATATCCATGTCACTGGCTGGGCCAGTAGAAACTGTAGGAGCAGACTCCGGAGTGATGACACCTACCTGGTAGTCTCCGGGAGCAAGGCTGTCGAAGAGGTAGTTACCATCGGCATCTGTAATGGTCATATCGATCAGAACAGGTGGCGTCGCTGGATCATTGTCATCATCGAAGTAGAGGTTGACGGTTACACCAGCAATTCCGCCTTCAAGGGGGTCATTGAGGTCTTGATCACCGCTGTTATCAGCATCGTAGAAGACGGTAGAACCGAGGCTGAGGGTGGGCACGATACCGAAGTCGATGGTCATATTACCATTGGCATCAACAAGGCCGTTCATTTCGTCCTGGCCATCACCGTTATCGTCGGTTGGCTCGATCGGAGACATACCTGCTACCAACTGGAAGGTATCGCTGGTGATGTTTACACCGTCGACCATACCGTTCTGAACTGCTGCGTCTATCGGGTCATTACTGACCGTAGATGAAGGCATACCAGTATCAAGACCGTTGGGAAGGGAAATAGTGTAAGTACCGTTGGGTAGACTGTCGAAAAGGTAGACACCGTTTGCGTCCGTCATAGTGGTGGCGACAACCACCGGCGGGGTTGCCGGATCCATATCGTCGTCGAGGAGGAGATCAACGGTTACTCCTTCAACACCGATTTCGTTGGCCCCCATCTGGATACCGTCGTCGTTCATGTCGAAGAAGACTACGGAACCAACGCTGTTGACAGGAATAAAGCCGAAGTCAACCGTCATGTTACCGTTGGCATCGGACAGCGGAGCGGTATCATCCTGCTCGCCACCCTGGCCAGCTTCGTCTCCCCCCTGTGGCTCATCGCCAATAGAGAGTTCAACGATGCCACTCAGAGACTCACTCCCTGCACCTGCGCCCGCGCCCTGAGCACCGTCGTTGGTACCGTCGATATCATCGTCGGCTACGGATTGAGTAGTGGAAGCTGCGATGGCATCATCGGGAGCCAATACGCCCACCTGGTAATTACCGGGAGCGAGGCTATCGAAAAGGTAATCACCGTTTTCGTCCGTAACGGTCATTGCGATAACGACCGGAGGTGTTCCGGGATCGTTGTCATCGTCGAAGTAGAGATTTACGGTTACACCCGCAATTCCACCTTCCAGCGGGTCATTTGTATCCTGATCACCGCTATTGTCAGCGTCGTAGAAAACAGTAGATCCGATACTGAGAGTTGGTACAATACCAAAGTCGATTGTCATGTTACCATTGGCATCAACGATTCCGTTGGCCGGGTCATCAGCATCCTGATCGTCTCCGGTGGTACCGTCGAGTTCCGTTTCGGGAGTATCACCAGCCATCAGGGTAAATACGTCTGAGCTGATAGATCCGTCGGCCTGCATAGTACCGTTCTGGATATCTCCGTCGGCAGGGTCGTTGCTTACCATAGAAGAAGCATCGCCTCCCATCACTCCGTTAGGAAGTACCACCTGATAATCACCATCGGGAAGGTTCGGGAAGAAGTAGTCACCGTTAGCGTCGGTAGTATCGGTAGCAATTACTTGTAGCGTACCGTCTCCATCGGGGTCTCCGAGAAGCTGAACGATTACTCCCTCGACGCCAATTTCGTTGGCGCCCATTTGGATACCATCATCGTTCATGTCGAAGTAGACCGTAGACCCGACGCTGTTCGTGGGAACGAAGCCGAAGTCGACAGTCATGTTACCGTTAGCGTCGGCAAATGGAGTTGCATCATCCTGCATGTTTCCTTGTCCGTCCTCATCGGTACCGGTTGGCTCCATACCGAAGACCAGTTCTACTGGCCCTGAAAGAGATACATCTCCGGGGATGGTGGTCATTGAACCATCGCTGTTTCCGTCAGTATCATTTGCTCCGGTATCAGCTCCGGCTCCGGTAGAAGCGTATTGGGCATCGACGGGAGCTTCCACTCCTACAAAATAGGTGCCGGGAGCAAGGCTATCGAAAAGATAGTTACCATTCATGTCAGTGATGGTAGTTGCAATCGGCATGTTGTTTACGTCGTAAAGAATAACGGTTACACCAGCAATACCTCCTTCAAGCGGATCAGTCAGGTCTTGGGCGCCATCATTATCTGTATCGTAAAATACAGTAGATCCGATGCTCATACTTGGAACGAATCCGAAGTCAACGGTCATGTCACCGTTGGCGTCATCATTGCTGGTAGTAGTTGTACCTACAATGTCGTCGTCCTGCATTCCTCCGGCACCAGCCTCATCAGCACCTGTTGGTTCTGTTTGAGCCATAAGAGTGATAACGGGACTCACAACAGAGTCGCCGGTCATATCCTGAATACCGCTGTCGACGTCGTCGCCGGTAGCTACGTCTTCAGGAGGTGTGTCATCAGTTGAGCTAAGGGGGTATCCTTCGGGGGTAGTAGGAATAGAAACAGTGTACATTCCTTCGTCGAGGCCTCCGAAGAAGTAGTTACCCATTGCGTCTGTTGTGGTGGTTGCCACCAGACTGTCGGCCAATCCGGAAGAAGACACTGCGTAGAGGTTTACGTCTACTCCTTCGATTCCGGTTTCTCCGGCTCCGGGAGTGTACATGCCATCATTGTCGTTATCAGTAAATACGGTAGAACCAATACTGAGGCAGTTGACCGGGACCATAATGACCGGGTCGGTATCACAGATAGTGAAACAGGCGTTGTCCAGAGAAGTGCCAGTTGGCGTTCCTGCAAAAGCGTCAAGAAGTGGCTGGAAGGATTCTCCGGGAAGTAAGAAATTATCGAGGTCTTCAGTCTCGCGGTAGTTGACTGCGAAGACCTGGTAAGTGTTACTCGGGAGGTTTTCGAAAAGGCCAGTCATATTAGACTGCACGATAAACCCTGCATCATCTACTAACACATATGTCTGGACCTGACCGCTACTACCACCAGCCATAAATGACCCAGGAGCGGACTGCGCCAGAATAGCCCCGGTTAAAACATCGGGATCAGTTGTTGTCATACAAAAGCCACCTGATGCCTGTCCGCCGTCTGGCCGAACGCCACACAGGACCTCGGGCACCTCAGCAGTACCGGAGGCTCCAGCGTTCGAATTATCTGTTGCAGTAATAATCTGAACAGCACCACCCGCCCCACTGTGAGAGAAAGGTCCGAACACAATCGGGACTCCGGGAGTAAAAGGTAGAGTCTCAGTTCCTACCGTTACGTCAAAAGTAGTTACCATCGAAGCAGTATCATTGGTAACATCATTGACAACGACGTAATATGTATTTGCTCCTGCATTCATGCCCAGTTCATCGTTACACGATGCTGATGCCGAAACCACCACCTGAGCGGATAGATTTGTTGACATCAAGAACAACAGTAGCAATGCAGCAGCAAGGGACGAACAGCTGACAGCAAAGCGAGATAACCTAACAGACATGAGATTAAATTTTCGACCGCGGTTTTTCGGGTCATTGGGTGTAGCGAGTAGATTTTTCTTCATGAGAACACTTCTTTCAAAAACGGAAAAATCTCCACTCCCGCAAAACGGGGCAGAGCAACTTTTTCCTGTCGAAGAGGAAAAAGCGGGAGAAATCAGACTTGGTTTTGGTGTAAAACCATTTGGATCTGGTCGTCCGTTTTTCATAAGAGATTAATAAAAAGGTCGTTAACAAAATTTTGTTTTAACCAGCCAAGGCTCAAACAAATAAGGCCAAAAACAGACCTAAATAAAAGTAATTCAGCATGTTACGCATGGCTAAAAATCACTTTAAGCTGTGTCTATTCTTGAAGATTATGATTTCTTAGGTCAGAAAACAAAAAACATGAAAATGGCCCCCCTCTTGGAGGAGGTAAGATGCGCAACAAATATAACACGTTTAGCGGTTGCTCGAAGCACAAGTGGCTTTTTTTTGTCCAACTGATCTTAAGCAAATCAGCTCATGTTAAGAGTGCTCGATCAAAACTGCCTGGTAATTGTACTATGCTGAGCACCTCCAACCATGACAATTTTTCCTCCACATTATGACTCACGCGGGGACATTATCGAGTTTTCGAGGCTTCTAATAAGCCCCCTCGATCAAAGCCGTTCGAGCAGGTGACGCAGACTCCGGTACAACGGTGCCGGGTCGTTAAGTACATTTTCTATGCTTCGCCATTCGGCCCGCTCAATGTCCTCTTCTGTTTCGGGAACGAGTGCTTCCTGATCAGTTTTCATCTCAAACCAATAGGTCGGTTTCAGCACTCTTTTCTCCTTGCGATTGCGGTAAGTGTGATAGGTGGTGGGAAGTTGCTCGCCTAGCAGAAGGTCAGAAACTCCTGTTTCCTCCCGGACCTCCCGAAGGGCAGCGGTGGGCGCGTCCTCTCCTTCATCGATCTTACCTTTCGGCAGGTCCCATGATCCACGACGATAAATAAAAAGCGTCTTCTCCAGCTTAGTATTTTTGACGACTCCTCCGGCCGCAGGGATCCATTTGTATTTGCTTTTGAAGTCTTCCCACAACTTCTCCAGATCTTCGGAGACAATAGCTACCGAAAGAACTTTAGGACTTCCTTTCTCGAGCATATCGGCGTACTGGAGCAGGGTTCGTGGTTTTCCGCTATAGTTGGCTGTAAGGTGCGTATCAGCGCCAGTATTAAGCAGGGCGGGGTCGCAGGTGCGGAGTTCTGCTTTTGAGAGCAAGGTAATTGGTCGGTCGTTGACGTAGATTACGTACATTTGCGGCGAATTTAAAGGTAGGAGTGGTAGATATTGCAAACAGACGCAAAGAACGTAATCATTCCTAAAGTCTCCCCATTGCCTTATCACAATTAAATAATAGTAGCATGAGTACCGCCAGTAATATCGCCCGCCGTCTCCTCGAAGTTGGAGCCGTTAAACTTGCTCCTCAATCACCTTTCACCTGGGCAAGTGGTCTGAGCTCTCCGATTTATTGTGACAACCGCGTCTTGCTCTCTTACCCTGAAATTCGCTCCGAAGTCATTGACGGCCTCAAAGAACTGACCCCTCAATTCGGAGAATTCTACGGCATTGCCGGTGTTGCCACTGCTGGCATCCCCCACGGCGCTTTACTGGCTGACCGACTGGGCCTTCCTTTCGTTTATATCCGCTCGAAGGCCAAAGAACATGGCCGCCAGAACCAGATTGAAGGCCGCGTTGAACCAGGTAAAAAATACCTGGTAGTAGAAGATCTGATTTCTACCGGTGGTTCTGCTCTTAAAGCCATCGACGCTCTCAAAGCTGCCGGAGGAGACGTAGCCGGAGCAGTGGCGATTTTCAGCTACGAGTTCCCAGCTGCTGTCCGTGCTTTCGAGCAAGCCGACGTTCCCCTGGCAACCATCAGCAGCTATTCCACCCTCCTGGATGAAGCCGTAAAACAAAACCACATTTCCAACGCGGAAGCCGATGCACTCGGCAACTGGAAAGAAGATCCCCGCGCCTGGAGTGAATCTTTCAAGGCAGGAGCATAAATCTTTTATCCTGTTTTCTAGAAACCTCTCACTGCACCTGCGCTCGCGCCGCCTGTCAGTTTTCCTCATAAAACAGGCGAATCACTATTACACGTTTAATTGAACACAAATGGCTATCCTTACTAATCAATCTGAAAAATTCCTCAACTCCTACCTCAACAACGCTTCGCCCACCGGCTTTGAAAGCCCGGGCCAAAAACTATGGCTCGAATATATCCGCCCTTTCGTTGATGAAGTCGGGTTAGACAACTACGGTACAGCTTATGGGGTAATTAATCCCGGTAAAGATTACCGGGTTGTTATTGAAGGCCATGCCGACGAAATAAGTTGGTTCGTTCATTACATCACCGAGAATGGATTTATTCACGTTATTCGTAACGGCGGCAGCGACCATCAGATCGCTCCTTCGAAACGTGTGAATATCCACGGAGACAAAGGCATCGTAAGAGGCGTCTTCGGATGGCCCGCTATCCATACCCGCCGGGGCGACGAAGCCAAACTGCAGCCACAAATAAATAATATTACCATCGACGTTGGCGCAGAAACCAAAGACGAGGTACTCAAAATGGGTATTCACGTGGGTTCGGTCATTACCTACCCCGACGAATTAGAGGTAATGAACGACACCTATTACTGCGGCCGCGCACTGGATAACCGGATGGGCGGATTCTGCATCGCCGAAGTTGCCCGGCTAATCAAAGAAAACAAGCTCGAACTCGACTACTCTCTATACATCGTCAACTCGGTACAGGAAGAGGTAGGCCTGCGCGGCGCACAAATGATTGCCGACAGCATCAAACCGCACGTGGCCATCGTAACCGACGTCACCCATGACACCAGCACCCCTATGCTGAATAAGACCAAAGTAGGTGATGTAAAAGGAGGCAAGGGCCCTACTGTAACCTACGCTCCCGCAGTACACAATAAATTATTGAATTTAATTATCGATACTGCGTCCAACAATAATATCGACATTCAGCGCGAGGCCAGCAGCCGTGCAACCGGAACGGACACCGATGCGTTCGCTTACTCCAACGGAGGCGTACCGTCGGCATTAATTTCATTACCCCTTCGGTACATGCACACAACCGTTGAAATGGCGCATAAAGACGACGTTGAAGGCGTAATAAAACTAATCTACGAAACCCTGAAAGTAATTAAAGGAGGTATGTCTTTTAAATACTTCGACGTATAGACTTATATCAATACCCATTAATAAAAAGCGCAGCTTACAACATTCGTAAACTGCGCTTTTTTATTGATTTATTACCTTAACGAAATTGGTTATCGCCGGGCTTCACCATCAATTTCCTGAGCCGTCTTGATTAAGCCAATCATCTCCGCCCGGTAGCCATTTGCATCTTCTCCCTGGGCTTTTTTTGCCATTTCCAGACAATGCGTCCAGGTAGCTTCTCCTTTATGCTCGCTACCGCGTAAAAGCATAGCAAACTCGGCGACAGCGGCAGACCAAAGCAGATCGTTTGAAATCATTTCTTCAGGAGTATAATCCGTTGCTACCGGCTCGGATATTTTTTGGGATGGCCCTCCGGTATTTGGCTTGAAGCGCAGGCGTAGATCCGCCATTGCATCGGCCTTTTTAAATCCCCGGGCAGGAATTAATTCATACAGGACAGTAACGCTGTGGCCGGCTCCCATTTCGGCAGCATCCTTGGTATCGTCATCGAAATCTTCGGTATTGAGCAAACGGTTTTCGTAGCCGATGAGGCGGTACGAAGCGATGGCTTTCTCGTTGAATTCGAGTTGCAGCTTTACGTCTTTCGCAACGGTGTAAAGCGTTCCGCCAAATTCTTCGACGAGAACCTTACGTGCTTCGGCGGGCGAGTCGATGTAGCCATGGTTACCGTTGCCCTTATCGGCCAGCAGTTGCATCGTTCCTTCCTGATAATTCCCTGTCCCGAAACCGAGGACGGTCAGGTAAATTCCGGTTTCCCGTTTTTGCTCGATGAGTTTCACCAGGGCGTCCTGATTTCGGACACCAACGTTGAAGTCGCCGTCGGTAGCCAGGATGATGCGGTTGTTTCCGCCCTCGATGAAGTTCTCGGCGGCCGTTTTATAAGCCAGTTCGATACCCGCTCCTCCGGCCGTGGAACCGCCGGAGTTGAGTTCGTCCAGGGCCGCAATGATGGCTCCCGGATCGGATGTAGCGGGCAAGACCAGACCGGCAGCTCCCGCGTAGACCACGATAGAAACTTTATCTTCCTGGCGCAGCGACTGGGTCAGCAGTTTGAGACTTTCCTTTACCAACGGTAGTTTGTTGGTGCTGCTCATACTTCCGGATACGTCCAGCAGGAAGACCAGGTTAGAGGCCGGAATATCGGCCGTAGCGATGGGCATCGTCTTCGCACTGACGCGGAGGAGTTGGTTCTGCGGGTTCCAGGGACAGGTCATAAACTCCGTACGCAGGGCGACGTCGTCTTTCGTTTCAGGGTTGGGGTCTTCGTACTTGAAGTAGTTGATCATTTCTTCGGAGCGGACAGCATCTGCGGGCGGTAGCTGCCCGCTGTTCAGGAAGCGACGAACATTGGCGTAAGCGGCACGGTCTACGTCGGTAGAAATGGTGGAAATCTGCTCCTCTTTGGTCGACTTGAACCCGTTTTCGGCAATCCCGTTGTACTGTTCGTTCACCTCAGGATCCGGAGATGGCATTTGTGAACCGGCGGTAGCTCCTACGCTAACACCGTCGACGTAGTATTGCTTAGCATTTGCACGGGATCCTCTCATGCTGGCCATTCTATTCGCCGGTGCAGGGGAAGCTCCTGCTGCAATTCCGCTGATCTGACTAACATTCCGCTTTGGTAGGTTCCGCACATCCTCAGAAGTCATTCTTTGGCCGCTTGTGGTATTGTCTTGCTCTATTAGCGGCTTCTTGAACTCTTTAACAACGATCTCCTCCAGGAGAACTCCCCCCCTTTCGATTTCCAGCTCAACTGATTTGTCTCCGACAAGAACTCCGACGACTTTAAGGGTGGCGCAACCGGTGTAATCAATCTGCAGGTCGACCTGCTTTCGTTTTGGCAGTCCGCACGCGAGGAATTTGCCGTCCAGGTCGGTCGTCATTCCATGAAGGAACTTTCCATTGAAGAAGAACTGTACGGTGGCGAAGGGCAGTGGCTTTCCGCTTTCTTTGTCGACTAATGTGCCGGCGATACAGTCGGCCTGGGCGGTGAGGGAAAGGGTGCAGCAAAGCACCAGAAGGGTGAAAAGGCATTTCATGGCGGGTGGTTTTTGGAGGATTGATGCTCACTTCAGGAGTTGTGCATAAGTTATCGTAATGTTTTTTGGAGGTGTTTGGGCTCGAACCCTATATGCGAGGGGCTCGCGATGGTTGCGCCATCGACCTTAACCCCTCCCAACGTGAGACGCCCCTCCGGGGCTGCGGCGGGTTTTGATTTACCTTTGCATCATGTTTTTTCGCCGCATTTTCAACTGGGTTTTCTACGGTCATGTATGGATAGCGCTGGCTGCTACTGCGCTGTCGCTTCTATCTGTCAGGCTGGTTTACGGCCCTCCGTACTGGGCGTCGGAGTGGCCCGTGCTGCTGTTTGTTTTTTGTGCTACGTTGGGGGTTTACACCATGCACCGCTACCTGAGCTGGCAACGGGCGGGCGAACGGCCGACGAGCCAGCGGTACGAGATTGTGGAGATTCATCCGCAGGCCAGCCTCTTCATCGGCGGGCTCAGCCTGGCTGTTGCGGGCGGCATTGGGTTGTTCTTTATCGATGCCCTTTGGAGTTCCTTGCTCTGGGCTTTGCCGATCACTGTTTTTTACCTCACGCCGCCCATCAAAGGCTGGCGACGGTTGCGGGATTTACCCTACGTCAAGGTTCTTTGGGTTGGCATCGCATGGTCGATCGTTACGGTGGAAATGCCAGTGCAGATGATAAGCGATTTAATCGCGGAGAGCTATGCAAGAGACAATCAGGGGATCATCTGTGTATTCGGTGGAATAGGAACTCCTCAATATCCCTTCGGAACTGAAAACATTGTCCGCTTGCTCTTCACGATGTCCGTGGCTTTATTGTTCGATTTCCGCGATGTGGTACTGGACCGCTCGCAGTCGGTGAAGACGATGGCGGGTGCGCATCCGGTGCTCACGCGGTGGCTCGTTACGGCGATTCTGATGGGTTGCGCGGCCATCGTATATTCCAGCTATGGGTACGAAGACGGTACGCGCGCGGGGCTCATCGGCGCTTATTTAGCTGGAATCGGAGTTGCCTGGCTTACCAACGAGGGCCGGTCAGAAAACTGGTATGCGGTGGTGGTCAATGGTTTGTTACTGGCTCCACCCATTGCTTATCTCCTACTCTCTTTTTGGGGCGCGGACGCAGGTGCAGGGCTTGGTTAAAGGCATTGCTTTTCAGCCTCAAGGCTGAAGAACGGTGCTGACCAACGCCGCGCCGTAGGCACTGGCCTGGGCGGCATCGGCAATTACGACCTGCCGGCCGGAGCGTTCGGCGATCAGCTTCGTCCATTCGGGAGATTTAGTAAAACCTCCGCTGCCGAGAATCCGGTCTGCCGGCCCTACAACCGCTTCCAGGTTGTGGAGGATGTTGATGAGGTTGTCCGTCACACCGTCCAGGACGGCGCGGGCGATGTGGGCGGGTTGGTGGTGGCCCATCAGTCCGGTCAGCGACGCAGTGGCCGTAGCGTCCCACAGCGGAGCGCGCTCGCCGTAGAGCCAGGGACCAAACGTGGGGCTGTCTCCGGAAGCGACCGACACCGCCCCGTCGATGAAAGCACCTACGTCTTCAAAGTGGGCGGCGAGCAGGTTTTGCCAGTATTCCAGCACCTTCCCGCCGTTATTGGTGGGGCCGCCGATGACGTAGAGCCCTTCCTTCATTTTGTAATTAAAGAGGCCCAGTCGGGCATCGATCCGGGCTTTGGTGTGCGTAGTACGCAGAGCGCCGGAGGTGCCGATGCTGAGGGCGATGTCTCCGCAGTCCATAATCCCGGAGCCCAGGTTCGCCAGCACACCGTCGGAACCGCCGAGGTATAGTGGCACACCGGTCAGGCCCAGTTTTTTGGCGACAGATTCCCGCCATTTCAGTTTAGTTGCTGCCGGTTTTATTTGCGGCAACTGTTCTTTTCTGATTCCGGCCTTCTCCAGGGCGACGCTGGCCCATTGGCTGGTTTCCAGATTCATGAGGCCGGTTGCGGAGGCGAGTTGTTCGTCGAGGAGGAAGCCGCTTTCCGTCCAGCGAAGCACGAGCGCCGACTTGAGGTCGGAGATATAGGTAGCGGTTTGCAGTTGCCCGGGCTGGCCGTTGGCCAGCCAGCAGAGTTTCACCAGCGGAGACATGGGGTGAACGGGCGTTCCGGTGAGTTCGTGCAGGTCGTAACCTTCCTGGTCCGTAAAACCTTTCATTGCATCCTGCGGCCGCGCATCCGCCCATGTAATCACGTTGCCCAAAGGCGCATAATTCTTGTCGAGCAGCAGCAGACTGTGCATGGGACAGCTCAAGCCAACGCTTGCGGGCTTTCCCTCAGTTTGCTTCACCAACTCAGTCAGGGCTTCTTCTGCCGCAGAAAATACAGCCGCTGGTTGCTGCTCAGCAGCCCCCGGCTCAGGATGCAACAACTCGTAGTCCCGTTCGATTATCCCAATCATCTCCCCCGCACCATTGAACGCGCAGGCTTTGGTGGCGGTGGTTCCGATGTCGAGGCCGATTTTGTACGTCATAGCGGCAAGGTAGAGTTTTGAGCGCAGAGTGTAGAAAACAAAATGTAAGCCCTGAAGTCAGCCTGAGTGCCCGGCCTTAGCATTCTGTGGTCTGATTTCCATCTTTCTCTTGCACAAAAAGAAAACCCGACTTATCTTTGCAGCCGCTTAACCAAACGGCGCGGTAGCTCAGCCGGTTAGAGCGCAGGATTCATAATCCTGAGGTCGGGTGTTCGAGTCACCCTCGCGCTACATTGTTAAAAAAGGATTTCGGCGAAGCCGAAATCCTTTTTTGCGTTAAGGCCTGTATATTTGAAAGCCCCTGAACATTTCGGTGGTGCCTGCTTAGCGGCTGAGTTGCCACTCACCATTGCGTGGTGGCGACCTCAGCTTAAAACGATGTGTCCCTGGTGAAATACTGGCCTGCCTTTTTAACCCTCCTTGCGGCCGTCTTCTGCTTCCTGACCGCAGCGGACTGGTTGACCTCCCTGACCGTAATTTCCGGTGTGGCCTGTGTTTCCCTGATCGCCGTAGGCAAACGCCTTGGCTACCTGATCGGGCTGGTAAGCAGCGTCACCTACGCCTGGGTGGCCTACCAAAACGGTCTCTTCGGCGAAACCGGCCTCAACCTCTTTTTTTACCTCCCAACGGGCATCGTTGGGTATTTCATGTGGGGCAACAACGAAGCTGACGGGACGGTGAAAATGCGGCGGCTGACGGCCGCCCACCGCTGGTACCTGATGGCGGGGGCGTTGCTCGCTACCGCGGGGCTGGGCCTGCTCCTGCAGGCCATCCCGGGCCAGAACTCCCCCTTTGTGGACGCTGCGACCAATCTACTCAGCATCGTGGCGACCCTGCTGATGATGTGGCGGTTCGCAGAGCAGTGGTGGCTGTACGTCGCCCTGAATGTTCTTACGGTTACATTGTGGAGTCTACGCTATTTCGAGGATGGCTACGCTGCGGACATGATGATTTTCCTCTGGCTGATCTATTTGATCAACAGTATATTCGGGCTGGTGACCTGGACGCGGAAAGCAAGGGTATTACCAGATACCGTTCAGCATTCGGCAAGGACCGGAAGCTGAACCCGGCGCGCTAAAAAAACACCCACGATGGACAACACCCCCGCCATGAAAACCGGACTTACCCTCGGCAAATTCGCTCCCTTTCACCGGGGACACCAGCACATGGTCGAAACGGCGCTCGCCGAAGTAGACCACCTCTACGTAATGGTTTACCACACTGACGTCACCTCCGTTCCGCTTCAGGTTCGGGCGGGGTGGATCAAGGCACTTTATCCGGAAGTAACCATCATTGAAGCCTGGGACGGGCCGGAAGGTTACGGAGATACGCCGGAGATCAAGAAAATCCAGGAAGATTATATCCTGAAGAAACTGAACGGTCGGAAGATTACTCACTTTTACTCTTCAGAGTTCTACGGAGACCACGTTAGTACTGCCCTTGGAGCCGTAGACCGGCGGGTCGATGAGGCCCGCTCATTTGTCCCCATCTCCGGCACCCGCGTACGCGCC
The DNA here is from genome assembly GCF_008014675.1 of Neolewinella aurantiaca. Taxonomy (GTDB): domain Bacteria; phylum Bacteroidota; class Bacteroidia; order Chitinophagales; family Saprospiraceae; genus Neolewinella; species Neolewinella aurantiaca. Next base: position 9,011 of record NZ_VOXD01000049.1, on the reverse strand, counting down.
CAAATGTTTCTGAACCGGGAATACCTGTCGGATTTAGTGTACCGCGACCTCATCGTCAAAGTCTGTCTTATGGGAGCTCCCTCTACGGGCAAGAGTACCCTGACCAAAGCCCTTGCCAGTCATTTCGACACCGTTGCGATGCCCGAATATGGCGCCGAATACTGGCTCGCTAACCACGTAGACCGACGCATCAGCCTCGCGCAATTCGAGGAGATTGCCCCCGAACACATCCGCAGGGAAGACGACCTTTTGTTACAAGCCAATAAATACCTGTTTTCCGACACCTGCCCCATCACAACTTACGTCTTCGCCCGCGATTACCACAGCGATGCGGGGCCGATCCTGACCCGTTTTGCCCGGGAGGCCGAAAAACGGTACGACTTATTCTTTCTCTGCGACACGGATATCCCCTACGCCGACACCTGGGACCGCTCCGGCGACCAGAAGCGCCACTGGTTCCAGCAACAAATAATCGGAGACCTGGCGGAGCGCCGGGTTCCCTACTTCGTGCTGCGGGGAACACTGGAAGAAAGAATCACGCGGGTGGCGGAAGTGCTGGCGGGCTATGAGAAGTACGGGAATGTGTTGGGGTAACTGGTTGCCAGAGTTTGAATTCAGCACTCGAAACAAGGTAGCTCGCTCTGCGTCTTTCTATGGAATTGCTTTGCGTTCCTACCGGGTCCAATCAGGTGATTTTAAAAGACAGCCTTGGCGATCGCCTGGATGGTAGAGCTGTCTCCCATGGTGTAGTAATGCAGGCACGGCACGCCCCGTTCTTTAAGCTCTTTGCTCTGTGCGATGCTCCATTCGATGCCTACCTGGCGGCGGGCTTCTCCGTTTTTAGCCGCAGAGATCGCCTTTACGAGATCGTCCGGCAGGTCGATGTAGAAAAGGCGCGGGATCGAGTTGAGCTGGTAGAGTTTGGTGAGGGGTTTCAGGCCCGGCACGATGGGGACGTCGATTCCGGCAGCGCGGACGGCATCCACGTAATCGAAGTACTTCTGGTTGTCGAAGAACATCTGGGTGACGATGTAATTCGCTCCGGCATCAATTTTTTCTTTCAGGTAACGCAGGTCGATGTCCATATTCGGGGCTTCGAAATGCTTTTCGGGGTAACCAGCCACACCGATGCAGAAGTTGGTGTGGGAGCCCTCGCTGTTGTCCGTCAGGTCATCCATATACTCGCCCTTATTCATGGCTGCGATCTGTTTCACCAGATCGGTAGCATAGTGGTGTCCTTCTTTTTCGGGGATGAACTTTCCTTCGAATTTGCGTGCATCGCCGCGCAGGGCGAGTACATTCTGCACGTCGAGGAAGCCCAGGTCGATGAGGGCATTTTCGGTATCCTGACGGGTAAAACCACCGCACAGCAGGTGGGGCACGGCGTCCACGCCGTAGCGATGCATGATGGCGGCACAAATGCCGACAGTACCGGGGCGCTTGCGGATGCTCGACTTTTCGTAGTACCCACTCGCGCGTTTCTTATAAATATATTCTTCGCGGTGATAGGTTACATCAATAAACGGCGGCTTAAACTCCATGAGCGGATCCAGCGTATCGAAGATGGCCTGCATACTTCCGCCTTTAAGCGGCGGGAGAACCTCGAAACTGATGAGGGTTTTGTCTTTGGCCTGGTCGAAATAGTCAGTTACGCGCATAATGCTGTAGAGTAGTTAGCTTTAAAGAACCGCAAAGATAGGTTTTGGGAGCGTCACGGTGAAGGCGGCGCGCACGCAGGTGCAGAGCAAGTTACGACTTCAAAAATTGCGCAGAACCATCGAACAGGTCTGCTTCTGCCGCTAAAATGACGCTGAACAGGTATAAATGACTGCCACCTGCCATTAAAGGAGATTTCAACGCAGTACCTTGGGTCCTGACCCCATAGTTCCATAATGAGAATTGTACCTTACACTCCCATCTTCTATCTTCTTTTTTGTTCAATTCAGTTGTCCGCACAGTGCGGCCTGATCGTTGACGCCGGCCCGGATGCTGTCTTCTGTCCCGGTGGAGGTCAGGTTCAGCTCGACGGTTCCATTACCGGCCCCAACGTGACCGGCTTCTCGTGGTCTCCGACTACGGGGCTGAACGACCCTTTCATCCTCAACCCGATAGCGACGGTTTCGGGAGAGATCACTTACACCCTCACGGCCGAGGTATTTGACCCTACCCTCAACCTGATCGTCAACGGTGATTTCTCCGGAGGAGATAGTGATTTCACCACCGATTACGCCCCCGGTACCGGAGGAGCTTTCGGCTTGCTGTCCGACGAGGGTCAGTACGCGGTTTCCACTAACAGTAACCTCACGCACAACAACTTTGCCAACTGTACCGACCACACCGGCGGAGGCCAGATGCTGGTCGTAAATGGTTCCAGCATCGCCGACGACCGGATCTGGTGCCAAAACGTAACGGTCCTCCCCAACACCATCTACGCTTTCAATGCGTGGCTCATGTCCGTTATTTCTGAGAACCCGGCCCGGTTGCAGTTCTCGGTAAACGGTGTTCCGCTGGGCAACATCTTCACGGCCTCCTCATCGGTTTGTAACTGGCAGGATTTTTCGGAGACCTGGACGTCCGGCGCAGCAACAACCGCAGAGATTTGTATCACCAACCAGAACACCGCCCCCAGTGGCAATGACTTTGCCATCGACGACCTCTTCTTTGGCCCCGTTTGCGTGCAAAGCGATGAAATGACTATCCGGGAGGTGGACGTGGAAGCCCAGGCCGCTACCCCCGTAGACCTGCCCTGCACGATGCCAGCCAACATTCAACTCGACGGAACGGGCTCCAGCCAGGGAGCACTTTACTTCTACGAATGGACGACCGTAGACGGCAACATCGTCTCCGGTAGCAATACCCTCTTTCCTACCGTAAACCAGGCCGGGGTATACGTGCTTACCACCCGTTACGATAACGGGGTACAACAGTGTACCGATCAGGCGTTCGTCGTTGTTCGCGAAAATCAAATCCCGACCGATGCCGGAGCAACGGTCTTCCGCGTCCCCACCTGCGCCGATCCTACCGGCGAAATCATCGCCGAAGGCTCTTCCACCGGCCCCGACATCGTTTACAGCTGGACGACGCCCGACGGCAACATCATATCAGGCGCCAACGATTACCACGCATTCATCGATCAGCCCGGTTTTTACGAAGTAGAAGTAACGAACACCACCACGGGCTGTTCCGAATTTGCCTCCGTTGTGGTGACCGCAGATGACAACCCGCCCGTTCTCGACATCCAAACCCCTCAGGAGTTCAGCTGTAACAGTGCGGAGAGTTTTCGCCTCGACGCTTTCGACTCAGAGACGGGAGCCAACTTTACGGCCAACTGGACGACAGCGGACGGAAACATCCTCGCTGACGCCGACGGCCTCGACCCTCTGATAGACGCACCGGGCACTTACGTTCTTACCGTTGTGAACGACGACAATGGTTGTGAGGCAATGCTTTCGGTAACGGTGACCGAGAACATGCCCGAGGTGACCACAAGCATCGCAGCTTCGCCACCTTTGAGCTGCTCAGCCAGCTCGGTGCAGCTCAATGGGTCCGGTTCTACGGCTCCTGCTGGCGCGACCTACACCTGGACGACGGCCGACGGCAACATCGTCTCCGGAGGAGACAGCCCCAACGCAACCATCGATGCCGCGGGCACCTACCTCCTGCTGATTGAGGACGCATCCTCGGGGTGCTCGTCGGTAGATTCCGTTATGGTTACGTCTAACGTAGCCTTGCCCGACATTGCCCTTCAAAGTCCCCCACCCTTCACCTGCGGCCGCGCCCAAATGACGCTGAACGCCAACGGCACTTCAACGGGAACCGACCTCACTTACCTTTGGTCTGCCACCAACGGTGGCAGCATCGTCAGCGGTGGCGACAGCCTTGCGCCCGTAGTACAGGGAGCCGGCGAATACACACTCCTGGTCAGAAACACCGCCAACGGTTGCGAGCGGGATACCACTTTCAGCATCGGTGAAAACACCACACCCCCCATCGCGGACGCAGGAATGCCCTTTACTCTTACCTGTGGCACCACAACGGCCCGTCTTGACGGCACTGCCTCCGGCCAGGGTACTGACTTCAACTACCTGTGGTCTACCTCCGACGGCAGTCTGGTGGGTGCAACGGACACCCTGGAACCCCTCATCGGTTCTGCAGGAACCTACTTCCTGATGGTTGTCGATTCCTCCAATAATTGTGCCGCCACGGCCATGGTGGTAGTCAGCCAGGACAACAGCGCTCCCGCCATCAGCATCGCGGTTCCCGACACGCTCACCTGCCGGGATGAGACCGTGACCCTCGACGCGACCGGGTCCGCAACGGACCCAGCTTTTACCCGCAGCTGGACGACTACCGACGGAAATTTCGTATCCGGCACCGATGGTCTCACCCCCGTCGTAGACGCACCAGGAACCTACGTACTCACCATCAACGATCCGGCCAATGGCTGCCCCTCCACGCGCAGCGTAACCGTAGAGGAACATGTTGCGGCACCTCCCGCCGAAGCAGGACCATCACTGACGCTCAATTGCACCATAACCAGCAGCCGCCTGAATGCCTCCGCCAGCGGAACAGGGTTCAGCTATCTCTGGTCTACCACAGACGGATCGATCGCCGCCGATCAGGATTCGATCGCCCCGCTGGTCAGTGCCGCCGGTCGTTACTACTTCACGGTCACCAACGACACCACCGGCTGCACCGCAGTAGATAGTGTGAATGTTTTCGCCGACGACGTGGCACCAGTTGTGGACGTCAGCGGATCGGCAACGCTACTTACGTGCCGCGACACCGTTTTACGGCTCAACGAAGGTGGTACCGCCGCCACCAACATCCGCTATACCTGGACCACCCCCGACGGCAACATCCTGACCGGGCAAGACACGCCTTCGGCAACCATCGATGAACCGGGAACGTACCGGCTCACCGTCACCGATACCATCAACGGGTGTTCCTCTGCGGACGACCTTACGATTACCCGCGACGTAGCAACGCCAACCATCGATGTTGTGCCTCCGGCACAACTCAACTGTCAGGTTACGAGCCTTACCCTCGATGCCGGCAATTCAGACTCCGGCCCCGACTTCTCCTTCAGCTGGAGCACGCCGGATGGTAACATCCTGAGCGGTGCGGCCGGCTCAGCGCCCGTTGTGGACGCTGCCGGCGACTACGTACTCACCCTCACCAACAATGCTACGGGATGTACAAACACCGAGACCATTGCGGTACAGCAAGATACCGTTCGGCCCATAGCCGTCATTGCTCCTCCCATAGAACTCACTTGTCGCGACAGTAGTCAGGTGCTCGACGGCAGTCAGTCAGACGACGACGCGGAATTTGGCTGGACCTGGTCTACGTTCGACGGAAATTTCGTCGGCGACGTGACCGACCTGATGCCCACCATCGACGCAGCGGGCACCTATGAACTTACCGTACGCAACCTCGTCAACCGCTGCGAAACAAGCGTGGAGGTAACCGTAAGCGCAAACCAGCAAGTACCCGATGTAAACGTTGGGCCGAACGATCTCACGCTTACCTGTACCGACACATCTTTCGTTTTGGGCGAGGACGCAGGTGCCATGAACGGTTTGAGCTACGCCTGGTCGGAGGGTTCCTCCGGAATGATCTCCTCCAGCCCGACACTGGAAGTTAACCAGGCTGGCATCTACGAGTTGGTCGTTACCGACGACGCCAACGGCTGTACCGCTACCGACGAGGTAATGGTAGCCCAGGACACCGCCTCTCCCGTAGTGATGATCTTACCCGCCAGTGAGTTGAACTGTGAATTTACGGAGCGGACCATCAGCGCAAGTCCTGCCCCTGCCGGCTTTACCTACACCGCTTCGTGGACCACCGAAACCGGCAACATCACCGGAGCAACGAACGGCTTTGAAGTTAATGTAGACGAACCGGGTGTTTACCAACTCTTCCTGCAAAACCCCACCAATGGGTGCACCGATTCCAGCCAGGTGCTGGTAACGGAAAACATTACGCCTCCGACCGCCAACATCGGTATCCCCGAAATGCTGACCTGCCGGAACAACACGATCCAGCTCGACGGCAACTTCTCCTCCGGAGGAGGAAGTTTCACCTACCGCTGGACCACCACCGACGGGATAATCCAGAGCGGCGGAACCACCAGAACACCAACCGTAACGGAAGCAGGAACCTACGTACTAACGGTCTTCGACATCCGCAACGGATGCTCCGCTGAAGCCCGAACCACCGTGGAGCGCAACGATCAGTTACCGGTCCTCTCCGCCGCCGATCCTGCTCAGCTGAACTGCCTGAACTCATCCGTAATCATCCCGGCCAATAGTAGCAACGCCGGCAACAACCCCGAAATCAGTTGGTCCACAACGGATGGAAATATCGTTGCGGGCGGCAATACCCTTTCGCCCGAAGTCGACGCTCCCGGCTCTTACCTGCTTACGGTACGCAACCCCAGCACGCTTTGCACCAGCACATTGGAGGTGATCGTACTTCAGGATCTGGCGGAGCCCATCGTCGACCTCGGCGCGGGTTTTGACCTTGGTTGCGACGCCAAGCCCGTCCGGCTGGAAGCCCGGGTGGAGGGCAACGGCCCGTTCGCTTACGCCTGGTCTTCGGCCGACGGGATGATTCTGGACAGCGAGGATACGGCCCGACCGATCGTACAGGGCGGTGGCACCTACACCGTAACGGTTACCGACGAAACCAACGGTTGTGCTACTGTCGCTGACGTTACCGTTGTTCAAAATCTGCTTCTCGGTTTCGATGCGGACAGGACGGTTCCGGGCTGTACTTTCCCCTTCGGCAGCATTGAATTTACGGCGGTGGATGGCGGCACACAACCAATCCTGTACTCCATTGACGGAGGAGCGAGCTTTATGACCGAGACACTGGCCGACAGCCTGCAGCCCGGACGTTACCCGCTGGTCATTCAGGACGCCAACGGCTGCGAACTGATGGATGAAATCGACATTCCCTCTCCGCCCGAACTCGACCTTTTCATTGACCCAACGGTGGTGATCTCGCTTGGCGACTCGCACTTCTTCAATACCCGGACCAACTTCCCCGATTCTTCGCTTACACAAATCAACTGGACCCCGAACCTCGACTTAGACTGTCCGGACTGCCTGCGCCCTACCGCTACTCCTGATCGTACCACTACCTACGTTGTTGATGTGGTGAGTTCAGACGGTTGCACCACAACCGACAGCGTGCAGGTGATCGTCGATATCCTTCGTGAAGTCTACTTCCCCACCGGATTCTCACCAAACGGTGACGGTATAAACGATGTATTCCTTCCGTTTGCCAACCTGACCCGCATCAACCAAATCCAGGATTTCTCCGTCTTTGACCGGTGGGGAGAGGTTGTTTTCAACGGCACCAATTTTCTCCCCAACGACCCTGCCTTCGGCTGGGATGGCCGGCTGAACGGAGAGCCCATGAATCCGGCAGTTTTCGCCTTTTCCGCCACCGTCGAATTTGTTGACGGCAGGGTTGAGGTATTTAAGGGTGATGTTGTGCTGCTACGGTAATATCCTATTTCGCGACGAAAAGAAAATAATCACTGGCGAGTTCGGACAAATTGCTTTTTCAAGCCAGCGGCTGAAGCCGCGGCTACTTCAAAACCTCCCAAAGGTCTTCCCAGCCTTTGCGGTTGCGGACTACGACTTCGAGGTACTCCCGCCAGACGGGTTCGTCCTGGCCCCGGTCTTTAACGATGGCTCCGGTCAGGCTGGCGGCCAGGTGCTCGGGCTGGAGAGCATCGTCGTCCGAGCCAAAGTGATGGCTCAACGCCCGGGACTGATTGACGACGGAGATTGCTTCTGCCGTGGAAAGCGTCGAACTGGGGGACTTAACCTGCGTGCGGCCGTCTTCTGTACGGCCATTACGGAGCTCCCGGAAAATAGTAACGAGGCGGGTGATCTCGGCGGCGACGTCTTTTTTGACGGGGGGAAGTTCCATTCCCGCAGCAGCTGCGCTGCTGCGATCGGTGACAATGCGGACTTCTTCTTCCAGAGTTGCCGGCAGCGGCAACACCACCGTATTGAAACGCCGCCGCAAAGCGCTGGAGAGTTCGTTGACGCCCTTATCCCGGTCATTGGCCGTAGCAATGATGTTGAAGCCACGCACGGCCTGCACCTCCTTGTTCAACTCTGGGATCGGGAGAATCTTTTCGGAGAGGATAGTAATCAGCGCATCCTGCACATCCGACGGGATACGGGTAAGTTCTTCGAGGCGAACGAGCTTACCGGCTTGCATGCCAGTCATTACGGGGCTGGGAACCATCGCTGCTTCGCTGGGCCCTTCAGCAAGAAGACGGGCGTAATTCCAGCCGTAGCGGAGGGCGTCTTCGCTCATGCCGGCGGTTCCCTGCACCAATAGCGTAGAATCTCCGGAAATGGCCGCAGCGAGGTGTTCACTGACCCAGGTTTTGGCCGTTCCGGGTACACCGACGAGCAGCAGGGCGCGGTCGGTAACGAGGCTGGCGACCGCCACTTCAATCAGACGACGGTCACCGAAGTATTTGGTGGTGATCTCGGTGCCATCGGCCAGGGTATCACCGAGGAGATAAGTCACGACGGCGCGGGGGCTGAGGTTCCAGCCCGTGGGCCGGGTGCCTTTGTCCTGTTCGGCAAGCGCCTTCAGTTCAGCGGCATAAGCGGTTTCCGCGTGGGGGCGGAGAACGGTTGGGGTAGCAGAAGATTTTTTCTTAGCCAATGGGAGGTGGATTAGAACCTAGAGATTTAGAGAACTAGGAATTAGAGAACTAGGAATTAGGGAGTTAGAGAACTAGGAATTAGAGATTTAGAGAACTAGGAATTAGGGAATTAGAAATTAGGGAGTTAGAGAACTAGGAATTAGAGATTTAGGGAACTAGGAATTAGGGAGTTAGAAATTAGTAGAGGGATAGTTCAATTAAGTGTGTCTGGGTTAATGAATAGTCTCTAGCAAGGCGAAGCCTTGCTACGAGCGCGCGTTCCGCGCCGCGAAGTCGGAGGCCGGAGGCCGGAGACTTCGCGGCGCGG
>NZ_VOXD01000048.1 GCF_008014675.1 Neolewinella aurantiaca | reverse complement strand
GTCTATCCATAGACTACGAGCATACAGTAGAAAGTTCGGCAGCGCACATCAAATTAGCTAATATCAGCATGACCATGCAGTGCTTAAGCTAGTTTTGACAAATTTAATTCCCCAACAAGCTCTTAAACATAAGACATGAGCTGAAATTACTCATTTATAAGTTGCACAATCCTCTCCTCCCCCCCCCTTATATTTAGGGCAGAGCATTTATCAGTGCTCCTATTGATCAATATTTACCTAATCCATAACCTTCCGTGTTCTCACTATTAAGTGGCGCGGACTAACCTTACCCAAATTACGACATCACTATTTTAAATTACTTTAAGAGCTTTGCGCTCTTGGCTATGCTATGCCTATGCTCTACACTAGTAGCCCAAACGAATACCATTTCTTTCTCAACTCCAGTTGTGAATGGCAACAACTATGAAGTGCAAGCCTTTTGTACAAGTTCTAGTGGCTTAGCCACTAGAGCATTTCAAAGAATAAATATGCGTGTATTCTCTTTATTAACCCTGCTAACCATATTCAGCATTGAGCTAACAGCCACACTACTCTACATTTTTTCAAAAGCGCGAAGCGAGCACTAACTTGGGGTTAACTACCACTCCAACTCATGCTCACTCCACAGCTGCGTAAATTTAGTGATCTGTACGATAAGTACGGGCTCGGCGCGACCAAAAATCTCCATCTCATCTGCCAACTGATCATCCTGGGCCGGACTTGCAGCCTGTGGAAGCTCAAAGACTACGTCTGACTGGTGCTTGATAAGCCGCTGGTTCAACCTGCTAGCCATTACCAGCGACTCATTCCTTTTAATTTTTCTGAGGATCCTACCTCCTTTGGATTTTCGTATGGTTTCGCTTCTTACGACAGCTACATTCAGGTGTGCGAGCTTCAACTCGACCTAGATACGGACAACTCCGGTAGCCGCTTCGGCCCCCACTTCTGGCAAGACATCCGCTGTACCCGCACCTATCCCGTTGCCGACGACGTAACGACCCGCAGCCTGGTCGGCAACGTTGACTCTGTAACCATAAAACTGCGTGCGGCGGGCAGCCAGCCGGGTACAGATCTGCTCTCCAGCCCCGCCACGGACCGCCTGACCGTGCGAAACTTTGGAGATACACTGATTCATCTCGTAACTAATACCAACACCACCAATGAGGATTTCGCAACCCAACTCTCTCAAACCCTACTGGAGGTCACCGCCGAAGAAGTCATACCGGGCGAGCGGATCGTTGAAGTTTATGCTTACGCTGGCGGCTTGCGCTCCGATCAGGCGCGCACCTTCGTTCAGGTACTCGACGGCGACGCTGGAACAGACACGAAACTGATTGTCTGCGAGGGCGACGAGGCGGACTTACTCGAAGCTCTCGGACCACGTGCCCGTCAGGATGGCACCTGGTTTCCCAACCTTAACCCGGATGGCCTTTGGGATCCCAACGAGCAGGAATACGGCGTATACCGCTACACCGTTCCGGCTAATGACTGCCCCCCAGACACCGCCTACGTGACCGTTTCACCTCCAGTTTCTTTTAAGCACCTGCTACCTTACGCAGACACCTCTATTTTACTCTGCGCAAGCAAATTTTTCACCTGGGATGTAGACATTCCAGAGGTAAGCTCCGTAGTTTGGGACGACGGCAGCACGGAACTGACCAGGGGTATTTCTGAAGCGGGTTTGTACACAGGAATGGTTACCGGTCGCGGCGGCTGCCTGAGCGAAGAGATATTCATTAAGGTCAGCGATGCCCCTCCGTCTCCACCCCCATCAAACGAACTCGCCCGCTACTGTGTGGGCGACACCGTGGTGCTGGCCGACGGCTTCCCCCTGACGACGGACAGCATCGTACGGGTAATCTTTGACCGAGGCTTGCTATGCGACTCCGTCCACCGCATCGTTTATCGTTTTCAGCTTCCGGCCCAGGAAGTGCAGACCAGTACAATCTGCCTCGGGGATACGCTCTTTTTCAACAACCAGGTATTCACTGCGGCGGGAAATTACGAGCTCTCCTTACCCGACGATGGGGCCTGCGGCACCACGTTGAGCCTCGATCTCATCACGCTACCGCCGGACACGACTTATCTCGATACAATACTCAACGCCGGTGGAGTACTCCTGCTAGATGGCACAACGTACGACACAGCGGGTGTTTACCACCAGTACTTTCCGGAACTGGGGGAATGCGGCCAACTACGTATCATCACGCTCGATTTCCAGACCAGCACCCAGAGCTACAATCAGTTAGTCGACATCTGGCATCCTACCCTCCTCCGCGCCGGTGTCGATGCCCTGGTCTTTCACCCGCGTAATAACGGCACACCGGTGACCGTCGAACGGCTGGAAGTATTCGATTTAAACAGGCGAAGAGTCTTTACGGCTGGCCAGACCTGGCTTCCCCGGAACAGTCTCCCCACAGGAGTATATATTTTCCGGGTTCGGCTCAGGGCTGGTGGTTCGCTTTGGGAGCAAACAGGGCGGATCGTTGTGAGTCGGTAAAGATGGAAAAGCACCTCTTCTTTAACCTTCATTGCACCTGCGGCCGCGCCCGTATCGATTTAACACCCGGACAATAACAACCGCAGATTGTTTGATGGTTGGACTATTTGACCAGCGCAATTAAAAGCTCGCACGTTTTATTTTGAATAGTTCTGAAGGGACTTTGCTCATTGCAGGCGACAACTTCAGTTGTCGCAAGACAGAGAGGACTTTGTGATTGCCCTGACTATCTGACTACCTGACTACCCGACTCCCCGACTATTCCGTAACTTCGCCCGTCTGAAACAAGCCCATGGGAAAAGTAATCGCCATCGCGAACCAAAAGGGAGGTGTGGGTAAAACCACGACCGCCATCAACCTTGCCGCCAGCCTCGCTATACTGGAGCGCAAAGTCTTGCTCGTCGACGCCGACCCGCAGGGCAATGCGTCGAGCGGTGTAGGTATACCGTCGGACGACCTGGAAGAGACCATCTACGACGTAATCGTAAACGATCTCGACGTAAACGAAGTGATTTTCGAAACTGAAACGCCCAATCTGCACCTCATTCCCGCCGGTATCAACCTGGCTGGCGCAGAGGTAGAGCTCATTAACCGTTTTCGCCGCGAAGATGTGATGAAGACCAATATCACAGAAAAGGTTCGTGATGATTACGACTTCATCATCATCGACTGCCTGCCCAGCCTCGGCCTGCTCACCATCAACGCCCTTACGGCTGCGGATACCGTTTTGGTGCCCGTTCAGTGCGAGTACTTTGCCCTGGAAGGACTGACCAAACTTCAGAATACGATCGAACTCGTCCAGGCTCAGCTTAACCCGAACCTCAAGATCGAGGGTATCCTGCTGAGTATGTACGATCAGCGTCTCCGCCTGGCCAATATGGTAGTAGAGAAGGTCCGTGAGATATTCGGCGACCAGGTTTTCGATACTATCATCCACCGCAACGCCCGTATCAGCGAAGCTCCGAACATGCACTTACCGGTGGTAATGATTAACGCCGGTAGCCGGGGAGCGACCAACTTTCTCAATTTGGCGGAAGAGTTCCTCAAGAAAAACAGTTAGGCCGTTTATGAGTTAGTGAGTCGGGGAGAAGTCAATGTGCTACCAAGTTGGCTACCGCAACCATTTCCCTGCGCTTTGTTTGCTCACCGTAGACGAACAGGCGAGTAATTGGCAACGGCAACTTAACGACGTTCCAATTCCGTAACTCAGTCGTAGCGGTAGCCCTTACCAAGTAAGCTATTTTATGTCTAAAAAAGATCGCCTGAAAAAATCATCCGCAAAGCCAGCTCCGGAAGTACCGGAAGCACGCAGTTCCCGCTTTCAGTTTTTCCTCTGGATCAGCGGATTCTTTTTTGTAGCGGCGTTGCTGTTGCGGGGCGACGTGATTACGGTCTGGCCGGGCGCGGAAGGTTTTTCCCTCGATCATGCGCTGAGCAACCAGCGCGGAGGCTCCATGCTTTCCTTTCTGTACCACAAGCTCTTTCCGCTTGGTGAAGCAATCGACGCAAAAACACAGGCCATTTGGCTCTTTCCCCGTCTGCTCTCAGCGGTAGCTGTACTGGCTACGGCGGTATTCACCTATCGTTTTGCGGGGAAGCTCTTCGGGAAGTCAGCCATCGGGTTGGGCCTGGTGTGTGCGGGTGCATCCTTATTCCTTCCCTTTTTCGGAAAAGTAGCAACACCCGACGCATTGGCTCTGCTTGGTCAGGCAGGTTTTTTCTGGACCATTCTTCTGGCCGGGGCAGACAAGGAGAACAACCACTTACTGCCAGCGGGGATCTTCCTGCTGCTGGGGGGCATTGCCGCTCCGCTCTCCACCCTCGTTTTCGGGCTGACAACGATTGTTGCGGCGCGCATGCTGATGGGCGGGGGAAAACAGTGGATGATGTTGCTAACGTTGCTGGCTCTGCCATTAGTAGTGCTTGTACTGCAGGGCAATCAGGGTGTGCGTAGCTACTGGTTCTGGGGCGGACAGCCACTGGCTTACGGTAAGTTCATCGGGTATACGCTAATTGGTATGGCCCCCTTGTTTGGGTGGCTAATGGGTGGCATTCGGGATTTGATCTACAAAGTACAGCGAAAGGAACAGACGAGCCAGCTGCTTGCTGCAGGCATCGTTATCGGACTGCTGACCCAATCCCTGGTTTTCCCTCTCCTGCTGGCGCTCGTGGCCGGAAAACAGATGCAACTCTACTTTCGGGAAGAGCATTATCCCTGGCGCGACTGGGTTCGTGGCGGAGCGACACTGCACCTCATTTTTGCCTTCATCGCTACGGTAATAATTCTTTCACAAGTAGGGGTTTCTTTCCCCGGCCCCGGCTTCCGGGCGGCACTGGGGATGGGTGCTGCTTACTGGATGTTTTCGCTCTTCAGTGTCATCGGTCTTTACGGAGACCGGCGTGACTTTGCGATTGGCGGAAGCGTCCTGTCCGGCTTGCTGGTCACGCTGTTCTTCTGGGTACAGGTCTACCCGTATTACGAAGCGACCCGGGACTGGCCGACGCGCGTTGCGCGGCAGATCGAAGTTAAACTACCTACTTACGTTCCGCCAACGGCGGAATACAGCAACGCCCTTCCCTATTTCCGACGCGCGGGTATTCCCGTCGATCCGGATTCTACTACGGCCGACCTGCAGCTGGTCAGCTGGTCTCCGGCCGACACGTTGCAATCGGCGGGTATCGAGGTTACGGGAAGGATTGTCTGGGGCAAGCGGGTTTTCGGCGTTCGGGTGGCGGAGTAGCTTTTGGTCGACAATCCATTTCTGCCCGTCGAATGCATCACAGCGGTTTATTCCGACTGACTGATATTGTGGAGGTGAGACTACTCCTACGGGCTTTCGCATTCGCTATACTCAAATTACCGTGCGCTGCACGGCACAGCATTCAGTCGTCTGGCGTACTGATGATCTGGGGGGTGATACACTATCGTTCGTTTCGGTGCCAACCTTTGGGCAAACGAACGCTTCTATAGTAAAAAGAGATGCAAACTTACATTCGTATTCGACTGACTGTCAGGCAGCAATTCGTGCTGTTCATGCGTTAGCCTTGTAGTGTTTCTTATTTGCGTTCCTGAAATCCCCATCCCATGAAAACAGTATTCAATAATTTCGTTCTCTACTTCAACTTTCTCCTCCTGGGTTTGGCCACCGCTGTGGTGATCAAACTGGCCCTTTTGGGTAGTTCAGGACACGAGATTCTGACAGAATTCACTGACCTCATCTTCCCCTCTATCGCCCTAAGCATTGCTTACTTCCGCCTGGCGTATCCTTACCGGTGGCGGCAGCTTGTCGCCGGATTTTCCGGGGCTAAATAACCGGCCAGATCGGTAATGAAGGTATTCGGGCTGCCTTCGGGTTGGAGGTTCATGTGCTTGTATCACGAGATGCGCGGAGTTCCCCCTTTTCCGGCTCCTTTCGCTGCCCGGCTTCCTGCGGAGGTCCTAGGGAGAGGGAGACGTGACAGGCAGTAAATTCGTGAAAGTAGTGCGTTTAATGACACACGGTTCACGCTCCGTTTCGCGTACCTTAAGCGGCTTATTTGTTCTTCTTTCCACCAAAGCGGTAGCGACTTCCCATCCGGAGGCTACCAAGATGAATACGATCACGATAAGGGCCTATTCCGTCTTCATCGCGCAGGTAGATGACCCTACCGAAGGAAGGAGATACGTACACACTCCAGCGGGGGTTCATGATGCGCTCTACGATCACTCCTCCTCCCAGGTAGAAACTGGAGTTGGCCAAAATAGATCCGCCTTCGAACCATCCTTTTGGTGGGTCCTTTAACTCGCTCTCGCTGGAAAAGTCAGACTGTGTGCTTGGTTGCGGGCGGCTTCCGGGGGTGGGGAGGAAACTGCTTCCGGTTCCGTAGCCATCTTCAGCGACTCCGTCTTCGAAGACTTCAAGCTTGGCAACGACTTCTTCCTGGTCTCTGATTTCGGGTTTAGCAATTACGCTCAGGCTCATGCCGGCGCGAGCAGATATCCTCCAGTTGGTAGTTTCCTTCAGGGTAAACTTGTAGTTGAAGGGGAACTCGATGGCGTGGTAAACAAACTGGCTGTAGCCTTCCACCGGGTTTCGGGGGGTGAAGTAATCCTGGTACTTCCATTTGAGGGAAGCCGGGAGGTAAGAGCGGCGCGAGTAAATGACGCCGATCTGCAGGGTATTTCGTCCTTTATTAAAGTCCAGCAATCCGCCAATGGTGTAACCCGTCGTGAAACGGCGCTCGCTGCTGATGTCGTATTCTCCGGCAATGTGTCCGGGTGTTACAACCTGGTTTACGTCAAGCGGAGAAACGAAGCCATTGATATAACAATAGGCAGGAACGGAATTATCGACTTCAGCCAGTTGCAGTACGGGGCTGGGCATGTACATCCGGCTGGTGAGCGGGTCGATATCCAGCGCCGCGATGGATTCGGGTGAATACAGCTCAGGGGTTTCTTCCGCAACCGCACCTGGCACCTGCGCACCGTCGCCCGCCAATGCCTGTGCTCCTTGATTACTCACCAGAGGCCGTACCGAAGATGATTTCGGGCGAAGTGTTTTAGTCGTTTTCGATTTAGGCTGATGCACTGAAGGCGTACTGTTTCCGGCAGGCAGGCTGTTGTCAGCTCTTTCGTCGCTTTGTTCAGAAGCTGACGCCATCATGGGCATCGGGAAGCCATTGTCGAGGTCTGCGAATGGTTCTTGCTGGTGCCGGAACTCCGGTGCAAAGCGGAAGAAGAGGAGAATCAGGCACAGCAGCAGGGAGCCTTCTGTAACCTTCCAGGCAGCGATGGTACTTCGGCGCCAGCCGATGAGTTCCAGGCGTGCGGCGAGCGCCGCCCATCCGGAGGATACCGAGGGAGTGGTTCTGGCCAGGCCTTCGGAGACGATGGCATCTACAGCTTTATCATTTTCCTGATCGAGGCGACTTGCCAGTATTTCCCAGCTGCCGGGACTGACGGCGGGTTGCAAATTATCGAGTTTTCCGGCCAGGCTTACGTCTTCAGGCTTGCGGGTATCCAGTTTATTTTCCAGTGCCTGCCAGCCAATTGCCGAGGCATTTGCAGCCAGGCCCGTTAGTGCATTACGCAAATGCAAATCTTCAGGAGCATCGAGCTCACGCTCCAGGGCATCCCAGCCTTTGGAATCCGGGGCGGCCAGAGGTAAGTCGTTCAGGTGGTCGCGAACCAGTTCATCAATGTGTGCGTGAATTTCCTTCATTGGGATTTACTAGCGGCCGGGGGCGGTCAATACTTTTTGCAATTTACCCCGGGCTTTTACCAGGTTAGAGCGGCTCGTACTTTCGGTTATTTTCAGTTGTTCTCCTATTTCACGGTGGCTGTAGCCTTCCACTACGTACAGGTTAAAAATTGTACGGTAGGTAGGAGGCAACTTCTGCACCGCCGCCAGAATTTCACGGGCTCCGAACTGTGCAAACACATCAGGAGCGTCGCTGCTCAGGGCGTAGGCATTGTCCAGGTCCTCCGTTCGGCGGCGCGCATTGCGCCGGTACTGATCGATGGCAGTGTTCACGGTAATACGACGCATCCAGGCCAGCAGTGCGGTTCCTGATTCGTAGCGTCCTATTTTTTTAAAGATCTTAATAAAGCTTTCGTGTAACAAATCCATCGCTTCGTCCTCGCTTCCTGCATAACGCTGGCAAACAGACATCAACTGGCCGTAGTAGGTTTCGTACAGCACCTTTTGGGCTGCACGGTCCCCTTTCACCAGGGCCGCGATGAATTGTTGCTCGTTGTTATGTAGATCAAGCGTTAGATCCATAGGAATATAAGGATAGGTTGCTTCCACACATGTGTTGGAAAATTATCCCTAAGGTATACGTTTTCCGCCAATGATTCGCTGCCTGGGCCATGCATTTAACGCTTTGACAATTGGCTGACAGCCTTGCCTCAAAAGTCAAGAGACAGCCCCCCTTCTCTTCTTAATGTCTTTACCGGTTAAGTTTCCGGGCGCGACCGCAGGTGCAATGAGCGCTAAAAGCAAAGCGGGCACCTCTTCGAATAGCAAGAGGCGCCCGCTGTTGGGAGATGTAAAAATGTACCTGTTTGGTACGATTACGTTTTCACTAGTACTTGATCGAAACGGTGTAGCTGTCGTTGTTACTGCCCGCTTCGAAGTTGATGGCGTCGATTCTTACCAGGTAGAAACGATCAGCGCGGCGGATAGCGAGCACATCTCCCTCCTGCAGAACCTGAGTAACGATCTCGGTAGAGCTTACATCGCCATCAGCATCAGGGAAGTTATCAGAACCATCGGGGGTTGTCCCGTTGTCGTACAGGCTGGTGATGTCTTCCTTGGTGTCGATATCATCGAAAGTGATTCCGTCACCCAGACCTGCGAGGTTGGCCACGCGGAGGATAGCGTCGTTGGAAGCACTGATCTGGGTACGCCAGTTCTCGGTACCTACGGCTGCGTTCAGGTTAACGCCTTCGTCTTCAATTTCAGCATCGGGGCTGTTGAACGGAACGGATGTTCCGGTGTCGAGGTCGAGGCCACCGTTCATTCCTCCGCTTGCGTTGAAAAACACGCCTCCCATTTCGAAGGTGATTGCCGTTCCAGCCGGGATTTCGTAAGTAACCGTAACGGTCTGCTCGGCGGTGATGCCGTTGGCATCAGCCACGCGGAAAGTGTACGTACGGGTACTGTTTTCGGTTACATCGGGACGTACGTTGACGTCATAAGTTACGCCCGCGGTTTCCGCTTCGATGAGCGTGAGTGGGTTCATAGCGGTAAAGGCTCCGCTGTTGAAAGTAAGTGCGCTGGCGTCCATAAGAACGCCGTCTTCCAGCACGGAAAAAGTCGACAGTGGGTCAGCGGTGTCATCCAGTAATACCTTCACGTCGAACGAGGGGTTACGGTCAGTAATGGTTACATCACCGGAGACAAACCCGTCTTCAATGAGCAGGTCCACAACAGGAGCAGTAACGGTATAAGTGATGGTCACCTGAGTGGAGCCAACTTCACCGTCTACATCCGTGAGCTGAAAGGTGAAGGTTACCGGTCCTGCGGTGGTATTGCTGGGGGTAATTTCAATCTCGTAAGTAAACCCTTCAGCGTCTGCCCCGGAGGTAAGGATGGGATTGTTGGCGGTTTCTCCCGTACGGAAATCCAACTGACTTGCGGGAACAAGGGTTCCGTTTTCGAGAATAGCCAGGTCCCGGAGAGAGGCATCACCATCCTGTCCGGATACATTTACGATGAAGCTGGGGGTAGAGAGAGAAAGTTCCTGATTGAAAGAAACCAGTCCGGTTCCGCTGTTGAGAGTGACAACGGGAGCGAGGGTTACACCGCCGGGGGTTCCTGGGGTATCCGAATCACATCCGGCAGAAAACATAACAATAAAGGCCGCTGAAAACAGTACGGCAAATCGGGAAAATAAACGCATAGGTATTGGTTTTTTGGGGTTAAGTATCAAAGTATGAACTGTACTTTTAACGATGGTTTTATAAAAAGTCACCAGCTTGCAAGGAGGGGAGAAGAGAATACTCTCTTTCGTTGATCGGTCTTTGCTACCGCCTCAACGGTTCATTACCCGCCCTGTTCACAGCTGTGCAATAAAAAAGGTCACGACGTCCGGAGACATCGCGACCTGAAAGTCTTGAGTGAATTGTAACCTAAAACTATTTTGCAGCGGCGGCGGCGTCGCGGAACTTTTGCATTTTAACGCTATCAGCGTTACTGTAACGCGGCCCGCAATTAGCAAGGATAGCAGCCATCTTTGGGTTAGAAAGTTTTGCCATTGCTGCGGGGGTCTTTATCCCTGCTTCTTCGAATTTAGCTGCCATCGCAGGGCCTACGCCTGCGATTGCCAGCAACGCACTTGCGGGAGCAGCCGGGGTCTTGCGTGGGCGACCTGGTCTTTTCTTAGCTGCGCCAGAGGCAGGCTTTGCTGCGGCAGTTGCAGACTTCTTCGGGCGTCCCGGGCCACGCTTCGCTGCAGGCTCAGTAGTAGTGGTCGCTGCGGCGGTTGCAGACTTCTTCGGACGCCCCGGGCCACGCTTCGCTGTTGTTTTTTTGGCAGCGGTTGTTGACCTTTTCGGGCGCCCCGGAGAGCGTTTCGCTGCGGGCTTCGCCGGAGTTTTAGCAGCCTCCTCCTCTTTCTTCGCCGGGCCACCTGCACGGAGAATAGCGAGCTCAGCCTTCAGTGCTTCCACTTCGATGAGGGCTGCTTTTGCCTCTGCTTTTGCCTTTTTGAGTTCTTTTTTGTGCTTTTTCCGCAATTCTTTGATTTCAACTGAATTTGCAGAAAACGCTTCCTGAGCCGCATCAAAGCGACTGATGAGGCTCATCACCTCTTTTTTTAAACTAGCCATGTGAATCTGTTTTGAGTTTTGAAGAACGACTATATTAAACCCTTATACTGTAGAGCACTTCCAAAAAATTAAAACTGATTTTCAACAACTTGCAGTTGCATCGATACAAAAAAACTGCTTGTATAACAAGACTTATTTTTACGCTACCACGCTTAACAAACTGTGGAAACCAGAGAGAGAAATTTCAGACGCGTTCTTAATCGCTCCTGATAAAATTATTTAAAAATCAGGGTTAAACCTGAAGTAAGTGAATGTTTCAGAGGCTTAAAGGTATACATATAAAATCAAAAATCAGATTATTCGCTCAACGAATTGTATACCACCAAGCGCCCAAAGGAAATGTTTTCCGGTATGGAATGTTCAATAATTGAATCCGTAGCGTAAAGAAAGTTCATTCTTCTGCGACAAATGCCAACACTTCCGGACACGGCAAACCTCTCATTACCCAATACAGGCATAACGCTTCCAGAGCAAGCAAACAGCAGCATTAATGATCAGAATTCCTGGCAGTTATAAAACCAATGCTTAGTGATTCCTTCTATCCGCCCCCCAATTTAATTTAGACCTGAGGGTATCCATAAAGCTGATCCCAGGAAGTTTCACCAGTTGTATACCGAAATCATTTTTACGTACAGCGAGACTATGTACCGAAGTAATCGTTTCGAAGCGGGAATCAAGCGTACAGAGGAAGTTTTCGGCTCTTCCTTCTATTTCAAAACTAATTACCGAATCATCGCTGAGTACAATCGGGCGCACATTGAGGTTGTGTGGAGCTACCGGTGTCACCACGAAATTGCCTGACCCGGGGAACACGATAGGTCCGCCACAACTAAGGCTATAGCCCGTTGATCCGGTAGGCGTTGCAACGATTAGCCCGTCGGCCCAGTAACTATTTAAATAAGAACCATTCACAAACGTATGAATGGTAATCATTGAGGAGGTATCCCTTTTGAGCAGCGTAAAATCATTCAACGCAAACGGAGTTTCATCGAAAATCGGCAAATTAGATTCCAGATAGAGCATATCACGCTTCTCCGTGGTGAACCGGCCGAGGGAGAGCAACCGCAGGGTTTCCTTCAATTTCGTTTTTTCCACTCTGGCCAGAAAGCCAAGTCGGCCAAGGTTTATCCCGAGAATGGGGATGCCATAGTCGCGAACCAAAGTTGCCGCTTTCAGGATCGTGCCGTCACCTCCCAAGGTGATAATCATATCGAAGCGCTTAATTCTGAAATCAAGATGGCTTTCAATCTGCCCCACGTCCTTTCTGAAATTGATGTGAGGCCTCAGTTCTTCCAGATACGGCCCATAGACATAAGTCGAGAATTGCTCTTCGGCCAGCAGATCAAATAATTCCTGCACGTGGGGAATGTCTTTTTCCTTCAATAACTGACTATAGATAACTACCTGCATATTGCTTAAAAATTCAGATTAAGGGCCAGGAGTACTTCTCCTTCTCCTAAATGGTTACGGTTGTACTGCAAGCTACCAACCATATCGTAAAACAGTACTACGTCCAGACCCAGACTGGCTCCGGTCAGCAGTGTGTTGTTTAATTTGTTGCTCTCCCCAATGTATGGCGCATTAGCAATACCCTGATTGAACTGGAAAGCCAGCAACACACGAACGGGGATGTACCGGAACGCATCGATAAAGACCAGTTTGCCCAGGTCCAGGTCGGTTTTGAATAATTGTTGCCTTATTCCGAATCTCCAGATGGCCATATCCAGTCCATCCACGACATAAAACTGGTAACCGACAAGGCCATTGTTTCCGAAGCCGATAGCCCGGTTCTCCAGGAATGGTTGCTGAGTACGAATAAGACTGTATTTACCCGCAACGCCGGCGTTAATCGACAAGTTTTCGCTCAGAGGCCAAAATTTACGAACGGTCAGCCCTGCGGTCAAACTGTTACGTTCCCCCGTAATCCCCATACCGTCCTTCACCACGGTGCCCAAAACGTAGTAACCTTTCCATGGGTAATTCCTTACATCTCTCTTGTCATTGACATAAGTGTACTCTAGTTGAAAGAATCGCTGGCTATTCCTTCCCTCGCCAAAAAAGTCCGGGTTCAGGGCATTTGCAATAGTATCGGCGATAACCGAAGAACGATAACCGGTGCGTAAAGTATGGGTAACGTATAGCTTCTTACGATAATTGAAGGACAAATTAAGACGAGTATCTTTATATACAAACCGATCGGGATCCTGATAGAACACCTGTTGATTTTCGATGGTCTGGTAATTCTGCTCTCTTCGCTGAGAGAAACTGTAATCGAGTTCTATTCCAATGTTTTTTGCTTTGTTTAAATACGGCAAACGATAACCTGCTTCATATTTCCGGGTATAACCCGTTGTATAGCCAATTTTGAAACGATCCCGCCGGCCGGTGAAATTATACCACGACAATTTAGCCCCCAGATTGACCCGGTCCAACGAATGGTTTTCATCCCGCCACCAGACATTAAAGTTTCGGTCGGCGAGGGTAAAAACAGGTACGGGATAGATGTACCATGTTTCGCGGATATCAATGAATACCTGCAGGTTTCCCGGTCCGAACAGACTGTCGGAATAAGTGATATCGACGCTACTGAACAGACCAGTATTCATCAGTGCGGCGTAAGTCAGAGCGATCTCTTCGTCCAGATCCTCCTCCGCTATCCGGGCTTCTTTGCCGAAGGTCATCTCCCGGAACACCACACCATCACGTGTGCGCTTGTGGCCCCGAATGAAGATATCCCTAATGGTAACTGAATCGCCGACGAGGTTTTGGGCAAGGCTCGATTCTTTCATCACGGAAGGATCTGACAGATCGCTCTCCGGACTTTCGGAGTACTTATACGTACTCTCCCCCGCCGGGGCAAGAGGACCGACTTCCCCGTAATCACCAGCAACAACTGCTGCAGAGGCACCTGCAGCGCCCGGGGCATTCAGGCAAATAACGATCAGAAAGAATAGGGTTATGCACTTCATCAGGCTCAATAACGGCATTTTCGCGACATTACTTGCCCCGGCTGAGGGCGACACCCGTAAGAATCAGAACAATTGCGGGTATTTGTAATGCGGCAAAGCCCTCTCCGTCGAGTAGCCCCCATAGCAACGCGACGAGAGGAATGATGTAGCTTACCGTACTGCTGAACACGGCTCCGGTGCGTTGCACCATCTTAAAAAAGATGATACTCGCCAGTACGGTACTCACCAGCGCCAACGCCGCGACACAAGCCAGAGCCCACCACCCCTCGTTGCCGGCGGCAGCCGTTACCGTAACCGGCACTGCACCTGCGGTCAGCGCCCAGATAAGTGCGGGGAAACCAACGATGAAAAAGCTGCATACCGTGATGGTAAGTGATGAAAGCCCCCTGAAATATTCAGCGACCAGATTCGAACTCGTCGCATAGCAAAGACAGGCCAGAAAAACGAACCCCGCATAAGCAAACTGTGTCGTTTGCCCCGCATCGCCCGGCGCTGCCCACGAAAGCCCCACCGCGCCCAGCAGCCCCAGCAGAACCCCCGCCAACTGGCGTCGGCCAGCATCCCGACTGGCAAAAAACAACCACGCAACAAGAAAAGTACACAAGGGATTGAGTGCACTCAGCATCCCCGTAAGGCTACTGCTGAGATGAACCTGCGCGTAGGGGAAAAGAAACGATGGCAGTGCCGTACCCGTAATTCCAATCACGATGAGCAAGGGAACCTGCCGCCAGGTGATCTTTCGTAAATGAACGTACGCCAGGGGAGATAAGGCCAAAGCAGAGATACCCAGCCGCAGTGTTGCAACCTGAAGCGGAGTGAAAATATCCAATCCTTTTTTAATAAGGATATAACTCGTCCCCCAAATCAGGGCAAGGGCAATGAGGTAGAAATAGTCTTTTGTCTCCGGACGGTCAGGGGCAGTTTGCATCGGTCGCGAAGGTAGTTACCGGCGAGATAAGCGACCAGATGGGTTTGGTGTTTGTAACGATGGTCCGCGACAGTTTGTAGCGAACCATCGTTATACCCACTTCTGGCGTAAGAAAATGCTGAAGCCTTTGGGCGCAAACCAGATTGTCGCTCACCCCCCTCCCAGCCTCCCCACACCGCTGCGCTGGGGAGGAGCAATCGCGACAATCTGGTTTGCGCCCAAGCCTTTAGCTTATTTATTAGCGGCGGTGTCCAACTAACAATTACATCAGTCCTTTAAAAGGAAAGCTGACGGAGCGGAGGCTCCGATGCGCTTAGTCTTCCGCTTCGTTGTCTTTAGCGAGGTCGTCCATATTCGCGCCTGCGGCGCGACCAACGGATGATTCGTAGTGCGCCTTACGCATCTTGCTGTAAGAGCGCATGCCTTTGTCAAAACCTTTGGCGTTGTTATTGATGCGCAGGGCGTTGCCGCCCGAAACGCCCCAGCTTTTCGCTTCTTTCATCGCCTGCTCGGTCGTGCCCATAAAGGTGATTGTCCAGGCAGGTTTGCCTGCTCGTTTTTTCGTAATGAGTTCGGTAATCGACTTTCGGGAGTATTCCTGCGAGCTGTTCTCCTCTCCGTCCGTCATGATGGTAACGAGAACGGAGTCCTGTTTATCGGGAACCAACTGAAAGCCCTGGCCAATGGCATCGAAGAGGGCGGTCATCCCCTGGGGCTCGTAGGCGTTCGCGAGTTCGTCGGTCAGTTTTTCGGCTTTTTTGGAGTTGACCAGTTCTTTGAAGTGACCGGGGCTCGAGAACTGGGTAACGATGGTCCGTATTTTGCTCTCGCAGAGCGCAGCGTCGGCTTTGATTTCCTGAAAAAGCAGGCGTAATCCGCCGCGGATTTCTTCTGCTTTGGAAGCCATGGAGCCGCTGGCGTCAATGATGATGAGGTTGGTGATGTTTTTCATTTCGGGATGGGTTTGGGTTAATCGGATAAACACATCAGGCTCAGTGGCTGACGATCTAAAGATTAACGTTCCTATCCCTCAATAAGTTACAGCCCCGAAGACTTCATCGTTTCCAGTTCTCCGCTCTCGCCGCGCACCAGGAAATAGCCTTCCAGGTCAGCGTTGTCTTCCACCAGTTTCAGGGCTCGCTCGGGGCCTACGACCATGCAGGCGGTGGCGTAAGCGTCGGCCGTGGCGCAGTCCGGGGCGAACACACTTGCGCTCAGCAGCCGGTTGCGTTCTACCAGTCCGGTTTTCGGGTTGATGGTGTGGCTGAAGGTTTCGCCATCCACTTTATAGTATGCCAAATAATTCCCCGAAGTAGCAATAGCTCTTCCTTCGCTAAGCGGCAAAATACCCGCCGGAGTTATTTTCTTTCTGTCTTCATCGGGCAAACGGATCGCGACGTTCCACGGCCTGCCGTTTTTGGTTCCTCCGCTACGCATTTCGCCACCGATATCCACCAGATGGTCGGGGTGTCCGGCGGAAGAAAGGAGTTGAGCGATCAGGTCTACCCCGTAGCCTTTGGCACTGGCGTTGAGGTCGAGCTCTACGCCAGGCAGGGCTTTTTTTAGCATAGTGCCTTCCAGCGTCACCTTATCCAATCCTACCAGACGTAGTAGTTCGTTGACTTCAGTCATATTGATTTCGGCGGTTTGCCGCTGCTTACCGGTACCAAACCCCCAGTATTTTACCAGAGGTGCCACCGTGGGATCGTACGTTCCGGCGGTGGCTTCGCTTACCCGGCGGGCAATTTCCAGATTGGGAACGAAGTGGTCCGTCCCGCCAATATCGATGCCGGTTTCGCTATTATTAAAGGCATTCAGCTTACTGTCCGGCACCCAGGCGGAGAGTTCGAGATTATAAGCATTGAGTAAACTGTCTACCCGTTCCCGCAGATCGGGTATACTGTCGCCCAGGTAAGTAATACGGTAATAGCTCCCCATTGCTTCGCCCACCAGTTTCACGCTTGGTGCGTTGGTTGCCGGTTCCATCGTACCGGCCTTTTCGGGGGCGCGGTCGCAGGTGCAAAAAAGGATAATAAAGAGCAGGGGAAGTAAATAGCGCATAATGCCGCAAAGATAACATGAGGCGGCAAGGATAAACCACAGAAAAACCCGGAAAAACCACTCTTATTTTGTGGCACTTCGTGAGGTAACTGTGTACAGAACACGAGGCGTCAACTTTTGGAAACCTGCCCTGCTGATGTCCGGAAAGCCGGTGATTTCACTACCTTCCCGTCTCCAAAGAAAGCCTCCTCAGCAACGAAAAACCAACTAATATGCTTCTTGCCTTCGATGCGCATTATACCGCTGACGGCAGCCGCCTTGCGGCGGCTGTTTTTACCGACTGGCCGGATAGCGAGGCCACCGAAATCAGAATTTGGGAGAGCGGCCCCGCCGCACCTTACCAACCGGGCGAGTTTTATAAACGGGAACTTCCGCTTATTCTGCGTGCGCTCGAAGACTTCGACCTCAGCACTCTTGAGGCCATCATCATCGATGGATATGTATACCTGGATGATCAGGGCCGACCGGGCCTCGGCGGCCATCTTTATGAGGAACTGAACAGCAACATCCCCGTGGTTGGAGTGGCAAAATCTTACTTCCGTGACAACAATGCAGAAGCTGTACTCAGGGGTCAGAGCAGTAAACCTCTTTACGTTACGGCCCTCGGCCTTTCAGCCGGAGCAGCAGCCCTTCACGTTCGGGAGATGGCGGGAGCATACCGGATGCCAGATATTCTGGCAGCGGTAGACCGCGCAACAAAAGCGTAGAGGCCCTACCGGAACCTCAGCATCATCTGACGCCCCTCCAGGGTTTCCGGCACTTTATCGAACAGCAAGACCGTATATATAAGGCCGCGCCCTTCTTTGTAGGCTGCAATGAGTTGGGCCTGGCTCTGGTCGCTGTAACTGCGCTTGGGCCGGAAGGTCCACATCGTGGCCCAGTCGGCATTGAGGACGGCGAGTTCTTCCTCGCCGAAGGAATGGACGGCGGTTACGGCGTCTTCGTCGTTGCTGCCCAGGTTCATCACCAGCAGGGAAGTTCGCAGGTGCGGACGCTTGTAGTACAGGTCGCGTGCGCTTTCGGGCCGAAGGTGAAAACGCATTTCCAGCTTCTCTGCTTTGGAGTAAACGGTCAGTTGATCTTCGAGGTAATCGTTTTCGGGGTTCTCCCGGAGCCTGAACCCTTCGTTGAAGGGGTGGTTGACACGGACATCGAGGCTATCGAGCAAAGCTTCGAACGCCGGAGTCAGCGGCAACTGAGCGGAGAGAAAAGAACTGGCGGTGAAAAGCAGAAGGGAAAAGAGGCAGTATCGCATATTAAGGGTAACGTTTGGGAAGGCCTCCCCATTATTCAGGCGCCGTAGACCGAATGTAACCGCTCCACCAACAGGTTCGTGATCCGGCGGTTGGTATCGGATTCGTTGACGAGGTAATACTCCATTTCCGAAGGAACGAACTGCCCGATAGCGATTCCGAAGAGTAAACCGCGCAGCCGGTTATCGCGGGTGACGAGTTCTTTTATTTTCGCCCAGCGCTTACCGGCCGGCAATTGATCCGGCTTCACCTTTCGCTTAACGAGGTAGCTAGCGCAGACGGCAAGCAACAGTTCATGCTGCAACTTCATGATCGGGCGCAGGGTATCGTTCTGGAACTTTTCGGCGGGCGAGGACGCGGGTGCGAGGTCAAGTTGGGGGCGCAAAGCGAGACGGGCAGAGTTGGTTGACGTAAGCATGCTGGTGGAACGTACAAGGCTTCATTCGGTTTTCAGCACTGCGGCTTCAGCAGGAGCGGATGGTCGGCAACATTCTTCTCCGGTTATTACGGCGTGGCTCTTTTATCCCCGCACGGCACCTGCGCTCGCGCCACTAAAACCGGCCGTTGTGCGCTAAAAAAGCTGTCGGAAACGATAAACTACCTTCATTTTTCAATTTGTCGTATCTTCGCGGTCCTAACGAGACACCGGCCGGGACCCTTCAAACATTGGTCCGGCCGTTTGTGCGTCAGGAAACTATTAAAAATACCACGAAATAAGCGCCCGTTCGACCGGGCAACGTAAAGCGAAATGCAGTATGGCACTAATTGGTAAGATCAGACAGAACACGCTTATCGTCCTCCTTTTCATAGGAGGCGGTATCGCCCTTTTCATCCTTTCCGAGATGACAAGTGGCGCCGGCGGCGCCCTTGGCCCGGTAATGAACCGCATGGGCGCGGTTGGTGAGCGTGAAATTGACCGCAATGACTTCGAGCGCACCGCCAGCGCCGCATTCTCTGGTGGCGATGCCTTCCAGAACCGCGATCAGTTGTGGAACTTCTACGTGAACGAAGCCGTAGTAAAGAACGAAGCAGAAGACCTCGGCCTCAGCGTAAGCGAGGAGGAAATGACCGAACTCCAGTACGGTGCCAACCCCAGCCCGGTCATCCGTCGTAACATGACTGACCCCAACACGGGCCAACTCAACACTACCCTTCTCTCGCAAATCCGCCAGGACATCGAGAACAACAGCATCGACGCTGCTATTCAGGAAGGCCGTCTGAACCCCAACTTCAAGGCAATCTGGAGCTACCAGCGCCGCGAAATCGAGGCTTCCCGCCTGCAGGAGAAGATGACTGCCCTGATGACCAAAGCTATGTACGCTCCTAACTGGCAGGCCCAGGATTACGCCAACGAGCAGTTTGGCAACCGTAAAGTAGCCATCGTAAAGGTTCCTTTCGAGGAAGTGGACGACACCGACATCGAAGTTAGCGACGCCGACGTTCAGGCCTTCATCGACGAAAACCGCAGCATCTTCGATAACCCCGAAGAAACCCGCCAACTCACCTACGTTACCTTTCCGGTAACCCCAACGACTGCCGACACCAATGCCATCCGTACACTGCTCAACCAAACTGCAGCAGACTGGGCCAAGGAAACCA
Source organism: Neolewinella aurantiaca (assembly GCF_008014675.1). Taxonomy (GTDB): domain Bacteria; phylum Bacteroidota; class Bacteroidia; order Chitinophagales; family Saprospiraceae; genus Neolewinella; species Neolewinella aurantiaca. Next base: position 11,606 of record NZ_VOXD01000048.1, on the reverse strand, counting down.
CCGAAGCCGGTGACAGCCTCTTCGCACTGAGCAACAATGGCACTTACCAGTCAGTCTACCAGACAGCAGATCGCCTCAGCCCCGTTGTTGCCGACGCAGTAATGAACCAGATTGAAGTAGGCACCGTATTCGGCCCTTACACCGAAGGCAGCGCCATGAAACTGCTGAAGGTAATTGACCGTGTATCAATGCCCGACAGCGCCAAGACACGTCACATCCTGCGCAACGCATCTACTCCTGCTCAGTTTGAAGAAGCAGACCGCGTAATCGACAGCCTGATGAACGTACTTCAGAGAAACCGCGGCAAATTCGCTGATCTCGCAGAAGAATTCAGCCAGGACCCAGGTTCTGCCTCTAACGGTGGTGTTTACGAGAAAGTAACTCCCGGCCAGTTCGTTAAGCCTTTCGACAACGTTCTGTTCCGCACCGGTACAGTCGGCAACCTCTACAAAGTCCGCACTCAGTTTGGTGTTCACCTCGTTGACATCATGAGCCGCAGCCGCAGCCGCCAGCTGCGCGCCAAAGTTGCTTACGTTGTTGAGCCGCTGATCCCTTCTTCTGAAACAGAAGACGTAGTAATGGCTAAAGCACAAAGCTTCCTGAACGGCAAGAGCACCCTCGCAGAAATGAAAGCCGCCGCAGAAAGCATGGGGCTGGAAGTTAAAACCTCCGCTCCCCTTCCCGTTTCCAACTACACCCTTGCCGACCTCGGTTCCGGACAGGACGTAAAAGACATGATGTGCTGGGCCTTCAGTGCCGACAAAGGCGACGTTAGCCCTGTTGTTTACTCTTTCACTGACCAGCAGTTGTTCTACCAGAACAACCACGTAGTGATTGCGCTTGCCGATGTTCTTCCGGAGGGTCTTCCTTCCGCGGCTTCCGTAAAAGACGCACTTCAGGACCAGGTCAGCAACCGTGTTAAAGGTCAGAAGCTGGCCGGTATGCTTGCTGGTTCCGATATCGAGAAGATCGCAGCCCAGTACGAAGTTACCGTTGACTCTATCAGCAGCAACCCGACCCTCCAGAGCCTGCCCCGCATCGGTCAGGAGCCGAAAGTAATTGCTGCAGCTGCTATCGTTGCCACTGGCAACACCAGCGAGCCCATCGTTGGTCGCAATGGTGTTTACTTCGTGAAGCCCCTCTCTGATGCTTCTGCCGGCACCAGCGGCAACCTGCCCGCGGCCCGTTCGCAGATCAACACCACCGTTCGTGCCCAAAACGGTAACGTCCTTCTGCCCGCGCTCCGCGCCGGTACTGATGTTGCCGATGAACGCGCTGCTGCCGATTGTCAGTAAGCGAAGCATCTAATGCTCGGGACTTTTAGTCTCACCGAAAGAGCCCTCGTTGTCAATTTTGACGACGAGGGCTTTTTTATGGTTCCTGTCGATCAAATCTTTCCAATGCCCTTTCCTCCGCACAAAGTGCTGATTTGTAATCAGGAGAAACTATAATGCGCCCGTCATAATTACCGCGAGGTTTTCAATTCGCTGTAATAAATACGCAGACAAAACCCAGAATCGGCAATCTCCGTTGTAACTTTGCCCTTCCAAAAGAAACAAGCCCAATATGTCCGAGATTAAATCTTCAGGTGCTAAAGGATACGCCTTCCTAGGCGGTGTAATTGCCATCTTTCTGTTCATCATCTTGGTGGTTTACCTCTACAAGTACAACGGAAACTTTGTACCTGAGACTCCGCTTCGTTACAGCGACCTCCTGCAGGCTGCTGGCCGTACGTTTGCAGCCTAAGGGTTCGTGACGAACAGGTCCTTCGCTTTCCTACAATATTTCACCCTGGCTGCCGCTTTTCTCGCGGTGGCCTTTCTGTGCTCCTCCTGCGTCAACGACCCTGCTGACGTAGCGCATCTGCGTGAACAACTGAGCGATAAGGTGGAAACAGCCGATGGCATCCGAACGATCTTCAGCGATTCCGGAATGGTAAGGGCCGTAATTGAAGCACCCGTAATGTTGAACTATCTCGAAAAAGCAGATCAGCGCCAGGAATTTCCTGAAGGGTTGGTCGCTACTTTTTACGACGAGTTCAACCAACCCACCAGTACCCTGGTTGCAAACTGGGGCGTGTACCGCAAGCGTGAGCGTACCGTCACGGTACGAGACAGCGTTGTCTGGGAATCAGTAGATCTTCAAAGGCTGGAAACCGAAGAACTGAACTGGGACGAGAAAACGGGCCGGATACACACTAATAAGTTTGTCGTTCTCCGGCAGCCCCAATACGTAATTACGGGTTACGGGCTCGAGGCCGACCAGAACTTTTCCAACGCCCGGGTACTACAGGTCGACGGACGTATACCGATGTCCCGACCCAAAGAATAGTCTGCCCAACCGACCGCATTTTGGTTAAAACAGGCGCCTTAATGACGTCAAACCGCAGCCTAACCATTACATTAGTAGTGGCGCCGGCAGGCGAATCAATTAAACCACAAGACCAAGTTGCTAACCGCTTTAATCATCCTGTCCCTGATTTTGTCTGCTCTCTTCAGCGGATCCGAAATCGCGTACGTCTCTGCGAACAAGCTCAGGGTGGAGCTGAAGAAGAAGCGGGGCACCCGTGCCAGTCGTATTCTGGCGGGTTGGTTCGACCGTCCGGCAGACTTCATGAGCACCATGCTGGTGGGCAACAATATTGCCCTGGTGGCCTTTACAACCCTTATCTCCGGCTCCTTTGCCTGGCTCATCGGCCCTACTGACGCGGGGATGCTGAACCTTTTGGGAGAAACTGTAATCCTTACGCTCATTGTTCTGGTGTTTGGCGAGTACATGCCCAAAACCCTGTTCCGCCTGTACGCCGACGACGCGCTTTACCTGCTGGCCCTCCCCCTGCGTGCGCTACAGTGGCTGCTCTACCTCCCGAGCCTGGTCATGACCGGGGCCAGTAATGCATTATTGCGACTGTTCTTCAACCGCCCGGCAGAAGAACTGGATACCGTACTGACCAGGCTGGACCTCGAGAATTTCGTCAATGAAAGCCGGGCCTCCGCTGACGAGGACACAGTAGTCATCGATACCAAACTGTTCGGTAACGCGCTTAACCTCTCGGAGGTACGGGTGAGCGATTGTATGGTGCCGCGTACCGAGATTCAGAGCATGGACGTATCGGCAACCATCGACGAACTGGAACAGAAATTTCAGGAAACCCGCCTCAGCCGTATCCTGATCGTGGACGGCGAGATGGAAGAAGTGCTGGGCTATGTTCACCACCAGCAACTGCTAAGTCTCCCGGAGAACATCCGTGACATCGTGATGGAGCTTACCTTCATTCCCGAAGTTACCCGGGTCACCGATCTGCTCAATCAATCCATCAAAGAGCAGCTGAGTATTGCGTGCGTCGTCAACGAGTTTGGTGACATTGCGGGTGTAGTGACGATGGAAGACCTGCTGGAGGAAATCTTCGGCGAGATCGAGGATGAGTTCGACGAAGACGAATACCTGGAGACCGTCAACGAAGATGGAAGCCACAGTTTCAGTGGCCGCCTAGAGGTAAACTACCTCAACAATAAATACGAACTCGGCATCCCGGAAGGAGAATACCAGACTCTTTCCGGTTTTATCGTTACAGAAGCAGAACGCGTCCCCGAGCAGGACGAAGAACTGGAGCTCAGCGGCTTTCATTGCAAAATGATCGAGGTAACCAACACGCGGATCGAGGTCGTAGGCATAAAAAAGATCGTGGTAGAACCGGAAGAGTAATTCTTCAACCCAGCCTTCCAGCAACAAGCCGGTAACAATCACCACATAAAAGTGCACCAGCCCCCGAATTCAGGCCTTCGGGGCGCGGACGCGGGTGCAAAACGAAGGTTTTTGAAAGCATTGACCTTTGGCCCGAACACTATGTAATCGCTTTGGTTATTCACGTGAAACCCGAAAAGTTCGCAACCGACATGGAAACTTTACTCGATTACATCAGCGATACTCCTGTTTACGCTCAATTGCTGATCGCCTTTGGCTTCGCACTGCTGATCGCGACCGTTATGGTTATGATCATTTTTCCGATTCTGAGAGCCTCCGCCAAAAAAACAAAGAGTTTCACTCTCGAGGCTTTCGCCAAGCGTACCCGTACTGCAGTTTTCTGGCTGATAGCCATGCTTCTCACGTTCTGGTTCTGGACCGCTATTTCGAGCGGTATCGCTGAAGCAGAACTTCCCTTCTATCTCCCCGGCGCGCTGCACCTCCCCCGCACCCTTCTTTACTTTTTCACTGGTGTATTCCTGATAAAAGTAGTACAGGTTGTCGGAGATACCATCCGGTACCGGTACAATATGGACGATGTCAACAACCTGCGGGAACGCAAAATCCTGACTCAACTCCAGTACATCCAGAGGATCGCTTCGATTATTATTTTCGTGGTGGTGGTTTCATTCATTCTGCTCCAGTTTGAAGGGATGAGAAGTCTCGGCACCGGTCTTCTCTCTACCGCCGGAGTAGGCGGTATCATAATCGGACTTGCGGCCCAAAAGTCGATCGCGAACCTCCTGGCTGGTTTTCAGATCGCTTTTACCCAACCTATCCGGTTGGATGACGTCCTGATTGTAGAAGGAGAATACGGAACGGTAGAGGAAATAACACTAACTTACGTAACCCTGAAGTTATGGGACCAGCGCCGGCTTATCGTTCCCCTCAATTACTTCATCGACCATTATTTCCAGAACTGGACCCGCTTCAACTCCGAATTAACGGGATCTGTTTTCCTCCACCTCGATTATACCTTCCCGGTAGACAAACTACGGGCAGAAGTGAATCGCTACCTTCCCACCCAGGAACTTTGGGACGAACGCGTCAACTCCGTTGCGGTAACCGACACAACTGACCGGGTGATTGTGGTCCGTATTCTGGTTTCCTCGAACAATGCCGGCAACACCTTTACGCTTCGTTGCAACACCCGCGAGCACATGCTTCAGTGGATTCGGGAAAACTACCCCGACAGCTTACCAACCACCCGAACCGACAAAGGGCAAATCCTTACTCCCGGTGTAATTGAGGAACTCGACGAAAACTGAAGGACAGGTGGGTAAAACTTTATATCTCAATTTTCATTACTAACTGAAAGTTCTCCTCCGGCAGATTACCTTTGCCAACCATCAGCCCCACTCCCCCCACCCTATGGGTAAAGTCCTGGATAAAATAAAGCGACCGATCGCTACCGAACTAGCCGCTTTCGAGAAACGGTTCCGGGAAACCATGCGCTCTAAAGTTGCACTGATGGACCGCATCACTTACTACATTGTGAAGCGCAAGGGCAAACAGATGCGCCCGATGTTCGTATTCCTTTCCGCTAAAGTATGTGGCGAAATCAACGATAACAGTTACGTTGCGGCATCTTTGATCGAAATTCTTCATACAGCCAGCCTTGTGCACGATGATGTGGTCGATGAGTCCTACGAGCGCCGCGGCTTCTTCAGCATCAATGCGCTTTGGAAGAACAAGATTGCGGTACTGGTTGGTGATTACTTTCTGGCCAAAGGTCTGCTGGTTGCCCTTAAACACAAACAGTACCGGATTCTGGAAATCACCTCCTCGGCGGTTCAGGCCCTGAGCGAGGGCGAACTTCTCCAGATCGAAAAAGCCCGCCGGCTGGACATTGATGAGTCCGTCTACTTCGATGTAATCCGTCAGAAGACGGCCAGCCTCATTGCTGCGAGCTGCGAAGCGGGTGCTGCTTCCACCACTACCGACGAAGAGACGCTACAGTTGATGTACAAATTCGGCGAAAAGATCGGTATTGCCTTCCAGATAAAAGACGACCTCTTCGACTTCGGGACCGACGACGTGGGTAAACCCCGGGGCATCGACATCAAGGAAAAGAAGATGACCCTTCCGCTGATCCACGCCCTTAACCAGGCTGAAAAAAGCGAACGCAGGCGCATCATCCGCATCATTAAAAAATATTCCGACAAACCGGAAAAAGTGGCCGAGGTGATTCGCTTCGTTCACCAAAGTGAAGGGCTTGCTTACGCAGAAGCAGCCATGATCCGGTACCGGGACGAAGCCTTTGAACTGCTCCGGCAAATGCCGGAGAGCGAAAGCCGGGACAGCCTGGAAGCGCTCGTAAACTACGTAGTGGAACGGAAATATTAGAACCCTACGACTTCATTACCGTCATCCTGCTTAGTTAAGGAAAAACTACCTCCCGGTAAACCGCTTCGTACCCGGCAACCATTGCGTCGGAAGGGAAAGCGTCCGTGATTCTTTTCCGGCAAGTCTTCCGGTCCTTGCTCCTTTCAACCTTTGCCAGCACCTGCGCCAGCGCCTCTACATCGTATTTATCGACCAGGATGCCCGTCTCTTCGGTTATAATCTCCGCTGCGGCACCACTCTCGAAGCCCGCTACCGGAGTGCCACAGGCCAGCATTTCGGCGTAGGCTAAACCGAAAGGCTCATCCCAAACCGACGTTACCAGCCCAACAGCAGACCGGCCGACGAGAACCGCTAAATCTGTTTGATTGAGGTGCCCGGCGTAAGTAATATTTCCGCCCAGCCCCGGAGCGACCTTCTCGTCAAAGTACTTCTGATCGTAGACCGGTCCGGCCAGGGTGAGTTGGTAACCCGCCGCCTGCGCGGCGGCGATAGCAAACTCCGCTCCTTTCTCGGGAGTGAAGCGGCCATACCAAACGGCTGACTTTTTGGTAGCGATGGCCGAAAACGGCCAGGCACCGGTCTCAATACCATTATGAACCACGTAGTATTCACCGATCAGGGATTTCCATTGTCCGCCCAGAAAGTGACTTATGGCTACGTAGCTGTGGTTCCTGATGCGGCGGGTAAGCCCCGCCGTGAACCGGTGAGACTTGTAAGGAGGCGTATGCAAGGTTGTCACCATCGGGAAGGGAAGCCCAGCGGCCATCATTGGCGGTAAAAAGTGGATACTGTTGTTATGCACCAGGTCGTAATTCCCTTCCGCGATTCGGCGGATCGCCGCGCGGATTGCGCGGGTGTAGGTCAGGAAACCAGCCTTTTCGTCCACCCGGCAGGGGACGATCTCAAAGTCCGGAGAAGAGGCCGGGTGAGCGAATAAAGTCACCTCGTGGCCGCGCTCTGCCAGTCCGCGAGCAAGCAGATGGGTATGAATCTCCAGCCCGCCCGCGAAGGGCTCTGCAATGGGGAAACGCAGCGGAGCCAGAATGGCTATTTTCATTCCGTGAAGTTAGCGGCCTTTTTCAAGACTATTCATTATCCTGCGTAGGCCATGAAGCCCAGCTCGAAATTGAGTTCACGCGCCACCGCGAGTCCTTCGGAGAGCAGCTCATCGGAGAGCGAGCCTACGTAATCCGGAGTCCATCCTTCCAGGAAGGCATTCTGGGCGCGATGGTAATTGGGTGAAAGTTTCAGGGTCTCCAGGGCCTGCAGTAAGGTATTGGCCAGGCTCCAGTTGGTCGGGTCTTCAAAAGACGCGCGTACAACCTTGTGGAGGTGGAGTTCCGCAGCCTGGTCCATATCATCGGTATTTTGCCACTCATGATCCCAGTGATGGAAATCGGCGATGAGCCGGTCGAGGCGGGGCAGATCGAGCAGCCCACCCTCACCATCGGTGAGGATATCCATGAACCTTCGGTGAAGGGTAAACCTGATGGCTGCTTTGTAGGCTTCTGGTAAGGGCATCCCGTTGGCAGCCATAGTTCCCATCAGCTGGTAGTTGTCGTAGTAGACATCGCTGAAGTTCTTGGCTGCAAGTTCGAGCGTCCGGTCGGTCATCGAAAGCAGAATATTACGCTTTTCATCGCGGAAGAGCTGCCAGATGGAGAAAGTCTCGGTACCGAAGTTAGCGGTCAGGAGGGCGATCACTTCTCCTACGTGGCCTACCCGGAACTCCTCGGCGAGCACGTCGGAGGCCGTATCGAAGTCAGCTTCGCTCATGTCGCTGCGGATGCTACCGATCATTGTCTGTTGCCCGAGGTAAAGGACACCGAAACAGAACGTTTTGGAGGCGTGGGTCAGGTTAGAGACGATCGTGATCCGGCCAAGCGACAGCCGGTAACCACCTGCCCTCAGTGGCTTAAGCTTATGGATCTCCGCCCGGTAGTTGAACAGTTCCAACTCGTCCATATTCTTTTCGAAGAGGCTGGCCGCGGCAAAGTGCATCCCTACCCGGCGCAGGCCCACGCGGGCTGGCATCACAACCTCGCGGTACGATGCCGCGGCGTTTTCGCGAACGTTACTCGGTACGCTTTCCAGGTTGCGCAGAAATTCCGGATGGAAGTCATCTCCGGTTATTACTTCGCAAAGGTGCAGCGCGCGGTTGGCGTACTGCAGCACCTGCAGTGTTTCGATGCCGGTTACTTCGTTGAAGAACCAGGCACAACTCGTGTACATCAACATGCAGTGGCGTTGCATTTCGAGCAAGCGCAACATGCGGGTTTTTTCGGCTGTCCCGACGGAATTCTCTTTGGCGTGCCGGGCAATGAAATCATCGGCGCAGGAGCGATCGAGCACCAGTTCGATGTAAGCATCGCGGGCGGCCCAGGGGTCGGTAAAGAGTTTGCCGGCTTCGCGTTCAAAAACGGTGATCAGGCGTTCGCGCACCTCGTCGAGGGCAGCCCGCAGGGGCTGCCGCCAGGTTTGATTCCAGCCGGCTTCGCCACCCGTATGGCAGCCGCAGTCAGAACGCCAGCGTTCCACCCCGTGTACACAAGACCAGGAGCTATTGTCATGAATCCGGGCTTCCCAGACCGGAGGGTGCAGCTCAAGGAACTGCCCGTAGTTGGTCAGTTGAAAATCAGGATTATTGTCGATGTGATTGAGGCAGAAAGCCAGGGCCATTTCCCCCTTCCGGTGGTGGTGGCCGTAAGACTCGCCATCGGTCGCGATCTGAGCGATTTGTGGTTCGCCCGGGTCAGCGTCCAGAGAGTTCATCAGTTTATCGGCCAGCAGGCGCCCATCGTTCAGGAGGCCTTCGAAGGCTACCGCTTTGGAGACGTTTCCATCATAGAAAAAGAGGTCGATCGTCCGGCCACTGGGCAGCGGGCAGCGGTAGGCCCTGCGGCTGTCTACGCCGCCGTTCACCTCGTGCCAATCCTCACTGTCCTGAAACTTAACGGCTTTGCACTGCCGAGGAGCGAGGACGGTAAAGCGGATGCCATTGTCGACCAGGGCTTCCAGCGTAGCTGTATCCACTGCTGTTTCGGCCAGCCACATTCCTTCGGGCATGCGGTTGAAGCGGGCCTGGAAGTCGGCGATGCCCCAGCGAATCTGGCTTTGCTTATCCCGCTCATTGGCCAGGGGCATAATGATGTGGTTGTAGCTCTGCGCCAATGCGCTGCCATGGCCACCGAAGCGTTTCATACTCTCCTGGTCCGCTTTTTGTAATCTCAGGTAAGTTGCAGGGTCGTGGGCTTCGAGCCAACTCAGCAAAGTTGGCCCCATATTCCAGCTGATGCGGGCATAGTTGTTAGAGATACCACTGATGCGGCCGGCGGTATTAAGAACACGAGCCTCGGCATTGGGGGCGTAGCATTCTTCGTTTATGCGCTCGTTCCAATCGTGGTAAGGCGCGGCGCTTTCCTGAACTTCGATCGTTTCCAGCCACGCATTTTCGCGGGGCGGCTGGTAAAAATGTCCGTGGATGCAAACGTACTTTTTGTGCTTATGTGGCATAGTCGCAAATGTACGAACAGCAGAAATTAGTTTAGTTGTCAAGCTAACCTTTATCGTGAGGCAGTCGGAATTTGGGCGCGGGCGCAGGTGCAGGGCGGGTTTTGACAATGGTCCGCTACGATTTTAGGTAACTCTGGCCCCATACAACTTTGGCTCCTTGATCACTGCATGCTTTTTTAGGCGTATGTGGAATTATCCAGCACTTGCGTTTTAATGCTGTTCCGTCCGGCGAAGAATGAAACGATCATTCATAGCTAAGTCGATTTAACACCGAAGAAGCCAAGGGTAACAGCCCGTCTTGCATGCCTGCCGACGGCTATTCTCCTCTGCGCAACAGTTTTAGCCTTGGTCCGGCTGCCTTCACCTCCGGTGAATAGCGGGGATGAGCGACCTCTGGTCGCGTAATTGGCACGTAGAGGTTTAATCGGAGTAAAACTCCTCCACCGGTGCCCGAGGACTGAGTCCTCCCCTTTTGCCCGTTCATTTTTTCTTGATAAAAAACGAACCAAAAAATCAAGGCTGTGTCACCGGCTGATCGTGGATTCCAATTTTTGACGCCTAAAATGGAAAAACTCGCGTTAGCGTTGGTCAGGTTGCTTCTAAACCCATCGGTTCGTTGAAATCCGGGTAGCTGCGTCCTAGGCCTTGAGAACGCTCAGACAGTTTCCATTTTTTAACGGCTTCAAAAACTGCATTCCACTGCCGCTGCCAAGGCCGAAGCCGGAGTGTCGGAGCTCTGTGCTTTGCTTTCAATTACGGAGCTTAGAGCATTCAGGAAAATCCTTGGTCCGGCCGCCTTCACCTCCGGTGAATAGCGGGAATGAGCGACCTCTGCTCGCGTAACTGGCACGTAAAGGTTTAATCAGAGTAAAACTCCTCCACCGGTGCCCGAGGACTGAGCCCTCCCCTTTTGCCCGTTCATTTTTTCTTGATAAAAAACGAACCAAAAAATCAAGGCTGTGTCACCGGCTGATCGTGGATTCCAATTTTTGACGCCTAAAAATGGAAAAACTCGCGTTAGCTTTGGTCAGGTTGCTTCTAAACCCATCGGTTCGTTGAAATCCGGGTAGCTGCGTCCTAGGTCCTGAGAACGCTCAGACAGTTTCCATTTTTTAACGGCTTCAAAAACTGCATTCCACTGCCGGTGCCAAGGCCGAAGCCGGAGTGTCGGAGCTCTGTGCTTTGCTTTCAATTACGGAGCTTAGAGCATTCAGGATAATCCTTGGTCCGGCCGCCTTCACTTCTGGTGAACAGCAGGGATTAGCGACTTACGGTCGCATAATTTTCCTGTTGGATTCAGTCGGAGTAGAACTTATCTACCGATGCCTTCGACTATTTTCATTGCGCAGCTACTTCGGCCTTGGCCCCGGCCACTAATGCGGTTGCTGGTGGCCGTTAAGAAAAGCAAGTTGTATGAGCCAACACTGAGTTGCTGCATTTCCGAAGGGCTTCGACTCCCGACAGTTCCAGACTTCGAAGGATCAGTTTGAGGCGAGTTTTTGCTTTTTAGGCCAGCAGTGACCGTATTAGTGATTAGCCGGGGACACAGCCTGAGGGGTTTGCTTCTTTACCCCGTTAAAGAAGGCCGCCGGCAGGCAAGGTGAGACGGGATGTAGCGCGGGCTCAATCGGAGTCGAACTCTTCCTCCGGTGCCCCAAGACTGCGCTTCTTCCCGTTTTGCCCGTTCATTTTTTCTTGATAAAAAACGAACCAAAAAATCAAGGCTGTGCCACCGGCTGATCGTGGAATCCGATTGTTGAAGCCTAAAATGGAAAAACTCGCTTCGGCGTTGGTCGGGTTGTTTCCTGGCTTGTTAGTCCGTCGAAATCTCTGGTGCTGATCCTGGGGCTTTGGGAACGCTCAGACAGTTTCCATTTTTTAACGGCTTCAAAAATCGGATTCCACTGCCGGTGCCAAGGCCGAAGGCGGAGGGACTGAACTCTGCGCTCTGCACTCTACACTTTGATTGCTGAGCGAATATTTAGTATCCCGATCCGGTACGA
>NZ_VOXD01000047.1 GCF_008014675.1 Neolewinella aurantiaca | reverse complement strand
GATGTCTGATATCGTGACGGCCTATCGCAACGAACGCATAGCGTATCACCTTTTGGACAAGTGTGGTGTCGACCCACACACGCCCAAAATGCAAGCGGTAATTGCAGAGCTTAAAGTCTTTGGGGCCCGAGCGGCCTAAAATCGTAGCGGACCATTGAAACACACGACGGCACGCTCTGCATTCTACCCGCCGCCGTTTTATAACAACTCCCCTACGACCGAAACTTAAGATAAAGAGACCAGCAGAACGGTAAGATCAGGACAATTTAAAGCGGCTTTGTTCCGGATTGCAAGGTCACATCAGCAGCTGGAGGCTTTTAATTATCTTTGCCAGACACTTGAGGGCGTGATTAAGAGAGCGCCAGCCCGAAACAAAATCCTCTTCTACTTACGCGTACCAACCAAATGAAAGTAATACTAACGCTCCTTTTATCCCTGCCGTTTTACCTGATGGCACAGGCTCCGGCTGCCGCAGATTCTGTTGCAGTAGACACAACCATCTACAACATCGTCGACGAAAGACCCCGCTTCCCCACTCCCTGCGAACGGTACGACACCACTGCTGCAGCAAAAGCGCAGTGTTCGGAAATCGCCCTGCTCAGCTACGTCAACCAACGCGCCCTTTACCCGGCCGAAGCACGCGAGCAAAACATCAGTGGCATGGTAGTGATCGGTTTCGTGGTGGAAGCCAACGGAATGATTTCGCGCGCTCAGGTGCTGAAAGACCCCGGAGGGCAACTGGGACTTTCTGCTTTACGCTCAGTCATCGGTATGGCAAACGAAGTACAATTCAGGCCGGCCATAAAAGACGGTAAACCCGTCCGGTTCATGTACACCTTACCCATCCGGTTCCGGCTCGAAGAGCAGAAACCCTATGTGCTTGTTGATCGTGATACAGTCTACGTTGAGCTTACCAAAGCCCTCGAATTTACCGGCATGGACGGTGACCTGGCCGGCTATTTCAACAAAGCCCTCAAATACCCCGCAAGCGGTGAAGACAGCTGCCGTACCGGCCAGCTCGATGTACAGCTTATCATCCACCCTGACGGGCGTGTGGACGTACAGGATGTGATTGATTACAACGACCTCGGCACCGATTTCACCTTTGAGGCCATGAACGTAGCTACCAATTCCTTCGGGAAATGGAACCCAGGCGAATACGACGGCCGCCCCGTAAGCTCAGCTTACGATGTGAGCTTCACCTTCGCTCCCGAATCGGAAGGCTGCAAGACTACCATCGACAACTACAATGATGCCATCGCGCTCATCAACGAGGGCAACGTTATGGTTAAAGACAGTTCTACCCTCGAACAGGGACTGGCAAAAATGGACCAGGCCATTGAAATGTTTCCGCGCGATGGCCGCTTCCGGATCGTCAGAGGTCAAGCGAGAATGGACAACAATCTGCTCTCCGGCGCATGCGAAGACTTACGGCTGGCAAAACAAATTGCACTGATTGACTGGTACGACACTGTACTTCCGCTCCTTTGCCGGGAGGAGTAGTTTGAGAGTTGGGAGTTGGGAGTCGGGAGTCTGGAGTCGCTGCCGCAAGTACCGTTTGCTGCGCTACGCTTGCTCACCTTGCTTTAGTTCGGAGTCTGGAGTCTGGAGTCGCTGCCGCAAGCACCGTTTGCTGCGCTACGCTTGCTCACCTTGCTTTAGTTGGAAGTTCGGAGTCGGGAGTCGCTGCGGCAAGCACTGTTTGCTGCGCTACGCTTGCTCACCTTGCTTTAGTTGGGAGTTTGGAGTCGGGAGTCTGGAGTCGCTGCCGTAAGCACTGTTTGCTGCGCTACGCTTACTCACTTTGCTTTAGTTGAGAGTTGGGAGTCGGGAGTCGCTGCCGCAAGCACCGTTTGCTGCGCTACGCTTGCTCACCTTGCTTTAGTTGGGAGTTTGGAGTCGGGAGTCGCTGCCGCAAGTACCGTTTGCTGCGCTACGCTTGCTCACCTTGCTTTAGTTCGGAGTCTGGAGTCTGGAGTCGCTGCCGCAAGTACCTTTTGCTGCGCTACGCTTGCTCACTTTGCTTTAGTTGGGAGTTATAGTCCCGATGCGCTGGCCGAATCGCTCTCCGGGCGAGAGCCCGATGGGCAAATTTTCGAATATGGAGAGAGGTCGTTACTCTTTCCTATCTTGGCCGCCATGGGAACACACCACGACTCTGCAACCATCATTACGTTGGTCTCCAAACACTACGGATTAGCAGCAGTAACCGCCGAACCGCTGATAGGCGAAGCAGACATAAACTATCGTCTCACCACCGAAGATGGCACCCGCTACACCCTGAAAATCAGTCAGCCGGACCAGGACAGGAAGACCATCCGTTTTCAGTACGACCTGCTGTCGTACCTGGCGACTAAGAAGCTGTCATTTCTCGTCCCAAGCCCCGTGGGCGACCTCGTGGAACTGGAAGGAGGAAATCTCCTGCGGCTACTATCCTGGGTGCCGGGCCGGATGCTTGACGAAGTGAACCCGATCTCCAAAAAACTGAGAGTACAATGGGGAAAAACCGCCGCAGAACTAACCAATGCTCTGGCAGGGTTCTCTCATCCGGATGCGCCTTCCGCTTACAAATGGAATCCGGCACAAACGCTCGATTGCCGACCACTGGCAATGTATATGCCTCCCGAAAAAGCCAGGCTGGCAAACTTCTTCTGGGACAGGTTCGAACGTGAGACCCTTCCCGGTCTGGCGGGCCTTCCGGTTGCGATCAACTATAACGATGCACATCCCCACAACCTGCTGGTGAACGGGGCTGGCGAAATTGCCGGCGTCATTGATTTTGGCGACGCGATGCGCACCTGCACCCTGAGCGAACTGGCCGTGGCCTGCGCTTACGCAGGTATGAACACCTCCGACCCTATCGGGGCAATGACAGAAGTCATTTCGGGATACCGGCAGAAAATTAATGAAGCCGTATCTATCGATCACCTGCTCGGCCTTGTCGTAGGGCGATTGCTGATAACCGTTGCGGTAGCCGCCGAAAATGCGCAAAAGGAACCCGAAAACGACTATCTTCAGGTAAGTGCTGCTCCCGCCTGGGATCTTCTGGAAAAGCTGAGAACCCTCCACCCGGTTATCATCAACGCCAGGTTCGCAGCAGCTTACGGAAGCCTGTGGACTGGAAACGACAGCCTAAGACAATGGCTGAAAACACACCCGGCAACCGTGATCGACTTTGCCGGAAAAACGACAATCAAAATGGACCTCGGAGTTGGGAGCGGGGACCTGGGGAATTATACCAATTACGACGATCCAAAACTCTTCACCAGGCGTATTGCGCGCCATCTGGAGAATGAAAATGCCGGCTTTGGGTACGGAGGCTACGGGGAGATTCGCCCGGTCTACACCACCGATGATTTTGCGACCGAGGGCAACTACGGCCCGCGCTGGCGGACCGTTCACCTGGGCACCGATATCTGGGGACCGGCGCAAACGCCCGTCCTTGCGGCTTACGACGGGCATGTCCATATGGTGGGCGTAGATCCTACAAATCACGGTTGCGGCAACGTCATCATCCTGAAGCACCAGCTCGACGGGCATCTTTTCTATACGTTTTACGGGCATCTTTCTGCGGCTTCGACGGCTGGAATCAGGGCGGGAACGCAGGTGCAAAGCGGGGACGAAATAGCACAGCTTGGCTCACCAGCAGAAAACGGCGGATGGCCACCACATCTTCACTTTCAGGTGACCCGCCATATGCTCGATCACGAGGTAGACTTCCCCGGCGTAGCCTACCCCGCCGACGCGGAGGCCTGGCTATGGCTTTGCCCCCAGGCTATGATCGTACCCGCCGAACAACCAGCAGCCCCGGAAACCTGGAAGAGCCACCATCTGGACAAGCCTGCTGAACGACTACTTGACCGGCGCAAAAAGCACCTCGGTTACTCCCTCTCCGTTTCGTACCAATCGCCTTTGCTCATCGAAAGAGGGCGCAGGCAGTACCTCCTCGATCACACCGGGCGCCGGTACCTCGACACGGTCAACAACGTAGCCCACGTCGGGCATGAGCATCCGGCAGTAGTAGAAGCCCTCCAGCAACAGGCCGCCGTTCTGAATACCAATTCACGCTATTTACACGAGAACCTGATCCGGTTCGCGGAGGAACTAACTGCTACCCTGCCGCCTGAGCTCTCGGTGGTACACTTCGTCAATTCAGGGAGTGAGGCCAACGAACTTGCCCTGCGTATGTGCGAGCAATGGTCGGGCACCCGAAACATGATCGCCGTAGAAACGGGTTACCATGGCAACACCGGGCGAACGATCGACATCAGCGGTTACAAATTCGCCGGTAAGGGAGGAAAAGGGTGTCCGCCGGCAACGAAAATCATCCCGATGCCCGACACCTTCAGAGGGATACATCGTGATGCTGAAAACCCCGGGCAGAAATATGCCGCCTACGCGCGTCAGCGGATCGCCGAATGGGCGGATCAAGGAGAAAAACTAGGTGGCTTCATTGCCGAAAGTATCCTCAGTTGCGGCGGACAGATCGTTCTGCCGGAAGGATACCTCCGGGAAGTGTACCGCGAAGTTCGTACTGCGGGAGGGCTTTGCATCGCCGATGAGGTTCAGGTTGGACTGGGCCGGGTGGGCAGTCATTTCTGGGGTTTCGAGCTGCAAGGCGTAGTCCCCGATATCGTTACAATCGGTAAGCCACTCGGCAACGGCCACCCACTGGCAGCGGTGGTTTGTACACCGGAAGTTGCCGCCTGCTTCGCCAACGGAATGGAATATTTCAACACCTTCGGCGGCAACCCGGTCAGTTGTTCAGTCGGGCGGGCGGTACTGCGGGTCATCAAAGAAGAAGGCTTGCAACAACACGCCCTGGAAACCGGCGATTATCTGAAAACACAGCTGTTTTCACTTCAGGCCAGGTTCCCGCTGATCGGAGATGTCCGGGGCGAAGGGTTGTTTTTAGGTTTTGAGCTTATCCAACCCTCCACTGCACCTGCGTCCGCGCATCCTTCTGCCCCGCACGATGCGATGTCTCCCGCCACGAAGCAAGCTTCTTACCTCAAAAACAGAATGCGAGAACTGGGATTCCTGATGAGCACCGACGGGCCCGATGAGAACGTGATCAAGATCAAACCCCCAATGAGTTTTGATCGTAAAAGCGCCGACCAACTGATCCATTATCTGAGCCGGGTACTCGCCGAAGACGGGTGCATGATGCCCTGATCGGGTTACACGGTTCTTACTCGATCAGGCCGCAATCCGGCGTACGGGTAGCCATGAATGCTGCAATGAAATCGTAGCTCTCCGGCGTCTCGCCGTTGTGCGGTACGGTCTCGTTCGGGACGTTATTGGGGTCAACTTCCTCTTTTCCGCTTTCAATTTCATAGTATTTCGTGAGGTGTTTCACCAACACTCCGTCGTTGAAATAGTAGCGGTTTTCGGTTATTTTGTCGATAGTGCCGGGGACTTCATTCCCATCCTGGTCTTTAGTCATTGCTCCACCGAATTGCCAGGTACCTGCCTGAGCGTACAGAAATGCCAGCTTACCCTCGATGAAATACCACTGGTCCGTTTGCCCGGCATGGTCTCCCATTCCGTATTCGTTTTCTACCAAAACGACGCCTCCGGCGTCGGAGTAAAAGGTGACAACCCCTACCTGACCGGTACCTTCACAGGCGTACTCGACCTCCTCCGACTTAAGCGTTCCTGCGGTCCGCTGCGATGAGACCTTCTGGAAGAACGCACGGATTCTGGTGATTGCTTCATCGTCGGTCAGCGGCAGATCCTTGTTTCCCTGCGGGTTCTTCGTCACCGTTGAGGGCAAAACCTCGTTCGTTTCCACCACTATGGGAGGGTTCGTCTCTTCAGAAGCACAAGCTGAAAGGAAGTAGGCGATTGAAAGGGCCAGAAGTAATTTTTGCATCAACAAGTATAAGCCTTTATTTCATATTCTGCCCCGTACAAAAACTAATCTGCCCTACCTTTGTCTTCTATTTCAAGATTAAGCGCTTGTCTATGATTGACCTCCCCGTCGCCCCTTCCAAAAGTGAACGTAAGCGTAAGCCCGACTGGCTGCGCGTAAAACTTCCCATCGGCCCCGAGTACAAAAAAGTACGCGCGCTGGTGGATGAGTATAAGCTGAACACCATTTGCCAGAGTGGTAACTGCCCGAATATGGGTGAATGCTGGGGAGCCGGAACGGCCACCTTCATGATCCTCGGGAATACGTGTACCCGCTCTTGTAGTTTCTGTGCGGTAAAAACCGGCCGACCGACCGAATACGACGTCGATGAGCCCCGCCGGGTAGCCGAAGCGATCGAGCTGATGCAGGTGAAGCACGCTGTGCTCACCTCCGTAAACCGGGATGAACTCAAAGACCGCGGCGCCGAAATCTGGTACCAAACCGTAAGCCAGATCAAAGAGCGCACCCCTCAGACGACAATCGAAACGCTCATTCCTGATGTGCGTGGCAACTGGGACGCCCTCTACCGTATGATCGAAGGCGGGCAGGAAGTCGTCAGCCATAATATGGAGACCGTGCGGGAGCTTTACCGCAAGGTTCGTCCGCAGGGTAAATACGAGCGCAGCCTCGAAGAGCTCCGCCGGATCAAAGAATTCGGTAAGCGGACCAAAACCGGCTTCATGGTCGGTCTCGGTGAAACCGAAGAGCAGGTCGAGAAGATTCTCGATGACCTCCTCGAAGTAGGTGTAGATGTAGTTACCATCGGTCAGTACCTGCAGCCAACAGCGATGCACCTGGCGGTTGATTCTTTCGTTACGCCCGACACCTTTGCGCATTACAAAGCGATGGGCCTCGAGAAAGGATTCGATTACGTGGAAAGCGGACCGTTGGTTCGCAGCTCTTACCACGCTGAACGGCACATTTAAGCGTAGATCCCGGTTGTGACAGTCTCCGGTTTCCGAATAGTTTCCGCGCCCTCAGGGCGCGGAAGTCATGACGGCATTTGAACAACTTTCCTGGCTACCGCCCGTAACCTCCACAAACTCGCACCCGGAGGGTGCTCGGAGCGCGAGTCGGCCGGGTGGTCCTTTCAGCTTCGTGGGTGCTGTGTATCTTGTTTTGAGGGGAGGAACAATACGGTAAACCCGTAATATATGCTATCTTGCCAACGCTTGTCGTGGTGGATACCCCCACCCGAACGCTTGAAAGGTAACTAAAGAGCGTGTGGTACGTCTAACGGTACAAAGACTGCCTTTTACGCGCAGCAAGCTTCTGTTTTACTGATCCAAACACATCCCCTTGAAACGTTTTATTACCCTCCTGTTCTTCGTATTTCTGTGCGTTGGCCTTCAGGCCCAACCCTTCACGGGAGACAGCCTCTATTACCTGCGCCCCATAGACACCATGGAGGTGTACAATGACGTCGCTTCGGGGCAGATTCTGTTTGACCATTACATTGCTCCCGGACAAACCCTTTACGGCGTAACCAAGTTCTACGGCCTCAGCCTCGACGATATTTACCACCTCAACCCTAAGTTGCGGGCCAAATATGAACCCGGAGACAAAGCACGAATTGCGATTCCCCGTCAAGCCATCCGGGCGGTTCCTGCGCCCGACAGTCTGGCCTGGTTTGTGCCCGTTTACTACCGCATGGGTAAAGGCGAAACACTCTTCGGCCTGTACAAAAGAACACTCCAACTACCCAACGACGAGCAACTCCGTGCTCTCAATCCCGAACTCAACCCTGAGCGCATGAGCGCCAATCAGGTACTCGCCATCGGGTACATGAAACTCGACGGAATCCCGAAAGAACTACAGGGCGAAATTGAAGACCCTTACGTACGCAGAAACCGTGGTCTTCGGGAACTGTGGCGGGTACGGACCGAAGGCAAAAAAATGATCAGTCAGAACGGCAAAGCCGCCTGGACCAAAAAAGGAGACCCCAACAAATGGATGGTTTTACACCGTACGGCTCCCATTAATAGTCTCATCGAAATCGAGGACCCCCGCAGCCGGAAAACGATCTACGCCCGGGTGATGGCCCGTATTCCCGATCAGGTAACGGACCCCAACGTCATCGTGGTTGTCAGCCCGTTGCTGGTGAAAGCCTTCGGCGTTCGGGATCGCCACTTTTATGTGCGGACGCGGCATTTCTAGGCGCAGGATTTGGTGTGTTTGAGCCAGAGGTGGTATATACCGGAACCAAAGTGGTTTCCGGTATAGTACGCAGCAATTGGGCTTAACCAATATGGAGAACGGGGGTTTTAATACCGCCAATCCATCAAAAAGGACGCCTTATAACGAGGCACTTTTTCAGTAAACCGGCCAACCCAATCAAAAGCGAACCAGCAAACACTATCTTGCCCGATGCCTGCAACCACCACTGACTGGAACGACCTATCCGAGAAGCTAACCGGAGACCTGCACTGCGACGAAGCCCACCGCATCCTTTACGCCACCGACGCCAGCGTTTACCGTGAACTGCCCCAGGCGGTGGCATTCCCCCGCTCCGAAGAAGATATTGTGGCCTGCGTCGCCTTCGCCGCCGAAAAGGGGATTGCGCTCACCCCCAGGGCGGGTGGCACCAGTTTGGCCGGGCAGGCTACCGGCGGAGGTCTGGTGGTGGATGTAAGCCGCTATCTGACCAAGATTGTCGAAATCAATACTACCGAAGGCTACGCGATCGTCGAGCCGGGGGTCATACGCGACCAACTCAACGATGCCCTTCGTCCTCTCGGTTATTGGTTCGGGCCCAACACAAGCACCGCCAACCGCTGCACGATGGCGGGCATGTTCGGCAACAACAGTTGTGGCAGTACGAGCATTACGGTGGGCAGTACGCGCGAGCACGTCCTTGCGGCCAGGGTGGTTTTGTCTGACGCAACGGTCCACAGTTTCGGGGCGGGAACGCAGGTGCCGGGCGAGGTTTCAAAAGAGCAGGGCCCGAACAGCCCGTGTCTGCGCCGGGCGAATCAATTCCTGGCCCAAACCCTCCACGAGGCCCCTACCCGCAACAAGGTCAGGGCCGCTTTCCCTAAAGCCGGCGTTAGCCGGCGCAATACGGGCTACGCCCTCGATATTCTCCTCAGTCAGGCTCCGTTTACTAAGGGAGGACCAGCGTACAACCTGTGCGCCCTCCTGGCAGGCTCCGAGGGGACCCTCGGCTTCACCACGCAGATGAAAGTGCGCATTCTCCCCCTCCCTCCTGCGGGAACGGCCATTCTTGCCCTGCACTTCAATACCGTCCGTGCCGCGATGCGCGCCACCCAGGAAGTGATGCGCCACCAACCTTTTATGTGTGAGCTGATGGATGATACCATCCTGAACCTCGCCCGCGAAAACCCGCAGCAACGACGTAATGCCGCCTTCGTGGTCGGAAACCCGCGGGCCCTCCTCCTCGTAGAGTTTCGGGCGGAGACCAACGACCTCGCTACCGAAAAAGCCCGGTCGGTAGCCGAAAGCCCGGTTATGACCAACGACCTCGCGGCCTACGCCGCTCCGGTGATGACCGGAGCACAGCAGGCGGCCGTAGTATGGAACCTCCGCGCCGCCGGCCTCGGCATCCTCGGCAACATGGTCGGCGACGCAAAGGCCGTCGCCTGCATCGAGGATACCGCCGTTGCCCTGCCAGACCTGGCCGATTACATCCACGACGTCGGTGAACTGATGGACTTCTACAGCCAGAACGTCGTTTACTACGCCCACGCCGGAGCAGGCGAACTCCACCTCCGCCCGGTGCTCAACCTCAAGACAACAGCGGGACAGCAGGATTTTTATAAGATCACCAGGGACGTAGCCAGGCTCGTAAAGCAGTACGGTGGCAGCCTGAGCGGCGAACACGGAGACGGCCGGGTACGCGCGCCCTTCCTGCCGGAACTACTCGGCGATGAAGTCTATGCGCTGCTGGTAGAACTGAAACAGGCTTTTGACCCTCAGGGCATCTTCAACCCCGGTAAAATTGTGGAGGCTCCGCCCATGCTCAACGACCTGCGCTACGTTGCCGACGCTCCCACGCCCGAATACCAGACCATCCTGAATTTCGATCAGGACGGAGGCCTGCTGAGAGCTGCCGAGAAGTGTAACGGCTCAGGAGACTGCCGTAAGATGTCCGGAGGAGCCATGTGCCCCAGTTACCGGGCCTTGCGATCAGAACAACATTGCACCCGCGGCCGCGCCAACACGATGCGGGAAGTGCTGACCCAAAACCAGCACAACGATCCCTTCGCCCACCCCGCCCTGGCCGAAGCGATCGACCTCTGTTTGTCCTGCAAAGCGTGCACGAGCGAATGCCCCAGCTCGGTGGACATGACGAACCTGAAGGCCGAATACCTCCACCAACGCGGAAGTTTCAGCCTGCGCTCCCGGATGATCGGCGCCAACGAACACCTGTATGCTCTCGGTGGTAAGATTCCCCGGCTGAGCAACTGGCTGCTGGAGGCGCTGGGGCCGGTGGTTAAAAAAGTGATGGGAGTTGCTCCCGGGCGCTCACTGCCCGCCTTCCCGCAGCAAAGTTTGCGGAGTTGGTACAAGCAACAAGCCTCCCCCCCGGCCGCAGATAACGCCCGGACGATCTACCTCTTCGGCGATGAATTTGTGAACCTTCAGGACCCGCAGGTTGGGCGGGCCACCATTTTGCTACTGCAACGGTTGGGCTACTCGGTCGTTTGGCCTGATCACGCAACCAGCGGCAGGGCTCAACTGAGCAAAGGCCTGCTGCGCGGCGCCCAAAAACGGGCGCTGAGCAACGTAAATACCTTCGCACCGCTGGTTACCGACGAACACCCGCTGGTTGGGATCGAGCCTTCCGCAGTGCTCGGTTTCCGGGACGAATACCCAAAATTATTGCGGCAGCAGGACGCCAGGAAAGCCGAAGCCCTGGCCGCCCACGTGTATACCCTCGATGAATTCCTGTTCCGGGAATTCACCGCCGGGCGGATTGGCCCGGACAATTTCGGAGATCTCCCCCTTGACCTGGTGCTCCACGTACACTGCCACGAAAAAGCGCTCGGCGACAAAGGCAAATGCGCCGCCGCGCTCTCTTTACCGCCCAACTTCAACGTCAGACTCCTCGACAGCGGCTGCTGCGGCATGGCCGGCTCCTTCGGCTACGAAGCCGAGCATTTTGAATTGAGCAAAACCATCGCGGAGCAATCGCTCCTCAACGACCTGAAGGACGTACCCCCAACCACCTGCGTCGTCGCCTCCGGCACGAGTTGCCGCCACCAACTAAAGGACCTTGGCAACCGCCAGGCAATCAGTACGGCTGAGGCACTGCTTAGGAGTTGGGGTGAGGGTGATTCTTATGAGTGATTTTGGTTTCCGGGAACCACAACACTGCGGATGGATGGGCGTTTTGGGCGCGCAGCGCAGGTGTGGCGATGGTTTAGGGGAAAGCCGGGCAAAGAGACTTTGTCATTGCCCGGCTTCGTTTATCTAGTTACCGCTTGTAGTAGGATTAGTAGAAGTCCGTGGGGTTCTTTTAGCGTTCACCTTTATAGTATAGGTGTGTAGAATGCCGAGTGTAGCAACGTTGATGAGTACATCGCCAAAAGTGTAGCGTGTTACCACCTCGCAGTTCCCGTGATCAGGTGTATTGACATTCGTCCGCCCAATAGGCAACAAGCCTCCAAACAACCATAGTTGTTTGCCTTTGCCGTATTTGTAAACCTCTCCTCGTTGTTGCTGGAACTCACCAACAGGAGTTTTAGTAGTCATGCAGGACGTGAAACTACTGATCGTGATGGACAGCGCCAGCACTAAAGCACCGCTGCGGCGCAAAATGGGTAATAAGGAATTAAAATGCATAAGACATATGGATTTAGTGAAACAGCCGCGCTAGATCGCACAACTAAAAATTAAAATAGGGGAGCCATTCAATACTTTTCTGTCTCATCACATCATTCGATACGCCACGGTACTGTTATGAACTGGTATTTGGCCTGGTAAAAAAGATGACGGAGAGCACTACAACTGTGTTGATTGAGCAAGTGCATAAGGTACTCGAGTATTTATAGCCGAAACCGCTATGAACACGTAATGAGGTCACTAACAATGTTCAATGTTGAGAGTCTTTTTCAGGGAGTCCTGATAGCCGCAATTATGCGATACTCTGAGTTGACAGCCAAAGAAAGATGATCAACCGGACAATCATCAATTATCCGGTGAATGATGTTTTTGTTCTTCATGGGGTAATAGGCTCAAACGTAAGATCCATCATAAAGCAGGAACAAATATCCTTACCCTATGATTTTAGTTGTGTTCTTTAAGTGTGCCCCCACCAAGACTCGAACTTGGACTTTCGGTTTAGGAAACCAACGTTATATCCCTTTAACTATGGGGGCCGATGATTACAGCTGACCCGGTCACCGCAGTTGACCAGACAAAGCTTCACGACGCGGCCCGGATGTTGGCGTTTGGGTACCAACAAACAGGTCACTTCGCTAACCAGCGAGCGCAAATATAAGTTGCTTTCCCGGAGGGGCAAACTTCTACAGCCTTATGAATGATTATCACGGCACTTAGGCCGGACTTTGCCGCCCGGATTTGCCTGAAAGAGTGGACGACCTTACTGCTTGCCGGCCTGCGGAAAATCTTCCATCGGGACAAAATTCAGGGCTACGCCGTTGATGCAGTACCGCAAACCGGTTGGCTTGGGTCCGTCGGGGAAAACATGCCCCTGGTGGCCGCCACAACGGGCGCACGACACCTCGACGCGGCGCATCCCGTAGCGGTTATCTACATCCTGCTGGACGTAAGCATTATTGATCGGTTCGTAAAAACTAGGCCATCCGGTACCGGATTTGAATTTAGTCCCTGAAGCGAAAAGCGGGAGACCACAAGCCGCACAGGTGAAGATACCGGCTCGTTTTTCGTCGTTCAGCGGGCTGGTGAAAGAGCGCTCGGTACCGTCTTCGCGCAAAACATTGTAAGCCTGCGGGCTTAGTACTTCCTTCCAGTAGCTTTCTGGTTGTTCAATTTTTTCGATCACCCCCTCTTCGGCGGGCGGATTGTATTTATAGTCGGGCGTGGCGTCGTTGACGGTGGCCTTTACCTCAGAAGTGGATGTTTGAATTTTAGACTGCGAGTTGCAGGCAGAGGCACCTATTAAAAAGCAGATAAGGAATAAGGACAAGAGACGCATAACTTCGGTTTTATCACAAAACAGCGCTGTAGCGCTGCAGGTTGGGCAGCGCAAGGCAAAATGTCGGATGACATCACCTTTACGGGCAGTTGAACCGATGCAGACGCTGATATTACGCAACGGCCAACATGATTTACGTCACCTTCGCCGGGCGCCCTGCCGCCTAATTTTGCTGGTGCAAGAGGGTTAAAACACATAGCCTTCAACATCATTAACCACTAAACATACTATTGTGAAAAAGCGCGCTCCTGTATCTCAGATCATGTCCTCCGACGTCATTTCCGTCAACCTTACCCAAAGCCTCCGCGAGGTGGACACCGCCATCAAAGACCAGCACATCCGGCACGTACCCGTGGTTTCCGGCGACAAGGTCATCGGGATGCTGAGCAAGACTGATCTCCAGAAAATCAGCTTCATCAATACCGTAGAGGGAGACAACCTCACTTCAGCGATGTACGACTCGCTGTCCATCGAGCAGGTAATGACCAAAGACCTCGTTACGGTTAAAAAAGACGATACTATTCTCGACGTAGCCACTATTCTCTCTAGCAATGAGTTTCACGCCCTTCCGGTCACCGACGCTGGCAAACTGGTGGGCATCGTGACAACTACGGACCTGGTGAAGTACCTGATTGATCAGTACTAAAAAAACGTCGATCATCAATTTCGTAACGCCGGAGTGCACGTATACTCCCCTCGGTCACACGGGGGGGAGTATAGCACTTCGGCGTTTTCTGTTGCTTGCTGGTCTTACCCGCGGGCGCGTTCCAAAAAGACCATCATCATTACGCCGAGCACCAAACGGGTCTCCTCCCCTTCTTCGAAGGCGGCATTTTTCTCGAGGGTGAACGCGCGGCTCACCAGGTCCGGCTTCTTTCTGAACGTAGCAACCTGGGTTCCGTCGGGGCGGGTGATATTGTAGGTGGGGTTAAAGAGGTAGCCCGTCAGCAAGCCCAAAAAGGGAATTTCCCCCAGAAAATTATCGGCGACCCTCACCCACGGGTTGTCTTCCTGAATCAGGAGGTCCTGCTTACCGTTTTCGTCGTACAGTTCATATTCTGCCTTCCACAGCGAGCGGGCGCCTTTGCGCACCAGTCGGCCGGATTCTTTACCGCTGCTGTCCAAAAAACTGTAGCTGGCGTTGTAATCGAGCCAGCGGTCGGCTTTTATCTTGTAAAGCAGGTTACTTTGCTCGGCAGATTTATAAACCGAGATGTCTTCTTTGAGCTTAAACGCTTTTTGCTTCACGAATGCGACGGGGCGTTCCATTTCATCAGCTACAGAAAACTGCGGGTTGATGACCGCGACTTTAAACTTGAGGGTAAGTGGGTAATTTAGGTTCTTCAAGGGTACAAAGGATTGGATTATAAGCGAAGATAGTCATATCTTGGTCTTCTCACCTATCCACCCTGACATGGCCAATTTTGCCCAACGCACTAAGGCTTATCCTGATGCACGCTTATTTGAGATCGTCAGGGAAGCAGAAAAATACGCCCCCGAAGCGGTTGTCGCCGCAACCGCAGAAATTGAACGGCGGGGGCTGAACGACGATGATTTCGCCCCCCAAAAGGTCTCCAGGCCATTTAGTAAGGTTGGGAAAATGGTAACGGGTCTCGCGCGCCCCGCAACCACGAAAAAGCCCGACGATGTAATTGACTGGGCGGACAATCCGGTTCAGGAAACCGAAACCGGCCGGCCTTATTTCCAATGGCTGCTGCTTGTTTCTGCAGCGATGGTCCTTATCGCGATTTACAGCCAGTACGATTACATAAAGTTTCATTTCAGCGGTCAATCCCGCGGAGTCGATGCCACCCTTATTGTTTCTCTTCTTAGCACTGTTTTACAGCTTGCAGTTTTGGCAGCCCTCTGGCTGGGTAAGCGAATCGGGTACCAGTTTACCGCAGGGATTGCGGCCTATACGATCGCCAGTTTCATTGGTGCTACAATATATTCCTTCCGCATGCTCAGCGAGCAGGGTTTCTCGCTGAGAGACATCGTTGTCGGTTCGCTGCAAGTAGAATCATTTCTTCTGCTCTGCCTCGCTATAGCTTCCATATGGCTGTTGCAGCGCAACGAACTGCGCAGCAAATTCGGCGTTTCGCAACAGGGCCTCACCGTTGCGCTAGCCGTGGGCGCCGGAATTGCGTTCATAATTTATGTGGGTGTTTTTGCTGTCATCTAGAGGCTGCGCAAGCAGGTGCAGGCGCGGCCGCAGGTGCAAAGTCGGTTTAACTGGTTACGCCCCCCCCATTTAACCTTCGTCCGCACTGCTGAACGCCGTATCTTTCCCCAATGAAGTACCTCCAGTTCATCCTGCTTGCCCTGCTCCTTTCAACCTGCTCTGAACCTGCGTCTGCGCCCGAAAACGATGCCATGCCTGTTACAGCCACGCCCCCAACCCCCAAACCCGTGCTTGACCTGAAGGCCGCCAACAACCTGGCTGATCTTCCGCTCTCCTGCATCCAGCACGAATACCCCAACAAACTGGGGCAGACCGTTGGCAGCAAAGACGACCTCGGGGAACCAAGCGCACTCCACCCCGCATTTTATGGTTGTTTCGACTGGCACAGCGCCGTTCACGGTCACTGGTCGCTCATCGCCCTGCTGAAGGATTTCCCCGCGCTGGAACGCGCCGGCGAAGCCCGTAAGATGCTCGCCCAAAACCTCTCCCCCGCCAACATCGCCGCCGAAGTAGCTTACTTCGAACGCGCTACCGAAAAAAGCTACGAACGCACCTACGGCTGGGCCTGGCTCCTCAAACTCGACGAAGAACTGCTCACCTGGGATGATCCCCTCGCACGCGAACTCCACACCAACCTCCAACCCCTGACGGACCTCATCGCCGCGCGCTACCTCGACTTTCTGCCCAAACTGAACTACGCCATCCGCACCGGCGAGCACCCCAACACGGCCTTCGGCCTTGCCTTCGCCTACGACTACGCGCTGGCGGCCGACAAGGCCGCCCTCCTTCAGGAAATCAACACCACCGCCCGTCGCTTTTACCTCGACGATACCGACTGCCCCATCAGCTGGGAACCCGGAGGCTACGATTTCCTCAGCCCCTGCCTCGAAGAGATCGACATTATGCGCCGGGTGCTCCCCGCAGACGAGTTCCACCCCTGGCTGGCTGATTTCCTGCCGCCCCTGACCAAGCCCGGCTACCAACTCGCCGTAGGCGAAGTCTCCGACCGAACCGACGGCAAACTCGTTCACCTCGACGGGCTCAACTTCAGCCGGGCGTGGGTTCTCTACGGCCTTGCCCGCCAGTACCCCGATCAGTACGGTCATCTCGAAAACCTGGCCAACGCTCACGCCAGTTACTCCCTGCCCAATCTGGTTGGCGACAGCTACGAAGGCGGACACTGGCTCGGGTCTTTCGCGATTTACGCCATGCGCCAATAAGTAGGAATACAGCAAAATTCACCCGCTTTGAGATCTCCACGAACCATACTCACCTACGGCCCCGATGCCCTGCTCCTGCAGTGGGAGCAACGGATCGCCCCGGACATCAGTGCCGGCGTTCACGCCTGGGCAGCGGCCATCAGCGGGAACGTAGCGGTACGGGAATGCGTACCGGCTTATGCGTCTTTGCTCGTCCGGTTTGCCCCTCGGCTGATCTCTGCCTATGACTTACAGGAATTCATCCTTGCCCTGAAACCGGAAAGCAAAAAAAACGATCAGCACCTGCACCACCAACTTCCGGTTTGTTACGACGGGCCTGACCTGCAGGAAGTAGCCAGCCTTCTCGGCTTATCTCCCGAACGGGTCATCCAGCTGCACACCAGCCAGAAATACCTCGTTTATCAAATAGGTTTCCGGCCGGGCTTCGGCTTTCTGGGCCAGACGCTAACGGAACTTGAGGTTGCGCGGCGCTCAGCGCCGCGTGCCCGGGTTCCTGCCGGATCGGTCGGCATTGCCGGCCGGCAAACCGGAATCTACCCCAGCGAAAGCCCGGGGGGCTGGCAACTCATCGGCCGGTGCCCTGTCCCCCTCTTACGGGCGGGAGATCAACCCGCGCTTCTCCGGGCCGGAGATACGGTACAGTTTCGCCCGGTTTCCCTTCCCGAATTCAACGACCTGCTCAACTCTCCTGCTCCATGGCCGAAACGCTGACCCTTACTTGCCTCAAACCGGGCGGTGGCGCCTACGTAGTCGACGGCGGCCGGCCCGGTCACCGGGCCATCGGAGTACCAACCGGCGGCCCGGCCGATGGCCGGGCAATGGCCGAAGCCAACCGCCTCCTGGGCCGCAACCCCAACGCAACCTGTCTGGAAACCACCATCACCGGAGGTCGGTGGTTGCTCAGCGGCAGCGGCCAGCTGGCCATCACCGGATCGGACATGACCTGGCGGCTCAACGGCAGAGTGCTGGAGACCTACTCGGTACTTTACCACGAAGGCGACGGCTTACTGACCAGCCTGCCCGCTCGCAAGGGGCTGAGGAGTTACCTGGCCATCAACGGCCACTGGCAATTGCCCCACGCCCTCGGAAGTGCAGAAACGGGTCTGCCCGGAATTCCCCGCGTCGCGGCCGGCTGGTCGGTCGATATCCGGTGGGACGTAGCGGCGGGCTACCAAACGGACCTCGATGTTTACCAGCACCTCCCCGACGAAGCTTTCGTTCTCCCGGTAATTCCCGGCCCGGAATGGAACTGGCTGAACAAACAACAACAGGCAAAACTCCTCTCCTACGACTTCAGGGTCGGGAACAGGAGCAACCGCCAGGGCATCCGGCTGGAACACCCGGACTTCAAAGCGATGGGCTTGCCGTCCATGATCAGCTCTCCGGTTATGCCGGGCACCGTTCAGCTAACGCCGGAAGGGCCGATCCTGCTGGGCCCCGACGCGCAGACGGTGGGCGGTTACCCACGGGTGTTACTGGTGGAAAACCCGAAAGAACTGGCGGTTGCTTTTCAGGTAGGCATTGCTCAGCACATCAGGCTGAAGTAAACCCGGGGCCCTGCCCACTAAAAACGCCCGTACCACCCACAAAGGGCGATCGGGCGTGGGAAATTAACTCAGGGTATAAAAGAATCTGGACTGAACGTTTCGCCCAATTTCGGGCTTGCCCAGGGGCAGCACAAATACACATTCGTCGTATTGTTGAAACAACCTGGCGCTTACGCAGGTGCAATGACCGCATTTTTAAACATCGTCCTGGCCCAAAACAAGCGTTAGAGTTTAAGAGCAATCAATGCGGCTACCCTTCACCTCAAGCTTTTTTTGTACCTGCGGCCGCGCCCGGGGAAGTAATGGATAGTGCCGGTCATGCAGCACTATCCACTACTTTTCACCCGCGGCCTACTGCTTAACGAACCCGGCCCGGCCGCGCGCCCGACCGGCATCGTCGAGCAGCAGCAATAAGTAGTAGCCTGCTGGCAAATGCTTAAGGTTCCAGCCGTTGGCGGCGCTGGCGTAATTGGTTCGCGATAATTCACGACCGTAGAGATCGGTTACCGTCAGGATATCATCAGCCGATGCTTCCGCTGCGGGCATCCGCACGTTCAGGAGGCCATCCGTTGGGCTGGGGAATACCGACAGCGCAACCTGCTGCGCAAACGCAGCGCGGGTACTTACCGGCAACCCGTCTTTAGCGATTACATGGCGGCTCACGTTGGTCAGGATCGGCTCGTTGAAGTCGAAGTAAATAGCCGCGTCGTTGAGGATCACATCTCCGCTCACCAGCGACGGATCGTGGTCGATGCTGAAGTTAACGACGCCCTGGCTACCGGCCAGATTGCGCGAGCTGTCTGGCAGCAAGATGTTCTCAAACACGAAGGTCAGTACCCGGTGGGTATCCAGGGTAGCGGTGTAATCGTGGCTGGAGGCGCCTAATTTCAGCGTCGCCAGGTCTAGTGATTCAGCGATCGTATCCCGGATGACAACGGTAAAGGCAGTATCCGTTCCGGTGTTCTGGAAACGAATGGCGTAATCGAGCCGCGTACCCTCATGGATGTTGTTGCCATTAAAGCCGAGCGGGTAACCATTCTTGTCGTTAGGGTCATAGCTACCTACATTTTCGCGGCAGACCACCGTGGTTGTCCGTTGACCATTCTGAAGCGGAAGGATGTTGGTAAAGCCGGTAGTGAAGGTGTTGCCGCCAATGATTTCACAGCCCTCAATCACGGCCGTCGGCATGGAGTCTGCCGGAGCGTTGGGCTCCTGATTGGTGATCACGTGGTAGGTGCCGCCCGTAGCCGGAACGGTGATTGGCATCGCTTCGTTGGGCGCCAGCAGACCGTTGGTAAACGGTGTTGGCGACAGCATAATGCCGTCCTCAACGATGATGTAACTCAGGGGGACGCTCATTTGCTCGTCGCCAATGTTAGTCACCAGGAAGGTTACGCTGTCTCCGTCGCAACCGAGGGCATCGACGGTGACGAGGGCTCCGTTCCAGTTTTCAACTTCGCCGCAGGGTGCATCCGGCTTGATGTTTGCCTCCACACAGTGTGCCTGGCCGAGTACTGCGTCGCAACTCACCACAAAGAACAACAGAATCCTGCCGGAACTGAAGGGTGGCAGATCGCCCAGTTGAAAAATGAGCGTGTTGCCATCGCGGGTAAAATCTTCGTTGGCCGTAACGTTGACGAAGAAATCATCGAGCGTTACAACGAGTTCGGCGTCTTCGGCGGTGACGGCACCAACGTTCTCGTATTCCACCCAGGCGTTGGAGCTGAAACAACGGCGCAAAAACGGCATGGAAACGTCGGTGGTGAGTTGCGGGCAGTCGTCCGTAACGGGCAAGAATATGTTGATGCCGGTAACCGGGCTGTTGCCCAGCGTTACGGATACGGGCGGAGAGCAGGTACCGAACGGCGCGCCCACATTGAGGGTAGGCTCAATCACATAGGTACCAAGCGGCAGATCGGCCGACCAATTGCCCTGCGCATCGGAGATGGTATAGTACACATCACCCGTAAGGTCCGTCAGCATAATGACGTAACTCGGCACGGCGGTATCCTCCGCGTCCAGGTCGCAATCTGCCGCCTGGTCGATCCACAGACTACCCGATATGCTGCTACATCCCGGAAAATCCTCAACGAAGAAACTCCGTACCACGGTGTCACATTCCGTTGTCACTGTTAGCTGATACAGACCGGGTTCGGGCGTACAGATGAACTGAAAAGGGTTTTGATTAGCGATTTGGTTGAACTCATCGCTGGGCCCTTCCCACAGAATGGTGAAATCTAAGTCAGAGTTCGGGCTCAGGGTTGTTTCCAGGCCAAAACACGTTTGCTCTGTGCAGGCAGAGTCCTGAACATACTCATAAACCTCAATGAAATGATCGTCGAGATCATTACTGATAACGGACGCCCAACCAGTGATGGCACAACCAGCATCGTTGGTAGCCCGGAGCTGATAAAATCCGGTTCGACTTGCATAAAACGAGGGGCTGTCAATAATCTCGTTTTGCTGCCCGAACCACTGATAAGTAAATCCTGCGATGATCGTATCCGGTTCCACCAACACAGAATCTGAATCACATGGCAAAATGAATTCGCCCCCGAAAAAGGAAAGGCTGTCGTTATTATCGTTGAATACATCCAGCCCGGCTTCTCCTTCGCAGCCGTTGATCGGATCCGTGACCAGAACCCAGTAAAATTCTCCTCCCACTACGTTCGAGATCGACTGGGTTGTGGCTCCGTTAGACCACAGGTAGCTATATGCCACCCCATCGCTACCGAATGCTTCGGCCGTCAGGGTAATTCCATCTTCTCCGAAACATGAAGTACCCTCCTGAAAGATGGTTACGTCTAAACCGTTAAACTCGGTGACGAAAAACAAACTACTGTTGTTACAGCCGTCTGAATCGCTGAGAGACACCCGGTAAGGGCCAGGCGTGAGGTCTTCAAAGCGAAGCATCTCAGGCGCATCAACGACGAGGCTACTATCCACCTCGTTGGTGGTCGCGTTGAACAATTCGACCGTAATGGGAAAAGTGGGGCCAAGGACGTCTACCACAAGTACTTCGGCATCTCCGCAGACCAGGCGTTCACCATAGATACTTGCGACCAGGCTGTCGCACTGCGGCACAGCCCACCCTGCGTCGTAGTTGGTTTCCGTAGTTCCACCCTGCAGAAAAAACCAATCGGTAGAGTTGTTGTTAAGCCGGAAGTCGCTATCCGCTCCCCGGTCATCTCCCTCCTGAAAGAAAGTCAGGGGAAGCCCCTCTCCTCCTTCAATCACCATCCGGTATTCCCCTTCCTGCAGGTTGTCAAACCGGAATATGCCACCGTTAGCGACATCTACCTGTGCGAACTGGTTGGGTTGCCCCGTTGTTCCGATGAGGGTCACAACAGCATCGACGGGAACGTCTTCGCCCGGGTCTTGCAAACCGTTATTGTTGTCGTCCCGCCAACTGCGCCCCACAATACTTGAGCAGAAATGCGGTTCGGCAAAGAACTCCGTCTCCGCAGTACATCCGTTTGCATCAGTCATGATTACCTCGTAAAATCCTATATCAAAGAATTCGCTCAGGGCTGGGCTCAAAGGCGTAAGAGTACGAGAATAAACAGTACCGAAACTGGAAGTCACGACTACCTCTACGGGCCAGTTGGGGTTAAGTGGCATCAGGTTCCATATTTCGCCGGTCTCGCAGAAGAAAATCTCCTCCTGAAAAACCTGAATACTGAAATCATCACAGTCGTTAACCACACAATCTGCTTCAATCCGGTCAATTACGGTAAAGCAAGCGCCATCCGTATCATCCTGAAAGAGAACGTTTTCCGCTGTAGTACCGGGTAATGGGCCAACGGTGTAGATAAACCCCGTGTTGTACTGCCCGCTGACGTTGAAAGTCGGTGAAGTCCAAAGAGAGTCACCGTTCCCCTCCACGGTAAACCGAACGTAAAAGCTCGGGCCACCGGCATCGGAACATATCGTTTCGATGATGTTGACGTCGATGGTACACTGAGCGGATAGGTTAGAGGCGAGGCCGCAGGTGCAGAGAAAGGATAAGAAAAGCAGGGTTATGTAACGCATGGGATATGATTATTGGCAACGTTTAGTGGAAGACAGTCTCTCCCACGTTACAATAATCAGGATTCAACCACAAGTAGCCAAGGACACTTTTTTAATTTTGTTGAAACTAAAATAAATTAAACTGTTCATCATACTACCTAAAAACGTCACCAAACACCTTTAAAATGAATTGATTGTTTAATCTATTTATTTTCACCCCTGCAAATGGGAAGAAAATAATTGCCTTTCCTCGTTCGGAAAGTGCGTACCGGGCTGATTTAGCCGGAGGGTTGCGGCCCGGAAGGCGGGGAATTCCCCAAAAACCCGTATAGCACCTGCGTTCGCGCCCCGTAATCGTTGCTATCGTAAGATAAGGTATAATTCGCTTTTATTCATCGTTCCGGCAGCCCCGTCTTTAGCCGTCAACTAAAAACAGCAAGAGCTGCGAAAGACTTTTCTTCCGCAGCTCTTGCCAGACAAATAACACGAACGCTTACTGAGCGATTACGAATCCTGCGCGGCCCTTAGGGCGGCCCGCTTCGTCGTGCACAACAACGAGGTAGTAACCTGCAGGCAACGACCGGACATCCCATCCTGAACCGATCTGGCCGTAGGTGGTCTGCGCCAACTGGCTGCCGTAGAGATCGGTCACAGACAGTACATCGCTGAACTGAACGTCGTTATTGGGTATCTCCAGCTGCAGCACTCCGTTGGAGGGGTTCGGGTACACCCGCAGACTGACCTCCTGCGCGCGCAGCGCGCGGACACCAACGGGCAGGCCTTCGATGTCGATGCGATGGCTGCTCGTATTAGTGATCACCGGCTCGTTGAAGTCGAAGTAAATCGCGGCATTGTTGAAGATGTAATCTCCGGGTTCCAGCTCGGGGCTGTGGTCGATGGTGAAGTTCACTACTCCTTGACTGGCGAGCAGGTTTACGTTGCTGTCGGGAAGCATGATGTTGGCAAAGGTAAAGGTTACCACCCGCTGACTATCGATGCTGACGGTGTAATCGTGGCTGGAGGCCCCGGCCTTGAAAGTGCTCAGATCAAGCGCATGGCTGATCGTATCCCGAATAACTACGTTGAAAGCTGTATCTGTTCCTGTGTTCTGGAAACGGATAGCGTACCGCAGTTCGGTTCCTTCGGCGATGTTGTTTTCTGCTCCGAACCCGAGAGGGTAACCATTCTTATCGTTGGGATCGTACGCGCCTACGTTCTCGAGGCAAACGACGGCTTCCGACGGGAAGCCATTGCCCAGAGAGAGGATGTTGGCAAAACCGGTTGTACCTCCGTTTACCGGGCTGGTCGAACAGCCTTCGATCATAGCCGTAGGCGTAACCGAAGCGGGAGCGTTGGGCTCCTGATTGGTGATCACCTGGTAGGTTTGTCCGTTAGCTGGCAAAGAGATGGTAAATACTTCATCGGGGCCGAGTTCCTCTTCAATCTGGGGCTGAGGCGTCATCATGATTCCGTCTTCCACCACTACGTAGCTCAGGGGAACCGACATAGGGTTGTCTCCGATGTTTGCAATCCGGAACGTTACTTCGTCTCCATCACAACTGCCGGGGTCGACACTCACCAGGGCACCGTTCCAGTCTTCCGGTGGCGTACAGATGTCGTTGGGCGTAATTTCTGCCTCGAGGCAGTGGGCCTGACCGAGTTCAGCGTCACAGCTCACCGTGAAATTGAAGTAGATACGGCCGCTGGCGAAGGGCGGCAGGTCACCAAGGTCGAAGGTGTAGGTGTTGCCGTTGACCATGGAGGGTACAATGCTCGGATCCACACCAACGAACATCGGATCCAGCGTCACCACCAACTGCGCATCCTCCGCTATCGCAGAGCCTTCGTTTTCGTACTCGATGTAGGCGCAGCTCAGGAAACAGCGGCGGAGGAAAGGCATGGATACATCCACCGTCAGCAAGGGGCAGCTAATCAGGACCGGCAGGAATACGTCAGCCTGATTGGGTTGCCCGGCAACTACGGTTACTGTAGCGGCAGGATCACACTGCCCGAAAGGACGGGTGGGATCGACCACGGGTGTTACGGTGTACTCTCCCGTTTCTACTTCCTGACCGTACTGTCCGTTTGCATCGGATATTGCGTAGTAATTACGGGTGCCGTCGGTACTGGCGATGTGGACCAGAATACCTGCGGCGGGGAGGTCTCCGGCGTCGAAGCTACAGTTGCCCGCGTCATCGATATAAACGGTACCGTTAAGGTCGGCACATTCCATGCTGGTATTGAGATCGATGGAAAGTGTAGCGGTATCACAAAGTCCTTCTACTACAAGGATAAAAAGTCCGGTTTCTTCGGTACAGAGCCAGCCTCCGTCGGTCTGGTAAACGTTCCCATCGGGCCCGTACCAGGTGAAACTGGCGGAAATATTCTGGTTTGGAGAGCCGGAAACCAAAGGATAGACACACTGACCGAATCCACATTCAGTTGAATCTATTCTTTGCAACGTGATTTGAGGCAGACTTGGCGCAGGAAGCACAATCGCTTCGCCAGACAGTGCACAGTCATGGTCCGGTGAAGTCCCCGTCACAGTATACGTTCCGGTCTCGGTGGCTTCAATGGTGTACCCCGTCAGGGAAATGCCCGAAGGGGAAACCCAGGTGTATTCGTAATCTGTGGAATCACCAACTGAGATGGTTACCGCGTTCCCGTCGCACCCGAGGTAGAAGGGGGAAAAGAAGTCGATGGTTGTACGGACTCCGCTCACCCTCCACCAGACATTGACCGTGCAACCATTCGCATCGGTCACCGTAAGGACGTAATCCTCGCCGGGGCTGGGATCATCACAGTTTACTGAAGTACAAACCGGAAAGAAATCTCCTTCCACTGTCCATTCGTAGGTGTACGGAGCGACACCTCCCTGAACGGATGCCGTAAGAAAGTGGTCGTTCGAATCATCACAACTGCTGCCTACTTCACTGACGGCTACCGTCAGGTCAGATGCCTCTTCAATTACTGCAGTACCTACACTCTCACAACCGGTTGCATCAACAACCGTTACGAAATAGGTACCGGCAGGAACTCCTTGCAGCGTAGCCGTAGTACTCCCGGTGCTCCAAAGAAAGGTAAAAGGAGCCGTTCCGGTCGGATCCGCTGAAATGAAGCCATCAAAACCACCGCTACATATTACATCAATCGTGTTCACAACCACCGAACAGGGAGCAGGGAGAAAACCTCCGTCTATGTTCACCACGGCGTCATCCGCCCCTACGGTGATCGTTTCCGTAGCATAGTCCGGGCTTACATCATTATCCACTGCAGGATCGCTACCAACCTGGTAGGTAGTAGGCGTATTTCCTGCTTGAGGGTCAAAAAGGAGCACGTAATCCCCCGGTACTACATTAGTGAAAAAATAGCCGTTAGCGGTAGTTACCTGGGTGGCGATTACTTCATTAAAATCGGAGGCACTCACCAGGTTCACTTCTACGCCTTCCAGCGCAATTTCGTCGGGATCCCGCAGGCCGTTTTCGATTTCATCGAGCCAGGTAAAGCCGGAGATCGAACCGCAGTCAGCAGATTGCACGATGGTAAACTCTTCCGCTAACGAGCAAGACCCGTTGATCGTTATCGAAGCGATATAGTCGCCGGGAGGGAGATTATCAAATTCAACATAACCAGGAGAAATGGGAATGACACCCTCCCATACTACCACACCGGTCCATCCCAGAACCACGAGAGAATCCACGATTCCGATGTCGGAGGGAGAAACTCCTACACGAATGCCCGATCCGCAGCTACCGGGAGTAGACTCCAGTGTCATCTCGAATCCGAAACAAGGATCGGTCGTATTGCACCCATCCGGGCGTTGCACCAAAACTTCAAAAGTACAGTTGGCATCGACAGCGTCACGAAACACGAGAGAGGTTTCGTGGCCTTCTAATCCATCAAGCTGAAAGATTTCGTCGGTAAAATAACTGCCACTGATGAAGGCACTGTCAATTACCCATCCTTCGTTGCCGGTTCCCTCCACGTCGAAGAGAATACCGTATTCGCCGTTGCCGAGGCAAAAGACGGAATCGACCCGAACATCGATGCACTGCCCGGGCAGCCAGGAGGCAAAGAAGCAAACAAATAAAGCTAGTAGAATACGCATGGGATAAGATTTCGATTGTTTAAAGCGAGGTTGTTCCG
Source organism: Neolewinella aurantiaca (assembly GCF_008014675.1). GTDB lineage: Bacteria > Bacteroidota > Bacteroidia > Chitinophagales > Saprospiraceae > Neolewinella > Neolewinella aurantiaca. The sequence goes on along the minus strand of NZ_VOXD01000047.1, from coordinate 5,857 downwards.
CAGAAGAACCTTTTGACCCTACAATGATCAGGGTCTTTCGGGCCTGAACCAAGTACATTTTACCTCCATTGTTGAATCAATTTTGCGCGGCCGCAGGATGCAAGGCACGTTTTAAATAGAATAGTTGTAGAATATTAGCTAATATTGTTGAATCTAAAATCATTCCTGATTGTCCCTCCTCCAACAGATCATCCACAATTTAAGTCCTACGGAAGCAAACCGGGTCACATTATGGCTGTCGGCAGACCTCCACAACCGCAGAGAGGACTGCCGGGTACTCTTCCGCCTGCGCCGGAAAAGTGAGGAATTGCCACCTCCTGAAACCGAGTTTGCCGCTGTCTACCCGGAGGCTCCGGTGTTCGATGCTGCGAGGCATCGTCAGTTGGAGCACCAACTGCTGAAACGGCTGGAAGCCTTCCTGGCCTGGGATACTTTTCACCGCGACGACAACGCGCCCGATGCTTTCCTGATGAAAGCTTACCGGGAACGCGACCTCGACAACCACCGCCGCACCCGCCTGAAACGCTACCGCCCCAGCCCCATCGGCGGCACAGATCGCCTCCACCTCGAATACCAGTTGGCCGTAGATCAGTATGATCTCGACCTCGCCGCCTCCCGCGGCGGTAAAGTAGACTACCTCTCTCCCGAGCACAAGCTCGAGAAGTACATCATCGCGCTTCGTCTCCGGCAGGCATGCATGACCATTGCGCATCAACGCCTCCATAAAACGACCGACAACTACGAGATACCACGCTTTGACCATATCCTGGAAGCCGCCAACCAAAAACCTTACCGCGACGATCCGTTCATCCGGCTGTTCTACCTGGTAGCCAGGCTCCAGCTCGACGAACCGACTGAGGCAGAAACCGCCTTCACCCAGGTCACCGATCAACTGGTTGAGTTCCATCATCAGCTCCCCACCGATGACCGCAGGAACCTGATGCTCATGGCGATCAATTACGGTCTCCGCCGCGCAAACACCGGTTCAGAACCCGCCATCGAAGCAACCTTCGTGCTCTATAAACTCGGGCTGCAGCTGGGCCTTCTGCACGACCGGGGGCGACTCAGCGTTTTCGCCTTCAACAATATTCTGGGGCTGGCCATTCGGCTCAAAGAAATAGACTGGGCTGCCGGATTTCTGGACACTCACCAAAGTCAGCTACCAGAAAAGGGAGGCAGCGAAGTACTCGCTCTGGGCCGAGCCCGGCTTGCCCTGGCCACCGGCCAGGATGGCGAGGCACTTTACCACCTCCAGCAGGCCGACTTCAAAGATTTCATCCACCACCTCACAGCAAGGGTGATGCAACTCAAGATTTACTTCCGGCAAGACAGTTACACGCTCTTGCATTCGCACATCGGCAGCACGAGAAAGCTCCTTACCCGGCGAAAACGCGTTGGCTATCACCTGCAGAATTACCGTAACATTTTCCAGTTGGCAAACGCCGTCATCAGGCTCGCCCCGGGAGACAAGAAGGGCAAAGAGCAGCTAAGGCAAAAAATACTTACCACCGATCCCTGCACCGAGCGCCCGTGGCTGCTCAGTGTACTGGAATAGTGCCGGGCAACCGTGCCTCATAACGTTGCCGGCACCTGCGGCCGCGCCCTGAAAACAATCCGGTGCAAACACTCACTGCGTGGCGGCAGCTCGCTTTCAATCAAACATACACCGTGCTCAATATTTCACGTGCACGGGCCAGGGCCCCGGCATTGTCGTGTACAATTTCGTCGGCCATATCTACCCCGTCGTTCAGGCCGATCAGGTAGCAGCCTGCGGCTTTGGCCGCCTCTCCTCCGGGTTTACTGTCTTCGATGGCGATGCAGGCACCGGCATGGACCCCAAGGCGTTCGGCAGCCAGCAAATAAATATCCGGAGCCGGCTTCATGTTCTTCACATCGGTAGCCGTCACGACGACATTGGTGAACCGATCGAGGCTCAGGGCGGGAATGACGACGTCGGTGTCTGCCCGGCCACTGTTGGTCGCGATGGCGATAGGAAAATGTTCTGCAATTTTACCAAGCTCTTCCGCGACTCCGGGAAATCCCTCCCCTGCGGTTTTCACCAGGTGGTGAAAGCGTTTTTGCTTCCCGTCAATCAGGCCTTGCTGGGTTACCGCGAGTTGGTGTTCCTTGATCACCCAGTCGGCTACTACCCTGTCACTGGTCCCGATCCATTGCTCGAACCAGTGCTCATCGTAATCCAGTTGGTAGTCTTCGTGAAGCATTTCGAGCCAGGCGGAGCAATGTTGGGGCTCGGAATTGGCGAGGGTTCCGTCGAGGTCGCAAAGGAGGGCCAGGTAAGTAGTCATCTTTTTTTTGCTAAGGTAAAACCACCCTTTGGAACGAAGGCAATGAGAAAAGCTCTTATGTAAAAAAACGAAAACGGCCCACAACGCAGGAGCGAAGTGGACCGTCATTAAAAGGTCTATTAATCTTTTACTTGATCAGTATCCGGCGGATGGCGTCAGCGCCCTTGTTTACCAGGGCTCCGCTGGCCTGCGCCTTCACCTGCTCCGTCATAATCTGGATTTTCTCCTGGGCTTTTTTTGCCTGGGCCTGTTGACTCTGGCCAACGAGGAAACCGAAGCTCAGACCACTTAGGGTCAGTAGCACAACAAGAGAAACTGAAAACCAAATTTTATTGCGGGAAGACATGTGGAAGAGGGTTTACTGGATTCGATACGAAAGATAACAAATACTCCATTATTTAACAAGGCCATAACGCCCGAAAGGCCTGTTTATCGACGAACGGTCGGTTAACTTCGACGAAAACGAAGCTTCTGTTCTTCGGAACTCTAGAAGTTCTTCATCACATCAACCAATACCTGCACGCTTTCGATCGGCATAGCATTGTAAATGCTGGCACGGAAGCCACCGACCGAACGGTGCCCGGTGATGCCGACGCAACCTGCGGCAGTAGCTGCCTCAACGAAAGGCTCCAGGTCATCGGGGTTCGTAGGCAGGAAACATACGTTCATCACACTACGGCCGGCACCGGCCTCGACGGACGCTTTGAATTTAGGGTTGCGGTCGATTTCGTCGTAAAGCAACTTCGCTTTGGCTTCGTTCTTCTTCTCCATCGCTTCAACGCCACCCTGCTCTTTCACCCAACGGAGGGTCAGCATAGAGACGTAGATCGGGTAAACGGGAGGGGTATTGAAGCTGGAGTTCTTGGCGATGTGGGTGCGGTAGTCCAGCATAGAAGGAAGCTCACGCTTAACCTTACCGAGGAGGTCTTTGCGGACGATTACGAGAGTAACACCTGCCGGGCCCATGTTTTTTTGTGCTCCAGCGTAGATGACACCGAACTTCTCCAGCGGCAGGCGGCGGCTGAAGATGTCAGATGACATATCGGCAACCAGCGGCGCATCGGTTTCGGGCCACTCTTTGAACTGCGTACCGAAGATGGTATTGTTGCTCGTGATGTGGAGGTACTTAAGCCCGGAAGGAACCTCGATATTTGCCGGGATGTAGTTGTAGTTCTGGTCTTTGCTGCTGGCAACTACCTCTACCCCACCAAACAATTTGGCTTCTTTGATGGCTTTGGCAGACCAGGCACCGGTATCGATGTACCCGGCAGTCTCATCTTCGTTGAGCAGATTCATGGCCGTGAGGTAAAACTCAGAGCTGGCTCCTCCGGTGAGGAAGAGAACAGCGAACTCGTCAGATACGCCCAGTAGCTCACGAACCAGAGATTCGGCTTCGTCGAGAACAGCGACAAAAGGCTTGGAGCGGTGGCTGATCTCGAGGATGGACAGGCCCATGCCTTCGAAATCAGTTACAGCCTCTGCGGCCTGTTTCAGAACTGGAGCGGGGAGGATTGCCGGGCCGGCAAAGAAGTTGTGTTTTTTCATTTTGGATTTGGGGACTGTTGAAAAACGAAGGGCGTATTTTGCCGGAGCGAAAGGTTCCTGAAAAATCTCAGGCTTGATCACTCTGGCGATCCGGCCGCAAAAATAATGCGTTTTTCTCGTCCAAGTTCACCAACATCACAAGGCTTTCGCATCTTTATACTATATACAACCAACCTACCGGCTACTTATGAACCACTTTTTGATCTCCAGAATCCTGCTCTGTGCCCTTGTTGCTCTTACTGCCTTTGCCTGTACACCAAAGGTTGCCGGGCCAGATACCACTACGACCACTACCCCACAAACTACAACTCCCAAACCCGCAACGGATGAGAATCTGAGCCCCTGCGCCAAGTTCTCCGACGCAAGAAACCCCGACGACGCAGAGACCAACTACGTGATCTACCGGCAGATGCTCAAAGCCAAAGAGATGAAGGAGGCCATGAGAACCTGGCGTAAAGTATACGCCACGAGCCCGGCTGCCGACGGAAAACGGGCCACGGTTTACACCGATGGAATCGCGTTCTACAACGATCTCATCAAAGAAATGCCCGCCAATAAAGAAGCATACGGAGACACCATCCTCATGCTTTACCAGGAAGCCCGCCGCTGCTATCCCGGCGACGGTTACATGGCGGCTATTCAGGGCTTCGACAGTTACTACACCTACCCTGGCTCGGCTACAGACGACGAGATCTACGCCCTGTTCAAAGAAAGCATCGAAATCGATGGCGCTGAAAAACTCAATTACTTCGTCATCAACCCGATGTCGAAACTCGTGGTGGAACAACACCGGGAGGGTAAAATCGAGATCGAAGAAGCCAAAATGATCACTACTGCGCTGAAAACCCGCCTTGCCAAAGGAATGGAAGAATGCAGCGGAGCCGGCTGCGAACCGTGGCAGGCCATCGAGAACTACGCTCCGGAAACACTCCGTTATTTCGAAACCGTTCAGGGTTTTTACGACTGCCAGTACTTCATCGATCAGTATTACGCCGACTACAAAGAAGACCCAACGAACTGCGACGCCATCCTCACGGCCTACTCCCGCCTCCGCTACGGAGGATGCGCCGAGGGAACTCCTGAGTTCGACGAACTCAAGCAGGCCTACGAAACCAACTGCCGCGTCGTTGCCTCCGGCCCGTCAGACCTGAAGAAAGCCTTTGATTGCCTTGAGTCGGGAGATTACGACTGCGCCATCGAGAACTTCACCGCTGCCGCAGAAGGCACCGATGACGCCGAGAAAAAGGGACGCTACTACATGTACGTTGCCAAAGTGTACTACAGCCACAAACGCAGCTTCAGCCAGGCACGCTCTTTTGCCCGTAAAGCTGCCGAAGCCGATCCATCCTCCGGCGAGCCGTACATGCTGATCGGCACCTTGTACGCCAGCTCCGGCCCCCTCTGCGGCCCGGGCACCGGGTTCGACTCCCAGATCGTTACCTGGCCCGCTATCGACAAATGGCAACAGGCGAAACGCATCCAGCCCGACCTGGCCGGCAAAGCCAACAACCTCATCAACCGCTACACCCAGTACATGCCTTCGAAATCCGACATCTTCCAGCGGGGAATCAAGGAAGGACAAAGCTTTACCGTCGGCTGTTGGATTCAGGAGACCACCCGGGTAAGAACACCGTAACGACATATTTTTCCGGGCGGGGCCGCAGGTGCAAAAATGGTTGAAGAGGCAAGGCCGCCGCCCGGTCGCCTTCTCCTCTGGTGAACAGTAGGGAAAAGCAACTTCAAGTCGCGTGACTCAACGCACCCGAGCGTCTTCAGCGCACAACTCCCCAATCCGTCGGGGAAGATGTAGTTTTATGCAAACCAAGGCATGAGAACCATCGAAAAGCAATTATAGAAGACAGGACCTTTCCGGAAACCTGCTTTGCACCTGCGATTGCTATGAGATAACCAAAGAAGCTTGCAACTTTCTTTCATACATAACTTTGTTTTCGTGGCAAGCGTAGATCGCTCTACATAGTTTGTTCCGGATAGCATTTAGTACCTGT
>NZ_VOXD01000046.1 GCF_008014675.1 Neolewinella aurantiaca | reverse complement strand
AATGAGTATCAATTTACACGCTGATGGACCCAGTAAAGCTGGTGTTAAGCATAAACGAATGCGAGCGATGTGGTCCGATAAGGCCCGTGATAAAGTTTTTCTAGATAGTATGCGTTAGCCCTGGGGGCCGGGGGAGAGGGGGATCCGTGCATCTCGTGATACACACTATTTCACCCATGAGCTGTACACCCGCCGACGGTATGCCGACAAAAAAAATCCCCGACCAGCACACTACCGATCGGGGATTCAGGTTTCCGCGGGCCAGGCCCGTAATTGTTTACCTCAGGTTCCGTGCGCCCTGTACCAACAGGTTGATTTCGTTGTTCAATACTTCAACAAAACCACGGTCGATGGTAAAGGTGAGCACACGGGTGGCAGAAGAAGCTTCGGTCATCGCCTTGGCTTTTTCGTCGTAAAACTGGTACTCGCCAGCTCCCGTTTGCACCGTAACCTTTCCTCCGGAGAGGGCGGAGACGAGAGGAGCGTGATTGTTCAGCAGTTGGAAAGAGCCTTCTTCACCCGGGAGGGTAACGCTTACAATCTTACCGGTAAGAATCGTGTGATCGGGGGTTAGAACGGAGATGTTCATGGTTCGTTGGTATTTTGGTTCGTTGGTTCGTTGGCAGTTTGGGTCGTTACCATCGAACCAAAATACCAACGAACCAAAATACTAATTACGCTTTAGCTAATTCGGCTTCGCCCTTAGCGATGGCATCCTCAATGGTACCAACGAGGTTGAAAGCGTTCTCAGAGTACTTATCTACTTCACCGTCGAGGATCATGTTGAAACCTTTGATGGTGTCTTTGATGTCAACAAAAACTCCTTTGAGACCAGTAAACTGCTCAGCAACGTGGAACGGCTGAGAAAGGAAGCGCTCTACGCGACGTGCGCGGGATACGACGAGTTTGTCGTCTTCGCTCAGTTCGTCAAGGCCGAGGATGGCAATGATATCCTGAAGTTCTTTGTAACGGGCCAGGATGTTGATTACACGCTGGGCAGTGTTGTAGTGCTCGTCGCCGATGATGGCCGGATCAAGGATCCGCGAGGTAGAATCCAGAGGATCCACCGCCGGGTAAATACCTTTCTGAGCGATCTTACGGTTCAGTACCGTTGTTGCGTCAAGGTGAGCAAACGTTGTTGCCGGAGCGGGGTCAGTAAGGTCATCCGCAGGTACGTATACCGCCTGAACGGAAGTAATGGATCCACGCTTAGTAGAAGTAATCCGTTCCTGCATCAGTCCCATTTCAGTTGCCAGCGTAGGCTGGTAACCTACCGCTGAAGGCATCCGGCCGAGGAGGGCGGATACTTCGGAACCGGCCTGCGTGAAGCGGAAGATATTGTCTACGAAGAAGAGGATGTCACGGCCACCGGTTGGGTCGCTCAGGTCACCGTCGCGGTAGTACTCCGCAATGGTAAGACCGGAAAGCGCTACACGGGCACGGGCTCCGGGAGGCTCGTTCATCTGACCGAACACGAAGGTGGCTTTGGATTCTTCCAGTTCCTTCATGTCAACCTTGGAGAGGTCCCAACCTCCTTTTTCCATATCATGCATGAACTCCTCTCCGTAACGGATGATGTTGGATTCCAACATCTCACGGAGAAGGTCATTACCCTCACGGGTACGCTCACCAACACCTGCGAATACGGAGATACCTTCGTAACCTACAGCAATGTTGTTGATCAGCTCCTGAATGAGAACCGTTTTACCTACACCGGCACCTCCGAAAAGACCGATCTTTCCACCTTTGGTGTAAGGCTCGATAAGGTCAATTACTTTAATACCCGTGAAGAGGGGCTCCTTGTCGGTAGCCAGGTCCTCGAACTTGGGAGGGGCGTTGTGGATAGGGCGCGCATCGGCACCTTTAGGTACGGCAGGCATACCGTCGATCGGCTCACCTACTACGTTGAAGAGACGACCTTTGATGGCGTCACCAACGGGCATCGCGATGGCACGACCTGTATCAGAAACCTGAGTGCCACGGGTAAGGCCGTCGGTGGCCTCCATGGAAATGGTGCGTACAGAATCTTCGCCAAGGTGCTGTTGCACTTCCAGAACGATTACTTCGCCGTTGGGGCGAGTGATCTCAAGGGCGTTGAGGATGGCGGGAAGGCTGCTGCCTTCTCCACTGAAATCTACGTCGACGACGGGGCCGATGACCTGCTTTACTTTACCGATATTTGCCATGTAGCTGTGCTTGGTGGTACGGAGGGGATTGCTAATTGAGCCGCAAAAGTACGCACTATTTGGGAAGTGACAAAGGTTTTTTAAGGGAAGTGTTTTTTGCCCTGCCGCTCTGCCTCTTTAGGGCGCGGCCGCAGGTGCAGGGCCGAAGGATCAGGGAGCAAGCGGGGAGGACAAACGAACGCTGCACCCCGGAGCCTTAACCTCCCCTCCGATCAGGCCGCCAGAAGCTTCATTTCCAGCCAGATAGTCTTAAAACCGAAACTGCAGAAGTCTTTTCCGGCTGTACTTGGGTAAGAAATGGGACTAAACTTTGATAAGGAGGTAGTTACGTTCACTTAACCCATCCCATCATGCAGCACTTTAACCGGATTACGACGCTTACCCTGCTCCTCTTATCCCTGCTTTGCACCAGCGCCAGCGCCCAGGATACGCAGGACTTCCCGCCAGACATCCTCTGCGTCCCCTTCGTGGGCGGAGGCTTCATCGGCAACGTAATCGAGGACGATATTCCCGCCGGAGTTGAATACTTCGTACGGGGCAATATCAACTCGGAATGCTTCATGGTCGACGAACGTGGTAATTTCTCCTTCACTTCCTTCGCCACCGAAGAGTTCTGTTGTGGCCCGCAGGACACCATCTACCTCGAGGTGTTTGTCACTGGCCCCGACGGCACAGCGCAGTTCATCGGAGTTCAGGCGGTTCACCTTACCATAAAATGCGCAAAGCCAGATTGCGGATTGGTTGACCTCGACGCGTTGACCGCCGTCGACCCTACCGGAGAGCAGCAGGAAACGGAGTGCATTTCGGCCTGCGAAAACAGTACGGCCACTTATCTCTTCGCCCAGAACCCGGATGCTGCCTACGACTGGACCGCAACCAACGGTACGGTGGATCCCTCCCCCGGCCTCCCCGGACAGATCAATGTTTCCTGGGGAGCGCTCGGCTTCGCCGACCTCAGCGTCGACATCTACGACGACAACGGCAACCTGATAGAAACCCGTACCTGGTGTGTAAACCTTACTCCTGCTCCGGTGGCTGACTTCACCTTTCTGGGTGTTGCCTGTCTTGATCAGCCGGTTACCTTCACCAACGTGGTTTCCGGCCCCTCCGCAAGTTACGACTGGGATTTCGGCGACGGGAGTACCGCCATTAACACCACCAACCCTACCCACGTTTACGAAACCGCGGGTACCTACACCGTTACTTTAGTTGCCACCTCCGACGGTGGCCTTAACCCCGACGGTAGTCAGGCGTGTTGCTGTACCGACTCCATCAGTTACGAGATCGAGATCGACCCGCTGCCCGGCCCGCCCATTTACTGTCTTTCCACCCTGTGCGAAGGAGACACCTCCAAATACTGGTCTGACTTTACCAACTGCGCCGAAAACACCTGGTCTTTCACCGGCGATTTCGAGATCGTTGGAGACTTCGAAGACGTGGACACCGTTTGCGTAATCTGGCACAGCGGACCCAGCGGAACCGTAAGCCTGCAGGCACTTGGCTGCGACGTCGACTACTGCCCGGTCCCTACCACCATCGTGGTTCCGATCATTTCCTCGGAAGAGGACATAAGTGGCCCCACCGAAGTTTGCCGTAACGAAACGGCGAATTACGAGCTACCTAAATGGATGACCACGCTCTACAACTGGTCGGTTAGTGGAGGCACCATCAACGGGTCCATTACCGGACACACCGCAAGCATCACCTGGCCTTCCGAGCCGGGAGAATACACCATAACCGTAGAATACGAAAGTGATTTCCTTGCCGGACTCCCCGGGCATTCCGGAAGTGACTGTACCGGAAAGGCGGAGCTGACCGTAACCGTACTAGGTGATTTCACCGTTAGTGCCTCGCCCAACCCGGCTTGTGTCAATGGTTCTACTTTCTTCAGCGGAACAAGCAACATCGACGTTGGTGCCACCTTTAACTGGTCTATCGTTGGCCATCCCGGATTTGAATCAACGGGCCAGCCCACCTATACCGTTGAATGGGCTGATTTGCCCGGCCCTGGCAACTACACCATTTCCGTAGACGTGGTAAACCCGGAAGATTACTGCGTCAGCAGCCGGACCATCACCGTTTCCGTGCGCGAGGCTGTTGACCCCACCATTAGCGGGCCAACCACTTATTGCATCGGTGACCCCGTTGTTTATTCAGTAGCGAGCCCCACACCTGGTTATTATTACTTCTGGTCGGTATCCGCCGGCACCGGCTCCGTTACACTTGGCCAGGGAGGCCCGAACGCAACCCTGGAAATAACAAGTGACAACGCGGTCGTCAGCGTAGTGGGCTATGACCAAAGTGCACCATTCTGCCTATCCAACCCGGCAACACATATGGTTTCGGCACTGGGCTTCAACTCTCCCGCAGTCATTACCGGCCCCGGGGCGTGCACCAACAGCGAAGCCGACTACAGCATAGATGTCCCTCAGCCCGCAGGCACGTCCTACGCCTGGAGCGTTTCTCCCGAAATTGCAGGCAGTGTCGTTGCGGGCGCGGACGGGCCAATGGCAACCATCCAATGGAACAATGCGCCGGGAACGGCAGCGACCATTGAACTGGTCTTATCGCTTTGTGGTCAGGATACCACCCTTGAATTCGACCTTACCCTTACGGAGCCAGCCGAGCCGGTTATTACCCAATCGGGCAGTCTTTGCCCGGGAGGCAGTACAGACCTTACCGTAAGCGGGGGCACCTTCGATGATATACGTTGGGCTGCCGGCCAGGCCCCAACCGGAAGCATTGGTACGACAGCAACCATCACCGTCACCGAACCTGGCAGTTATGTTGTATTCACTACCGACGAAAATGGTTGTACCGGCGTAGCGCGGTACCGCGTTGAAGAAGTGGACGGCCCCGACGTACAGATAAGCACTCCCCACAGCAGGCGCATCTGCGTTAACAGCCCACCCTATCCTGTCGATCCGGTCCTCACGGCATCCACCGATGCGGCAAACACCATCGAATGGTTTTGTGGCGGCGACTCTCAGGGGCCGGCGGCGACCGGAAACACCACCTTCATGCACGTCTGGACGGACGAAGTAAAAACCTTTACCTACCGGGCTCAGGTGGTAGACCCCAACGGCTGCGTTGAGCTTTCCGATCCGATTTTCATCCGTCAGGAGCTTTGCTGTGGGCCTCCGTACCGTCTTGATTCCCTCACGATGATTCACACCTTTACGGCTACTAACCGTACGCCAGACTGCGACATTATCGACCTCGTAGCCACCTTCGGAACGGATAGCATTGCGGCGTCCAACTTCAGCTGGGATTTCCTGGGGGCAACCACCGTTGCCTTTGGGGGCGATCCACTTGTTGCCAACGATTCGCTGAGTATCAGGCTTCCGGGCGTAGGTACCTACGATTTGTTTCACACCATCAGCAACTGGGCTTATGATTACGACACGACCTATACCCTCGACCCCGCTACGGGTCAACAGGTAATTGACGAAATCTTCAAGGCTGACTCTATTCTCTGCGGAGAGACCCTTAATCTCAAGGTGGTAAATCCGATTTTTGCGGACTTCGATAAGCGGGAAGAGTGCGGAACGGTCGTCTTTGAAAACCTGAGCGATTTCATTGGCGGCACCCCGCCCCCAACCGTAACGTACGACTGGGACTTCGGTGACGGATCAGGAACGAGTACGCTCTCAGACCCATCTTACACTTACTCCGATAACGGCGTTTATACCGTCACACTCACCGTCATGGACGGAGGCTGCCGGAGTATCGCCACGATGACCGTAGAAGTAACGGATTTGCCCGACTCCGCATTCACAGTTGATCCTAACCCGGTCTGCTATGGCCAGCCAGCCATGTTTATCGGCACGGGGACCAACGTAATTTCCTGGCACTGGGATTTTGGTGACGGAGCAAGTTTTGTGGGTAACACCCCGCAGCATACCTTCCTCCCGACGGGAGGTTCGGACAGTTCCACCGTAACCCTCGTCACCGAGAACAGCGCCGGCTGCCTAGACACCTTCAGTCAGGTAATTACGGTCTTCCCTGTTCCCGCTACAGACAATATCTCTGCCTCCAACGGCCTGATTATTTGTGACGGTGAAGAGACGACGCTCTCCGTAGACCTAGTGCCCGGTCTCAGCTATCTTTGGTCTACCGGAGCTACTGGCAACAGCATTGTTGTGGATGCGGCAGGCACTTACGGCGTGACGCTGACGACTTCAGACGGCTGCCAAACGATAGTCGACCCTGTCGAAGTTCAACTTATCCCACTACCGGATGCTTCATGGCTGGGCAATCCCTACATCTGTGACAACGGCTCAACCACCCTGACAGCCCTGGCCGGTGGCGGACATACTTACCTCTGGACTAATCAGGAAACCGGTGCGACCGGAACGAGTAGCGACTTTACCGTTAACTTCCACCCTTCCTTCCCGGTGCAAACAATCCTTCTTCAGGTAACCAGCAACGGTTATAATTGCACGTCTGAAAGCCTGATTACCGTGACCCAGGCCGTCAGCCCCGCGCCCGACGCTCAGATCACGGCTGGAGATGCCTGTGAAGGCACCGGTTCACTCCTCGAAGTTGTCAACTTCGACCCCGACCTCAACTACACCTGGAACACCGGAGCCGCCGGCCCGAGCATTTTCGTTTTTGCAGCAGGAACCTACACCGTTGTCGCTACCGATCCGATCTCAGGATGCACCGGAACCGACCAGGTAACGATCAATCCCTTACCAGACCTCTGCATTGTCCCTACCGGATGTTACGAAGCCTGTATTCCGGATACGATCCCCGGCCCCGTGCCACCAGCAGGCACGACGTACAGTTACCAGTGGACGAAAGACGGAGCCCCCTTCAGTAATGATCCTTTCATCATCGCAACGATGAGTGGAACGTACACCCTGACTGTCTATAACAATACTACCGGCTGTTTTGACACCAGCGACGAGCTTATGCTGGAACTCATCGATTGCTCGGACCCTGAACCGACAGACTGTGACGACATTGTTACCTCTCTTAAATCTGCGCCTGCCAGTGAGGAAGGAGATGGCTGCTGTTTCGAGCTTTTCTACACCAACATGGTTACCGATGCGTACGCTGTTCAGATCAGCAGCCCCGATGCCGACCTGACTTACATAACGGGATTAGTAAACCCGGCACTCGGCTACCACGACTATTTATACCCTTCAGTCGTCCAGCTTGCTGTTGACGAAGACCTCCTGGCTCCTCTACCGACGGATATGAATGGCCCTCCGGCGGTAACCATCTGCCCCGACAACTTCACCTCCGTACCGCAGACGATCGTAATTGAGTACCTGAATGCAGACCTGGAAGTGGTTTGCGTTGATACGCTGTACACCGATTGCCAGCCGGAACCCGATTGTGCTTACATTTCTCAGGATACGCTCTACTGTAACGACGAAGGCGGGTTGACGCTGGAAGTAGAAGTTTGTAACCCTGCCGACGCACTTTTCTCCATCAGCTACATCGATTTCCGGCCGAACAACGCAATTGCGGATGTCGACTTTGATCTTGGCTTATCCGTCTTCCCTGCAATTGCGGCGGGTGACTGCCGGGTATTCACCATCAGCTTGTCTGATCTGCCCGCAGGAGCCAGCTTCGAGTACTTCATCACGGCACACGCCGAAGACCCGACAGTCAACCCCGGCACACTGTGTTGTACCGATGACCGCGCGAATTCTATTCGTAAACTTCTGGTACCCGACTGCGACCCTTGCGATAACCTTTGGGTACGGGAAGTCTTCTCGTCTGAAGAAGACTGCTGCCACGAGATTGTTTTGTACAACGATGCGGTCGGGTTTGACTTCGACGAGATAGACCTCTGCCTGATCGGAGCCGGAAGTGCAGAACTAGCGGTTTATAACGCCCTGGGAGCTGACCTTGACGGATACACAACAGCAAATGGCGTAACAGTCCATACTGCCTCGGGAGACCTCCTTCCTTTGGGTAACCTCTTTCTCCCCACCGTTTGTATCGACGGCGGAGACTCACCCGAGTACCAGATCGAGATCAAGTGGATCAACGATAAAGAAGTTGTTTGCCGCGATACCGTCACTGTCTTCTGCAAACCGGATTGTGGTTACCTCTCGGACATCAGCATCGAGTGTGAAGACGGAGCCTTCGTGTACACAGGGACAGTTTACAACACATCGGACGTAACGATGTCTGAAGCATATATTCAGTTTGCGGACAGCCTTGGTTTGGCGAGCTACAATACCTCCATCGTATTCGGCAGCCCGCTGCCCCCGGGGGGCAGCACGACCATTCAGTTCCCGATTGGCGGCCCTGCGGGCCCCGGAGATGTGATCTGCTTCACGGTGGTTCTTCACGAGATTGGTAGCGGAGACAACCACGACAACTGTTGCGACTTTGAACATTGCATAATCCTGCCGGACTGCCGGATAGAAGCCTGTAACTGTGAAAACAAAGATGAGCTGGAGATTATGGTTAATCAGTCGTTCGACATTGTTGAATTACCCTCCGGGCCGTACGACTACCGTTTGATCCCACGGGCTGACTTTAGCAGTTGTGACTCCATCAGTTGGGTGTTCCGGCGCCTTTCCCCTACGGGCCCGCCCATCGTTATTGGTTCCAACCCGGTTGAGGACTGGACCTTTCCCGGGCCGGGCCGGTACAGACTGATCATGAGGGTTACCCGTATAGGTGACGACGGTGAAACTTGCGAATTTGTCGTACAGCAAACCCTGGTTATCCCTTCTGAAGACCCAATCAGTAACGAAGGAGGTCCGATTTTCGCTGAAGTGAGCATGTTCCCTAACCCGGCTCAGAGAGACGTAACCCTCATTGTCCCCGCGAAACTCATTCAGGGGGATAAGGTAAACGCGGGCCTCTACGATTTCCAGGGGAGGGTCGCGCGGGCCTTCAGTTGGGACAACTTCACTCCTGATGCAGAACAACGTTTCCAACTTGACCTGAAAGGCCTGCCCGCCGGTATTTATCTCGTACGTGGAGACGGCTGGGCTGAGAAGCTCATTATCCGAAACTAAGAACTTGAAGAGAAAGTAGCGGCCAAAGTCTCTCATTAGTGTTGTCGCCAAATGCTTGCTTTGCTCGTACGGCTTCGTGCTCAAAGACAATAATTGTCCTGACAGCGCGGAGACGCTACGGGTAAAGTGAGCTTTTTTTGTTGCCGTACCGCCCCCCGAACCCAAGGGTTATTCCTTTTCTAATCCATCCTTGCCCTGCACCTGCGGCCGCGCCTGAAACGTATCCAGTACGGTTACCAAAGCCAGGTACCCTACGCTGAGGAGGCAGCCCCAACGGCCGACGGCGGAAACCCGGGGATAAGCCCAAACATTCAGCAACGCAGTACCGATAAACACCACCACCATTGCGATGGTGAGCATCCACCAGCGGCCTCCGCGGCTGGGGTACGGCACGAGAATCGGGACGAAATGGAGCACCGCAAACACCGCCGTAATTGCCAGTAACACCGGCCACGAAAGCCAGGGGACAACGAAGATGAAGATATATACCACCATATTCCACATCACCGGGAAGCCCACGAAATGGTTTCCGTCTTCGCTCACCATACCTTCTAACCCGTAGTAAATGGCTGCGGAGAGAAGCATCATGAAGCTACCCGCATAAAGGGCCCATAGCGGAGCCTCAACCGCGACGAAGAACAGGTAAGCCGGGAGGATGGCGTAGGTAAAAAAGTCGATTACGTAATCGATCGTCTTGCCATCTACATTTGGGAGCACCTCCTTTACCCGCGCCATGCGGGCGAAGGTACCGTCGATGCCATCGATGACGAGCGTAGCCAGCATCCAGGCCATTGCTGCTGGGTAATCACCCTCGATGGCGGCTAGCAAGCCCATAAAACCGGCCAAAAGACCGGAAGCGGTAAAAATGTGGACAAGCCAGGCAAATAGTTTCATAACGGTAATGGATTGCAGGGTGGCGGGGCCTTCCGGATACGCCCCCCCTCTAAGCCTTGAGGCACAGATTAAAGAGAACGGAACTTTCCTTTCGGCTCCTGCAAAGCTAGCAATGTACAGGCGAACACGAATTTTATTACCTTACCACCACTCTACACACTTTTGACTTTAAGATTCATGCAGCTACAAACTCTGGACTGGGCCATTATTGCCGTCTTCTTTCTCGTCTCTTTAGGTATAGGGCTTTATGCCAGCCGTAGCAGTGGAGATTCTACCAAGGAATTTTTCCTTTCCGGCCGCAACATGCCCTGGTGGCTGCTGGGGGTATCGATGGTAGCTACAACTTTCTCGGCCGACACGCCCAACCTGGTGACCGACATCGTACGCAAAAACGGTGTTGCCGGCAACTGGGCCTGGTGGGCTTTTTTGCTGACGGGTATGCTGACCGTGTTTGTGTACGCCCGCCTCTGGCGGCGCTCAGGAGTAATGACCGACCTGGAGTTTTACGAGATGCGGTACAGCGGCGCTCCGGCACGCTTTCTGCGGCAGTTCCGGGCCATTTACCTGGGCGTGTTCTTCAACGTAATGATTATGGCCACCGTTTGCCTGGCCGGCATCAAGATTGCCGGCATACTGCTGGGGCTGGACCCGTTCACTACCGTTATTCTGGTTTCGGTCGTAACCGTTTTTTACTCCGCCCTGGGCGGTTTCAAAGGCGTGGTGATTACCGACTTTGTACAATTCACCTTCGCGATGATCGGTGCAGTATGGGCGGCTGTTTATCTGCTGAACCTGCCGGAAGTAGGCGGACTGGACCAACTCTTTGCCCACCCGAATGTCTCGGGTAAGCTCGATATCATTCCTTCCTTCGATGACCCGGCGGTATACGTTCCCTTGCTGATTGTACCGATTGCGGTACAGTGGTGGAGCGTATGGTACCCCGGCGCGGAGCCCGGCGGAGGCGGCTACGTTGCCCAGCGGATGCTGGCGGCCAAGAACGAAAAACACGCCGTGGGGGCAACCCTGCTCTTCAACGCGTTCCACTACGCCCTGCGCCCCTGGCCCTGGATTCTGATTGCCCTCGCATCGCTGGTTGTATTCCCTGACCTGGCCAGCATTGCTACGGCCTTCCCCGGGATCGACCCTTCGGTGGTGAACGATGACCTCGCCTACCCGGCGATGTTGAGTTACCTCCCCAAAGGTTTGCTCGGGTTGGTAATCGCCTCACTGATTGCCGCGCTGATGTCGACGCTTTCTACCCACCTCAACTGGGGCAGTAGCTACGTGGTGCACGACTGGTACCAGCGCTTCATCAAGCCGGAGGCTTCGGAGAAAGAACTGGTCAACATCGGCCGGATCTCGACGGTGGTGCTTATGGTTTTGGCGGCTTTTCTGGCGTTGGCGTTGTCCAACGCGCTGCAGGCATTCAACATCCTGCTCCAGATTGGTGCAGGTACCGGCCTCATCTTCATTTTACGCTGGTTCTGGTGGCGTATCAACGCTTACACAGAGATTGCAGGTATGTTCATCAGCTTCGCTGTGGCATTGATGCTGGAATTTGCCTGGCTGCCCGCAGGTCTCCCCGAATTGCTTGACCACCAAAAACTGCTGTTGGGTATAGCGATTACCACCGTAGGGTGGCTCGTTGTCACCTTCATGACCCAACCAACCGACCGGGCTACGCTGGAAAGCTTCTACACCAAGATTCACCCCGGTGGCCCGGGCTGGCAGCCCGTTGCAGCCAACCTGCCGACTGACATAACCGTTCACCCCGACTCGAATATGACACTGCGCATAGCGGCCGTATTCATTGGGGCAATCGGTATTTACTCGGTACTCTTTGCTACCGGGTTTTACCTGTACGGCAACCTCAGCGCAACCCTCATTTCGGCGGGCTTGGCTATACTGGGTATTGGTTTTCTCTGGATGAACCGCCGTAAACTTTAAGCTCAGTAGCTGGCGGGGCCGCAGGTGCAATACCGGTTGAAGGCACGGTTATCCGGGGCAGCAGTAGCCACCGGTGACTTTACCGTTCGGAAACGGGTAAGATGTTAGTTCCGGTTCAACCAACCGGTAGCAGATGTGTATTCGTAACCGAAGGCGTCTTACCTTCGCTCCCCGGTCAGACGAACGACCCAACGATCCAAAATACCAAGCAAGTGACCTACCACACCGCCGACTACCTCTACCCCATCACCTCGCCGCCAATAAAAAACGGTATCATAGCCATGGACGATGACGGCCGGATCACGGAAGTCCTGGCCCCTGCCTCTCCAACCTTCACGGCACCTGCTGCCGAGCCCGTAAAGCACGAAGGCATCCTGATTCCGGGTTTCATCAACACCCATTGCCACCTCGAGCTGAGCCACCTCGTGGGCAAAAGCCAGACGGGAAAGACGCTGCTTCCCTTTATCGTTGACGTTGTGACGCTGCGCGAAATGGAGCAGGACGTGATCGACGCCGCCATCGAAAAATGGGACCAGTACATGTGGGACAACGGCATTCAGGCCGTGGGCGACATCTCGAACAAGCTCGATACAGCGCCGGTAAAATGCAAAAGCCCCATCCGCTACTACAGCTTTGTGGAGATGTTCGACTTTCTCCAGCCCGAACGCGCGCAGGCCAGCTTTGATGGCTACAAAGCCGTTTACGACGGGCAAGCCGACAACGACGGCAACGCCAAAAGTGCCGTCCCTCACGCGCCCTACACCGTCTCGGACCCGCTCTACGATTTGATCAACGACCTGAACGACGGTACGGAAACCATCTCTATCCACAGCGAAGAAACTCCGGCAGAGATGGAACTTTTCCTGACCGGAGAAGGCCCGTTTCAGGACTTCTTCAAGGGCTTCGGAGCTAATATCGACGACTTCCAGGCTACCGGAAAGAGCTCCATCCACCACGCGATCAGCCGCATGAACCCCGCCAACCGTACCCTTTTCGTTCACAACACCCTGACCGACGCCGAAGGCATCAGGGCCGCTACCGAATGGGCCCAGAACGGTGTTTACTTCGCGACCTGCCCCAACGCCAACCTCTACATCGAAAACCGGCTGCCCCGCTACGACGTCTTCATCGACGCCGGAGCCAAGGTTACCGTGGGCACCGATTCGCTGACCTCCAACTGGCAACTTTCCATCCTGGAGGAACTGCGCACGATCAGTAAGTACCAGAGCTACGTGCCCTTCACGACAATGCTCACCTGGGCAACCATTAACGGAGCCGAAGCACTACAATTCGACGACGAACTGGGCAGCCTGGAAACAGGCAAACGCCCCGGCTTACTGGTGCTCTCGGGCCTCGAGGGTGATTCTCCCGAAGCTTTCCACATTGGTACGCAGACCGCAGTGAGGCGCATAGCTTAAGGGGTCTTTCTTCCGCTTTGGGGATTTTACCGGCTTTGATGGCGACTAAAGGCGTCCCCGGCAACAAAAAAGAGTAGTCAATCAGCTCTAAACGGTGATTTCGTGGCCGTTCCGGCAGGCAAGTCAGAAAATCAACGTAACTATACGCCTGCATATCGTTGGTGTTGTGCCGATGATTAACGGATTGCCCATAACGGATGAAGCCCCCATGTTTGGAAGAATATTCACAATCTTAGCCGTTCTAGCCTGGAGTTTTCTGGTTTTCACGGACTATGTAGTTCAACATACTTACGTAATAGAAACCCTGCAGGCAATCCCCTGTCCGGGGCTTGTTGCTTTCGTTGGTCTTACGGCTGGCCTGGCCGGGCTGTGGGCTCACCTACAGCGCAGAAGATCGGATGATCAGCAGGCAGCATTGCCTTTTCGCGGGCTTACGGCCTACCTCGCGGTGCAGGTTTTCAGTGCAGTAGTCATCATCACCTTCAGTTCGGGGGGCTTCCTGAGCGGCTCATCCCCGGTTGCGCGGGCGGGTTACTTCTTCGGCTATTCCAGTATTCATTTGGCGGGGCTCATCCTTATCGTTACTGCGGCTTACAGCCTTGGCAGCTGGCTTACCTCGTCACTGCGGGAGAAACTCGGTGAAGGCAATACGCTGGTAAACATCGCCTTCGGGTTTTCGTTGCTGGGGATTCCGTTGGTCTTGCTGGGACTGGGCGACGTGCTCAATGTTTACACCTGTTGGGGGCTTTTGCTGCTGGCCATCGGCCTGCGGTGGCGCGCGACCTTGTCCTTCCTGACGGACCTTCTCTGGACGAAACAATACGTTACCTTCAGTCGCTGGTGGTCTCCGGCAATTCTGGTGGTTCTGTTGGCCGTTACGGGTTTCAACGTGACCGCAGCCTTCAAAACCTTTCCGATCGGGTACGATGGCAGTGCGCTGTACGTCAACCTCGCTAACCTGATGGCGGACACCGGCGGACTTCCTTACGGTGGCCAGGCCTACGGCTGGTCGCTCATGATGGCCTTCGGGCAAACGCTTTTTGGCAGTCTCTCGGTAGCCATGCTGATTTCGCACCTCATGAATGTGCTCTGCGCGCTGATGGTCTACCGGCTGGCCCGCTTATGGCTGAGCCAGGATTACGCTTTGCTGGCGGCTTTTATTCCCCTCGTTTCTCCTTACTTCGGGTTCCACAGTATTGTAGACGAAAAAATCGACCTGGCCTTCGCTTTCATCATTCTTGCGGGTGTATACGTGGCGGCGCGGACGCTGGTGCAAAGCAAGCCTTCCGGAGAGTCCCTTACGGTCAGCATTCCCTTCATCAATAAAAGCCTTAGTCCCACTGCGTTTTCTTTTCTGTTGCTTGGCTGGCTGGCCGGGTACGCCTTCACGGTAAAATACACCGCCATTGTGTACGTCCTCGCCATCACGGTTTGGCTGTTCCAAAAGTACGGCGGCCGGTGGGCCTACCTTTCTGCCCTCTCCGTGGCCCTGGGCTTTGTATTCCTGAGTGGCATCTACCGGTTCGGCTACCTCGACCTTACAGGGGCGCAGAGCGCCCTTCTGGGTGCCGGACTGACGATCTCCGGCCTGACCGGGCTCTGGTTTACCTACCGCAACGAACTCCGCACGGTTCTCCAACCGGTCATGCTAACGGGCCTTATGGCCCTTTCTTTTCTCACAGCGTTCAGCCCCTGGGCGATAAAGCACGTGGCTGAGAACGGAAACGTAAGTGTTTCCAGCCTGATCAGGGGCCGGGCAAAAAAGCCGCCCCTTGAATTCATACCAAAGCTTTCTCACCGTACTTCTTCCGACAGGGTTCTCCCCCGGTTGATCAGCAACCGGGAGTTGACCTCCGCAGCCCGGCCACGCCTCGTTGGTCAACAACAGAAAAAAGACAATCGTCCCGGCAGAGACGCCACCGACGGAGCGGTGCGGGAAGAGATTCAGCGCTACCTGGGCTACGAACAGTACTTCTGGCGCTACGCTTCGTTGCCAAACGACCTCAATGCTGGTGTTAACATCCCCAACCAGCGGTACGTGGATCCGGGTTTTCTATTTTTGTTGTTCTTTCCGCTGCTGCTCTTCGCCGTGGGAAGGCAACGACCGCCCGTATGGCGGGGCGTGCTTTACGCTTGCTCTGTCCTGGTTGTTCTGGCCGGCTCGTACTACGCTATTTATGCTTCGGCGGCGGGTGATTTTGCGGCAGATTCGGCCTGGCAGGAGCTTCAGAACAAACTTGTTGCCAACGATATTCCCAGTTGGATGGCTGGTTTGCACGCTTTGTTTGTCCGACCAATCTTCATGCTGGCCGGTGTACTTAGTCCGGTTTTCTTCCTGCTCGGAGACCTGACCCTGTGGGCCACCCTACTGGTGATGTTCGGGGTGTTTGCCCTCGCCGCCCTACGGGTACGCCACCGTTTTGCTGATGATACTTCCGGAATAAAAGGGTTCGCGGGGTTCCTCGCTGTCTACAGTTTGCTATGGTGGTTGCTCGGCAACGGAGTGATTTGGTACGCGTTGCCGCTCTTCGTCGCGACGCCGATTGTGTGGTTATGGTTTCTCGAGTCGCCGGGTCGGCTCCTGGGAGCAGACTTGCGGAACTTCAGCCGGTATTTCGGAGGGGCAGTACTTTCCGTTTTCGTGCTGCTTTACACCCTGCATTACTTCACCTCGCAGTATCCGGGAGAGCCCAATACGGCCTCTATACTGCGTTCTCCCTTCGTCGAAGTCATCACCGACCCTACCCGCCCCGCCCGTAAAGCAGTTGATAAGTTCAACCCTAAAGTCTCCGAGGCGATCCGCATCATGAACGCCGATCCGTCGACCAACATATACCGGGTCAACACCCATTACGGCTTCCTGATTTCAAAAAACAGCACCCGGGTGTTCAGTGACCCGACGCTGGAGCGTTACGACCAGATTACCGCCCGCCTCGATGACAACAGCAAGTTCTTCGATATGCTGAAGGCCCAGGGTTTCCGTTACATCTTCTTTGATCTCAGAACCGCCACCGTTGACCGCACCCCCGAGCAGACCCTGAAAAAGAAATTCATCAGCATTGCGAGGGAACTGACGTCTTCGCCCAAAGTCCGGATTCTGGTAACCGACAACTACGTGGAGGACCCCGCAGCGCCACTCATCCGCCTGCCCAACGGGCAGCAGGCCAATGCCAGGTATGGCGTACACGGTCAAACCATTTACCCCGGCAATATTGCCTTGTTCGAAATCCTCTAAAAGCTAACTGGAATGACGTCCAATTCGTCCGATATCTGGGTTTGTCTTCCGGCCTACAACGAGGCCACCGTATTGGAGGAGGTTTTTACGGAGTTGCGCTCCGAAGGGTTCAACAACGTGTGCGTCATCGACGATGGCAGTTCAGATGGTACCGGCGAGCTGGCCCGCCGGCTGGGGGCCGTGGTGGCAACGCACCCCATCAACCGCGGCGCAGGCGCGGCAGTGATGACCGGCATCCAACTGGCGCGACAGCGCCAGTGGCAGCACCTCGCTTTTATAGATGCCGACGGCCAGCACGTTGTCCGGGACCTGCACAAACTCCGTGAACTGATGCAAGAGCAGCAATGCGATCTGGTGGTGGGTAGCCGGTTCCTTGATCCCTCACTTTGCATCCCGCGTTCGCGCCGCTTCTTCAATGGTATTGCCAACACCATGACCAACATGTTTGCCCGTGGTTCGTACACCGATAGCCAGTCGGGGATGCGGCTCCTGAACAGAAATGCCATCGTAGCAATTAATCTGGACATCGACGGTTTCGGCTTCTGCAGCGAGATGCTCATGAAGGCAGAAAGTAAGCAGTTGGCAGTGGGCGAAACGGCGATTTCGGTACGGTACACCGATTACTCGGTGAGCAAAGGGCAAGACCTTCAGATAGGCTTTACGACCGCATTGAACTTCCTGTGGAACATAGTTTTCCGCTAGCCCTTCGGGAAGAATACCCTTCTGGTTTCGTACCTTTCGCTCTCATGGAGATTCGTATTTTTCAGATCGTTGTTCCTTTGCTTTCCCTGATTTTTGTCTTGGGGCTGGCTACGCGCTATCAAAAGGGCAGAATCAACCTGCGCGAATGCACCTTCTCCGTCCTCTTCTGGGTAAGTCTGGCGGTGTTCTCCATTTTCCCGGATGCCATTTCCTCCTTCGTCGCCCGGGTTTTCGGTATTGCGGACAACGTCAATGCCGTAATTTTTCTCGGCATGGGCATACTTGTGTACCTGATTTTCATGCTTTACGGAGAAGTGAGGGAGAACCGGAAGCAGGTAACCGAACTGGCGCGTAAAATTGCGCTGCGCGACGCAGACAAGGACGCTGAAGAATGAATATTCTCTTTGTCCTGGAGCACTACCCGCCTTACATCGGCGGCGCCGAAACCCTCTTCGGGATGCTGGCGGAACAACTGGCCGACAAAGGACACCGCGTCCGGGTAATCACCACACGCTTCCGCCCTGATTTGCCGGTTCGCGAGGTTCGTTCCGGCGTATCCATTCAGCGCATAAATTGCGGCAACCGCTTCTTGTTTTCGGCACTGGCCTTCCCCGCAGCGTGGCGATCGGCACGGTGGGCAGACGTGATTCACACTACTACTTACAACGCAGCACCACCAGCCTGGTTGGCCGCCCGACTGAGCGGCACGCGGGCCGTGATCACCTTTCACGAATTCTGGGGTGACCTCTGGTTACAACTACCTTTTCTGTCTCGGTTTCAGGCATGGGCTTTCCGTGTTTTTGAGCGCTTCGTACTCAACCTTCCGTTCGACAGCTACGTGGCCGTTTCCGATTTCACGGCGCGGACGCTGGTGCAAAACGGAGTTAAAAAAGAGAAGGTCATCCGCATTTACAACGGACTGAACTACGATGATTTCACCGGCATGGAGCATCGTCCGAAGCCCGGCTTTCACTATACTTTCTTCGGTCGGCTGGGAGTATCCAAAGGTCTCGACCTGCTGCTGCCGGCAGCAGCTGAGCTGAAAAAGACGCACCCTCAGGCAAGGCTTAGACTCATCATACCGCGGCGCCCCGCAGCGATGCTGGCACGCATCAACGGGATGCTCGACGAACTGAACATCAGAGATGTTACCGAAATTCATCATGAACTCAGTGACGAAGACCTCCGCGAGTTGCTACTCACGTCTTCCTGTGTCGTTATTCCCTCCTACAGCGAAGGGTTTTGTTTTGCGGCGGCAGAAACTGTGGCAATGGGCATCCCGGTTATTTCCTCCGGGCGGGGGGCCTTGGTGGAAACGGTTGGCGGGCAATTCCTGGAAATGGAGGAGATGAGCACTGTCTCCCTGGCACGACTCCTCCGTCGTGCTGCTGCGGGAGACTACGACACGAAACCGATCATCCGGTACACGCTCCGGAACTCAATCGCTCATTACACTAATTTCTACGACCAATAATCTTCAGTTAAGACAGGCTCTCGTCGGCAAATGCTGACTATTTATTCCTTGCCTTTTTCAACTGGTCTTCGGTAAGTACTTCGCTTTTAATCCGTTCTACCATCTTTTTAACCATATCACTGCGCTCCGATACGCTGGCGTTGGCAAAGTCGTACTCACTACTCATCTTGAGGATCTCGGCTTTCTGCTCTTCCGTGAGGGTAACACGAGACTCGAATTGGCTGATCGCTTTTTGTCCGTAATCTGATGCATCTCCCTGAAAAACGGCCTCGTCGACCTCTTTCTCCATCTTTGATATCGTCTCAGCTTCTGCTGCGGAGTCGGGGGCGCGATTACAGCTTGTCAGAAAGAAGCAAAGTGTTGTGATTCCTGCAAAAAGTAAAAACCTCATAATCGTATTGATTTTATTGTTAGGCTGGATGTACCAGTCCCTGTACAGAAGGGATAAATATAGGTTCGCCGGTTAGGAAATTGAGATTAGTTTCTAACTTCCCTTTGCGAACATCAGTAGTTTTAAAGCCTGAAGACGGAAAGAAGTTCGTAACGGTTTCCAACTCCAGGCCGCGCGGGGGTAAATTACTGATAAAAACCTGCTGCATCCGTTTGGGTAATTCCGCAAACCGATCAGATGATTCCGTAAAGTACTCCCGGATGCCTGCCGAAACCTCGTTGAAATAACAGCAGCCCCGTTTCCCCATGAGAATGGAAAGGACCTCCTGAAAGCGGGCCAGGTGCTCGGGTAATATCTGGTGCAGTACGCCCCGCATGTAGACGTTAGACTCTCCGATACGTGCGCGCAGCGCTTCGGCCATATCCGGCCGGGTGGCATCCAGGAACTCGTACCCGAGTCCTTCCTGCTGGTGATTTTCTTTTGCCATTTCCACCGCAACGGTAGCTACATCTACCCCAATCACATGATCGTAGTGTGCGCGCAGGTAAGCGGACTGTTCTCCCGTACCACACCCCAGATCAACAACGGGAAGACCGGGGTCAAAAGGATCGGCAAAATACCGTTGGTCGAGGGCGACGGCGCGTTCGGGCTCTACGTCCCAGAGAGCTTTTCGCCCCAGCTTCCGGTAATTTCCTTCGTAATAAGCGTTCCAGTTATCCTCGTACATTAAGCCATTGTTATAACGGATTCCTCCTTGCGCCGGCAAACCGTGGCGTCCACCTCTGTTACCGGGTGCTTGATCAGGTTACGGTACTTATCGATCATGCTTTTATCGCGCAGCAATTCGATTGCCTTAATGTACTTCTGGTGATTAGAGAAAAAGTCTCCGGCCAACACCAGATGAAGAATCGAATAAGCTGTTTCGAATTTCTTATAGCTCTGGTCTAGTACTTTGTCAACACCGGAAAACCGAACGGAACCGGGCTCGTAAAAAGTGTTGATCAGTTTTTCGACAAGCTGGTAAGCTCCGTCAACATCCTGATACGCCTTTTCGAGGACGGTACCATCATTATTTTCAAGCAAAGCACTGATACCCTCCGCTACCCGCTGGCCGCCCTTAATGCCCAGGTAAATACCGCTGGAGAAAATGGGATCCAGAAACCCGGCCGCATCACCGACGATGGCGAAGCGGTCTCCGTATTTCTCGGCCGCATAGTAGGAAAAATCTCCATTTGCAGCCACTGGCTGCGCCAGGCTGGCTCCCTCGATAGTGCGCGCAACTACCGGAGAAGAGCGTAGTTCCTCCAGGTAGAAAGCCTCCTGCCAGTTGTCGTGGGCTTTACTGAGTTCTCTGCGCCGGGCATTTACATAAGTCATATTGGCGGCTACTCCCATGCTGAGGCGGCCGTTTGCCAGAGGGATCATCCAGATCCAGCCAAGCTTCTCCCCTTCCAGGTGAACGATCTTAATATTACCCTCAGCCAGGTCTTCTTCCAGATTTGCGTTCAGCCAGTGGCAGGATATCGCAGCCCGGGGTTTGAGGCTTTCGAAGGGCTTTTTGCTCCCAAACTGTCTCGCCAGCAGTGTGGTCTGCCCGCTGGCATCAACCACAAAGCGTCCCTTAAAGGTTTTGTCCTCTCCGTTAGCATCCGTAGCTGAGACGTTGACTCCTTTACCGTCATCCGTAAAGTCAACCTGTCGCACACTCATTTCCTCCGCTACCTCTACACCGTTAGCTTCGCTGTTGCGAAGCAGAATGTCATCAAATTTAGCTCTGTGAACATGGAAGGACAAGTAGCTCGGGTCGTTTATCACGTGCGAGAAGCACCAGTGAGATTGGTCAGTACCATCGTAATTAGAAAACGTTACGCCGGGTTTCCGGCTGAAGTTGGCCTCCATTTTGTCCAGTACGCCAAGTTCTTCAAAGACCTGGTAACAAAAAGGCAACAATGATTCGCCTACGTGTTCACGCGGGAACCTGGCTTTCTCGAGCAGCAGGACATCATGACCTTTTCGGGCCAGCGTAGTGGCCGTAGTTGATCCGGCGGGGCCACCCCCGATGACGATTACGTCGTAATTTTTATCTTCTGAATTCATGATGTTCGAAGTCATTTGCGGTTAGCGGAGGCCCAAATATCGGGCAATAATATTACACTGAACTTCCGAAGTGCCGGAATAGATTGTTGACGCGGCAGAATTGGCCAAACATTCTGCTGCAGGATGGCCGGCGTGAAAAGCTACACCTCCATAAGTTTGGTGCAGCTGAACGGCAAAATCACGGTAGAGCTCACTAACGAGTAGCTTAACCATCGCCGCCTCTTCGGCAACGGGCTGTCCTTCGTCCAGCTTTTCGGCGGCCAGGATCATCAGTGCCCGGGCGGAAGCCATCCGTGCCTTAAGCCGCGCTAAAGGGTGTGTGACCGACTGGTGCTTACTGATGGCTACACCTCCCGGTTTCCGGGAATTAGCAAACGTGACTACATTTTTGAGCAGTCGCGTCATCTCCCCAAGATGAAGTGCACCGAGGCAAATTCTTTCCCAGTTCATAGACTCCTGAAAGATCACCGCTCCCCCGCCGGGACTGCCAAGAATGTCTTCATCACCAACAATCAGGTCTGCAAACGCAAACTCCCCGAGCAAACATCCAGTCAGCCCCGCCTTTGGGATTACCGGTCCTCTCCTAAAGCCGTGCTTCTCGGGGTCCAGGACAAAAGCTGTTATTCCACCAAAAGCGCCCTTTTTCGGGTTGGTCATTGCGTAGGTCAGCACCAAATCGGCTACCGGGCCGTTGCTGCAGTACGTTTTCTCTCCCCGGAGCCTGTACTTCCCGGCAACGGGTTCGGCAACGGTTGCCATGTTATACGCCGCTGAACCTGCCCCGCCTTCTGTCATCGCGTTGGCGACTACGCATTCTCCGTTGGCTATTCTGGAGAGCCAATTTTCAGACTCTGCTGAGTCGCAGTAGGAATTGATCGGCACGACACAGGCCAGCAAATGGGCCGCGAGGGCGAAATTAAAGCCGGCATCTTCGTGCGTACGGCCCAGTTCTTCGAGCGCAAGGCAAGTACCTTTTGCTCCTAGTCCGAGACCGCCGTATTCAGTTGAAACAACAAGTCCGGGGAGTCCTTCCCTGCCCGCCATTGTCCATTTGAGGCGAAAATCGTCCGGCGTAGAGATACGCAACGTATTGGCTTGCTGAGCAAAGCGCTCAATTGCAGTTATTACTTCTCCCGGGCTGATCACAGCGTCATTATTCTTCATCTACAGCGGCTTGCAGGGTGGCATAATCAGTTTTCTGAGAACTCGTTCGGGGCAATTCGACTTCCTGCCGGAAACCATCGGGCACCATATACAAGGGCAGGTGTTCCCGGCAGTAAGCCATCAGGTCGAGTTTGGTGGGTGCGGGTTCTCCCGAAGTGACCTCGTAGTGTGCCACGAGCTTTACGCCTCCGTCTTTGGCAGTTCCGGTCGTAATTGCCGCGCGGGAGACCGCGGGATGTAGCTGAAGGGCAGCTTCTATCTCGGCGGGCTCGATGCGGTAGCCTCTTCGCTTGACCATCCTGTCCTTACGCCCAAGGAAGATCAGGTTTTCCTGATCATCCACCCACACCAGATCTCCGGTGTGGTAAAACCGCTCATCGTTGTAGCTGATGAAGGCGCGACTTGTTGCTTCCGGATCGAGATAGCCGACCGCCAGTGAATCACCAGCGACGAGCAGTTCTCCCTCTGCGTCCGGCACCTGATTAACAGGTCCATCGTCCCACAATAATAAGCGGGCGTAGGGACAAGCCCTGCCGATGGGAATATTTTTTTGCTGCCCCGGCTCAGGTACCCCGCGCAACCGGTGGAAGGTTACGACGTTGGTTTCCGTTGGTCCGTAGAGGTTTGCGATTTCAGCCTCAGGCAGCGTTTCCATCAAACGAACAAG
The DNA here is from genome assembly GCF_008014675.1 of Neolewinella aurantiaca. GTDB lineage: Bacteria > Bacteroidota > Bacteroidia > Chitinophagales > Saprospiraceae > Neolewinella > Neolewinella aurantiaca. The sequence goes on along the minus strand of NZ_VOXD01000046.1, from coordinate 10,615 downwards.
GTCGGCGACGGGGTAAGCCTCTCCGGCGTAAAGCACCTGGCGCAGACCAGTAAGGTTATGCGTTTCACATTTACCGTGGCTTACCAGCAAGCGTAGTGAGGTAGGGGTCGTATACAGGAAGCTTGCTCCGAGTTCAGCCAGTTCACCCGCCAGCAGCCGGGGGTTTTTGGTGGCTGCTTCGGAGATCAGGACAAGACGAGCGCCAGAGGTCAGCGTTGCGTGGAGGTCGAAAATGGAAAGATCAAAATGAAAGGGAACTACAGAGGCGACACTATCCGTCGGCCGAAGATTAAACTCAGCACTGGCCCAACTGACAAACGCCAAAGCGGCGGCCTCGCTGATGGCAACGCCCTTCGGCTTGCCGGTAGAACCGGAAGTAAACAAGATGTACGCAAGGCCGGGAAGTTCATCTCGGGCAGCATCATCAGCAGCGATCAGTGCGACGAACTCTTCTCCTTCATCCGGGATAATGGGCTCCTCGTCCCAGACTCCGTCTAGTGTTCCCAGAAGGCCGGGAGCGGCAAGTATCAGTTTCGGTTTTGCTTCGGCAATTACGAACTTATTACGCGAGAACGGAGCGGCAACATCCAACGGAACGTAGGCGGCTCCCAACCTGATTACAGATAATATCACGACAACCTTAAACTGCGATTTAGGCAATACCAAAGCTACCCTGTCGCCGGCAGTAACACCGTATCCTTCCAGAACATCGCTGAATTCGCAGACCCTGAGGTCGAGCTCCCGATAAGTCAGTTTCCCTTCGGCCTTGCTTTCCAGTGCGACCTGATTTGGGTAGCGGAGGGCTGTTTCAGCGAAGTTGCCGGCGAGTCCGTTCATGCTTACTTTGCGCTTACTTTAGACATAACGAAGGCCTCGATAAGCGCAAGGTTGTCAAGATTATCCTGATCTACTTCGTGCGCCTGAAATGAAAAGCTGTACTTGTTTTCCAAAAACTCAACCAGCTGCAGGGCAGAGATGGAATCGATGATACCGCTGCTTAGTAGCGGCGTGGAATCGGTCAGTGGTCCCACATCGGCTTCATAGGCGAATTCTTCAATAATGTAGGCCTTTACGTCTTCTTTGATGTTAGTCATTTCTTTGTTTAGTAGTTTTGTGCGCGGACGCAGGTACAGGGCAACTTAAGAGGGCAAGGTACGAAAGCCATTACAACCACCGGCCGGTCACCGGCCGATTACAGTATTTCAAGGAGTATTCTCTTGAAAACCTGCTTTGCACCTGCGCACTGCGCCCACCTAAAAGGCACTTTGTGCCAGCGAGAAACCATGACCAACACCCCCAAGTCACCCGACAGTCACCTGTTATCTCCGCTTCATCTTTCTGAGCAGCAAAACACACGTGTGTCTGTGAGTAAGACATTTCAGGACCTCCGCTCTTACTCGCTGCTTGTACGGCAGTTGAGCCGTGTTGAGATCCGGGCCGAATTTCGTCGCTCTTTATTAGGGCTGGGCTGGATGGTACTCGTACCGCTTGTAGCTGTTTTAGTTTGGGTTCTTCTCAACCAGGCAGGCATCCTCAACCCTGGCGACACGGAGGTTCCCTACCCTGCTTATGTATTATTGAGCACTTCGGTTTGGGGGTTCTTTGCGGAAATCTACCGCGCCTGTTCCCGAATTCAGGAGAAGTACGGCCGATTGCTACTGATGACGCCTTTTCCGATAATTACCCTGGTAGCCCAGGCCGTCGTAGTCCACTTGATCCGGTTTGCAATTCCCTTATTCCTTAACGTAGCGGTTTTATGGCTTTTTGGCGTCCGGTTTGGGTTGGCCGCACTGCTGTTTCCCTTTGCCCTGATTCCGTTGCTTCTTCTTGGTACCGGGATCGGACTACTCGTTTCTCCACTTCGAATTGTTGTTGCGGATATCAGCCGGATGGCCGATGAAGGTATTCGCTTATTGATGTACCTGACGCCAATTCTTTATTCCCCTAAGCTTGAAATCGGGATACTTTCCGATCTGGTTGCGATGAACCCACTTACCTATTTGATCGGGTTCCCCCGTGACCTACTCACAAACGGGACCTTTTTCGCACCTTTCTATTTCGGATTTTTTGCCGTATTGAGTATCGTTTTCTTTCTCATTGCGTTTCGTATTTTTCAGATTACCGAGCCGCGCATCCGTGAGCGATTAATAGCCAACTAATGGAAAAACAACCACTCATTCAGGTCTCGGGACTCCATAAGAAATTCAGTTCCGATCTGCGCAGAGGTCTCCTGCACGGCGCTCAGGATATGTGGCGCGACATTGTTTCTCCCTCACGTAAAAACCCTGGTCTCCGTAAGGGAGAATTTTATAGCCTCCGCGATATCAATATGACGCTGTACTCCGGAGAAATCCTTGCCATAGTAGGAGTAAACGGCTCCGGCAAGACTACCCTGATGCGGCTAATCAGTGGTATTTACAACCTGGACGGGGGAACTATAACAAGCTTACCCGGCTTGAAACTAACCGCTATTTTTGCTCTTAGCGCCGGTATGCAGCCACTCTTCACCGGCCGCGAGAACATTTACATCAAAGGTTCTATGTACGGTATGACCCTGCCAGAAATTGAGGCAAAAGTCCCCTTCATCGAGTCATTTTCTGAGTTAGGAGACCGCCTGGACCGCCCCTTTGGGAATTACTCTTCCGGTATGAAGGCCCGCCTTGCTTACTCCATCGCGATGGCTACCAACCCTGATGTATTCATCATCGACGAGTCACTCGCTGTTGGAGACTCGGCCTTCAAGGCCAAGTGCATGGACAACCTCCGTGAATTCGTCAACGAGCCGGGGAAGGGTGTGATCTTTATAACCAATCACATTCGTAAAATCCTTAAAGTCGCAGATCGCCTGCTGGTTTTAGACAAAGGCTCCGTGATCCATGAAGCCGAAGACGTCGGTGCTGGGCTCGAATTTTACATCAACAATTGCAACAAACACCTCGGTGCTGAAATGCAAAAGAACAAGCTTGCCGTAATTAAAAGCTACGAACTTTAATTCACCCTGAAGTAAAGAAAGGATTCACCCGGGCGCAGACCAGATTGTCGCGATTGCTCCTCCCCAGCGAAGCGATGTGGGAAGGCTTGGAAGGGATTGAGCGACAATCTGGTTTGCGCCCATTCACCCGTGGTCATTCTACTGCTTCCAGAAGCCTGATTAACTCAGTATTATTTCTAAACTGACGGAGCAATTCGTCAGCCATCAGACGATGAGCCTGTGCGTTCGGGTGATTATCCCCTTTAGCAACCCGTAGATTAGTTGCATCATATCCATCGTAAGCGGTCTGTACATCAACAACTAAAAATCCGGCCTTGCGGAAAATGTTTTTGATCTCTTCATCTTCGACCAATTTCTTTGCATTCTTCAGTTCAAGAACCGGTGTAAACATCATGACGGGCTTCACATTAGCCTCTCTGGCCAACTTCACAATCCGGCGAGCCGTCCAGGTTACCAGTTCACGGGCATAAGGGCGCAGCAAGCTCTGCTTTTTCAGCGCTGACATCTCTGGCTGGAGACCGGCAAGACGACTAATTTCGTTTATTTCAGGAAACAGGGAAGCATCTTCGGAGGTAAATATCTTGATAAATTCTTTCAGCCCGCGGCCAGTTTCTTCTGTATGAATTGCGTACAGCAAAACCTGTGGATTGTAAGTTATTGCTTCAGCCGCTTTCATTACCTGATTGGGCATTTTCATTCCGGAAAGCGCGAAATTCAAAATTTCTACCTTCTCTGAATTCGCCAAACCTCCTGTCTGGTTAAGGGTATCTTCCACGATATTCTCAAAAGTTTCTTCGTCCGAGACTCCTGCTCCCATTTCGGAAGACCCGCCCAGCAGGGCAATTCTCATCGTGTTAGGGGGGCGCTCAAAGTTGTATTCCCGATCCCTGAAACCGAATGAATTCGTAGTGAGGCGGGCGTCTTTAAAGATGATTTCAACATCGGGCAAAAGGCTTCGGGAGAATTCATTTTCGTTTTGCTTAATGATTCCAAAGCTCCCGAGCGGCTTCCACTCTCTACTATTCTCGTCTTCATTCTTTGCTACCCCTACCGTTGCCAGGTCTTTGCCCGTTAACAGGGTTTCGTAGTAGCCCTGAAACTGCCGCGCAGCGTCGGCAGCATTCAGTCGGGCTTCACGGACGGGGCCCAGGTCGATGGCCAGGGAGGTTTCCACCCATTTGCTTACGGGGTTGACCATCAGAACAACAGCCACCACCCAGAACAGGGCGTAAGCTTTCACCTTGAGGGATTGATCCGGATTCTTATTCGTTTTGTCCAGGTAGTAGCTCACGTAACTGCCCGCGATCCCGATGCAGTACAGCGCAACAAGTCCTCCGGCAATAAGGGCCAGCTGAACAGCAGAAATGGGAAGAGCGAGTTCGATCAACTCCAGCCAGGTTGCGATGCTCGGGCTTGTCCAGAACGACCACAGTACACTCATAAAAGTAAACATCCCAATCACCTGCAAGCAGGTGACCGAGGCTGCCCGCAAAGAGAATTCTTTGACTTTCTTCCTTTTCTTTTTGGTCTTAATCTGATAAATAGAATTAGCTGCAACCAGAAGGCCAAAGCCCAGCCAAAATATGGCGTCTATAATTGTAACGGGGAAGGTCCCTTTGATCCAAAACCATTGGTACTGATGGAGCCCCCAGTTGATGAGAAACACCAGCATGACCGATATAAACACAGCCACGCTGTTTCTTTTCGTGAACCGGAAATAAATGGGGAAGTAGAAGACCTTCATCATGAAGTCTTTCCAGTAAACATTGATCCGACGCCACAGATCGCTAAAGCCGGTAGCGAGGAAGTAGTTATCGAACGTAGGTGGAAGGTTGAAGCCGAAAAGGCACAGCATTCCGGTGGAGAGGTGAAAAATACCCGACAACCTCACGATCAGAGCGTAAGACACCGCCATGTACTGAATGACCTGAAAGACCGAACTGGTAGCAGCAGGATCGGGCATCAGGTAGTAATAGGCAATGCGGTAGAGCAACAGGTGAAACATACCCCGCATCATCCACAGCAGTCCTTTCTCCAGGGTTTCCGGTGAGACTTCCGGCTGGTAGGTTCTGGCGAATGTCTTGAGGTCTACGACCGGAAAAATGACGAAGATGAGGTTAGGTAGCAGAAAGAAATAATTCAACTTCAACCAAACGGAAGCATTCTGCCAGCCGTGATGCACTTCGTACAGGTAAAGGATACTACGAAACATGAAGAGTCCACCAATGACCGTCGAGACGATGCCTGCCTCAGCAAAGGGGAGGTACCCCAACTTACCCATCGCCAAAACACCTCCTGACAGGAGGGCCAGTAATGCCCGCCACCACACACCAATGGGCAGGTTAACGATCAGGAAAAACAACAGACCAATCACCAGAATCCCCAGCCCGGCGGTTACACCGAATAAAGCAAACATTGCACCTGCGTTCAGCGCCCAAATAAACTTCAGACGAGTTTCACCATCCAGCAGCCCTGACACGAAGAAGCCGGCCACAAAAATCAGAAACAGGCGAAAGAGCTGTAAGTCTTCCTCGAGTTGGAAGAAGTAAATCGCAGACAGGCAAAGAAGCACCCCAACGAACACGGGCAATCGCGCCTTTTGTTCAGCCCAGATGGCCTGGGCATTCCGGATGCCTGAAGATGATTCCAACATATGAGTATTTGACCTTACAGAGCAACGAGTTAGAGAGCTGCAAATGTAACCATCTTAATCCTGACCGTCCAGGCGCTGTTGCGGCCCCTCGGCTAACGCGCATTCTCCTTCAGTTCGAGCGCCCGTCGGTAAAGAGCAACGTCCCCGGCGTTGAGCCGGGCAATTTCTGCCCTGACTTCTGCCGTAACCTCTTCTGTTGGTCCCTCCGGCGCGCGCCGCGTATTCAGGTGAGCGGGCGTTACTTCGGGCCAGCCCAGTAAATTACTCAGGCGGCTGAGGTCGTTTTCATAGTCCTCCGTAAACCCGATAAAGAAGATGTCTGCCAGGTCAATTCCAGTCAAAAGCTTACTCATCACGTTGTTTTTTTCGGGCATCGTGGCGTAGGTAAGCAGAGATTCGTGCTTACGGTGCTTATTCAGTTCGTAGTTCTTTTTATTTCTGGCCGGATCGGTCAGGCCATTTTCAAAGAAGTGGTAATTGGAAATAACCCGTTCCACAGGATCACGGAGCCAGCAAATTACTTTCGCATCGTGCGCTTGCTTCACCTCAGCAATCTCTTCGTAGTGGAAGTGCCCATGAACAACTTTTGTTTCTCCGGTCAGGTAAGCGGCCAGGGGCTGACGCTTGTGCGCATCGCGCGTAACGTGGGTTCGGTGCAGGCTTTCTGTCACCCCGCCGCCGTAAAGCTCGCGCAGGGTATGTTAGAACGACGTCCCCGCTGTTTTAGGGACATGAATAGAGACCAATTCAATTTACGGCTTTTCCTTGCGGCGCGAACGCAGGTGCAGGGCCTGTTCATAAAGTGCCATATCTCTCTCGTTGAGCCGCGCAATCTCCGCTCTGGTTTCATCGCTGACCGCCGGTTTCTCCCTGGCCGTAATGTTGACCGCGGTTTCTTTCACCTCTTTCCAGCCCAGACGCAGACCGAGCTCAGCGAGATCATCGGTATAGTGTTCCTGAACGCCTACGAATTTGAAATCTTCCAACAACATTCCTTCGAGGAATTTGTGCTGGCGGTTACGGTTGATCTCGTCTCGCGCATACTCCAGTAAGGAACGTTGCATCTTGCTCAAAATATTGAGGCCCTTGCCTGCTTCATCGAGCTCTTCTTTCAGGCGCTTTTCCAGGTAGAAATAATTGGAAATCACCCGCTCTACAGGATGACGTACCCAGGTAATAAAGTCTACCCCTGAAGTCTCTGGAAATTGCTCCAGAATAACCGCCGGGCTGAAATGCCCGTGCACCACCTGGATACCATTTGGCAGAAAATCCTCTTCGTATTCTTCCTCGTTTAGCCGGGCTCTCCGGTTTTTCAGGTTTATATCGAGCCGGACCACCTCTTCTTCCCCGTAAGCTGTTTTGAGCGACTTGCGAAAACTGGTGCCTGCCGTCTTCGGAATGTGTACTGACACAAGCGTCAACGCCTTCTCCGGAGAAGGAGCACCTCTTTTTTTACGAAAAAAACGGAAGAGTTTCAATTTAAAATGCTTTATGTAGTGCCAAATATCGCTTACAAGCAACAAGAAATACTACTTTACCAGCCAGAAGCATAATTTTCTTTAGGGATTTATACTTTCGTCTGATGACTTTGGCTTTTCTTACCTCATCCCACCTTTAAATATGATCTGGCTAGCTTCCTTTCCCCGCTCGGGCAATACTTTTTTCCGAAACGTATTACATGAAGTTTACGGCCTGACCTCCAGCACCTACCATCAGGACCCCGACCGGGAGGTAGACTATAATTTCACCAATTATCCCGTAGTAAAGACCCATCTTCTTCCGGAGAAATTACCCCAGGAGTTAAAAGACCTCCCCGCCGTATACCTCATCCGGGACGGAAGAGACTCCCTCGTCTCCATCGCACATCACCGCAAAGACATCGTCGCCCCTGGTACCGACTTCTACAACAACCTACTCGAAGCAACCCTCGCCCAAAACGGCAGTTTTTTTGGCGGATGGTCCGAAAACGTCCAACAGTGGACGAAGAAGGCAGCTATCATCATTCGCTTCGAAGACCTCATCTCCGACCCCATCCGTGAGGTAGAAAAACTGAGGTCAATTATAGACTTGCCCGCTCCCAACCATTCCAAACTTCCTACTTTCCAAAGCTTACGCAACGGGCAACCGGCGTACGGGGGAGGAAAAGGTGAAGCTTTCAGCGCTGAACGGGTCAAAAAACATTTTCGGAGCGGTAAAGTGGGCGGCTGGAAAAATGAGGTACCACCTGAGCTCCAACGCCTTCTTACCAACATCCACGGAGCAACACTCCACCAGTTCGGCTACCTCGAGGCAACAGAGCACAAATTACCTCCTTCCCGACGAATCATAATAGAAGCATCTAAACTATCCACAACCGATAACGATGGCATCAAACGCTACCTGACCGGGCTAAGCCAGGGCCTTGCTCCCCTGCTCCCGCATTTTCCTCACCTGGACATTTCAATGGTTGACAACTTCGGCGTCGTACAGTTCGAGTCTCAGCAACCAATAGTAGCAAAAGAGCAGCAAGCCACCAGCGAAGAAAAAGCCGTTTTAACTGACCGGCGCACAATGTCCTACGAAAAGAGCCTGCTGTTGTTAAAGCTTTACATCAAAAAAGTGCTGCCCAGTTCGGTATACCGCCCCATTGCCAGCCTTTACCGCAACGGGCCTTTCAGAAGGTATCTGAATTCCTTTAAAAACGTAGCCAGAAATACCGCAACAGGTATGGGTTGGGCTCCTATTCAGGAAATCATCCAGTCTACCGACCTGATCCATATTCCGCTGCCGCAGCACTTCGATTTTCTTCCCCACGAAGGGAAGCGTGTCTTGCTCACCGTTCACGACTTCAGCCATTTGCTGTTCCCCGAATACCACGAGGACCTGAACGTGGAATCAGCCGAAAAAGGCATGCAGTCCGCCATCGCAGCCCGGGCTTCTTTCTTATCTGTTTCCAGCGCTACCGAAGACGACCTCAAGCGCTTGTACCAGCCGCCAGCAGAAAGTCTGCACCTCGTACCCGAAGCTGCCGATACAGATTTCTTCAACACAGAAGCGGCAAAGACAAACCCCGCGAACGTTTTCATGGAATACGGAATTCCTTCCTCTCCTTACCTGATGTGTTTGTCCACCATCGAACCCCGGAAAAACCTCGCTAACACCATCAAAGCGTTCTTACAGTTGAAACAGGACAACCCTGACCTCGATTGTAACCTTGTGGTCTGCGGTAAGAAAGGATGGAAAACCGACGAAATCTTCGCTGATCTCCCCGCCGACCTTCCGGGGGTAATCTTTACAGGCTTCGTCAACGACGCAGACCTCCCCGTTCTCTACGCTCACGCCCGGGCGCTATGCTACGTTTCCTTCTACGAAGGCTTTGGCCTTCCCATCGTCGAAGCAATGTCTTGCGGCACACCTACCATCTATGGCAACAACAGTTCCCTGCCCGAAGTAGCAGGAGATGGAGGTATTGGAGTAGACCCCAATGATCTTCCGGAAATCGCCGCGGCGATGCACCAAATGCTTACGGACAACGATTTCCATGCCCAAAAATCAGACGCTGCCTGGCGTCAGGCGAATAAGTTCTCATGGCTTAAAACTGCTCTCCTGACCATCAATGCTTATGAGAATATTCTTAACGATACGCCATGAAAATCGCCATCATTGCCGATCCTTTAGACAATCAGCGGGCTGGAGTTCACGTCTACGTCCGTGAACTCGTAAATGCGCTAAGCCAGATGAACACCCGGCATGAGTACATCATCATCCGTGAGAAGAAGGACCCGGCGCTCCCCCTGAAACAGATCGAAGTGCCGAACATTCACCTGCCAATCGGTTACGCATCCATGCGGTTGTTTTTCATCATTCCCCGGCTCCTTCGCCGGCTCAAAGTCGATGCCGTATTTGAACCCGCACATTTCGGTCCCTTCAACCTCCCCTCCGGAATGCGTCGGGTTACAATGATCCATGACCTCACCCCTATCCTGCTGCCCGACTACCACCGCTGGCACAGCCAGATACTACAACGAACATTCCTTCCTGGCATTCTCCGCCGGGCAGATACCGTACTCTCCAACTCTTTAAGCACCACCAACGACCTGGCCAGCGTCTACCCCTTTACCGCTCCCAAGACCGTCACTATCCCTCTGGGATACGATGAGCGCATCTCCCGGGATGAAGGGAACGAATTCACCGCAGCGTTCAAACTGACCGAACCCTACTTTCTTTTCGTTGGCACCATCGAACCACGCAAAAATCTAAGCGGCCTCCTCCGCGCCTACCATGCCTTCAGAGAGCAATCCACCGAGCAAGTCCAACTGGTGATCGTTGGGCAGAAAGGCTGGAAGTCCGGCACCTTTTTCGAAGAGCTCGAACAGCATCCTTACCGATCAGACATTATCCTCACGGGCTTTGTTCCGCTCGAACTACTCGGTCAGGCTTACACTAATGCTCTTGCCCTGGTGTATCCCAGCATCTATGAAGGTTTCGGGTTCCCTGTCGTGGAAGCATTGGCCTGTGGCACCAACGTTATTTGCCCCGACAACTCGAGTCTGCCTGAAGTCGGTGGCAACCTCGCTTACTTCTACCCCACAGAGCATGAAGACCTGTTAACGGACCATCTCCTGACGGTAGCCAAACAAGGCCCCGAGGTAAAAAGAAGAGCTGATGCTGGTCCCGAATGGGCCACACGCTTTTCATGGCGGAAGTACGCAGAAACCTTCGACTCCCTTTTTGATGCCTCACCCATTGTTTGAGCATTCGGCAATTTTCCGGGCGCGAACGCAGGTGCAATGAATGGTTAAGGGCCTGCCCTGTTCCGCAGGCTGCAGCGCCAGAGCTGTTCTGAAAAACAAAAACCCCGCCACTCGTCTCTGAGTGGCGGGGCTCTGTTCCGCAGCCTTCAGGCTGCGTTTCACGGGCGTTAACCCGTAACGATTACTGTACGATCATCTGCTTGGTAGCAGTGAAGTCGCCAGAAGTCAGCGTGTAAG
>NZ_VOXD01000045.1 GCF_008014675.1 Neolewinella aurantiaca | reverse complement strand
TCTTGAAGCTATCCTTGACAAACTCCCAAGTCGATTAAGGCAAAAATGTCAATTTGCTACTGATCATTTTGAAAGCTACTACCAACTAATCCCTCCAGAGCAGCACAAGCCGGGAAAAGCCTTCACCTACTATATAGAGGGCTACTTTACCGGTGTAAGGGCGCGAGTTAGCAGGCTCGTCCGAAAGACGCTCAGCTTCTCGAAAGACCTCAGCAATCATGTCGCAGCAATCCGATATTTCTTGTGGCAACGAAACCTAGATTCCTATCCTTACATTTGATACACCGCCAAAATATTAACTAAAACGCTCATTTGGTCAAAGTGTAATTCGTAAAAAATAAATATTAATATGAAAAAGTTATTCTGGTTTTCTCCGGTAGTATACCTGTTTTTTGCCTCTCTTCAGAGTTGTCAGGACTACAGTGCTGTTCCAGTTGGAAATCCCATCAGCATAGTTAATACAAATCTAGTTGAGTCGGCATTTATGGGGGCATACAATGGAGTAATTCAAATACGACATGATCAAGGTTCTATCGACTCTCTAGGAACTCCACAAGAAGTGTACTTTATGCGATATGGTGGCGATGCAAATAGTTCATTTCATCCCCCGATGACACTGGAGTTAAATAAAGAATGGGAAATTGCGATTGACGAAAGCTATAATACTCTTAGAGAGCAATCAGAAATTTTTGGCCTTTTTGGGAAGGAAATGATTCTGAAGCTTAACAAGAAATCTAGAGGTGTAGATAAATCGTCTAATGACATTGAAGTAGGATATGTGCCGGAAGTTCTTAAGTCAAACATAAATACTATCCCGCTTCAACTGTTTCACAATGAAACTGTAATAAGTTGGAATTCTGATGCTAGAAATTCTAATGGAGTGTATCTGATCGCTGATTTTAATCAAGCGTTTAATGGCTCGGGAAATGCCGGATGTACTGATTATGTTGTTCTTCCGGATAATGGCACTTATACTTATGATCGTAATGATTTTCCTTGTCTTCCTAGTGGAGTATTGGTTTCATTTACCTTAGTAAGAGGACTTTCAGCAGAATTGATCGACGATGAATCAGAAGGTAAAGATATTGTTTTAGCATATACGACAAATGGTCAATTGCTTTATTCTGCTGAATAATGGGCTAGTTAGAAAGTAAAATTTCCGATCAGCTCCGTAATGTTCGTCTTCTCGCCAGTCGAATCCTTTTTGTCATTAGCGAAGTAGACTATTTTTATTCTGATACAGAACACAGTCATACGCTAGAAAATAGTCGAATGCTCCAACAAAAAAGTTCGCCTGTCGAGTTAGGTGAAAATATTTCAACGATCTTTGTAGTCTCCAACGATGAACTACCCCAACCAACTCCTTAAGGAACATTCGCGCGCCAACGCCGACTTGGTGCTCAACCATGTCCTCGCCGACAAAAAGCGCGTTGAAGCCCTGATGGATGCCTTTCTGACCGGTGAGTACCGGGTAGTGCAGCGTTCCGCAATGGTGGTCGGGGACCTGGGCCGGAAAAAACCAGACTGGCTGAAACCCTGGCACGGCCGGATGATTGCTGCCGCCGACCCCGCCCCTCACCCTTCCGTAAGCCGCAATGTAATGCGGTATTTCTCCGAATTACCCCTCTCTGCGGTTGAAGAAGACGAACAGGGAAAACTCCTGGACCTCGCCTTCCGCCTCCTCGAAGACCAGACCGAGGCCGTAGCCATCCGGGTATTTGCCATGACGGTGGTATTTAACTTTTGCGACATTTACCCTGAACTTAAGGACGAGCTGCGCGGCATTATTGAACTCACTATTGCTGAAGGAACAACGCCCGGGTTTCGCTCGCGGGGCGGGAAGATTCTAGATTTACTGTAAGTTGTATTGTTTGTGCATGTTTATTTTGTGTTTTTTGATTTCAATAAAATTTAAAGTGGTGTTGTGTTGATTTTTAGTTGATTGGAGCTAATGGTCCTGTTTTATCAAAATTTTATTTGAAGTTGTCGAACTTCGCGGGGGGGGGGAGGTTGTATCTTCAAAGGCAATACGGAACCATTATTCCCAGCCGTCATTAATCAATAATGGGGATTATTCATTCAATACTTTTGTTGTGAAGTTTAGTTTACTATTGTTTTCTTTGTTGCTAGGTTTTGTTTCGCCTTTGAGTGCGGAAACCGATCTTTCATCCGATTGTATCACCACTGAAATTTTCACGAATGATAATTCCGTCGAAGTGTGTGTCAATAACGTAGCGGTGCCCTCCTTTTTTTATCTGTCAGAAGACGAACGAATCTGTTATGAGGCACAGATTTCCGGGGAGATTCAAGTAGGACCCATTACGGTGGGTACTACCGTGACTGCTACTGGATGTGGAGAGACGGCAAAAGAAGCCGCCGATGCTTTAGAGGAAGCACTGAACGAAGCTGCATGTCGCTTGGTGTGTGTCGATTAAATAGAACCCAGTTCTGAACCATACTTATGGTTTATTTTAAGACCTAGATCAAAGGAGCCGGACCAGCCTGGTCCGGCTCCCAGTCTTCTAAATAAAAAAACATGATATATCGATCAACTGTGACTATTCTTGCTTTAGGAATTATTCTTTTTAGTGGAAGTCTCATAGGGCAAAATCTAGAGGCCTGTAATGGAATAAAAGTTGAATATATTTTTTCCCAAAAAAGGAACGGTCGACTAATTTCCGCAAGGCCGGAACGGGTTTATTTTTATAGAAATAAATCATTGTCCGTAATATCAGTTTCCGGGGAACGCTCTATTCAACAAGATACTGACAATGCGGGAAATAAAAAGGTGGTGATGAAACTTGCCGAAGAGGGTGATTCTTTCGTCTACACGGACTATGCCAATGAAGAAATAAAGAATAAGATTCGTTTTTTTCAAGAAGATTTTATTGTGGAGGATAAAGTCCCTCAATTTAAATGGTCGTTCACGGGCAAGAAAAAAACAATTGCAACTTACAATACTATGGAAGCAACAACGGATTTTAGAGGAAGGCACTACTCAGTATGGTTTTCACCCGACCTTCCGATTAATGGTGGGCCGTGGAAATTCTCCGGACTTCCTGGAATTATTTTGGAAGTGCAAGACTCAGAAGATGATTTTAACTGGGTTTGCAGCGCTATAACTGAATTGAGCGAACGTGATGTTAAATTAATAGCTGAGCCTTCTGGACGGAGAATAGTAACGAATGATGAATTCTACGACCTCATGCGTAATAAATTAAAATCCTGGATGGAAAGCATAGCTGTTCGTGCAAATGGGTCCTTAACCAGTGAAGTTTCATTTGACGAATCGAGTTTCTTAGAAGTAACGAAATAATAGCTAGTAATGAAGTTTAAAGCTCAATGCTTAATTCTACTGATTTATTTAGTGTGCTTAAGTGGCTTTTCGAGGGCCCAGAATATACAGGGAGAAGTAACTCAGGAAGATGGTTCTCTTTTGACGGGCGTTCAGGTTATTGCCCGGGTCAACGAAAAGGTAATTGGTTTTTCTTCTACGGATATTAAGGGGGGATTTAGTTTTTTGGTGAAATCTGAAACTGACACCATAACCCTAGAGGCGCGTTACTTGGGGTTTAAACCTTGGAGGGCAACCGTTTTTTTGAAAGTTGGTTTAAAACCCTTAAAAATAATACTGAAGGAATCGGCGATTGGCTTGAAGGAGATTGAGGTTTCAGCTTCCTTATTACCAAGAGTTGAAAAAAACGATACTATCGTTCATCGAACGGAAAGTTACCGGACCGGAAACGAAAGAAAGATAGAAGAAATAATTGAAAAACTGCCAGGGGTAGAAGTTGATGAAAACGGAGCTATTAAGTACAATAATATACCATTAGACAGAATCTTGGTGGAAGGCGAGGACTTGTTTGACAAAAACTATACGCTTCTTTCTCAAAATGTACCCGCTGATTTGGTTGATCAAATAGACATCATAACAAACCATCAGCCAGATAAATTGACGGGAGATTTGAACAGCACCGGAGAGCTCGCTCTGGATCTACATCTGGACCCAGAGAAAAGGCGTCCTTTATTTGGAGAATTTGGAATACAGACTGGTGCACCACGTTCCAATGCTGCCAACCTTAATGTTTTCCGGTTGGGTAAGAAATTGAAAACCGTGTTTTTTTCGGACTACAATAATTACGGCCAGACGTCGGATGCCGGTTTCAGAGCACTTCACCAAAGTAACGGTGCCAGTGACCGTTCGTTGACAGAGAGTGTAAATGTTCTTCGCTCACCTGCGGAAAGTCTACCCGGGTTGCTCCTGAAAAGAGATTTCTTGAATAGTCAGGATTATGGTGCTGCGCAAACAATTTTGTTCAGCCTGGGAGAAAAGACCAGAAATAGGATTATATATAACGTATTTGGTCACTCCCATGAGTTTGACAATCAAACTCTTCGAGAAGATGTATTACCCTTTAGCATTGACAGTTTCGTAGAGATGTCTGACCGGAACTATCGTTACGGTAAATTCTGGGTGCAGAATGATTTCGAGCATTACTTTGACGAAAGAAGTAGGCTGGATGTGAGGGCGGGAGTAGCGGGGCAAACGAAAAGTGGACGTTGGAACAGTAAACTTACGGAATCAAATAGTCCTGCTACTGATTCTCTGTCTACGCTGTCAAGCAACGGTGGGCTTAATTATGCTTTTATGTCAAGATATGTTCGTCGGTTAACGCCTAAAACGGCGGTACAGGTGATCGCTAACTATCAAAATGAGGAACAAAGCCAGTCACAAACTTACTTTGGGGAAGTGTACGATGATTTTCTAACTGGCGACGGCGAAAAACTCCAACAATTGTACAACCAAGATCGTAGTTTTTTTGCTTCGTCCGTAAGCTTGCTACGCAGGATAAATGAAGTAAAGATAGATTTGAATGCTGGTGTTGAGAGACAAAGGGTAAGATCTGAGACATCGCTAGCATATGGAGAGCCCGTAGAAGGCAGCTTGTTAGTCAGCCCTTACGTCTTTAATGAACTGTATGTTTCTTCAAGCCTTGGAGGGACAGCCGGGAAGATGAAATGGAACGCAACCGTGAAAGCATCTCGTTTCTTGCTCAATGATGGTTCAGGTGTTAAGTTTGTTGTACGAAATACTATCCTTCCGGCTTTTGGTGTTCAGGGAAAAATCGGCAGACGTGGCTCGGTCCGTATTCATGGAAGATCAACGCTGGTGCCAACAACTCCAGAGCAGCTCATAAAGGATGCGATCCTGATTAGTAATTCTGTACTACGGCAAAGTCTGGACTCTGCTTACCTAATTCGGAATAACTCGGTTGGCGTCACTTATCGACATTCTAATAACTACACTCAGTTCGGTTATGGTGTTACTGTGAACTATTCAGAGTCGCTCAACGGAGTTCGGTCGTCATTCTCTTCGGATGGATTTATTCAGATCGAGAATTTGGTAGCTGGTGCTAAGAGCAATTCCATCAGGCTATCCGCCAACACTCACAAATACGTTGAAAAGTGGAAAGCTTATTTTAAGTTGAGCTACGACTGGTCTCGGTTTCAGTCTATTTTGGAGCTCAACGAAGCAGTATTTACGAGCACCTCCATCTTGCAAAAAATTTCTCTAGGGGCGAATACAATCTTAACTAAATGGCTGAGGTTTAGCAATAAAGCGGAGGTTAGTGCTTTTAGTAACTTTGTACTGGATGGTAAATTGGTCCAGCACCAACTGGAGACCCGGCAGGAGGTTAATGTAATGGCTGGCGAAAACTCAAGGTTCGAGCTTACCTACCGGACAATATTTCCCCAGTTGGGCGGAGAGCAGCCGATCAATTTACTTGACGTGGAAGTTATTTGGGACATCGAACGTCCCGACATAACTATTAGTGTTGGAGGACGAAATCTACTCAACAATGCTAAGGTAGAAACGCTTAGCATCGGAACGTTTCAGCGTTATCAGCGAGAATACCGTTTACGACCCAGGACAGTGTATGCCGAGGTGGTGAAGACCTTTTAGAGAATAGTCCGCAGCAATATTGAGCCAACCTGGCGGACTAATCGACATTGCCTTAATGCTTCGCATCGCACCTGCGTAAGAGCCCTAATAGACATACGGAAATACTTTGTCTCTTTCACAAAAACACCGTACCTTTGCAGCCGCTTAAGACTGACCCGCTCAGGCTCAAGCACTTCACCCTCTTTTTAACCCCTCATTACGACTGATCCATATGAGAAATTACGAGACTACTTTTATCGTAGATCCAGTGCTGTCGACCGAAGATATCAAGACGACGGCTCAGACGTATGTAGATAACCTGCAGAAGCAAGGTTGTGAAATCGTCTTCGTTGACGAGATGGGCCTGCGCACGCTGGCTTACGACATCAACCGCCGCAGCAACGGTATCTACTACAGCATTGAATACACCGCTCCGAACGGTGCTTTCCTCAAAGACTACGAACTTGCCCTTCGTCGCGACGAGCGCATCCTGCGCTTCCTCACGGTGAGCCTGGACAAGTACGGCGTTCAGTACAACGCTGACAAGCGTGCCGGTAAGATCGGCAAAGCTAAGCGTCATAAGCAGGAAAAGCCCGCGAAGACCGAACCAGCTGCCCACGGCATCAGCCGCAAGAAAGCTGACTCTCCATCCATTTCTGGTGTGCCATCCGGCGACGCTGAAAGCTTCAAGGAAGAAGAGTAACCCAATCCCATTCAATAACCGTTAAAAAGATCCTATCATGGCTTCTAGAGACGATATCAAGTTCCTTTCCAATCCTAAGATTGGTGGACGTAAAAAGAAGTACTGCCGCTTCAAGCGCTACGGCATCAAGTACATCGACTACAAAGATCCTGACTTCCTCCTCACTTTCGTGAACGAGCAGGGCAAGATCCTTCCACGCCGTATTACCGGTAACTCCCTCAAGTACCAACGCAAAGTCGGTAACGCTATCAAGCGTGCACGCCACCTTGCGATGCTTCCGTACCTGACGGACCTTTTAAAGTAACTAGAAACTAGAGAACTAGGAATTAGAGAGCCAATTTCTAGTTCCTAGTTCTCTAATTCCTGGTTTCTAACTTTTCCTAACCACCTCCTCAAAGGGGCACCGCCCCAAAAGAGTGGGACAACATAATTTACAATGCAGGTAATTATGCTGAAAGACGTCGACAAAGTCGGCGACAAGCACGAAGTAATCACAGTAAAAAGCGGCTTCGGACGCAACTACCTTCTTCCCCGTGGCCTGGCCATCATCGCAAACGACTCTAACATGGGCCGTCTGAATGAGATGATCCGCCGCGAAGAAGCGCAGGAGCAGAAGAAACTCGATGTATACCAGGCCATCGCGGCTAAGCTGAAAGGGAAGACTCTGAAGGTTGGCGCTAAGGCTGGTACCAGCGGCCGTATCTTCGGTTCCATCACGCAGCTTCAGGTTAAGAACCACCTGATGGAACAATTCGAAGTAGAAATTGAGCGCAAGAAGATCATCCTTCCCGAGGATGTGAAAGAGCTTGGCACTTACACCCTGACCCTGAAACTGCACTCGCAGGTTATCCAGGAAATGGAAATGGAAGTTGCTCAGGACTAATCCTGAACTCAGCTTCAAGCTAAATTATAAAGAGCCGCTACGATTCACTTCGTAGCGGCTCTTTGTTTTTTCCGTTGCCGTGTTACGGCAGGGGCGAAAGGGAGCCGGGCCCGGGGCCGGTTTGTTCGTCGGCTTACTTTCAGTTGGCGTGCTGCCTGGCAACCCGCGGTCGGATTGCCAGGAACAGCTTTTCCTCAGTTAGGAATTGGTACTTAATAGTTTTCCTTGAACCATTCCCGGTAACTTTCCACGGAGCGTGCCTTCAGTACTTCGCGGTAATTACTTTGTGATACTGCGTAAACATCGTAATCGAATACACCAGCATTAAGAAATTCCTTTTCGCGTTCAATAGCGTTGTTAACGTATTTCATAGCGAGCTCGCCGGATTTAATGCGGCGGATAACAAGCACGGGGGTCTTGTTGCCGGTACCCAGGTAGACATTGGTTACCCGCAGGCGGTCCATCTTGTTGTACTTATTATTGAACTCAGCAACTTTGATTTTAGCTGCATTGAGATCGGTGTCTTCATCGTTGAAAACGATGAGCAGGTAATGAAGCTCATCCATGCTTTCCTTGAAGCCGCCGGAAGCCGCCGAGGCTGAAGTCTGTCCGGGGAGACGAGCTCCGGACTCTCCGAGAAGGCGAAGGATTTCTTTCGCACGGGTTTGTTCCGGGGTGTTGTCGAACTGAGAAACAACCTGACGAAGGGCATTGATGTAAGCTTGTCGTCCCTGGGTGTTACCCGTAGTCATGGCGAGCAAAAGAGCATACCGCGCTTTCAACGGGTGCTTCCCGAGCAGGGTGGCACGACCTTTGACGGCCATTTCGTGGGCGGTGTTGTAATCGCCTTGTTCGAAAGCACGATAGGCCGTTTCGTACTCCCGGACAAGTTTGTTCTCATCGGCCATGAGCGTTGCTGCGTAGCTGGGGTCATTGGACAGCTTCTCGTATTTGGAACCATTGTAACGGCTTTTTAGCTTGGTTGCAAATTCCTGTGCTTTGGCGGTGTTACCGTTCTCCTTGTGGATCAGGTATTGGTAGTACCAGCTTTCGGCTTCGCCGTTAGCGTTAGGGTAACGATTGTTCAGCGTTTCGAACGCACTAAGAGCTTTGGGGCTGTTGTCGAGCTGGTCTCGATACTCACGACCGAGGTTGAACCAGTTGGTAGCCTGCTGGATGGTCATGGTGTTCTGTTCGGCTTCCGTTGTCGGGATTCCTTCGAGGAGCTTAGTGATTTCGTCTTCGGTAACGATGGTCACTTCTTCGGTGGGGGAGCTGCTGCCTCCGTCGCCATCATCTTCAAAAATATCGCCGGTGCGGCGGCTGCGCCGCCAGTTGTCGGTGAGAGGCCGTTCGCCCCAGGTTCGCTCGAAATCGCGTTTGCCCCGTTTAATGGCCTGGCTGCTGTAGGCCCAGAAACTGCTGGTGCTTAGTGCGGAGCCGCCGGCAGAACCCCGGCTGTTGCTGGCAATCGGGGTTGTTGGCCGGATAGATGCCTGGCGTCGCTGTTCGAACAGATTCGCCGCCCACTTTTCACGCTCAGGCTCTGGCAGCATTCCGATACGAAGAAGGCTGTCCTTCACCTCGATGTCTGTGAGTGCATCCGCAATACCGGTCAGTTGGTCTCGGCGCCCTTCTATTGCATCGTAGCGGAAATCGCCTTTGTCCATTACGGTCAGCGTGGTGTCGTAGTAGAGTTTAGCGGAGAGGAAATCATCTTCGTTGTAAGCGAGGTCTCCCAGGAGGCTGTAAGCTTCGGTGCGTTGAACTGAGCCGGCAGAAGGACTGGAGAGAGACATCTGAAGGTACTGTGCACCAGCTTCCTGATCGCCACTCTTAAGGGCGACGGCAGCCATGGAGAAGTAAATCTGGCTTTCGTACGGAATGTTTTTATCCTCTTTAGCCATGCGCTCGAGCTTTTTCAGGGCGTCGGCGGCAGATCCGGTACCACTCAGGAAACTGTTTTGCGCCAGATTAAGGCGAGCACCGAGTTCCAGCTCGTAGTCAGGGCGGGCCGCAATGGTTTTTTCAAAAGCTCCGGCTGCGCCGGAAGGCTGGCCAAGCTCCTGGTAAAGCTGACCGGCAATGTAATAGTAGCGGGCACGTTCGTTGCGTGACTCCGCAACTTCGGCTGCTTCCTCAAGGTAAGGAATGGCTTCTTCGAATTTGCCTTGCTCGAGGTAAAGGAAAGCTTGTACCGCCATGGCCTTACGTCGGATGTCCGGAAAGGTGCCACGGTTGGCGCGCATATCCTCAAGGATGATCTGGGCCTGATCGAAGTTGTCTCTCTTCACCAGGGTCCACGCAAGCCACAGGCGGCCCTCCTGGAAGGCAGGGCGGTGCTTGAGCATGTAGCTGCCGGATTTCTTTCCGTATGCTTCTCCTCCGCCGAGATTACTTGCCTGGTTGAAGATAGAAATCATCCCAATTGGTCCGAGTTCTTCTTCGGGGTCTTCTTCCGGCTCGTTTTCGAGTCCGGTTACAGCCGAAGTATCCGTCTTGCTGGAAACGGGCGCGAGCTTGATGCCCTTTTTGCGGGCCCGGATGCGGGCTTTGCGTTCTTTCTCCCTTTGTTTTTTACGTTCTTTTGCGGCCTTCTGGCGTTCCTTGCTCAGCTTTTTGCGCTCTTTCTGGGCGTCTTTGCGCGCCCGTAGGCGATCCTTTATGTCTTGGGCCGGATTGGATTCTACGTTACGACGGCTTACGAATTCTTCTTCCGGCTCGTCACTCTCCCCGCTTGCCTTTTTACTTTTCTTACGGGTAGGTCGGGGCCGAAATTCCGTAACCATGAAGCGAAGCGTCTTTTCGGCACTTTCATAATCCTGCTTGATGAGTTGTGCCTGGCCTATGAGCAGGTAGCTGTCGTCTACCCAGTTGCTGTAAGGGTGCTTCTTTACTACAATTGCAACTTTCTCGATGGCAATGTCGAGTTGCTCCGTAACGCTGCTGGTATTGTCGAGTTCCAGAAAGGGGAACATATCCAAACGTTGGGTGTAATTGTCAACGTGCTGTTCATCGATACTGAGCAGGGTCTCGGTCATGATCTCCTTAGCATTGAAGTAGCCGTTGTAGTGGGAGTTCATGTTGTGCCAGAGCTTACCAAGGGCACTCTGGTCGTCGCGCTTTTTGGTGGAAGCACAACTGGAGACGGCGATCTGAAACGCCAGAAGTATAAAAAGGAAGCGGTAGAGCTTATTCAAAACGGGATAGCTTTAGAACGTCGCTACTCCTGCCGGGGAAAACGACAGGAGAAGAGAGATGTTAAGACGGAGAGCGAAAGGAGCGTTTATCTTTGCCCTGGCTTAAAGAGCCACAAAGGTAAACATCGCCACACTCACGCACCTGTTCTTCAACGAAGAGGTTGGTTCGCAAAGTGTAGGTTTAACGCAGAAATTAATCACTTTACCATATGTCGGAAAACGAAGAAAAACTCAGCCGTTGGAAAAGGTTCCGTACTAAGAGCAAAGACGAGTACCAGCTTGTGATCCGCGACGTAAAGAGTTACCGGGAAGTAAGCTCCTATAATCTCACTCCCCTTAATATTTACGTGGCGCTCTCGGCGGCAGTATGCCTCATTGCAATCGCCGTTTTTTTTCTTATTTCTTATACCCCTTTGCGTCAGTACATCCCCGGCTACGGAGACATCGTTCAGCGCCGGGAAATGAACGAAATGGAAGATTTATTGAGCCAGATGAGCGAGCAACTGGACGATCAGGCACTCTACATCGAAACGCTCACGCGTAACCTGCACGGCGAACTGATCGTCAGTGCAGATACACTAGCGGACCGGAATTCGGTAGATACGACGGAAGCAAGCCCGGTGCCCCTTTCCGAAGCAGAGGTGAGGCTCCGCCGGGAGATGGCGCTGGCCAGGGTCGGAGACGCCAGCCGGGCAGGAACCGGAGGAGCCCCCAGCCCCGGGAGCAATCAGGTCCCCCTGGCTCAGTTGTTTCTGGTTACTCCGGTCAATGGCGAAATCAGCGCAGGGTATAATTCTTCCGAAGAACATTTTGGGGTAGACATTCTGGCACCCAAGGATACTCCCATCAAGGCTGTGCGCGACGGTGTGGTGTTCATTAGTGAGTTCACCAGTTCCAACGGTAATGTCATCGGGGTGCAGCACGACAATAACCTGGTAACTTTTTACAAGCACAATTCACAACTCCTGAAGAAGGTCGGCGACCGGGTAAAGGCGGGTGAGGCCGTCGCCATCATCGGTAATACCGGGCGGCTGTCGTCCGGCCCCCACCTCCATTTTGAGTTGTGGCACGAAGGCGCTGTGGTTGACCCTACGGAATACCTTCGGTTTTAGAGATGTTCTAAGAGTTGGCCTGGTCGTGCTGCCAGGCAGCACCTACTTCCTTTACGCAGGCTTCCACGCTGCGGTAACTTCTTTCCGAAACATTTTTGTAAGCCGATCCGTCGTACCTGAAATCTGCCTGAACATTTTGGTGGCTCTCACGGGTGATCATCGGTTTACTGCCCGAAATTCTGGAGCGAACGAGCTCGATGGGCCATAGCAGGGCTGACTGCCAGGGTTTAACCCTGATGGTTGGTGGTTTCGCGCCAATACTCCCGGCGATGCGCGTCATGGCTTCCTCCCAGGTCCAGTTGACGGCGTTGAGGAGAAAGCGGTCACCGTCCTGATCGCGGTCCAGCACAAAAAGCGTTGCGTCCACAACATCGCGAAGGTCGATAAAGCCAGTAGTTCCCGTAGGGTAGACGCCGCGTTCTTTCGCGGCCATCCGCCACAAGCGTGGCGCTTGTTCGTGTTCCCAGTCGCCGCTGGCGAGCATGTGGGTGGGGTAAAGGACCGCTACTTCGAGCCCCTCGGCCTGACCTCGCCACACTTCGCGCTCCGCAGCAAATTTGCTTTCGGCGTAGCTCGTGTTGGGGCGCTGCTCGGGCCAGCGCTCGGCGAGCGTGACGACAGGGCCTCCGTCACGCCGATTCAGGACTGCTACTGAACTAATGTGAATGAGGCGCCGGACACCCGCTTCCAGCGCCATGTTGACCAGGTTTGCGGTTCCCTCGCCGTTGACAAACAGCAGGCGCTCACGGTCGGCGGTCTGAAACGATACAAACGCAGCAGCATGAATAATCGTATCGATACCCGCACAGGCGTCGAGCAGACTTTCGGGATCGTTGAGGTCGCCCTCAACGATTTCGACGTCAGGGCCCATTGCCTTGAGCGCGGACACGTCGGAAGTCTCCCGGGCGAGTGCACGAAAGGGCAGTTGAGCGGTGTTGAGGGCCTGCGCGATGCGTCGCCCTAAAAAGCCCGTGCCGCCGGTGAGAAGAATCATGCTTACTTATGAATCAGGGATGAAAAAGGGCACCGTTAACAGTCGCTCGCTTCGCGCCGGTAGCAGAAACCAGGGCGTTTGGTATCCCTTCGGTCCGGAACAAGGCCGCGAGGGCAATCAGTGCGGCTTCTTTGAAATCTGTTGTGTCAGCGTTTTCAACAATGAATTTGAAAGAGGGTTGCGATTCGTCCTGAGTCGCCCTCAGCTGGCCCAGGAGGTAATTGTTGTGGCTGCCTCCTCCGGTGATGAGGATTTTCAGAGGGGCTTTTTTGCTTTTTGTCCCATTTTTTGCACCTGCGGCTGCGCCCAGGTAGTCGAGGTCGTACGCGATTTTTTTGGCCAGCCAGCGCGTAAAAGTATGCAGGAGGTCCTCGGCGGGTATCGTTTTATCGTCGAGCAGCGGCCATAGTTCGTCCCGAACCCAGGCATTGCCGAGGGATTTGGGGTAGGGCAACTGATGATAGGGCAGCGCAGCAATTTTTTGCGCGGTCGCAGGTGCAGGGGAGCCTTTTGCGGCAAGCGCTCCTCCGGCATCGTAGGCTGCTCCGGTTCGTTGGGCCAGCAGGTCGAGTACCTGACAGCACCCGCTGATGTCGCCGGCAACGTAATCTCCGGAATCGCGGCGGAGGCTGAGATTCGCAATACCTCCGAGGTTCAAAAAACCGTCGTACCGGGGGAAGAGATACTTATCGGCCAAGGGCGCCAGCGGCGCCCCCTGCCCACCTGCGGCGACATCGGCACCGCGTAGCTCGGTGACGACGGGCAGCCCCAGCCGGAAGGCAAGGGCTGCTCCGTCACCGATTTGTGTTGTGAAGTTCTGCTCCGGCGCGTGGAAGATCGTATGGCCGTGGCTACCGGCCAGGGCAACGTCGAGGGTAGGGTAGCGGTCGAGAAAACTCCGCGCCCGCTGTCCCAGCCAGTGCCCCAGGTCGGTGTGGAGCCGCCAGAGCTCACGACCGGGCAGATGAGGAGCAGACCGTAAACGCGCCCGCCACATGGGCGGAAACGGGTCGGTCTCGGCGGCCATGATTTCCCATTCGGGAACAAGAGGGTGTTCCGCCCGGTCCAATTGAAACCTGCAGACCGCCAGGTCGAGCCCATCCAGTGAGCTGCCCGACATCATGCCCAGAACGAAATGTTCGGTAAGGGCCAAATCTACTCCTTCTTGAAGGTCATGGTGTATTCAGCCATGGCTTTGATCTCCTCCTCGGTAAGGATGTCGCCGAAAGCCGTCATCACTCCGTTCTCGCTGCCGTTAGCGATAATGTTGATGCGGTAATCGAGATCTCTGGTGCTCTCCTGAAGGTTCGCTGCACCGTTGGTGCCCATGTCGCCGTAAAGGCCATGACAGGCGATACAGCGGACTTTCCAGATCTTTTTGACATTAATTTCTTTGGCAGCGGGCTCTTTGGTGGATTTTTTTGCCATCGGGGCTTCGCCGGCGGCATCTTCTCCACCTCCACAGGCAAGAACGATGAGGGCAAGGAGAAGAAGAAGAGAAAACTTTTGCATAACAGCGGGTATTTTTGTTGGGGTAAATGTATGCATATAAAGGTCTTTTTACGCATTTGGTTCTTAGAGAGTTCTATGTTGATTAATTATGAATTACGAATACTGGCCCCCGATGCAAAGATTTTAACCCGCAACTTCTGGTGGTGAAACGAGGGTATCATATCGCTTATAACCATCAGAATTTAAACTACTTGGAATATTTTTGCCTCAGGTATTTCGTTGGTTCAATAAAGTTCGTATCTTTGCGGGCCGAAAGCGACCAAGCGCGCAAATTACAAAGTTATGCAGTCTGTAAAAGTCAGCGGTGAAGTCCGCGAAAATCTGGGTAAAAAATCGAGCAAGGTTACCCGCCGTGAGGGTCTCGTTCCTGCTGTCCTCTACGGAGCCGGAGATCCGATTCACTTTACCATCAAGGCCCTTGATGTCCGTCCCCTCGTTTACACCCCCGAATTTAAGCTCGCTGAGCTTTCTGTAGGAGGGCAAACGATTAAGGCCATCGTTAAGGACTACCAGTTCCACCCCGTAACTGATGCCCTTCGTCATATCGACTTCCTTGCTCTGCAAGATGGTCACCCGATCAAGGTTCAGGTTCCCGTTGTATTCGAAGGAACCAGTCCTGGTGTTCGTAGCGGTGGTAAACTTCAGGTTGCCGTTCGCCGGATCAAAATCAAAACCACTCCCGAGAACCTCGTGGACAAACTGGTACTGGATATCAGCGAACTCCAACTCGGTTCTGCTATCCGTGTACGTGACATCAAGCCGAACGAAGGCGTTGAAATCATGAACCCTGCCGGTCAGCCAGTAGCTTCCGTTGAAGTACCACGTGCACTTCGTTCTGCGGCTACCGCCGAGAAGAAAGCTGCCGAAGCCGGTGGCGCCGCAGCTCCAGCTGCCGAGGCTGCGGAGTAATCTCCCTCTCCTCAATTGGAAAGCGGTACCAGGAATTGTTCCTGGTACCGCTTTTCTTGTTTGCGGGTGTGTCAGCTTCTGACGAATAATAGCCTTTTGTGAACAAAGGCCTCCAACAATACAGAGCACCGCTACCATCCTGACCGTGATTTTCAATATTACTGTTGCGCCCGTGGAACCCGGGAGGTATTCCACCCCCCCCCATGCAGGGCTGACGCATAGGATTCGATTTTAAGCTTTTGGCTCGAGATCATAGTGACAGCCTAAGGGCTTGAAACCCAAAACGCGTAGCGTTTTCACTAGCCCATCCCCCGTGAGGAGGGGTTGGGGTGGGAGGGGGGTAACACGGCTTAACTAGCCTATGCGTCAGCCCTGCCCCCCCTCCCGGAAAAATCAATGCTGGCCCGATTGTCACCACACTATTTCCGGAGGAACGACCCCTGAGGGTCTCGTCGGCAGGTGAACGTATTGATTTTGCCGGAGAGGCAGCGGGATCAGTGTTAAATCCGGACACAAAAAAAGCGTTCAGCATTTGATTCACTACCGAGAGAGTGAATCAAACGCTGAACGCCTTTTCTGTTTAAGTGAAGTCCGTCAGAACTGCACTGCTGAAGCAGCCGGCAAGAGGTTATTTCCCTTTGCCGATGATGCTTTCAATGCCCTTGAGGGCAACTTCAATCTTCTGGCCGATCTGCTGCTTGTGTCCCTGCACCAGATCCTGGTCGCTGAGCACGGCTTTGAACGGGTTATTGGCCATCATCTCTTTGGCCATACCGAGAGAGATATTGGTAAGCGTTGCGCGAACAGCAGCTTTTACGTCATTGGAGACGCTGTTGTTATCCAGCAGTCCGGCGAGTGCATCTACATAGTTGGCCTGTAGGGTACGGCCGAAAGCGGAGTTGGTGTTGGCGGTGGTGAAAACGCCGGCACGGGTTTGGTTCATTAGATCCATGAGGCCGTAAGCTTTGTCGTCCAACGCTTTTTGTTCGGCCAGACGGTTGAGGCGGCTGGTGCTCATCAGGGTACGGAGGGCAGAAGCCTGCAAACCTTCGATCTTGTTCGCTACGCCGCTTGCAGAAACACGGTTGAGAATGTTTTCGTCGAGCAGCCATTCAGGCGTTGTGAATATCTGTTCGTTGATGAAGTTCACGGCTGCTTTTTGCTTGGCGGCGGGAATTACGGTGTACACCTGCTTATTTTCGTCGGCGGTGCGCTGCCATTCATGAACGCCACCAACATTGCTGGCTACGTGGCCGGTGTAGCGGCGAAGCTGACCGATTACGTTGTCGTACACTTCCTCCTGATTGTCGAAGTACATGCCGTCTTCGGCCATCCATTCGTTGATCTTCGGCACGATGCGTTTGAGGTTTTTGATGCCAAGCTCAGAAGCCAGGACGGCGTCGTCGCTCAGGTCTTCTGTCTGGGCGCTGGCGTCGTGGCCGCTGCGGCTCTGCGCTCCGAACCGATATTTCGGGTCGTCGGCTTTTGCTTTCACCATTGCGTTCAGAGCGGGTTTTTCGGCCTGCCAGGTGCTGACTTCGGGCATCGGTTTGTAGCCGTATTCGATGGAGTGGAAGTCGTAAGGGCCGATCTTGGGGTGAAGTCCGACGCCTTTATCTTCGGGCTGGGCCACGTAGTTGAAGCGGGCATAGTCCATAATACTCGGTGCGGTGCCGTTTTCCTGTACAAATCCGGGGGTGCGGAGTTGCTTAACGGTGTAAGCCGCGGAGCTTCCCATGTTGTGCGGAAGACCGAGCGTGTGGCCTACTTCGTGGGCAGAAACGAAACGAATCAGTTCTCCCATCACCTCCTTCTTAAATTTGGGAGTCCGTGCTTCGGGGTTTACGGCAGCGGTCTGGATGAGGTACCAGTTGCGCAGCAGGTTCATCACATTATGGTACCAGATGATGTCGGACTCGAGAATCTCACCGGTGCGTGGGTCGTGTACGTGCGGGCCCATAGCGTTCTGAATGTCGGTGGTTACGTAACGAATCACGGAGTAGCGGACGTCCTCAGGGCTCCAGTCAGGATCTTCTTCTTTGGTGGGGGCACGCTTACTCATGATGGCGTTTTTGAGGCCGATGTTTTCGAAGGCCTTGGCCCAGTCATCAACTCCCTGAGCGATGTAGGGGGCCCAGTCTTCGGGAGTAGCTGGGTCGATGTAGTAAACGATGGGTTTCTTGACGTCAACCAGTTCGCCGCGCTTCCAGGCTTCCATGTCAACTGGTTCGAGGCGCCAACGGGTGATGAAGCGCTGTGTTTCAGCGCGTTGAGCGTCGGAGCTGTAATCGGTCTGGCGAATGCTGAAATAGCTTACCCGTGGGTCGTAAACTCGGGGACGCATTGGCTCGGCCGGCAGAAGAATGAAGCTTTGGTTCATTTCTACAGACATAGTTCCGGTCACCTGGTTGTCGGGGAGTTTGCTTCCGTTGTAAGTAAGTACGTGGCGTACCTCAACGTTGCTGGGGAATGCCTTGGTTGACATGATGAGGCTCCTGCTTTTGTCGAGACCCTTGATGCCAAAGTTCTTTCGTTGGCTGTCGCTCATCGCCCCGATCATCGTTACGTCGGTGGTGAAAAAGCTGGTAACGTCGATGACCAAAGACATACTGTCTTTGCCGTAAGCTTTGATGTCGAAAGCATCGACGATCGGTTCGAAGTTGTTATTGCGCACAGATTCGTAGACGGGGTCGTCCGGGCTGGCAACAGAGTTGTAGCTGACGCTGCGCAGGAGTACCTTTTTGCCGTGTTTTTGCCAGCGAACCACTTGTTGCGGGCGGCTTTTGATGCCGGCACCACCGAAGTTGAGCCCTTTCACGAAGCCTTTGATACGGCTTACGATCAGAATTTCATCTTCAAGCAAGGAGAGGGGGAGTTCGAAGTAAAGCTTACCATCTTTGTTGATAAGATCAAACAGGCCCTTCTGTACTTCGGCATCTTTGAGGAGTTCCTCGTAAGGATCTTTTTTTTCTTTTTTCTCTTCGTCTTTTTCCTTGTCGCCGCCCTCCTGAGCGAAGGCAAAAGGAGAAATGGCGATGAACGCCAACAGGAGCAAAATTCTTAACATGTTGAATTGGTTGGGTGGGTAAACTGACCGGAGATTGCATTTTCTTCGGCTGTGCAATGTACTACAATTGTAAGAATAGATAAATGTTCACACTCCTGATTGTCGGGCCGGAGACCTGATGTCGGAATCCGGGCGCGGGCGCAGGTGCGGAGAAAGTTTTTGGGAGAATGCATTCAGGATGCAATAGCGGAGGAACGGAAAACGCCCGCGTTGCGGGCGTAACTTCAGGAGGTTTAATCAGCCCGTTTTGCCCCTTCAACAGACGGTGCACCTGCGGCCGCGCCACCACCTTTGGCGGGTGGGAAAAAGCGGTAAAACACCGCTAAAGAGCCGGGTAAAAGAGGATGTACGTTGTAATTCGTTAAATGTTTACGCATTTGTCTGTCGCTTTGTACCTTTGTTTGTAAGTGTTGTCTGTTTTCCAAACCGATATGAAAGTAGTTTTACCGTGGAACCCATTCCACTAATTCATGATCAGGCAACAGTTTTTGCTTTTGTAATCTCAAGAATCGTAATCTTATGAAATTAGTCTTACGTGCTTTTTTGCTCGTGCTGGCTTCCCTCACATCCGTTGCCATCTGGGCACAAACGGATTCGGTGAACGTAGCTGTCATAGCGAACATCAATATTACCCTGGACGACGCCTGCAGGGCCATAGTTATCCCCGAGCAAGTACTCGCCGGAGAATTCGATGCTGATGAAGATGGCGTTTCCGCTCCTTTATCAGCTTTTCAGGTAATTGTTGAAGACGGCAATGAGTCCAACCTCGATACAATCGACGGTTGCGGTACTTACCTCTTTCGGGTGGAAGCCGATGCTGCTCTTGTCTCTGGCTTTACCACAGGCTGGGGCACCGTTGTAGCCGAAGATAAAACCGCTCCTTTCTTCACGAGCACCCCCGTTGCACCGGCTGGTCCGCTCTACTGTGAAGCGATTCTTGGCGTAGACCTCAGTACTTTACCCAACACCGTTAGCCGCTGCTACACGGTAAATACTTTCAGCAATACGGTAGTCTCCGGCACGCTGGATCCTGCGCTGGAAGCGCGCCTGCTTGCGGGCGGCGGCCTTCCTGGTGCTACAGACAACTGCTCAGAACTGGTTGAAATCTGCGTTAACGACATCGTTACCCGCGACCCGCTCGACCCACAGTGTAACGACGTGCTGCTTACCCGTACCTTCACGGCTACCGACGGCAGCTGTGTAAGTGCCGGCGGAGAAACCAATGCTGCAGCCGTAACCAGTTACGAAATCGTATTCACACGCCCGTCACTTGACGACCTGAACACGGATAATGTGCCGGATGTCGTGGTAATCGAATGTGGTGAACTCGACGCTCTCGGCCTCGTTTTCGGTGATGTCCCCGCTCCCCGTACCCAAGACCTTCCGTTCTTCAACGGACCTAACGGAACTACCATTCCACTGCAGATCGGCGACAACGCAAGTTTTTGCGGAATCGGTGTAACTTTCACTGATTCTGCTCCGATTGTTACCTGCGACCTGGCCTACAAAGTAGTTCGTACTTACACCGTGATCGACTGGTGCAATACTTCCGATGTACGCACCTTCAGTCAGGTGGTGAAGATCGGAGACTTTACTGCTCCTGAATTTACAGCACCTTCTGCTCCGTTGGAATACCTGACCAACGGCGGCGACGAGTGCGGAGCATTCATCCGTCTGGATCTCAGTGAACTGAGCGTTACCGACGTTTGTGGTTCCAGTGTGAGCCTGTCGGCTTCAATTTACCTCAACGGAGACCTCACTTCTGCGCCGCTTGGGAGCTACCCAGTAAACCTGGACAACAATACAGCCGAAATTTCGGAGCTTCTTCCGCTGGGTGATCATGTTGTCCGTTACCACTACATCGACGAGTGCGGTAACTTCGGTGAGACGGATGTTGATGTAACCATTCAGGACGGTACGCCTCCTGTAGCAATTTGTGAAGATGGCCTGAACGTGAGTGTAACGAGCAGCGTTTCTCCCGACCCCAACGCTTCTGCCGGAATTGCAATCCTCACTCCGGAAAACATCGATAACGGCAGCTACGATGATTGCTCTGACATCACCATGTCTATTGCCCGCGTCCGTTTGCTGGACAACGGAACCTATGAGTTGCTGCCCGGTGCTGCATACGGACCACAAGTGGTGCTTACCTGCGACGACGCGGGCGAAGTACTGATTGGCCTGAAGGTTACGGACGCCAACAACCTGAGCAACTACTGCTGGATGACCGTTTTAGTTGAGGACAAAACAGCTCCTAGCTGTTTCGCTCCGGCCAACCTCAAGCTGAGCTGTGTCGAGTTCGATGCTGCTGGTCTTCCCGACGATATTACCGAAGCAAGCGATGTCCTTCTGGACGCATCCTTCGGTACCGCAACCGGTTTCGACAACTGTGATGTAACACTCACCCAAACGGTATCCGGCAGCGTGAACAGCTGTGGCATCGGAACAATTACCCGCCGTTTCGTAGCTACCGATGCTGCAGGATTTACCAATACCCAGCCTTGTGTTCAGACCGTTGAGATTTCAGGTCTGCACGATTACATCATTCGTCTGCCGGGTGATGATCAGGCATTCTGCATGCAGGACCCGACGGTTGGCGAACTTGAAGTAGAAGAAAATGGTTGTGATCTGATCACAACACAGATCAGCCGCGACACATTCACCGGTACAGCCGACGAATGTTTCAAGGTTCGGATCGAGCACCTCATCGTGAACTGGTGTGAGTACAATACTCTCGGAGAGCCTTACCTGGTGCCGCGGGATTACGACGGAGACAACAACCTGCGTGAAGATGTTTACCTGTACGTACGCCCACTCTCCACGACTACACTGACTGATGATGTAGCCTACCTGGACGGAGACAACATTTTTGGCAACAACAACTTCTCTGACCCACTGGATGCCGGCCCCGAAGGGGACAGTAACAATCCTTACGGTACGGACGATAGCCGGGGAGCTTTCCGCTACTACCAATACGTGAAGATTCACGACGAAACTGCTCCACAGGTTGTTGCAGAAGACGTCGAGGAGTGCTTCCTTGCTACCGAAGCTAACTGTACCGGAGCTGTTTCACTTACTTTCGAACTCACCGACAACTGTACACGCCAGGATCAACTCGGGTTCCGCGTTGAACTTGATCTGGATTACGTTGAAACTGTTCCATTCTCACGCACCCGCTTCCTGTTAGATAATGAGGTCACTAACGACGCAGAAGGAAACTTCTTCGTCTCTCTGGAGAATGTACCGGTTGGTAGCCACGCCATTCGGGTGCGGGGCACCGATGGCTGTGGGAACGTTGATGTAGTCGTTATCGAGTTCTGCGTTGAAGACGGGCTTGCTCCGACGCCGATTTGTATCCTTCAGACAACCGTAACACTGTCTCCGAATGGTGACGGAACAGGTTCTGCTGCTTACTGGGCAACCGACGGTATTGCCAGCGACGTAGCAGACTGCTCTGGTGATGTTACTTACTCTATCTATAAAGAACTCGAAGCTCAGGCTCCTGGCTTCGTTCCTGCTCCCGGCCGTGACGGTATCATCTTCGATTGCGATGATGATCAGACAGTTCCAATTCGGATTTACGCTTTTGATCCGGTAGGGCAGAACGACTACTGTGAAATCTTCATTCTGGTACAGGGCGCAGAAAATGCTTGTGCTTCCGAAAACTTCGGTAACATTTCCGGTGCCATTGCTACGGTAGATGGTGAGCCCGTTGAAGACGTAACTGTTTCACTGGTTGGCCCTGAAGCATCAATTGTTACCGCCACTACCGCCGGCGGTCTTTACAACTTCCAGGATCTGACTGCACGTGAGGACTACACGATTGACCCCACGCATGAATCTTACGTGTTGCACAGCCACGGTGTCTCCACCTTTGATCTGGTACTGATCACACGTTATATTCTCGGACTGGAGTACCTGGGCTCTCCTTACCAGTACCTGGCAGCAGATGCTAATGGTGACGAAGATGTGTCAGTACAGGATATTATTGCTATTCGCCGTCTTATTCTGGGTCTTGATGATGCTTACCGTAATAACTCCGCATGGCGGTTTGTAGACGTGGATTTCGTATTCCCCGTCAACACCAACCCGTGGGCGACTAGTTTCCCTGAAGTAGTTAACATCAACAACCTGGACGGAAGCGTACGGAATGTAGATTTCATCGCGATTATGATCGGTGATGTGAGCGGTAATGATCCAAGCAACTTTGCCAACAATGGAAGTACCCCCCGGAACGGCCGTGCTTCGCTCGAAGTATCCGAACTGGAGATGAAAGCCGGTGAGACCTACGAGGTAGCCGTTTCAGCCAACGAAGCCGCAGCACTTTCCGGGCTCCAGGGAACGATGAGTGTTACCGAAGATGTCCGCATACTGGAGATTATCTCTGGTCAGTTGTCTGCAGGGCATCTTAACGATGAACTGTTGGACCGTGGCCACTTTGCCTTCAGCTACGACCGTTCTCCTGTTGATGCTGAACCCATGCTGACGCTGCGTCTGGAGGCGGTGAATGATGCTCGCCTCAGCGATGTGTTGTCTGTCTCAGATGCTCTCGTAAGAGCGGAGGGTTATACGCCTGCCAACGCTGTTGTTGGATTGAACGTAGCATTTGCGAACGATGCCGCAGCCGTTGAGAATGCACAACTCTTTCAGAATACACCGAACCCTGTCTACGGGCAGACGACTATCCGGTTCGACTTACCGGCTGCTGGTGATGTTCAGCTTACCATCCGGGACATCAACGGACGGGTACTGACCGAGCGGTCTATCTCCGCTTCTGCCGGACAGAACCAGGTTCAACTGGACCGTAAGGATCTTGGTGTTTCAGGAGTACTTACCTACACACTGAGCGCCGAAGGATTCACCGCAACGCGCAAGATGGTGGTTAAGTAATACACTACCTCTAAAAGAAAAGCGGCTACGGATGGGAGAACCATCCGTAGCCGCTTTTCTTTTGGGTAAACCCTCTCCGAGCACAATGCTGGTACAGAAAAGAGGACTAATCAACTGCCAGTATGAATTTCACTCGGTAAGGAAAAGCGAAGTAGAACCTCGCATGGTTGCTGAGAGAGCGAAAATGAGCAGTATCCCATTCGGCGATTATACCGTTAGTACCGCATATCTTCAACGTGGTAGCCGGGGAATTCAGCTTTGTCGAAGGTGAAAGTTTTGCTGCTGAGAGCGATGCCTCCTTTAGTTTTGTCGAGATGGAAAGTGAACCGGGAACCATCGCGGGTGAATGCTTCAATGGTGGAAAGTTCTTTTTTCGCCTGGTCGATACGGAGGCGGAGTTTGGTGAAGTCGCTGTTGTCTCTGTCAACAGGCTTCATTTCTACGGTTTGCAGCAGTTTGCCGTCAATTACGTCTTTGCCCAGCAGAGCTAAGATGTAGTTGTCTCCTTCGTAAAAGCTGAAAAGGGTCTGAGGGGTCAGCATTCCCGTCATCTCGCCGGGTTCCGGCAGGTTATTGATCATGACCTCTTTGTTGCCGTGTTGAATCATATACGCGGCATCAGAATTGATGATGCCCTCCTGATCACCGAGTTTAAAGCGAACCAGGTCACCCTGACGTTTGAGTTTTCCTTGCTGAGATTCCACTTTCTGACCGGGGAGGAGAATGTCTAGTCTGAAGTCAGCCTCCATTGTTTTGTAAGCGTCATATTTTGTCCTGAGGCTACTTACCAAAGCAATTGCAGCGGGGTCACTATCCTGTGCCTTAGTGTATTGGGATTCTTGTGCCAGCAGGGTGGTTCCCACAAAAAGACTGGCAAATAAGAGAAATGAAGGTATTAATCTCATGGTGGATTATTGTTTATAGCAATACAACGCAACGAGGTCAAATATGATGCACTACCGTAGTTAATGTAGCGTTAAACATATTTTGAATTTTATAGAGGAAATAGCGTTTATGGAAAGCAGCTTACAAACTAAAAAAATATCCAAGTTCCGACAGAACAAATCGCAAAATTAGAATATCTATAATCAAAGGTCTCTCATTCGATTTAGTCGGCTGAGAACCCTTTTTGGTCAGGTCACCAGCATGTTCTGGACCGATTTTTAACTGTTTTAATAAACGTTATGACAAAGTTTAATAAATCTGGCTTTAATGCCAGCGCTGGTAATCAGGTGCAGGAACTCCGGTACAACCTGCTGCAGTCCTGTAGTTGGCTTACCAATGGTACTCGGAAGTTGTTGAAGCCCTATGGTATTACGCCGAAGCAATACAGTATTTTGCGAAATCTTGCAAAGAACAGCCCTGAGTCGGCTTCCATTCAGGAGGTCAGGGATGGCTTGGCGGACAAGATGTCTGACGCCAGTCGTCTGATTGATCGCTTAGTAAGTAAAGGATATCTCGATAAATTTCCGTCGGATTTTGACCGGCGCAGTAACCGGGTACGCATCTCCGATTCAGGGCTTGCAATTTTGAAAGAGATCAACTCTCAAAAAGAAGATCTGGATCGACTGGTGAGCGATCTGCTCAGTGAGAAGGAGATCCATGAGCTTAACCGTTTGTTGAGTTTGCTCAAGTAGAGCCCGGGAGTTTATCTGGTCAGGTGCACCCGTAAGATAGACCTGGTGCACAATTTCTCTGCGTGCCCGGCGTACTATTTGTGGCTGTCGTCGCTTTATCCTTAGCAAATACCGTCATAACGATGGGCGACGCTTTACCTTTGAGTCATGAACCTACCCGCTAAGATGGCCTGGCGATACCTCTTCGCCCGCAAATCCACTAACGCGATCAATATCATTACGTTGATTGCTGCATTCGGCGTAGCCATCGGGGCTGCCGCGCTTTTGCTTTTGCTTAGCGTATTCAATGGCTTCGAGGACCTGTTTCTGACCATGTTCAATAATCTGAACCCGGATGTCCGTATTGTAGCAGCAGAGGGTAAGACTTTTGAAATCGACGAGGCCACCTATAAAGGCCTGGGAGAACTCGAAGGTGTCGCGGCGGTATCTCAGACGCTGGAAGAGACTGCTATTTTCAGTTACGACGATAAACAAAATGCGGCGACCATAAAGGGAGTCGATGAGGCCTATCCTCTGATCAATGGTATTGACAGCATGATCAATGACGGGGCCTACGAACTGGACGCCGGAGGGCGAGAGGGCGTTGGTGCTGTAGTGGGTAACGACCTGGCGATTACGTTGGGGATTGATCCGCTGAATCAGTTCGAACGTCTGACGGTTTTCATGCTACGGCCCAAACCGCGGGGAGGAGGGTTCATGACTACTGGAAGAACGAATTACATCAGAAAGGAATTCCGTCCTGCCGGGATCATCCGGAGCCAGGAGTCTATGGAGAACCAGGCGGTTATAATCAGCCTCGATAAAGCCCGCGATCTGCTGAGTGTAAGCGACTCAACCGTTTCGTCTCTGGAAATCAGTCTTAAGCCGGACTATATCGGCAAGGCTACCTACCGCCGCATAGAAGAGTTTATGGGGCCGGACTTTGTGGTGAAAAACCGCTACCAACAGGAGAACAGTATCCTTAAGCTCATGCAGGTCGAAAAATGGGTGGGTTTTGCAATTGTGAGCCTGATGATGATTTTGATCAGTTTTAACCTGGTTGGTGCCCTGTGGATGATTGTGCTTGAAAAGCGCCGGGACATTTCAATCCTGCGCAGCCTGGGTATGACCGCAAAAGATGTTAGTGGAGTGTTCTTACGGGTGGGGCTTCTGCTGTGTGGCCTGGGCTTGTTGACTGGCTTTATACTGGCAAGTGTGCTGTTTGTTCTTCAGAAAACTTTCGGGCTGATCAGCCTGCCGGGCTTACTGACTGAGGCATATCCGATTTCTTTCCGCTGGTATGACTTTCCCGTTGTAGCCCTTACGGTACTGGGAATCGGGCTCGTAGCATCCCTGCTGCCGGCGCAACGCGCCGGAAAGGTGGAAGCGGTGGCCAACGAAGAGTAAGCCGTAATATACCGGAACCAAAATGGTTTGGGACTTTATCGCTTGTTATCGCGGCGTCTGGCGGCGTTGCTGAAAACCTTACCTGGCTCAGGCCAGGCGCGGCTTTCAGCGCCTTACCAGCCACCACGCTAACGGCGCGCTAATTGTCCCAAACCACTTCGTTTCCGGTATCCCAAAAGGACGTGAACGAATAAGAACGCTCGTTCTGCTACCTCCATAACTGGCATCACCGGGCTTTGGCCATGCCTGTGCAACGACAAGGATGCAGGGCCGAGGGGCTGCTTCGGAACAGGGGGCGGGAGGGAAGGCCCTCAGGGCTAACGTATAGGCTAGTTAAGCCGTGTTAAGCCCCCACCCCAATCCCTCCCCACGGGGGATGGGCTCGTGAAAACGCTACGCGTTTTGGGTTGCAAGCTCTTAGGCGGTGACTATGATCTCGAGCTAAAAGCTCAAAATCGAATCCTATGCGTTAGCCCTGGGGAAGGCCCTACTCCGTAAACAATTACTGCACCTGCGTACGCGCCTATAAAAAATGCCCTGACCGGTCGGGAAGACGGGGTCAGGGCATTTTACGTTAGGAACGGCTCCTGAGCAAAACTGAGCGAGGACGAAAATTACGCCACATTCATTTTTGCTTCGGAGCGGTAGAATTCACGGAAGGTGATCATCCGTTGCTTCTCCTCGTCCCAAAGTTTGTTGAACATCATCGGGAGGCTCTGGAAGAAACTGACCTTAGTCACGTACTTCTGCAGCACGGGGTTTTCTTTAGCGCAACGGCGGAGGTTGTAGTTGGGGATACGGCTGGAGAGGTGGTGAATGTGGTGGTAGCCGATGTTACCCGTAAGGAAGTGGAGGAAACGCGGAAGCTTGTAGAACGAAGCGCCTTTGATAGCGGCCGTCAGGTAGTCCCAGTTTTTCGTCCACTGCATGTAAGTGTGCTCGTGCTGGTGCTGTACGTAGAAGAACCAGAAAGCAATGATGCCGAAGAAGAAGATGATGGAACCCTGCACGATGAGGAAGGCTTTCCAGCCAAGCAGAAATCCGAGACCGATGTACACTGCAGCGATCAGGAGGTTGTTGATGTGCTGCTTGATGTGCACCTTCTTCCAGCCTTCGAAACTGATGCTGGGAATGCGCAGCATTACGCCGAGGTAGATGACCGGCACGATGACGAACAGAACTACCGGATGGCGGAAGGCACGGTATTTAAACCGGTCCCACTTACCCAGTTTACGGTATTCCTCAACGGTGAGGAAGTCGATGTCACCGATGTCGCGGTGCTCAAGCTGGCCGGTGTGGCCGTGGTGGTAGCTGTGGACGCGGGCCCAGTAAGTGTAGGGGATGGAGCTGAAAAAAGAACAAACGAAACCAATGATGTCGTTTACTTTTCGCTTTTTCAGGAACGAGTAGTGGCCACAATCATGTTGGATGATGAAGATGCGGACCAGGAAAAAGGCGTTAATCGCACCGAGGCCCAACGTTAGCCAAATCGAATAGTCAACACTGAAATACATAGCAATCCAGAGGGCCACGAAGGGACCGAAACTGCTGAATAACTGGCCGATGGCCCGGCCAGTACTGGCCTTCTGATACTTGGCTACGATGGACTTCCAGTGCTGGAGGCCCTGGGTGATGTCTTCCTGACTCTTGCCGATGGTATTCTGCACTTGTTGATATTTTGTTGATGATGTTTAGCGGGGTTCCAAGTGAATCCACAAGGTACGAATTCCTTGCTTTAAGCAGATGTGCTGCCGCTGAGCTTTTACACAACACTGACCCCGGCACTTATAAAGATGCCGGGGCCAGTTGTGCTGGTTGTAACGTTCAGCAGGAACAAAGTGTTGGAAGAAACCGGGTTTCTTATCCTTTCATTAGCAGAAAAGCAGCGCCTTTTGGCCAGTCTCCGCGTGCATCTTGCTTACCGCTACGCTTGCCTTTGCCCTTACCTTCAGCTTTAGCGCCTTCTTTGCCTTTACCCTTGCGTGCGCCAGCTTTTTTGCCTTTCGCTTTAGCTGCACCTTCGGGGAGGTACTTTTCCATGATCTCACGTTTCTCCTTAGCCCACTGCTCGCGCTGTGGTTTCATGCTCTCCTGTACACGCTTGATGTCGTCGGAGTACTTTTCGGTAAGCGCTTTGAGTTCAGCGATATCGTCGGCGTGTTCGGTTTTCCAGGTCTCCATTGCAGATTTGCGGGCCTCGCGATCAGCTTCGGAGGGTTTTTCTTCTTTTGCTTTCCGGTGGCCTCTCTTTCCGGCTTTGCCTTCGGGCTTAGACTCGAATATGGGGCGCAGGCGATCGAGAGCAGCCTTGTCTTCTGCCGAGATGAACTGGTCGAACTGGGCACGGGAGGCAGCAATTACGGGCTTGACCTTGGTTTCGTTGTGTGCTTTCAGTTCTGCCTTGAGTGCTTCTTTGTCGACGGAGTCTCTGGCTGCTTTGCGTTCAGCCTTGAGGGCTTCAAGTTGTTGCTTCTGCTCGGTAGTCAGTACAGCTTCGACTTTAGCCTGGGAAGCTTCGCGCATCTTTTTCATGGCTTCACGGTCCGGGCGTTGGTCGGGGTTCTGTTCGCGCAATTCTTTCATTTGGGCTGCACCCTCCTGCTTGATTGCTTTGATTTGTTCCTGCTGCTCAGCGGTCAGGTTGAGTTCGGAGAGCAGGTCGTTTCCCCGGTGGGCGGGGCCACGTTGGGCGGTTGCGACGGTGACTGCAAAAAGCAGTGCCATCATTGTCATCATTAATTTACGCATAGTAGTTTTATTTTTTGCGGTTCGGTTGTTTGATGGCCGCAAAACCCGATGGTTTAATCCGTAAATCGGTGAACTACTCTGATTCGGTGTTAAAGAATTCGTAAGAGAAAAAGCTTTACTCCACAAACCGGGGGCTGACGCATAGGCTAAATAAGCCGTGTTAAACCCCCACCCCAACCCCTCCCCACGGGGGATGGGCTAGTGAAAACGCTACGCGTTTTGGGTTGCAAGCTCTTAGGCTTTGACAATGATCTCGAGCAAAAAGCTTAAAATCGAATCCTATGCGTCAGCCCTGCCCACAAACCGTGGGGGGATGTGCTCCCGGCGATCGGCCTCCGGAATGTGTAAGTCTAAAGGCCAAAGAGTTCCTTCATCTTGTCGAAGATGGCGGTGTTCTCATAAATGCCCGCAAAGTGCTCTGAGCCGGGGCCGTAGGCGAAAACGGGGATAAGGTCGGCGGTGTGGTAATCGGAAGTGAAGGCACCGTTGATAGAATCCATTTTAGAGCCGTACTGGATGGCGTAGCCGCCGGTTTCGTGATCTGCGGTGACGATGACCAGGGTTTCGCCGTCTTTTTTTGCGAAGTCGAGCACCTCGCCGATGGCATCGTCGAACTCGATTACTTCGCTGATGATATAGTCTGATTTGTTGGCGTGGCCGCCCCAGTCGATCTGTGAGCCTTCGATCATCAGAAAGAAGCCTTTATTATTGATGTCGCGTTTCTGCAGGAATTGAGGAGCCATTTTCGCGGCGGGAACAAGGTAGTCGCGGCCTTGGCTAAAGGGTAGGGGTTCGGTATCGGCGGTAAGGTAGAAATAGTTTTTGTCGGTGCCGGGCCGGACGTCTTTCATGTCAGTATTGACGAAGCTTTCCACGACGTAGTTCTTGCTACGCAGCTCGGTGCTCAGGTTGCGGTCGTCAGAATCGCGGCGTTCGAAGTACTTGGCTCCGCCACCAATGAGCAGGTCAACGTCGGTTTTAAGGAAGTCGGCTGCAATTTCTTCGTAGTTCTTGCGGTAGCGGTTGTGGGATACGAAGCTTGCGGGGGTAGCGTGGGTAATAGAACAGTTTGCAACCAGGCCGGTGGGTAGCCCGGCAGCTTCGGCCAGTTCCAGAATAGTGACGACGGGCATCGTGTCGGTGTCTACACCGATGGCACCGTTGTATGTTTTTATGCCAGCGCTGAAGGCGGTGGCGCCGGCGGCAGAATCAGTGACCAGATTGTCGGAACTGTACGATTTGTGCAAGCCGATAACCGGAAATTTTTCCAGGTTCAGTTTGTTACCGTTACTGTACATACCGGCCGATATTTGTGTAACGCCCATTCCGTCGCCGATCATCAGGATGATGTTTTTGGGCGTTTTACTTGCCTTTACCAACGTGTTTTCAGCAGGCGCGGCCGCAGGTGCAGGGGCAGTTGGCAGGGCAGGGCGTGCCTGTACGGTATCCACCGGAGCCGGGGGGCATGAGGTAAATACGAATGAGAGGGCCAGAAGAAGAGAAAAGATTTTTGCGTTCATCCGGCAAAGATAGGGTGGGGCGGCAATCATACCGCGTAGCGGGTTGAATACAATGTACAATGGTCCGCTACAGTTTCGGGCCAGCAAGGTGTTCATTTCGTCTAGCATCCCTGCCGGGGGCGTTCTTTTCGTTGTGCGGCTTCTGCGAGGTGAGATCAAAAGAACCAAAAATACTGGCTGTGTCCCCGGCTAATCACAAATACTGGGTCTGAGGGCTGAAAACGCAAAAACTCGCCATCAAACCTTGCGCTTTATGCTTTAGCTTTTCGATTGCACAAGCCTTTCGGAAAAGCAGGAACTAGGGAAGGGCTTAAACTGTTTACCTTTTTTAACCGCCCTCAGACCCAGTATTTGTGGCCGGGGCCAAGGCCTCCTGCCGGTTATGTTCAACGTCTTGTGCGCTGTGTAAAACTACAAGTCTGGGGCTTGAGTAAAACTTTGTTGAAAACATTAGCCTCGTGTTTCATACTTGAAACACGAGGCTAATTATCTTGTACAAAGCTGACTATCTGGCAAACGGCCAAGTCGTTTTATGTAGAACAGAAGGTTTTAATCACTGAGTATCGGCCTTAGCACCGGCCGTGAAAATTGGTATCCAGGACCGTTAAAAACGGAAGCTGTCTGAGCACTTCCCAGGCCCAGGACGTAGCTCCGCCGATTTCAACGAACCGACCAGTTTTAAGGCAATGAAGAGAGCGCAAGCGCGAGTTTTTCCGTTTTAGGTGTTGGATGCCGATTTCACGATCAGCCGGTGATACAGCCAGGCATTTTGTTACTTTGAATGCTTTCAAAGTAAGCCGCCGGCAGGCATGCAAGACGGACCGTCACCTTTGGTTTCTTTGGTGTGAGATCGACTCAATTACAAAAGATCATTTCATTCTCCGCCGGAGGAAAGAACACCAAAACACAGGTGCGGGCTAGACCCATACATGCTTAGAATGAAAGCAGTGATTGAAGAAGTCAAGGTCCTTGGGGCAAGAGCCACCTAAAATCGTAGCGGACCATTGTCGTACAAATATATCTTCAGGAGTGGAGCCAGGTCTGAATATTGTTATTTATTGATGGGTAATGTTTGATTTTATACAAAAAGTTTAACAACCTTCTTACCTTTGGTTCCGTTGCAAAAACAGCCCCGGCGGAAGGTCCGCCAACGGGCGAAAAAGAAACTATGCCCCGCGCTAAATCCACTTCTCCAAAAACGACTTCTGCACCTGCGGCCGCGCCCACCTCCAAAGGAAGCCGCGAAGCGAAAAAGCGAAAGGCCAAACAGGCGGAACTGCCTCATTCGGAACGTTTCCTGTCCGTCATCGGTGCCCGGGAGAATAACCTGAAAGACATCAGCGTGGAACTGCCGCGCAACGAACTCGTCGTAATCACCGGCCTGAGCGGGAGTGGAAAATCCAGCCTGGCCTTTGACACCATCTACGCCGAAGGGCAACGCCGCTACATGGAAACCTTCAGCAGCTACGCGCGCCAGTTTATGGGTAGTATGGAGCGGCCGGAAGTGGAACAGATTACCGGCCTGAGCCCCGTGATCTCCATCGAGCAGAAAACGACTAACCGCAGCCCGCGCAGTACCGTGGGAACCGTCACCGAAATTTACGATTTCCTCCGCCTGCTCTACGCGCGGGCGGGCACGGCCTACAGCTACATCAGCGGGGAACCAATGCTACGCTTCACGGAAGAGCAGATGAAGGAGCAGATCGCTGAAAAATACGCCGGTAAAAAAATGATTGTGTTAGCGCCGCTGATCCGCGGCCGGAAGGGGCACTACCGGGAACTGTTCGAACAGGTTCGCAAGCAGGGCTACACCAAAGTGCGCGTCGACGGAGAAATTCAGGACCTGGCGGAAGGCATGCAGGTGAGCCGCTATAAAGTGCACGACATCGAACTCGTGATCGATCGCCTGAAAATGCAGCCGGACCGCGCCGAACGCCTGAGCCAAAGCCTGCAAACCGCCCTGAAAATGGGTGATGGCCTCGTCTTCGTTCAGGACGTCGAAACCGGAGAAACCAGCCCGTACTCTAAAAACCTGATGGACGCCGAAAACGGCCTCTCCTACGAAGAACCGAGCCCGAATACTTTCAGCTTCAACTCGCCCTACGGCTATTGTAAAACCTGTAAGGGCCTTGGTCAGGTGAATAGTCCGGATATCGATAAGATCATCCCCGATCGCAGCCTGAGCATCAATAAGGGCGGCCTCGCCCCGATGGGCGAAGACCGGGACAATACCACCTTCAAGCAGGTACGGGAAATCGCCAAGGCGTATAAGTTCAAGCTCAGCGACCCCATCAGCAAACTCAAGCCCGAAGCGCTGAACGTTTTGCTGTACGGAGAAAAGAAACAACCGGGCCGCCAAAAGAAAAGTAAGTACGACCGCATCGCTAACGATATGGTCTGGGATGTCCGCAAGAACGGACTCATCAACATGATTCTGCGTTGGTACGAAGAAACGAGCAGTGAGCGCATCCGCGCCTGGGCTGAGGATTTCATGACCATAAATGACTGCCCCGAATGCGGCGGTGCCCGCTTGAGCCGCGAAGCACGCCACTATAAAATCAAGGACAAAACCATCAGCGAGCTTGCCCGTATGGACCTCGGCGAACTGGGCGACTGGATGGAGACCGCCGAAGAAGGCATGGACGAACGGACAACGCTGATCGCTACCGACATCCTCAAGGAAATCCGCTTTCGCCTCCGTTTTCTCCTGCACGTTGGGTTGGGCTACCTGAGCCTCGACCGGCCGGGCCGGTCACTCTCCGGCGGCGAAGCGCAGCGCATTCGCCTCGCTACTCAGATCGGGAGCCAGCTTACGGGAATCACCTACATCCTAGATGAGCCAAGCATCGGCCTGCACCAGCGCGACAATATGCGACTGATCAGGGCGCTGCGCGATTTGGTAGACATCGGTAACTCCGTCATCGTAGTCGAGCACGACAAAGACATCATGATGGCAAGCGATTACCTTCTAGACCTCGGCCCCGGTGCCGGAGTGAAGGGCGGAGCCGTAGTTACCGCCGGTAAACCCAAAGAGTTTCTGCTCAAGAAGAATGCAGGCAGCATTACCTCAGACTATCTCTCCGGCCGCAAGGAAATCTCTGTTCCTGAAAAGCGCCGGAAAGGCAACGGGAACTTCCT
The DNA here is from genome assembly GCF_008014675.1 of Neolewinella aurantiaca. Lineage (GTDB taxonomy): Bacteria > Bacteroidota > Bacteroidia > Chitinophagales > Saprospiraceae > Neolewinella > Neolewinella aurantiaca. The sequence continues at coordinate 2,679 of NZ_VOXD01000045.1, read as the reverse complement.
GGAACTGAAGGGCGCAACGGGGAACAACCTCAAAAACGTCAGCATCAAGATCCCGCTCGGTACGTTGACCTGCGTAACGGGGGTGAGTGGCTCGGGGAAGTCGACGCTCATCAACGAGACGTTGTACCCCATTTTGCGCCAGCACTTTTACAACTCAGTAAAGCGGCCAATGCCGTACAAATCGGTGAAAGGGCTGGAGCACATCGACAAGGTCATCGACATTGATCAGAGTCCGATTGGCCGGACACCAAGGTCCAATCCTGCAACGTACACTGGCGTATTCACCGATATCCGGGCGCTGTTCACGAAGTTGCCCGAGTCTCAGATCAGAGGCTATAAACCGGGGCGCTTCAGCTTCAACGTGAAGGGCGGTCGCTGCGAAGTCTGCAAAGGCAGCGGCAGCCGGACCATCGAAATGAACTTCCTGCCCGACGTAGAGGTGGAATGCGAAACCTGCCTCGGCAAGCGCTTCAATCGGGAAACGCTGGAAATTCTGTACAAGGGTAAGTCGATCAACGACGTCCTCAATATGTCGGTTGCAGAGGCGAGTGAGTTCTTCGAAGCGATCCCGAAGATCTCCCGCAGAATGAAGACGCTCAACGACGTAGGTCTTGGCTACATCACCCTTGGCCAGCGGGCAACAACGCTCTCCGGAGGAGAAGCGCAGCGCGTAAAACTCGCCGAAGAACTGAGTAAGCGGGCAACGGGCCAGACGGTATACATCCTCGATGAGCCGACGACGGGACTGCACTTCGAGGACATCCAATATTTGCTGCGCGTACTCCAGGGGCTCGTCGACAAGGGCAACACCGTTATCGTAATCGAGCACACGATGGACGTCATCAAGGTCGCCGATTACATCATTGACATGGGCCCCGAAGGGGGCCGTGGCGGTGGAACACTCATCGCGAAGGGTACCCCCGAGAAAGTAGCCTTGGTAGAAGAAAGCCACACCGGGAGATTCCTGAAGGAGGAGCTGAAGTAGATTGAAAAGCGATTACGGTATCGATTCAAGGTGCTGAGTTGTTGGCCATCTCCCGCTGCTGGTCCGATGTCATCCACTGCTGGAAAAGACTGGTTTTAGCGTTTTTTGCGGGTTCTTCGGCTGATTTAAGCCGTCAAAAAAGCTATATTTCATCTATATAGAGCTGTTGCAGAAAATGAGTTAATGTGCTGTTTTTCAGTCGATTGTGCAAATTAGAGGTGCTATATTTCTATATGCGAGTGCTTTTCGTTTGCCAGAAGCTCTTTTCAGCCTCATTATTGTAGTGTTCTTAATCTACGAACTGCAGAAGGAGATAGTGACCGACTGCATCTTATCGTTCGGGGTCAAGACAGTTTTTATAGTGAGTATGATAAATTTTACCGCCTCAAGAAGGTGGATCGAAAAGTAGTGTTATAACAATGAACCATCTCTCCATTTGGAGGGATGGTTTTTTTCGTGTGCGCAGTACCTGATCAGTTTTCGGGTGAGTTGATCAGGCTGGCTCCGTGACCGAAGGCTTTTTGATTGAGGGTAGCAGTTCTCGGTTTCGGAAGTTAACGTGTAAATGACGACCTTGGCCTCATGGCAAATTTCACCCCTTCCAACCTCTCCGAAGCTTGCAGTTTTGATCACGTGTACGGTAGCGTTGTGCGTCCGCATTTCGACCAACAAGATGATCAATCGAGGGTCAACCATTACGCCGACGATGCCACCCTTTGCGGCGTTGCTGAAACCGATTACTCGGTTGCCTCGGTCAAGCATCAAGAAATTAAACTCTTCTAGTAGGTGAATGTCGTTGCTCCAATACTCGCGAAGGATTGCCTCGGATTCCATTGAGTTATCCATTCGGGGACGGTCTACGGCCTTGACTTTAGGTTGGTAAACTAGGCTTACCTCTGAAATGATTGGTGGTGTTAAAGCTGCCATGCTGAATGTATTTTTGAGTGCCTTCGGCCCTCGGTAAAAAGGAAACTCCTTACTCGGAGCGGAGGAGACTGGCTTTCCTTGAGCGCGTTCGCTCTGTTTAAGCCTTGTAATGAGGTATCCTCCCTTTGTGCAGTCATGGCAGCGACGATGGAGGAATCGACAAGGGTGGAGGAACTAATTTTTGTGAGGCACGATCAAAAAATCGTTCTGGAAAGCTTTAGCGGTCCTTTGGCTATTCTGGAGGCGGTGCTTGCTTTGACGTAGGAAAGGGAGGATGCCGGTTGCAAAGGCGAGTGTGAACGGGCGAGAAAGCTTGTCTACCTGAGCGATCAGTTCATCGACGCGGCCCTTGGTTCCTGAACTGGCGGCAGTTTTTGTTTAAAAACTGTGACAGCTTAGGGGGCTGCTTGAGGTGAACTGAAACTGGCTTAGGGGTGGGAACGGCGCGACCAATAGGAGCAAACCGTAGGTTCGAGGAGAATTCCGAGTAGTGGACGGCCCGACCTTTAGGTAGAGACTGTTCATCTAAGTGTGTCTACATTACTTTACAGTTAGATACGATTATTATGGCAAAGAAAACCAAAAAGACACGCTCATTGGAAGAGCTTTTTACCGACCCGGAGCAGGTCAAGCGCATGCAGAGTCACCTCTACTCCGGCAAACCGATTTTAGAGCGTGGCGGTGGATTCGCTGAGATGCTCCAGGCGATGGTTAATGCTACTCTTCAAGGCGAAGCTGCTGCGCATATCGCGGAAGACCGCTTGGAG
>NZ_VOXD01000044.1 GCF_008014675.1 Neolewinella aurantiaca | reverse complement strand
GGTACTTGGACTTGATCCCGGGAGAGTAGGTCGCCGCCAATTTATGAAAGCCTCGCTGCAACTTTGCAGTGGGGCTTTCTCCGTTTATACCCGTTCCTCAGCATTTATGCTGAGAAAAGCTATCGCCGGTTCCCCTAAACCCTCCCGACAAACGAGACGTCCTATAAAAGGTGCGCGCTTTTCTTACCAGCTGTTCCTCAGCATTTATGCTGAGCAGAAAAGAGCACCGGCTCCGCCCAACACACTTTGCACCTGCGGCCGCGCCCGAAAAGATGGCTGGCAATTGAAAAACAAGTCTGTACACATCTAAATTCCATCTAATACCGTTATAAGAACGATGCCTTTTGGTCGATGAAGCGTGGATTCCCGTCGAACGATTGATCGGAAATCACTGATTAACCCTATTTTAGGTGCAAATTATACATCATGCTTTTTCTCGTAGCCCTCTTTCTTTGCCTTTGGTTTTGGCGTCGTAACCTCAAAGATGCCAACATCTGGATGCTGGCAACCTATGCTGGCGTCGCAGTGATGGCGTGGAGCGATTACAGCACTGTATCTGCCGCTGGAGGAGCAATGAACGAAGCGTTGCCCCGAATCGTACGTGATTTCCTTCTTCTGGGTATGGTAGGTTTTGTCCAAAGCCTCGCTGTCAATAAACGAATGCCGATCTGGATGGCTGTAGTCCTTACTCTGGTCATTTTTGCATTGGCTCATTTTCTTGAGTTTGAGAAGCCCGGTGGAGACTCGGTGATTTTAACAGAACAGACTTCTACGGAACAGATTGAGGCATCGAAACTGGACCCTTCGGGAGAATTACTTGTTCAGGTTGCACACGGAGACAAGAGTTTGGAAGCAATGGCTCTTCAGATGGGGTGGAGCGCAGAACCTGCGTTTAACCCAGAATCAGCAGACGCCACAGAACTTGACGACTACTACATCCTCGATGTCAATGATGTGGCTAAGGCGGAAGGTGCCCTGAGCAGACAGTCTTTTGTTCTATACTTTGAGCCAAACGAATTGATTCAGGTAGATCCTTTGGTTGCTGATGGTGCGGAAGCTTCAAAAAAGAATCCGTCATTGAGCATCAACGATCCTGAAACCGGTCAGCAATGGGTAATGGAAGTGATGAACATGGAGGCTTACTATCAGCTTCTTGCCCGGCAAACAGCGGTAAAAAAGGCTAAGATTGCTATTCTGGATACCGGAGTAGATGGCAAGCACGAAGACCTCAAGGATAATTACTTCTCGATTGAAACTAAGTACGATAATGATCCAATGGGGCATGGTACGCACTGTGCCGGCATTGCTGCGGGTGTAACCAACAACAATATTGGGATTGGATCCCTGGCGGGCGCTGGTGCTCAGCCATTCGTGGAAGTTACCAGTATCAAAGTATTAAGCGCAGGAGGCATGGGGACGCAGAAAACCATCATTGCAGGCATCATCGAAGCTGCTGATGAAGGAGCTGATGTAATTTCTCTGTCGTTGGGTGGTCCGAGCAATTCCAGTCGCCAAAAAGCGTACAGTCAGGCGGTGAAGTACGCTATCAACCAGGGAGCGATAGTAGTTTCCGCAGCAGGCAACAGTAATCGTGACGCGAAGGATTACGCACCGGCGAATTCAACGAACATGATTACTGTGTCAGCAATTGATGAAAACCTGAACCGGGCCGTATTCAGCAACACAGTAAACAACGTTAAACAAGGTATTGCTGCTCCGGGAGTTGCTATCTACAGCACAACTCCTGACAATAATTATAAGGTATTCAGCGGTACCAGCATGGCCACGCCTTTCGTTGCTGGCTTGCTGGGGGTAATGCGCTCCGTTAATCCGGACTTGTCGGCGGCAGATGCCTATAAGATTCTCAAGAAAACAGGAGTCGATTCTAAAGATAGCCGCCTTACCGGTAAGGTCGTTCAGCCTGAGGCAGCCCTGAAGGCTGCGTTGAAATAAGCCTCGGATGGGCTAAAACAAGAACAGAAATCATATAGACAGCGTACCTGAAATCATACATTTTAGTCTGATTATCAGAAGGTTTATGAGCGGCCAGGGGAAGTGGGGACTAAATTAGTGGAAACAAAAACCCGTTTCCATGTTAATACTGTTGAACCTCCGCGAAAACCCTTTCGTGAAATCGCTCTGCTTCGCACTGGCGGTTAGTCTGCTTTTTATCTCGGCAAAAATGCCTGTAGACCGTCCTGCGACGGTTAAATATACCGGAGAAGAAATATTTACTTCTATCCTGATGCTTAGTGGTCCGGTGACCGGAAAGATACCGGAACTGCGCATGTTAAAGCGACAATTCAAATCCAAACAGGACCGCAAAGCAATGTCCCGTGAGGGTGCGTTGGCTGCATCGATGGTAAAGTATATAAAGGCGAAGTCGCCTGAGTTCTTTCCTCGTTTTGCTTCCGCAATGCAAAGCGGCGACCGCAGGCAAGTTGAGTCTGCTCTCAAATCAATGGGAATTCCTGTAGCAGACTACCTGCAGGCTCAAAAAGAGTTGCCCCGAAGCATTACGGATTCCCGACAGTTCCAAAGCATGGTCCGTGGGGTCAGCGGACACCTTCGGAGCAAAGAAAAGGAATTACTCATCAAGGGGAAAGCATACAACACTCCTTTGATGGAGTATACATTAGCCCAGTACCTGAACGATAATAAAGAGGAAATGCTTGAGGGGCATAGTATGCCTGGCAATCCTATTCCCTTTCCCCCTCTCGAGAAAATACCGCCGCCATCATCTCCCGGTGAATGGCCGGCAATGGATGATCTTGACCCCACGAATCCCTTTCCGATGATTGACGTTGGTGGTGATATTGTCATCAATAACGCTACAATGATCAATAGCCGGGAAAACAGCGTAAGTGTAGTAGTAGATACTGAGGTCGCAGCTGTTTCACACGTCGTAGGTGTGGTTGTTCTTCTGGTCGTTGTATTGGCGATCGATATTACACCGTTCTCAACTAATGATCAGGCTGGCCGGCTTTTCCAGGAGTCGCTCGTCAATAACCTGGCAAGAACACTCGAGGCTTAATGTCGAAAAACGAAACGAGGGTGCTTACTGCAGTCTTTACCGGTGCTGTTTTGCTGGTATGCCTGATGGCTTTCTCAGTAATGGTTGCGGTAGCACCCTTTAACCCCATTTCGACTAAACTACAGGTGGGGGCCGAAATAAATACTCTGATTCCTGAAGGCTGGGCATTCTTTACCCGTAACGCCAGAGAACCCGACTTTTTCTACTACGAGAAAATCGACGGGGAGTGGGGCCGGATGGACAGGTACTTCCCAAACAGTACGCCCCTGAATGCATTCGGGATGAACCGCAGAAGTCGTGCGATTACTACTGAGATGGTATTACTGCTACAAAAAATGCCAGCAGGCGCATGGGTTGAATCCGAGGAGGTTCTGAATGCTTTCAACGTCGCTGCTCTCGATACAGCGAAGGCGTACGCTGTCTCCAATACGCTGCCTGTCCCTTACCTGTGTGGAGATATTGCGATTGTAATGGCAGAGCCCATTCCCTGGGCTTATCGTCAGGGGGGAGAAGAAGAGATCAGTAATTTCAGAGCCGTCTTTCTTCAAAGTAATTGCCAGAACCAATGATGATGCCTTTTATTACCAGACTATCTAACTGGAACCCATGGACCAGCCGGCTTGGATTGGCGCGAACTTGTATCGCTGTTGGGACACTCCTCGCTTTCATTTTCAGCCCGGCTAACGTATTGTTTCATCCCATTAAAGGGGTAGAGGTATTACCAGTTTGTGAAGGTATTACGGGGTTAAGTCTTTTCTGTCAAGTGGGAGGTAACCTTCGGTTAGGAATGTGGATTTCAGGGTTTATCCTTGTTTGGGTTATTGCAGGTTGGTGGCCTCGCATATCGGCCGTTTTTCATTGGTGGGTGTCAATTTCTTTCGTGCTGTCTGCAACCCTGATTGAGGGCGGAGATGCGCTTGCTGCGATTCTCACATTCCTGTTGATCCCTGTTTTATGGCTGGATCCAAGAAAGTCTCATTGGGCGAACCTGCAGCGGTCTGAATCTCTTAGCGATAAGGCAAAGAGTGTTTTCTCTAAAGTCTTTTTCCAGCTGGTGCGAATACAGATGGCAGTTGTTTACCTCCACGCTGCTGTTGGAAAGGCGGAAGTGGAAGAATGGGTGAATGGAACCGCAACCTATTACTGGTTCATTGATGAATCGATCGGTATGTCTTCATGGCTAAAGCCATTGGTTGAACCCTTATTGCTGAATGCCTTCACGGTCACGTCGATTACCTGGGGAGCAATGCTCCTTGAGTTGGTGCTTTTTGGTGGGTTGTTTATGTCGCGTAAGCATCAGAGAATCCTGTTTTACTTCGGGTTAGCGTTTCATGTTGCGATTGCGCTGGTCCATGGCCTCATCGGTTTCGGTCTGATCATGATCGGAGGTCTGATTTTGTATTTGTTGCCGCTTGAGGAACCTGTTAGATGGTTTTGGGAGAAAAACCCTGATCCTGTTAGGGAGCCGAAGTTTGCTCCCTCCCAAAGCGGAGCCACTGAATGAAGAACGGAGACAGAACTTACTACCGATCAGGGAGCACAGGTATAGAGAGTTTTGTACCTTGCCGGACTATGGATTTACAACTAAAGAACAGCACCTTCTGCGTAGGGGGTGTAACCAGCGGCCTCGGTCGGGCGGTGGCAATTCGTTTGTTAGCCGAAGGAGCCAATGTTGTTGGTGTCGCTCGCGGGCAGGAGAAACTCGACGCAATGGCTGAAGAAATGGGAGGCAACTTTACCCCGTACTCAGCGGACCTTACGGATGCAACGGCAGTAAAGATTCTGGGAGAATTCCTTGTGACAAAGGAAGTCACTGGTTGCGTATTCAACGCAGGAGGACCTCCCACCGGGCGGATTGAGGAACTGGAGATGAAGCACTGGGACCAAGCCTATGCCAGCACGTTTCGGTGGAAGGTACAGCTTACCGAAGCCCTGTTACCGGTACTTCGCGCTGCGAAGTACGGCCGGTTGCTCTTTCTGGAGAGTGTCTCCATCAAACAACCTATTGACAACCTCGTCCTGAGCAACGCTATGCGGGCAGCTGTTGCCGGCTTCGTTAAGACGCTCAGCCGCGAAGTTGGAGAAGATGGAATTACCGCGAATATCCTTGCGCCGGGCTATCATTCGACTCCCCGTATCACTTCGGTCCTGGAAAAGTCTGCGAGTATGCAGGGGCTAAGTATGGAGGAAACTGAAGCCAGCTTCGCCGCCGAGACTGCGACTAAGAAATTGGGTGATCCTGCAGACTTTGCGGATACGGCCGCCTTTTTATTGTCGCCTCAGGCGAGGTACATTACGGGACAGACTATTACCGTAGACGGAGGTTTGGTAAGACACATCACAGGCTAATGCAATACTATCTGAACAAAGAGCAGGATCTGCCGCTACAGGAAGTTTATCCGGGTATAACGGGGCATCTTATTCATACCGAGCGGTGTACGATTGCCGACTTCAGGATAGCTGCGGGAACGGAGTTGCCTTCACATCACCACCCCCACGAACAGACGTCGACCGTACTGGAAGGCCGGTTTCTGTTTGAAGTCGGTGGTATAGAACGCATTTGCGAAGCAGGAGATGTAGCGGTTATTCCGGGTAACGTACCGCACCGCGGTACCGCGCTGACGGATTGTCGAATCATGGACGTATTCTCCCCGGTCCGGGAGGATTACAAACTAGGCTAAAGATGAAGTTCTACTACCAGGCAGAAGGTGATCAGCTTATCGGAGAATCGGGAAGACTTAACGAGCATATTGAATGGTATCCCTACACCGCTGCGGTTGCGCCTTTCGATGTCGATGTCCTGATCGTCTTTGCGGGTGTCCCAGAGGACGACCAGAACTTGGATATGTTCCTGCGGTACGGCCGTCCGGTGCTGCGGGTTGGCAAAATTGAGCCATCGGATCTAACCGCGGTAATGGAGGAGTACCGCAACCATATTGCGGGGCGGGCCCGCACCAATTACGAACCCATCGACTGCAACTTTTACGACAATTTTGAGGCGGCCATCGTGCAGCGAAGAAAAGTCAACCTGGAGTATCTGGGAGCGCAAGGAGAGACCATTAGGTGCGCCACGGTGCTCCGGGACCTCAAGACACACCTCACGGAGGAGTTTGTCCAGCTCGCATCCGGAGAGTGGCTGCGGCTGGACCAGATCTTTGCTGTAGACGGAGTTGTGGCGGGAGACAGTTGTAGGTTTTAGCTGTTCTTCGGGCGCGGCCGCAGGTGCAGTGGCAGGTTTCGGGAGAGACAGGGTAGGGCGATAGCCGAAAATATGCGTGTGCTTCGCATTGCTTTTCTAAAGAACCGTGTATTGCATCCTGCGGTCGCGCCGACTTATTGCTTTTATGATAAGGCGGCTTTCGGGCAGGCAGTAAAGGACTAATCCTTATCTTCGCGCACCAAACGAAAACAATATGCCATACCTCTTTACTTCGGAGTCTGTCTCCGAAGGCCACCCAGACAAGGTTGCTGACCAGATTAGTGACAATCTCGTTGATCATTTTCTTGCTTTTGACCCCTCTTCCAAAGTTGCCTGCGAAACACTGGTTACTACCGGTCAGGTTGTTCTTGCCGGAGAAGTTAAATCATCTACGTACCTGGACGTTCAGACCCTTGCCCGCGACGTAATCGAGCGCATCGGTTATACTAAGTCAGAGTACATGTTCGAGGCCCAGAGCTGTGGTGTTCTTTCTGCTATTCACGAGCAAAGCCCGGATATCAACCAGGGTGTGGAGCGTACCAAGAAAGAAGATCAGGGAGCTGGCGACCAGGGGATGATGTTCGGTTACGCAACCAACGAAACGGAAAACTACATGCCGCTGGCCCTCGATCTGAGCCACCGCATCCTTCAGGAACTTGCAGCTATCCGGAAAGCGGGTAAGAAGATGAAATACCTCCGCCCTGACTCTAAGAGCCAGGTAACGATCGAGTACGATGACAACCACAAACCGGTCCGGATCGACTCCATCGTAGTTTCTACTCAGCACGATGATTTTGACGAAGACGAGCAGATGCTGGCCCAAATTAAAAAGGACGTCATCAGCATCGTTATCCCTAAAGTAAAGAAGGGACTGAAGAAGAGCATCCAGAAGCTGTTTACCGAAGACATCACCTTCCACGTGAACCCGACCGGTAAATTCGTAATCGGCGGTCCTCACGGTGATACCGGGCTCACAGGCCGTAAGATCATCGTAGATACCTACGGAGGCAAAGGTGCGCACGGAGGTGGTGCGTTCTCTGGTAAAGACCCGAGCAAAGTAGACCGCTCTGCTGCTTATGCCACTCGTCACATCGCCAAGAACCTCGTTGCTGCGGGTGTAGCCAGCGAGATTCTGGTACAGGTCTCTTACGCCATCGGCGTAGCGAAGCCGACCAACATTTACATCAACACCTACGGCTCGGCCAAGGTGAAAATGACCGACGCACAAATTGCCAAGAAAGTCGAGAAGATTTTCGATATGCGCCCTTACGCCATCGAGACGCGTTTGAAGCTGCGTAAGCCTATCTATTCTGATACCGCTGCTTACGGCCACATGGGGCGTCCTTCCGAGAAAAAAGAACTCACCTTCAAGGACGGTTCCGGAAAAATCAAGACAGTAAAGGTAGAAACCTTCACCTGGGAAAAACTGGACTACGTAGCGAAGGTTAAAAAGGCTTTCAAAATTAAATAAGATCAGGTCGGCCTTCCTGACAACGGAATGGCCTGGCTAATGTAAACAGCGCAGAATCCGGCACTGAATTTACTCCATCGGAGTGGTTTTGAGTGCTGGATTCTGCGCTTCGTTTTTTAGCGAATCCACTAGAACTTTACAGAAAACAGCAGGGATTACCGGCGAGTAGGTTAAGCGTTTAACCAGAATTTTATCGGATCGATAGCCTTTTTTTCCTTACCCAGCATGATTTCGAAGTGGAGGTGAGGAGTTGTTCCCTTCGCGTTCCCAGTATCTCCGACGGTGCCGAGTACATCGCCCGCCTCAACAGCTTCGTACTCTTCAACCGCCCAGGAATCGAGGTGAGCGTAATAGAATAGTCTGCCTTTACTGCCCCGCAGATAAATCTGTTTACCGCCGCTACCGCCTTCCTTTATCCGTTCAATGAAACCGTTGGTAGTAGCAATGATGGGTGTACCTTTTGGAGCCTTAATGTCAATTCCCTGGTGCAGGCGGGTTTTTCCCCGTTTGTCACCAAAGACGGAAATAATAGCTTCGGGGCCGTAATTTTGAACGGGAAATGTAAGCTCGGACTTCACGGAGGAAGTAACAGGTTTGAGTTGCTGCGTCGGTAGTGCAGGAGTAACCTTAGTGTCGGACTCTGGGACAAGAACTACGGTTGTTTCCCCTACAGCTAGTGTGGTCTCAGGCATGGCGCTATAAACCCTGATGCCCACCAAAGCTGCGCAGGCCAGGATTTCGAGGAAAAGAACTTTGTAGAACATGATTGTTTCGTTGCTTGCCCTCTGAACGGGAGCTGTCCGCCAAAAGTTGTGTTAAAAAGCAAGCCCCGTCAACGTGATACGTTGACGGGGCTTCCAGACTGACAGGTTAAACGAGGCAGTGATTACTGCTTAATTACTTTGCGGTTGACCATTTCTCCGGCGATTTCTACCTGAAGGAGGTAAGTAGCGTTAGGGAGGTTTTCGAGGTCGATCTGACGGAAATTACCTTTCCATTCCTTAACAAGGCGACCGCTTTGGTCCAGAACTTTAACCGCGTCGAAGGCGGGCAACTCGCCACGGATAGAGAGTGGGCCACTTGTGTACGGGTTAGGGAAGATGCTGAGCTCTGCGGCCCAGGATGGCTCACGGATGGCACTACTGCCCTGAACTTCGACGTCCAGGCTGCTTCCGTTAATTGCTGCTTCAGACTGGTTGGCCCGAACGAACGCGTTGGGGATTATGTCCAGCTCAAGGGAGGAGGTTTCACTGCCACCTGGGTTGAGGGGAATGAAACTGATGGTACAAACCTTACCGCCGGGGGTGGTGGTATTCAGTTGATCTTTACGGCTGGCCGCGATTTCGAGTCTGCCGTCTGCCCGTGAGTTAACCTGGCTGATGTTGAGGAGATCGTCGCCGAGGAAAGAACCGTCGAAATCGACACGGATAGAGTTGAGGTCTACGAGTGAAGGGTCAAACTCAAGAGCGAAGGCCAGTGCATAACCTACTGCATCGGGATTACTTCCTTCACCGAGGTTGATGGTAACGGTGGTCTCTTCGCCAGCGTTGAGTACTTCCTCTGATTCGATTGACAGGACAGGGCCTGCTTCGTTGGATACATCCGGAGCGATGTTGAAAGCGGAGTTGAGGGTCATACCGTAATTCACACGTACTACGGCGAGGTCTTCAAAATCAATTGTACCGTTGCCACTAGCATCAGCCTCAGCGTAATTCAGACCACTGCTGAAGCTGCCTGCCCATGGGGTGGCAACCTGAGCAGCAAAAGCGGTGCTGACAGAAGTACGTGAAGGGCCGCTGGTGTTGAAGATATGGCCGATGTTGATGATGTCGCGGTGATCTACCTGCTGGTCATCATTAGTGTCACCGGGGAGAACGCTAACGGCTGCATCGGAGCCATAGCTGATGCTGCCGGCGTTCAGGGTGTTGGGTACAGCAGTAAAGGTGCCATCGTCCTGAGCAAACTCTGAAGGGAGGAACCCGTCGAAAGTAATAGTGGAAGAGCCTTCCATCTGAGTGGTATTGAAGCAAGCTTCAAAGAGTACTGTTCCGGGGTCAAGGGTAATGCCGCGTGAATCAGCAGGAATGTGCGAAATAGCGATATTATTGCTGACGGGCATTGAGCTATACATGCCGTCGAAGCTGAAGGGGTTATCTCCCAGGCGCAGCTCAGTAAACAGGAGTTGCGTTGTATCCCACTCCAGGGAGAACTGTACGGTTACAATGTTAGGGAAAGTATCGGCTACTACCGGTACACAGACCTCGGTTGTGCCTTCAGGAGCAACAACATCGGGAATGGAAAGGATCACCACAGACTGGGCGAACAGACCATTTGACGCACAGAGGAGTGCGGCAAAAGCCAGGGTAAAAAAATTGTTCATTGTGTTGTTCAGTTTGGAAAAATGCTTCTGCGACAAACCAAAGAGGGGCGGAGTCACAACAGCAAACGCTAAAAAAATCGGATTATCAAAGCTTTAATTCTTCAAGAGAGAATAACCTAACAAATTCTAATTCAAAACAAATATAAAATAACTTTCTCACCACAAAGGTACAGGTTACAATTGTTAAAATGTAACGGCTCGCCCCGGAAAAAATGAGGGGCGAGCCGTTTTCTGTTTAAAGCCTACCGTTTTCTGGGTGAAGTGAATAAAATTGTCTTCTATTTTTTTCTCAGAAGTTGCAAATTGGTAGCCTGAGTTTGGGTTGACAGGCGAAGGTTGTACACTCCGGTGGGCAGTTCAAGGTCGAATTCGGTTGTGCCCGGTGCAAAATTGCCGTTCCAAAGCTGGCGGCCATTCACGTCGTACAGTTCTCCCTTCAGTATTTTGCTGAGGTTGTTGGTGACCGACCAAGGCCCCGTGGCGGGGTTTGGATAGGCGATTACCGACCCGGCCGGCAGCTCAGGAAGGGTAGTGGAGACCAACTGAGCACAGTCGAGTATAATCGACTTGTCTTCAACGACATCGACAGTAAAAGTGTGAGTCGCTGACTCACCGCAGTCGACGGTAATTTCGTAGGTTCCCTTGAATCCGCGGGTACTTGTTTTTCCTTCTGCATCAGTGGTGAGGTCTTCGTTGGTCCACCATTCACCGAACACGAGATCCTTGAAAGTGTGTCCGGGCAGAGTACGGCTCCAGTCTTCATTGAACAGGTTCGCTCCTTTGTTCTGCCAGGTATCCACATCCCAGAAGTTCCAGAACATAAAGCCGGTCATGGATTCGTGGCTGAAAGTTACGGTCATGAAGTCTTTCATGTAAGTTGCAGCGAGTTCTTCACTTACGCTGGTGGGCATGTCAAACTCGGTGATTTTGGCTTCCAGGCCAAAGGAGTCGTAGAAGTCGTCGTAAGTTTCCAGGACCTCGTATATGCTGTTGGGGCTTGCACTGAGGTGGGCCTGAAATCCAACTCCCTGGATGGGAGCGTCGGCATCAATTATTTCCTGAATGAAATCTTTGTACTGTTCGTAGATCACCGCCCCTTCGGTATTTTTGAGGGAGAGGGTGATGTAGTCGTTAATGTACAGTTTGGCGTCCGGAGCTAACTCACGCGCACGCTTAAAGGTATTGGCGTAAACTTCACGGCCTGTGGGGTGACCTGGTGTGCCCCGAAGAGCGGCAGCAAGGTCTGTATTCGTATTGATTTCGTTAAGTACATCCCAATCTTTGATGTACTGGTCAAAATCCTCTGTTTCGAGGAAGTCGACGAGGTGTTTGTCTAATTCATCGAGGAGGTAAGAGGGGTTATTGGCGTTTTCCTGCATCCGGTCGGGCATGTTACCCCATCCCGGCCAGAGGAGTACGTGACCCCTGATATCGATGTTGCGCTCGTTGAGGTATTCAAGGGTGCGGCGGGTTTGCTGATTGGTGGAGATCCATTCGTCTTCCCACGCCGGCCATTTGAAGTCGTTCTCGAATACAATGGAGCTGAAGCCGTGTCCTTCACCATCGAGATTAGTGATTCTATCCACGAAAGCAGGACTGTAGTTGCGGCCGAGCGGGAAACGACTTGCTTTTACGGCGGTGCCGAAGTCGAAGTCGTGACGTTGCATCCGCACTTCCACGCTTGCGTTGGCTGCGGGGCTTCCTTCTTCGTTGAGCACGGTGAAGTTCATGTCTGCTTTCCGGAGGTTTTCGATGCGGGCGGCGGCGGGTGCACGCCAGGCAGCATCAGCCTCGAAACCTGCATAATTGCCTGCACTGAGGTCGTTAGGAAATTGCTCTAGATCGTAGTCGGGGCCATAATTGAGAATGGCCATACCTCCGATTTCGACGGTTTGGGCCTGGTGGCCCAGGTGCATTCCCATGGTCATACCGCCTACGGGGTGGGTGCGGGTAAGGATCTCGAAAGGAATGAAGAAGCGTTTCCATTCGGTGGACAGTTCGACGGTGACTTCCACCTCTTTAGCGTAGGTGTCGTTGCGCTCGGCGATGAGGGTGACTTTACCGTCGCCTTCCGGGCCGATGGCCCGGATGTAGATGACCCACAGCATCTTATCGCCCAGAGAGATGGTTTCGCGGTTGTTGCCGTTCCAGCCGGCATCCCATCCGTTGAGCAGGGGCTCGTTGATGCGAATAGATTGTACCTGGGTAAAGCCCAGATCGCCAGGTTCACGGGTAAGTCTTTCGGCAGAACTTTCGTTGTACGGAAAAAACCTGCCCAGCATCTCGTTTTCGGTATCGCCCCAGGGGAAAGTGGCGCCGGTCAGGGTGTACTGGGTGGCGAGCCAATTCATCAGCTCGGAATTATACTGATCGGGCTGAGCCCCGAGCATGGTAGTACAGAATAATAAGGGTAGCAGTAAGGATAGTTTCATTATCGACTTTTTAGTTTAAAATTTAAAGCAGGTAGGTACCAACGGCAGCCATAATGCCGGCGATTGGTAGCGAAACAGAACAGTGTTCGAAGCGCATATTCGGAGGAGATAAATGATTCGCTGAACCTTTATTTTCATGCCCGAAGGTCAGGAGGAAAAAGCAGGAAGGGAGGTGAAAATGCGCGTCGGAAAACTTGTTTTTTGCATTGATAAAACTAAGCTACTATAATTTTTGGAAAGCTTTAGCGGCGGAAAGAAATTTATGAATAGCAAACGATTGTGTTTTTGGAAAGAACGATTTTACCCTGGTTTTTACCATTTTTTGCACCTGCGTCAGCGCCTGATTACGGTGCGGCGCGGACGCGGGAATGCAGTGCGGGTTTTTAAAAACCGGATATATCCGCAAACCGTAACTTAACCCCAAACCTGAGGATTGACCAACAGGTAGCAAGTACCAGCTAAGCGCCCTGTGGGGATGCCGGACCAAAGCACCTGGACCCTCCCCGGGTCCGAAATCTCCGAACTAAAGGAAGGGGAGGTGCTCATCCGTAATGAATGCATCAGCCTGGACCCCGCTATGCGCGGCAGGCTCAACGATGGCCGTAGCTACATCCCACACGTACAGATTGACAGAGCACTGGTGCCAATGCCCACCTGCAGCGGTACGCCGGGGATGACAGCCTGTTTCGGGATACTGGAAGTGGGTGAAATCAAAAAAGGAGACGTAGTGGTGGTGTCCGGTGCTGCCGGTAGGTAGGCAGCATCGTTGGCCGGATTGCTAAGATCAGGGATGCAAGGCCGTCGGCATTGCCGGAGGACCCGAAAAGTGAAAGTACGTTGTGGACGACCCGGCTTCGACGCCTGTATGGATTACAAAAAAAAACGAGGACATTCCGACGGGCCTTCAGGAACTCTACCCGAAGGGTATGGATTGTATGCCCAAATACCGTGAGGCCGCAGGAGAAATGGGTAAGTCGATGATGGAAGGTAAGTTGAAAAGCAGAGCGGACATCTGCGAAGGAATCGAGAATTTCTTCGAAACATTTCAGCGGCTGTTCTCCGGAGGAAAGAAAGGAAAGCTGGTGCTGAAAGTCTGAGCCATGCTGATCCCTTTACACCGTCAGAAATAAAACAGCCAGACAGTATCGATACTGTCTGGCTGTTTTTATTTAAAATAAAGAGACGATTATTAGTCTACTCTTTTGATTTCACCGCTCTTAACCCTGTTCATATAATCTTTGAGGGCACGACGGACATTGGGCATGAGGAAGTAGAGCCCCAGAACGTTGGGGAAACACATGGCAAAAATCATCGCATCGCCGAAATCGAAAACTGCCTGAGCAGAGATTCCTGAACCTATGACTACAAAAATGCAGAAGATCACCTTGTAGATATTCTCATTCGTTTTGCTTTCACCGAAGAGGTAAGTCCAACATTTGAGTCCGTAGTAAGACCAGCTGATCATGGTTGAGAGAGCAAAGAGAATCACTGCGATACCCAGTACAACGGGGAACCAGCTGATTACAGACTCGAAAGCTCTGCTGGTTACATCGATTTGGGAGATAGGGTTGGCGCTGCCGGAGATGAGACCTGCATTTGCCCATTCCGCACTACCACCGGCGGCGGCACCGTATCCTGTGATGACAATAACCAATGCGGTCATGGTACAGATGACAACAGTATCGATGAACGGCTCGAGGAGGGCCACAATGCCCTCACTGATAGGCTCGTCGGTTTTGGCTGCAGAGTGAGCGATAGAGGCAGAACCGACACCGGCTTCGTTACTGAAGGCAGCACGTTTAAAGCCCTGAATCAGAACACCGATCACGCCTCCGTAGAGCGCTTCGGGGTTGAAAGCACCGCTGAAGATTTGTCCGAAAGCATTCGGGATGTCGGTGAAGTGGTAGCCCAGCACGATGAGTGCGCCGACGATGTAGATGCCAACCATGAAGGGAACGATCTTCTCGGTCACTTTGGCGATACTCTTGATTCCACCAATGATGATGAGGCCGATGATTACCGCCATGATGACACCGAAGATCCAGCCGCGGCCGTACAGGAATGACTCGGTACCGCCGGTAACGGCTACGAGCTGGCTGGTTGCAGCGTTGATCTGAACCATGTTGCCTCCACCGAAGGACCCCCCGATACAGAAGATGGCGAACATCCCCGCCAGGATTTTACCAAACGCACCCCATCCTTTTTCTTTGAGGCCTTTGTCGAGGTAGTACATCGGGCCACCGGAGACACTACCGTCGCTGTTGACGTTACGGTACATAAGGCCCAGTGAGACTTCGACGAATTTTGAACTCATCCCCAGGAGGCCTGCGATGATCATCCAGAAGGTGGCTCCGGGGCCACCCAGGCTAACGGCCAGCGCTACACCTGCAATGTTGCCGACACCAACGGTGCCAGACAGGGCGGCGGTGAGGGCCTGGAAGTGAGAAACCTCACCGTCGTCATCAGGGTCGTCATACTTCCCGCGTACTACATCGAGGGCGTGTTTGAAGCCACGAATATTGATAAAGCCCATGTAAATTGTAAAAACAAGAGCACCTATTATTAACCAGGGTAAAACGAAGGGGATTTGGTTGCCACCGATAGATACTGGTACAAAGACTACAGCATTTACTGCGTCGGTAATTGGTTCGAAAAGGTTTTGCAGGAAGCCGTCAATCCCGCTGGGTTCGTTTTGAGCGAAAGCGAATAACGGGGCCAGGAGGCCCAAAAATAATAGTGAGTATTTTTTCAACATGAATTTGGAGGTTGTATTTTGTAGTGCGTGAAGGTAGCAAAACTTCCAGGGACGTGACGACGGTTTAATGGTGTACATCATCCATCTGTTACTAATTAATGCTGAAAACAGTACCTTGCCAGCCTCAATGAGCATATCTAAACACGAAACAGATCAGGAACTCTTCACGCGCCTGCGCCTCGGGGAGGCAGCGGCGTTGGATGAATTGTTTCGTAGGTATTATGCAGACCTCTGCCGAGTTGCTATGCGATTTGTGAACAATGAGCAGGAAGCAGAGGACATTATCCAGGAGTTGTTCGTCTCTATCTGGGAAAAACGGGCCAGTCAGCGGAAGGATTTGTCTGCTATTGGTTCTTATTTACGTCGGGCGGCCAGAAACAGGAGCCTGAATTACCTTCGGGACCGTAAGCGGATTCCTGTTGACGACGGTGAGGTGCCAACCACCATCGCTGCACTGGATAAAGCTGATGACCTGCTGGAACAAAGCGAGTTGCGTGGCCGAATCGATGCCGCCATCGATGCTTTACCGGAACGATGCCGACTCGTGTTTGTGATGAGTAAAATTGAGGAAATGAGCCATAAGGAGATAGCCGGTGCACTCGATATCTCGCCGAAAACGGTAGAGAATCAGATGACGAGAGCCTACCGTTTCCTTCGGGAGTGGCTTGTTATTTTATTGTTAATCATACTTCAAAATGACTGGTGAAACGAAACCGAGCGTCAGCTAACTGACCAAACCAACCCAAAAACAGTCTCTTTATAGGGGGAGCACTGTAGATTTGGTGTCACCAGAGTAAATCATGCATCCCTATAAGCGCCTTTAAGAATGAATTCATCCGATTTACATAAACATGAGAGAAATTTTCCTTCCTATAAGGAGGGGTTTTCTCCTGATGTTGAAGCAGGCTTGCTACGACTCAAGGGCCGCATCGAAGCCAAAGCTGTTCCGCAGCCGAGCGTTCGCCGGCTTTTTCGCCCGAGCGTTTTGTCGGCAGCTGCGGCTGTACTTTTACTGTTTACCGTTGGCACACTGTTACTCGTTGGAAACGGGAAAACCACTGTTGAAAACTTTACCGATGAACCATTCGCATATACGCTTCCTGACGGAACAGAAGTCCTTCTTCAGCAGGGTAGTGAACTAACATTCGGCGCAGACTATAATGAAACGGACAGACTAATCGCTCTGGAAGGTCAAGCTTATTTTGAAGTAGTGAAGGATGCCAGTCGTCCTTTTCTCGTGAATACGTCTGAGACTGAACTACGGGTCACGGGTACTGCTTTTAACCTCAGGATCAGTGATGAAGAGGAACTTGAGGTTGAAGTTTCCGAAGGTGAAGTCGAGTTGCACCAGCACGGAAAGGTGTACCCCGTTCCGGCAAACTACCGTGGGCTTGCTTTCCCTGGCAAGAGTTGTGTCGTGAAGGCCGCGAAGGACCTCAACCGGCACGCCTGGCGTACCGGCATACTACGCTTTGAAGGAGTTTCTCTGGCGGATGTGATAACCACGGTATCCAACAACTATGGTCTCAGCGTCAGCTATCCCCAAGGTTGTGATTTTCCGGTAAGTGGGACGTTCTCCAGCGAAAACCCCATTTCTGTGCTGCAAACGATTGCAGAGCTTGGCCAGTGTAGTCTCGAAGCAAGAGATGAGATTATGGGGGATTATGCGATCGTTGGCCTTTGTGAATAGAGAGCTGCGGCCTTACTTTAGCCGTGAAGAAGTTGGAAAGGTAAACCACTCCTTAACAACAGATATCCGGTTTACTTCGTTTGGTTGATTGACTTGAACCGGAGGCACCTATTGCCATTCAGCTCCCAGTCTATGTTCAGATCAAACTTTTATCAGGGAAATGGCTCGTGTTATCACCTTACTGTTATTGTTATTCCTGATAGGAGCTAACCTTCCTGGTCAGTCTGAACGGGTGAAGCGTTATGCGCTGCCCCGCAGAGTGATGCCTCTGGAGAAGGCACTGATAAAACTAACGGAGGCGGGAGCCCCGATCAGTTACCGTCCCGACCAATTACCCAAAATCGCGGTTAAGTCGCCCGGAGGGCGGCGGCAACTTTCAACCTGGCTTCAGTTTCTGTTGCGGGATACGGAGTTGACTTTTCGGCCCGGCCCGGCGGGGTTTCTAATCCTTCCTGACCCTCATCTATTTGAACGGAATTTCTCCATCCATGGTCTCATCTCCGATGCAACCAGTGGCGAGCGTCTGATCGGCGCAGCAGTTTACGACCCAGGATCGGAAAAAGGGGTGCTTTCCAATGAGTATGGTTTCTATTCTCTTGTGACCAAGGGCGGGAGAACCCGCATGAGGGTTTCTTATACAGGTTACGAGGCTTATGATTTTGAAGTCGTTCTTCGGTCAGATACCACGCTGGACATCCGTCTGGACCGGGCCGCTGATCTGCCACAGATCGAAGTGATCGCCAAAGGGGGAGAGCAAGAGGAGCTTTACCTTACTGAGAGTGGAATAAGCCTGAGTCATGATGCGGTGAACTTAATCAACGGTCTGGGGGGAGAAAAGGACATAGTTACCGTAGCCCGTCTTCTCCCCGGAATTACTTCTGGTGCAAACGGGGTCGGAGGGCTCATCATCAGAGGAAGTAACTCAGGACATAATCTGGTTTTGTTGGACGGGGTTCCCGTTTATAATCTGAACCATGCTGCGGGTTTATTCAGCATCTTCAACAGTGAGGCCATCCGGAGGGCAGACGTATACAAAGACGGGATGCCCGCCCGCTTCGGCGGGCGAATCGGAGGAATTCTCGACGTTCATACCAGGGACGGAAACCTCTACAATCACCAGGTCAGTGTAGGGACAAGTCTGTTCGCCTCTAACCTAACGGCAGAAGGACCAATCAGTAAAGGAAAAAGCTCCTACCTTATCTCAGGAAGGTACTTTTGGGGAGGAGACTTGCTGAAGAGTTTCAGCGAGGCCCGAAAACTCGATCAGAACCGGGTAGGCTACATCGATTATGATGTCTATGATTTGAATTTTAAACTCAATCAACAGGTAGGGGAAAAAGGGCGTTTGTACCTGAGTCTGTACCGGGGGGCTGACGGTTATGCAAATACCAGCGAGCAGAAGGATTCAGCAACAATTCTGACCCAAAGCGGTACGGTGTTCAAGTATACCGCCAACCAGAAGAGGCAGGAAGACGTGAACTGGAGTAACACCGTAGGGGCTTTGCGCTACAATTATGAGTTTAGTGACCGCTTTTTCGGCAATTTTCGCCTTTCCTACTCTGAGCTGTTGGTCCGAGCCAACTTCGAACGTTCAGACAGTTTGTACGAATCTGTCCGGGACGTATTGACCAGAGATATATCGAGCGGCAGGTTCGGGTCGGACATCCAGCAAATGGGGGCGGCTTTTGACGGTCAGTTCGAAGTAGATGGAAACACCAGTCTTCGGTTTGGAACGTCTGTCGACATTCATCGGTTTTTACCGCAGTTGCGCTCGGGGCAGGTTCCTTTGAATTCTCATCCCGAGCTGAGTGGTTTGAACGAGAGCGACAAGCTCCGGTCTCTCCAAATTTCAGGTTATGCAAGTTTAAAGGGCAGAGTAAAAGGCATCCATTATCGTCTCGGCCTGCGGGGCCAGATATGGCATAACGATAAAACTTTTCTGAACGTTTCACCACGTCTCTTGCTGGCCGGTCAGTTCAACGAACGCAATCGCTGGCGGGTCACTTACGACCGCATGGTGCAACCCATCCATCTGGTCAGCAGTACCGTAATCAGGTTGCCAACCGACCTTTGGGTTCCGGCAACCGGTAACCTGCCACCGTCTACTTCGCGCCAGGTAGCGTTTCAGGTAGACCGGCAGTTGAAGCCGGGGTGGTCGTTAGCGGTGGCGGCCTATTACCGCCAGCTTGAAGACTTGGTGGAATATTCTGGAGGAGGATCCAATAACAACTGGCTGGAGAACCTGAGTCGGGGAGATGGTTTTGCCAAAGGCCTTGAGTTAACGCTCCATGGTACCAGGGGACAGTTGGCCGGCTGGCTGAACTATACGCTGGCGGAAAGCCGGAGGCAATTCGACGAAGATGTTAACCTGGGCCGCTCTTTTCCTTTTGATTATGACCGCCGTCATAGTCTGAAACTGCTTCTGACCCTTGCACTTTCTAAGCGAACCGATCTTTCCGCTACCTGGAGATTCGAGACCGGGGGAGCTTACAGTTTCAGTAAGGAATCCATCATCCTTGCCAATCCAACCATTGACGATCCGGATTCACAAGCACAGGTTATAGCCCTGATCGACGAAAAAAACGGATTCAGGTTTCCTGCTTATCACCAGCTCGACGTCAACGCTCGTTTTCAATTGACGCGTGAGCCAGAACGCAGGGTGCAACACACCCTGAATCTTGGAATTTATAACCTTTACGCCCGTCATAACCCCATCTTTTATGATATTCGGTCTACTTATCTGAACAGAAATAACACGCTGCTGAAGAACCGTCAGTTTGTTCAGGTTTTCTTCGGAGGAATCCTCCCTACGTTGTCCTATAAAGCTAGTTTTAAGTGATGTAGATGAAATAAACGTTTGGACAATAACTTTGTAGACCTTATTTTTGGTAGATAATGAAGTTTCTCCAAGTAAATCGACCAAGCCAAATAGTTCTGGCCGTCACTTTTGTGATGATAGTATTTAGCGCCTGTGAAGAACCAGTTGAACTAGAGGGCCTTGCAGTGCAGGACCCTCGTCTTGTAGTATCAGCTAACCTGTTTCCGGGAGAACCGGTTAAGGTAAGGCTGACCTCTACACTACCAACCAATGGTGTTCTTGAGGTAACGGACATTACCGATGCAGAGGTAAGCATCCTGGAAGGAAACGAAGTTCTCGAAGTGCTTCAGTACCAGCCGGGAACGGAGGGGAACCTCGGACGCTACCACAGCCGTGAATTCAAACCACTGGTGGGGAGGACGTACACGCTTTACGCCAGCAAAAACGGTTACCTTCCTTTCGAAGACGATGACTCTATCCCCGAACCGGTTCCGATCTCTAACCTTTCTGTAACCGACCTAAATCAGTTTACAGTTGGCGATCTTACTATCTACGACTTTACCCTCAACATCAATTACGATGACCCTGAGTTCGAAGAAAACTACTACGATCTGAGAATCAGTCAATTGGTTACGACTTATTACATCAACTCAGTTGGTGATACCGCCACACTAACCGATAAGGCTAAAATGGTTCAGCCTCCGGGGACTACCTACGACGAGAACACCCAGGTGGGAGAGGCCAGCATCCTCGTCAGAGACCGCCCCGACCGGGACGGTATCCAGATCCGCTTGCAGAGCCGTATCAACCCGAATACCGAAATTCTGGGGCGTCTGTTCGCCGAGTTGCGCACCGTTTCTGAAAACTATTTTGATTTTCAGTTGAAGTACCAAATGGAAGGACAAGCCCTGCCGATTGGTGTTGGTGCGCCACAGGTGAATGTTCCTGACTATTCCCAACGTTCGCTGGGCGTCTTTTCCGGTTATAACCGGAGTATCGAATTTGTAGAACTTACCTACTGATCGCTCTGGCGATTTTTATCAGACTGCAGCGATGCAGCTTATCTCCACATTGACGTATTTGGGTAGGTTGGCAACCTCTACGAGTTCCCTTGCAGGAGCAGTTGCTTCGTCGAAATAAGAGGCGTATACAGTGTTGATCCGGCCGAAATTCTCCATGTCGCTTACAAACACGCTGCACTTCAGTACATTAGCGAAACTTGTGCCGGCCGCTTCAAGAATAGCACCCAGACTGTCGAGCACCCTGCGGGTTTCCGTCTCGATATCTTTAGTGAGCAGTTCGCCCGTTTCGGGGTCGAGGGCAATCTGTCCGCTTACGTACAGCACATCGTTATGGAGGATCGCCTGGTTGTAAGCTCCAACCGGAGCAGGCGCAGCAGGAGTATTGATAATCTTTCTTGACATGTTTTCTTAATTTGGGGCTAAGGTAAGTATCCCATGGGGTAAATTCACGGGATTGTTATGTGACCAGTGAACATCTGCAGCGTCATACAGGTAATTAAACGGAGAAGAAATAGTTCTTCTTCAAAATGATAAACAAAGACAAGATATGGGTTTGATTTCATTCCTGAAGGAAAAAGGCGCTAAGCTTTTTGGCAAGAAAGAGGTAGAAGTAACGAAAGAGGTTGCACTCACCAAGGTTCAAAAACTGGAAGCTGAAATCCAGCGCCTGGGACTTAACGTAAATGATTTGCGTCTGGAGCTCTGCGAGCAGGTCATCGTGAATGGTACCACCCCAACAACTGCCGACGCCGAGCGCGTAGCACTTGCGCTTGGTAACATCGATGGCATCGGTTCTGTCGACAATCAACTCCACGTGCTCAACCCGGCACCCGAAGCTGTATTCTACACGGTACAGGAAGGGGACAGCCTCTCTAAAATCTCTAAGGCGCAGTACGGTGACCCTATGCGCTACGAAGCTATCTTCGAGGCCAACAAGCCGATGCTCAGCCACCCGGACAAAATCTACCCAGGTCAGGTACTGCGTATCCCGCAGTAACGAACGGTATTGCTGCGGTCACATGATAGTGGCCGTACCAAAGAATAAAAGCCAGGCAGGTCCCTTAGGAATCTGCCTGGCTTTTTGTTTTCAGGCAAATCTGCTTCTCGTCAATCCGGCGGTGTGCAGACTGCTTCGCAGCAGAATAAACTACGATACAGCTTCACGAATGCGAAGCAATTGCGTAAGGATACCTTCCAGACGATCGAGTGGTAACATGTTGGCTGCGTCAGATTTGGCGACGGAAGGGTTAGGGTGGGTTTCCATAAATATACCATCAGCGCCAACGGCGATGGCGGCTTTTGCGATGGTCCCGATCAGCTCTGGTTTCCCTCCGGTTACTCCGCTGCTTTGGTTGGGTTGTTGCAGGCTGTGGGTACAATCCATCACGACGGGACTTCCGAGCGCCTGCATGGTGGGGATTCCTCGGTAGTCTACCACGAGGTCAGTATAACCAAAGGTGGTGCCACGTTCGGTGAGCCAGACCTGATCGTTGCCGCTGTCGATCACTTTTTGGCGGGCGTGACTCATGGCGGAGGCACTCAGAAACTGACCCTTTTTGATGTTGACGACTTTACCCGTATTGGCTGCCGCAACAACGAGGTCGGTTTGCCGGCAGAGGAAAGCGGGAATTTGCAGTACGTCGACGTAATTGGCGGCCATAGCCGCTTCGGGGACCGTATGAATATCCGTAGTCGTGGGCAGGTCGAACCGATCGCCGACTTTCGCGAGAATCTCCAGCGCTTTTTCGTCACCAATGCCGGTAAAACTGTCGATCCGGCTGCGGTTGGCTTTGCGGTAGCTTCCCTTAAAAATGTAAGGAATGCCGAGCTTGTCGGTGATTTCGGCAACGCGCTCAGCAATCTCCATCGCAACGTCCTCTCCTTCGATGGCGCAGGGGCCGGCAATCAGGAAAAAGGAGTTCTTATCGGTGTGCTTCAGTTTAGGTACTTGGATCATAACGCTTGTTTGGCTGCCGTCAGCCCTGTTTCCGGGCGCGGACGCGGGTGCATGGAATGGTTTAAGAAGCGAAGGTACGACGCGCTTGGTCGGTCGGGCTTATTTCAGCGGCAATCGCTTCTGGAGATTACTAGCCTGACAGTACTGTTCAGCAGCTTTCATGCTGCAGTTTTCGGGGCTTCAGCCTGGAAGATCGATGGAGAACGCTTTGATCGCATTGGCCCGATTGTTATGTTTCACGCTAAAGCAAAACGAACTGAAATCAGAAGACTGCGGAACAGTACATGAGTAGTGTAAGCGATTGGTCTGCCTGTTCAACTCATTCGGTGTACCATTCTACTCCGAGATGTACCAGCGAATCCTGCCAAACAGATAGAACAGGAGTAGAGCCCGGCCTCGTTCACCTCTCCCTGCACCTGCGCCCGCGCCGCGAACTATACCGCGATCGGTGCTTTGATGGCTGGCTGGGGTTTGTACCCGATCAGTTCGATATCATCGAACCCGATCTCAAAAATACCGGGGGCATCATCCGCAATACGGATAGTGGGGAGTTTGCCCGGCTTACGGGCAAGCTGCTCTTTGGCCTGCTCGATGTGGTTGCTGTAGAGATGTACGTCGCCGAAAGTATGCACGAAATCGCCTACTTCCAATTTGCATTCGCGGGCCACCAGGTGGGTGAGCAGCGCGTAGGAAGCAATGTTGAAGGGAACACCGAGGAAGGTGTCGGCAGAGCGCTGGTAAAGTTGGCAGCTCAGTTTTCCGTCGGCAACATAAAACTGGAACATGGTGTGGCAGGGTGGAAGGCCGGCCTTGGCCATTTCCGGAATGTCGCCCGGGTTCCAGGCCGTAACGATATGGCGGCGCGAATCCGGATTTGTTTTGATGGCCTCGATGACCTCCGCAAGTTGGTCTACTCCGTTGAAGTCGCGCCACTGTTTGCCGTAAACCGGGCCCAGGTTCCCCCATCTGGCAGCAAAATCTTCGTCTTCTTTGATCTTAGCAACAAATTTCTTCATGGCTTCCTTCCATTCTTTCGAGTGTTTGGGAAGCTTTTCCTGCAAAGAGTTGGCTTCGATGTAGTGCTGGTAGGGCCATTCGTTCCAGATGCGAACGCCGTTTTGGACCAGATAACGGATATTGGTATCTCCGCGTACGAACCACAATAATTCGTGGACAACACTCTTCCAGTGTACTTTTTTGGTGGTTAACAGGGGAAAACCATCGTTGAGGTCAAAGCGCATCTGATAGCCGAAAACGGAGCGGGTTCCGGTTCCGGTCCGGTCTTTTTTGATATTACCGTTTTCGAGAATGTGTTGTAAGAGCTGGTGGTAAGTTTTCATCAGGGATTCTGTTCTTTTGGGGCGCTGGCAAGGTACAAAAATTACGATGCAGGGCAAGAGCGATGAGCTTTCCCTGATGGTGGCCAATGGATGGATAACTACGAAGCATTAGCTCCTGAATGCCGTCAGAAACCTAGTTTGCACTGTACTAGGCCTTTACAACTACCATGCCGGGCGTAAGAGGATCGAGGGCCTCCAGAAGGACGGGGAACATTTCTTCGCCGGACTCGAGGTATACATTCAGAAAATTGTCTTTGCGTTCCTGCAGGCTGTTGCCGGGGAAGAGGGTAGCGCGTAGCTCCCGGATCGTGGTCATCTCCCGGTCGAATTTCGTCTTCTCGACCCGGCGGAGCCGGCTTTCGAATTGCTCGACGATTTTACGCTGGCGGGTCCCTTCGGCGAGGGCGGCGGCTTCGAGGGTGGGGTCGATCGCTTTGGCCTTCAGAGACATCGTTTCGAAGAGACCTTTTAACTGAGCGAGTTCGTCGGCAAGCGACAGTTCGTTTTTGGTGTGTTTGGCTACGAAGTCACGGATGATGAGATCATCGTGGCGAAGAAGGTCTCTGACGCTCAGGCCGAGTTTATCCATCTTTTTACCGCTTTTGGCGTCTACCCAAACGACAGAGTTACGGCGGATCAGCATCGGAAAGTTGAGGCCGAAGGCGCTGAATTGCTCCTTGCGTTCCAGCCAGTAGGCGAGCTCGCCGCCGCCGCCGATATAGGCGAGGTTCGGGAAGATGAGCTCCTGAAACAGCGGCCTCATGACCACGTTGGGGCTGAAGCGCTCGGGGTAACTGGCCAGTTCCTCCCGGAACTCGGCTTCGGAGAAAACCTTATCGGTATCGAGAACGCCGTAAACACCACCCTGGAACACGATGCGGTCGCGGCGGCCGGGGCTGAGATAAAAAAGGTTGATCTCGCGGGCGTGCGCCTGACCGGAATAGCCGGCAGCGGTGAGTTCTGACTGCGCTTTTTCGATCAGCGGCTGACTCAGCTGTTCGAAAATTTCGCGCTCCATCATCGGGCGAAAGGCTTCCTTAAACGCCTTGCGGCTGGGGTTGGCGACCACCAGCTCGGTGTCCTTAAAAAGGTCATGGACAAAAGCGACCGTTGCCTCGCCGTAAGTCTTGTGTTTGGTGTAAGCCCGCTGAATGCGGTCGTGAATCCCGAAAGGGGTGAATTCACCACCGAGGAGTTCTTTGAGGGCGCTCAACGCGGGTGCAAGGGAGGTTGTAGAGAGCATTGCGACCGAGCCGCCTACTTCCTGTTCCCACCGGATCATTTCACCTTTGATCCGCGCGTGGTTGATTTCATCGAAATCGTGGTCTTCGCCACCCATGATGAACAGAGGGACGATGTGCTTATCCGGATACCGCTCGTTGAGCTGGCGGCTCAGGTTAATCGTTGAGCAGATCTTATAGATGAAGTACAAAGGCCCGGTAAACAAACTAGGCTGATGAGCCGTGATGACGGTGAAGGTATTCTCGTCCAACAGGCTTTGCACCTGCGTGCGCGCCGCATCGGCATTCTTGAAGCTTTCGTACTGTGCCAGCAGTTCGTCGACCAGTAGTTTCCGGTCCGTGTTGTCTTTTGCCTTGTCTGCCATTACATCCTCGAATGCTTCGAGGCTAACCGGGTACTTGAAAAAAGGCTTCAGGTTTTCAGCTCCGGTAGCGTAAGCTACATCACGCTGAGAAAACTGGGGGACATCCGGAAAAGGAATACGGTCGATATGCATGGTGAGGGTGTGTCTGCGGGGGAAACCGCTTGCCCCAACGGATAGTTTAGACCAATCGTGCCAGACGACGACAATTAGCGAAAACGAGTAACGCCGCTCCTGCAAACGTTAGCCTCTGACAAGGCACGGTTTGCTGGAGCGGCGAAACGGTTTTAAGCAGCTTTTAGAAGTACTTAGTCTCTCGTTGCTTCGATCGTGCAGGTGGATGACTCCGTTCCGGCAGAGTATATCTCGGTGAGGGTGATGTTGTTTCCGTCGGTTTCACCCGTAGATGTAAGGGTAATACCCTGCTCGCTGGCGGTCAGCGAGAATTCACAATTTGTGAATGGCAGCGGATCGTAAGTAGTGGTAATACCCGGCTGTTCGTAGGAGACGATGATGTTGTCGGCACCACTGGCAGTGATGGTAACGGTAACGTCTTCAGTGTCGGTGTCACCGTCTTCCACGCAAGTGATAGTGCCGGAGTATGTTCCGACCCAGTCAGACTGGGAACAGACTGCTGCCATTTGGTCGTCGTCGTCACCACAAGCGGTGATGGAGAGGATGGCGAAGAGGAAAAGGGAAAGTTTCAGAACTTTCATATCGAGTTGATTAAAGGGTTAAAAAAGGAATAATGAACTTTGTTAGGCCTACTGACGGAGTAGGTAATCGCCGGTGGACAAAGCCCGGTTTTTCTATTGAATTGTTTCCTGGTGAGGTAGCGCAGGCTTTCGTAGTGCCCGCATGAGTACCGTGGAGAAGAGGATTTTTTTCGGGCGGTAAGCCCGGCTATACTCAATTGGCTTTTGCTGCCCGACGCGAAAGACGAGACAGGCAGAGTATGACTTGAGGAGAGAAAGGGAGATGCTTGCGGGAAGGGGGATTTCCGGGAGCTAATCTGACCAGTGACTTGATGATGTTAGTCCCGCTGGAACCGTTCCTTTTGTGCCTGACGGCAGCAGAACACGTACTTCGGACGTGAAGGAGTGAGGTGTGTCGAATTCATTTGGTGTTGTGTTAATAGGATAAGTATTCTGACGTAAATGTAATTGAAACTGATGACTCTGTCTGAGAAATTGTATTTTTTTGCGTCAGTGTAGTGTTTTGGGGGGCAGGGCGACCAAAAGCAGTTGTATGAGGATTCGTGTAAAGAAGGCTTTATGACCGCCCGGTCGAACTGATTGATGGACGGGCTGTTTTGAGTCAGGTACTCTGTTTTTTGCGACCGCTGGAAATCAGGACAAGGAATCCGGGAGATTTGACTAAACTTGCCGGAGCTAAGCGACCGATTATATAACTTCTTACTTAAAGTTTCATGCCCGATTACATTCTATCCCTGGATCAGGGAACGACCTCCTGCAGAGCCATCGTTTTTAACCACGATGGTGACGTTGTCGCTACGGCTCAAAAGGAATTTACCCAGATTTTCCCCAAAAGCGCCTGGGTGGAACACGACGCCGACGAAATCTGGAGTACCCAGTTTGCCGTTACCCAGGAAGTACTCGTGAAGGCGAAAATAACGGCAAAGGATGTAGCAGGCATTGGCATAACAAACCAGCGGGAAACAACCCTGGTATGGGACCGTGCGACGGGTAATCCTATTCACAACGCCATTGTATGGCAAGACCGTCGTACGGCAGGCTTTTGCGATAAGCTGAAGGCCCGCGGGCTGGAAGAGTACGTCAAAGAAACTACGGGGTTGGTTATTGATGCTTACTTCTCCGGTACCAAAATTAACTGGATACTTGAGAATGTAGAAGGCGCCCGCACACGTGCGGAAGCCGGAGAGCTGGCTTTCGGAACGATGGACAGCTGGCTGGTTTATAAACTGACTGGTGGCGAAGTACACGTAACCGACGTAACCAACGCCGGCCGCACAATGCTCTTTGATATCAAAAACCGGAAATGGGACGAAAAGTTGCTGAAAGAACTCGGCGTACCCGCGAGTATGCTGCCCGAGGTGAAAAGCTCCAGCGAGGTTTACGGTAAAACTGCTGAAGACCTGTTCTCTGCCCGCATCCCGATTGCAGGTATGGCGGGAGATCAGCACTGCGCACTGTTCGGTCAGGCTTGCTTTGAGGTCGGTCAGGCTAAGAACACCTACGGAACGGGCTGCTTTATGTTGATGAACACCGGCACCGAGGCCGTTGCCTCGGAAAACGGTCTGTTGACGACCGTCGCCTGGGAGGTGGATGGTGTAATGGAATACGCGCTGGAAGGCTCCGTCTTCATCGCCGGTGCGGCGATCCAGTGGCTCCGCGACGGATTGAAGATCATCGATGAGGCCCCGGACTCTGAATTTTATGCCCGAAAAGTAAAAGACTCCGACGGAGTGTACGTAGTGCCGGCCTTTGCCGGTCTCGGCGCACCGTACTGGGACATGTACGCCCGCGGGGCCATCTTCGGCCTTACCCGGGGAACGGAGAAAGCGCACATCGTACGGGCTACACTGCAGTCGCTGGCCTACCAGGTCCGGGATGTCCTCGACGCGATGCAGAAAGACTCAGGGAAAGACCTGAAAACCCTCCGCGTAGACGGAGGGGCAAGCAACAATGATTTCCTGATGCAGTTCCAGGCGGATATCCTTGACACCAGCGTAGAGCGGCCGCAGGTAGTGGAAACGACCGCCCTGGGTGCGGCGATGTTCGCCGGCCTTGCCGTCGGCTTCTGGACCAAAGAGGACCTGCAAAACACCTGGCAGCTCGACGAGCGGTTTGAGCCGCAAATGGAAGAAGTCCGTCGTAGTAAACTCTACAAAGGCTGGCAGAAGGCCGTGCAGCGGAGTATGGGCTGGGAAGAGGGGGAGTAACGAAGCTTCGGCACTTTGATTTTATTATTTGTGGGGATTAAGTAGCAGGGTTGTCCCCGTCAATCACGCAGTATCCGACACTGGTTTTTGCTTGCTGTAGAAGTCGTATGTCTGCTGATAATGAATTGCTTACGACGATGCGTCGGGGGAAGTATTGTGTCGCTTGTGTTCCAGATCACGTCTGTTGTAAAGAATTGCAAAAACCGACCAAAAAACTTTTTTGGTCGAAAAGTTTGCATCGGTGAAACCCGTACGCCTACCTTTGCGGCTCCATAGTTGAAATCAGTTCCTATGAAAAACGAAGAAGAAGTAAAGAAGGAGATATTAGCAGCTGCTAAGCGATTGATCCAGCAACATGGAATCGACAAGACAACTATGAGAGACGTTGCGCGAGCGGCCTCTAAAGGGAAAAGTACGTTGTACTACTACTTCAAGAACAAAGAGGAAATCATAGATGCCGTCATCAGGGAGGAACATGATGAGCTTTACTTAAAAGTGAAAAGAGCGGTTGATAAGAAGAAGACGATGGAGGAGAAGTTGAAAGCTTACCTCATTACTAAAACCTCCATACTCAAGCAAAAGCGGAAACAGTACGAATTTCTTATTGACAATGAATCCCATCACTTCAATATAAAGAACTTTTTCCTGCTAAGCATCGAAGTCAACGGTGGAAGAGAATTGGTTTTCATACGATCAATTCTGATGGACGGGGCTAAAAATGAGGGCTATGAATTTCCTGTTTCCGAAATGCTTGGAATGGATGTCATTGCTGAATCATTTCTGACCTACTCGAGAGGAGTAGAGATCGAAGTGAGCATAAATATGGGCCTTGATCTGATAGAAGAAAAGGCTGAAATGATGATAAGTATTCTTTTAAAGGGCTTGAAATAGGTCCTTTTTTTTACCTGAAATTGGACCAAAATCCGTTTTTGGTCCAAAGTTCTAAATCGAATGAAAATGTATAAAGTAAATGTATTGTTGTTCTTGTCAATGGTGCTTGCCGGATGCAACGGGCATGAAGAAGAGAGTGCTCTGCTTGAGGCTGCGCCAAGGGTGATCAATGTAGAGACTACGGTAGTGAAGTCCTTTAGCGGGCAAACTGAACTCTCGTATTCAGGTTTGGTCGAGGCCAGGGAGACGACTCCCCTGAGTTTTAAGACTCCGGGAAACGTAACCCAGATTCTGGTAGACGAAGGGGAGTTTGTGAAGAAGGGCAAATTGCTGGCTACCCTCGACGACACAAATTCAAGGAGCAATTACGAGATAGCGCTCCAGAGCAAACAGCAGGCCCAGGATGCGTACGACCGGATGAAACCAATGAAAGAGAACGGTACGCTGCCCGAGATACAATGGGTGGAAGTTGAAACCGGATTGAACCAGGCCATCATAGTTGCTGACATGGCCGAAAGAGGCATAGATGACAATAAGCTGTACGCACCTAAGTCTGGAGTAATAGGTAATAAAAATATTCTTCCCGGAGTGAATGTGATGCCGTCGGCAACGGCTTTTGATTTACTGGATATCAATAGTGTCTACGTAAATATTCCTGTGCCAGAGCGTGAAGTAGGCCAGTTGAAGAGGGGGCAGTCGGCTGAGGTGAAAATAGCAGCGACGTCTCAGTCTTTAGTGGGAAAGATAGACCGTATAGGGGTTGAAGCCAACGTAATATCTCATACCTACCCGGTGAAAATACTGCTCGGCAACGAGGGCTGGAACATTAAACCGGGCATGGTTTGCAACGTGGTCTTGAAGACAGACAAAGAATACGATGGAGTGATGCTTTCCAGCAAAGCCCTGCAGCGTGATGTAAACGGAGACCAGTATGTCTACCTGGTTGAGGATGATGTTGTGAAAACCAAGCCGGTTCGCGTGACAACGCTTGCTAAAAACGATGCTGTAATCCAGGGCCTTGAGGAGGGGGACGTGGTTGTGCTCAGCGGGCACGAGAAGTTGAGAAATGGTGCCAAAGTAAACGTAGTTAAGAAGAAATAAAGATGAGCAACAACAAAGGATTTAACATCGTAGAGTTGGCTATGAAGCATAAGCAGATAGCCATCGTCATTACTGCCGCACTCTTTGCTTTTGGGATATTTGCTCTGATGGTTATGCCGAGGAATGAGTTTCCGGAGTTTACCATCAGGCAAGGTTTAGTTGTTGGTGTATACCCGGGCGCTACTTCTGAAGAAGTAGAAGAGCAGCTGACTAAAAAGGTTGAGGAGTTTCTTTTTGGCTTCAAAGAAGTCAACAGGGAGAAGACCTATTCCATCTCGAAGGAGGGCACCTTGATTATATTCGTGGAGGTCAATAACAACGTGGAGGATCCCGATGCTTTTTGGGATAAAATAAAGTTCGGATTAGACCAGCTGAAGTCTCAGTTGCCCTCTCAGGTATTGGCACTCATTGCCAATAATGATTTTGGCGATACTTCTGCTTTGCTGTTAACGATAGAGTCGAAAGAGAAGAACAAAAAGCAACTTGAAAAGCAGTTAGCATTTATAGAGGCAGAGTTGCGTAAGGTGACTACCGTATCAAAGGTGAAGCACTTCGGGCTTCAGAATGAGCAAATCACCATAAATTTCGACAAGGATAAGCTGGCCCTTTACGGGGTAAACCTGACCTCGGTTCTGGCTGCGTTGCAACTCGAAGGTTCAATTTATTACGCCGGTGAGATCGATAATAGTGAGTTGATTGCTCCTATACACGTTCCTACGAGTTTCAGGTCGGAGCTTGAAATTAAGAACCAGATCATTTATGCTGATCCGTTGGGGAACATAATCAGAGTGAAAAATGTCGCGGAGGTGCGCAGGGAATTTGAAGAACCATCTTCTTATATTCTGAACAATGGCTCGCCGGCGATGCTCGTATCGTTGGAGATGCAGGGAGGCAACAATATTGTACAGTTTGGAGAAGATGTAGAAGTTGCCCTGGAAAAGATTCGAAAGAAGATACCGTCAGATGTGGTGATCAACAAGATTGCCAATATGCCAGAAGCGGTGGATCATTCTATTCAGCACTTCCTGAAAGAGTTTTTCATCGCCATTGGAGCCGTTATCTTAGTAACCTTGCTTTTCCTCCCGTTCCGGGTGTCTGCCGTCGCAGGAGTAACTATACCACTGTCGATCTTTATCACCATCGGTATTTTGTACGTACTCGGTATTGAGCTGCACACCGTATCACTTGCCGGACTGATTGTGGTGTTGGGTATGGTGGTAGACAATGCTATTGTCGTTATTGACAACTACGTAGAAAAGCTGGATGAAGGTATAGACCGGTGGAATGCCGCAATACAAAGTACGACAGAACTGTTTGTCCCTGTTTTTGCCGCAACGCTATGCATTATTGCTACCTACTTACCTATGCCGTTCTTTCTGTCTGGTCAGACGGGGGATTTTGTAGGCTCCTTGCCGGTAACAATCAGTATTGCGCTTATTGTATCGCTGCTGATAGCTACGTTGTTGGTACCGTTTATGTGCTATTTTTTCATCAAAGAAGGAGTGCATAAAGGAGAGGAGGAAGCTAATAAGTTCTCGCTGCTCAATCTGCTGCAAGCCGGGTACAATAAAACATTGGATTGGGCTTTCAAGGTGCCTGCACTAACTATCCTTTTGGGGATAGGTTCCATTGTGCTGGGAGCAATGATTATGAGCATCGTGCCAAGGCAGCTTTACCCCAAAGTAGAGCGGAATCAGTTTGCGATAGAAATCTACTTGCAGGAAGGTGCAACCCTTGAGCAAACAGCGTTTGTAGCAGACAGCCTTCAGGCAATGCTCTCGAAAGATGCCAGAGTAGAGAACGTGGCGTCTTTTATCGGAGAAAGCTCTCCGCGATTCCATACTACCTATGCGCCTAAGTTCCCGGGCAAAAACTACGGTCAGTTATTGGTCAACACCCATACCGATGATCAGGCTGTTGAGATTTTGGCAGAGTATGAAGCAACTTACCGGGATGCTTTCCCCAATGCATACGTCAGGATGAAACAACTGGATATGCAGTCTACTGAGGCTCCCATAGAACTCCGGATATCAGGTGATGATCTGCAATCTCTGAAGTCAGTGGCTGAAAGGGTGAAGCAAACGATGCAGGATAATCCTAGTGTAATCTGGGCCAGAACTGACTATACAAATCCTCGGCAGGGAGTCAGGGTAAACGTAAACGATGAGCAGGCGAACAGGCTGGGCTTAACCAGAGGTACCATCGCGGCCTCAATTGGCGCGGGCTTTTCGGGGGTACCCGTAGGTACGGTTTGGGAGGGGAACTATCCTGTGCCCGTAAAGGTGATCAACCCAGCGCAGGAGAGGGACGACTACGATGATATCAGTAACCAAACGGTGAGTTCTCCGCTTGCGGCAACCCCCGTTTCTTTACGTCAGGTAGCTACACTCGAGAATGATTGGAGTGAAGGCCAGATTATAAGACGGAATGGAATCAGAACCATTACTGTCCGGGCCGATGTAGAAAGAGGAGCGCTGGCTTATAAAGTGCTGGCCGACCTGAAGCCGCTGATCAATGACATCAAGGAGGAGTCCGGTACTGAATTAACTTTCGCGTACGGCGGAGAAGAGGAAGGTGAAATTGAGAACTACGTCCCGATCGGTAAAGCACTGGGTGTGGGAATTGTCATCATCTTTTTTGTCCTCCTGTTTGAGTTCAAGAAGATCAAACACACGCTGTTAATCATGACCACCATGCCGCTAAGCATTCTGGGAGCAGCGCTGGGGATTCTCCTGACGGGCTATGCATTCGGGATGACTGCTTCTTTAGGAGTGATGAGTCTGATGGGAATCGTCGTCCGGAATGGAATAATATTAGTGGATTATGCCGAAGAACTAAGGCATAAGAAAGGCATGAAGGTAATTGATGCTGCGATGGCCGCCGGGAAGCGGAGAATGCGACCCATTTTCCTGACTTCATTTGCTGCTGCCATGGGCGTGGTACCTATGATTGTCAGTGGTTCAACATTGTGGGGTCCACTGGGGGCTGTTGTTTGCTTCGGGCTGCTGGTTTCGATGGTATTGACGATTTATATCCTACCCGTTTTGTACAGCCAGTTTTTCAAAAATGCGACAATTTAATATTAATGAAAAATATAGTAGTAACACTTCTCATTCTGGTAAGCTTTTCTGTCTCTGGCCAGAACGATATTAGTTTAGAGGATGCCCGGAAAGCTGCAGCTGAGACTAACGTTAAGCTGTTGAACAGTAAGCTGGAAACCAAGTCTGCTATGGAAGTAGCGGCCTCGACCAAAGCCAATTTTTACCCTAATGTTAGTTTTGACGTGACGTTGATGCATGCTGTTAATCCTTTGATGGAAATCAGCAGTCCGGGAGGAAACCTTCCCGTGTATGACGGTGATCCTGCGAATTTGGGGTCTGCGTCAGAGTTTGCTTACATCCCTGCTTCAACGAGCGGGTTGTTGCAGAAGTTAGGTGCAGTTTCGCTATCCGTTACTCAGCCGGTTTATGCCGGCGGTAAAATAAGAATGGGGGAGGAGTTGTCTCATATGGGCGTAGATGTGCGTAAGAAACAGGAAATGCTCTTTGAGAATGAAGTTTTACTGGAAACCACCCGGCAATACTGGCAAATAGTTTCTCTTCAGGAGAAGGAGAAAACCATAGAGAGGTATGAAGACCTGCTCAACCAGTTGAGTATCCAGGTGAATGATGCCTATAAAGCAGGGCTGATCATCCGGAACGATATCTATAAATTAGAGTTGGAACAAAACGAGTTGGAACTCAATAAGAGCAAGCTGGCAAACGGTAAACACCTCGCGTTACTGCAGTTCGCGAAAACAACGGGTATACCTTTTGACAGCTCAATGTTTCTGGTTGAAAGCGTGGATGGTTACGAGTCGCCCGAACACTATAAACTGGTTGGCGGTGAAGACTACCTGAACCAGCTGTTTGAGGTGCAGCTTTTGGAGAAATCCATTCAGGCGCAGGAACTCCAGACCAAGTTGAAAGAGGCTGACTATTTACCGACCGTAGCGGTTGGACTGAACGCGTTTTATTTGAGCCAGTTCGAGGAAAATACGGGTGGATTGAATGTCTTCGGCTTTTTATCGGCAAGTGTACCAATCTCTTCCCATTGGTCGGGTAAGCACGATGTGCGGGAGATGGTCATTAAGGAAAAAATCGCTCAGAATAACCTGGAGGATGCCAAGAAGTTACTGAAGCTCAGGTCTGAAAAATCATGGTTCGACCTGGTGGAAGCACACAAGCAAATCGAGATCATTGAAGAACGGATCATTGCAGCCAACGAAAACCTGAAGGTAAATCAATCCAGCTACGAGAGCAGCCTGGTCAACCTTTCTGATTTATTGGAAGCGAAAGCTCTGCAAGCACAGGCTTTGGATGACCTGATAGAAGCGAAGACCAAGTACAACGTTGCTGTTGCTGCTTACTTGCAGTACACGGGTAAGTAAGCTGCAATTCGCCGGGTGGATGAGCAGGGCACTCAAGGAGAATACAGAATGCCCGAAAACCCTGTTTTGCACCTGCGACCGCGCCCCAATTACCAAACACTACTCTTCAGGAAAGTGCTGGGGAGCATCACCAAAAGACGATAAAGCATTTAGAGAGTGTTCCGTCGTTTGCCTTCATCCAAGCCATAGGTGATCGTTCGTTCTGGATCAACTCTCCGATTGTTTTTAAAGCAGTTGCGTGAGTGATCCAGGCGACATCATCATGGGGCGTAACCAGCCAGTCTAATTTGTCGGGAAGGTGAAATTCAAACTCGCGGAAGAAGCTCATTTCGCGGTAGGGGAAATAGTAACCGGCTACACAGTCTCTGTTCAGCGGACCAACGTCAACGTCCTGCTGATGGTAGGGTAGGAACAATTGGCCTTTAAAGCAGTGCCGCTGTACAATGCTGGCTGGTTCTAAATCTAAGCCGTCCAGATAAGGTCGGGTCAGAGGATTGTGCAGCAATGGGAACTGCCGGTCATGGAGTTTTCTCAGCTTATAAAACAGGTTGTCTTTGCGGTTCGGGCCAATCCACCGTGCTAACGGCTCCGCGTGGTCTTCGACGGAGTCGAGCAGGTAGAACTTATAGGCTACCTCCAGGTGTACGGGGATCTGACCGTCGCGGTACAAAGCGTCGATCTCCCCAATCGTCCGTTTCTCTTTCTGAATTTGGAGGTTGTCTTCAATCCACCCGATACCCGCCTGGCTTTTAAGCTGATGGAAGATGAACTCTTCAACCACCTTGCCGAGCCTGTGATTTTTGAAAACGACAGCATCATCGACGGGCGAAGGGAAACGCGATAGATTGATCTGATCAAAAGGAGATACACCACTATCTTCCCACAAGGGCGGTGTCGAAATACAAGCCTGATAACGTAATTGTGTCCGTAAGTCCATTGATTGCCGAAAGTACAAATTACCTTCGTACCAAAAGAACATGACAACATTCGCGGATCTGGGGGTGAGTAAGGCTTACGTAAAAGCCCTGAAAGAGCTTAAAATTGTAAACCCGACCAAAATTCAGGAAGCTGTCATCCCGACCCTCCTGCAGACAAAGACGGATTTGATCGGTCTGGCACAGACCGGAACCGGAAAAACCGCAGCCTTCGGCCTGCCGCTGCTCAACTCGATCAATCCCGACAAACCAGAAGTACAAGGGTTGGTTATCGCGCCAACACGCGAGCTGGTACAACAGATAAAGAAGCAACTTTTCAAGTTTACCAAGTACCTCGATAAGATGATCTTCGCGGAAGGTGTGTATGGCGGAGAGAGAATCACCCGGCAAATCAAAGCCCTGCAGCGGCCGACGCACATTATCGTGGCTACTCCGGGCCGTTTGCTGGACCTGATCGAGCGCAAAGCGGTGGACATCTCCGGCGTTAAAACTCTGGTGCTGGACGAAGCGGACGAGATGCTGAGTATGGGTTTCAAGGATGATCTGAATAAAATCCTGAGTTACAATAAGTCGAAGCGAAATACCTGGCTGTTTTCGGCCACTATGCCCGAAGGAATCAAACGAATGATCCGGGACTATATGTCTGCTAAGGCTATCAGGGTCGAAGTCAACAGGAATTCACTGGTGAATGCGAATATTTCGCATCATTTCATCAATACTAAGATCAAGGATAAGGTCAATACGATCGCGAAGATTATCAGCAGAAGAAAAGGAGAACGCGGCATCGTGTTTTGCCGGACCAAAGCGGGAACGCAAAAGCTGGCCAAGGAACTGCAGGATAAAGGTATCGCCGCGGGTGCTTTGGAAGGCGACATGCAACAGAAGGAACGAGATAAGGTGATGCGCGCCTTCCGGAACGAAAGCCTCCAGATCCTGGTGTCCACGGATGTATCCGCGCGGGGTATTGACGTCAATAACCTCGCTTTCGTGCTGCACCATCAGTTGCCCGACCATATGGAGTACTACACTCATAGAAGCGGCCGCACAGCGCGCGGTGGTAAAACCGGACAGTCAATCGCTCTGATCATCCCGGGAGAAATGCAGAAAGTCATGGCTGTCCAAAACGCATTGGGGATAAAATTCAAGGAGATGACGGTGTAGATATTCAGCCCGGATTACCGGGCTGAGAGTACATGGCCGAAGCCATGGCCGAAGTCGCTTCGCAATGAAAATAGTCGAACGTGTCGGTGGAGGAGTTTCACTCCGATTAAACTTCACGTACCAATTACGCGACCCGAGGTCGCTCATCCCCGCTATTCACCAGAGGTGAAGGCGGCCGGACCAAGGTTTTCCCTGGGTGCTACAAACTCCGTAATTGGAAGCAAAGCACAGAGCTGCGACGTTCGGGCTTCGGCCTTGGCACCGGCAGTGGAATGCATTTTTTGGAACCGTTAAAAAATGGAAACTGTCTGAGCGTTATCAAGGCATAGGACGCAGCTACCCAGATTTCAACGAACCGATGGGTTTAGAAGCAACCCAACCAACGCCGCCGCGAGTTTTTCCATTTTAGGCTTCAAGAACTGGATTCCACGATCAGCCGGTGGCACAGCCTTGATTTTTTTGGTTCGTTTTTTATCAAGAAAAAATGAACGGGTAAAACGGGAAGAAGCGCAGTCCTGGGGCACCGGTAGATAAGTTCTACTCCGATTGAGTCCGCGCTACATCCCGTCTAACCTTGCCTGCCGGCGGCCTTCTTTCGCTGCGCGGCTTCTGCGAGGTGACGGGGCAAAGAAGCAAACCCCTCAGGCTGTGTCCCCGGCTGCTCACTAATCCGGTCACTGCTGGCCTAAAAAGCAAAAACTCGCCTCAAACTGATCCTTCGAAGTCTGGAACTGTCGGGAGTCGAAGCCCTTCGGAAATGCAGCAACTCTGTGTTGGCTCATACAACTTGCTTTTCTTAACGGCCACCAGCAACCGCATTAGTGGCCGGGGCCAAGGCCGAAGTAGCTGCGCAATGAA
>NZ_VOXD01000043.1 GCF_008014675.1 Neolewinella aurantiaca | reverse complement strand
GAGTATCAATTTACACGCTGATGGACCCAGTAAAGCTGGTGTTAAGCATAAACGAATGCGAGCGATGTGGTCCGATAAGGCCCGTGATAAAGTTTTTCTAGATAGTATGCGTTAGCCCTGCCCCCGGGGTAAGAGCGACGCACAGCGTCGCTACTCAGGAACCGGGATTAACAGAAAAGAGCTTCGAAATCGGGGTTGAGATAAGTACCCGCCCAGTCCTGCCAATCTTCGACCAACCTGGATTTAACAGGGTTGTTGAGCACGTACCACATCACTCGCTCAAATTTACCTCTGT
The DNA here is from genome assembly GCF_008014675.1 of Neolewinella aurantiaca. Taxonomy (GTDB): domain Bacteria; phylum Bacteroidota; class Bacteroidia; order Chitinophagales; family Saprospiraceae; genus Neolewinella; species Neolewinella aurantiaca. The sequence goes on along the minus strand of NZ_VOXD01000043.1, from coordinate 44,844 downwards.
GCACCGTCCGGTCAAAATAGAAGTGTTCCCAGAACTGGGTGCCCGTTTTACCAATGAGTTTATTGCAAACCCGGGCGGTATGCGCCTTGTGGCGATTCATGAGGGCACCGATGTCGACGGTATCAAGGCCATCGGGAGCGCGAATGAGGGCGTGCACATGGTTGCCCATTACGCAGACGGCGTAGACGTATACAGCACTTTCTTTTTGAAGGAATAGCCATGAGTCAATAATCTCATGGGCCAGGTCGGAGTCTTGCAGGTAGAATGGACCGCTCGCAATGGTGTGCAAAGCTTCGTCGATATCCAGCTCGTAGCGGGCGTTCAGGGAAAATAATTCGCTGGCGTATACACCCGATTGCAGGATGCCGGGATGCGTTTTCGCTTTGATTTCTAATTCGGCCTTACAGGCTTCATGGCGCGCAGAAATTGTTTTTAAAGCAGCCTTAGGCAAACTACCCGCCAGGCGATAGGTCACGTGAACGGGACGATGATCAAGTGGTTGGTGAGGGAGTTTGGCAGGACTTTTTTTCATGCTCTCAAGATAATACCTCTGGTCGAGACGCTGCGCGTCGACCATCCGCGTCGACTTCCCGCGTTACGATCGACGCGCAGCGTCTCGACCATTGGTGTGGTTGTTTTACGGTAACTCTTCTGGTGGAGACGCTGTGCGTCGACTTCCCGTGTTGCAATCGACGCACAGCGTCTCTACCATTGGCGTGGTTGTTTTACGGTAACTCTTCTGGTCGAGACGCTGTGCGTCGGCCATCCGCGTTACGATCAACAAACCGCGTCTCAACCGGGAAGTGTACCGGCATCATACTCCGCTTCCGACATGGAAAATTCAGGGTCCACCACCTTCACCTTCTCCCACGTCAACCCGTACAACCGATACACCAACACGTCAATCTCCGCCTCTAAAGCCGAGGTGTCGGCGGTGGGGTCGGTTTGTTTGGTGGTGAGGATTTGCTGGACTAGTGTAGAAACTTTGTTTGTTTTCTTTTGATTTAGGTGGTCTTCTTTGATTATTGGAAGGCTTTCCAAATCTCCAACTGATAAACGAGGGAAGCTTCCCGCAACAATTTTATTAGAAGTGTTAAGGTAAATTGTGTTTTTATTGGTACTGACCAACCGGAAAACGGGGGCAGCGTTGGTAAGCGCCTTCGTTTCAAGCTCTTTACCTGAGAACCATATATCTACATCCGCCGTTGCAACAGAAACTAATCCCCTGACACGATGAAGCTTTTTTCTGTTTCCCGTACTATATTTTTGCTGGCGCTTCTGTTTCTGGCCCTTGCCGGCTTTTTCCCCTCACCCCTGACCATCGGCCTGGCCGCAACCGCTTTTTCTGCGCTGGCGCTTTGGCAGACTTACGCGATTTTGCGCGACGACAGTGCTGCCGCCAAGCGGAAAGGACCCACCGTTTACGAAGGCTACCAGAACGAGTAGCGATTACTGCCTCCGCGGCACCTTGCCGGCATATTCTGGCCGTTCAACCTTCTCCGCACCTGCGGCCGCGCCCGGTAAGACACTTCTTTAGTTCGCTACGACCAAACGACCAAGCGCCTTCCGCCGCTGCAGCCCGATTTTTTCGGAGGTGGTGAGGAACTCCCGCGCCTGAAAACTGATGGAGAAGATGACGAGCTGGTAAAACAGGATGCCGTAGTTGGATTCGCCGAAAATGCCGAATTCGGTGAGGGAGTTGATGGTGATGGGAATGAGGATGCCGATGAGCATCAGCTTCTTCTCTTTCGTTGCCGAAAGTATGCCCCGCAGCGTGAAAAGCATCTGGAAGAAAACAAGGGTGAGCCCGACGAAGCCCAGGTTCATCAGCACCTGCATGAAGGTGTTGTGGGTCATTTTACCGGGGTAAGTGTGGGTCGACTGAAAGTACTCTTTGTAGTCGATGCGCATGAACCCGAAGCCCAGGAGCGGCTCGCGGGGAAGACCTTCGTTGATGAGTGCTTTCCAGAAAGGCAGACGGCCGGTCATACTCATCACTTCTTCCAGGCGGGAACTGTCTCCGTCTTTCAGGACGACCTTCCAGACCGCTACCGGCGTGACCACCATCATGCCAACCAAAATGAGCGCTTTGATCTGCTTGCGGTCCGACTGCATGACGTGGAAGAAAATGATGAGTAACGCCCCGATGAGGGAAGATCTGGAGCCCGTAGCGTACAGCGCGTAGAAAATGATGAGCAGTTGAAAGCCGGTCCAGACGACCCGGTGGGCGTGGTAGAAGTTGAAAATGAGGCAAGCTACACCTACGCCCGCCAGCATGCCGAGCTCGTTGGGATTCATGATGTAGCCGCCAAGGCGCGCTTCTTCGCCTCCGTGGGTGAGGCGGTAGAAAACATCAGGCGAGACCCACATGCCGACAACGAAGATCACGATGAGGTAAAACACCGTATTGCCCAGCAACTGGTACAGCCTGATAGAATGCCCCGGAAAATACTGATCGATGAGCTGAATGGTCTTAACGAAAAAGTAGGAAAAAACGAAGCTCTGGCAAGTCATGAACCACTGCAACCCGCTGACACCTACGTTGGTACTCCACAAAAAAGAAGCGAAGCCCAGCAACAGATACCCGGCATAAAAGGCCACCGAGAGGATGTTGTCCCCCTTCGCCGACGCCGGAATGCCGTAGGCGCGTACCCGCTGGTACAGGTAAATAGAGCCGAGCAGTACCCCATTCCTCCCGATCAGTTTGATCGCCCGGGTAATTAGGATGTTTTCGCTCCACGTGAAGAAACACCCGACCATGAGAAAGAGCAGAATGAACAGGTACTTATCGACCTGCTTAAGGAACGGCTGGTGTAATTCGGGCTGTAAACTCATGCGTAGAGTTGGTTGAACTGCTTTACGATACGGGGCCAGTTGAACTGTTCTGCGACCATCTGTGCGGCATTTTTGCCGAGACTTTTCAGGGCGCGGGGCGCGAGGTGCAGGGTTTGGTTCATGGCCGAGCCCAGGGCAGGAGCATCGTTGTTACCCACCACAAATCCTGCCCGGTGTTGTTTGATGTATTCACCTACGTTGGTCGCTTCGGAGACGATGCACGGAACGCTGAAGGCTGCTGCTTCCAGCACTGCGCTGGGCAGACCTTCGTTGCGGGAAGGGTGCAGGAACACGTTCATTTGCCGCAGGAGTGCGTCTTTATCCTTACCGAACTTTGCTCCCCATAAGATTACGTTGTCGGAAATGCCGAGTTGCTCAATCAGTTCGGTTACCGCCCTGCGGCCCCCGCCGTCGCCGATCAGCCAGAGCACCACGGAGGTATTGCCCCGGAAATGCTGCGCAAATGCGGTGAGCATCAGATCGAGGCCCTTGGTGTGGTAATCGAGCCGGCCAACGAAGCCGAACACGAATGGCTCGGAGGTTGAGGCCTCGGGCGACGCTTCTTTGTTGAATTCCATACCGTACGGAATCAGGAGTGTCCGGTCAGTAGGGAAGATGGTATTAAGACCGGTAACCTCGCTGGCTCCGATGCAGTGAATGGCCGCAGCGTTTTTAAGGAGTATTTTTTCGAAGAGCTGGAAGTAAGCCAGCTTTTTCAGTTTACTGCGTTGCATCGCGACGGTATTGTACGCGCCGTGGCCGGTGATTACGTACTTCAGCCCCGCTTTTTTCAGCGCTTTGGCTGCTTTGTAGAACTGAGGAATCCATCCGCCATGCAGGTGAAATACGGTACGCTCGGTATCGAGCGCTTTTATGCTGTTCAGGAACCGTTGGTCCGGGGCGGAGAACTTGCCCGATGTGCGGAAGAGGCTTGTCGTGAAATTTCGTTCGGGGTAATTTTCGGACAGGTCGTGGGTGAACCCCCAAACCTCTGCCTTCAGGCCGGCTGCTACCTGTTGGGTAGCCAGCTGATGTACGACCTTGTTTACGCCATTCATACGGTCAGGATTGGCTTTGCCCATTACGAGATGTATAATTTCCATACGTTGAATTGGTTTTTTTTGAGGACGATGAGCCAGGTAGCCTGAAGGATCAGCTGATTGCCGATGAGGCCGATTACAGCGCCCGTTACCCCAAAATGAGTCAGCAGGAACTGGTAACTGATGAGGCTGAACGCAAAACTGATGAGGTAGGCGACGAAGTAAGACCGGTTAAGTTCCGTAACCCGAATGAGTAAGCGAACGGGGTAGGCAAGGATGATGATGGCGTACAGAACGACCATGCCCCGCAGAACGTAAGCGTACGGTACAAACTCTGCACTACCCGCAAAGCGAAGAACCTGCCCGGCGAAGAGGAATAAAACGCCGAGGCCCGCCAGAATAATCATCTGGTATACCCCAAGCGCACTTTGAAAGGCCCGGTAGCAGTGCTGTAATGAAACCTGATAGGCCTTGCTGAGCTGTGGCAAAACGTAGTTCTCGATGGTTTGAAGCAATATGTTGACAAGGCCAAACAGACTTTGCACAAAACGAAGTGCTCCTAATGCTTCCAGCCCGATCAGCAGGCCGGATGCCATAACGTAGAGATTGCCGGAAAACCACTGAGTAATGGCTGCGTAAAGCAACCACTGGCCATCGATGATGTGTATTTTGAAGTACCTTTTTATTGCCTGCAGATCGGGAAGAGCTACTGATCGCCAATAAACAACCGTGGCAATAATAATTGAGGGCAACTGACCCGCCGCCAGAAGGTACAAATAAGTATTGAGGTCAGTACTTGCTGTGCTCAGTAGGTGGAATGCCAAAAGGCCGATAGTTGACAAGGCGAAGGCCGCGGCGATAATGAGAGCAGTAATCAACTGTGCCGTAGCCAGGAAGTATTTGCGGTAGAAATCGTACCCCAGGAAGAAAGCGAGATAAAGCAAGAACGGTAAAAGGTCCTCCTGGCCAATAGCCAGTAAACTGGTATTGGCCAGGTAGGCTCCGAAAAAAAACGTGAAATAAACTAATATGAGAAAACACTGTAAAAAAATCAAGACTATGCGATAAGACGAATCGTCGGTTGTTTTACCGACATGGATCTGCATTGGCTGAATGACCAGGGCCTGACTGATGCTCAGCAAGAGGTATGAAATGATTATGAGAGACGCGTAGACGCCATACAGCTCGAGGCCCATAGATTTGGCGAGCGCAATGTTGACGACGAACCCCGTGCCACTGAACAGACACTGTTCGAGCAGGAGGGGAAGCTTTTTATTGAGGCTGGCTGACATCATTTACGGGTTATGAGTTTGCGTGCCTTTTTGATTAGCCACCACCCCTCGTGGAGGAGGGAGGGAGAATACTTATGGTTGTTGAGGATCAGGTAGAGGTTCTGGACGTTGTTTTTTGCTTTGATTTCGTTTAGCTCTCCGATGCGGCTCAGGTGCGTCTTTCTGGTGTCAACGATGCATACGTTGAGGTCTGCAAGGCTCATGAACACTATAGACTCAGCGTTTTCGGGCAGGGTGTAATTATCAATCAGTACCAGATCGTGTTCTGCGCAGAGGTTTTCGTGCCAGTTCTTCAAGCCCGCAAAAGTGAACGCTGCGAGTTCATCCTGCGGCAGCAGTACTGCGCGGCCCGGAGGAAGGGCGTTGTAGCAGGCTTCGTCAAACGTCAGAATAATGGAGTTGCGCTGTTCTTTGGCAAAGAGCTCAAGAAGATGGTTGAGGTGGAAGCGTGCTCCGTGGTTCTTGCCGAAGGCTGAAACGGAAATTGAACCGTGTGCAGGAATCATTCCCTTCATGTCAAGCTTGAATATTTCATTTTTGAAAAATGAAGAAGCCTGCGCTGAAGATTTAAAGTGAGGCGCACCGAAGAGAACCGGGATGTCGGTATTCTTTTCTACCGAGCTCAGGTCATTGACCCGGGCCTTGCTAGCGTTTACAAGGAAGATGAAAATAATAGCTCCTATCATTCCAAGCAGGGTAGACACGATAATGATGATGGGCCGGTTGGGGGAGACGGGGTTCTGGGGAATACTCGCTTTATGAATCACCCGGTGAAAAGCATGTTTTGCAGCTTTGGCAATTTCTGCTTCAATCCGTTTTTCATTGAGGAAAATATAAGATTGCTGATGAATCTGAAACTCGCGGTCGAGAATAGCAAGGATGCGTTCCCGCTCGGGAAGCCCTATGAATACCTTTTCGGCTTCTTCGATGTTGCTGGAAAGTTTATCGTATTTGGTTTTCAGGTTTTTGCGAGTATTATTGATGCTTTCGACAAAGTAGTCCGTGTAGTATTTTATCTTTTTGTCGACGTTTCCTACCAACTCGTGGTTGGGCTTGTAAATCAGGAGTAAGTCTGCTTTTTCGAGTTGAAGCTGTTTGATCTTCTTGATCATCTCGGTAGAAAGGAGATCAGTAAAGGCTTCGAAGTTAGGGGCGAGTTTCAGGAAGTCGTCTTTTCCGTTCTTGATGTACTGGTCCAGCTCTTCAATGGCTTCGAGCGACATTTGAACGTTCGTCTTCTGAATTTTTAACTGGGATATCTTCCGCAGGTCGGTTTCGGTTTCCTGCCTGATGTTGATGATGTTGTTGTTGACACGGTAACCCTCGATTTTCATCTCGGCCCGGGACAGGTCCTGATAAACCTTGGAGATCTGCTGGTCCAGAAAATCGGAGGTGACATTTGCTGTTTTGAATTTCTCCTCGATATAATCACTGATGTAAGTCTGGGCCAGGGCATCGGTGAGTAGTGCTGCTTTTTCGGGTACATTGCTCTTATAGATGATTCTGAGGATAGCAACATCTTTGTCTACGGAAACAACGTCGAGTTTAGACGCTACTTTTTCGATCAGGCGGGCGTCTGAATAGCGGACAAGTTTGTAATCACCGGTTATTTCCAGTTCAGGTTTTTCGGCCAGCAAAGCATAGTTTATGCTGAGCAGCAGGGCCGCTTTATTTCCAATCCGGAGGGTGTCTCCGAATACACCTGAATACTGATCTGTGGAGTTAGCGGGGGCGATCGTGTAGTTTACGGTGTCCCGGACTTTGATTATCCAGTCTTTATTGTAATACGATTCATCATAAATCATTAACTCATGAAAAAACGGCTTTTCGTTGAACAACTCTTTTGTGGTTACCCGGCCAATTCTGCTTAGTTCTTCAGAGATTCCCAGGCCCGTAACGGCTTTACCGATGAGTACCTGAGACTTCAGTACCTCGATTTCGGTCGCAATCTTATTAGTGGATGCAAACACATCGAGGTCTTTGAAAAGATTGTTTCCGGTTGATCCCTCGCTAAGGTCAGCGAGTTTAATCTTGGTGGTACTCTCGTACATGGGTGTAGTGTAAGAGAGGTACTTCTTTGCGAAGAGGAAGCCTGCAATCATCGCTGTGATGATGATCGGTAATCCGCGCAGGTATGGCCTTAATATGCGTAGTTGCTCGTTCATGACTGCTGCTTAAAATGCACTCTTGAAAATGGCCGCAGATGTTAGTGCCGAAGTAAAAGGGATGATGACCGAAATGCGCCGGTCGAATTCTTTGTAGCTGCGTGAGGGAGCGATCACGATGTCGCCGGGGTACAACGGGATGTTCTTGAAGTTGTAGTTACCCCTCGTTGTAAGGTCGATGGTTAAAATATGGGTGTCTTCACCTGCCTGCCGGAAAACTTTGATGCACTTCAGGTTCGCATACTGGTCAAACCCGCCTACCTGGGCTATCATGTCCAGCAGGTAGTTTTTCCCTTTGTCCACGGCGACGGTAGCGGGGTCTCTGAACTCGCCTATCAGAGAGATTTCGCGGTTGAGCACCTTTACGTCGACAACCGGATTTTTAAGAATCTGAGCAAGCGAGTCTTTAAGGTTATTCTTGAGTTCAGGTATGGTAAGGCCCTGTACTTCCATCATGCCGAAACGGGGAACTTCAATGGTTCCCTCCCGGTCGACCATCAGCCATTTCCCGTAAACTTCATTCGAGTTGTAAATACCGTACGTAGAACCGACACTGAGTTCGTCGTGTCCCCAAACGCTAATGCTGATTTTGTCGTCGACACGAATGGTGTATTCGTATGTGTCATTGAAGTAAATCAATGAATCTTCCGGGGAGAGAACTCCTTTTTCGGTACGTGCCTCTTTGACGAACACATTCTGCGTGTGGCATGATTGCAAAACCGCAAGTGCCAGAACCAGTAAGATGAAAGGATAATATTTCATGGATAGGGTAGGCTTAAGGAAGCAGTTTGCGAAACAGGGATTTGGTGGCAGGACGCTGAGACTTGAGCATGGCCAGGCGCTTAAGCGCTTCCTCAATTTTTTCGGTTTCTGTTCCGTCCTTGATGATGTAATCAAACGCGCCGTACTTAAGCGCATTTAAAGCAGTAGCCATGTCTTCCTGACCGGAAACCATTATAACCGTTGCATTAGGGTTTGAACGTTTGATCTTTTTCAGTACTTCAAAGCCGTTCACCTCCGACATCTGGTGGTCGAGTAAAACGATGTCAGGATTGAGATGGAGATTGTCCAGACATTCAACACCGCTGAAAAAGTGATGCAGGTTGTTGTATCCGAGGTTGCTGAGGTGTTTTTTGTACAACAAACCCACAAACGGATCATCGTCTACGATAAAGGTGATAGAGTGATTCAAACTGGTCATTTTGTTTCGTTTGCTATGAGTGTTGCCAAACGAATGCCAGTTTTCAACGTGTTGATTTAAAGGGAGTTACCTATTGTTCAGCAGGTTATTTGTTTTACTGGGTGGAATCAATTCCATTTTGTGGAAAAATAGAAGGCGCTCAGAGCGCACAAGAGCCCGTTGCGCACCATCAATGCTCAGGCAACTAAAAGTTGAGCGGCCATGCGCGCGGGATGGCCGGTACTATTGTTTGCAGCAGGTTGGAGCGCCTTCTTTCATGAAAGTAAATAGTCAGGCAACAGCACGGCGAAGTTTACCGACCCCGGAGAGGGCCGGAGTATGAGTCTGCCTGACAGTTGCCTTCATCGTGATCAGGTCTGATTATCCCTGGTCGCTTTTCATTTTGCTGAGAACAACTCTTAATGTGTTCACCAGAAAATCGACTTTTATGGATAGTGTACTGTGCTCAACACTTTCAGCCTTGGCTGCGAGTTCCACTTCCTTGGCTGAGCCGTTCAGCTGTTTAATCCCCATACTTTCGATGCTGGGCTTTATTTTATGTGCAACTCTGGCTACGGTGGCGTAATCTTTTTTAGCTAGTGCAATTTCGATCTCTTCCAGTGCAGGAGGTGTATGTTGCAGGAAGATTTCGATCATGTTGTTGACAAATTCTTCGTCGCCCCTGCTCAAAGCTCTCAGTTGAGTCAGGTCGTAGTGATTGTCGATAGCTATTGCAGATTGCGGAGAAGCGGGAGCACTCCATTTTAATTGTTTGGCGATGGTATTGAAGAGTTCTTTTTCCTCAAATGGTTTGGTGACGTAGTCATTCATTCCAATGCTCAGGTAAAGATCGATATCCTTCTTGAAAGCATTTGCGGTAACGGCAATGACCGGAACGCTCAATTTCAATTCGTTGCGGATTATCTTAGTTGTCTCTACACCGTCGAGTTCCGGCATCTGGATATCCATCAGAATGATGTCGTACTGATTTTGCTTCAAAAGTTCAAGGGCAATCAGGCCGTTCTCTGCTTCGTCGGTTGTACAGCCAAAATGAGAAAGACTCTTATTAGCAATTAACCGGTTCATCACGTTGTCTTCCACCAGAAGAACACGGGTGCCCTGCAGCAGAAACTGACTGTCCTGTGTTTGATCGGAGAGTTCTTCGATATTCCCTTTTTTAAGGGATACAGTAATTTGGAACTCGGTCCCCTGGCCTTTCACACTACTGACATCAATGCTGCCGTCCATCAACTTGACGATTTCCTTGGTAATGGACATTCCAAGACCGGTACCGCCAAAGCGGCGGGAGGTTGATTTTTCGGCCTGGCTGAATTTAGAGAACAGTTGCTCCATATATTCCTCGTCCATGCCTATACCCGTATCAATGATTTTGATCAGAATGACTTGTTCATCATCATTTTCCTGAAGCACTTCGATATTCAGGCGTACCTCTCCCTCCATGGTGAACTTGATTGCGTTATCAAGGAGGTTAATCAGGATCTGACGAATTCTTGCACTGTCGCCTTTATAAGCAGGCCAGATTTTCTCGCTCAAAGCAGACGTCAGAACGATGTCTTTTTTAGCAGCTTTGAAATGTAAAATGCTGACCATGTTAGCAATCAGAGCCTGTAAACTGAAGGTGTGTTTTTCCAGTTTCAGTTCTCCTGCCTCAATCTTGGATATGTCCAGAATATTGTTGACAATAGAAAGCAAATGCCTGGCGGCATTATCGGTATGGCTCAGGTAGGTTTGCTGTTTGGGCGAAAGTTCTTCCCGGGAGAGTTCCCGTATCATCCCAATGATAGCATTCAGAGGAGTACGAATCTCATGGCTCATGTTGGCAAGGAATGCCTCTTTTGCAACTGAGGCCTCTTCGGCTTTATTCTTTGCGATGGCCAGTTCGGATTCCAGCTTCTTTTGCTCTGTAATATCGAGGTGAATACCAATAGAGCCCGTGAGCGTTCCTTTGTCGTTGTAGTTTGGTGCGCCGGAAATGAACCACCAGCGGATTTCGCCGCTTTTGTTCTGTACCTCAATCTCATATCCGTTAGAAATACCTTCGGATCTTAGCTTGAGTTGCTGATCAAGAACCTTGAGGTTGGGTTCTTCTAAATGGAATTTATTGGTACTGCTTCCAATAAGTTCTGCTTCACTGTAACCGGAGATGTCGCAGAAATTCTGATTGGCAAAAACGATTTTTCTCTCGTTGTCTATTTCCAACAGGCCAAGGTTCATGTTGGTAATTATATTCCGGTATTTCTCTTCCTGCGCTTTTAGGAGGTTTTCTGATTTTTTGCGCGAGGAGATGTCCCTCATGAACCCACAGAAGTAGTTTTTCCCATTTTGCTGGTAGGTGACGACGATTAGTTCCACCGGGAATTCCTCTCCGGCTTTATTAACTGCAGTAAGTTCCAATTCCTGATTGAGAATGTGACTTACCCCCGTATTGAGGTAACGGTTCATGCCCTCGTTATGGGCAGTTTTCATATGGTCCGGGATAAATAGTTGGGACATCGATTTGCCCATAGCTTCTTCCTGTGTCCAACCAAACATTTGCTCAGCACGAGGATTCCAGAACGTTACTTTGCCCCTGTCATCTGCAATTACGATGGCATCCAGAGAAGAGTTCATAACCAGGCGATTACGCTCTTCGCTTTCCAGCAGGCTTTCCCGGTCGTGTACACTCTCCGTTATGTTGGTGTATTTCCAGAAATGACCACGGTATATGTCATCAATGAATATGGGAACATAATCCCGCTCCAGAATTTCACCTTCAGCGGTTTCGATCATTTCATTGTAGACGGGTTTTTGTTCGGAGAGCAGAGTCTCAATTCTACTGACGAATCTTTCTGGATCTTTAAAAAGATTCATGCAATGCATTGCAGAGTCAGAGCAGTCCTGTCCTACCATTTCATCCGGGGTTGCCGGCATCTTAAACATCGAGCAAAACAAGTCATTCGTGAAAAGAACCTCTCTGCTCTCGTTCTCAATCAATACTCCGGACTGAAGGTTGGCAAGTAAGGTTTTGAACAGATTGATATTTCTGAAGAGCTGTTTCTTCGTTAGCTTGTTGATGTTTACCTGACCTCTTATTTTTTCGGAGAGTGAAACAAGGTCTTCATTTTCGCTAAGTGCTTGATCGGAACCCAAAAGGCTGCTGATGGTCTGGTTCAGCTGCTTAAGGGTGAGGAGGCGTTGGTTGGCCAGCGAGTCTAATTCCTGATTGACCTCTGTGTACTCTTTTTCACTAAGCTTGAAGGCATGATCCATTAACTCACGGTCACGCTCGAATGACTCGTAGGAGTTGTTGATGCTTTCCAAAAATGCTTTGCAATCTGCCTGGCCGAGCAGGTTGTCAGGAAGGTACTTTCGAATCTGTTTTTGGAGAAGTTTATGGTACATACTACCTCAGGCTTAAATGTTAATCGATCTCCTGCATGCAGGTAATGGTCATGGTTTGGTTGTGGAGTTCACACGGTCCTCCTTTTTGGTAAGGCGATATCTCTCCGTAAGAATAGTACCCTCCGATTACAGTGTCTTCGCCCAGAACCTGGGCTACCGCTTCTACTTCTTCGTCAACCCGGTTGGCAAGTACCAACTTACGTCCCAGGCAGCTGACGAGCAGTGCAACCTGCGGTTTAAACTGATCGAAGGAGGCCAGGCAGGTGTTCGCCGCAACACTGGCCGCGTCGATCAAACGGTCCGTATTGGCTTTCATGAACCTGACCTTGCTGCCTTCGGGAAGGTCGCCGGCAAACGTCATGCTCGATTTCTCTTCGTCGATTGAGAGGATTGTCCTTACCAGGTAGCCATCCCCGTCCTGAATGCGAATAGATAAAGGGAAAAGCAATGCCGAACCAGGCAGCTCGGAAGCGTATTTTCCCAGGTATTCTTTATAAACACTCAGTGCGTTTTTCCCCCCGACCTCAAAAAGTTCGTTGCCGGAAGATTTTGTTACCGTTCTTTCCAGCCCGAAGGGTTCCCAACCTCCAAAGGAACCGTGTGCCACCCGGAGGTTTTTACCGTAGAAACCGATAGCAAGTATTCTGCCTCTTGTGGGGGGCTCGTTCAGACCAACCAGGGTATAGTCGAAATCTGCTCCGTCTCCTGCCAGCCCGCCGGTAATTGATACATGATCCGGGATGATGCTCTGAATCCCTTTGACAAGTTCGCTGCCATTGACGAGGCTGCCGTCGGAGAGGATCAGAATGTGCTGGAGGTCGTCCGCCATGAGGTTCTTAACCACGTCTGCGCCCGCCGAAAAACTGTCCGGGCTGTCTTGTATGTTTATCGCCTGGTGGCGCAGGGTGGTCTTGTCGAAGGAAATGGTCAGCAGCGCCAGGTTCTCATCGTAGACTTCCATGTCGTAAACTTCTCCCGCTGAGGAAGACAGGCCAATTACGGCATTGGGGAACTGCTCCCGGAGGAAAGTATACGTTCCTGCTTTTTCCATTAAGGCCTTTAATCCGAAACCCAGGACAAGGTCAGCCTGTTCATCGACGGGTAAGTCGGAATCGTTAATAGAGCTTATAAGGTATTGTTTCGCATTCATTGTTAGTTGTTTGAATTCAGCTCTCCACTCTTGAGCATGTTGTAAATCGTCGACTTTCCTATGTCTAATTTTTCGGCGACCCGGACTACGTTGTTATCGTATTTTTCCAGATACTGGCCTATAATTTCAACAGTGTATTCCCGAAGGGTTTTTTCTCCGTAAGTGATGGCCTGGCGACTGTTCAGGCCTGAAAAGCGGATATCTTCGGCACTAATCCCGTTGGTGTCGGTCATTACGCACGCAAGCTCCACTACTGCCTTCAATTCCCGGACGTTACCGGGGAAATGATATTTCAATAGTTTTTCCTTGCCGCTTTTGTTGAGTTTTAGCGTTCCGATGCCGTTCTCTTTGCAGTATTTTTTGATAAAGAAGTTGGCGAGCAGCAGCACGTCTTCGTCCCGATCTTTGAGCGGAGGAAGTGCAATCGGGAGGCCCATTACACGGTAGTAAAGGTCTTCGCGGAACTTGCCCTCTTTCACCTGTATTTCAAGGTCACGATGGGTGGCTGTCAGTAACCGTGCTTTGAATTTTATCGGCTCGGTGCCGCCAACCCGGGTGAATTCCCTTTCCTGAATGGCACGAAGGATCTTACTCTGGAGCCCAAGGTCCATCTCTGCGATCTCGTCCAGAAACAGCGTCCCTTCTTTGGCAACCTCAAACTTTCCGGGCTTCCGACCAATCGCACCAGTAAAGGCTCCTTTCTCGTGCCCAAAAAGCTCGCTTTCCAGCAAATTTTCGGGGATTGCCGCCATATTGACGGCCACGAAGGGGTGCTTGCTCCGGTCGCTGTTGTAGTGGATCGCTTTGGCTATTACCTCCTTACCCGTACCGGTTTCGCCGGTAATGCTTACGTTGATATTGGATTTTACCGCCTTTTTCAACATCGTGTAGACCCGCTGCATAGCTTTACTGGTCCCGATGATACTATCGAAACTGAACTTCTCTTCTAACTGAACTTTCAGCGTTTCTACTTCTTGTTTCAGTTCGCTGTTCTCCCGGATGTTGATGATCGATCGCCAGAGCAGGTCTTTGGTGTTGTCATCCTTCACTATGTAGTCACGGGCACCTTTCTTGAGCAGGTCTACGGCCGTGGCAATGTCGTCCTGCCCACTGATCACTACTATGGGGACATTGCTGTTGACAGCGCGGATTTTATTGAACAGTACGTCACCGGTCATGTCCGGTAAACCGTAATCGATCGACACTACGTCCGGCTTGCGGTAGATTTCCTGTAAGCAGGCTTTACCAGACGTAAAGAGCTCAACCTCATAGTCCGGATTCAGACTAAGATGATGTTTTAATAATCTGCCGTAGAAGGGGTCATCTTCCACGATGAAAATCTTAAAGCTATCCAAATTCTACCAAATTTACTGATGGAAAGATAAGAACTCTAAAGAGAGTTACTGACGGTTTTCCCCATATAGTCTGTTTTTATATGTGTCCGGCCAGGGATCGGCAATTTTTAATTCACCGGGGAAAAAGGAAGGGGGTGACCTTTAGACTGCTAATTGGTCTATTAGTAACTATTTTGTAGTGGGCGGGGCCGCGGGTGCATTGCTTTGTTTTTAAACAATCTTTGCACCTGCGACCCCGCCTGAAATCATAGTAAACATCGAAAAGAGACCTGTGAAATAGTTTAAACGCTGATTTTTAGTTGGTTATGATCGTGGAGCGGTCGGTCGGTTTCCTGTTCTTTTTTTCCAGCCTAAGCAGAACATCACGGTGTTGAAACATCTCGTTCTGGATTTTAAGAATCGTTCCTAAACCGGTAATGCATAGTACTATCCATGCTCCGGCGATCAGTACGTGGGTCGCCGCGGCAATGGTTACCGAGCCCAGAAAAATTGCTACAGCCACACCAATAATCCATCTCCGGACCACTGAGTGTTGCGGGTTGATTTGCAGGAAAATGTGGTGGATATGCGTCCTGTCGGCAGCAAACGGAGACTTTCCGGCTTTGATGCGGGTGAAGAAAACCCTGATCTCGTCGAAGACTGGAAGCGCGAGCAAAGCCGCGGTTCCTGCGATGATCTCGGACGATAATCCCGTGCTGAAACTCCTTTCAACCATGACGATACTGACGCCTGCTGTGAGGAATCCCAACATCAGGCTCCCCCCGTCTCCCATGAATATTTTGTTCCGTTCGGATGTATTGAATCCCACAAAAGCGTAACAGACCACGGCTACAATTACGCTCAGGAAGCCGATGTCCCACATACCTAAATAGATGGAAGTAAGCCCCATGCAGGCAAATGATATACTGAATAAATTGCCCGCCAGCCCGTCAATTCCATCAATCAGGTTGTACGCATTCACGACGCCTACGATGAACGCCATACTGATGGCTATTTTTGCGGTTTCAGGAAGACCGCCGAGGTGCAAAACGGAAAGCGCCTCGTCGAGGAAGATGCCATTGGAAACGAGCAGGAAAGCACAGCAGGTTTGTATCGCCAGTTTGAGGAGTGGTCTAAGGTCAATCTTATCGTCTATAACTCCCGCAATCAGGAGGACTACTGCGCCGAGGATTAAACCGATCACGGTATCCGAAAAGATATTACTGTTGTTGATGTGCATCCCGATTGCAATAACGATGCTGAAGCCCATGGTTATCCCCCCGATGACAGGCACGTTTTCCTCGTGGATCTTGCGTTCCGAGTCTCCACGGTCTGTGAAGCCTATTTTTTCGGCGACTTTGCTGAAGTAGGGCACCGTAATCTTCATGATGAGGTAAGCGAGAACTACGGAAGCTGCTAATTGAAGTAACATATTTGGTGGTTTTACTACTCGAAGAAGAGGTTGTGGGTGGCCAGGTGTCCTGCACCGTATTCCATCAGGGTTTCTTCGTCGTATTGTTGGAAAGCCGGGGCTACATCTTCCTTACGGTTACTGCTGCAGGCTTTTTCGACCAGCACCTGATATTTCTTAGCGATCAAATCCCACCGGTAGCGCCGTAGCGCAATTTCCTTCATTTCCATTCCCACCTTCTTAAAGGTTGAATATTCGGTGTTCTCAAGCAGGTTGCTGAGTTCCTTAACGGAGTTGAAGTAAAGAGCTTTACTTTCGGTGGTGGTCCGGTTATAACTCACGTTGAACGACATGATGGGCAAACCGAGGTACATCGCTTCCACCAGGGAAGGGTTTGTACCTCCCGCACTGTGGCCATGGACGTACAAGGAAGCATTTCCCCGCAGGAGATCGATCTCACGTTGATCGTAAATCGGGTCCAGCAGGATTAGGTTTTTATGCTCGCCGTACTGTGTTTTGAGGTTGGTGCCATAAGTACTCTTTTGCCAGTTACCCACCAACACCAGGGGGAACTTCCCGAAAGTAGTGAATGCTTTGAGGATCATTTCTACATTGTTCTCCGGTTCAATCCGGCATACCTTAAAGGCATATGGTCTGGCCAGAAACGGGTAGTTGATTACGTCGTCATCGTTGATTTCCACTTCCATCGTGTGATCAGCTCCGTATTCAATTACGTTGCTGAGGCTTCCGTAGCGGATGGCTGTGTAATCCTGAATGGACTCGTTGTCTGAAATGTCGCAGTGGGAGTACTTCACCGCGATTTTCTCCGCCCAGTACAAATACATCTTTGCCGGCCAGGACCACTTGTCGCGCTTCCACTCAATTCCGTCAATAGAAATGATGATGCGTTTGTTGGTGAACAGTTTCACGAAAGGCAAAACCCATGCTCCTGCGACCCCAAGAATCAGCAGTACGTCTGCGTACAGCAAAGCGTGCAGAATAGACCAGGCATCGTAGGGAATACTTTGAATACCATTGGCCTCGAGGGGCAGGTACTTGAGCCGGGCACCAAGGTAGTGGTCTGGTCGGTCAGCATCAGGGTAGCGTTTACCGGAACAGTACACCGTCATGTCGTATTCCTTATCCAGGTTCTTGACCAAATGGCTTGACAAGGTCTCAAATCCGCCGTAATTGGCCGGGAGGCCTACGGTTCCGATGATGGCTAACTTCCTTCTCCTGTTCGTCATGATGGTTTCGATTTTGTATGCCGGTAACGTTCAAATCCCAGGCCAGAGGTTTTTTCTTTTGATTTTCAGTAGATAACGAATTTTTTATTTTAGATGTGTTCCATTTTCTGGAAGGCGGTTCCGGAATCAAGATGCCCCGTAGGAGTGATGATTTCGAGGCTCTTGCGGAGGAAATGGCGCTCCGAAAAAGTGGCCGCGTGTGTGCAGGCTTCGTGACTGAGGTAGTCGTAATAAGCTGAATCGCCGAAAAGAATCTGCAGGGTTGCTGTTATTGCGAAGGTATCCTTTCCGTTGAGGTGGAAGCCGGTGATGCCGTCGTGGACAATCTCGGCGATGCCGCCAACGGGCGGCACGATTACGGGTATTCCGTAAATCATCGCTTCCAGCGCGGTCAGCCCGAAGGTTTCTTTCCATTCCTCTGGCCGGGAGAGGTTCATCACAACGTCTGCCCGCTGGTAAAAAGGATGAACATCGCGCTGTGCGGGGTAAACGGTGAGGTTGGCGGGCAACGCCCGCCCCGCAAAGTACTCGTCGATTTCCTGCCCGGAAGCATTGACGACCAGCTCGAAACTTAATTGAGGAGAAGCCCGGGCAATCTCCACGTATTCGTCTACTCCTTTGTACCGCTTGAGGGAGGCAATCATCAGAACATTACCCGCAGGACCGGTCTGCCGTTGGAAAGAGCTCGCTCTTTCTCTGAAATCATCTTCAATTGCGTTCCACAAAATGTGAGAAGGCAAAGCAATTGGTTCCTCCTTAGCCAGAAAATCGGAAACGTATATAACTTCGGAGGCACAGACTTTAACCCAGAAAAGCAGGAACTGTTTGAAAATTTTCGGATTTACCGAGGTCTCGTGGATATGGTAGATCACCCGTGCCCCCTTGATCCAACCCGCAATGGCTGCCCCGAAGGGGAGAATGGTATTGACGTAAACAACGTCTTCTTTTCTTACCTGCGTCAGAAGCACCATTAAGGTAATAAGCTGAGACGACATCAGCACCATCAGCCTCAGCGGAATGAACCGATGAAACCGATAGTAATTATGGTGCACTTCTACTCCTTCAATACCGGATAGAAAACCCTGGGTTGATGCACTGGTGTAGAGGTGTACTTTGTGGTTTGCCCCTACCCATCCTTTCAGCAACTGACTGAGAACTTTAGGGCTGCCACTGTAGTCGTTGAGTAAGTGAGCGACAAATATCTTGTGCATAGTGATCAGAGCTTTGAGTAGATGTCCCGGAGGGTTTCACCCCTACGGTTCCAGTCGAATTTTTCATTGAAAGCAGTGCGGGCCGCGATGCTCATTTCTTTGAGTTTGTTCTCATCGCCATGAATGCTGGCAATGGCATCGGCCAGGCGGTCTACGGTTCCCTGGTAAGTTCCGGAAGCAGCAGCTACGCCGTAGTCTGGTGCTACGAACCGTCCGGGGCCGTAGTTGTCGAGCGTGACGACCGGTAAGCCGAAAGAAAGTGCTTCGGGAACTACCATTCCTGCGCCTTCGTGAGACGGGAAGAGGAACAACGAAGATTCCTTCATCCTGTCCATCAGTTCATGGCGGGGAACCCAGTTGATCATTGTACACCAACGTTGGATGCCCAGTGATTTGGTGAGTTCTTTTAAATTGTCCCGCTCGGGGCCATCCCCGACGATAGTCAGGCGGGCGTTGCTGGCGGGGTTCAGGTTCACAAACCGGGCAAAAGCCCTGATCGTGAGGTCGAAACCCTTCATGTGGACCAGCCTTCCCGCACTAAGAATCTCGAATCGTCTCCCTTTTTTCTCAGGAGCCCAGCCGTAATCCTGCGTTGCAACGGAAGGGGAGATGTGGTGGTTCTTTCCCCGCAGATCGAGTACTTCGGGTACTGAATCGTTCATGCACCAGATGTAATCGGCGTGCTTTCTGGTTTGCTCCAGGGCTTTGCTCCAGTTCCAGAAATAACGCTTGATGCTGCCGGTAAGAAAGCCTTTCAACTTGTCGGACACAGGCATAGTGAAACGGAACGGCGCGGGGATCTGCGGGTGGTGGCCGATAGGTCCCCAAACAAATGGTTTGCCGAGTTGCCACAGGTAACTGGGGCTCCAATCGTTATGGAAGTTAAGGTGGTGAGTAATATCGAACTCAAGCTCCTGCTTCCGGATGAAGCTGATGATGGTTTTCTGCCAAAGTAAAAAGTAGAGCATTGAGCCCCAGGTTCCCCGCTTCCACCAGCGCAAACGCTTCGGCAGGTCATAGTACAGAAACCGGATGTTCCCGTATACACCGTCGGGGTTTGCGGCCATGTATTTTTCGATGGCCCCCCGGTTGTTTTCCCGCGTAATCGCAATTACTTTATTGAAACGGGCAACCTGGTACACATAGTTCCAGCCCATTGCATCTTCGGAGCCTTTGTAGGGGTTGACGGCGTAGGTTGTGGCGAGGATGGTCTTCATGAAGCAAGGATTAATGGAGTGACAGGAGCGTCATCGTTCCCGCTGGGGAAGGTGGTGGCGCGCTCTTTCAGAAGTTTGGCGGGTACCCCGCCAATTACACTGTAAGCAGGAAAGGACCGGGTGACTACGGCGCCGGCAGCAATGACGCAGTGGTCGCCGATGTTGACACCATCCAGAATGGTGACTTTGGCGCCCACCCAGCAATCCTTACCGAGTCGGATGCCCGATCTGCTCACACCCTGGTGTCGGATGAGAGGTTCCAAAGCGTCGAAGTTGTGGTTCTCCGGGTGGCAGCTGAAGTACTGACCAATGATGCAGTCGTCTCCGATGCTGAGGCCTCCCGCTCCGCCCAGGTAGGCGTGCTCCCCGATGCCGACGTTGTCGCCGATCCGGATATACCGCCCGATGTTGCCAAGTGTAGTGCTGACGATCACCCGGCTGTAATCGCCAATGCTTACGTTGTTTCCCAACCGGATGCCCTCGCGGCCGAGCGCCTGGAGGCGCACCTGATCACCAAGTTTTACGAGCCGGCCGAAACTGATTTTATGAAGGTGCCGGAAACTGACATTGCGACCAAGCATTAAGCCTTTTGGCAGTTTGCCGCGGAGGAGCACTTTCAGTCCTCTTAGTAATAATGCTGCGGTGGCCAGAAGGAAAGAAATGATCATCCGGCTGTCTATGTCATCCGAAAAGGCGAAAGCAGGATTACGCAGGCGGATGATGGATGTGAATAAGCTTTTCATCTCAGGCTGTCTTTTTGAGCAATGCTTCCCGGATCACCCGCAGGGTGTCGGCAAGCTCCACGTTTTCGATACTGGTGAATACGGAAGAGGTGCGTCCTTTGCCCAGCCGTTCGAAGAGTGCCTTGTACCGCTGCGTGAGCGACACGATGGTATCCTTTGCCAGCTCCTGCTTGCGAGCCAGAATGGTATCGGCGTCGGCAAAAAGGAAGAAGTTGAATTCGGGCTTGCGGATGAGCCGGAAACCCGTGGCTGTTATCCAGAAGGGTAGTTCCAGATTGCTCCTCCGGCCGTCGATCATAAAGTCATAGTAGTAGCGATCGTAGACTACCACGTAGCCGCGGAGTACGTACCGCAGCTGGACGTACCACTGGCCGAGCAGGTAGTCGAGGTAGTAATAACTGAACCTGGCTAACGAAGAGAGCCGGCTGGTATTGGTGCCCGTGCGGGGCAAGGTGGCAACAGATTTTCGTTCTGCTTCTTCCTTCCCGTAACGCAGTGCGCTGAGAATGGGAAGCACCGAGGGACGGTGCCGGAGTACTTTTACCGGCCGCCGGAACTGCTTGTCGAGCAGCTTTGTCACATGCTCGATCACGGTGCTTTTGCCGGCTCCGTCCACTCCGGAAAAAGTGACGACGTAGCCGCGGTTGAAGATCATGGTTCGGGCGGTGTCCAGAAGGTAGTTCAGACGATTGCCCCAGCCCCGCAAGCCGGAGTTTTGGGTTAAAACTGGAGGCAACGAAGAATGATCCTGCCCGAGCCCGAATTTTGCGGGGACGGTAGCGCCGTTTAACCCGTAAAAAAAGCGCAGGTACTGGCGGGTATCCCGGGGGGATACTACCCGGATCCCGTAACTGCTGAGACAAGCATTCCGGATCACCTCGTTGACCTCCATGAAACTAACTGACTTCCATTTAAAAACCCATATCAAATCTAAATTCAAAATCCCGCCGTCTTCTAATACCAGGAAGACGGACATCATAAAAGATTTTTGCATTACCCGGCACTGAGCAAGTCCGGAAAAGGCCTTAAGCCTGTTGATGAGCTCGTGAGCCTCCTCTTTACGGATCAGGATGTCGAGATCACTGTCTGCAGGAAGCTCCTGCGGATCATCGTTGTCCATTTTGAGGACTGCATATTTTTTGTTATTCAGTAGGGCGAAGAGCCGGCCAATCAGCGCTTTGCGCTGGTCGGAAGGTGGCGCAAGTGCCATAATCGCATCCGACCATACGTCGAGCTGCCAGTAAATCTGTTGGTGCCACTCTTCCTGCTTCTGGTATACGGAGAGATAGTAAGAAACATGATGAGCGAGGTAGAGCCGGAGGTACTGATCGACGTCAGCAGTTGCTGTTCCGAAAATAGCCGTACGGGTTTCCGGGGTCAGTTTCTGCTGCATCTGGTGGTAGATTTCTGCCCATGTTTTCCGTTCCACCATCACTCCGTTCTGGAGGTGGAAATGGAAGAAGTCAAACCCGAGGGGAAGCTCAGTCCGGGCCAACTCCCAGTCGATGATGCCTAAGCGATCGTTTGGGGTACGCAGGGTATTCCAGGGGGTGAAATCTCCGTGCGCAATCCCGAAAGAAGCCACGGGCTGCATGTCTTCAGTTAGTACGAGGTGCAACAATGCGTCTACGAGGTGTGACGGTATTTCGGGGTGCCGGGCGTTGCGCAACTGATTGATCCGTTCGTAGATGTTTTCCCATTCTCCCCAGCTGCCAACCGGACCGGTGGTACAGCTGACCTGCCGGAGTTCCGCCAGGGCCTTAGTGTGCTGCCCGTTGAAATGGCTCCAGGTGCCGCGGTTTGCGATGCGCTCCATTGTTAGTGCGTTCGTACCGTTCTGTACAATCCGCGGAACGATGAAAGAGGGAGAAGGACATAAAGTCTGCAGTTGCTGCAGGAAGAAGGCTTCGTTGGTGAGGTTGGCAACGGCCATCTCTGTGCTGGCTTCTTTGGTAATGGTTCCCTCGCTGTCCATCACTACACGCTTACGGTTGGGGCCGGGAGTGCCGGTAAAAACCGCCCAGTCGGTCCCGTTCAGGTTGTAATCCGGGCCGAGTGGCATAGACTTGAAGACCAACCGTTGCAGACGCAGTAAAAATACGAGTTGGACTACCGACACAAAACCCCGTTGTTTCCAGTTAACGGGTTGAACGAACCGCAGGAAAACCGGCTTGTTGCTGGCCGCAGGCCAGACCCACCGCGGGTTACCCTCGCCGTCGGGGATGTAGAGGCCAGAAAGGGCTTCCCCATCTGTTAAGGACTCCCGACTTGTGCTGATTGGAAAAGTTGCCATTTTCTAAAATAGTTGTGCCGGGGATACAGCAAAAAGCGGTTCTTTTATGCTGTTTTCTGTTGCCTAGTGGGTTACGTATTATTAAATAATTCAGGTGTTCCATTAAGTGGAAGTCATTCCCTTAAATGGAGGTTGGTCTGAGGGGAAGGAGGGAATTGTGGAAAGGGCAGGGAGCGACAAATTGCCGATCCGCCATGCTTTTAAACCTGTACTGCACCTGCGTACTGCGCCCTGCAGAGTTTCACACAATAAAAATACCCGGCACAGCAAGAGCTGAGACCGGGTAAGTGCTTCGTAAAGATGTTGAGAGTTGTCTGTAAGACACTTTTCAATCTGAGAACTGAACTGAACTGAACTGAAAAAGGCGAAGCTGTATTAAAAAGGTCCGGCTAACCGATTACTAAACTAAGTAGATCGGCTAACCAGTACCCAAAAATAACTACAAATGAGAGACGACTAAAAATGGGACAACACAAAAAATACATACGACAGTTATTAAAAAAGAACAACACAAAAATTCATCAGAGACACTTGTAAAACACAAAAAATATGAGAGAAAGCTATTAAAAAGTGACACAAAGTTTATGAGAGACGACTGTGGATGAACAACATTGAATTCATGAGAGAAAAAATTATAAGGAGACAACACAGCTGTGCTTGACAGCTAAAATCAATCTGTATGCCCTTATTAGTACCAATCGTGTGCCAGGAATTAATTTATTTGTTTTTAGGCGTTTACATTCATGTATAAATTTAATGTGTTCTTTTGAGTGGAAAGTGTTCCATTTTTTGGACACAGAGACTCTTGCTGAAATCTCAGATTGCTGTTTTTGGATGTATATATTGGCGTAAGCATGGGCACCGCGAGTTAGCGGGACGTTTCAGTTGTAAGTCTGGCGGTCTGAGGTACAGAACGAGAGGTGCAGCACAAGCACGGTTACCTTACTGAGAAGTACGTATGCATAGTCTCGGCGACGGAGACCAAACTTTCCTTACATTGCGCTCCTTAACCTACCCGATACCCTGAATGGCCCTAAAAAAATCCGACCTCTACGCCTCCATCTGGTCCGCTGCCGACGTGCTGCGCGGCGGGATGGACGCCAGCCAGTACAAAGATTACGTGCTCACGCTGCTGTTCATGAAGTACGTGACCGACCGTGCCGGACGGCCCGACAGCCTCATCGAACTGCCCGCCCAGGAACCACCCGAAGACAAGCCCGACGCCACCGAAGGCTACGGCGGCAGCTTCAAAGACATGATCTACTGGAAGGGCAAAACCGGCATCGGCCAGGCCCTCAACCAGATCGTGGCCCGCTTTGCCCGCCATAATGGCCTGAGCGGCAGCATCACCACAGCCAACTTCAACGACCCCGAAAAACTGGGAAAGGATAAGGAGATGATCGACCGGCTGAGCAAGCTGATCGGCATCTTTCAGAGCGATGACCTCGACTTCAGCGGTAACCGCGCCGGCGACGACGACCTGCTGGGCGACGCCTACGAATACCTGATGCGCAACTTCGCCACCCAGAGCGGCAAGAGCAAAGGCCAGTTCTACACCCCCGCCGAAGTCAGCCGCATCATGGCCGCCATTCTGAACGTAGAGCGGGCCGACAGCGCCAACTTCACCGCCTACGACCCCACCTGTGGCTCCGGATCGCTGCTGCTGAAAGTAGCCGAGGTCGCTCCCGTAGACATCTCCATCTACGGCCAGGAAAGAGACATCGCCACCACCGGCCTGGCCGTGATGAATATGTGGCTGCACGACCGCCCCACCGCCGTGATCAAACAGGGAAATACTCTCTCTGATCCCCGCTTCACCGAAGTGCGCGGTGGGAAGGAAATGCTCAAACGTTTCGACGTCATCGTCGCCAACCCGCCCTTCAGCGTCAAGGAATGGAGCAACGGCTTCGAGCCCGAAAGCGACACCTACGACCGCTTCACCCACTTCGGCATGCCGCCGCAGAAAAACGGTGATTTTGCCTTCCTGCTCCACATTCTGGCCAGCCTGAAAACAGGGGGTACTGCCGCCATCGTCCTGCCCCACGGCGTGCTCTTCCGGGGCAACGCCGAGGCCGACATTCGCCGGAGACTGCTGGAAGCCGGCGTCATCAAGGGCATCATCGGCCTACCCGCCAACCTGTTTTATGGGACGGGGATTCCGGCTTGTTTGATTGTGATGGAGAAAAGCCTCGCAACAGGGGAAAACCTCTCCCCCGGCCCCTCTCCGGGGGAGAGGGGAGACGTGGCAGACGTTGCAGGTGGCGCGGCCGCGGGTGCCGTGTTTTTGCTAGACGCCAGCAAAGGCTTCCGCAAAGACGGACCCAAAAACCGCCTGCGCGACCGTGACATCGACCGCATCATCGAAGTATTCAACGAAAAACGGGAAGAACCCGGCTACAGCCGCAGCGTCCCCCTGGCCGAAATCGCCGCCAACGACTACAACCTCAACCTGCCCCGCTATCTCGACAGCCGCGACGAAGCCGACCGCCAGGACCTCGAAGGACACCTGCGCGGCGGCATCCCCCAGGCCGATATAGACGCGCTGGAAAAATACTGGCGGGTATTCCCCCAAATGCGGAACGAGCTGTTCACCGACCTGCGCCCCGGCTACCTGCGGCTGACCGACGAAAAACCCGCCGTAGAAAATTACGAAGAGTTCCAGGCCTTCCAAACCCAACTCACGGAGGCTTTTGATAGCTGGTTCCAGTCGGTAGAAGCCGACCTCAACGGCATCGACGAGGCCACCAAACCCCGCTCCTTCATCCGTCACCTCGGCACCCGCGTCCGCGCCCACTACGATGCCCTGCCACTGGTAGACGCCTACGCCGTGTACCAACACCTGATGGACTACTGGGAAGCCACCCTGCAGGACGACCTGTACACCATCATCGCCTCCGGCTGGACGGCCGAGCTGGCGCCCGAAATGACCGGCAGCGGCGACAAGCAGAAGGTCCGCAAGGGCTACTTTACCTGCGCCCTGCTGCCGCCCGAGATCGTGCGCGATCACTTCCTGAGCCCCGACGTGGAAGAACTCGCCACCCTGGAAAACAAGATCGCCGACACCGAGGCCCACCTCGCCGAACTGCTGGAAGAGGAAGGCGGCGAAGACGGCCTGCTGGCCGAGGTCGTCAACGATAAAGGCAAGATCACGAAGGGCGACCTGAACGCCCGCCGCAAAGCCCTGAAGGGCAGCCGCGACCCCGAAGAGCAGGAAGAACTCCGCGCCCTCAACGACTACGCCAACTACGAAGAACAGCGCGGAAAATTCAGCAAAGCCGCCAAGGCTCTCGAGGCCGACACCCGCAAGCGCACCTACGCCCGCTACGACACCCTCACCCCCGAGCTGGTGCAGGACCTGGTGGTGAACCATAAATGGTACGCCGCCCTGCAGGGCCGCATCAGCGCCGAAACAACCGCCGTGGGCCAGGCCCTCAACCGCCGCCTGGGCGAACTCGCCACCCGCTACGACCGCCCACTCAGCGAGCTCGAAACCGAAGTCGAGCAGCTCTCCGCCACCGTCAACGCTCACCTCGCTAAAATGGGACTGACATGGTAAGGGATGGATATAAGCAGACGGAGGTGGGGGTGATTCCGGAGGATTGGGAGGTGGTGGAGATTGGGAGCGTTACAACTAGAGTTGGAGATGGACTTCATTCTACACCGATGTACGATTCATCTGGGAGCTATTCCTTTATAAATGGTAACAACCTTAAGGACGGAAGAATATTTATCTACGACAATACAAAGCGAGTTGACGATACTCAATATGACTTACATAAGATTGAATTAAATGCCAGTTCCGTGTTGATGTCAATTAACGGTACAATTGGCAATATTGCACTTTACGAAGGGGAAAAAATTCTTTTGGGGAAGAGTGCAGCTTACCTTAACTTCAAATCTAGCGTTGATAGAAAATACATGGCCTTTTGTCTTGCCAGCAAGATTATTCAACAATCTTTTAATGACAATCTAACAGGGACAACGATAAAAAACCTTGGGCTTAAAGTTATTAGTAGTACGCCAATCCCCCTCCCCACCCTCCGCGAGCAACGCGCCATCGCCCGGGCCCTGTCGGACACGGACGCGCTGCTGTCGGCGCTGGATGCGCTGATCGGTAAGAAGGAGGCCTTTAAGCGGGGGATGATGGAGGGGTTGTTGTCGGGGGAGATTAGGTTGGAAGGGTTTGAGGGGGAGTGGGGAGTGTCTAGTCTCGGAAAACTTTGCGAATTGATTGGGGACGGTACGCATCAAACTCCAAAATATGTTGAATCAGGTGTAACGTTTGTGAGTGTAGAAAACGTGACAAGCATGGATTTTACCAACACAAAATTCATTTCAGAGGATGCATTTGACGCTATGGCGAATTATTCCAAGACACGACGTAATGATGTATTGCTCACAAGAATAGGAACATTAGGTGAGACGGCATTAGTTGACTGGGATACACCGGCTGCCATTTATGTAAGTTTAGCGTTGCTACGTTTTGCAGATGAAATAACTGCAAAATGGGTTTATACTTTTTCTAAATCAAGCATTTTTATAGCTGCACTTGAAGCAAGGTCGCTAATGAATGCGATTCCGAAGAAAATAAATTTGGGAGAAATCTCAGGTATTCCAATTCCAATACCACCGCTAAGTGAGCAACGCGCCATCGCCCGGGTCCTTTCCGATCTGGATGCGGAGTTGTCGGCATTGCGTGCGCGGCGGGCGAAGCTGGCGAAGGTGAAGGCGGGGATGATGGGGGAGTTGTTGACGGGGGCGGTGAGGTTGGTGTAGACACGTAAAACTCGTACGATATGACATATGATGAATTCGAAGAGGTTGTCTACAACCAACTCGTTGAGTGGCAAAAAGCTGAAGGTTGGTACTTTTCAATGCGTTTAAGACCTAGTAAAGGCGCGGAAACGGATCGCTTTATCGGAACCAGAAATTACAGCTACTTCGGGACTACTTTCTGGAAGATCAAATCGGGGTATCCCGGGAGTGCCAACGATCCGATCGATGTATGGTTTGTCAAGAAACAGGACGGATTAGAGTACAAAATCGAACTAAAACAAACACGGCAACCAGATGATCGGCAAAACGAACTGGTTCTGGAATTAAACGATAGTCTAAGTGAGTCCGATGGGGCTTTGTGGGAAAGAGCCAAGACAAACTCTTCCGAACGAAAAATTGCGTCTACAGTAATAAAGGGAAGAGAAAAGAGATATACTTCCACCGATGAATTGTTGTTAGATCTATACGCTGACTTACAACTATTTATACCCAGGGTTGATGCGGTTATCAAACAAATAAAATCCAAAAATTCTGACTTTGAAGCTGATCGATTAGGCCCAGAAGACACCAAAAAATTTGAGAAAAGCTATACCCTTCGCCAATCGAAGTTCAGTACTGAACGCCCGGGGCTGGAATCAGCACCTGGAGCATTGACGACCGCTCAATGGGAAAAGTTTCTTAATGACAAGGGTGTTTTCCATTCGTATGATTTAAGCATCATCAATGCTTTTTATCATTCGCCCGGCTACCAAAACACAACCTGGGCGGTAGACGGGATGATCCGAGGGGTTGCAGCAGATGATAGTCAAACGATACGCGTCAACGGAGCTGTGTCCCGCCTGGCTCAACGTATTGAACAATCCCTTAATGCCCCCTTCGAGTACATCATCAGAAAAGACGGCACCACCTGCTACTGGTCTATGCTTTTCAATGGAGAACAGAAAGGGAAATATTATGAATGGGAAATGGTCCCTAACCTGGTCACTGCCTACGAAAGCTACGGTCCTGCGGCATCGCCCCCAACACCTGTTCTCAAAAATCATGTTTCCATGCCCAGTCATCCCCTCAACCAAATTCTCTACGGCCCACCCGGTACCGGTAAAACCTACGCCACTATCGAAATGGCGGTGCGGATAGCAAATCCAGACTTTACCGGTTTCGGGGACAGACAAGCCCTGCACCAGGAGTTCCGCCGCCTGAAGGAAGTACGGCGAATTGCCTTTACGACCTTCCACCAGAGCTTGAGTTATGAGGATTTTGTGGAGGGGTTGAAGCCAATAATAAATAAAGATCCGGAAGAAGAAGCTGGCGAAATAAAATACGAAATAAAACGGGGTATCTTTAGGGATGCCACTACTACTGCTATCTATTCTGCTGTTGAGGTGTCAGAGGCAGAAGAGGAAAAAACAGCCCTCAATTTTGCGGAAAAGTATGATGCCTTCGTTAAAATGGCTCAAGTAAGTCTAGCGGAAGAGGAGCCGGTTGAATTGAAAACCTGGAAAGGAAAGAAAGTCTATGTTCGAGAGCTTTCGGAGAAGAAAAGCATGTGGATTTACCATGGCAAAGACGGAGAGACTAAACATACAGTGTCACGGCAGCGGTTGATAAAGCTGAACAATAAGATTAAGGAAAAGGGGGAGATAAGTAACATTAATAAGTTTATACCCGAGGCGATTGGCGGGGCGAATTACTCCGCATATTTTGCTGCCTGGAAAGCCGTGCAAGACTTTGTTCCCCCCGTTGAAACAGCTCAGAAGGAAGAAGATTCATCTATTGATGAAAAGGCAGATATCATAAGTGAACTTGACTTAAATGAGCTTGATTTTGACGCTGTCCCTGCCCACGTCCTCATCATCGACGAGATCAACCGCGGCAACGTCTCCGCCATTTTGGGCGAGCTGATTACGCTGCTGGAGCCCGACAAACGCCTGGGCGCGAAAGAAGAACTGAAAGTGACCCTTCCCTACAGCCGCGAAGAGTTCGGCGTACCACCCAACCTCTACATCATTGGCACGATGAACACGGCCGACCGGAGCGTAGAGGCGCTGGATGCGGCGCTGCGGCGGCGGTTCACCTTTCGGGAGGTGGGCCCCGATCCCGAGGTGATCGCGCGGGCACACCCCACCAGCGGCCGGATCAAAGTGGGAGAACTGGAGGTGTATATGGCGGAGTTGCTGGCAATGATCAACCGCCGTATCAAAGCCCTCAAGGATGCCGACCACCTGCTGGGGCACAGCTATTTCCTGCGGGTGAACGACTGGAAAGACCTGGCCTCCGCCTTCAACGACCGCATCATTCCGCTCTTGCGGGAATACTTCTTCGCCCATTACGGGCAGATGCAGTTGGTAGTGGGCAAAGGCTTTTGTGCCGTGGAGCCCACCGAAACGACCGACTTCGCCACCGCCGATGACGAAGTGGACGACTACGCCGGAGAGTACAAAAGTTACCGTTTCCCCGCACCGGAAACGGAGGTTGAACTGGAAGCGGCCCTCCGTCAACTCGGCTTATCGTGAGGCCACCGATCGTCACTTACGAGCACCGGCGGCTGAGGGTTGGCGGCAGAAGAGATAATATCTCCGCCGGAGAACTCAAATCGCTCACGGCTTTTCATGCACGGGGTGGGCATAAGTACTACGACCTGATCCACCGGGGGATAAAGTTCAAAAGCTACGTCGGTGTCCTGCGCGTCGGCGAGCTCACCATTGAAGTCTTACCTAAGCTGGACGATGACAGGGAAGAAGCCGACGTATGGCGGAATCGTTTGCTGGATATGCTGGGCGTCGTTCCCTCCGTCACTGCTCTTCACCCCACCTCTTCGCACCTGCGCACGCGCCCAAACAGCATCCTGGAACACTATCTTTTGCTTTACGCCAATGAGCTGGAAGTACTGCTGCGTGGTGGCCTGGCCAAAGCCTACCGCCAGCGAACGGGTAACCGGACGGCGCTGCGCGGTAAGCTGGAACTCACCCGCCACCTGACCGAAAACCTCGTGCACAAAGAGCGTTTTTACGTGCGTGACCAGGTTTATAATTATGACCGTCCGCTCAACCGAATTCTCGGCCAGGCCCTGCGGCTGGCCTTGCGGTTGGCAAGTTCTGCCGGTCTGCGCAACCGCCTGTCGGAATTGGTGATGCGCTTCCCCGAGCTGCCCGATCAGCAGCCAGTCACGGAGGAGACGTTTCTGCGGCTGCGCTACGATCGGCGTACGGAGGTTTACCGGCCGGGTATCCAGATTGCCCGCCTGCTGCTGCTCAATTACCATCCGGATTTGCGGGCCGGCCGGCAGGACGTACTTGCCCTGCTGTTCAACATGAACGCGCTGTGGGAGGGCTTTTTGCTGCAGGGTTTGCGGCGCTACCTGCCCGGCAATTACCGGGCCTCCGGCAAGATAACGGGTGGTAGATACTGGGAGGGAGACAGAAAGGCTATCCTGATTCCGGACATTATAATTTATGAGAGTGAAACCCCGGTCGCCATTCTCGACGCCAAATGGAAGCGACCGAAAAATGACCGCCCTTCGCCGTCGGATCTGCAGCAGTTGTTTACTTATGCGGGGCATTTTAGGGTTGAGCGGGTGGCCTTGCTTTATCCGTCCAATACCCCTTTCCCAAAGCAGATATGCGGAACTTTCGTACAAAGTCAGGCTAAAGCAGACTTACTATGGGCAAGGATGGAGAGCGGGAGCGTTAAAAGCTGGATGCAAAGCCTTGCCGCCACCATTCAGGAATGGCTGTGAAAACAAAAAGACTCCTAAATACTAAAGTTGATCTAAAATTTATCTTATTTTGATTGAGAACCCTGTTTCGCGGCCACAAACTTGCAATTTTATCACGCAAGTTTAGCTTAAACTAAACAACATGCCTACTTTTGCGCTTAATAAGATGGAATTGCCCGTTACGGCAAGCGTTGAGGTGTGTTGGCTTGAGATCGATGGATCGGCTCCTTTTGTAGACTTTACCGCCCGCATGGAAAAGAGTGGTAAACGAAGCGATTTGGTCAAACTGTCCGTTCTTTTCGAAGAGATTGCGCACGGCCGGCAGCTGCCGCGAAACGCCCTCAAAGAGCTGAAGGGCGTTCCGGCCGAAGATGATTGGCGCGAGTACGAGCTAAGGAAGAATCAAATCCGGGTTTACTTTTTCTTGATTCCTCCTGATAACAACATCGTGGTAATGGGAGAATTCAAGAAAAAAGACAAAGAGCAGCGTAAAAACATTACTAAATTCCGGGAGATCAAAGCGGCCTTCAAAGCCGCCTATCTCCGGGGCGAACTAGAAGAAGAATGATCACTCAATCACTGGAAGAAAGAATGCGCGAGGAGGTTTACTGGACCACCAAAATCCAGCTGGAGTTGTTTCGGGAGATCAGCCATTACCTGTCGGAAACGGGCATGACCCGTACGGCCTTCGCCGATAAATTAGGGGTAAGCAAGGGCTACGTTTCTCAAATTCTCAATGGTGACTTTGACCACAAGCTCTCTAAAATGGTGACGCTTCTGCTGGCCATTGAGAAAGTTCCTCAGTTGCAATTCAAGCAACTTGATGCAGCCATTAAACAGGCGAAAGGGGAGGTGCCGATGATGCAGGCGGTTTATCGGGCTGCTCCGCAAAAAGTAAGGCTGGAGTCTGGTGGGCCAACCACTTCCGATCGTATCATTCAGGTGTCGAAAAAATCGACCTTCACCTTTAATGAATCTGCCTGATGATTACTTACAAGCTTATTGAAATCCAGGAGAAGGGGCTGTCCGTCTCTAATCCTATCCTTGAGCAGCCGAGTCAGCAGTTTTTACTCGGTTGGGATGTTGATGTGAACATCAAGTATCCCCAAAAAGGACAGCTGGACTTAACGATCAGAGCCAGCGCCGTTCAGGAAGATAACGAAGACCGAAGGCCATTTGCTTCAATAGTCGTTAGTCATTGTTTTGAAGTAGAAGGCATAGCAGAACAGCATCCTCAGCAGGCCTCTTTGGAAGATCGCCACCTTCTGGCCACACTCATCGGCGTATCTCTGGGCACCATCAGAGGGCTGATGTACGCCCGGACGGTTGCCATTTTGGGGAAAAATGTGTTTATGCCAATCATGAACCCGCTTGAGCTTCTCAACAACGCCTTTCCTTTGAAGTCTGTGGAGGAAGGCTAGGGAAGTCCCTGAATACCCGCCCCATTCCTTATCTTGCCGGTCACCACTTTGAAGAAACCCGCATAATGCAAATCACCGACCGAGAAAAGAAAACACAGGATCGCGTCATCAATCAACTCAACCTGGAATTGGGTTGGAAGTATGAGGGCGATTGGCATCATCGTCACAACAATCACTGCTTAGAGCGAAAGTATCTGGAGCAGTATCTCGCCAAACGGGGCTACGAGCCAGCGATAGCGAGTGCCGCTACCGATGAATTGCTGCGACTAGTCAACGATCAAAGCCGTGATTTATACCCGGTAAACAAGGACGTCTATAAGGCACTGCGCTACGGTATTCAGGTTAAACCGGGTGCCGGCGAAAACGATGTAGACGTTAATTTTATCGATTGGGAACACTACGACCGTAATGACTTCTACTGCGCCGAGGAAGTAACCGTGCAGGGAGAAGTAAATAAAAAGCGGCCGGATATCGTGTTGTATATAAATGGTATCGCTTTAGGGATAATTGAACTTAAGCGGACTTCCGTAAGCGTAGCCGACGGCATTCGCCAGTTGTACGGCAACCAGAAAGAGATGTACATCCGCTCTTTCTTCCACACCAGTCAACTGCTGATTGCTGCTAACGAGAGTCAGGGCCTGCGCTATGGCACGACCTTGACGCCGGAAAAATATTACCTGAAATGGAAAGACGAAGTACCGTCTGATGAGCCCGTGTTACTGCGCCGGGAGATCGCACAACTGCTCAATCGCGAGCGCTTTCATGAGATCGTGAAGAACTTCGTCCTTTTTGACGGAGGCGTCAAGAAAGTGTGCAGACCCCACCAGTTTTTCGGTATTCAGGCGGCGCGGACGCGGGTGCAGGGTTTGGATGAGGAGCCAGGAAAGGGCGGCATCGTCTGGCACACCCAGGGCAGTGGTAAGAGCCTGACTATGGTCTGGCTTGCCCGCTGGATCAAAGAAAACATCACGGACTCCAGAGTTGTGATTATTACGGATCGGGATGAACTGGACAAGCAGATCGTCCGGGTATTTGATCAGGCTGGTGATGATATTCGCCGGGCCACCAGCGGGGCAGACTTATTGAAGTTGCTCAACGAGCATCAGCCGCCGTTGATCTGTTCTTTGGTCCATAAATTCGGTACCCAGCTGGCTGGCGGGAAAGAAGTATCGGAGGAAGACTACGCCAAAGAACTACGCGCAGCCTTACCCAAGGGCTTCCGGGCCAAAGGCAATGTTTTTGTCTTCGTCGATGAATGTCATCGCACGCAATCGGGTAAGCTCAACGAAGCGATGAAGGAGGTCGTTTTACCGGATGCCGTTTTCGTCGGCTTCACCGGCACTCCGCTGATGGCTAAAGACAAAAAAAGGAGCATCGAGGTCTTCGGCTCTTACATCGGTAAGCCCTACAAGTTCAATGAAGCTGTTGAAGACGGGGTCGTCTTGGATCTTCGCTACGAGGCTCGCGACATCAACCAGCGCATCAGTAACCAAGCCGGTGTAGATGACTGGTTTGAAGCGAATACATCCGGGCTTAACGACATTGCCCGCCACCAGATCAAACAGAAGTGGGGCACAATGCAAAAGGTGCTGAGTAGTAAGAGTCGGCTGGACCAGATCGTGATGGACATCGAAATGGATTTTTCCAAACAGACCCGTTTGGAGACAGGCCAGGGTAACGCCATGCTTGTAGCGGGGTCTGTGTACGAAGCCTGTCGCTATTACCAGTTGTTTCAGGAAACCTCCCTGGGCAACCATTGTGCCATCGTCACTTCTTACACACCTGCCGCAGGAAAAGTGAGCAAGGAAGATAGCGGTGAAGGTGCCACCGAAGAACTGCTCAAATACGACATCTATCGAAAAATGCTCGGCGACAAAGACGCCGAAACCTTCGAGCGAGAGGCAAAGAAAAACTTTATTGAGGAGCCCGGTCGAATGAAGCTGCTCATCGTGGTAGATAAACTACTCACGGGTTTTGACGCGCCCTCCGCCACCTACCTCTACATTGACAAGAGCATGCGGGACCATGGCTTGTTTCAGGCTATCTGCCGGGTTAACCGACTGGATGGCGAAGGCAAGGATTACGGTTATATTGTTGACTACAAAGACCTGTTCAAAAGCCTGGAAAAATCCATCACGGACTATACCAGCGAAGCCTTCGACAGCTACGATGAAGAAGACGTCGCCGGCCTGATCAAAGACCGCATCGCCGAAGGCCGCGAACGATTGATGGATGCTCTAGATGCCTGTGAAGCACTAATTGAGCCCATTGGCAGCCAGTTAATGGAACCACAACTGGACTATTTTTGTGGGCGGGAAAGCGATCAGACTAAAGACCTGGAAGAGCTCGAGCAACGCCGTAAAGTTTTGTACAAGCTGACCGCCGAGCTATCACGCGCGTACGCTGCCCTGGCCAACGACATGGACAAGGCTGGTTTCTCCGTTTCCCGAACCGTCTCGATAAAAAGACGAGCCGGACACTTTGAAAAACTCCGGGAAAGCGTTCAACTACGTAGCAACGATCGCATTGATATGAAGATGTATGAAGCCAAAATGCGACGCCTCATCGACATGTATATTGTAGCAGAACACAGCCGGAAAATTTCTGAACTAGAGGATTTCTCTCTGATTGAATTAATCGTTAAGCGGGGAATTACCGAGGCTGTTAAAGAATTACCGGATAGCATTCGGGAAAGCGAAGACAATGTCGCTGAAACCATCAACGCCAACGTCCGCGATGAAATCGTTGAAAAGCGTGCGACTAATCCGGAGTTTTTCGCCCGGATGTCAGAATTATTGGAAGAAATCATCCGGCTGCGGGCAGACCGGGCTATCGAATACGAAGACTATCTGGCCCGGGTAGCTGCCCTTACTTTGGAAATGCGAGGACAAACTAAAGTTCAGAACTATCCAACCTCCTTGCGTACGCCACGTCAGAAAGCGCTTTATGACAACTTGGGCAAAGATCTGGAATTAAGCCTGGCGATGGATAGCGCCGTTAAGTATAGTGCAAAAGACGGTTGGCTGGACAGTCCAATGAAAGAGCGGGCCGTCGTTAGGGCAGTCCAAAAACAGCTAAGGGGCACGGACTACGATCTGAAAAAAATTATGGAACTGGTTAAAGCGAATGCTGATGAATAATCCGGAAACAAAGCACATTGCGGGAATTCCGGTAGAGATCGAATACAAGGATGTGAAGCACTTGCACCTCAGTGTACACCCTCCCGACGGGGATGTTCGTGCAGTGGTACCAACAGCAACCAAGGCTGACAAAGTGCACCTTTTTGTGGTGTCACGCCTGGGTTGGATCCGGCGAAAAAAAAGGGAAATGGCAAAGCAGCCCCGTAAGCCTCCCCAACAATACACAGAGGGCGAAAGTGTTTTCCTGTGGGGTAAGCAATATCGAATTCGTTTGAAAAGAACAGCCGGAAGACACACGGTAAGCCTTTCAGGGGATTGGCTGGAAATGTCCATTCGGGACGGTACAGATCGGGCGGGCCGGCAGCGAGTAATACATAAATTCTATCGGAAAGAATTAACCAATGAAATCCCTAGGCTATCCAAAGAGTGGGAGGCAAAAACAGGCTTGCGTGCAGATGAGTACCGCATTAAAATGATGTACACCAAATGGGGAAGTTGTAATGTAGATGCCAGACGGATCTGGCTAAATCTTGAATTGGCGAAGCATTCAAAAGCTTGTCTTAGCTACATCCTTTTACATGAATTGCTCCACTTTGAAGAGCGCAGCCATACCGCTCGCTTTCAAGCGCTCATGACACAGCACCTTCCTGCCTGGAGAAATTTACGAGAGACTTTGAATAATGGTTTTCCTGGTCTGCCTGATTTATACTCCCAGGGGAGTATCGTCAGGAAATAGAGACGCTTTAAGGTTCGACGTGAGACCGTTACTCTGCCGGGTTTCTCGCGCGATTGCCCTATATAGTTGTCAAAGCGGCCTGATGATTGTATGACTCTTGACTATCTTCGCCCCCTATGGCAAAGGCAAAGAAAAAAGGCTCAAAAAAGGTAACTCCTCTTATGGCTCAGTACGCCCAGGTGAAGGCTAAGCACCCGGATGCACTGCTCCTCTTTCGCGTCGGAGACTTTTATGAGACTTTCGGCGAAGACGCCGTCAAGGCGGCCCAAACCCTGGGGATCATCCAAACCAGCCGCAACAACGGAGGGTCTGACGTAGAACTGGCCGGTTTCCCTTACCACAGCCTGGATATGTACCTGCCGCGCCTCGTTAAGGCTGGCCACCGCGTCGCCATCTGTGAACAGCTCGAAAAGCCATCGAAGGAGAAGAAAATCGTTAAGCGCGGCGTCACCGAGATCGTTACGCCCGGCCTCGCCGTAAACGATAAACTGCTCGACCATAAATCCAACAACTACCTCGCCTGTGTCGCTTTTGCCGGAGGGAAGAAAGACCACTTCGGCCTGAGCCTGCTCGATATCTCTACCGGGGAATTTCTCTGCGCCGAAGGCCCGTCTGATTATGTCGACAAACTGTTGCAAAGCTTCCAGCCCAAGGAAATCGTCGTCAATAAAGGCCGCAAAAAAGAGTTCCTCAACATCTTCGGCGACCGGTTCTACATCACGCCGCGCGACGAGTGGATTTTCACCACAGATTATACCCAGGAAAAACTCCTCCGCCAGTTCAACGCCGTAAGCCTCAAAGGTTTTGGTGTCGATAAAATGGAGCTGGGTCAGATTGCCGCCGGGGCAATCATGCATTACCTCGAAACAACCGAAAACAAGAACCTTCAGCACGTTACCCGCATCAACCGGCTGGCCAACGACCGCTACGTGTGGCTCGATCGCTTCACTATCCGTAACCTCGAATTACTCCACTCACCGCACGACAACGGCGTGCCGCTGGTGCAAGTAATGGATCATACCGTCACGCCCATGGGCGGGCGGCTGCTGCGCAAATGGGTCGTGCTGCCACTGCTCGACCAAAAGGCCATCGAGAGCCGCCATGCTGTGGTGCGCTCCTTCGTGGAAAACGCAGTTTTACTGCAGGACCTCGATGAGCACCTCCGCAAAATCGGTGACCTCGAACGACTCATTTCCAAGGTTCCGCTGGGCAAGGTGAACCCCCGCGAAATCCGGTCGCTTTCCGATGCCCTCTGTGCCCTCGAACCGATCAAAGAACTATTGGCCGGTACCGATAACCCGGTGCTCAAAGATATTTCCGACAAGCTGGATCCGCTACCCGCCGTATGCGGCGAAATAAACCGCCAGCTCATGGAGTCTCCCGCCGTAAACCTGAACAAAGGCGGCGTCATCGCCGACGGCTACGACCCTGATCTCGACGAGCTGCGCGACATCACGCGCAACGGCAAAGCCATGCTCGCCGGCATCCAGCAACGGGAAGCCGAACGCACCGGTATCAGTAGCCTGAAGATCGGTTTCAACAACGTCTTCGGCTACTATCTCGAGGTTACGAATAAATACAAAAACCAGGCTCCGGAGGAATGGACGCGCAAGCAGACCCTCACCAACGCCGAACGCTACATCACCGAAGAACTCAAAGTGCTGGAGGATAAAATCCTCAACGCCGAGGATAAAATTCTGCAGCGCGAAGAAGAGCTGTACGAAGAGTTGGTGATCTGGTTGCAGCAATACATCAGCCCGGTGCAGCACAATGCTGCGCTCGTTGGTCAGCTCGATTGCCTGCTCAGTTTCGCCAAGCTGGCCAACCGCAACCGCTACGTGGAACCAGTGCTCGACGACAGCAAGGATATCGAGATCGTTCAGGGGCGTCACCCCGTTATCGAAAAGCAGCTGGCGGTGGGCGAGGCGTACGTCCCCAACGATGTTTCCCTTGATCCCGAAGGACAGCAAATCATCATGATCACCGGCCCCAACATGAGTGGTAAGTCGGCTCTGCTGCGGCAAACCGCCCTCATCTGCCTGATGGCGCAGATGGGCAGCTTTGTGCCCGCCGAGCGCGTTCGGCTTGGCCTCATCGACCGGGTGTTTACCCGCGTTGGTGCCTCCGATAACATCAGCTCCGGCGAATCGACCTTCATGGTGGAAATGAACGAGACGGCGAGCATCATGAACAACATCACCGACCGATCACTCATTCTGCTCGATGAAATCGGCCGGGGAACAAGTACCTTCGATGGCATCAGTATAGCCTGGGCCATCGCCGAATACCTGCACAGCAACGGTAAAACGAAGCCCAAGACGCTTTTCGCCACCCACTACCACGAACTCAACGAACTGGGCGACCGACTGGAACGTATCAAAAACTACCACGTTTCCATCAAGGAGCACGGCAATAAAATCATCTTCCTGCGCAAACTGATGCCGGGCGGCTCCAACCACAGTTTCGGTATCCACGTAGCGCAAATGGCCGGTATGCCGCGCGAGATCGTGCGGCGGGCAACGGACATTCTGGCCCAGCTGGAGTCTCAGCACATCGAACAGGATGCAGTAGGCGCGGTCGCAGGTGCAGACAACGGTAACGGGCAGGGACCAGCCGTGAAGCCAGTCGCTGCGAATACCTTTACCCAGCCCGCTCCCCAACTCTCGATCTTCGAAACCGTAGATCCTACGGCGGGCAAAATAAAAGCCGCCCTCGAAGAAGTCAACATCAACAACATGACACCGATCGAGTGCATGATGAAACTGCAGGAAATGCTGGGGCTCCTCGAATAGCCCCGGCCACCTCCGCCTCCGGCGGATAGCCGGGTCGCCAGTCCAATTCTTTTAGCCTGGCGAAGCCGGATAAAAGTTGGCCTGGCGACTCCCGCCCACGACCCTAGGTTGCTCCTCCCCGCTGTTCACCGGAGGTGAAGGCGGCCGGGAAAATTTACCGTTGCCAGCGTACCTTTGCTCCATGTCTTTCTACCAATCTTTGGCTAAAACCGGCACCAGGTATTTCGGTAAGGCCTTTCTTTTTAAGCACGGTTTCAACCTCTCCCCGATGTACCGCCGCAGCACGGCCCGTATTACCAAGGTGACCGGGGATATGCTGAAGGTGAAAATCCGCTTGCCGCTGAGCTATAAAAACAGCAATTACGTTGGGTCCATCTTCGGGGGGAGCATGTTCTCTGCCGTAGATCCCATTCCCATGGTTCAACTCATCAATCTGCTGGATGAGAACTATGTAGTATGGGACAAATCCGCTGAAATATCGTTCAGAATCCCCGCAAGGGAAGACCTGTATGCCGAGTTTACTTACACCGAAGAGGAGTTGGCCGAAATCAAAGCCCGCATTGCCAGCGAACGGGAAATTGACATCGTTAAAGTGACCCGTTTGACCGACAAGACCGGAAGCAAGGTCTTCTGCGAAGTGCGCAAGACCGTCTATGTTGCCGATAAAGATTACTACCGGGAGAAACGGGCCGCCCGCAGGAAGAAATAAACCCTGGCTCATTCGCCAGTACACCTTCCGGGGGGGGCATTTCTCCTCTATCCTGCGCAATTTGACCACGTAAACTGTTCATGCCGGTATGAATGTATTCCCCTGAAAAAATAGCTGTCGATCCAGGTCGCTACCGCTTCACGTACCGTAAGCTCTTCAGGAAGCGCCCGTCTCTGACTACAATCAAATAGACTCCGGCAGGAACGCTCCGTAATTCAATCGGAACGGACCGTTCGCTGTGCCCGGGTATGCTGTGCTGCATCAATTGCCCGGCGGCGTTATAAACGTCTATGCTGCTGATGGAGGGGAGTGGATTCCCACGGTTGAATATTTGCAGGAGGCCGGGGCCGGGGTTATTGGTCAGGTAAAGGTTTTTGAGTCGGTTTTCTGCTACGTCGGAAGAGCAACCGGCGAGTGCTGATGAGAAATTCCGGTAGGCAAGGTGATCGTTTCTGCCGTTCATCTCTACCGGGTACTCCACCGTAGTGCCACGGTGGTTCATCCGGTAGATATTGCTGCTGAGCGCGCAGGTGAAGAGCTCTCCGTTGTTCCCGTCGAGCCAGTCATTATTCGTAAAGTAAAGGTATCGTTTACCCGGCCGGTCTTCTTCTCCCATATACCAGGCGCAGGAGGTGAGGGCCGTCAGGTTGATCTCCCGGAGGTCGGTACTTCCAACGTGGACCTCCTCAATGTTGAACCGGGCTTCCTGGTTGTTCCCTATCCTGATGGTCATCTCCAGTTCCAGAACAAGGCCTCCGGTGGTATCCGCTCTGCAAATCATTTCTTCCAGCGGGGTATGAATGTTTTCGCACGAACAGGCAGCGAGATAGACGGAACTGAAAAGCAGGGTGAAAATCACGAGTAGTGTTCGGGTAAGCATAAATGGGATTTACCAGGTCAGACGTAGCAGGAAACGAGGTCCGTTGGTTGTAGTGGGCTTTTTTGCCCGTCATTCTTTTCAGGCGCGACCGCAGGTGCCGGGTCGGTTTTTGGAGCGGCAATGCGGCTATCGGTCTTCTCCTTTTTGACAAGGCACTACTGGCTAGCCCACTAGTCTTTGAGAAGGTGCTCCGCCTCGGTGCTGACTTCCAGACCGGCCCAGCTTGCCCGGCCGGCATACACGAGGTGCTCATGTTGCCAAAACTCTACTTCCAGCTCCGAGCGGATACTCTCGTTTATCTTACCGGTCATCGCAGCCCCGGTGATCGGGCTGGCCAGGTCGCCACCCTCCGAGGGGTGGCCGGTGATGATGAGCTGAGCCTCCAGGCTGCTGAAGTGAACCTTTACCGTACTCAACGCTCTGTCGAACGTTGTTTGCACCTGCGACCCCGCCCAGGTCGTAAACAGGTGAAGCTCACCTTCGAAAAGGAAAGTTGCCAGGAAACCCCGGAACGATGAGCCAAGCCAGGGAATACTCGCAACGCTGGCCATCAGGCTGGCGGGCTGGTCCGTACCCGAAAGGTGGTTGCTCTGGCACCATATCCACGCGTTGGGGAAGCCGCTGCCCCAGTCTTTTTCGGTATAGCCGATGCCTCCCGCCGCATTGTGGGCAAGCCCGCCAACGGTGATGGTTCCCCGCAATTTATGGTGCAAACTCACCAGCCCGTGGTAGCACTGCATGCGGGGCACGAAACTGTACCAACCCATCACGCCGGGAGCGAGGAAACGCTTGGGCCACGGCTTTACTTCGTCGAAATGAAGATCGACTTGCAAGCCCGGCAAATCAATGATAAGTCTGTCTTCTGCGAAAAAGTGAGGGCCGAGCTTCAGGGAGAAATGCTCGGTTGCAGGAAGGAAGTCATCCACCCCGTACCGGTGATAAACGGAGGTGGACGCGACCCCGTCGAGTACCTGCAGGAAGGAGTGCCCCGTGCCGTCGGCTCCGTAACTGATGCCGGGGATGAAGGCGTAAGCCAGGTTTTGTTCCGGAACAACAACTTTGAAGTACCACCCTTCGAAATAATCGCGGGTCCGGCCCCAGCCCTGAAAACGGGGAGGGTCGAAGGTCGACTTACGGCGAAGAAGAAAGTCTTTCATAACGCTGTTACTTGGTCCGGATTGCTTTTACTGTTTCCCGGCAAAGCGCCAGGAACATCTCCGTCGTGGCCAGGGGGCTCCCGGTAGTGTAGTAGGGGTTGGCCGAATGCTTCACAATGACCGTATGGGTGGTCGGGTTAACATAAATGAACTGGTTGTAGACTCCGATAGCGAGAAACTCTCCCTCATCTCCGGCAGGGACCCACCATTGGTAGCCGTACCCGAGGCTGTGGGATGAATTTGTGCGCTCTCCCGGCTGCAGGTGCGGGGCATCGGGCGTAACGGAAGCTGTTACCCACTCTGCTGTTACCACCTGTTTACCCCGCCAGTTGCCTTTGTGTTCGTAGAGGCTGCCAAGCCTGGCGCAATTGCGTACGGTCGTGTTCAGGCCCCCCAGGGCCATCTCCATCCCGGTGTCGTCGGTCAGCCAGTAGGAGTCGTGCTCCATCCCGAGGGGAGTCCAGAGTTTTTCCTGGGCGTATTCAGTAACGCCTTTTCCCGTAGCTTTTACCAGCACCATCCCTAATACGTGGGTGTTGATGCTGACGTAATGATTGAAAGTACCGGGCGCTTTCTCCCGCACCAGGCTTGCGGCAAAGTCATCCTGGCTGGTTCCCCAGGCAAAGCCCCGTCCCCAGCGGTTGATGTCAGACCAAAAATCACCGTAGTCTTCGTTGAATGCCACCCCGGACGACATCTGGAGCACATCTTTAATTCGAACGCCCTCGTATCCTGAGCCTGACAGTTCCGGGCAGTATTCATCTACCGTTTGTTCAATGCTGGTTATGTCGCCCTCAGCCAGGGCAATGCCAAAGAGGGCAGAAAGGAATGACTTAGAGACCGACCACACGATCTGCGGCGTCCCGGCGGTATGTCCGCGCAGGTATTCTTCGTGAACGATGGTGTCGTTCTGAAGGATCAGAAAACCAGTAGTGTAAGTGGAATCAAGAAAGGACGAAACGTCCATGGTCAGCCCGGCGTAACTGAAACTTGAAGGAAGCGGGAAGGCGGCATCGCGCTTAGGGAAAGGGGCAGGAGCGGAAGCTTTAACCTCCTTGATGGTAATTGTCTGATTGGTCGTCCGGAAGTTCTCGACGATGATGTCTTTGTCGAAAAAGTGCATCACCTTGTTCACTCGTTCCAATTTGGGGTAGTAGTACGCACCTGCCACCACGAGGAGGACAACGAAGGCCAAGAGGATTTTTTGGTATGTCTTCATAACCGGGAAGATAACATTAGCATAGTGGACGATTTGTCTTTCTTGTCGGCATAGCACTTTTACCATTTGTGCCCAAAAAAATGCGCGAACGGTAACAAAACCGTTCGCGCATCCGAAGCGACATCATCCGGGTCAGCTAAATGAAAGCCGGACCGTTGGAATGTCCGAAGAAGTTTACTTAGCGTCGTTGTAACGCTTCTCTACTTCGTCCCAGTTAACTACAGAGAAGAAAGCCTCGATGTAGTCAGGGCGACGGTTCTGGTAGTTGAGGTAGTAGGCGTGCTCCCAAACGTCGAGGCCGAGGATGGGGGTTCCCTGTACGTCGGCAACGTCCATGAGTGGGTTGTCCTGGTTAGGGGTGGAGGTAACGGCGAGGTGACCGTTTTCGGCGACAACGAGCCAGGCCCATCCGGAACCGAAACGGCTGCCTGCGGCAGCCGCGAAAGCATCCTTGAAGGCATCGAAGCCACCAAGGTCTTCTGCAATGGCGTTGGCGAGGTCGCCTGATGGCTTGCCGCCACCATTAGGGCTCATCACTTTCCAGAACAGGCTGTGGTTGTAAAAGCCACCACCGTTGTTGCGTACCGCGGTGCTGTGCTTAGACACATCGGCCAGGATGTCTTCCAGCTTCGCGTCAGCGAGGTCAGTGCCGTCAATGGCAGCATTGAATTTGGTGGTGTAACCGTTGTGGTGTTTGGTATGGTGGATCTCCATAGTC
The DNA here is from genome assembly GCF_008014675.1 of Neolewinella aurantiaca. Lineage (GTDB taxonomy): Bacteria > Bacteroidota > Bacteroidia > Chitinophagales > Saprospiraceae > Neolewinella > Neolewinella aurantiaca. The sequence goes on along the minus strand of NZ_VOXD01000043.1, from coordinate 1,061 downwards.
CGCGCGTCAATGTGTGGTTCGAGGGCGTCGTAGTCGTAGGGGAGCTTGGGTAATTCGTACATGTATCGTATTATTTTGATGGGTAGGCCAGTGTTCAGCTGGCTTAGTCCCGATATAACGTTGAATCGGGGCTGTGGTTTTATTGGCGAGTAGAGTTTTTATGGCCTCTAGTTTTTTGGGCGCGGGCGCAGGTGCAAAGAAGGTTAATTTAGCACTGATGCGCCGCTTCCTCAAAACAATGGTCCGCTACAGTTTGTAGGCAGTGAGATGACTTAACTTCCGTGCTTAGCAAATGGGCGCAAACCAGATTGTCGCGATTGCTCCTCCCCAGCGCAGCGGTGTGGGGAGGCTGGGAGGGGGTTGAGCGACAACCTGGTTTGCGCCCTAGCAAATCTTGCAGGGTGGCAACAGCGTCATATCTCGTCTAACATGCCTGCCGGTAGCCTTCTTTCGCTGCGCGTCTTCTGCGAGGTGACGGGGCAAAGAAGCAAACCCCTCGGGCTGTGTCTCCGGCTAATCACTAATACGGTCACTGCTGGCCTAAAAAGCAAAAACTCACCATCAAACTTGCCCTTCGAAGTCTTGTGACCGTCGGGTATAATAGCCTTTCGGAAATGCAGCAACTCTGTGTTGGCTCATACAACTTGCTTTTCTTAACGGCCACCAGCAACCGCATTAGTGGCCGGGGCCAAGGCCGAAGTAGCTGCGCAATGAAAATAGTCGAAGGCATCGGTAGATAAGTTCTACTCCGACTGAATCCAACAGGAAAATTATGCGACCGTAAGTCGCTAATCCCTGCTGTTCACCAGAAGTGAAGGTGGCCGGGCAAAGCTTTACTTCAATGCTCCAACTTTCGTAATTGAGAGCAAAGCACAGAGCTCCGACACTCCGGCTTCGGCCTTGGCACCGGCAGTGGAATGCAGTTTTTGAAGCCGTTAAAAAATGGAAACTGTCTGAGCGTTCCCGAAGCCTCAGGGTCAGCACCAAACACTTCGACGGACTGACAAGCCAGGAAACAACCCGACCAACGCCGAAGCGAGTTTTTCCATTTTAGGCTTCAA
>NZ_VOXD01000042.1 GCF_008014675.1 Neolewinella aurantiaca | reverse complement strand
AATGAGTATCAATTTACACGCTGATGGACCCAGTAAAGCTGGTGTTAAGCATAAACGAATGCGAGCGATGTGGTCCGATAAGGCCCGTGATAAAGTTTTTCTAGATAGTATGCGTTAGCCCTGGGGGCCGGGGGAGAGGGGGATTCCGTGCATCTCGTGATACACACCAAACCAGAGAATACGTAATTCACCTTATATGAAAGTAGCAGACGCCAACTGAAGACCGTCATTCGAACGAACTATCCGCTGCCACGTTTTAAATTCAGACCACCCTCCGACGCTACGCCATCTGCACCCTTTCTAATTCCCATTTTTATGTCTGACTCAACCCCTCCTAAAAACGAACCAGAAAAGCCAGGCGACGCACTCGCCGAAAAAGCCAAATCAGCTTACCAGTGGTGGGACAACCTCGCGACCCTCAATGCCGATGATCCGCTGTGGATGGGAGCTCTAAAGATCGGCGTCCGGGTGTTGGGCGTTCTGATTCTGCTGGCACTTTCTCCCCTGATTCTACTGGGTGTAATGCTGGCGTTTATCGCTGTAGCCTGATGAAAATTCTCCGTAAACCAGCGTGGTGGAGTGCAGCGATGATCGTAGTAGCCCACCAGGTGGTGCAATACGGTCTGGACTGGCAAATTCCGGTGCTCGATGCTTACCTCGATCCGCTGTTGTGTTTGCCCGTCTTACTAGGTCTCTGGCTTACAGAACGGCAATGGCTATTTAGTACAGAACGGCTTGGCAACCTAGAAGTAGTTGTGGCCGGCCTTGCGTTGGCCATCTTATTTGAGGAAGGATTCCCGCGTTGGCAACCCGCCTTTGTGCGGGATTGGTGGGACTACCTGGCTTATGCAGTCGGAGGCACCTGGTTCTGGTGGTTCATCAACCCCAAATCAGAAAAAGAACCCAGCCCTACAGAATGAGGTTTAAACAGGTATGGAGACTCAGGTACAAGACATTCAAACCGTATTTACTGAATTCTGGAACGAGGTAATCAACGCCATCCCCGGCCTGATTACCGCACTGATTATTTTCATCGTCGGCCTCTTCATTGCCCGCTGGATCGCCAATATTGCCGGTAAAAAGATCCTCTCCCGGATGGAAGACCCGTTAATGGGGCGCTTCCTGACCACAACGCTAAGGGTATTGCTCGTTCTTGGCGTCCTTTTGCTCGCACTGAAGGCAATGGGGCTCGGCGGCATCGCAGCCGGCATCTTTGGCGCCGCCGGCATCGGTGCGGTGGTTCTTGGTTTTGCGTTTCAGGACATCGGGGAGAACTTCATCGCCGGTATCGTTCTGGCATTTAACCGGCCCTTCGACATTCAGGACACCATCCTGATCGACGATCATTTCGGGAAAGTCAGAGGTCTTAGCCTCCGCTACACTCACCTGAAAACCTTCGATGGCAAAGACATTTACGTCCCCAACGCCGACGTGCTCAAAAAACCGCTGCAAAATTATACGGCAGACGGGTACATCCGGTCAGACTTCATGGTAGGGGTCGCCTACGAAGATGACATTGAAGGGGCAAAAACAATCATTCAAAAGGTGCTCGACGAGCACCCCAATATTGTCCACGACGACGAGCACGAAAACTTCGTTGTCGCCGACGAACTGGCTGCTTCCACCGTAAACCTGAAAGTACTGTTCTGGCTTCACACCAAAGACTTCAGGGCCAACGCCACAAAGTCCCGCGGAATCGTGATCCGCGACGTCAAAAACGCCATCGATAAATACGGTTACAATATGCCGGCCGACATCACGGAGGTGAAACTCTACGGCGGAGAGCGTGACATCCCGATCCGGGTTGAGTTTGACCGGACACCGAATTCGGAAGCGGAGAACCTGCCTCCTGCTGAGCGGTGAGCGCTTTTTTCTCCCAAAACATTCCTATCATCCTTCCGGGCTACGACGTCTGGCCCCAAGCAGTTTACCACCCCGAACGAAACCGAATGGCTTCAGATGCTAACGCCTCAAAGCGCCACCAAGTAAGTAAGCCCCAAACCGCCCGCACAGCGATCACGATCCGTTGCCCCGTAATAGCGCATCCGGGTATATCCGAGGGCAATATTACGCCAGCCAAACTCGATTTTGACCCCAAAAGACGGATCATAACTGAAGTCTTCTCCCAGCCCATCGGCCTTGAAGTGGATGTTGCGATCAGTAAGCGCACCCAATCCCACACGAAAATCGTCGTTAAGCCAGTAGTGGGCCGTCAAATGAACCGGAATGCGCGTCAGGCGTACGTGCGCTCCGTCGGTAATGGTCCGCCAGTATTTGTAGCCGACAGTGGCGTGTAACATGAACCGCTCGAAAGAAGGAATCCGTAATTGTGCCCCGGCCATGAGCGAAACACCCTGAGCACCTCTGATGACCTGCGTTCCGCCATCTTCGGCATTTACCCAGCCAACGCGATCGCCACCGAGCTCCAGGGCTCCCCCCACCAGTAACTTCACCTCAGGCCCCAGGGCTAGTTGCTGGGCCCCGAGGTGCAAAGGCAACAGTAGCGTCAGGAAAAGAGAACTGAGTAGATATTTCATATCACTTACCAAAATAAGGCCGCTGCGGCAGTTTTGCAAGTAGCGGAAATTTGCCGGCGCAAACGCAGGTGCCGGGAACGGTTTAAAGCAGAGCCTTTTAACCTTTACCTTGCACCTGCGGCCCCGCCCTGATTACATGCCAAAACCACGCTCCGTTCCAAAACACGATGTGCTCTTGCGCCCGGAGAGCGCTGCGGCCACTCTCACCGAATGAGTATTGACCGGGTTATGCTCCCTCCAACCGGTACTTGATTCCCATTCGTTCGATTTCCTTCACGAAGTCAGTATCCGGCTGAACGGTCCGTTTGAGGGAGAACATTTTTAGTTTAGTGTCGCCCTCACGGTCGTAAAAGACCATCCGGAGTTTGGCGTCGCCCTGGTACCGCTGGCAGAGATCGTCGAGTTCAACAACCTTTGCCTCCGTCAGGTCTTCGAGCGGCATTTTAAGGACGATAGCGGAAGTAAGTTCCTCCCCTACCCCTTCGAGCAATTTGATCTCAGAAATTTTCAGTTCCAACTCTTCACTTTGCCATTTTTTCTGGAAGGTGGCGGTAAGGAACAGTGCCGTTCCGTGGTTGAGGACGTGCTTGAACTTGAGGTAGTCTTCGCCGAAGAGTTTGAACTCAATCGTTTCGTCGTAATCACCCAGTTCAAAGATGCCCCAGCCGTTTCCGTTTTTGCTCACGAGGTGGCGGGCACCAACTATCATACCGGCCAGTTTCACCGTACTACGGCCGTATTTCTGTGGGTTCAGTTCGGCCAGAGAGCAGGTGACGTAATTGTCGATCTCCATCTTGTAGCCATCCAGTGGGTGGCCGGAAACGTAGATACCGGTTACGAGCTTCTCGCGATTGAGTTTTTCGGGCAACAGGAAGGGTTTCGCTTCCGGAGGGGCTGGTGGGTCTACGCGAATCTCGTCCTGTACTGCAGCAAAGAGTGAACTCGCAGCTTCGGCCTGCCGGGCGATGGTTCCGTTGGCCGTCTTTACGGCATCCTCGAGGTAAGAGTCGAACTTTGGCGTCGGCGCGTAATACTGAGCCCGGTGCATATCTTCGAAGCAGTCGAAGCCTCCGGCGTCGACTAGGGCTTCCAAAACGCGCTTGTTCACCGTTCCCGGCTCGATGCGCAGGAGCATATCGAACATACTTTCGAATTCGCCTTCCTTTCTGGCCTCCAGAATAGCTTCTACCGGACCTTCGCCAACACCTTTCAGTGCCGTCATACCAATACGGATGGCACCATCTTTATTGACCGAAAACTCTCCTTTACTCTCGTTCACGCTGGGCCCCAGCACAGGCACGCCGAGGCTTCTACACTCGCGCAGGAAGAAACTCATCTTGGTCTGGTCCGACTTATTGTGGGTCAGAACCGAAGCCATGTACTCCGCCGGATAATGCGCTTTCAGGTAGGCCGTGTGGTAGGCCACCAATGCGTAACAGGTAGAGTGAGACTTGTTGAAGGCGTAAGAAGCGAAGGCCTCCCAGTCTTTCCAGATTTTGGCCAGCTTCTCCTCAGGGTGGCCGTTGGCCGTTCCTCCTTCGACGAACTTGGGGTACATCTTATCCAGTACGTCCTTCTTCTTCTTACCCATCGCCTTACGCAGTACGTCGGCCTCACCTTTCGTGAAGTTGGCGATCGACTGCGAGAGGAGCATAATCTGCTCCTGATAGACGTAGATACCAAAGGTTTCCTTCAGGTACTGCTCCTCGGCATCGAGGGTGTACACAATCGGGCTCCGACCGTGCTTACGCTCAATAAACTCGGGGATATATTCCAGCGGACCGGGGCGGTAAAGCGCGTTCATCGCAATCAAGTCGTCGAATGTCGTCGGCTTGAGGTTCTTCATGTGCTTCTGCATCCCGCCAGATTCGTACTGGAAGATACCATTGGTCTCTCCGCGCTGGAAGAGTTCGTAAGTCTTCGGATCATCGAGTGGGAGTTCATCCACATCGATATCGACGTCGTGGTTTTCCTTGATCATCCGGAGCGCATCCTTGATGATGGTCAGTGTTTTCAGGCCAAGGAAGTCCATCTTCAAAAGTCCGGCGTCTTCGGCTACTGAGTTATCGAACTGAGAGACGTACATCCCGGTGTCCTTATCGGCTGTAACGGGAACGTAATCCGTCACGTCGTCCGGGGTAATCACCACGCCACAGGCGTGGATGCCGGTGTTCCGAATGGAACCTTCGAGCTTTTTCGCCATCCGGATCATTTCTCCGATCTGGTCGTTTTGTTCGGCAAGGTCACGGAAGGCATAAGCCTTGTCTACGTCTTCGCCGTTCATTTTGCCCTTCAGCTTGGGGTTGATGTCCCCGTCGGCAAGTACATCACGCAGCGAAGCACCCAGTTGTTGCGGGAAGGACTTTGCGACCCGGTCAACTTCGCTCAGCGGTACATCCATTACCCGGCCGACGTCGCGCAGGCTCGACTTAGCTGCCATCGTACCGTAAGTGATGATCTGGGCAACCTGCTCCTGGCCATACTTATCGATCACGTAATCGATTACCTTCTGGCGACCGACGTCATCGAAGTCAATATCGATATCGGGCATCGATACCCGCTCGGGGTTGAGGAATCTCTCGAACAGGAGATCGTATTTGATTGGGTCCACGTTGGTAATCCCGACGCAATAGGCAACGGCAGAACCCGCTGCAGAACCACGGCCGGGGCCAACGCTCACACCCATTTCCCGGGCGGCGGTCGTAAAGTCTTGTACAATCAGGAAGTAGCCCGGGTACCCGGAGGCTTTGATTACGTCGAGTTCGAAGTCCAGTCGTTCGCGGGTCACTTCGTTGATCTCTCCGTAGCGCTTCATCGCGCCTTCGTAGGTGAGGTGACGCAGGTAATCATCCTGGGTCTCGAACTCGGGCGGCATGGGGAAGTTAGGCAGCAGTACATCCTGCGCCAGGGTAAGGACCTCGATTTTATCGTAAACTTCCATCGTATTGGCCACCGATTCAGGGTGGTCATGGAAGAGGTTAGCCATCTCGACCTGCTTCTTGAAGTAGAAGTCAGAACTGGGGAAGGAGAAGCGCGTAGGGTCTTCCTTCAGAGAACCCGTGTTGACGCACAGCAGCAGATCGTGGGGCAGGTAATCTTCTTCCTCCACGTAGTGGCTATCGTTGGTACAGATCACCTTCACGTTGTGCTTCATAGCCAGGGCCATGAGTTTCACGTTGATGTCTTCCTGGCTTTTGCCGGAGTAAATAGTCCGGCCTTCACGGTCCTTACCAAGGTCGATATCGTCGATACCCCGGTGGCGCTGAATCTCGATGTAGTAATCATCTTCGAAGATGTTGAGCCACCACTTGAGGGCTTCCTCCGCTTCTTCGTCTTTGCCTGCGATCAGCAGCTGTGGGATTTCGGCACCGATGCAGCAGCTCGTCACGATCAGCCCTTCGTGGTACTTCTCGATCAGCTCTTTATCGATGCGCGGGTACTTTCCGTACAGCCCTTCGATGTAACCGATGGAGCACAGTTTACACAGGTTCTGGTAGCCCTTTTTGTTCTTCGCCAGCATCAACTGGTGGTAACGCTTATCCTTTTCTCCCGCCGCGCGGCTGAACGCCTTCTTGTGGCGGTCCTTCACCAGGTAGAACTCGCAACCAATCATCGGTTTGATGTTCCGTTTACGCGCCTCGTTGACGAACTTGAAGGCCCCGAACATATTGCCGTGGTCGGTCAGGGCCACGCCCTTCATACCGTCTTCCACCGCCTTGTCCATCATCTGTCCTATTTCGGAGGCTCCGTCAAGAAGAGAGTACTGGGTGTGGCAGTGTAAATGACAAAATTCTGGCATGCTTTGTTAATTGGTAGTACGTAGTTGGCAGCGGTAATACTGTTGCGTTTTGGAGGCATTACAGTAGCTTCCCGACCGTTTGCACAAGGTACAAAGCAGACGTTCTTTTCCAACAAATAGTTTTCCACATTCGCCGAAAATGTTCCGGTGATGCTCGTGCGTAAAAACGTCTCTTTTTGCGCGGCCGCAGGATGCAGAGCACGGTTGAAAGCCAGTTAAAACCACCCGTTTCGTCAGGGAGCTACGTACCGCTGCACCTCCAGATTACCGATACAGAAAAAGCCCGAAACCAAAGGTTTCGGGCTTTCTGAAAATTTTAGTTGATCTGGCGCGGTTCGCCTTCGCTTTTACAGCGAGAAGGTCACTCCTGCACCGAAGTTGAGACCTTTGAACCCCGTCTTGGCGGTAGCCAGGGGTACATCGTAGGGTTCCGTCAGGCTCTGCTCGAAGCGACCTTCCACAAAGGCTCCGAAGCCGGGAGCGAGGGAGAATTTTGCTCCGGCACCTCCAACGGCAGCAACGTGGAAACGCTCGTAATTGATGGCGTCCAGATCAATATCAGAAGACATCAGGTTGAACTCGATGATGGCCGTTGCCGTAGTCCGCAGGTTACCGCCCGTTGCGTAACCGAGGCTTGCTCCGGCAAAAGCGTAGGGCTGAACGGCACCGGTGGTCGGCAGTTTCGCCTGCACCAGCAGGGGAACATCAACGTAGGTGAACCGTGTCTTCGCCTGAGCACCAAGCGGAACGTTGATTCCGAATACTTCCTGATCGGCAGCAATATTAAGGACCGTCCCCCGACGGTTGATTTCGATTCCCGGACGGAAGCTCACAACGTTGCCGAAGGGGATGTCAGCAAAAGCTCCGAAGGAAAGCGCCGAGGTGTTGTCGAACTGGTCGCTAACGGCATCGAATTCACTATCGGTACGAATGTTTGAGCTGCCGTATCCTGCACGGAGGCCGAAAGAAACCCCAGCCGGGGTTGTTTCGGTCTGAGCATAAACGAACGTCCCGAGAAGGGCAAAAACCAGGGTGGTCAGAAGAGTACGCATGATGAAGCGATTTAGAAATTAGAATCTTTAATTTGGGCTGTATAACGCTTCTGACGGCGAATGTTGCTCAAGGGAACAGTTAAGAGCCCTTAAGGTATGTTAAGGCATTTTAGCTAAGAATCTGGCCCTGGCCCCTTTGACTTAATTATCATGCACAGAAGATGTACCGGATCAGAATAAGCATCCGGAACATCCCCTCCGGGGGAAATTTTCTTGCACGAAAAAAATAATTATTTTTTTCAATAAAAATCAGAAAAGCCCTCTAATTATCGCACTGCACCTGCGTTTGCGCCGAAAAATGATGCCAAGGTCGTACCTGTCTTCAATCCAAAAAACAAGAGCCAGCTGCCCGGAAAGGCTACCCAAAAACCGAGTTGAACCTTTACGATTAAGGAAGACACTCCTGATACGGTGAAAAGGCAGCAAACGTGAAGCAAGGTATAGCAACCGGAGACTATTCGGCCGAAACACGCCAAACTATTCCGGCGTCGTCATCACAGACCAATAAACCTCCGGCAGGGCCAACGGTAACCCCAACGGGCCGTCCCCAAACCTCACCGGCTTCAGCATCGGCGATGAATCCGGTAAGAAAATCTTGCGGAGGCTGCGGCTTGCCTTGCTCATCGAACGGTACAAAAACAACCTTGTAGCCACTGAATTTCGCCCTGTTCCACGAGCCGTGCTGTCCGATAAAAGCGCCGTTCTGATACTTTGCAGGAAACTCATCCGCAGTGTAGAATGCCAGCCCTAAAGACGCGGTATGAGGCCCGAGTGGTACATCGGGCATAATAGCTTTGGCGACCAGGTCGGAGTGCGGGTCCTCTGCCCAGCGCGGATCTTGCAATTGACCGTAATAACTGAAGGGCCAGCCGTAGAAGCCTCCTTCCTTTACGCTTGTCATATAATCAGGTACAAGGTTATCACCCAGCTTATCTCGTTCGTTTACAGCGGCCCAGAGTTCTCCGGTAACGGGGTTCCAGTCCATCCCTACCGGATTACGAATGCCCGTAGCAAACTGGCGCATCGCCGATCCGTCGGGGTTGATTTCAAGAATAGCCGCGCGGTTCTTCTCGGCTTCCAGTCCGTTTTCACCGACATTACTGCCCGACCCGACGGAAACGTAGATTTTGTCACCGTTTTTGCTTGCCAGTAGATTTCGGGTCCAGTGGTTATTGTAGCCCCGGGGCGGAGTGGCCAGAATTTTCTCTCCTGCCGAGGTGTCCAGTTTCATTTGCCCCGCCTTATAAGGGTAACGCCACGTAGCATCGGTATTGGCGACGTAGAAGTAGCCATCAAGGATCAACATTCCGAAAGGTTGGTTAAGGGCTTCGGCGAAAATATGGCGGCTGAGAACGCGCCCGTTATCGGTTTTCAGCAGAATGATCCGGTTTGCGGAATTACGGGTATTGCTTTCCACTACAAATACGTCGCCGTTTTCGCCGACGTAAGTGCTCCGGGGATGCTGCAATTTATCAGCCCAGCGTTCAACCCGGAAGCCTGCCGGCGCAACCGGAGTTTGGCCTGCTGGCCAGTCGACGATTTCGCTTCTTTTCACCGCAGACTCAGTAGAGTAAGGGCTGGGCAGTTCCAGAGGGCCGATAGCCGTTTGCACGATATCGGAAGATCGGCTGGCGAGTTGTTCTTTTCGTTCAGAAGACACCTTTTCGGCGCAGGCAAACGAAAGGCTCAGGAGTAGGAGGTAGATAATATTCTTCATATTGCTCGCAACGGAAGCCCCGCCATCCGGGTTCGGGGAATAAGAATTAACTTGCCCCCTATGTCTGACCATCCTACCCCACCCGCCTGGCTCGGCTTTGCCAGTTGGATCCCGGTTCTTGTTTACTTCGCGGTGAAGTACCTGATCATTGGCTCCGAAAATGTTACCAGAAACCAAACCTACCTGCTGATTGGCTTTGTTATCCTGGCAGAGGTGGCGTTATGGCAGTACCGTAAATCCTTCCGCCCAAAACAAACCGACAACCATGGAACCGATTAGAAAAGACCGCCCTACCCCCGCTGTATTTGCCATAATGACCCTTGTTTCTCTGGGATCCTACTTCGGCATCAAGTACGGTGTGATGGGAGGAGAGATGAAACCCCTTACCAACGGCTTACTGATTTTGGTTGCCATGCTTCTGGGCGTCGGCACCAAACGTGTTCTGGAAATGCGCAAGTCGGAGTAATATTCGCAATAAGCTATCCCCCCCTTTTAAAACCAAAACCTATGCAAGACCTCAAAAATTCCCGCCGAAAGTTCCTCCGTCAGTCCGCAGTTGCGGCGACGGGGCTGATCCTTGCGCCAACCATTATTGGTTGTGGCAACAAGAGCGGCGCTTCTTCAACAGCCACTGCACCTGCGGCCCCGCCCGCGAAAAAAACAGGTAAACTGGGGATTGCGATCCTCGGTCTGGGAGGGTACGCGAAAGGTCAGATTGCGCCTTCGCTACAGTTTACCAAACACTGCGAGTTGCGTGGCATCATCACGGGCAGCCCCGAAAAAATACCAGCCTGGCAGGAAGAATACGGGATCAAAGACGAAAACGTTTATACCTACGACACTCTTGAAACCATCGCCGACAACCCTGACATCGACGTTGTTTACGTGATTACGCCTACGGCGACCCACAAAGATTTTGCCGTCCGGGCAGCCAACGCCGGCAAGCACGTCTGGTGCGAAAAGCCGATGGCCATGACGCCCGAAGATTGCCAGTCCATCATCGATGCCTGTACCAAAAACAACGTTCGCCTGAGCATAGGCTACCGGATGCTGCACGAGCCGAACACCCAAAAATTCATCGCGCTGAGCAAGGAAAAAGCCTTCGGAGACTTCACCAGTGCCACCTCCTACGCCGGTTACGCCGGCCAGGACCCTGCCACCGATTACTGGCGCGGTCAGCGCAAAATGGGCGGCGGAGCCCTCTACGATATGGGTGTTTACACCGTGAACGGTCTTCGCTACGGCACCCAAATGGCTCCGGTAGCCGTGGTAAAAGCCATGCAGGACCGCCCTACGGAAGTTGACGTCACGACTGAATACACCCTAGAATACGCCAACGGCATGACCGCCACCGGCAAAACCAGTGTGGTAACCGAATACAACCTCCTCAGGATCGAAGGCCAAAACGGCTGGCACCAGATGGAACCCATGCAGCCCTACGGCGGCGTGAAAGGCATGACCAGCGACGGAACCGTGCTCGGGCCGCCCATCGACGGGAAACAACAAACCCTGCAGATGGACGATGACGCCCTTGCCATCATGAACGGCACACCGGTGCTCGCCCCCGGCGAGATGGGCATGGCCGATATCCGGGTGATTCGCGCCATCATCGAAAGTGCAGAAACCGGCAAGAAAGTAATGATCTGAACAGTGGTTTGAGCGCCTCTGGCGCGATGTCATAGTCGCACCGGAGGCACTTAACCCAACCAACATAATCGCGCCGGAGGCGCTCAACCTATTTTATGCGTCAATTTTTCCTTTCACTTACCCTAATCCTTTCCTCCCTTACCGCCTTCGCCCAGTTGGAGTGGGTACCTCAGCACCCGGGCACGATCACCTACACCCTCGACCTCGAAAACGTGCAGCAGCACGAGTTACGGATTACGGTCGATTTCCCGGCCGTAGGCCCGGGTATCTTCCGGGTGAAAATGCCGCAGAGCAGTCCCGGCCGCTACGCACAGCACAACTTCGCTAAGAACGTTTATGATTTGAAGGCATTCGGCGCGGACGGAGCAGCAGTGGATGTTTACCAGGAAGGTATTGCAGCATGGGCCGTTGCGGGCCACGGCGGAGCCGTGACGCTCGAGTACACCCTCTTCGCCAACGGCGGTGACGGAACCTACTCCGGAATCGACGATCGCAAGCTCCACCTCAATATGCCCGCCAGCTTCCTCTACGGCGATGTACTCAACGACCGCCCGGTGATGCTGAAGATCAAAGACGGACAACGCACCGACTGGACGGTAGCCACCCAATTGGTAGAGGTCGGCAACCGCGCCTACGCCGCGCCGAATTATTACTACTTCTTCGATTCACCGACGATCGTTGGAACAATCATGCGTGACCAGTTCGAGGTCACTAACCCCGACGGCAACACCCAAACAATCGAAGTAGCGATGATGCACGAAGGTACCCGGGAGGAGTTCGATGATTACGTTGAGTGGACCAAAAAGGTAGTATTGGCCCAACAAAAAGTTTACGGTGAAATTCCCACCTTCGACTACGGAAAATACACCTTCCTTTGCTCCTACAACCCCTGGATCGGCGGAGACGGTATGGAGCACCGCAACTCCACCATTTGCTCTTCGACCGGCAACCTCGGCCAGCACGCCGACCGGCTGATCGGTACCGTAAGCCACGAATTTTTCCATTGCTGGAACGTAGAGCGCATCCGCCCCGCCAGCCTCGAGCCTTTCTCGTTCGATCACGCCAATATGAGCGGAGAACTGTGGTTCGCCGAAGGTTTCACGAGCTACTACGACGACCTGAGCCTGGTACGCGCCGGGATCCTCAGCCCGGAAGACTACGCTAAAGGACTGACCGGACAGCTAAATTACGTTCTCCTGCGCCCCGGCCGCGACCACCGCAACGCTATTGAAATGAGCCAGCAAGCGCCCTTCGTCGACGCAGCAACGGCCAACGATCCGGACAACTTCGGCAACACCTTCGTGAGCTACTACCCCTACGGTGCCACCATCGGCCTGGCGCTCGACCTCACTCTGCGGGAGCGCGGCCACACCCTCGACGAGGTGATGAAACTGATCTGGCAGCGCTACGGCAAAACGGAGATTCCGTACCACATCCGCGACCTGCAGCTTGCGCTCGGCGAAGTGGTCGGTGATCAGGCCTGGGCCAAAGACTGGTTCGCAGATTACGTCTACCAAAGTGAACTGCCCAACATCGGCGCGTTGCTGGACAACTACGGATTTGTGGTCGAGCCCGCCCACCCCGACACAGCCGGCTTCATGGGCCTTCGCCTGCGCGACGGCGGCGATGTGGTTACGGTACGCGGACCTGTTGCGGAGAATTCTCCGCTTTACGAAGCCGGTCTGGATGAGGGCAGCAAAATCCTTAGCCTGAACGGTCAGCCCGTCAACTCTCAGGATTCCTGGGACGCAATCGTGAGCAGCCTGGAGATCGGTAAAACCTACGAGATCAGTTTCGAGCAGTTAGGCCAGCAGAAAACCGGACGGTTTACCGCTGCGGTCAGCCCGGAATTGAAAATCCGTTTCGAAGAAGGCAACCGTAAGGCTAAAAAAGCGCGGGAGGATTGGCTTTGGCGGGAGTAGAGTCGGGAGTCGGGAGTCGGGAGTCGGGAGTCGGGAGTCGGGAGATAGGTGATTTGAGAGTGAGCCACAAATCTGACTACGTTTTTTCTCAGCGCTAACCGGCTTTTTTCTCTCTCCGGAAAGTCAGGATGACACCTGAGGTTTTACCGTGATCCCAGATACTGTTAGCCAGAGGTGTGGTAGCGCTCAGCTCCCACCCCTTTGCCGCCGAATCGTTAATCGTTTTATCAAACAGATTGATGTCTTCTCGGCCCTTAAACTTTCCGGGGACGTAAAGGGATTTGTACTCGTAGTTGTGCATGGTTGAATAATTTGTATCCAATATGCGGGGTCAGGCGTTCCGGAAGAAACTTCTTCGATTTATCCAAGGCGGGAGACGACGAATGTTTTGGGCGCGGGCGCGGGTGCAGAGGGAAGACTAAGGGCACGGTATCCCGTCAGGAATCGCCACCTGACCCCGCTAATTCGAATTCACAGGCTGGTGACCTTACGCGACATTTGGAACGGATAAACCGCACAACTGCATCCAAATCAGGGTAATACAGGCAAACAACCAAACAACCATCCCCATGAGCAAGCCCGATTTCTCCGACCTCAAAGCTGTTTACGTCAACTGTACCCTTAAGCCTTCCCCTACCGTGAGTAATACCGAAGGACTGATGCGCGTCTCGAGCGCGATCATGGAAGCCGAAGGAGCAGACGTAGAATTCATCCGGTTGGTAGACCACGACGTCGCGCCCGGCGTACAGCCCGACATGACCGAGCACGGAGCCGACAAAGACGAGTGGCCAGCCCTCTTCGAACGGATCTTCGCCGCCGACATCCTCGTGATCGGCACGCCGATCTGGCTGGGGGAGCGCTCTTCGGTCGCCACCCGTTTGGTGGAGCGCATCTACGCACAATCGGGCCAGCGCAACGATAAAGGGCAGTATCTCTTCTACGGCAAAGTTGGTGGCTGCATCATCACCGGCAACGAAGACGGCGTAAAGCACTGTGCCATGGGCCTGCTCTACTCGCTGCAGCACGTGGGTTACAGCATTCCGCCCCAGGCAGATTGTGGCTGGATCGGTGAGGTAGGCCCCGGCCCCAGCTACCTCGACGATGAGTCAGACGCAAAGAACAACGACTTCACGAACAGGAATACGACCTTCATGACCTACAACCTGCTGCACCTGGCCAACACGCTGAAGCAACAGGGCGGCTACCCTGCCTACGGCAACTCGAAAGAAGACTGGGACAAAGGCAGCCGGTGGGGCTTTGGCAATCCGGAGTACCGGTAATCCTGGCCGGCGGCCGCAAACAAAGCTGCAGCAGTAAATAATGGAATAACATTGTTGGGGGTACTTTGCTTTTATACCGCGCCTTGCATCCTGCGTCCGCGCCAAAATAGTATCTTTGCCGACCCGAAAAACAGTCTCTTCGTTCGTTGGTCTTTTGGCACCCGCCACCAACGCACGACAAGACCAACGAACTAACGATTACTCCATGACTTCTGCTCAGATCCGCCAGGCCTACCTTGATTTCTTCCGTTCTAAAGACCACAAGATCGTGCCCTCCGCACCGATTGTGAATAAGGACGACCCCAGCCTGATGTTTACCAATGCAGGCATGAACCAGTTCAAAGATTTCTTCCTGGGCGATAAAACGCCCGACCGCCGCCGCATCGCCGACACCCAAAAGTGTATGCGCGTTTCCGGGAAGCACAACGACCTGGAAGACGTGGGCCGCGATGGCACCCACCACACCATGTTCGAGATGCTCGGCAACTGGTCGATAGGTGATTACTTCAAGGAGGAAGCCATCGCGTGGAGCTACGAATTCCTGACTGAAACAATGGGCGTTGACCCCGAGCGCATTTACGCCACTGTTTTTGAAGGCGATGAGGCCGATGGCATTCCACGCGACGACGAGGCCGACGGCTTCTGGCAAAAGGTGCTGCCGAAAGAGCGCATCCTGAACGGAAACAAAAAAGATAACTTCTGGGAAATGGGTGAAACCGGCCCCTGCGGGCCGTGTACCGAAATTCACTTCGATATGCGCTCCGACGAAGAGCGCGCCAAAGTGAACGGCCGCGATTTGGTCAACGTCGACGATTCCGGCGTCGTCGAAATCTGGAACAACG
This sequence comes from Neolewinella aurantiaca, assembly GCF_008014675.1. GTDB lineage: Bacteria > Bacteroidota > Bacteroidia > Chitinophagales > Saprospiraceae > Neolewinella > Neolewinella aurantiaca. The sequence goes on along the minus strand of NZ_VOXD01000042.1, from coordinate 34,767 downwards.
TATTTATCCAGTTCAACCGCAAGGCCGACGGTAGCCTTGAAAACCTGCCCGAAAAGCACGTCGATACCGGCATGGGCTTCGAGCGTCTCTGCATGGTGATGCAAAATAAGGATGCAACCTACGACACGGACGTTTTCACCCCAATCCTCGCCGAAATCGAGCGCCTTACCGGTAAGACCTACGGCGGCTCTTACGCCACCGACGCGAAAGCAGACATGGCCATGCGCGTGATCGCCGATCACCTCCGCGCCGTGGCCTTCACCATCGCCGACGGGCAACTGCCGGGCTCCGGAGGAGCCGGCTACGTAGTGCGCCGCATCCTCCGCCGCGCCGTTCGCTACGCCTACTCTTTCCTCGATCAGAAAACCCCCTTCATCAATAAACTGATGAAAGTGCTCGTCCAGGAAATGGGCGATGCTTTCCCCGAACTGAAACAACAGGAAGGACAGATCACCCGCATCATCGAGAGCGAGGAGAAATCGTTTTTGCAGACGCTGGAAAACGGACTCACCCGCTTTGCTAACCTCGACTCTAAAGATGGCGTAATTGGCGGTCAGGACGTATTCGAACTCTACGACACCTTCGGTTTCCCGATCGACCTTACCCGCCTCCTTGCCGAAGAACAAGGCTTGACAATTGACGAAGAAGGCTTCAATGCCGCCCTGGCCGAGCAGAAGGCCCGTAGCCGCAAAGACGCCGCCAAAGAGGTTGGCGATTGGACGGTCCTCTCCGACGAAGACAGCGTCTTCATCGGTTACGATTACCTCTCCGATGCTGGCGCGAAAATCACGAAGTACCGCACCGTAAAGGTGAAAGATAAGCCGCAGTACCACATTGTACTCGACCGCACGCCCTTCTACGGCGAAAGCGGCGGGCAGGCCGGAGATACCGGATTGCTGACGGTCGGCGGGCAGAAGATCTCCGTCCTCGACACCATCAAGGAAAACGACCTGACGGTACACATCGTCAAGCAGCTACCCGACAATCCGGATGCCGACGTGATCGCCCAGGTGCGTGAAGACGACCGCCAGGCCACCAGCCAGAACCACACCGCTGCTCACCTCATCCACGCTGCCCTGCACCAAGTGCTTGGCGACCACGCCGTCCAGAAGGGACAAGACGTACGCGCTAAGCGGATGCGTTTCGACTTCAGCCACTACGAAGCGATGACGGACGAGCAGGTACAGCAGGTTGAAACCCTCGTAAACGAAAAAATCCGCCAGAACATTCCGCTGCTGGAGCAGCGAGACGTACCGATTGCCGAAGCCCGCAACTCGGGCGCGATGATGCTCTTTGGCGAAAAATACGGCGATGCAGTTAGGATCATCACCTTCGAGCCCGGCTTCAGCTCCGAGCTTTGCGGCGGTACTCACGTGAAGTACACCGGCGAGCTCGGCCTGTGCAAAATTGTAGCGGAGACCGGCGTTGCCGCCGGCGTTCGCCGAATCGAGGCCGTTACCGGAGCCGGGGCCATCGCTTACGTCGATGAGCGTCTGGCGACGCTCGCAGAAATCCGCGGACTGGTGAAAGGCTCCAGCAACCCCGCCAAGGCCGTTGCGACGCTACAAGACGAAAACCGCGCCCTGAAGAAAGAGCTCGAAAAGATGCAAGCCGCGGCCGCGGGCAACGTAAAAGAAGACCTGGTAAAGGCCTTCGAAATGGTCAACGGAGTCAACTTCCTGGCCGCAAAAGTTCCACTGAGTGACGCCGCTGCGATCAAGTCCCTCGCCTTTCAGCTTACGGGCGAGAACGAGAACAGCTTTGTACTACTCGGCTCAGAAAACGACGGCAAAGCACTACTGACCCTGGCCCTCTCAAAAGATCTGGCCGACAAAGGGGCGCTGAACGCAGGTGTAATGATTCGTGGACTGGCAAAGAACATCAAAGGCGGCGGCGGCGGACAGCCGTTTTTTGCTACCGCAGGAGGTAAGGACCCCGGTGGGATTGAGGCGGCCCTGAAGGAAGCTAAGGCACTATTGGGATGAGCGCCGTTGGCGCGATCCGTCACGCCGTCAGGCGCAAAAATTCGGAATAAGCGCTACGCTCGAAATAATTCTTCAAAATCAGGATTCAAATAAGTGCCCGGCCAGTCCCGCCAATGACTTACCAAACCAGCTTTGACCGGATTGTTCAGGACGTACCACATAACAGTAGTGAACTTCCCCGTTCGGATACGGCGATCAAAATATGTTCGATTCCACACACCCTGTTCTCCGCGCTTAAGCTGTTCATTGACTTTATGCGCGGTAAAGCTCTTGTGTCGGCCGATGATTGGTCCGATTGGAATTTCCTCCACTCCCTCCGTAGCTCTTACAATTAAATGTACGTGATTGCTCATTACGCAGATAGCATAGATATACAGGCCTGACTTCCGAAAGAAAAGCCAGGAGTCAATAATTATTTCAGCAATGCCTTTATCCGCCAAAAACATTGGATTAGTTATGGCCGCTTGGTGGATTGCTTCTTCCAGTTCAAGTTCGTACTTGCCCTCGATGAGAAACTTTTGTTTGTGTCTCTCCTGAATGCGATGTTCTTCCGGTAATCCCATGATTTCTGCTTCCATTTCCGATAACGCTTTATCTCTTCTCAATTTGAGTTGCGCTTTTACTGACTTGGGTATACTGCCGAGGAGTCGATAAGTAATATGGATTGGATCCTGCCTTATGGGGTCATGGGGAATTTTCGCGGGCATGGTTCTGGGTTGAGCGCCTCTGGCGCGATTTGAATAGGCCCCATAAAGTTAATGCATAGGGTTATGACCTTAAACTGATGTATTTGGCACACTAGTGGACCAGCCAGCAAATATCGTTACCTTCTAGCTTTGTCTTTTGCGCGCTGGCGTCGTTACCAAAACACTTCCGTAGCGACGGCTATGCAAGTGTTTTGTCGCCTAGCCAGCACACAAAATACCTGCCCTACATGGCACGATATTTACTGGCTAGTCCACTAGTTCGCGCCAGAGGCGCTCAACCCATTCTCGATTCATAATCCGCATACCCAAACGACCGCCGCAGTGTAACTTCTCCGTGGGCATCCACCAGGCAGATATCCGGATGCGGAACACCGTTGAACATCGTTGTTTTTACGGTGGTGTAGTGCGCCATATCCTCGAAGACCAGTTCATCGCCAACCCGAACGGGCTGGGCAAAATAGTAGTTATCGAGGTAGTCTCCGGCCAGACAACTCATTCCACCGAGGCGGTAAGCATAGGGAAACTCGTCTTTTGCTTCGGTGCTGGCACCGGTAATCTGGGGCCGGTAGGGCATCTCCAGAGTATCGGGCATGTGGCAAGTGAACGAAACGTCGAGCATCAGGGTACGCTGTCCGTAATTTTCGATGACGTCGAGGACAGTACAGCGGAGGTCTCCGGTTTGCCACAGGTGGGCGCTGCCGGGCTCCAGGATTACTTCGAGGTGGGGGTAGCGCGCGCGCAGTGCGCGCAGTGTTTTGATCAGTAAGTCGGTATCGTAGCCCGCCTTGGTCATCAGGTGGCCGCCGCCGAGGTTGAGCCATTCCATCTGTTCCAGGTAGTGGCCAAACTGGGCTTTTACCCGTTCTATGAGCGTAGCTGTGTTTGCCGCCGTTGATTCGCAGAGCGTGTGGACGTGTAGACCTTTCAATCCCTTCGGCGGTGTAGACGGTAGGTTGGGCAAGGTCTCCCCCAGCCTGCCGTCTTTGGCGGCGGGGTTGTAAAGGTCGGTTTCTACCGGGCTGTATTCCGGGTTTACGCGCAGGCCGACGCTTTTGCCTTTGGCCTCCCACACCGAGCGGTAGCGTTCCAGTTCGGTTAAGGAATTAAAGGTCAGATGACCAGCAATGTCCGCCACTTCCTCAAATTCATGCGGACGATAAACCGGAGCATAAACGTGGGGTGGTTTCCCGAAGTGGTTCTTGATCAGCAAGGCTTCGTTCAGGCTGCTGGCCGTGGCGCCCTTCAGGTATTCCGCAATGATGGGAAAGGCAGGATAGTACGCAAAAGCCTTGAGGGCCAGGATGATCGTTACGTCTGAAGCAGACGCCACATCGGCGACAAGTTCGAGGTTTTTACGGAGTTTATCTTCGTAGAGGTTGTATTGGGCCATTGGAAACAAAGGAATTAATTGCAAAGATGAATATTCACACTTATCTTTAGATGTGATTGCAATTTTTATTTCAATCTTTTTGCCCCTAACTTTCCATAGAAAATGAATAAATGAAAGCCTTGCTACTTGCTAATAAATCAAGTAGTAGCCCAAAACTTCATCACCGGATCAGTGAGTTTACCAGACAATGTATCTTCTGATATGATGTCGCTCAAAGTAATATCCAAACTTATCAATCAACAAGGTAATACGACCCATACAGATTCCACCAACGCCATAACGGGCTCTATACCTGAACCAAAGTGGTTCAGGTATATTATTTCGAAGTTCGAAGCCAACCCCCATATGCTTCAGGATTACCGAGGCGCAAACCATAGAACAAACAATGACCATTATGCCTACCTTTAAAAAGATACTGAGTCTCTCACTCATATTGATCGTAGTTACATCTGTCAGTTTTCTCAAAGCGCAACGACTGTGGATTCCCAATATTGAAACTCACGCCGAAAACACTACGGTTGAAGTTCCAATCTATATAACCGTGACTGATTCTTTGAGCAGCGTTCAACTCTCTGTCCTGTGGGATTCAGAACAACTGGTATTAGATACCTTGATATTTGCTCCGCACCTCACAAATTTAGATGGTGCGACAACGATGTACAGTGTTCTATCAGAACAAGAAATGCGCGCCGTTGCTGTAAGTAGTCAGGCGGGAGAAACGGATCCTTTTGCACCAGACTCCTTATTATTGACTATGCATTTCAGGTTAACCGATAAATTCACAGGAGATGCGGACATCATTTTCAATCCTGAGTTCAGTACCTTTTTCGCCCATCATGATGCCTACCGGGTTGATCCTGAACTACAAGGCGGCAACATCTCTACCGCTGGCAATACGACAGCCCTTGAAGCTAACGTTAGCCAGACAAATTCTATCAGCTTGTTTCCAAATCCAGTCAGCGAAACATTTATGTTACGCACGGAAGAAACCTCGCTAAGGAATGCGAAATACCAGCTAACGGACACGGCAGGCAAACTCGTTAATCACGGAAAATTAGTCAATGGCCAGGGAGATGTACCAGATCATTTTCCTGATGGAACTTATGTGCTAACCTTATTTTCTGGAAAAAACAGGATTAGCACTCAAATAATTATTCAGCGCTAATTTCCTGCTTCGAAAGATTATTACAGGTTAATCTACCTCCCCAACCACGTCTTGCAGTCCTTCACCCGCTGTCGGCTAACTATGTTTTCCAGCTCTCCCTTCGGTGAGAGCTCCAGGACGATTCGGTGGTTGAAGTAGGGCTGAATCTTCTGCACCGCGTCGATGTGGATGATTTGGGCGCGGTTGATGCGGAACCAGTTTTTGGGGTCCAGCTCTTCTTCGATCCTGTCCAGAATATCATCGAGGAGCAGGCGTTGGCCACTGCTGGAGAGAGCAAAGGTCAGACCGTCGGAAGAGTAAATCTGACGCAGGTCATCTACGCGGACGGGTAGCCACTCCTGCCCTTTCTGAGCGAGAAAGCGTTCTCGGTAAGTCGGCTGCCCTTGCTGAATCAGAGCGGCAATCTTACTCCAGTCCTGAGCCATTGGGGCCGGGGTACGTCCTTCCAGCTTCACCAGTGCGCGCTCCAGGTCAGGAGCTTCGATAGGCTTTAGCAGGTAGTCAATACTGTTGACGCGGAAGGCGCGGATACCGTACTGGTCGTAAGCGGTGGTGAAGATGATGGGGCAGTTGCAGGTTTCGTATTCCCAAATACTGAAGGCCAACCCGTCGGCAAGGTGAATATCGCTGAAGATCACATCGGGGTGCGGCATGCTTTTAAGGGCGCGGACGCAGGATGCAATGGAATCAGTTGAAAAAGTGACGCTCAGCTCGGGGCGAGCTTCCGCCAATAGCTTTGTCAGGCGTCGTAGCGCGGGGGGTTCGTCTTCTATTATCCAGGCGGTCATAGGCTAAATCAGTGGGTCTGAAAACCCGGTTTTATCGGAAATTGACGGGAAGAAAGTGAAGCTAAGCCGTTGCGACTCTTGCCATGTACTTAACCGGAAAGACAGGAATGCTGACTTCGTAAGTTTCTGCCGTTTGCCGGATGTAAACCTCGTCTTCGGTGACCATTTCGTAGCGGGCTTTAAGGTTCTGGTGCCCCCAACCCGTAGAGTCGAGCTTACGCCCCGAGCGTAAGTTGAGCGGGTTCCTGACGGTAATCCGATTATTGGAAAATGTGATATCGATCCGTAAGGGAGCATCCTGACTAACGATGTTGTGCTTAATGGCATTCTCCACAAGCAACTGGACCGAAAGCGGAACGACACGATAGCCCCGGTACGCAACCGGCACGACGGTTCCTTGTCCGCTACCTTCCCATTGCACCTGCGCTCCCGCCTCCCAGTGCCAGCACACCAGAAGCTTATCCTCGAAACGGGTCTGCATCAGAAACACATAATCCTGTAACGCCTTCACCTCGTCTTCCAGGGTAATCAGTTCTTTGTGGCGCCATTCGAGTATGCGGCGGTAAACCGCGGACAGGCGCTGGGTAAACAAAGTGGCTTTGCGGCTGTCTTCCGGGATGATGTTGACCAAAGTGTTCAGGCTATTGAACAGAAAATGCGGATTCATTTGCTGCTTCAGTACTGCCAGTTGGCTCTGCATATTTTCTTTAGCCAGGCGCTCCTGGTCCAGGCTGCTTTGCCGGTACTTCGTAAAAAAGTACACTCCTTCGTACATAGACAGAACCATCACGACCAGGGTATAAGCCATTACAATTTTGTAACTCAGTGGTGGCTGCGGAATAGACGGTTCGGGGAACACACTCATAACCAGCGGTTCGGCCAATGCGGAAAGCAACAGGACGGCCACCGCCAGAATTGCCAGCGTGCTTACAATGCGCCGGGCGGTCTGGTGCTGCTCGGGCAGGCTGCGGCGCATATTGATCGTAACCAGCCGGCCGGTAACCCAGTAGAGTATCGTAAACACCATCGCAATTCCGTAACAATTGACCCCCTCTTCAACACTTATCCCGGGTGTGGAGCCACCAAAAAGTATGTTCCCGACTCCGGCCAGAGGGAACAGGCCCACCAGCATCACGCACAGGTCATCGAATCCGAGGTACTGAATACGTTCGGCCTTACTGAAAAACAACTTCATAGATTACAAATTTACGGTAGCGGGCGCCTTCCCGTGAAAAAAGTGCCTCAGAAGCACTGTTTTTAGGGAGGAGGAACGTCACGTGCTTCAGTCCGTTACTGCTTCTGCCTGCAGGTCTCCCGCGATCAATTGCATCCCCGGAAAGCCCGGAGAAGTTTCTTGCTCATCGGCAAAGAGCTCTCCGTAATTGGTTTGAGCAAAAATACTGACCGTTAAAGCGGTCAGAAATATTAACGTCAGGATAATCTTGCTGATTAAGTTGGCACGATCTTGTTGAGTAAAGTTCATCATATATATAATTGGATTTTTACAAATATTAGCCGGCGCGGTCGCAGGTGCAAGGTCAGCTTACATGGAACGTCGGACGAGGAGGATGAGTCGTCGTTTACGAGCCTTCTGTTTTATCCGGCCCCTGGTTTGGCCCTTCAGCCTTTATTGTGTTTGCACCTAAGTCAGAGTTGTCTCAGGTATAGTGTTAAGCTGAACGTCACGAAAACGCGAACCGTCCGGAATCCTATGGTCTGTATTGCGTCACATTGGCAAAATGCGGGGTACTGGAAACCTTGTGCCCGTTTTTGCGCTTTATAATGACATGAAGAAAATATTTACCCTCCTCCTGCTTTGTCTGTTTTCCTTCTACGCAACTGCTCAGGAAGTAATTACCGCAGAAGACCAAGGAGTTACACTCGCTTTCGTCCTCAACATTGCTCTTCCCATCAGTGTCCAGTACGACGTTCAGAACTACAAAATCACTTATACGACCGAAGACGCGTTCGGCCAGCCTGACACAGCTACGGGGCTGCTCTCGCTGCCCCTTCAGGAAGACCTCGTTTTGCCGCTGGCGGTTTACAACCACGGTACGATCGCTTCGGCGGAACTCGCTCCCAGCGTCCCTGGTGTGGTGGAACGGTTCATCGTGCAGGCTTTTGCCGGCAGCGGATTCATCACCCTGGCTCCGGACTACCTTGGCCTTGGAGACAACGACGGTATACACCCTTACCTCCACGCCGATACCGAGGCAAGTGCTGGTCGCGACATGGTCGTCGCGGTAAAAGCCTGGCTAGAGCAACAGAATATCCCTCAGAACGAACAGTTGTTCGTAACCGGTTACAGCCAGGGTGGCCACGCATCGATGGCCCTCGCCCGCAGTATCGAGGCGGACGGGAGCGACGACGGACTTGAGCTTACCGCTGCCGCCCACCTTTCCGGTGTCTACGACATCACTCCGCCATCCCCCGGCCTGCTCGCCCTCAACGATGTCAACTCCGTAGTCTTGTCCTTCTTCCTTAACACCGCCATCAGCTACAATTATGTTTACGACCTGTACGGCACGCCAGAGGAGTTTTTCAACGAACCGTACCTCACCCCGATCCTGCAGTACATCAACCGCGAGACCGACCTCTACACTATGGGCACCGAGGTGAACGCACTATTGCAGGCAAACAACGCCGTTATCGGGGAAATTTTCGCAGAACAATTCGTTACGGATGTTCTCGACAGCGACGCAGACCTCATGAATGCCTATAACGACAACGATCTGCTGGACTACGCTCCCGCCGCCCCCACCCTGCTCTATTACTGTAACGCTGACATGACCGTAGCCCCCGGCAACTCCATCGAAGCAGAGGTAGCCCTCCGCACCAACGGTGCAGATTCACTGTTGCTTGAAGACGGTGGGGCCTTCAGCCATACCGACTGTGCTACCCCAGCGGCCGTACGAACCCTGCGTTTCTTTCAGAGTTTCAGTAATTCCTTCCCCGTAAGCCTGGGTAACCCTGCAGACCGGCCGGAAATCATGCTCTCCCCTAACCCCGTTCAGCCGGGCAGTGAGCTTTACCTCAGCGGCCTTTCTGCTGAAGAACAGACATACATCATCTACGACCTCAGCGGACGAAACGTAGCCACCGGATCTACGGTGAACGGTGGGTACGTAGCGATACCGACCACACTGAAAGGAGGTGTCTTTATCCTGCGCGTCGCCCTGGGCGACGGGACCTCTGTTGTCCGGCGTTTTCAGGTAAAGTGATTCCCCGGCTGCGCCCTAAAGTACCAGAAGGTTACACCCCCTTACGTCGCTCGCGTCGAGCCGGCCGAGCACTTCAAATGATCCGTTGGGGTAAACGCGTCCGAGATCATCGGTTGCGATGAACGAAATGGTATCGAAGTTGGCCAGGTCTGTGAGGTTGAGTGCACCTGTCTTACCGGCGCCTACGAGCGCCAGCGGATCGGTGATATCCCTTGCCTGCGCGCGAAGGGTTGGCGCAGGCAGGAAAAGGCCATCTTTGGGGGCGTAAGCCTGGCTGAGCAGTTCCGTCATTCCGTACTCCGAATGGATGTGCTCTACCCCGAAGGCCCGGGACAGAACGCCGTGCAACTCGGGGCGTGTCATTTCCCGGCGGCGGCCTTTCATGCCGCCCGTTTCCATGACTATGGTGCCACCAAGTGGCTGTGCGTGGTCTTCGGCCAGGTCTAACAAAGCAAAACTGACGCCAATCAACAGAGGTGGGACGGGGCTATTCTTCAACGCGGACAACTTCCGGCTCAATTCGGGCAGGTCATCCAGAAAGAATCCGGATTCGGGATGCCCGGATTGCTGAATGAAGTCATCGGCCATAAAGACGAGGCTGGAGCCGGTGCGCTCCAGATAGGCGGGGAGCAGGGCGAGGACAGGCCGGTCTTTGAGCGGTCCGTATTGCAATTCAAAAGCTTTCCGGGCATTCTCGCGGTACCATTCCTCATTGCGTAAAGGGTGGTGGCTGGTTGCGGTGCCCGTTGTACCGCTGCTGGTAAACGTACGGACGGGGTCCCAGTCTCCACTCTGCAAACGGTATTTTTTGAACAACGCAATGGGCATATGCGGAATATCCGTCGGGGAGGAGACGGAGGAGGGGTCGACGCGCAACAAATCAAGAAATTGAGCGTAAATATCATTGTGCGCAGCCTGGTACCGGAAGACGCTCAAGGCTACTTTTCCGAAGCTTTCGGGGGTGACGTTCCGGATGTCTTTCAGTAATCGTTCGCGTTGCTGTTCTTCCATTTGGGTAATTTGCCTGGCTGCTGCATCTGTTTTACGTTGTTGGCCAAAGCCGACAACGCAAGCAGCCTGCAATAAACCAAATAGCTGCTCTGGTGGTTGCTATTGTGTCCCGAAAGTCCTGTCCTATGCCTCGTATCCTTCTCTATTTGCTGCCCGTTTTGTTCCTTGCTGCCTGCGTGAACCCGCCCGAATTCCCCAACGAGCCGGTACTGACTTTCGAGGGACTCAACAAGAACCAGATCTATCAGTTTACGAATGGTCCGCTGGACAGCATCCAGATTCATTTTTCCTTCACGGATGGAGACGGAGACCTCAGCCTGCCGAATACCGACAGTATCGATATTTTCCTGACCGACAGCAGAATCGGCCTGCAAACACCGCTGAGTCTCCCGCTCATCCCGGAGGAAGGAACGGGGAATGGCATTAGTGGGGACATATTCATAAACCTTATCAACGAAACGGGTGTATGCTGCATCTTCAACAACCGCCTTTGCGCCGAAGATGAAACTTACCCTATCGACACCTTTTCTTACTCCATCCAGATTCGCGACCGGGCGGGTAATTTCAGCAACGTCATCCAAACAGACCCGATTGAGATTCTCTGTTTAGGCCAATAGCTACAGGATCGGGGCGCGGCCGCAGGATGCAAAATCCGGATTAGAGAGAGATTGGTTACAGCGTTCAGCTCTGCTCGTTAAGCAGCCTTACTCTGCACCTGCGCCTGCGCCCAGGAAATCACGAACGGTTTGCGCTCCTTGCCCTCCGAACATCCACCGGCCGGCATCCAGATGGGTACCACCGGGGAGAATGTGAAGGTCCGCAGAATGGCCCGCCGCCAACAACTTTTCGTAGAAATTTTCTGAGTGATTACTGTCTACCATACCATCATGGGTGCCGTGTAGCAACTGCCAATCTAAGTCGGGCAGGTCAGGAATGATTGTTTGGCAGGGATCCAGATGGGCGTATCTCCTGAAAATTGCCCGCGGAGAGAGAAGCTCCAATGATAAAGGTCCGGCGCAAAGCAATGCCTTTTGCGGGCCGCCGGGCCAGCCGGCCTCCTTCCACCACTCCGGGTGGAGGCTCAACAGAGCGGTGAGATGAGCGCCCGCGCTGATTCCCCCTGCGTGGAGGTGGGTCACCTGTCCGGCGGGCTCTATCGCTCCGATGGCGGCCCGGCAGTCGTTCACCACCCCGTCCAATCCCACCTGCGGTGGGCGGCGGTAACTGGGCAGCACGACCGTGAAGCCGAGCTCCAACCACGGATTCGCCGCCGGAACAAAGCTCTCTGGCTGGCCGAACGTCCAGGCTCCACCGTGAAAATAGAAGGCGTAGCGGCCGGGGATGGCGTTCCTGCCCTTCACAACCAGAACGTACTGCCGGCGGTGTTCTCCGTACCGGACCTTTTCCACGACGGCTTCCATTTCGGCCCTGGCCTTACGGCAGGCTTTCCAGTAAGCGGGAAGACCAAGGCTATTGTAAAGAAGGGTATTGCGAAGAGGCACTGTAGGCGCGTTTACGTTGAGGAAGAATGAAAAGTAAGACTACTTACCGCTTAAAAGATAAAAGCTCAGAGGCAAAAGCGGTTGTATCGAAACGGAGAAATGTTGGTTCGTTTCCCGCTTTTAATCCGGGCTTCATTGGCAGATAATCAGTAAATTGCCCTTACAATCCGTCGCTCATCGATACTTCAATTACCCACATTCGCCCCCGCTTCAAGTTCCACGTTCGCTGCAGCCCGACGGAGGTGATGGAACGGATTCGTCTGCTGCTGGCGAAGGCACCGCCGCACGTTACCGGCCGGGTAATTGGCGATCATATCATTCTTGATATAACCGGCGACGAGGTGCATTTCTGGTCTCCGCAGCTGAATTTCAGGGTAGAAGAAAACGAGGAGGCTGATGGCCCTACCGTAATTGCGGGTCTGATTGGCCCCCGGCCCTCCGTCTGGACACTATTCATGTTCATTTACTTCAGTGTCGGCATCGGTGGTTTTTTCATTACCTCTTATGGGATATCGCGCTACATGATGGGTGAGTCGAGCCTGGCGGTATGGGGCTTACCCATTGCGGCGCTTTTTATGCTTACGGCTTATCAGGCCGGTAAATTCGGGGAAAAGCTTGGCGCTGAGCAGGTAGACATGCTGAAACACTTCGTCCGGCAAGCAGTGGGAACGGACATGGTTCCGGTAGGATAGCACTGACATTCAACCGCCCTGGCACCTGCGGCCTCGCCTGCTACAGCCGGTCCCACACAAACAAAAGCAGCCAGGCAGCAATCTGGCTACCTGGCTGTCAGTTTTTTTTCACAATCTGGAATTTTCTATTCTGCGTAGGCCTCGATGGGCGGGCAGGTGCAGACAAAATTCCGGTCACCGTAGCCGTCGTCTACGCGGCCCACGGATGGCCAGAACTTCAGCCCTTCACGCAGGTATGGCAGTGGGAACGCAGCTTGCTCGCGCGAGTATGCGTGTGTCCATTCATTGGCGGTAATTTCGGCAATGGTGTGCGGTGCATTGGTCAGGACATTGTCTTCGGCATCAGCATCACCCCGGGCGATCGCGTCGGCTTCGGCCCGGATAGCGATCAGGGCATCGCAGAAACGATCGAGTTCATCCTTTCCTTCGGATTCGGTAGGCTCGATCATCACCGTGCCGGCTACCGGCCAGCTGAGGGTCGGAGCGTGGAAGCCATAATCGATCAGGCGCTTGGCCAGGTCTCCGGCCGACATTACAGACTTGAACGGACGCAAGTCGATGATCAGCTCGTGTGCTGCCCGGCCATTTTCTCCGGTAAACAGTACGTCGTAATCATTCTCGATACGAGCCTTGATGTAGTTTGCATTCAGGATGGCGTACTCACTTGCTGCTTTGAGTCCTTTGGCGCCCAGCATCTTGATATAGGCGTAAGAAATCAGCAGGATGGAAGCCGACCCCCACGGAGCGGCAGATACGGCCTTAGTTGCCTTACTGCCTCCCGTAGTCTGCAGCGGGTGTCCGGGCAGGAAAGGGGCGAGTTTTTCGTTACAACAGATCGGGCCCATTCCAGGCCCGCCGCCGCCGTGCGGAATGGCGAATGTTTTGTGCAGGTTGAGGTGGCAAACGTCGGCTCCGATACGGCCGGGGCTGGTAAGCCCGACCTGAGCGTTCATATTGGCGCCGTCCATGTAAACCATACCTCCGGCCTCGTGCACAACCTCGCAGATTTCAACTACTCCGGTTTCAAACACACCAAAAGTGCTGGGGTAGGTGATCATCAGGCAGGCGAGATTATCTTTATTTTCCGCTACCTTTTCTTTGAGGTCATCGATGTCGATATTACCAGCATCGTCGGATTTAACTACGACTACTTTCATACCCGCCATTACTGCACTTGCGGGGTTGGTTCCGTGTGCAGACTCAGGAATGATCGCTACATCACGGTGCTCTTCGTTGCGGTCGTGGTGGTAAGCTCTGATTACCATCAGGCCGGCGTACTCTCCGCTTGCTCCTGAGTTAGGTTGCAGGCTACAGGAAGTAAAACCGGTAATTTCGGCCAGGTCTTTTTCCAACTCGGCAAAGATCTGTTTGTAGCCCTGAGCTTGTTCAATAGGTGCAAAAGGATGAATATCTGCGAATTCGGGCCAGGATACAGGGATCAACTGCGTCGCAGCGTTCAGTTTCATCGTACAGCTGCCCAGAGGGATCATGCTGTGCACGAGACTGAGGTCCTTATTTTCGAGGCGCTTGAGGTAGCGCATCATTTTGGTCTCGGTCCGGTATTTGCGGAAATTGGGGTGAGTAAGAAAATCACTGGTTCGTTTCAGCCCTTCGGGAATACGATCTTCTACTCCCCCGACGCCACCGTTTTCGGTCAGTTCAGCTCCCTGGTAATCCAGCGAAGCACCAAAAATCCGGCATATGGCGGTCAGGTCGGTTGTAGCTACAGACTCATCGAAACTGAGACGGATACCTCCTTCGGTCGGGTAGAAGAAGTTGTAGCCTTCCATCTCTGCTTTCTGGCGGATTTCGCTTGCTTTTTCGGGGCTGGCTCCGATGTGGAGTGTATCGAAGAAAGACTCGCTTGCGAGCGTATACCCGGCGGAAGCCAGTGCGTTAGCAAGCAATACGGTAAAGTGATGGGTGCGCCGAGCGATGGCGCTCAAGCCTTCAGCACCGTGGTATGCGGCATAAAAGCCGGCCATGTTGGCCAGCAGTGCCTGGGCGGTACAGATGTTTGAGGTTGCCTTTTCCCGGCGGATGTGCTGCTCGCGGGTTTGCAGCGCCATACGCAGTGCGTAGTTTCCAAACCGGTCCTGGCTCACACCGATGATCCGGCCGGGAATCTGGCGTTTGTATTTGTCGGTGGTAGCAAAGTAAGCTGCGTGCGGTCCACCAAAGCCCATCGGCACGCCAAAGCGCTGCGAATTACCAACTACGGCATCGGCGCCCCATTCTCCGGGAGGAGTCAGCAGGGTCAGTGCCAGAAGGTCGGCAGCCACCACGGTAAATACATTCGCTGCGGTTGCCTGCTCTACCACCTCGCGGTAATCTTCAACAATACCATTTGCGCCAGGGTACTGCAGCAGCATTCCGAAGACGCGGTTTTCTGCGAACTCGAATTCGCTTACCGGTTTAACCTCTACGGTGATATTGAGAGGTTCTGCTCTGGTTTCGAGCACCGCAATGGTTTGCGGCAACACCTGATCCGAAACGAGGAACACGCTTACCGGATCCCCTTTCACCCGCTTATTGCGCTGTCCGTAAAACATGCTCATTGCTTCAGCAGCAGCAGTTCCTTCGTCGAGAAGGCTCGCGTTGGCAACGGGCAGACCAGTGAGGTCCGACACCATCGTCTGGTAGTTGAGGAGGGCCTCCAGTCGTCCCTGCGCAATTTCAGCCTGGTAGGGCGTGTACTGGGTATACCAGCCCGGATTACTGAAGACATTTCGCAGAATAACACTTGGTGTAACCGTATTGTAGTACCCCATTCCGATGAAGGAGCGATTCACTTTATTGCGCTTGGCAATCGACTTAAGGTGCTGGAGGTAGTAGTACTCACTGATGGCGGGTGCGACATCCAGGGGTTCTCGGTCACGGATGTTGGCAGGAACCGTCTGGTCCATCAATTCTTCCAGCGAGGCTGCGCCAATGGTCTTCAGCATAGCTTCAGTAGCGGTTGCATCTGGGCCCAGGTGGCGGTCCTGAAACTGATCAAAACGGGGGGTAAGAACTGGCATATGTGGTGGTTATTTGGCCGGGTAATCGTTGTCGGCGCAAAGGTAACCAGCTTAGGGGAGATTGGTTGATCGAAATACCGAAAGGTGAAAGACCTTTTCCGGGATTTCAAACCCTGCTCCAGCAGTAATTATCATGCGGCGGGGACGCAGGTGCAAGGTTGGGCTGGAGGGAGGGGATGGGGTGGCTTTTTGGGAAATACCGACTTGTCGACAAGTCGACAAATCGACATGTCGATATATCCGTGTTTAAAAACTAAACTAAGTCCTTCTCAAGCCAATTCCTCCCCTTAACCAAAGCGGCCAGGGTCTCAGCCTCCCGGCTTCCCGGCGCTGCCTTAAAATCGTACTCCCAGCCAGCCAACGGCGGCAGGCTCATAAGAATAGACTCGGTACGGCCATTAGTGGTCAGGCCGAATTTAGTACCCCGGTCCCAGACCAGGTTGAACTCGACATAACGCCCCCGACGAAGCTTTTGCCACGCAGCTTCCTGCTCCGTGAAGGGCTTGTCTTTATTAACTTTCAGCAGCTCAAGATAAGTGGGCACAAAGGTCTCCCCTACCGCTGCGGTAAAGTCGAAAAGTGCCTGCTTGTCCTTCCCTTCTGTGCCTGGCTCCAGGCGATCAAAGAATATTCCTCCAATACCGCGGGTTTCATTCCGGTGAGGAATGAAGAAGTAATCATCCGCCCAGTTCTTGAATTTCGGATAGTAGGCTTCATCAAAACGATCGCAGGTGTCTTTGAGCTGTTGATGAAAGTAAGCCGCCTGTTCAGGAACGATGTAATGGGGTGTAAGGTCTATCCCTCCTCCAAACCAGAAGCGGCCACCGTCCAACTCGAAATAGCGCACATTCATATGGATGATCGGGACGTGCGGATTCTTAGGATGCAACACTATGCTTACTCCCGTAGCATAAAAGCCTGTTTCTTCGGGATCGACATGGAGGCTTGCTGCCGCCTGCGGCGGCAAATCACCGTGCACCGCACTGAAGTTGACTCCGCCTTTTTCGATATAGTTGCCTCTTATCACGCGGGCGCGACCTCCTCCTCCACCCGGACGATCCCAACTGTCTTCCTGAAAGGAACTCCCGTCCGCTGCACTTAGGGCTGCGCAGATTTCGTCCTGCAAAGATTGAAAGTATGAGGTTATTTCCTGGCGGTTGGGCATATCGGGGGGGAAGTCGTGTGTATATGGTAATGACCCTCTTCGCCAAAACTAATCAATTCGGAAGGTCCTCAGAAAAACCATTAAGTGCGATAAGGGTTGTCCTGAATTTACAATTTCATGTCTCCGTTCCCTGCGGCGCCCGTATGAATTGAACCTTACTGCCATGTATTTCGATCGGTTGAAGAACAGACATCCCGGCTATTTTGCTCACTATACTCTGGCCGCGCAAAAAAAAAGGATGCCCCGACTTCGCTGCGGGGCATCCTCCGATTGGAATCACCTTTCACTAATTCTCAACCACTACTTTACCTATAGCCTGGCCACTCTCAAGAAAACGGTGTGCTTCGCCAGCCTCAGTAAGAGAGAATTTGTGCTCATCGACTACAGGTGTTACGTGACCTGCTTCGATGATTTTTGCCAGTTTACTGAGAATTTCTCCGTGCTTCTCTTTTTTGAAGTTGTTCAGCATCGGGATCAGCATAAAGACAACGTGCAACGACAGGCCCTTGAAGTGTACCGTCGACAAATCGATTTCCAGCAAAGAGACAGTGGTTGCTACTTGACCGTTCAGGGCGGCAGCATCAAACGAATTCGTCAGGTTTGGTCCTCCAACGGTATCGAACACTACATCGAACCCGGCTCCTCCGGTATGCTTAGCCACGTAATCTTCTACGGCTTCAGCTTTGTAGTTTATTGTTGTCGCTCCCAGTTTTTCTACCAGCTTCAGTCTTGTTTCATCGCCTTCCGTCGAGTAAACATCAGCACCGAAGTACTTCGCCAGTTGCACCGCCAGGTGGCCAACACCACCGGAACCACCGTGTATCAGCACTTTCTGTCCTTCACCCACGCCCGCGCGGGTAAGACCTTCGTAGGCCGTTATACCTACCAGCGGCAAAGCCGCTGCCTCCCGCATAGAAAGGTTTTTGGGTTTAAGCGCGATCAGGTTGCTGTCGGCAACGATGTAGTCCGCCAGCGTTCCGGGCAGATTGGCCAGGCCTCCAGCGCAGCCATACACTTCATCTCCAACGGAGTAACCGTCTACGCCTTCGCCAACTTCTTCGACCACACCGGCAAAGTCCATTCCCAGGCTTGCCGGAAGATCCGGAGACAACGGTAGGTCTTTCCCCATGTTACGGATCATAAGGTCGATTGTATTGATGCTCGACGCCGCAATTTTCACGAGAACATGCCCCTCCTTCGTTTTTGGCTTGTCTACTTCCGTAGCTTCAAACTTTGCGGTTTCTCCGTAGGTATTAATCAGCATTGCTTTCATCGTAATTTCTGTTTTAGTTATTAATGATTTAATTACACGACAAAAGTAAAGCCGCCGCAAAGGGCGCCCTAGCATAGAAAAAGGATATTATGGTACATTTGAAGGTTTCAACCTTCAACAAAAGCCAATTCACCTCCGAATTCAGCTAAACTCAGGGATAAAACCACTTTCTTACAGCAAAACAGTACATTTAAACCCTTAAAAGCACAAGAAAAACCCCATCGACCTTTTCGGAGCAATGGGGTTTACGATTCGTGTTTCTACTCACCAATCACTTCCCTGACAAACTTGACTGCCTTAAGGCTACTTGATACCTAAAGCTAACTTTGTAGCATCTATGGCCTTGGCCCGGTTCCCGATAAAAATCTGATCACCTATGATCGTAACGGGACGCTTCAAAAAGGTATACTCTTCAAGAATCAGGCGACGATAGTCGTCCTCAGTCAGTTCCTTTTTATTAAGTCCCTGGCTTCGATACTTACGGGCGTTCCTGCTGAACAGCTTTTCGTAGCTGCCCGCCAAACGAGCCATCTCATCGAGTTGTTCCCCGGTGATTGGGTCGGTTTTAATATTGACAACCTCAAGATCGGGCTGTTCGCCAAGCTCTCCGATTATGCGTTTGCAAGTGGAGCAGGTGGATAGTTGGTACATTTTCTGCATAAGCGCGAAGGTAGCACCTTAGTTTAGTAGTTGTGAATACAGCGGCCAAGTAGTAACTCACGAAGAGCACCACAAGGTTAGAGAATACCAAAGCTAACAGATCTTTTCTATCCGCCCATAACGCCTTTCATGCGCGTAAGCTGGGTCAGCCAAAGCGCACGCTGGTCTTCTACTTCGTCGTCGTCGGCGAAATCAGTAACGTTCACAATCGTTTCGCCGGTTACCGGGCTCTTCTTGATGTCGAACTCCAGGTATTCGTCGTCGTCGTCGGCGTCTTCCCAGGCGAAGCGTACCATTTCGCCTTCTTTGTCTTCTATGAGCTCTGCGACTTCGGCCGATCCTTCCCACACGAAGGTGTAGGTTTGGTCGTTTATGTCAACTTCGTCACAAAACCAGCGCGTAAGACACGCCGGATCGGTAAGGAATTGGTACACGATGTTGGGGGAAGCCCGACAGATAAACTCAGAGGTAAACTTAACACGTTCCATTTCAGTGATTTGGGAGGGATGATGGCGGGCAATTAAGGTAAATAAAACGAGACTACCAAAATTCTTTTTCAACCCAACCTAATGGGCCTCTGTGGTGTTTGGGTAAAGGTAGGCGCGAAAAGTAGCGATAAGCTATTGATTCCTAGGGAAATTACCCGTAATTTTGCGCCCAATTTCAAAAACTATCCTTTCTGTATGAGACAGCTTAAAATAACCAAGTCGATAACCAATCGTGAGAGTCAGTCGCTCGAAAAGTACCTGCAAGAAATCGGTAAGGTCGACCTGCTGACCCCCGAAGAAGAAGTTGATTTGGCCAAGCGGATCAAGCAAGGAGACCAATTGGCCCTTGAAAAGCTGACCAAAGCTAACCTCCGCTTTGTTGTCTCCGTAGCTAAGCAGTACCAAAACCAGGGCCTCTCTCTTTCCGACCTGATCAACGAAGGCAACCTTGGACTGATCAAAGCAGCCCAACGTTTCGACGAGACCCGTGGATTCAAATTCATCTCCTACGCCGTTTGGTGGATTCGCCAATCTATCCTTCAGGCACTTGCCGAGCAGAGCCGGATCGTCCGCCTGCCGCTCAATAAGGTAGGTAGCCTCAACAAAATCAATAAGGCCTTCTCTATGCTGGAGCAGACCTACGAACGTGAACCCAGCAGCGAAGAACTCGCCGCTCAGCTCGAAATCGCTCCCGAAGAAGTAGAAACCACCCTCGGAGTTGCCGCACGTCACGTATCCATGGATGCTCCCTTCGTGGAAGGAGAAGACAACAGCCTTCTCGACGTACTCGCTAACACCGCTACCCCCGGAACAGACTCCGCACTGGAGTACAAAGAATCCCTCCGCCGCGAAATCGATCGCAGCCTCGGAACCCTTACCGAACGGCAGTGCGACGTAATCAAGCTTTACTACGGCATCGGCGTAGAGCACCCCATGAGCCTCGAAGACATCGGCGAAAAGTTCGGCCTTACCCGCGAGCGGGTTCGCCAGATCAAGGATAAAGCCATCAATAAGCTCCGCGGTGCTAACCGCTCCAAGCTTCTGAAAAACTACCTGGGTAACTAAGGAGTCTCAAAATCAGAAAACAGTACTGAAAAGACAGCCACCGCTTCGGATCCGAAGCGGTGGCTGTCTTTTTGAGCGCCGGTCTGTGACTTAAATGCCTGAATCCAGAATGTTGATCAGCAGACGAAAATTCTGCCTGATGTAATCGTTGGAATTAGCACCTGAACCCAGTAGTTCGTAGCCTCCGTTGGACAGACCAGGAAAGTTCCCCGGGCAAAGACTACTTCCATCCACAACGAAAACAGGATATTCCGCTTCAGCCACGGCGCACTCGCCTTCGGCAAGATCAAAGAAAATACGGTTGCCGGGGATAATGCCGTCAAGGGCAATTGCACCATCTGCGGCCGAGCATAAGTAGCCAAAACCACCCTGCAGATTAAGCCATTTCATTCCGCTCTGGTTGTCTTCTCCAAACAAAGTAACCTCCACCACGTCATTGCTGGTAATTCCAATAGAGGAGTTCGGGTCGCTAACTAAAGTGATCGCACTGATCGGACCGGATGGAGTTGTGGTACGGGTAACGATTTGCCAGTAAAGGTCTGGTGCGCTACGGTCGGAGTAGTCGATTTCGATGGTGCCGGGGTCGTCGCAAGGGTCGCAGGCGCAACTTAGCAGGACGAGGAGGAAGCCAAAAGTGGCCAGTATGAAAGTGGATCGGTTGGTCATGGTGAGTTAATTTCAGGTCCCGGATCAATTTCCGAGACTCATCCTTCTATCACTGCACGGTAGCACTTGTTACACCCTGAAGCTCAATTCATTGCAATACGGTTGTTACGTTGCTTTTCAAAAAGCGTTTCTTTGCACCTGCGTTTGCGCCCCATAATCATGTTCGCCTCAAGCGGATGAATAAAAACGACGTCCTACCCTGCTCAGCATGCACAAGAAAAAATCTATGGCGGAACTCAACCGCCTCTCTCCTGCCGAATTTGCCGCCGCGAAGAAGAATCCGGTCTCGCTCCTGCTCGACGACATACGTTCCGCCAACAATGTAGGCAGCCTTTTCCGGACGGCAGATTGCTTCGCTCTCGAGCACATTTACCTCTGCGGAATCACCGCAACCCCGCCCCATCGTGACATTTTGAAGACCGCACTCGGCGCTACTGAATCCATGAGTTGGAGCCATCACGATGACGCGCTGGCGCTCGTGAAGGAGCTGAAGGGCGACGGCGCGCAGGTGCAATGCCTGGAACAAACGGAGCAAAGTACGTTGCTGAAAAACTTCGCTCCTCCGGCCGGTCAGCCTCTGGTCCTTGTAGTTGGAAACGAAGTAAACGGCGTCAACCAGGCCGTCATCGATGCTGCCGACGGGACGATCGAAATCGAACAGTTTGGCACCAAACACAGCCTTAACGTCGCCGTTGCGGCGGGAATGATGGTATACTGGATCGTTGGAAGGTTGGTTCGTTAGTTCGTTGGAATTCTGGAGCGTTGGAGGGGAAACATCGAATTTGCAATTGATTGAAAGTAAGCAAGTTAAACACCCCATCCATTTTCAAACGCTTATATACGTATAAATGAAGACTAGTTGGCTGGGCCATTCTCAACTTTGCTGCTCACCAATAATAGTACCATGGCACGATCTCGTTTCAAGGACTGCAGGCATACGACCATTCATTTAAGCTGGTCAGCTCCATTTTTCGCATGATCAATCAATTCCCCAAAGAAGAGGATTACAGCCTTACCGATCAAATTCGTCGTTCCTCGCGGTCAGTTACTGCAAATCTTGCAGAGAGTTTTGGGCGTAGAGCATATCCCACGCACTTTCAATCTCAACTTGCTGATTGCGCAAGTGAGAACATTGAAACTCAAGCCTGGCTCGATTTCTCCTTAGACTGCGGGCACATTTCGCCAGAAGTTCATGCAGTACATATCGAAGCATCAGAGCGTGTAGGGCGCCTGTTGAGCCATATGCAGTCTAATCCGGACAGATTTTTGGCCGTTGGGTTACTTGGGAAAAAGTGACCGCCACCCCAACAAACCAAAGTATCTCTACACCGAAAGACGCACCACCGTCAAATCATCTGTGGCCTCCAGACCGAAGGTGTTCTTAATGTAAATCACCTTCCTGCGGTAAGCAGTGTCTTCTGCTCCTTCCTCCCGGTCGACGAGCAAGAACGTAAGCAACTCATCATCGGTAACCGGCCGGTAAGAATCGTGGCTGAAGGCCCGGAAGGAAAGTACTCCATCGGTCGCCAGTGCGAGGTCCTGAAAGTCCTGCGCCGAGACCCGCTGGGTAAGCACATTCCAGTAGTCCTCGAAGTCTTCGTGCAGGTGATAACCGAGATAATCGGGCTTGTTGTCGTGGTTGAACTCTACTATTTCCTCGTCGCAGGCAATTACACCATCACCGATTGCCAGAATTTCGGCGTTGCGCTCCTGGGTGTCTACAATAGCGAGCACCAGCGTACTCAACAGCTCGTCGTAGTCGAGGTCGAGATCGGCGTTGAGGCGCACCAGGTCACTGAAAAGAGTGCGGAGTGTATCCTTAAGCAGATCACGGGTGGTGTGCTGCGTTCTTTCGGCAAAGCTGCGCAGGTTGGTTTGCTTCGCGATTCGGCGGAGCACCTTTGCGATCAGCGAAGACGCAAAATGCGAGTCTTTACCCATCGAGCAACCATCCATTACCGCCACCAGAAGGTGGCGATCGGAAATCTCAGCGGTGACGTAGGCGTCTTCGTTGTGATCGGTATGGTGGGCGCCGATCTGGGAGTGGGTCAGTACTGTGATGGCTTACGGGGCTTATTGGGTAGATAATAATAGGAACCACAGGCAAAGAAGCCAAAAAAATTGGCTTTACTGAACTCAGGAGGTTCGTTCGTTATACGAACAACATTATCAACGTCAAAATGATTCCCCCGGCGGTAAAAATTAATCCTTTCCGCAGAATTTTTCCGTCCGGGAGATACATCCAGAAAGCGGAGATCACGAAGAACAGTAAGCTCAAACCAAAAAAGATGTTGAGGTAGTACATCGGGTCGTTGGTTGTTGCCTTGTGCAGGTGGACGATCTTATCGACCACGTACCCGTACTGCTTCTTGTAGGTCACCACTTCTCCCGTTGCAAGATTGTAAGTATTCGCTTCGCCGAAGCTGATGACGTCGCCTTCGGTCTTTTTAACTTCGAAGTCCTTGATCTTCAAAGCCTCCCCTACTGCTTCAGGCGCAAGATTGGCCGCGATTACACGCTCCGTTTTGACGTTCTGCTTCAAAAAATTGGTTCTACGGAAAACCAGGATGATTCCACTAACCGCATAAATCGCCATAATCCCGGCCAGGAAAAAGCCGAGGTAACGGTGAATAATGCGCATCTTAAAGGAGAGGGGGCGTTTGTTGTCCATAATGTTTGTTGATTACCAGTTGGCGCAAAGCTAATACTATTTGGACAAAATCCAGACAAGGTTTTCAGCAGCTTACTGGAAAAAATAATAGCCCGGCTCCGGTGCTGGTTGTACTTTCTTCATCCGTTTCTTCTTTTTCGTTCCGCCCCCTATTTGCCAGCCGATGGTTACTCCACCGAGCATGGCTCCGCCTTCCTGCCAGAAGCCTATCGGTTCGGCGGGACCGCCAGCCTCTTTAGTGAAGGTCTTCCCTGCCGACATTGCGAAGTTCACCTCGATGTAGGAGAACTTACCGTTCTCGTTTTCTCCCTGGTAGCCGAACCCGATCCCGGGGAATAGTGTGAGCTTACGGGCCGTAACGCTGCCTACGTTGATTGCAGTCCCTTCATCCCTGCCGCACTCGTGTAAGTCGCCATCTACTGTATCTCCGATGTTATAGTTGAAACGGAGCTTAGGCTTAAGGTAGACGCCATCCCGGTCACCTTCAAGGTGGAAGATTGGCGCTACGTGAACAGTCGCGCTCGTCAGGGCAACCGTAGCGTCGAGGTAAGAGGACGGAGCATTATCTCCGCCAAACTCTGGGGGAAGGTTACAACCAAAAAGTAAATCCTCTTTCCGTTGCCGGAGCCCCAGAAATTGAACTCCTAACCCTGCCTCCAGAGAAAGTTGTGGCGAGAGATTTCTGCGCATGGCAAAGCTTATGGCTCCTCCTTTTTCAACCCTGTTTTTGAGATCGTTATCGGCCCTAACCATTGTCGGCCGGGTAAGAAAGAAGTCTAATTCGAAGTGAAAAGAGGTGGGTTTGGGTTCGGTCTGTGCATAGCTGCTGGTTCCGGTGAGCAACAGAGCAAGTAGAAAAAAATAAGGCATATTCAGGGTTTTAGTAGTTTTGAATCGACAACGAAAACAGCTGGCATTCGCGGCCACGGCATTACGCTTTTAAGGCTTTCTTAAGAACCTTGGTTTGCACCTGCGCTCCGTCGCACAAACCCCGGAAGCCGGATAAATCTCAAAACCTGTATTTTGCCACTGCAAACAAATCCAGTTCATAACTAAACGATTACTTATGCCTATTCAACCATTTCACCTTGCAGCCCCGGTGGACGACCTCGAAGCCGCCCGTCATTTTTACGGCACGGTCCTCGGCTGCGCCGAGGGCCGCACCGATACCGAATGGATCGACTTCGACTTTTTCGGCCACCAACTCGTTGCTCACCTCGCCCCTAAAAAGCAGGAAGACGATCACCGCAACGAAGTTGACGGAAAGCATGTGCCCGTACCGCACTACGGTGTCGTGCTGGAATGGCAACAGTTTGAAGATTTTGCCCAACGACTGCGTGATCACGGCGTGAAGTTCGAGATCGAGCCTTACGTCCGCTTTGAAGGTCTGCCCGGCGAGCAGAACACGATGTTCTTCTATGATCCTGCCGGCAATGCGCTGGAGTTTAAAGCGTTCCGGGATATCTCACGCTTGTTCGCCAAGCAGTTGAATAGCTAATTCAGTTCAGCTCCGCAGTCTTTCAGAAGCCTGGAAAGTTCCAGGCAAATTCTCTCTCTCAATATTACGCGACCGGAGGCGAAGGCGGCCGGGCCAAAGCTTATCCTTGATACTCCAACTTCCGTATTCGAAAGCAACGCACAGAGTTCAGTCCTTCCGGCTTCGGCCTTGGCACCGGCAGTGGAATCCGGTTTTTGAAGCCGTTTAAAAATGGAAACTGTCTGAGCGTCCCCGAAGCCCCAGGATCAGCACCAAAGACTTCGAGCAACTCACAAGCCAGGAAACAACCTAACCAACGCCGACGCGAGTTTTTCCATTTTAGGCTTCAAAAATTGGATTCCACGATTAGCCGGTGGCACAGCCTTGATTTTTTGGTTCGTTTTTTATCAAAAAAAAATGAACGGGCAAAACGGGAGGGAACGCAGTCCTCAGGCCTCGGTAGAGGAGTTCTACTCCGATTGAGCCCGCGCTACATCCCGTCGCACCTTGCCTGCCGGCAGCCCTCATTGCCGAACTTCAACTTTTCAGGAGAGTCGGACCGGATCAGGATTCTAAATATTCGCTCAGCAATCAAAGTATAGAGTGCAGAGCGCAGAGTTTAGTCCCCCCGCCTTCGGCCTTGGCACCGGCAGTGGAATCCGATTTTTGAAGCCGTTTAAAAATGGAAACTGTCTGAGCGTCCCCGAAGCCCCAGGATCAGCACCAAAGACTTCGACGGACCAACAAGCCAGGAAACACCCCAACCAACGCCGACGCGAGTTTTTCCATTTTAGGCTTCAAGAATCGGATTCCACGATCAGCCGGTGGCGCAGCCTTGATTTTTTGGTTCGTTTTTTTTTATCAAGAAAAAAATGAACGGGTAAAACGGGAGGGAACGCAGTCCTCGGGCACCGGAGGAGGAGTCTTACTCCGATTGAGCCCGCGCTACATCCCGTCTCACCTTGCCTGCCGGCGGCCTTCTTTGTCAGGGCAAAGAAGCAAACCCCTCAGGCTGTGTCCCCGGCTGATCACTAATACGGTCACTGCTGGCCTAAAAAGCAAAAACTCGCCTCAAACTGATCCTTCGAAGTCTGGAACTGTCGGGAGTCGAAGCCCTTCGGAAACGCAGCAACTCTGTGTTGGCTCATACAACTTGCTTTTCTTAACGGCCACCAGCAACCGCATTAGTGGCCGGGGCCAAGGCCGAAGTAGCTGCGCAATGAAAATAGTCAGAGGCACCGGTAGATAAGTTCTACTCCGACTGAACTCAACAGGAAAATTATGCGACCGTAAGTCGCTAATCCCTGCTGTTCACCGGAGGTGAAGGCGGCCGAACTGAAAGCTTATCCTTGATGCTCCAACTTCCGTAATTGAAAGCAACGCACAGAGCTCCGACACTCTTGCTTCGGCCTTGGCACCGGCAGTGGAATCCGGTTTTTGAAGCCGTTTAAAAATGGAAACTGTCTGAGCATTCCCAAAGCCCCAGGATCAGCACCAGAGATTTCGACGGACCATTAAATCCCGATGCGACCCGACCAATGCCGAAGCGAGTTTTTCCATTTTAGGCTTCAGAAATTGGATTCCACGATCGGCCGGTGGCGCAGCCTTGATTTTTTGGTTCGTTTTTTATCAAGAAAAAATGAACGGGCAAAACGGGAAGAAGCGCAGTCCTCGGGCACCGGTGGAGGAGTTTCATTCCGATTGAGCCCGCGCTACATCCCGTCTCACCTTGCCTGCCGGCGGCCTTCATTGCCGAACTTCAACTTTTCAGGAGAGTCGGACCGGATCGGGATTCTAAATATTCGCTCAGCAATCAAAGTGTAGAGTGCAGAACGCAGAGTTCAGTCCCTCCGCCTTCGGCCTTGGCACCGGCAGTGGAATCCGGTTTTTGAAGCCGTTTAAAAATGGAAACTGTCTGAGCGTTCCCGAAGCCCAAAAATCAACATCACAGATTTCGACGGACCAACAAGCCAGGAAACACCCCGACCAACGCCGACGCGAGTTTTTCCATTTTAGGCTTTAAGAATTGGATTCCACGATCAGCCGGTGGCACAGCCTTGATTTTTTGGTTCGTTTTTTATCAAGAAAAAATGAACGGGCAAAACGGGAAGAAGCGCAGTCCTCGGGCACCGAAAGAGGATTTTCACGCCGATTAAACCTCTACGTGGCAAATCCGCGACCAGAGGTCCATCATCCCCACTACTCACCGGAGGTGAAGGCCGCCAAAACAGCATTACCAGTCAATTAGAATCTCAATGATCCGTTCGGTCTTCCAAAACGCGCAGCGTTTTCACTAACCCCCTCCCCGATGGGAAAAACCGGGAAGGGGGTTTAGTCTAGTACGCCCGCTTGTCGACCCCTTCCATGTAGTAAACGAAGGCCTGGTTGACCACCCGGAAACCACCCGGAGTCGGGTAATTGCCAGAGAAATACCAATCCCCGTTGTTGTCCGGGCAACTCAGCCGAAGGTCTTCGATGGTCTGATAGATCACATCCACCTGTGGCTTTGTCCCGTTGGGTGTAATGATCTCTGCAATCATGTCCGATACATCCTCGTACTCAAACTGATCGTACAGTTCTTTGACTACATTGCGCTGCTTCGCCACCGGCTTCTTAAGCTCTTCGAGAGCTTTTTTGTAGACAACCTTCATCAGTTTCTGCTTCCCTTTCTTTTTCAGCAGCGCCTCCATCGCTTTGAAGGCAACAAACTCGCCCATCCGCGACATATCGATGCCGTAGCAATCAGGGTAACGAATCTGAGGAGCGGAAGAGACAATGATGATCCGCTTGGGCAGCAAACGGCTGACAATCTTAATGATCGAGTCGCGCATCGTAGTGCCCCGGACGATCGAATCGTCGAGCAAAACGAGCGTATCCACGTGATTGCGGACAATACCGTAGGTGACATCATACACGTGACTAACCATATCGTCACGGCTCGTTGTATCAGCGATGAAGGTGCGTGTTTTACCGTCCTTTACGACGATCTTTTCGTTGCGGACTTTAGTATTCAGGATTTTCCCTATCCCGTTTTTACCGGCTTTCTGCTTCTTCTTGATGGCTTTCCGCTTCCATTCAGTCAGCTCCTGCTCCAGGCCTTCCACCATACCCATGTAGGCGGTTTCGGCGGTGTTGGGGATGTAGCTAAAAACGGTATTGTCGAAGTCGTAATCTATCGCCTTGGTAACGGCTTTAGCCAGGCGGCGACCCAGTTCTTTGCGCTCCAGGTAGATGTCGCGGTCAGTACCGCGACTGAAGTAAATGCGCTCGAAGGAACAAGCTGCCCGGGGCAACTGCTTGATGAACGGCTCCATCATTACGTCGCCGTTCTTCTTAATAATGAGAGCGTGCCCGGGCTCCACTTCGCGGATAGACTCGAAGGGAACGTTGAAGGTCGTTTGCAGTGCAGGGCGCTCGGAAGCAACCGCTACAAACTCTTCGTTTTCCAGGTAAAAGGCCGGACGGATGCCGGCGGGGTCGCGCATCACAAATGCGTCTCCGTGGCCGATCATCCCGCCCATCACGTAGCCCCCGTCGAACTTTTTGGAGGCTCGCTTCAGCAGGCGCTGTACGTCCAACTCTTCGGCAATGATGTCGTTGATCTGGATGTTCGAATAGCCGTCGGGCTTGTGCCACTGGTGGATGCGCTGCACCTCGTCGTCCAGGAAGTGTCCGATCTTTTCGAGCACGGTAACGGTATCGGATTTTTCCTTCGGGAACTGTCCCAGTTCCACCAATTCTTCGAACAACTCCCCTACGTTGGTAAGGTTGAAGTTACCCGCTACGATCAGGCAGCGTGTTTTCCAGTTACTCTGGCGGAGGAAAGGGTGGCAGGTTTCGATGTCGTTGCTGCCGTGGGTACCGTAGCGGAGATGCCCCATCATTAATTCCCCCGTGTAAGGGAGGTTACTTTTCAGGTATTCGCCGTCGGCGAGTTGCTCGGGCGTAAGTTCATCGAAGCGGCGGTAGACGCCGCGCCAGAGGTCGTCGAGGTAATCCGTTTTGTTCGAGCGCTTCCGGCTGATGAATTTCTTCCCGGGTGGGTGATCGAGCTTAATGGTGGCCATTCCGGCACCATCCTGGCCGCGGTTACGCATCTTACGCATCAGTAGTTGCAGGCTTTTGAGGCCGTGCAGGCTGGTGCCATACTTTTCGTGGTAATAACTCAGCGGTTTACGGAGGCGAATCATCGCCAGGCCGCATTCGTGGTGTATTGCATCGCTCATGTAGGGGAGGTCCTGTTTAGGAAAGCGCAAAGGTACGGAAGTAACTCAAACAGTAACCTAGTCCGGCGGTCAAATAGTTCGAAAATTTAGATGTTCGTTTTTTCGGCTGCGACCTCATATGGCGCAGACGCAGGTGCAATGGAGACTTGATAACCAAGGCATTCCCGGTTACTAAGCTAACCGATCGAAAGACCAGCACCTCGCCTTACGAAATGCCGCCCCGGAGACACTCCTCCAAACATAGATTTGACAGTGGCCCGATTTTGCGATATTTGTCCTTGCTATCTGGAACTTTTCACTGTTACTACTTCAATCATGCGGTTATTTTTAACTCTGCTTTTTACAGCGGCCCTTGCATCCTGCGTCCTCGCCCAAACATGGGAACCTCTCAAAACCGATAACTTCTCCGGTCAACGGCGGATTCACCCCAAGACCTCACTTACCGTGAGCACCGACGGCGAAGCACTCCGCAACCTCCTCTTCAACGCGCCTCATGAAAGAAATGTACCCGCCGATAACAGTAACGCCACCCTCATTTTACCACTGCCCGATGGCGGGTCAGCCCGCTACCGTATCGTAGCCTACGATATCGCCGAAGCTCCGGCCCTGGCCAAATACCCTAACATCCGTACCTGGTACGGCCTGAATGTCGACAATCCAGCTCAATCGATCTTCCTGGACTGGACGGAGCGCGGCTTCCACGCCTCCGTGCGCGGCGGTGGCACCGAAGCCTTTTTCGTAGACCCTTTGCACCGTCGAAGCACCGATCAGTACCAGGTTTACCGCAAATCTGATTTCGACCCCGATCAGGTAGCCCCTTTTACCTGCCATACCGAGCACGGTAACCTGGTGGAAGAAGACCTCCCCGAAACAACCAATAAAGCCCTCGGCGACTGCGAACTGATGCAGTACCGGACCACCATGACGGCCACCGGAGAATACAGCAACTACCACGGAGCAACTTCCTCCGCACAATCGGGACTCGTCCAATCCGCCATCGTTACCACCGTCAATCGCGTCAATCAGGTCTTCACGCGCGACATTTCTCTACGCCTCCTCCTCGTCGGCAACAATGACCTGCTGTACAATTACGACCCCGATACGGACCCATTCCCCGTGAACGACGTCAGCAGCCTGATCAACCAAAATACGAGCTACACGACCGGTATCATTGGCAATAACAACTATGACTACGGACACATCGTAACCCAGGCCAACGGCGGCGGTATTGCCAGTCTCCGCGCTTCCTGCATCGACAGCCGCAAAGCGGCTGGTGCCACCAGCCGCCCCAACCCCGAAGGCGATCCGTTCGACATCGACTACGTAGCCCACGAAATGGGACACAACTTTGGCGGCAACCACACCCAGAACAACAGCTGCAACTACAGCAGCAGTGCGGGCATGGAACCCGGCAGTGCCAGCTCGATCATGGGTTACGCCGGTATCTGTACTCCGAACGTTCAGAACCAGAGCGACGACTATTTTCACGGTCGCAGCATCGAGGAGATGACCACTCATTTTGAGTTGGGCAGCGGCGGATGTGGCACCATCATCAATACCAGCCTCAACAACCCGGTAGTAACCGCGCAGTCTGACGAGACCATTCCTGCCGGGACGCCTTTCGTGCTAAAGTCAGCAGCTACCGGAAACGGAACACTGAGCTACAACTGGGAGCAATACGATGCCGAACAAGGCGATGTGATGCCGCCGGTGGGCACCAACGTTGAAGGCCCGTTGTTCCGCAGTTTCGACCCGGTAGCCTCCACCGAGCGCTTCTTCCCCAACCTTCCCGACGTAATCGACGGCGTAGACCCTACCTGGGAAGCCACACCAACCGTTAGCCGCAACATGAGCTTCCGGGCAACGGTCATCAATTATAACGCAAGCTACGGTTGCGCCAGCGAGGACGACATCAACATCACGGTGGACGCCTCAGACCGCCCCTTCGTGGTTACCGACCCGAACAACGGTAACCAGTGGAGTGCGGGCCAAACCGCTCAGGTACAATGGGACGTCGCCGAAACCAACGGCGCACCTTACAACTCGCAGATCGTTGACGTACTGCTCTCCACCGATGGTGGAGCCACCTTTCAAACCCTCCTCACTGATGCGAGCAACAACGGATTGGCCCAGGTCACGGTGCCGGCTCAAACCAGCAGCAACGCCCGCATCATGGTGCGGAGTAAAGACAATGTTTTTTACAACGTTAGTCAGCAGGATTTCTCGATCGTCTCCAGTGCCGGGGCTCCCGCGATTGGCCTTACCAGCCTCAGCCCGCTCAATTACACGGAGTGTTTTACCGACAGTGAGGAATTAACCTTCGACTTCGTCACCAGCTCCGCTGGTGGTGCGACTGCACCAATCACCTGGTCGGTAACCAACCTGCCGGCGGGCGTCAGCCAAAGCTACTCACTCAACCCCATTCGCCCCGGCGGTTCGTTTTCGCTTACGCTCGACGGACTCTCCTCTCTTCCTAACGGAACATCGCAGCTGACTCTGGTCGGCAACAGCACCGACGGGCAGCTGTCTGAGTCCATCACTATCGAAAAAACATCGGGCGGCAGCGTAGCAGGCCCAACGACCATAGCTCCGACTGGTGCTGACGTAGACCTCCGCCCCGTGCTTCAGTCAGCCGTTGTTGGCAGTTCCACGTACGATATCCAGTTGGCGAATACGCCTGACTTCAGTACCCTGCTCTACAGCGTCACCAATGCCACTACTCCCGAGCTGAGCATACCTGATTACCTGTCAGGTAATACTGTTTACTACTGGCGCGTGCGGACCAGGGTCGATTGTGGAATTTCCCAGTGGTCCGAGGCGAGCTTTGTTACCGCAGACTGCCGGGTCTTCGGCAGTACCGCCGCCCCTGCAGTAATCGACGATGGCCCCGCTGTCCAGATCGCAACAATGGATCTGACCGTGCCGGTTGCCGGCACCATCACCGATGTCGATCTCTACCAACTCGACGTTGAGCACACCTACATTGAAGACCTGAACGTAGACCTTATCCACCCCGACGGTACCGAGGTACGCGTATGGGCAAGAGAGTGTGACGGACAAAATAATATGTTCATCAGCTTCGACGACGAAAGCACCGAAACCACCTACCCCTGCCCACCGGTGGCTGGCGGTTTTTTCCCACCCTCTGCTGATCCACTGACCGACTTTGACAATAAAGACGCGGCCGGAACCTGGACGCTCAGCGTTACCGACAATGCGAACCGGGATGGCGGTTTCCTAAACGGATTTTCTGTGAAAATCTGCCTCGAAAATGCAGCACTACCCGTCAGCTTCCTTGAGTTCAACGCCGAGGGCAAAAAAAATTACGTCGCACTTGACTGGGTGACCGAATCGGAATCAGGCAACTACGGCTTTTTCGTAGAGCGCAGCCAACAGGGCGCGAACGCAGGTGCATGGGACGTTTTGGGCTTCGTTGCGGCCGGAACCGATTACCGCTACGACGACCGTACCGCACTGCCTCATACCGATTACCTCTACCGGCTTCGCCAGCAGGATCTCGACGGACGGGTAACCTACAGCGAGGTGCGTACCGCCCGTTTCGGAGAATCATCAGATGTGGTAAACCTGTTTCCTAACCCCACTTCCGGGAACATACAGTACCGGCTCGTGGGGGCAGATGCAGATTTACCCTATGAGCTGATCGACATCAACGGCCGAATCCTGGAAAAAGGCCTGCTCGCTACCGGAGGCGGTACTATCAGCCTTGACACCAGAGTTGCCGGCGTGTACCTGGTGAGGGTGGCGGGTGGCACCTTCCGGGTCGTTAAACTGTAGTTGCGGGCAACCTGCTACAGCAAGCTCCAGAGCCATCCGAGAACCTCTACGGTGGCCCATATGGCCAGCACAAAAATGGCAATGATCGCAACAATCACGCCCAGCACAACTGGCCAGGCGCTGCCCTGGTGTTCGCCCTCTCCGTAAAATTCGCGCATCAGCACGGCATTGCGGTAATTGGCTTTATAGACCAGGTCGAAAATATTCCCCAAAACGGGGATGGTACCAACGAGTGCATCGAGCGCAACGTTAAAGAGCATGCGGGCTACCAGCATACCGCTGGCACCGTTTTTAGCCATCGTTGCGACCAGCACGCCAGACATACCGAGAGAGATCAAATCTCCGGCACCAGGTACAAGACCCAAAAGGAAGTCGACACCGAAACGCATATCCGTACCGGGAATTCGAAAACGGGTATCGAGGAGGCGACTGAATCCGTCGATCCATTTCAGTTCCGGAACAGCTAGCTGGCGTTCCGTCAGGATAGGATCATTGGTTTTGGGAGAGTTCATTGGATAGCTGATTAAAAGTAGGATAAATCTGTAGCGTACGGAAGAGAAGCAATGTTCTGAAACAGGAATACGTCTTATACTTTATCTGTAAACGCCCGAAGTGCTCAACAAGATATACACGGCAGAATCTACAACATAATTTAAGACCGGTCTTCGGGCAGTATCATTTTTGCGCTCCGGGCTTTGCGTGCCGGATAATACCTCCGTTACCAGAAAGCGGACTAATATTGGGCTGGCAGCACTATCTTTGCCCTCCAACTCACACACCCCCCAATACTTTGGTTCAGGCAAAGAAAAGCTTTGACAGCTTCTTCAAATCGGCGTTCACCGTCGACAATGTAATATTCGGATTCGACGATGGCAAGCTTAAGGTCTTGCTCATCAGGCGTAACGAGGACCCTTACGCCGATTTCTGGGCGTTGCCCGGCTACTTTGTCCAACAACACGAAGATCTCGATGATGCCGCCCAACGTGTTCTCCGGGAGACGACCGGACTGGAAAACGTGTACCTCGAGCAGTTACGCTCCTTTGGTGCACCGGGCCGCCATGAGTTCGGCCGGGTAATAACCGTTGCTTATTACAGCCTGGTGAAAGTGGCCGATTTCGAGCTCCACGCCGCCAGCATCGCCGAAGAAGTAGCGTGGCACAACGTTGAAGACATCAGTGTGCTTGCCTTCGATCACGAAGACATTGTCCAGGTAGCCCTGAATCGCCTGAAACGGAGAATCCGGACCCGCCCGGTTGGTTTTGAGTTGCTCCCCCCCGCATTTACCCTCACCGACCTCCAACACCTTTACGAGGCAGTATGGGAAGTCGACCTGGAGAAGCGCAATTTCCGCAAGAAATTCCTTTCCATGAATTTGCTGCGCGATTTGGGCCGGTCGCAGACCGGCGTCGCGCACCGGCCGGCTAAGCTTTACAGTTTCGACGAAAAACGCTACCGCGAACTCGAAGAAGAAGGTTTTAACTTCGAGATGAAAGAAGGAAAGCGGAAGTAAAGCAAATCACTAAAGACCATACCTGTTCCTCAAGAAACGCACCCTGCACCTGCGATTGCTATGAGATAACCAAAGAAGCTTGCAACTTTCTTTCATACATAACTTTGTTTTCGTGGCAAGCGTAGATCGCTCTACATAGTTTGTTCCGGATAGCATTTAGTACCTGTAAGTGTGTCTTGTTCTCTGCTCGTTTACGATCATAGTATTCTCTGAGGTATTTAGTCTTGATAGCCGCAAAAGCAGCGATGTGAAAAGCTGTTTTCAGCGCAACATTAACTTGCTTAGGCGTT
>NZ_VOXD01000041.1 GCF_008014675.1 Neolewinella aurantiaca | reverse complement strand
TTTACGAATGTGTAGCTTGATTGATGACCGCCATCCTCCTAACGGCGGCGGCTCATCAATTCAAGTTACACATTTTTGCTTTCTCTATGTATAGGCCGATTGCCTCAGCACAAACTTAAAGGGCCGCGCACCGGTATTAAACGCCCGTACCAAGCCGACATCAAAAAAGTTACAAAATAAAAAATTGTAATTTTTAAGGTGAAACTTTTGCTATCTCAGGTCGAACCCCTACATTTGTGTCACAACATTATTACCCTGTAACCACACTTCTAACCGGGCCACCCTCACGTAGGGTGCCTGCACTAAAAAACCCTGTTATGCAATCATTTATCTCCCGCCTTGTAATGGTACTCGCCGTAGTACTAACCGCCGCCACCTTTGCCTCCGCCCAGGAAAAGCCCCCGGGCCTGATGAACCCCACCTACCAGTTTTCAAAGAAAAAACTATCGTACATCACCCTCAAGGACGGAACAGAAATCGTTGGTAACGTCAAGGATTTCGACCGCAAAAAAGGCATTACGAAGTACATCAAGATCAAAGACACCGAAGGTAAAACCCACAAACTTGAAGGTTCTGACATTAAGCATGGCTACTTCCAACCTACCAACCTGAGCAAGCTGAGTTCCTTCTACGATGACCTCAAGGTTCAGCACTGGGGCAAAGACCTCAACGAAGAGATGTTCACCAATGGCTACGTCTACCTCGAGAACACCAATGTACAGGTCAAGAAAAAGCAGATGGAACTCCTCATGCAACTCCTGAACCCACACTTTTCCGATGGAGTCCGGATTTACTTCGATCCGCTGGCGAAAGAAACCGCAAGCATTGGCATCGGCCCCCTCTCCGCGGGTGGCGATGCAAAAAGCTACTACGTGAAAAAAAATGGTGCTAAAACTGCCATCCGCCTTAAAAAGAAGGACTACAAAACCGAATTCGTCGCTTATTTCGGTGATTGCGAAGGCGTAAAAACCAGCAAGAAAACCAAATGGTCTGACCTTGCCGAGCACGCCTACATCTACGCTACCGAGTGTGTCAATGACTAGCCCTCTGCCACTTCATGGCTATTTGCCATAAAAGCACCCAGTGCCCGGCGTTCAGGCCGTCATCCGAGACAACCTGAACACCGGATGCTGGGTGCTTTTTTGTTGACAACCCCAGGATTCGCGGTTTCCTCTGCCCGGTAACGAGCTACACAACTCCCGCAAGCCAGGGCTTAGTGCTGTTTTCCGAGCAGTACATCGCCAATGTACACAGTAGGTTACAGCGTATAACCAAAGGTTTTGTCGCTGGCAAACCCTCCGACGGTGTTGGCACCAACTAAGCACGGATTCATCTGTTTACAAGCAAAATAAAACCAAACCATGTCCGCAAAAAAAGACGCCAACTTCGCAACACAATGCATCCACGGAGGCCTCAGCCCTGACCCTCAGACCGGTGCCGTAATGACCCCGATTTACCAGACCTCGACCTACGCCCAGGAAGAACCAGGCAAACACAAA
Source organism: Neolewinella aurantiaca (assembly GCF_008014675.1). Taxonomy (GTDB): domain Bacteria; phylum Bacteroidota; class Bacteroidia; order Chitinophagales; family Saprospiraceae; genus Neolewinella; species Neolewinella aurantiaca. Next base: position 48,987 of record NZ_VOXD01000041.1, on the reverse strand, counting down.
GGTTACGAGTACGCCCGCACCGGTAACCCCACCCGTACCGCTCTGCAAGACAACCTCGCAGCCATCGAAAAAGGTAAATTCGGCATCTGTTTCAGTTCCGGCCTTGCGGCGATGGACAATGTACTCCGGCTTCTGCAACCGGGAGACGAAGTTCTGGCGTCCGATGATCTCTACGGCGGCAGCTACAGGCTACTGACCGCAGTGTTCGGTCCCTTCGGCATCAAGTCCCGCTTCATCGACATGCGCGACCCGGCCAACGTAGAGCGGGAAATATCCAAAGACACCAAGATGCTCTGGATCGAAACGCCTACCAACCCGATGCTCAACATCGTTGACATCGAGGCGCTCACGGCCATCAGCAAAGACCACGGTATTATCTCTGTCGTCGATAATACTTTTGCAAGTCCTTATCTCCAGCAGCCACTAACCCTCGGTGCCGACATCGTGCTCCACTCTGCTACCAAATACCTTGGTGGTCACTCCGACGTAGTGATGGGCGCAGTAATCCTCAACGACGAGGAAACAGCGAAAAAACTCTACTACCTGCAAAACGCCGCGGGTGCGGTTCCTGGCCCACAGGACTGTTTCCTGGTACTTCGGGGCATTAAGACGCTTCACCTGCGGGTTCAGCGGGCCTGCGAGAACGCCCGCCAGATTGTGAAGGTGCTGCAAAACAATGACCTCGTAGCCAACATCTACTACCCAGGTCTGGAGGACCACCCCCGGCACGAGATTGCTAAAAAACAGATGCGTGACTTCGGCGGCATGGTTTCTTTCGACCTCAAGGAGGACACCCTCGAAGCAGCCACTCAGGTGATGAAGAACACCCACTACTTTACCCTTGCGGAATCCCTCGGCGGAGTGGAGTCCCTGATTGGCCACCCGGCGAGTATGACCCACGCAAGCATCCCGCGCGAGCAGCGCCTGAGCGTGGGCCTTACAGATAGCCTCATCCGCCTCTCCGTTGGGGTGGAAGACGTTGAAGATTTGGTAAGCGACCTCGAAGGAGCACTCGCCGCAGCGGTGAGTACCTCGGTCGACTAGCATTCTGCATGTCTAAGCTCTGATTCAAGAGCGGGATATTCCGGATCAATCTTTCGGTGTATCCTCAATAAAAAAGCGTTCAGTATTCAGGCTTCCATTTAAGGCAGCCTGAATACTGAACGCTTTTTTTGTTGAAGCAATGAAGCTAAGCCGGCCCTGCAATTACCGGCAGAGGCGACTTCTTTTAACGGCTCACTTTGTAGGGCAAACGGTAGACCCGAGCGTAGTCAGCTTTTTTCTTTTCGGTGCTGATGAACAGGGTTCCGTCTTCGGCGAACGCCAGCCCTTCGGGCTGGGCGAAGAGTTTTTTATCCAGCCGCTCCATGTGGTCGATCTTCCCGTCGGGATTGAGCACCATCAGTACTTTGCCCACCGAAGATGTGAGGAAAAGCTGGCCGGTCATCGGGTGAACAGCCAGTGCTGATGGCGCCAGGTCATACTCATCGCGGCTGATGAAAAAATCGCAAAGGCGTTCGTGGTCGGTGGTTTTTTCGCAGGCAGCGAGGTAGTTTTTCACCGCTTCGAGCTCGATGGCGAAAACCGGTTTCTTACTGAGTTTGTGGGTGGCCAGGTCAAAGGCGTAGATGTAGCGACCGTTTTTGTCGTTCCCGTCGTCTTTAGCATCTTTCTTACAGGCCAGGAGGAGGCGGTTATTGGTCTTATCGTAGGCCAGCCCCTCTACGTCGTTGTCTCCCGTAAGGTCAGTATTGTACTTTTCGACGTGCTGGTTTGGTTTCCCGGCGTTGGTGACGTGGTAAAGCGTGCCGGTGCTTTTCGAGACCCAGATGTCCTCTCCTACTGCTTCAACGGCTTCGTAATCACCGTCTTTCCAGAAGGTGATTGCCCAAAGCAAAGCTCCGGTTTTAGAATTGATGCGAAAGATTTTTCCTTCTTCGTCCTGAATTGCAAGCAGTTCATTGCGGGTTCCGGGTGCAACCGAAAGCCCTGAAATTTCATCCAGTTCATGGTCCAGGTTTCCCACCAGTTCCGGAGCTGAATAATTGTAGTTCTTCGCGGCAGACTGTGCGTGAAGACTAATAGAAAAGCAAGCAAAAAGGGCGAAAAGCGATACTCTGATCATAAAGTTGGTTTTTCTTGAATAGTAGACCACAATCGCCTTACAACCTCAGCGGACAGGAGCGCCCGAAGTGATTTGTACAGAAACGATGGGCCTTTGATTGATTAGGCGGGGGCGCAGGTGCAATGCTTATATTTATAAAAAGCAAAAGTGTCCTGTAAGTTCAGTTTCCCTGCTTGCGCCGACCATAAATATATAAACGTATAAACTGTTTCGGTTATTTTTAGCCTTCCGGGATCATTCTTCGATCATTTCGGGATGAAATTATGCATTCTCCTGAATTGGGGCATCCAGGGTCCACAACCCACTCACCATGAAGCAAGCCTTACAAATCAACATCCCTACTCCGTGCACAGAAGATTGGGACAAAATGCCCCAAACTGCCCCAAACGAACGCCATTGCGCAGTTTGCGTTCGCAACCTGACGGACTTCAGCACTTTTACCGACCGGGAAATCCACGCTCACCTAAGCGCAACCAATGGTCGGCTTTGCGGCCGTTTCCGCCCTGACCAACTCGGCCGTCCTATCATCGCAGAGCACGCCCGTGCCAGTAAATGGCGTACCTGGCTGACCGCCGCGGGTATTCTGCTCAGCGGAAGCATCGCTGCCCAGTTGGAAGCTGAGCCGAAAGCTAAGTCCGCCATCCACCAACCTGTTCAGCAACCTGGCCGCGACTTCAATCTCAACGGCATCGTTTCTGATGCCGACGGCCAACCCCTGCCCTACGCAACCGTAGCGATCTACTCTGGCAAGTACCTCACGCACGGGACCGTTACGGACATCGACGGACACTTCACCCTGCGGGCCACTACTGGCGATACCGTCAGGATCAGCTTTATGGGTTTCAAGACCGAGGTCTACAGTCTGGATGCAGCAGTATTTCTTCATGATCCTTTTCTGGATGTTATTTTGGAAGAATCAAGCACAACCCTGGATGAAGTCACCGTTACTGCTTACAGAGCTGTTGGTAAGTACACTACTTTAGCAGGCGGTATTCACAGTACCAGCCGAACGACAACACACGTGCTTCCCGTTTCAGAGTACGCAACCTACCTACAGCAGGCAACGGTATTCCCCAACCCATTCACGACCTACCTGAACATTGACTTCGAATCCACCAGCCCCGGCACTTTGCAAGCAGACCTGTACGCACCCAACGGAACGACGCTTCACCACTGGCAGCCCAAAGCATTCAAAGCTGGCGGCAATACGCTGCGCTTTGATTTTATGGACAACCATAAGCTTATTCCGGGCCACTACTTCCTCCGGCTGGAGGACGGAGACGGCCGGGTAGAAACCCGGGTGGTTATAAAGGGATAAAGGGAAATTGTTCCTCCCCAACCTTTACTTCCCTCTCCGCTGATCATCAATTGCCTTGACGAGCGCCTTCACCTCCGTGGAGAAGTCTTTGCTGAGGATCCATTTCAGGTAGTGCGGATCTTTATTGAACACCGCGGCAACGTTTTGGCCGGCATACTTACCGAAATTAAACTGTGGTGTTCCGTCGGGCCCTTTTTTGAGGCGGCGCGTGGCGTCCAGGAATCGATCATCCTGGCAGAAGGCCGCAATTGTATCCATATCGGCGAAGGGCTGAATTGTTTCCCCGTCTTCCTTTTCGAAATCAACTCCGGCGTACATTTTCAGCTGGCCCTCGAAGATATCGACGGTAGCCCGTACATCAGCCAGTGCATCGTGGGCGTTTTCCATTGTTTTTCCGGAGTAGAACTTCAGGGCGGCGGAGAGAGTACGTGGCTCCATGCGGTAGAAGATCTGCTGGGCATCGATGAGCCGGCGCTTGCTCGTGTCGAGATAAATCCCGGCGCGGTAAAATTCTTCCTGCAGCAGCGGCACATCGTACCGGTTGGAATTGTAGCCACCGAGATCAGCATCTCCGATGAAGTCAAAGAGTTGCGGGGCAACTTCCTTGAAGGTTGGTTCCCCTTCCAGCATTTCGTTGGTGAGGCCGTGGATGGCCGCCGCTTCGGGATTAACGGGGTAATCGGGGTTGATCTTCATTTCCAGTTCTTCCGCAGGGCGGCCGTCGGCAAATAGTTTGACGAAGCCCACCTGCACGATGCGGTCCTGGGTAATGTTGAGGCCGGTGGCCTCAAGGTCGAAGAAAACAATATCGTTAGTTAGGGGAAGCATGAATCAGTTATTCTTTAGAATCTTTGGCGGCAAGGTACGCGTATTCCCGCAGGTCTGTTACCCTAACCTTCTTTGCACCCGCGTCCGCGCCCGTTTAATCGTCCGACAATTCAGCGGTTTGGTCGAAAGATCGGCCTCTGATTTAACCACGACGCCTATGTTGCGTTATAACTTCAGGTGGTTTGGTCAAAGCTCTGACCTCCTTTACCACGAACAACCAGTCCAAAGTTCTACCTAATGATTTCTGTATTTCCCCTTTCCCAATCTAATCTTTTAGGCTTTACCCTCGACGGTGAAGTAGACGATGAAGGCATGCGTAAGCTCCTCATGGCCGTTGAAGCCAAGGTAATTACCCACGGAAAGCTACGGCTGCTGGGTAATATCAAAAACATCGGCGGCTTTCAGGATTTTCAAACTTTCTGGAAGCTTCTCAAGGCAAAAACTGAGCTTTGGGACAAAATCGAGAAATACGCCATCCTCACCGATCACGGTTGGCTGGCCTCGCTTTCGGGCAGTCTGGACTGGCTGACACCACGCATGAACGTGAAAACATTTGCCCTCAACGAAGGCGAACTCGCGCACGAGTGGCTGAAACTCGACGTAGCCCCCGAAGTATCCGAAGCACTCAAGGAAATCGACCTCGGCCACGAGCACCTGCTCGGCGTGGCCATAATCGGTAAGATGGGTATTGCGGACTACGACCGCCTGAACACCCTCATCGAAGAACAGGCCGCCAAGTACGGGCAAGCCCGCATAATGCTCGAGATCGTCACCTCTGCCGGATTTTCCGGAAAGGCCCTCATGGAAGACCTGAAGACCTCCGTTAAGCAGTATAAAAACGTAGAACGCATGGCCATCATCGGCGATCAAAGCTGGCTGAAAACCACCGTTCGCCTCAGTGACCTGCTGACACCGGGGCTCGAGCTTTCCGCCTTCGGCACTACGGAGCGCAAGCGGGCAATTTCGTGGCTGAGCTAAAGCCAGCCCTCCGTTGCAGACTGTTCTGAAGGACTATCAGCTGTAGTACTTCCCCAGTACTTTTTCCCATAAGTGCCCGGGCAGCAGGCGACTGGCTTTCACGCTGGCCCGCTGCAGCAACTCGCCGATGGCATAGTAGGGCTTCAGTTGGTCCTTTTCCATGATCTGGTACATCGCTTCGGCCACGAAGGCGGCATCCATTCCGTGGTCAACGTTGGCGGCCATCCCGTCGTCGGCTTTTTTGTAGCGCTCCCGGTAGAGAGGATCAAGGTCTTCCACCGGCTGACGGTACTGGGTTGCGATGGAATTGGTAGCAATATCCCCCGGCGCAACCATCGTAACTTCAAGGTTACTGCCCTGAACTTCCATCCGGAGGCTGTCCGACATTGCTTTCAATGCGGCCTTGCTTGCACAATAGGCCGACCGAAAGGGAATGCCCATAAACCCGGCGATGCTTCCAACCAGAAGCAAGCGACCACGGTCGCTCTTGCGCAGGTACGGAAGGGTTGCCTGGCAAAGATTCCAACTGCCCCAGAAGTTGGTTTCCATGATCCGGCGCGCGCGCTCCGTGGGCATTTGCTCTACCGGCCCCGCACCACCAATTCCCGCACAGTGCAATACAGCGTCCAATCGCCCCGTTTCTTCGATCAGCCTTTCTATTGCTTTATTCAGCGCGTCGGCATCGGAAATATCAGCCGGTAAAGAAGTGACTCCCGGTAGATCAACGCTCCGGCGGCTCATACCGAAAACCTTATAGCCGCGCTGAGCGAGAAGAGGAGCCAGTGCTTCGCCAACACCTGAGGACGCACCGGTAACGAGAGCTACGTATTGCATGAATTCTTAGTTTTAGAAGCCGTAAAGTAACGGAAAAGCGCGTGATCAAATGCTATATCTGCCCAACGCAGGTCCCGTAATTTCTTATCTTTGTGGTAGCTTAAGCGAACTCCCCCCCCGAAATAACAAAGTTGAAAACTTCCTACTATGGATACGAGTGAAAAAGATCTTGAAACCACCTTCAACGAAAAAGGTGAACTCATCAGCCCGGTATTGGCCGCTGGTGTGAAAAATTTCCTGATCGACATCGACGGTACTATCTGCGATGACATCCCCAACGAAGAGCCCGAACGCATGGGTACGTGTATGCCCTACCCCGATGCGCTCCGCATCGTAAATAAATGGTACGAAGAAGGTCACATTATCACCTTCTTTACCTCCCGTACCGAAGAGCACCGCGAAATCACCGAGTACTGGCTCAAGAAACACAACTTCAAGTGGCACAGCATGCTGATGGGTAAGCCGCGTGGCGGCAACTACCATTGGATCGACAACCACATCGTGAAAGCTACCCGTTTCAAAGGGAAGTTCACTGACCTGGTGGTCAGAAACCGCGACGTTGAGGTCTTCAACGACTAAGTTGTATCTCCAGGCTGTATCACTTCATTGGTCAGGATTCTTCCTGACCAGTCATAACCCCCTGCCTCCCCGTTTAGCTACGGCTGAAACCAGATTCGGGCGGCGCAAACTGAAAGCCAGAAGCTATGTGCATAGCTTCTGGCTTTCTTTTTTCACCTTCTGGTTAGGTTATTTGTCCAGCATTTTGGTCCAGATTTCTTTCCCCTCCGTATCGAAAACTTCGACCTTTAGTGTTCTTTGTTTAAGTGGCCCGGAGAAGGTAAGCACCCCAAAATTGTGCTCTACGGCCAGCGTCCCCGGTACGCGGTAAGTGTTTTTCTCGGAGCGGCTCGAGCCCGTTCCGGCCGTCAGGCTGGAGATGGTGAGGTCGTAGATCATTTTCCCGTTGCTCAGGCGACGCTCAGACAGTTCCGTATGGTGGCGGTCTCCGGTAAGAAAGACCACACCGGTGATATTTTCTTCCGTAATGCGGCGCAGCAGGTACTCCTGCTCCTGCGGAGCGAGGTTAACGTAGGTTTCTCCGGCCTTTACGGTATTCAGCACCTGACCACCGATGCAAACCATTTTCCAGGGCGAGTCGCTGAAAATGAGACTCTCGACCAGCCATTCGAGCTGGGCTTTGCCCAGGACTGTTTTATTGTCGGCTCGTTTCTGATCGTTCGGAGTGCGGAAAGAACGGTTATCGAGCAGGAAAAAGTCGGTATCGTTGTAGCGGAAGGTAGAAGTAATTCCCGCGAAACCACTCTCGGCCTTACTGGTCGGTAACCCGCTGGTGAGGTTGCCCCAGAAAGCATCAAAGGTTTCTTTTGCTACTTCCTTCAGCACCCATGTCCGGTCAGAATCGTTAGGGCCGTAATCGTGGTCGTCCCAGGTAGCGTAGTGGTGGGTACGCGCCAGCAAGGGTTGCATTTCGGGCAGGCTTCGGGTATGGGTATAGCGGTGGTGATAGCCAGTTTTTGTGTACCAGTCTGGCTCGCGGAGGTACATATTATCGCCCAGGTGAATCATAAGATCCGGGTTCTTCTGATCGATGGAGGTGAAGATTTCGTACTCACTGCCGTAGCCCTCGCCCGGCCGATCGTATGCTGGCTCGTTGATGTAGGTACAACTGCCCAGCGCAACCTGAAAGGTGGGCGGATCTTCCCGCCAGCGCCAGATCTTTTGAGCGGTAAATTCTGTCGGGTAATCCAACTCTACTGCGCTCCCGTCAATAAAAACCCGGTAGGTATAATGCTGGCCGGGCTGAACCTGGTCTGCGATCATTTTTGCGGTGTAGGCCGTTTCCCGGCTTGTTTTCACTTCGTTAGTGGTCATCGTCTGGCCGGCATCGTCGGTGTATTCAACCTTTACCAGGGCGGGCAACTTGGTTTGAACCCAGATCATGACTTCCCGCTGCTCGCAGTACCCCAGCATCGGCCCCGCTTGCAGCAAAGTATTAGCGGTCTGAATACTATTCGGGGTCTGGGCGCTGACGCAGGTGCAGAGCAGGGTTAAACAGAGCAGAGTGAGAAGGGTACGCATGGGTAGAAACGGTAAGCTTTGGTAATGTCCGCAAGATATGCCCTATCCCCTTCTCAAACGAAGGGCTCCCGATTACTCCGGCCCCACCCTAACCCCACAATCATGGGGTTGCGACTCGAAAAATAAAACGCTATAACTTTGGCCGGTTCCCATTAAAGGACTACTTTCGGCAAGTATTGAGGCTGAAAACGCTTCCTTTTTTGGTCCAAAAGCCTCAATACCAACACACAAACAGATCCCACCGGTTCTCAGAACCGGAGTTCTGTCTTAAGAGAAAGCTTTCTGACATACCATAATTTTGGCCCTCTGGTAATTTACCGGAGGGCTTTTTTGTGCCGTAATATTAGCTTTAATCCTTACCGGATGGAGGTAATTGTCATTTGGGAGACACCTCGACCTTGAAGTTGGAAATTCTGCCGCTACCCCTGTGCGCCGAAAAAACCAAGCCGCCAGGGCTTGAACCTCGTTGAGATGAGGCTGATGTGAGGCCCGGAAACCCCTTCCTTGAAAAAAAGAAGGCCAAAATGGTAGACGTCCACCGAGGCTGTCACTTCCGGAAACAACTTCAGTTCTTCCCAGGCGCGCTCCATTTCTTCCGACCAGTGGATGTCTGCGATGACGAAGACAGCATTCTCTGAGCGGCTGGGTAGCAAGGCGCGGACATAGTCCAGGGTGGGCTGGTAACGGTGGTCTCCGTCCAGGAAGAACAGGTCCAGTGGTTCGTTGTCTGGTACCTTAGTGGTGATGGGCATCCGCTCCACCGGGACCACAGCTTGTACCGATTTGTGCGGGCTGTCCTCAAGCCAATCGGTAAACAGCCCTACGTGAGCGTGCAGGCCGGAGCCAACGCCGGCTTTGGCGAAGGTTTCTTTTGCCAGGGCTGCAACGTCGGCGTTTCCTTCTACGGTATGGAGTGTAGCCCGGGTATCGGCGGCATGGAGGTACAGCGTAGAGATGCCGGCGTTGGTTCCGAACTCGATGATGCTTTTTGCCCTGAGCCAGAGTGCCAGGCGAAAGAGAAAGCGTCCGCAATCGTCATCGATGGCATTGGTTGCCACCAGAGACCGGACCGTTCGCTCGCTTTTGCTCGTTGTCTTGCTCGGTGCTCCAAGTGACTGCAATTTGACCGTTCCCGGCCTTCCCCGCCAATAATTCCTGACGGATGCGATGAGGTCGAAAGCATGGTAGTGCCGGTCGTCGCGGTAGACCTCCCGGATAAATTCAACCAGGTGGGGCGAGTGTACATCGTAACGAGTACTTGCACCGAGGTACCAACGTACGGCAGAGGTGGCACGGAACAGCCAGTATTTCAGGGGAGCTTTCATCACGGCGCAAAGGTAGCAATGTGACTGAGTTGTATGGTAGTAGGTGGCGGCAGAGATATTTTTGGGTTAAATACGCCTTGAAGTCGCCTTCCGGCTTACTCTTTTACCGGCAGGAGCTTTCTTCTTCAACCGGCTTTGCACCCGCGGCCGCGCCCTACCCGGTCAGGTGGTGGTCGCCTCGGTTACCGTACGGCCACGAAAAGCGCCTCCCTTTTGTGCAAGAGAAGCGCTTATACGCCCGAGTATATTTAGGTTCACTGTACTAGGAGAACTTACGGTAAGCCCAAAGGCAAATAACTGCTCCGAAAACGGCAACAATGATCGACCACAGGTTAACAACGTCGGTCTCGGATGGGCCGATGCCGAGTGTCCGCGTGATGAACCCGCCGACGAAAGCACCGACAATACCAATGAGGATCGTGACGATCCACCCTCCGGGATCTTCACCGGGGTGAATCCATTTGGCGATTGCGCCGGCGATAAGGCCAAGTATGATCCAGGCAAGAATATTCATAATAGTGTATTTTACTGATAGTGATGTACTGCTATAGCGCACCCTCATTGGGATTGTTCGCCGCACACGCTTCCGAAAAGATAAAAATCCAATCCCTGGCGTCCTGCAACCTTCTTTCCGGTCCAAACGTTGATTTCAACCGTGAATAATACCCTCCAGAACCTCCCTACCGGTGCCGAATCGTTACTCATTGCCCTGGCCACACCTGCTCCGCGAGGAGACGTCGGCATCCCGGTATTGCTATGGGGCCGGCCCGGCGTCGGGAAGTCCAGCTTTATTGAAGGGCTTGCCCACGAACAACTGCCCGTAACCACCCTGATTGCATCCATTCACGACCCGACCGATTTCAGCGGGCTTCCCGTTCTCGAAGACGGACGTGTCAGGTACGCCGTCCCCCGCTGGGTGGATGATTTCCCTGACGATGGCGACGGAATCCTGTTCCTCGACGAATTGAGTACCGCTCCGCCTTCAGTTCAATCCGCTCTCCTGCGGGTGGTCTTCGAACGCAAAGTGGGTTTTCACCCGCTCCCCCCTGGTGTACGAATCGTAGCGGCGGCAAACCCTCCCGATCTTATGGTCGGAGGCTGGGAGCTTTCCCCTCCCCTGCGCAACCGTTTCGTTCACCTGAACTGGGATGTTTCGACCGATTTGTACGTGCACTCGCTCACCAGTGGCTGGGAGCCCGGCGCACTGCCTCAGGTAGATGTCTCCGCTCACGCCCAAAAACTACGGTTTTTCCAGACCCGGATCGCTGGTTTTCTGCGCGTAAAACCCGACGCTCTGCACGCCAACCCCGAAGAGAACAAATACGGATTCGCCAGCCCGCGCAGTTGGGATTTCGCGGCTGCACTTCTCGCTACGGCAGATTTGCTCGGCTACCGCATCGATGACGATACGAACAACCAGGTCCTCTTCGAACTTACGACGGGCTGCCTCGGCGAGGCAACGGCCATTATGCTCCTCGAGTACCTGCGCAACCTTCGGTTGCCCGACCCCAAAGAAGTCCTCACCGGGCAGGTCTCCGTGCCGGTGGAAGACCTCGACGACAGCGAATTGTTTGTCTTATTCGCCGGCCTAAACGATTACCTCAAAAAAGAACTCGACTCCGACCGGCTCCTGACCTGGTCTGAGCCTTACCTCGACCTCGCTGCGCGCGCCTTCGCCGACGGGCGGCGCGACGTTATTTTCGTTCCGCTCAAAGAACTGGCCGGCACTACGTGGCTCGTAAGGCTCATGGCCAAAGGCCAGGCTGCGGGACCGGATAAATTCTCAGCTATCTCAGCATCGATCAACGGTTTGTTCAGTGATGAGGGGTTACGGGAGTTTATTGAAGTGCTCAGTTAGCCACCTGCTGGCCGCGGCTAATCGTGGCTGTACGGTCGTATAATAAACAACGGCCCCGTAACCACCGATAATCTCAGCCGCTGCCCGGTACTTTCTGCGCACCCGCCTCTACGAAACCGTTTTCTCCATGATTTCTCATTTACGCTTCGCCAGGGCTTACGCGGCAGAAAAACTCCCCTGGTTTGCACCAGCCCTGTTCCGCTGCCGCATAATCTTGTCTGAATCGGTGGATGTGGCAGCCATCGACCTGCATTACAATGTGTACTGGAACCCCACGGTGGTGGACGACATCTGGCATAGCAGGGAACGCCCTGTTGCCCTTGCCGAACTGGCATTCATCTGGATCCACGAGATCAGTCACCGGCTGAGGCAGCACGCCGAGCGTGCTAAGGCTTTCAATGTCCACGGCCCGGATGCCGCACGCCTGTGGAACATTGCTGCAGACTTTGAAATTAACGATACCGAATGGCCCGGGATGCGGATGCCGGCGGCCTACCCCGGCATGTTGCCCGAAGACTTCGGCTACCAGCGTGGGTTATTGGCCGAGACTTACTTCGAGGGGATCAGCAAAAGCCATCCCGATCTGTCGGCCAACCACGACGACGGCAGCGGAGCCCACCACCAGGAGCGTGAATGGGAAGATGGTAACGAGCGCCAAAACATCTCCTCTCTCGACGATCAGGTGCTCCGGCGTGAAGTAGCCCGCCGGATGAAAGAAGCGGGTAATAAAGCAACACCCGGTGGCTGGCGAAACTGGACCGAAGACATCCTTCACCCTCAGATCAACTGGCGGGCGAAGCTGGGCAACCGCATGAGTGTCGCCCTGCAAAACGGCATCGGCAGCCGGATAGACTACAGTTTCAGCCGCCCCAGCAGGCGGCAATCTGTTTACCACCCCATTCTTACCCCGTCCCTGCGGGGGGATCGTACCGCGCGCATCGCTGTGGTGGTAGACACCAGCGGCTCCATGAGCCCCGAACTCTTATCTCGTGCGCTGGGCGAAGTCGCTGCCGTATTGCGCACGTTCCAATATCCGGTCACGATCATCCCCTGCGACAACACTGCCTATGAACCCGTCCGGATACTGGCCGGGCAGGAAGCTTACCGGCTGCAATCGCTACCCGGCGGTGGCGGGACAGACATGACCGCGGGCATCCTCGCTGCACTCGACCTCAACCCTGCCCCGGACTCCGTACTGGTGCTTACCGACGGCTTTACCCGCTACCCGACCCACCGGTTCAATACGCCGGTTATTTTTGGCATCTTCGACCTCGACGACGGCGTCCGCCGGAGACCTCCGAGCCCCCCATGGGGAGAAGATGCGATCGTGGCGATCACAGATTAGGATCGGTCGCAAAAACTCCCGCTGATTTCCGTATTCCCGCAGCCCAAAAACTGTGTAACTTCCCTCCCGAATGACAAGCACAATAACTGTACCGACTGAAGATTATGGCCCCGCCGGTTTCGAGATAAAACTCTCTCCGGATGGAGAAGTACTGGCTGTTACATCCGCTTCCGCTCAGCTGCCGGAGACTGTTTTCCGGATCACTTACGGAGACCGGTGGGAAAGTGCACGCGAATATTTCCAGCAACTGGCAGACAACCTGGCTTACCGGGCCGAAGCCGCAGCCTGGATTAACGACAGTCCGCCTGAGTTCAAGTTGTTACGCAGAACATTCCGGAAAACATCTCCTCTTTCCAGCCCTGCGGGCGGCAACGATGCCCCGCTGTATGCCCGCCGGGCATCCTTTTGGCTCGAGCATCCCGAAGCCCGGCCCGCTCTTTTTCTGCAGAAAAAAGCTAAAGACGCATTCAGGGTCATCGCAAAGCTGCTGAGAAGCGGTAACTGCGATGCTGAGGCTCTGGAGCCCTGGTTGTTTTCCATTATCCACCTCGTGCGGGAAGTCGAAGACCGCAGAGTGGTGTACCAGCTAATCGGCTTATTGGATACGCCTGGCTCAGCAGAGTATTTGTTCAGCGAACTGGAGCGCCCCGGCCGCCATCCCTTTGCCAGTGGTTTGCTCAATGCGCTGATCGCCCTCGCCGTCCCCGCCAACAAGGCCCGGATTCTGGAATTACAACACTCTTTACTGCACGATCGTGGTCAGGTAAAAGACTACCTCAGAGTGATCAGCCGTCTGGAAGGCGATGATGTTCACCAAAGCATTATGACCGTTCTCGACGAGCATCCTTCCCTGGCGGGCGAAGTTTTCAGTGCCCTGCGGGCTACTCACCATCCTTCCCCCGGCACCGTGATCCGGGGACGGTTCGATCAGGAAGAGAACCTGCGCTTATTTGATCTCATCGCTGAGCTGATCGACCGGGAGCCCCCGGGCATACGGGTCACCCTCGGTGATATGAACGCTAAAGTTGACACCCCTTCCCTCAATACGGCAGCCCCCGTTACCTGGCCGCAAATGCTTGGCCCCAACTGGCGAAAGCTCGTAGTGAGCGCGCAGCCCGACGAGCTTTTCGGGCTGATCCTTTCCTACCTGAACCGCTCAGAACCCTGGCTGCAACGCTGTGCGTTGCTCCAACTCGATACTTGGGTGCAGGCGCAAAAAGCAACACCGGAGATTCCCCTCCCCATCGAACAACGTATCCGGGAATTGCTGACGTCGCGGTACGAAAAAATCTATACTGTCGTCCTCAATGTCGCCGACAAAATATTCGATCAACTCACTGAGCCTACTCGGATGATCGAAGCCGTTCTGGCCCACGCTCCCAACTCAAATTACAGGCTCATGAACGTTGCGGTGCTCAAGAAAGCAGCGGCCCGTCCTGAGTGGCGGCAACTGGAAACCGACCTGCTGAGGTCAGCCTTTCACCAGGTTACATCAGTAGAAGAGTTGAGCCGTTTGGAGCGGCTCCTCCCCTACCTTTCGTTTCTCGGCATCCGTGAGGAACTCAGGATAATTGGCGCGCAAAAAAAGGCAGAAATAGGCGCAGCGAAACAGTAGTATTGCTCTGAACCGGGGTTGTTTTGCAACGTATTCGTCCTGGCAGAAGCTACATCGGTGGGCGGGGCCGCAGGTGCCGGCACCGGTTAAAAATAGCAGGGTGAGCAAATGTTGGTCCACGAAGCAGGGCTTCACGTCGAAAAAATATACCCTCCCGTACATCCTTTTCCGCTCCTTGTCGTATCTATGGGTAACTATTTTATCGTTATTGTTCTGACCTTACGGACCAAACACTCATTCTCACTTCACCATGCTGAATAAAACTCTTGCCGGATTCTTTGCCTTCTTTTTGGGCATGTTTGGGGTTCATCGTTTTTACCTCGGCCAGTGGTTCCGGGGCGTTATGCAATTTGCTGGATTCTTTGGTGCGATTGTACTGGTTAACCTTGTTAACGATAGCGACGGAGAGGTTTTCTTCGGGATGGTAATCGCCACTATGGTCATTGCCCCAATCATAACGGCCATCGTTTTCTGGGCTACGCCCGAAAAAAAATGGCTCAAGAAGTACGATAAAGATTCGCTGGGCGAAAATCAGCCGCTCGGCATCGCTGCACCCTACGCCCACCGCGACACCAAAGCGCTCAAGGCCGAGGGCATCCGTTATTACCGTACCGGCGACTACGACCTGGCCATCGAGGCTTTCACCGAAGCCTCAGAAGCTGACCTTGGTGACCCTGGCACTCATTTCAACCTCGCTTGCTCCTACGCTCAACTTGGCCAGTATGGCGAATCGCTTCGTCATCTCGAGCTGTCCGTCACCTTCGGCCTGCCCAAGCCGGAGCGCATCGAGAAGCACCCCGCGCTTGCGGCCTTGCGCAAGCATTCTTCGTACCGTAGTTTCAGAGCCAACAATTTCCGCAGGCTCAATCTTCTGGAGCTCACCGAGCCCAAAGCAACGGACACCCCGATTGTCGACGAAACCGAAACGATCGAGAACTTCAACGCTCCGCCCCCGCCCCGGACGACAGAAACCATGCCTCCTCCTCCGCCAGCATTTGATGCTCCGCCCCCCGGCCCGGACCTGCTGGAGCAAATTACCCGGCTGCGCGAACTGCATGATGCAGGTGTTCTGACCCAAAAAGAATACCAGATGCAGAAAGAAAAGCTGATGGGCTAAAAAATTGGATTCCGGGTCCGGAACCAGCCATCAGCTCAACAAACCCTACTTCCTCCCGAGGCTATTTTACCCCAATGCCTTACAGCAGACAAGCTATTATGCATTAAGACAACCCCGCTGTCTTACCTTTGCCGAATGCTAAAGACGCTATACTTCTCACTTGCTATCCTCCTCACCTCAGCCCTCGGGGCTCAGGGTCTCGCCGGGGCCAGAAACCTGGACGCGGCGATACTTATTGACCTCGGGTACGGCCCCTTCACCAGTGCCGGAGACCTCAGCGACCGTTTCGGTGCCGGCTGGTCTATCGACGGAGGTGTTACCTGGCTCCCCAAGGACTCAAATATTGAATTCGGATTCAGGGTGCAGTACGGTTTCGGGACTGAAGTGAAAGAAGATGTCCTTTCAGGCCTGCGTACCCGCGAAGGTTTTATCATCGGAAACCAGCGATCTCCGGCAGACATTCAGCTGCGGCACCGACAGCTTTTCATTGGCCCCGCTGCGGGCTACACCTTTGCTTTAGGGGAAAACAAGCGGGCCGGCATTCATCTGAAAACAAGCCTGGGGTATTTTTTCCACCGGATTCGGTTTCAGGAAGACGCGGTTCAGGTCGTACCTCAGTTGCGCGACAATCTCTTGCCTGGCTACGACCAACTAACCGGCGGCTTCGCTGTCCATCAGTTCATCGGTTACCAACAACTCGCGTTAGACCGCCGACTCAACTTCTACCTTGGAGCTGAGGTAATGGCCGGCTTCACCAAGGCATTGCGTAACTTTGATATCCCTACCGGTGCTCCCCCATCTTCAGAAGGGCGAACCGACATCGTACTCGGTGTCAAAGCCGGCTTCATCATCCCTCTCTACTTCGGTGAAGGGCGTGAGATATTCTATAAATAATACCTCGGGAGCTGGCTCCTGTTTTCCTAGTTTCCAATCCTTTGACGTTTTTTTACCGCATTGCTGTAACCTTCTACCACCTTGCTGTTCGGCTGGCGGCATTATTTGGTGTAAAGCAAGCCAGGCTTTGGGTTGAGGGCCGTAAAAACACTGCCTCTTCGTCCCTTCCCTTGCACCTGCGCTCCGGCGCCCGGAACGGCACTCCTCTTATTTGGATGCACTGCGCCAGCCTCGGTGAATTTGAACAGGGCCGCCCCGTACTGGAAGAGCTACGCTCCGCCCGCCCCGACTGGCGCGTCCTGCTCACTTTCTACAGTCCCAGTGGTTTCGAAAGATGTAAGGATGAGCCTCTTGCCGATCACGTGGCGTACCTCCCCGCCGACGGGCCCCGACGGGCGACGCAGTGGTTGGAAGAGGTTGAACCTGAGGTTGCGATCTTCGTCAAATACGAGTTCTGGTATTTTCACTTACGGGCTCTTCATCAAGCAGCAATCCCCACTTTTCTTATTGCCGCCAGTTTCCGGCCTTCCCAGTGGTTTTTCAGAAGCCTGGGCGGATGGTGGCGACGGATGCTGGGCTTCTTTACTGCTATTATCGTTCAAACAGAAGGCGATCGCAGCTTACTCACCGGGCCGGGGCAGATCGACCCCTCGGCGGTGATCGTTGCCGGAGACCCACGAATGGACCGGACGTTGCAGCTGGCCCGCACCCCTTTTTCGGACAAGATCCTTGAAAGTTTCACCCACGGTGACAACGTCACCATAATTGCGGGTTCCGTGTGGCCGCAAGACGTAGCCTGCTGGGAACAAGTATGGGACCAACTGCCCTCTGATTATCGGCTGATCCTTGCTCCGCACCAACTTCATGAGAACGAGATTCAGCACTGGGAGAGCCGGTTCCAGGCCGTTCGTTACACCAGGGCGACGGCTGAGAACGTAAATAAAAGCCGGGTTCTGATTCTGGACACTATCGGTATTCTCAGCCGTGCATACCGGTACGGAAAAATTGCTTACGTGGGCGGAGGCTTCAAAACAGGCCTGCACAATACGCTGGAGCCGATGGCGTACGGGCTCCCCGTAATCTTCGGGCCGAAGTACCAAAAATTCCCGGAAGCCGCCGAAGCCATCAAACGCGGAGGAGCCTTCAGCATCGGCAATTCAAACGAGTTGACCGAAGCCATCAAAAAGTCTTTCAACGGAGCGGCTTCCACCGCTCAGGAGGAGCTGTGCAACGATAATTCCGGAGCAGGACTCCGAACGGCCCAGGCCGTACTGAACCACCTGCCCTGATGCCTGTTGGTACATTTATTAATCACACACTTCCGTGAAGCTAACGATACCCTGAGTACTTCTGCCTTTTCGGGTGTGTCCGGCAGCCGCTACAATCCCAACTTGCATGGCTTTCCATTTTACAGACAGAAGCCGTTTTTTTACCGTAACAGTACTTCACACCTTTGTTTTTCGGTCTCTTATGCTCCGGGTGCTGTTGATTATTTCCGTCACTTTCATCCTTACTGAAAACGTATTCACTCAGGGCCTGAGCGATAGTCCGCAAAGAGTACTGAGCAACGCTTTCGAGAAAGGAAACCTCATGGTCGCGCTCTCCGATCATCAGTGGCGACCGGGTTTGAACCTTGCCGCCGCACATTTAGCAATAGGTGGCACGGTAAGCCTGAATGTCTCGCTGGAAGAAGGCGTTGAATATGTTTTCGTAGCCTCCGGGCCTTACGAACAGGCAGATGTAGATCTGTACCTGCGCGACTCAACCGGAACTATTCTGGCGCGCGACCAACAAGAGGACGGGACACCAGTCGTGGAATTCAGAGCTCCGGCAAACGGAGCGTATCAGCTTCAACTTCACCTCGTGGCAGCCAACGAAGAAATGGCTTACGTAGCCCTCAGTCTGTTGTGCCGGCGTGGCCGGCAAATCCCGGAACAGGACTACCACAAAGTAGCAACCGGCTTTTTTGCTGCAGCGCATAAGGTCCGGGCTTCTGTGCCCGGAATCGACTGGCAAAAACAGCCGGGGGAATGGTGCCTTTTCGGTTATTCTTTGCGAGAAAACGAGGGGGCCACCCTCCGAAAACTACAACATCCTGAAGGTCAAAAAATTATAGCGGCCGCCGCTGGACCGGAACCTGCAGAAATAAGTTTATATTTAGGCACCGACGACGGGCAGATCGTGGCAAAAACCCAACAAGCCACCGCCTATCCACTGCTTGATTATTCCAATCCTGCCGTATCCGATCTCGATCTCAGGCTTGATGTAGAGCGTGCGCGGGCGCACATTCTGGTACTCGTTGGTGTTTTTCAATAAAACCCGGATACCGGTATCACCGGCTATCCACAAATACATCTGCGATGAGCAAAGTTTTGAAAGTAATCGAAGTCCTCAGTGAAAGCAGCGAAAGCTACGAAGACGCCATCAAGAACGCGGTGGAATCCACCGCCAAGTCGGTCCGCCACATCCGTTCCGTCTACATCAACGAGCAATCAGCCACAGTGAAGGACGGCAAGGTCGATAAGTTCCGCGTCAACGTAAAACTCACCTTCGAGGTAGACGTATAACCCGGTAACGAAGACCATCATCCCCTATTGATCGGTCATCATCTGTCTGAAAATCAGAACGCAGAAACCAGAACGCAGCGTGGGATCACCCCAGCACTTCGCATTCTGATTTCTGCGTTTCTGTTATCAGCTGTTTCCAGCAAGAGCAGAGGAATTTACTCTGTCAGTTTTTTGATCGCCTTTTCGACCTGCAGTTCCCGCTTGCTCTGGTAGCCGGTGAAAGATTTTATAATTTCACCTTCGCCATTGAGAATGTACATCTGAGGAATACTGCGGAAGCCGAGCTTACCCTGTAGCTTACCTTCGGTATCTACAAGAATATTGTAATCCCAACCTTTCCGGCTCACCAACGGCTTGATCCGGTTGACCATATGCCGCTTATCGACGCTGATGGCAAGAACCTGCGCACCATATTCGGTCTCCCACTTGGTGAGGTAGCTCTTCATATCATCCAACTCCATGTGACAGGGTTGGCACCACGTTGCCCAAACGGCAATGACCGTTGGTTTTCCGTTACCGACATAATCAGACAGGGCCACCGGTTGCTGATCTAAAGTTACCAGATCAGGCGTGGGGAAAGCTTTCTGGGCACCGAGAGTAACCGCGAAAAGAAGCATTGAAGCCAGGAAAAATTGCTTAAGCATAGTTCTTGATGGTTTGCACCTAAAAAACGTGCATCGAAGGTTTTTGATGCCACAAGATAGGTTATATATTTCTTAATTTGTTAAGAATGAACGGGCAACGCAGACGATCAGGAAATATACGTCGCCTCTCCTCCTGAAGTCCATCGGCAGCGAATACCAGCCAGGCAGAACACTCAACCAAACTCACGACCAAACCTAATACGCACTTCAGGCCACTCTCCGTGCCGTTCAGCCGCCGGCAGTCCGCTTTAGTGAAAGAGGCGGGGGCGCAGGTGCAGTGTAAAGGACCGGGAAAATGAAAACGGTCATTTCCCGGGTTACAGGAAATGACCGTTTAAGCAGGGTCTATCGTTAAATAGGTAAAGTAGAGTTCTGCCTAGAAATCGTTGATTGAGCGACCAGTGTAAGACATTACGTTACGGAAACCGACGTAAGACTTGGTTGTATCCTGGTATTCGAAGGTACGGGTACCGTTCTGCAGGTAGAAGCTAACGTCTTTCCAGCTGCCACCACGGATAACCTTACGCTTAAGTGCGATTGGATCATCTTCTTTCGCGTTGTAACGGATATCCGGGTTAAAGTCATGGATGAAGCTACCTGCGTTCTCGTTGAACTGGGTGATTGTCCATTCAGAAACGTTACCAGCCATGTTGTAGAGACCGTAATCGTTGGGGTAGTAAGCATCAGCAGCTACGGTGTAAGCACCACCATCATCGGGGTAATTACCGCGGCCAGGCTTGAAGTTGGCCAGCAGACATCCCTTGGTGTTGCGGACGTAAGGGCCACCCCATGGGTAAGGAGCGTTTTCTTTGCCACCACGCGCTGCGTACTCAAATTCGTACTCCGTAGGAAGACGGAAGTTTTCGATTGCAGTTTCGTTGTACTGGTTCCACAGCGAGGTGCGCCAGTAGCTGAAGGCGCGTGCCATGTGCCAGTCGATACCCACAATAGGGTACTCATCGTAAGCAGGGTGAGAGAAGTAGCTACGGGCCATCGGCTCGTTGTAGCTGTAGGCGAAGTCACGAACCCACACGAGAGTATCGGGGTAAACGTTCACCGTTTTTTCTGAAATGAAGTCGTTCATTCCGCTACCGGAGAGGCGGCCAGCGTTAGCAGCTGCACCCCAGTCGGCTTCTTTGTAGGTGTACTCGTAAAGAGAAGTATTCACTTGCTTTTTACCTGCGAAGCGGTCTTCCAGGTAAAGGTCAGCGAGTGTTTCGTCCTCGTAATCGAGTTCCATCTCCCAGTCAATGTTACCGTTCTCGTCAAAATCGCCCATCATGTCGTGAGCAATAGAGTCGCGTACCCAGTTCAGGAACTGGCGGTACTCATTGTTGGTGATCTCCGTATCATCCATGAAGAAGCCATTAATGGTAATGGCTTTAGGACGCTGGATGAATGTTCCGGAGATGTCTTGGTCACTGTTACCGACGTGGGCGGTTCCTGGTGGTACGTAGACCATGCCGTAAGGCTGTACGCCTTTCCAGTCAGGACGATCAAGTGCTCCAACGAGTTCACCGGTTTCGCGGCTTCCACAGCTGGAGAAAGAGAGGGCCATAAGGGATGCGGCCAGGAGGAGGTATATAAAATTCTTCATTAAAAGACCCGAGTTTTTTCCTCTTAGTTCAAAAAGCGTTGCAAAGATATACGAGTTGCCATAGCTAAACAACTTTCCGACAAACTTGGAAGGTATTTAACAATGCTCATGACAGCTACGCGACGGAAACGCCAAAGAGAGCGGTCGTAGTATTAAAGTTGGCTACGAAACCAACTTTTAACATAAATACTTACTCTTTGGCCCGCGGATAGAAGATCAATGGTGGAGGAACTCCCGCCCCGATGCGCTGCCTCAGGTTGTACTTCAGGCTTATTTCGTGGCTTCCGGTTTGAACCGTTGCCAGGTTAGACAGGGTGATATCGTATGCATATGCGAGCGATAATTTCTCGCTGATGTTCAATCCACCCGAAACAATGACGGCGTCGGAAGTCGTTCCGCTGTACCCCCGGTAAGCAACTCCCCCGAATATATTTTCCTGGAAGCGGAAGGTTGCTCCTGCGGTTGTCTGAAACTGAGTACCATCGCTTACAGCATAGATCATCGGGAAGACTTCCCATTGGCGCAGAATATCGAACTTCGCCCGTAAATATGCGTGGTATTCCCGTTGGAGGAGATAATCAAAGCCAGGAAAAGCAATCACTGCTTCGTTGAGGTTACGGGCCGACAAGCCGCCTTCAAAGCTTTCAGATTGGTAGTAGAGCCCTGCGCCGAAGGCGACGGAGCTATTGTCTACCGAACCAACCGGCAGCAGATCATCGTTGTGAATTACCGTATTCGAGTCTTCGTAGTTACCATCCGGAGTTCTCAAAGCCGATCCGTCGAGGCCCAGTTGAAGCATTCGCGCTGAAAGGCCTACGGACCAAACCGAGGCACCCCGCACCAACTGATAATTGTAGGAAAGACCGAAACTGTTGAGTTGGCGGGCTCCGATCTGGTCCCGCTCCACCTCAATCCCGACTCCACTACTGAGAAAATATACCGGCAGGTGCGCACTTACCCGCTGGCCTACCGGCTGGCCTTCGAGGCCAGCCCACTGAGACCGGTATGCTCCCGTTATGCTCAGGCTGTTATCTAAACCGGCGTAAGCAGGGTTGAACTGCACGGGATCCAGCCACGGCATACTATACTGCGCAAACTGTTGCCCCCGGAGAAAAGGAGAAAGGGTAATGAAAAGTAGCGGTAAGAGGGCGAAGCGTTTTGACATGGCCGGGAAATAGTTTTCAGAAGTTCATCATTCGGGATCGATCAGGCTGAGGGCTTCTGTTTTGGTAGAAACCGGAAGATTGCACACTTGGTTCTCACAAACAAAGAACTGCGTGCTATCCGTAAGGTAACGGTTTTGTGTTAAGGGAACGTCTTCGCGCGCCGTTTCGGATGCAACAATCAGTAAACCTGGTCGGTAACGCGACAGGAAAGAAGCCGCCGCAGCCCTCGCTCCTGGCCCGGTAATCACGAGTTCGCGCGGTGGAACACCGTGCAACAAGCCCGCACTAAGCCAATTACCGAAACTGGACGGATACCGTTCGATGCTTCCCGCCATAGCGGCCAGCATCATCTCACCGCGCTTCAGGTATTTTTCCTCGCCCGAGAGGCGGGCAAGGCGCAGGAGTGCCCCCATCATCTGGCTGTTTCCGCTCGGCAGGGCATTATCGAAGAGTTCGACGGCGTCGGCCGGCAGGTCACTGCCGGCTGGAGGGCGAATGTAGAACATCGGGCCACCATCCGGCATCGAGAAACGCTCCAATACTTCATCGACAATCGAACGGGCGTCTACCAGAGCTAGGTCCAAATCGAAGGTGATCGCATGGAGGTCGAGCGCTGCTTCGGCGAGCGCAGCCATATCATCCAGGAAGGCCGGAGCACCAAGCTGCCCGTCGGTAAGGTTTCGGTACCAATTGCCTTCGGAGCGGAGCTGATCGTTGAGCACACGCCACAGATCGGTTGCGAGGTCCAGGTACTTTTCGTCGGCGGTAGCGCGGTAGCACCAAGTCCAGCCCGAAATCAGCAGCGCATTCCACTGAAGGATGAGTTTATCGTCTGCACCGGGAGGGATGCGGAGCATCTGGGCTTCATGGAGGGTTTTCCGGGCCTTGTTCAGTTTCGCGACGGCAATATCTACCGGCAGGTCGAGTTTAGCGGCTACGGCGAGCAAATCTACCGGGCGGTAAAGGATATTTGTTTGCTCTTCTTCCCAGTTCCCGGCTACGGTAACCCCGTAAAATTCGGCGATGAGTTCTGCGTCGTCAGCGGGCAATAACGTAGCTATTTCTTCCAGCGTCCAGGTATAGTACTTTCCTTCCACGCCTTCGGAGTCGGCGTCGAGGGCGGCGCGGTAGCCGCCGCCGGGCAGGGCCATCTCACGTTGCAACCAGGCGGTGGTCTCGGTTATTGCGTCGAAGTAAAGCTGACTGGGTTGCGCCAGATGGAGCTTACCCAGCAAGCGGAGTAACAGCGCATTATCGTACAACATTTTCTCGAAGTGTGGCACCCGCCATTCTGCATCTACGGTATAGCGGCTGAAACCGCCGCCAAGGTGATCATAAATTCCTCCGTTCAGCATCGCCATCATTCCGTGGTGAGCGCGGTGTTGATCGTTGAAGTTTTTGTGAAGTACTCCGTTGGTAAGCAAAGCTTCCAGCGCGAGACTCATCGGAAATTTAGGTGCCCCGCCGAAACCGCCCCGCGCGTAGTCGTAGCCGTCGTTCAGTTTGGTCATCGTCTTCTCCCGCCATTCGTCATGGTTTTCGGCTTCGGGCTCGAGTTTCAGTAAACGGGTAGCACCTGATTTGATGTTGCGCGTCAGGCGGTCAGCCTGTTCGGTCAACGAGGCCCGGTCGTCGTTGTAGAGGCCGGCCAGGTGAGTGATGACTTCTTTCCAGCTGGGCCGGTTGTATTTGCGTTCGGGCGGGTAATAGGTACCTGCGTAGAAAGGCCGCCCGTCGGGCAACAAAAAAGCATTCAAGGGCCAGCCGCCGCCACCGGAAATAGCCTGACATGCCTCCATATAGATACGGTCAACGTCTGGTCGTTCCTCGCGGTCCACTTTTATGCAGACGAAGTGCTTGTTCATCAGGTCGGCCGTAACCTGATCTTCAAAACTTTCCCGCTCCATCACGTGACACCAGTGGCAGGTACTGTACCCGATACTCACGATGATGGGTTTATCTGCGGCTTTTGCCTCCGCCAGCGCCTCCGGGCCCCAGGCCCGCCAGTGTACGGGGTTGTTGGCGTGCTGAAGGAGGTAGGGAGAAGTTTGCTGGCCGAGTTGATTCATGTGGTAAAATTGTAAACTTGTAGATCGAACGCTGGCAGGGCGGATTGGTTGGGTGGAAGCGACAGATGCCTCCAATTGGTTCTTTCTCATCATCCTTTCTTTGCACCTGCGGCCGCGCCCGAACCATATTATGTTCCGACGGGTTAGTTTTGCCAGACCTTCAGCTACTCACCAAATTCCCGTTTCACTATGCAGCCACTGGCCGAAAGAATGCGCCCCAAATCTCTCGACGATTACGTCGGCCAAACCCACATCGTCGGCCCGGGTGCGGTCCTGCGGCGCGCCGTGGAGACCAAACGGCTGCCCAGTTTCATTCTGTGGGGCCCGCCGGGAGTTGGCAAAACAACGCTGGCTAAGATCATCGCCAATCAGATAGAAGTACCTTTTTACATGCTTTCGGCGATCAACTCGGGGGTGAAAGACGTGCGGGAGACCATCGACAAAGCCAAACGCGGTACTTTTTTCGACCGGGCCTCCCCCATCCTTTTCATCGACGAAATCCACCGGTTCAGCAAGAGCCAGCAAGACAGTTTGCTCGGTGCGGTGGAAGCCGGAACGGTCACGCTGATCGGAGCCACTACCGAGAACCCGAGCTTCGAGGTCATCCCCGCCCTGCTGAGCCGCTGCCAGGTTTACATCCTTGAATCGTTGGGTAAAGAAGAGTTGAAAGGAATGGTGGATAAGGCGCTGACGCAGGATGCAGTGCTGGCTAAAAGAGCAGTGAAGGTCGAAGATTACGATACCCTGCTGCGGTACTCGGGTGGAGACGGTCGCCGCCTCTACAACCTCCTGGAACTTGTAACCAACGAGGCCCAGGACGGCAAAGAAATTACCCTGACGGCCGACTGGGTCTCGGCCCGCGTACAGGAGAACATGACCCGCTACGACAAAACCGGAGAACAACACTACGACATCGCTTCGGCGATGATCAAATCCATCCGTGGTTCCGACCCCAACGGCGCGGTCTACTGGCTCGCCCGGATGATTGACGGCGGCGAAGACGTGAAGTTCATCTGTCGGCGGCTCATCATCTCGGCTTCCGAAGACATCGGCCTCGGCTCACCGAACGCACTGCTGATGGCAACTACCGCCGCCCAGGCCGCCCAGATGGTCGGCTACCCCGAAGCGCGGATTATCCTCAGCCAGGCCGTAACCTACCTCGCTACCTGCCCGAAAAGCAACTCCAGCTACATGGCCATCAATAACGCACAGGCGGCCGTTCGTAAAACCGGCACGCTACCCGTTCCCCTGCACCTGCGTAATGCGCCCACCAAACTGATGAAGCAGTTGGACTACGGCAAAAACTACAACTACAGCCACGATAATGCCGGCAACTTCAAAGCCCAGGAGTACCTGCCCGATGAGCTGAGCGGAACGGCTTTCTTCCAGCCAAAGCCAAATAACCCTTCGGAAAAAGGCATCCTCGACCGGCTGAAGAAATGGTGGGGTGGGAAGTATTATTGAACCCGCAAAGCGCAGCCGTAGATCAGGTTACTGGTTTGCTTATGCTGACAATAAAAATGCCCCCAAAGCAACCTTCCGGAATTGAACCGGAGAGAATACTTTGGGGGCAAAACCCTGATTACGCGAAGAGGGGAAATTACTCCTTCACCACTTTTACGGTCATCAGGCCACGGTCGGTACGAACGAGCGCCACGTAAAACCCTGGAGCGAGGTGGCTGGCCTCCAGTGTGAAGCGTTCAGTCATTGGTCGCCATTCGCCCATTTTTTCACCGTTGGTATTGAACAACACCAGAGACTCCATCCGTTCGGGGGCAATAATCACGAACTCCTCACCGATGGGATTCGGGAAAGCTTCCAGCAGACCAGTTATCGGATCATTGGTTCCGTCTACAATCTCTTTGTAGTAGTACACATTGTCGATGTAGATCGTGCCGGCGCCAACGGGCAGTCCGGAAATGATGAATTGGTTGATGTCGGTCTGGTTCATCCCCGCAAAGTCTTCCAGGGGAATGTCCAGGCTGTTCCACTGGCCGGTACCCACCATAAAGATTTGTTCGTTCTCGGTATCGGTGCCTCCGTCAAAGCCATCCATCCCGAAATCAACGAGTTTGATCCGGAAAGTATCCATGTTAGGCGTCCAGTAATCGAGGTGCAGGTGGGTCATGCCGGCGGTGGTGAGGTCGATCGCATTGGCACCGATGGTTTCGATTCCGACAAAGTCAAGATTAGTATACTTCTTGGTTGCATTGCCCTCGATCATGATGTCTTCCAGGTTTCCGCTGCTCCAGTCGGTTCTCCAGGTATCGACCACCACGTCTGTGTAGGCATCGCTGAACATGGAAATCACGTTTTCGGCAGGGTGCGTAGGTGTGGGAGCCGCAGTCATCGGCTCATCGTCGCCGCCGCCGCCGTTACCGCTGGTGTTGCCACCGAAGAAGATGTCATCCCAGTAATAAGTAGCATCGGCTGCGGGCTCGGTTCCGAAGTTGAAGAAGATCGAGGCTTTATCGTACACCGCAGCAAAGTTGATTGCGGCAGTTCCCGGAGCTTCCATGCTGAAGTCGAACACGAGCGTATCCCAGGCACCAGCAACAGTAGTGTTGGTCAGGGTTTCCACACTGATGTTGGGATCATCTGCTTTTTCAACCTTCAGTAATACAGGTGTACCTGCCGTTGGCGACCAAACACGTACAGACATGGTTGTAGCATCCGCGGTAAAGGGAATCTGCGAAGCGAAACCAACGGGGCCACCCGCCGTCGAGCTCAGGGTTGTACCCGCCCAGGTTGCTGCACCTGCAGTCTTTACGGATTGTGCTACGGTGTTCGTTGCGTCTTCGGGGTCGGCAACGATCGAGGAAGCGTTGCCGCCGAAGTCGGCCAGGCCGTAGTCGACACCTTCTTCGTCGAAGGTAACCGGCAGGTCCATCTGAGCTCCGAGTTCCACGCCGGAGTAGAAGTAAATGTTGTCGAGGTAAACATCGCTCATGCCAGCCGGAGTGCTGGCGATGATGAATTGGTTGATGTCAGTTTGGTTCATCCCTTCAAAAGAGACCAACGGATAGTCGAGGCTGATCCACTGGCCCTGGGCTACATCGGTTGCAATTTCGAATTCAGTGTCTGCACTTGCGCCTTCGAATCCGTCGCCTCCGAAATCAACCAGCTTCACGCGGAAGTTGGTGCTGTTTGCGCTCCAGAAATCGATGTGAAGATGGGTCATTCCGCTAATGTCCAGCGCGTTTCCTCCTGTAGTTTCGATGCCCGCGAAGTTCAGGTCGGAGTAAAGCTTCATCGCCGAGCCGTCAATAACAGTATCGATGAGGCCAGACAAACTCCAACCCGTAAGGAAGGTGGTTACCGTTACATCATCGTAAGCGTCGCTGAAGAGAGAGATCACGTCTTCGGCGGCAGCCGTTGGAGCGGGAGCTGCGGTGGTTGGGCCAAGGTTGTCGTTTCCGCCTCCGCCGTCACCGCTCTGGATGAGGTTGTCGTAGTAGAACGTCATTTCTTCTCCGCCAACCACGTTGAAGTTCATGAAGATCGTTACCGAAGAAAAGCTCTGGTTGGCTTCTGCGGAGAAATCAAAAGTGAGTTCCTGCCAGCTGTTGGCCGCGCCGGTGAAAGTGGCCGCAACCTCCCGGAAGTCATTAGTGCTTCTTTCCAGTTTGAGCAGAACGGGAACGTTGGTAGCGGGCGACCACACCTGCATTGTGAACGTTTTGCCGTTGGCAAAATCCACGGTCTGGGGGATGTTGGTTCCGGAGAACGCAAAATCGGGCGGGATCACGTTCTGAGCCACTTTCGCGCTCGTGTTGGGCTCGTTGGCGTCCGGGTTATCAACGACGGTGGTTACCGACCCGTTGAAGTCATTGAAAGTAGGCACGTCACCCTCGAAATCGAAGATGGTGCTCTGCGCTGTGGTCGTGACCGACAGGAGCAGGAGAAGTAAAAGTGTGTAGCATGATTTCATAATATCGACTTAAGTTAATTACAAGCGAAAAAATATAGCCCGCCCCGGCAGTAGACCTACCGGGAGGGCTGTTTACTCAGGCGCGTAAACCCTGATATAGTCTATGACGTAGTCTTGTGGAAAAACTGAATCATCCACTTCCGGGCCACCGTACGTGCCGCCTACCGCCAGGTTGAGCAGCAGGAAGAAAGGCTTGTCAAACGGCCAGGCTTCTGCAGATCGGCTTTTGGGTTCGAAGGAATGAACCCATTGATCATCCACAAAAAAGGCGATGTTCTCCGGGGTCCATTCCGCTGCGTAGCGATGAAACCCTTCTTCTATGTCAGAGAACCTCGTTTTTTTAGTACTGGCCGACACTCCGTTTTGCGTCTGAGTGTGCAACGAAGCAAGCACTTCTCCGGGCTTCTGCCCTTTGTACTTCAGAATGTCAATCTCGCCGCAAGCGGGCCAATTCACCTGATCGATATTCTGACCAAGCATCCAAAAAGCCGGTACAAGGCCTTTGCCTACGGGCAACTTCACTCTTGCTTCAATACGACCGTAGCGAAATTGTTGTTTCTCTTTGGTAGTGATTCGGGTAGAAGTGTAAACCCCCTCGTTCTTTTCAGCCGTGATGATGAGCTTTCCGTCCTCCAGGCGATGGTTATCTTTGGTGTAATACTGGACTTCCCCGTTGCCCCAACCGCATAAATCAGGACAGCCATCGCCCGGTTCGTGGGTCCATACCTCGGCGTCGAGATCGGTTCCTGAAAACTCATCAGACCACACCAGCTGACGCTCAGCGGTTCTTTCCGCCAGAGATACGTCACCCGCATCCACCCGGGAGCAAGCCTGAAGTACCACAAGGGGCAGAAGCATAAAGAGTGGAGCGTATTTCAATTTCTGGTTTTACGTAGTAGTCAGATCCGACAAGTTTGGTTTCGGAGCGCCCGGGCTTTCACATATTTCCGATGCCCAGGCCCGTTGTCATGCCCATGAACGGGAAAGGTTACTGGTACACCCGTACCCAATCTACTTCCATCGTCGACTCCACGAAGTCCGGTGCGATATTGCCACCGAAACCTCCACCCATGGCTACGTTGAAAATCAGGAAGAAGTCGCTATTGAAGGGAAGGCTCCCGTCGTTGGCGAAGGTGTGGTAGAGCTCGTCATCGACGAAGAAACGGATCGATTCCGGCGACCAGATCGCGGAAAAAGTGTGAAACTCGGTGGAGATTCCTGGTACGTTGGTTCCACGGCTTACGCCATTTCCGCCCGAATTACCGGGGAAATGAAGTGTGGAGAACAACTCATCCTGACGGTTACCGACGTGTTCCATGATGTCGATTTCGCCGCACCCGGGCCACGTGTTGGTCGCGTAGTCTTCGCCCAGCATCCAGAGTGCCGGCCAGGTTCCTCCTCCTGTGGGAAGCTTTGCGTGGATATCGATTCGTCCGTACGTGAACTCGAACTTATTCTCGGTTAACAGACGTGCTGAGGTGTACTCGGCACCGCTGAAGTTCTCCTTTTTGGCCGTGATCTTCAGGACGCCGTCTTCTACCCTCACGTTTTCCGACCGGTCGGTGTAGTATTGCGATTCGCCATTACCCCAGCCGTTGTCTCCCCGACCGATGTTATAGCCCCACTTTGCGGGGTCAGGAGCGCCGTCGGTGTTGAATTCATCCGCCCATACGAGGTTGTCGTAATCGGTATCGTCGCTTCCTTCCGTTGGCTTGGTGGAGCTGAAAATATGGTACCAGGCCAGGCCGGGGTTATCACCTTGCTCGGCTCGTACCACCAGGCGGCTATCGGTTACCGAGATAATTTCGTAAGTAGTTGCACCAATGTAATAGCTCATGAAACCACCCTGGGTGAACACCAGATTCGTTCCTCTGGTCTGCCCGGGTACGCCGTTGTCTACCACTACACTTTCAGAGGGAGCGAGCTGCACGAGTTGGGGCGTTGCGTCGACATCGAAATCATAGCAAAAGTCAAATCCCTGCGATCCTCCGGCAACGCCCTGATAAGCAGTATTGAAGTAGGTCTGACCGAAGTTATTCAGTTGGAAGAAAAGTGCATCCCCCTCGCGGGTAAAGATGAGTTCGTCCTGGTACAGACACGCGCTTTCAGGTCCACCATCTTTTTCAAAAGGTGCGGCCTGGTAGTAATTGGCGTAAAAATTCAGTTCGGAGTTATCGTCGTTTTGGCCTACGCCAAGGTGGCCGGGTTCGTCTGCGGCCCAGTACCATGTTTTGCTTCCCTCGCCGGTGAGGAAGTCTACAACTTCCGGATCACTGAAGCTGCTTTGAACCGTCACCTCGGTGGTCAGGGTGGTGCTCACCCCAGCTGTTCCGGAGGCAACGATCGTCACGCCGTAGGTATTCACCCCTACCTGGCTGAAACGCTTGGTCAGCCGACCGGAAGGGGCAATCTCTTCGCTTCCATCGCTGAATACATAACGGTAAGTAATGGCATTATCGGCCACAGCGGTAAAAACAACCTGCCCGCTGCCGTCGCCGAAGGGCGCATCATCCGTCTGGCCTGTAATTGTGGCCTCCACACTCAGGTTCTGAGGTGCGGTAATGTCACCAAAGGCATAGTCTTCCTGTTCACAGGCGAAGCAGAAAAGCGCAAGAGCAGTAAGGAGAAAAAAATGTTTCATGATTAGTTATTTACCAAATGCAATCTGCCCCTCGAAGCGGGTTCTGAGCCGATCCGTCGTAACAATTGAGGGCGCGGCCGCAGGTGCAGTAATAAGTTTTTAAGCGCAGGAACAGCGCAGGATCTATTCCTTGCGGATATCATCGAAGTAGTAAGTCTCCCCCATCCCCGCTGATCCGAAGTTGCCAAAGAGAACAACTCGTCTGATGTTGGAGAAAGACTCGATACCTGAAAAGTCGAACGTTAGTTCTTCCCACTGATCAGCACCTGTAGTTGTTGCAGGTATTTCCAGGTTGTCGTCCGGGTTATCGGGGTTCTCCATTTTGAAGAGGATGGTTGCACCGGCAACGGGAGACCAGACTTTGAGTTTCATGCTTTGCCCTCCGCTGAAATCGATGGGTCCATCGAGGTCGATGAATACACCGGCCCAGACTTCCGAGCCGTCGTTCTTGGTCAGGCTGGCGACCTTATCGCTGGTGTTGATTCCACTTACATCAGGATTATCGACAACCTCTGCGCCGGCTCCGCCGAAACCTTCGAAAACATAGTTCACGTTGCCGTTCTGGAAGTCGAGGGGAAGGGCAATTTCGTCGCCACCTCCGCCACCGCCTCCGGCTGCACCATCAAGGCTGATGTCATCGAAGTAAAAGTTCTCCCCCATTCCGTTGGTTCCGAAATCGAAGAAGATCACAATTGTTTCGTAAGTCTCTGTGAGGTCTCCCGCACCACTGAAGTCGAATTCGACAAGGTGCCACGCGTTAGCTTCGGTAGTATTGGCGGTAACCTCAACGTTGATGTCAGCGTTTTCCCCGTCTTCGAGTTTAAGGATGATAGGAATACCAGAACGTGGCGACCAGACATTGACGTAAATCTTACTCCCTGAGGAAAAGTCTACCGGGCCTTCAAGGGCGAGGAATGCGCCCGCCCATACTTCCGAGCCGTTTGATTTGCTGAGCTCAACGACGCGTGCGCTGCTGTTGGCCTCGGTAACATCTGGGTTTGCGACTACGCCGGCTCCCGCTCCACCGAATCCACCCCATGCGAAGTCGAGTTCGGTATTCTCAAAGTTGAGGGGCAGCACCAGTGCGTTGTCTCCGCTGTTGACCGTTACCGTCTGCGTTTCTTCCAGAGAGGTTTCCACCCCTTCGCTGAGTGCCACAATGCGGATGTCATATTCTCCCGCAGCAGCATACGCATGGCTGATGGTTTCGCCTTGCTGAAAGAGCGTTGGCGTTTCGTCGGCTACATCGCCGAAGTAAGCATTGAAGCCATCCGCGAAATCCGCCATTGCTTCTACATCGACAGAAAGGGTATTCCCTGGTGTTCCGTTGATGCTTACCACCAGGTTGCGGGGTGGTGTGGCGTCTATGATCAGTGTCTCGGAGAGCGTTGCTGTCTGACCATTGATCCCGGTAGCCGTGAGGCTCAGGGTGTAAGTACCGACGGCGTAACTGTGGTTAACGGATGTTCCGATCGTCATTTCTTCAACCGGGCTGCCATCGCCGAAGTCGATGCTAAACAGCGTTACGCCTTCTCCTCCGGGGGTAATGGTGGCTTCGCCCGGGTTTTCGGAGTTCACCACGATATCCAGCGACAGGTCGACAGGGCCTGCAGCGTCCTCGAGCGCAGGGAGAATCTGCTCATCGTCACAGGCTGTAAAACCAACGAGGAAGAGCAGGAAGAATAAATATTTTACGGGCATGACCGAAAAAGTTTTCGATAGTTAATAAAAGGGGGGAACGGGCAAAAGCTTAGTAGCCTGGGTTTTGATCCCAATTGCCGCCTGCAAACTGAATCTCTTCGAAGGGAACAGGAAAAACCTCATTCTTGCCTGTTGTGAAACCGTCAATTGCACCTGCGGCCGCGCCCTTGCGAACGAGGTCGAAAAAGCGATGACCTTCGCCCATCAGCTCAAGGCGGCGCTCCTGTTGGATGAATTCGGCGAGGGCCGTTCCTCCGGCGTTGATGTCATGGTTCTCGTCGCCGAATGCCCGGCGGCGTACCTGGTTGAGGTAATTTCTTGCCTGCTCGTCGTTGCCAGTTGCGTTGAGCGCTTCGGCGGCCATGAGCAGTACATCTGCGTAGCGAATGGCCCGGTAATTGTTCGGGTTGGTCAGGTTTTGATCGCCGATGTTGGAGTCTCCCTTACGGGCGATGTACTTGCGGTTGTAGTACCCCGTGTGTTCATTACCGATTCCGAAACCGGCACCGGTTTCTTCGGCCCACGCATCGATGTCCAGAATGGCTACATCGCGGCGCTGATCGCCGGGTTCAAAAGCGTTGAACGCCTCTTCGGTCGGCACATTGAAGCTGAAGCCACTGTCGTAAGTAGGTCCGGTATGGTTACGGATGCCATTGAAGCCAACGGCAACGTTGCCTTCGCTGCACTGCAGACAACCAAACCCGGCGCCTTCGGCATCGGTGTACTGCACCTCAAAAACGGCTCCGGGGCCGTTTTCTCCGGTATTTTCGAAAATCTCGGCGAAGTCATCGTTAAGGCTGAAGTTTCCAGACTCAATCACTTCGGTAAGAACCGTGGCTGCGGCCGCAAAATCTTCCTGGTACAGGTAGGCTTTGCCCAGCAAAGCCTGGGCAGCTCCCCGGCTGACTCGTCCGGTTTGCGGCGCAGTAACCGCCAGGTCCGGAATCGCCAGGGTGAGGTCTTCCACGATAGAAGCATAGACTTCTGACTTGGACGCCCGTGGCAAACTCGTTTCGTCGCCCAGCACAAAGCGCTCATCGCCCTTGATCGGGATGGGCCCAAACCACTTCACCAGCTCAAAATTGTAGTAAGCCCGCAGGAAGCGGGCCTCGGCGATGATCTGTTCCCGTCCTTCGAATTCGGTTTTGTCTTTGAATTCCAGCAGGTAGCTCGCCCGGTTGACGCCGGCAAACATCCAGTTCCAAATGTCACGAACCTGAGCATTTACGGGCGTATGAATCATATCGTCCACTTGCTGGATGCCGATTACATCGGTAGCACTTTCTCCTCCGGCAAGCGTATTGTCGGAAGCAATTTCCCCCACCATTACGTTGAGGTAGGTTGGCTGCAACAAATCGTACGCCCCGATGAGTGCGTTCTGGTAATCTGCTTCGGAGTTGAAGTAGTTCTCGGAATCGATAGAATAGAGCGGACTACGGCCGATGAAATCGTCTTCGCAGGCAGATGCTCCTATCAGGAACAATACAAGGGTAAAAAATATATTCTTTTGGCTCATGATCGAGATAATTCCAGTAAAAAGAAATGCGATAAAATTCGGAGACCGTTTCGCAGGAAGCGCCTTCAGGTGCAGGCCCCTACAGGCTCAGGTTCGCACCGAAAATGAAAGTGCGGGCGATGGGGTAAAACCCGTAATCAATGCCACTGCCAATTGGTGCTCCGCTCGAAGCTCCCGGGTCGAAGCCTTTGTAATCGGTCAGGGTGAGCAGGTTGTTTCCGCTCACGTAGAGCCGAAGCGATGAACTGCGGGCGGTTCCTACGTTCAGCGGCAGCGTATAGCCCAATTGTACACTCTGGAGACGCAGGAAAGAGGCGTCTTCGACGTAGAAGTCAGAGAAAACACCGTTTGAAGTGGCCGCGGTGGTTACCCGGGGTACTTCGTTGCTGGTTCCTTCTCCGGTCCAGCGATTCAGGTAGTAATCGAGGCGGTTCACATCCGAGAGGGCCCGCTCGTAATTGCGGACGATGTCTCCCCCGAGAGATGCGAAGGCGTAAGTCAGCAGGTCAAAACGTTTGTATTCCAGCTGGAAGTTGAAACCCATTGTCATGTCTGCGATCGGATCACCAAGGTTAGTCCGGTCGTTCGGGTCGATGACGCCGTCTCCGTTTACGTCCACGAAGCGGATATCGCCCGGCTGTGCATCTGCGCCAAGAGCGATTTGCGACGGGTGAGCTTCCACTTCAGCGGCGTTTTGGAAAATGCCATCGGTTTGGTAGCCGTAGAAGTAGCCGATTGGCTGCCCGACTTCCATGCGGGACGGTGCCAACTGGCCTACCCCGAAGGCGCCACCTTCGATGAAGCCTGTTCCGTTGTTCACTTCAAGCACTTCATTGTCGAGCGTGGTAATGTTATAGCTCAGGTTTAGCTTGAGGTCTTTGTTGAAACGTTGTTGGTAGCTGATGGCGAGTTCAAGCCCTTTATTACGAACAGCTCCTGCGTTTACCGTTGGGGCCGCGCTGCCGGGAGCAGAGGTCCCTACGATTCCGGATACTGGGATGTTTGAGATCAGGAGGTTGTCCCGCGTATTGATGAAGTAATCTGCCGTGACGTTGAGTTTGTAGTTGAGGAGGCCAAGGTCGAAGCCAACGTTAAACTTCTTGGCTTCCTCCCACTGCAGAGACGGGTTGGGAAGAGCACCGATGGCCGTTCCGTTCACCAACGAACCATCGAAAACGTAGGTGGCTTCCCCGTCCAGCGAACCGATATAGCCATTGTTCAGGATCTGGTCGTTGCCAAGGATTCCATAGCTGACCCGAAACTTGAGCAGATCGATCGGGCCGTTTTCAGCGAAGAAGCTTTCATCGGAGGCAATCCATCCTGCCGTAAAAGATGGGAATAAGGCAGCCCGGTTTTCAGGACCGAACTTGGTGGACGCATCGCGGCGAAGCATCGCGGTCAGGAAGTACCGCTCTTTGAAGTCGTACTGCACTCTGCCGAAGTAAGACAGGCGCCGTTCGTCGTAGGAGTAGGAGCCTACGTCCCGGACGCCCTCCGGGCTGGTACCCGTAGCCAGAGAGATGTCAGCAAATTCCCAGTCGTTGTTGGGCACATCGAATCCGGTGGCGAAGAGCCCGTTTCCGACTTCCCGGAACAAAGTCGTTCCGGCGGTAGCCGTAAGGTTGTGCTGGTCGGCAAAACTGCGCTGGTAAGTACCGTACAAGTCTACAGAGTAGTTATTATCGTTGATCCCGTTCTGAGAAACACTCGAGCGGTTGACGTCGAATACTTTGCCTCCGTAGCTCACTTCTTTTGCGAAGGAACGACTCTCGCTGTTGGATGTATTGAAACCCACCCGACCGGTGAGGGTAAGGCCCGGCAGGGCCGTCCAGTCCAGGCTTACCTGGCCGTTCAGTTTATTGAGATCGTAATCGTTGAACGTATTAGCAATCTGCGCTGCGGGGTTGATTACCTCGATACCCAGTCCTGGCGTATTGGGAACCAGACTGAAGTCTCCGTTTTCATCGAGTAGCGGCAGGGTTGGCGGCGCATTGAGGGCATTGAATAAAACCGCTCCGAGGCCATTTTCGCTCAGGGCATCGCGGTCGATGTTGGTATAAATGACATTGGTAGTGAGCTTGAGGTCTTCGGCCAGGTCAACGCCTAAGGACAGACGAGCTGTGTTTCGTTCAAAGTTCGACTTCTCTCCACCAATGATTCCCTCCTGAGAGAGGTGAGATCCGCTGATGGAGTAAGTAGTCTTGTCACTGCCTCCGGAAACCGTTACATCGTGACTCAGCATCGGGGCACTTTGGAACACCTCGTCTTGCCAGTCGGTGCCAACTCCCAGGCTGCTGGCATCGGGAAACGGCAGCGACTGTCCGCCGCCGGCGTAACTTTCGTTGAGCAGCAGACCGTACTCCGTTGCGTTCAGAAGGTTCAACTCACGGGATGTTTCCTGAATACCATAGTAAGTATTATAGCTCAACTGAGTAGGGCGGTTTTTTTCTCCCGTCTTAGTAGTAATCAGGATAACCCCGTTGGCCCCCACTGTTCCGTAAACGGCGGCCTGGGCATCCTTAAGAACAGTGATGCTGGCGATGTCCGTCGGGTTGACAGTGCTGAGGTCTCCCTGGTAACCATCGATGATCACCAGCGGAGCGTTCTGTCCGTTGGTGGACACCCCCCGGATGCGGATGTTGAGCCCGGCGCCAGGCGCGCCGGATTGGGTCGTTACGTTTACCCCCGCCACAGTTCCCTGCAGGGCTTGCTCTATTTTGACCGGCTTGAGGTCGTCGATGGTCTCATTATCGATGGTTACAACCGACCCCGTAACGTTTCGCTTTTGCTGCGTACCGTAGCCAATCACCACAACTTCTTCGAGGGCCTGAACGTCGCTTCCGAGCGCAATGTCCACCCTACCCGAAGCGGGAACTTCTCTCTCTACTGTTTTGTAGCCGGTGTATGAGGTTCTTAGCTGACTCCCTACCGGTACAGCATCAATGGTGTAATTCCCGTCGAAATCCGTTATCGTCCCCAATACCGGCCCGTCGGAGCTTGGTTGAACAACAATTACGCTGGCTCCAATCAGTGCTTCCCCCGTAGTGGCATCAGTGATGGTACCCGTTACGGTGATGGACTGGGCGGCGAGTCCTCCCCATCCCAGGATGAGGGCAATTATTATAATATACTGGCGCATGTGACTTTAAATTCTAAACCTCAACCGGCCTGTTACAGGACTCAGCTGGCAACCGGATTACAAACCCTCCTGATTGCAGTGTAAAATTATTCAGTATTGGTCCGAAATCCCGCATTTTCCACCACTACAAAAACCACACAACCGGTAAAAACCTAGTGTTTACAAGGGGTTATGCTAATATTAAAGCCACAAAGCCTATTACAGAGCAGCTAAACAAAAGCAGTAAAAAAATAGCTTTGTATGGGTAATGTTGTAGCCTGAAACCGGTACTACAGGCTCATGATATACTCCACCAGTCCTGCTTTGGGCTCAAGGTTGATCTTTTTCCGCAGGCGGTAACGCTTTACTTCCACACTACGCGGGGAGATGTTGAGCATCGGCGCAATTTCCTTAGAGGAGAGGTTAAGTCTGAGGTAAGCACAAAGCTTCAAGTCATTAGGGGAGAGTTCAGGATGGAGCTCTTTTACTTTCTTGAAAAAGTCCTGATCTGCGTTTTCGAAAGCTTCTTTGAATAAGCTCCAGGTTTCACCTTCATCCAGGTTCTTGTCTATTGTTTGAATTACCTGGGCGATGCTCTTCTCCGGATTTTGGTTCGACAGCAGGTTTTCTTTAATCTGTTGCAGCAGTTCATTCTTCCGGACAAGACTCATGGTAGAATTCGCTACTTCCCGGTTTTTGCTATTGATGTCTTCCTGCAACCTCTGGTTGTTGATCCGGATCATCTCCAGTTCCGTTTCCCGTTCTCTGGCGGCGAGCCTGCGATCGTTCTCCAGTTGGAGCGCGCGCTGTTTGTTGCGGTAATAGCGGGTATAGGCTTTGTGCAACAGATAAATCAGTGCTCCTACTGCCAGAAAGTACACCACGAAGGCCCAGGCCGAGGCATACCAGGGCCGCAGTATCCTGAAAGTGTAAGACACGGTGTTCTCAGAGCTACGGCGACCGAGCAAAGAGCGGGCCTCCAGGGTGTATTTCCCGTACTGAAGGCCGGGAAAACTCAGCGTCGACTCTGGTGACCATTCACTCCATTCATTACTCAGGCCAAGCAGCCGGTACTGAAAACGGGGAACGAAATACTTTTCGTAGGAAGGCACTGCGAGTTCAAACTTCAGGCTGTGGTCTTCGTAGCGGACTTCACCGTTCTCCGCCAGAGACATTGCGATCGGATCGCCGGCAGCCGGGTAGGCGGTGGCAGATGCCAGGCGAATCTCGTGTTGATGCAGAGGCACCGCCGAGAGTGCCAGCAGCAAATAACCATCGGCTGTACCAATCAGCAACGTATCCCTGCCACTCTCGGAAATGTTTTCGTAACCGGATTTTGCGTTGACCAGCCGGGCAGGCAAAGGAATCGTTTGCCTTTGTAACTCATCGCTGACTACGCCGGGATGAAAGAAGCTGATGCTCTCGTTGGTGAAAAACCAAAGCCGGTCTCCCAGCACGGTCATTTTCCCCGAGCTGTACTCCGTGCTGCCGATTGCTCCACTCAGGGCCTCGGATTTTCGAAAACCTTCCTCGTAGCCCACCAGGCTGAAGATGCCGTCGCGTGAGAAATACAAAATGCTGTCCTGAAACCGGGTAAGACCGGCATTCTTACCCTTTTGTGGGGTATCGAACAGTTTAACTTCGGTTACGGTCCGGTAATCTTCACTGACTTTCAGCCCGTAGATGCCACGGTATTCGTGGCTGATGTAGACTTCCCCGGCTTCGGTGCTGGCGAGGAAACGGGCCGAATAATCGAACCCCTCAATCTTGTTCCGGAACGACCAGTTCCCATCTTTTAGCTCTAATACGGCAAGGCCGAAGTAATTCCCCAGCAGCAAGAGGTCCGGATGACCGGGAATAGTTTCAATCCGCCAGGTCCCACCTCCTCCTGAAAATATCGGTATTGCATCCGAACCGTTGACCAGGAAGACGCCCTGGTCGTGCGCGCAAAACAGCTGTTGGTTGTATTCAAAAAGAGACCATACCTGACCTCTCGTTCCGGGGATAATTTCTGGCAAATCCTGACCGTAACGAGATTTGATGAAAAGCCCCTGGTTGCTGGCCAGATACAAATCATCGCCAAAAACAGCAGAAGCATGAACCGTTCCGAGCTGCCCTGAATCATCGGTAAATTTCCGTAAAGGCGAAGAAAGGTTGATGCAGCTGAGTCCGTTATCGGTGGCTACCCACAGGTTGTTTTGAGCATCCTCAAACAGCGAAAGAATGGTGTTATTGGCCAGACCGTCGATTTGGTCAAGGTGGTACAGCAAATCACCATCGGGGGCAACGATGTAGACGCCGTTGGAGACCGTCCCGAAGGCCCGGCCTCCGCGACGAAGGTCAGTCGCGCTGTAAATGCGGTTTCCGCTAAGAAACGTATTGCGCTCCGATGCCTTCAGTACTCCGTTACTAAGGGAGAAACAGCCTTCAGCGGCTGTTTGCAGAATTAGCTCGTCGCGGTCTTTCCACAGGTGGACGATGTATCCGGGGGTTTCATCCTGTGATAAAACCGGCGATATTTCGCCGGACTCCAGCCGGAACAACCGCTGTTTCTGATCGGTGAAGTACAATTCACCGTCGACGGGGAAGACCTTTGCCACGCCTTCTTCCGGAGATACAATCCTGATCTCTTCGTTGCCCGGCTCATGAAAGAACAACTGATCGAGTGATTGAAAGACCAGGTAGCCTTCGTGGAAGAAAATATTCCAAAAATGTTCATCGGGTAGAATACGATCCCGGAGATCGGCGCAAAGTGTGTGGTAATCCAGCTTGCCGTCGGGCGTTCGTTCCCAGTAACCGAAATCCATGTAAAAACCCGTATAGATGCGTTCGCCATGCGCCTTTACCGATCTGAAAATTGTCTCGTTCGGAGAGGGGTACAAAGACCATTGATGGCCGTTAAACTCCAGCAACCCCTGGTTATTGGCGACGTAAACAAGCTTTTGCTCATCCTGGCTGACGGCCCAATTCTGGCTCCCGCCGCCGTATGTTTCCGGTGTAAAGGATGCGATTGGCGGCAACTCCTGGGCTGATAAACAGCAACACCACAAAAGCAGATAAAACAAAATTGAATTACGACCCATCGATTCTTTTTCCGTCGCGAAAGGTAGGAAATATCCATAGCAATTGGCTCTTATCTCTAATTTTCGGGACGGGTTCAAGTTTTCGGGCGCGGCCGCAGGATGCAGTGAGGGTTGACCGGCCAGGCCTCTTCGAGCGTTCCAGGTGACCTGAAAAAAATCCCTCCTCCGTTGGTACGGAAGAGGGATCATCCCGCGTGCCAGGGCACCGGTATTCAGTTGATGGGTATACCATGCTATTTTGAAAACCTCCATTGCACCTGCGGCCGCGCCCACCGGAACATCAGCAGTAAGCCATACAGCCGCTGCCTCAGGAGAGGAGGCAGGTAGCTTACCAGATCCGCACGCGGTCTTCGGGGGCGAGCCACATTCCATCGCCCTCTTTGATATCGAAAGCTTCGTAGAACGCGTCGATGTTTACGAGCGGCTGGGTAGCACGGTTGCGCCCGGGAGAGTGGGGATCGGTTTTCACCTGATTGCGCAGGGCTTCATCGCGGGTGAGGGTACGCCATACGGTAGCCCAACTCATAAAGAAACGTTGCTCCGGCGTAAAACCATCGACTTTATCGGGACGGCCGTTGCGTGCGTAATTGAGCTGCAGCCCGTCGTAAGCGCCGAGGACGCCACCGAGATCACCAATGTTTTCGCCGAGGGTAAACTTCCCGTTGATGTATACACTGTCGAGTACCTCGATGGCGCTGTACTGCGCTGCCAGCGCGTCGCCGCGCTTCGTAAATTCCTCCAGGTCGGCATCGGTCCACCAGTTGGCGAGGTTTCCGTCGCCGTCGAAGCGGGCGCCGGAGTCATCGAAGGCATGGGAGATTTCGTGGCCGATAACAGCACCAATACCTCCGTAGTTAACGGCGTCGTCGGCCAGGTAGTCGTAAAACGGAGGTTGCAGGATCGCGGCGGGGAATACGATTTCATTGTTGAGCGGGTTGAAGTAAGCATTCACCGTCTGAGGAGACATTCCCCATTCGGATTTGTCTACCGGTTCTCCGATTTCGGACATCATTTTGTCCTTACTCCATTTACCGGCCGCCTTCATGTTGTCGAAGTACGACTTATCGGCAGCGACCT
This sequence comes from Neolewinella aurantiaca, assembly GCF_008014675.1. Taxonomy (GTDB): domain Bacteria; phylum Bacteroidota; class Bacteroidia; order Chitinophagales; family Saprospiraceae; genus Neolewinella; species Neolewinella aurantiaca. The sequence goes on along the minus strand of NZ_VOXD01000041.1, from coordinate 7,540 downwards.
CCATTGCCGAGAAGTCTTCCCACTTGTCGGGGTAGCCTATTTTGACGGTAAATTTGTCGAGCTTTTCAATAGCTTTTGCTTTTGTTTCGGGGGTCATCCAGTCGAGGGCCTGGATTCGGTTCTGGTAAGCTTTGATGACATCGGCGATCATTTGTTCGGCCTTGGCCTTTGCCGCAGGCGGGAACTTTTCATCTACGTAAAGTTGCCCGAGCGCTTCACCAACCGTTCCGTTCACGGTGTTCAGGGCGCGTTCATCGGCGGGACGGCGCGTTTTCGCACCGTTGAGATATTTGGCAAAAAACTCCCAGTTGGCGACTTCAATCTCTTCGGTCAACATACCGGCAGCGTCCGCGAGGGTATGCCAGCGAACGAGCGTTTTGACGTCTTCGATCGGGGTCGTGGTCAGAAACTCCTGTACCGCTTCAACGTATTTGGGTTGGGTCACGATAAGCGTGTCGATATCTTTCTCCAGGCCGCTTTCCTTCAGGAATTTTTCGAGGTCCATAGCAGGAACCATTGCCTGTACTTCTTCGAGGGTGTGGCGGTTATTGAAATTGCGGGCATCGCGGCTTTGGACCTTATCCAGGCGGGGCTCGGCCAGTTTGGTTTCGAGGTCAAGAATCTTCTTTGCGGCTTCATTTGCCACGGGCTCTTCGTCGCCGAGGAACTGCAACATCCGGGTAACGTGGTTAACGTACTCCTTTCTGATTTCTTTCGCTTTCGAATCCTGGTCGAGGTAGAAATCACGGTCGGGCAGGCCGAGACCACTTTCTGTAAAGTAGGCCCCGTTGACGGAGCTGTTGCTCAGGTCGGGGAAGGAACCGATCCTCAGAAAAGGGGAGCCAACGGCGGGGTTGGTGGCAAGTACCGTTTGCAGATCGGCGATGGTTTCGATTCCTTCAATCTCGTTGAGCGCAGACTGGAGTGGAGAAATACCGAGTTCATCGCGCTTCGCCATATCCATTTTGGTATCGAAGATGGCCAGCGCCTTGGCCTGATCGGTATCAGGAGCATATTTACCGCTTGCTTTCGCTTTGGCAAGAATGGCAAGAACGTCATCGGAAGTAGACTTGGAGAGCACACCAAAACCGCCCCAGGAGGTACGGTCGTCGGGGATCTCGGTTGTCTTCATCCAGTTGCCATTGACGTAGTTGTAGAAGTCGTCTTTTGGATCTACGGAAGTATCCATGTTTTCGAGGATGATTCCGTGAGGTCCATCGTCGGTGGTGGTGGTAGAAGTCTCACCGCCGCAGGCGGTGATGGCCAGCGCGAAGGCTGCCAGCATAAAGTAGTTAAGGCTTTTCATTCTAAATCCCGAGTTTGATAATTAGAAAATTCGGGGGCGAAACTACAACGGCCTCAGGTCGCCGGAGTCATCGAATAGATAAACCAAGCTTTTCTACGACGTCAGATGCTCAGAAAATCGACGAATGTGCTTCTTTTAACGACGTAACCCGCCACTAAACGACGGGTGCAAGCTACTGCTCCCGTAACCGCCAGCCTTCCCCCTCCCGGTGAATAGCCGGGACGGGCGACTTCGGATCGCGTAGTTACTGCCGGGGTATACTTCTACAGTCAGTTTCAATAACAGATGTACCGGCCGGAGCCGGAGAGCATCAAAAACCGTCTTCTGCTGCGAATTAAGGCAGGCTTGAACCTTAGCGCTTATCTGATATTTTGCATCCTTATTCCCAGCGCTCTCAAAAGTAGGGGGTGTAATCCGGAGCCAGTTCTCTCCGTAATAACCTCACTCCAATCCCTCTCCGACACGCCTCGCTTCGGGCTCAGCGGAGAGGGGCTGTCCAGAAGAAAACGCGCTGCGTTTTAGTACTAAAGCTGTCGGTCTGTTTTACCGTCAGCTTACACTCACTACGCTTAAAGATCGAAACCAATATCCCCCCGGTAGTTGCAACCGGCAAAATTGATCTTCTTAGCGTTTTCGTAACTGAGGGCGAGGGCGTCTTCAAAGGTTACACCGTAGCTGGTTACGGCCAGTACCCGGCCGCCGTTTGTTACCAGGCTGCCGTTTTCATCGAGCTTTGTCCCCGCGTGGAATACCATACTGCCCTCCACATCTTCTATGCCGAGGATTACCTTACCTTTTTCGTACGGCCCGGGGTAACCACCACTGACGAGTACGATGGTTGCAGCCTGACGCTCATCGAATTCAACAACTGCCTGCCCTAATTCTCCGTCTGCGGTTTCCAGACAGAGCTGGAGGAAGTCTGAGCTGAGGCGAGCCATTACTGACTGCGTCTCAGGGTCTCCCATACGGCAGTTGTATTCGATAACGTAGGGCTCATTGTCTACCGAGATAAGACCGATGAAGATGAATCCTTTATAGTCCAGGTTTCGTTTCTGGATGCCCTCTAAAGTAGGTTTAACGATGCGTTGCTCGACCTTGGCCATCATATCAGCATCAACGAAAGGAGGATGGCTCACCGAGCCCATTCCACCGGTATTCGGGCCGGTATCCCCTACCCCGATCCGTTTGTAATCTTTAGCTACGGGGAGGATGCGGTAGTTTTCCCCGTCGGTGATCACGAACACCGAAAATTCGATTCCGTCCAGGAAGTCTTCTACCACCACTTCACTTCCGGCTTCGCCGAACTTACCGCCCAGCATCGCTTTCAGCTCTTCCTTTGCTTCTCCGCAGTCATTCAGGATCACAACACCTTTTCCGGCAGCGAGTCCGTCAGCCTTTAGTACAATCGGGGTTGCGCTGTTGTGGAGGTACTCGAGCCCTTCCTCCAGGCTGGCAGCATTGAAGCGTCGGTACCCAGCCGTAGGGATGTCGAATTCCGCCATAAATTCTTTAGCGTAGGCCTTGGAGCCTTCCAGTTGTGCAGCTTCGGCATCGGGACCGATAAAGCGGATATCCGCCAGATCAGCATCCTTTTTAAAGAAATCTTTTATTCCCCGCACCAGTGGCTCCTCCGGTCCGCAGATTACTAAACTGACGTTGTTGGTGAGTACAGCGTCCTTTACTGCCGGAAAATCATTGGGGTTGAGATCCAGGTTAGTAGCATATTCGCTGGTTCCGGCGTTGCCGGGTGCCACAAACAGTTGCTTGCAAAGCATACTTTCGGAAAGGCGCCATGCCATGGCGTGTTCGCGGCCGCCGCCGCCCAGGAGTAAGACATTCATTATCGGTAAAGGTAGTTTGGCGGCGAAGGTAAGGTGGACCAGTTAGATGGTTAGCATTTTAGTACGTCAGTATTTCCAATCGGACAGGTTAATTCAGAATCTCGTCGGTTCCGAGATAGAGCCGTTCAGACGTCAGGTACCAGTGTCGCTTAGCGGGTAGAATCATTTTATCTATTTCGGCTTCGCCTTCCAGCAAAATATATTCTCCGGTTCCGGGGCCGTCAATGTCGTGGTAGAAAGCGTAACCGCTCAGAGAGTAATCCTGAGGATCGAAGTAGAAGAACCACGAGTCTTTACCTGTTTCGGGGGCGTAGGTCACTTTCATTTCCAACAATGTTTTGCCATGAAACCAGACTTCGTGAATTTCAGGATCAATGATCGTGCCTTTGTCGCGCAGCTTCATGGGTAAACCGTAGAGGTAAGTATAATAGTCGCGCATGGCCAGCATTCGTTTTGGGGTAAGGCCCAGCCGGTTGATGGTACTCGAGTCGGCTTCAGTATCACCGTTTACGCTGTAGCCGAAGGTTCCCTTCAGGTAGCGCATTTGCAGTTTGTCTTTTCCACGAACCTGTTGCATATCGAACTCATCGGTAAGCGGAAACAGAGACAGCCGGGTGTGCCTCACCGTTCCGTTGGGCCGGCTTTCGGCCAGTTGGATCAAATGGCTCTGTTTTCCCCAGTTTCCTTCGGGATCATGAAAGCGGAGGCTGCGGGTCAGAACGGAATCGGCCGAGAGTTGGTGAGGCTTGCGGGTCCATTCTCTGAGGCTTTGCTTGTTCATCCTGATGTAGTGCTCGTTGCCCGCTTCTTCGGCCAGGGCTAAGCTGCGGTTCATCAGCCGCAGCGCTTTGGCTTCGTTGCCGTTCTTATACTCAATGATGGCGTGGTAGCGGCTGCGGCCGAACTGTTCTTCGTCCGCTGCCGCCCAACGGTCAATCCATGCTTTGGCCTTACGGGCGCTGCCATTGTCGAGGTAATAACGCGCAATTTCATAGTACTCTTTGGGGTCTTTTGCCGGATTGAGTTCGACGGCGGCCCGGTCACTCACCTGCAGCTCGGTGGGCAGGCTGATGTGAAGCCTGAGGCGGTACCATTCCCATTCCATCACCAGGTCTGCCCCCTGAGCGTTTACGTTCATCCACCGAAACTCGAGGGTTTCGATCCGTTCGGGCAAACGGCGCGGAGCGGCGTCTATCCGCAACAGATCTCTTTCTTTTTTATAGCCTCTTGCTCCCCAGTGGTTGACGTCACGGTTGAGGACCCAGGTCCAGCTGCCATTCCGGTCGGGTATGATAAGAAGGGAGTAATCCCCTGCGGGTACCGGTTTACCGTCAATTTCTGCGTCGCCATCGAGTGAGAGCACGGTATTTTCGTTTGCGCCGGCCCGCCATATTTCACCCCAGGGCAGCAGCTTCCCAAAGATTTCCCGCTGACGTACATTCGGACGATTGTACTTAACAGACAATTGGGTGTACCCTGCATCGATCGTGGTCGTGGCTGGCGGACTTGCTTTGGGCGCAACAAATTGTGCGCCTAAAAACATCGGGAAAAACGCCAGTAGAATGATTAGTCTGTACATTTTATGTTTACTCTGGAAGGTTTTAGCCTGGCTAATAATACCGTTTCATAAATGAAACCAACCGCTTACCCTCTAAAGTTCACGAATGGTGTGTCAATTTAGTCATAAAACCCGTTGCTGTGTATTTGTTTGGCCCGATTTTGTGGCAATCTGTTAAGGTTCCATAATACATCAGCTCCAGAAGTGGATTTATACCCGCGTCAGCGTGGTATGGTGGCGCGGTCGCAGGTGCCGGAGAGCGTTATCGGGGGAGAACAGGTTTCGGGTCTCAGCCCCCCCTGAGCAACAGTGGATGCCAACCCGTCAGAAGTTGGTCTCCCCTACCGTACACAGTAATGCGGAGGCTTCATGTTCTCAGCGCAATTAGTCGGTTTCAGGGCGCCGACGCAGGTGCAAGGCTGCGTTTTTTTTGAGAATCGGGGGGCGCAAACCAGATTAAAACCACGCAAGCTCTGTTGAAACAATATCATCCAAAGCTCAACCACGCGCTGCACCCACAGGTTATCTGTCTTCCCGCAAGGAGAAGGCACCCGCCTGATCTCAGGCGGACTCTATTTCAAAACTTCCTATTGGAATTTATTCAGGCAATCTATGTGGGCTGAGATTATCACTAAAACCTTTTTTCTGTTTGCGGTTATTGACCCCCTGGGTTCGGTCCCCGTTTACCTCGAAGCGACCAAGCAGCTCGACGAAAATCTCCAGAAAAAGGTGGCCATCCGGGCCTCCGTCATCGCTTTTTTCATCCTGCTGTTTTTCATCGTGGTTGGCCAGGTGATTCTCGAGGGAATGGAAGTCACCCTCGATGCATTCCAGATTTCCGGAGGAGTTATTCTCTTTCTGTTTGCCCTCACGATGATCTTCGGCGAAGGAAAACCGGAGTCGGAAAAACTGATGATTCAGGATTATCGTCACGTTACAATCTTCCCCGTAGCCATTCCTTCAATCGCCTCTCCCGGAGCCATTATGGCCGTAGTTCTCCTGACCGACAACCACACCTTCGGCCTGCAACAACAACTCATCACGAGCCTTTTGGTCATGCTGGTCGTTGGTGTCACCATGTCGATATTGCTGATGGCGAAGTACGTCCAGCGCCTGATCGGGACGTACGGAATCACGGTAATCAGTAAAGTGATGGGGCTCATTTTAGCGGCCTACGCGGTGCAAAGCATCCTCAGCGGCCTGAAGGACTTTTTCGTGGTCCTCGAATAATCCGGGGCCCAGTAGCCGCAACGATTTTTGCCGTAGATAGCCCCAACGAACGGGCACAAATCAGCTTGTTGCGATTGCTCCTCCCCAGCGCAGCAATCGCGACAATCTGGTTTGCGCCCCAGCGAACAGTGCTTTCGTTTACGGCACATAACCGTTGCAAATCACAACAATCAGGCGCGGCCGCAGGATGCAGGGTGAAGGTTGAAGCAGCCATCCTCTTCGGGGAAAGGCCGGTTCGGCAGCCTGCCGGCTGATCTTGCGGCTGCTTGCTACGGGGCTGTCTTGCTGCCGTTTACTTTTAAGGCTAAGAGGTGTAAGCCAACTTACCATTCTGTTTAATGCTTCTTTTGTAGAACATAGACGAAATTATAAAACAGCCCCGAAAACTCAGAAAAATAAAGGCATCTATGTTGTCAATCTATTACAACACCAATACTGTTCCAAAACACGATCTCCGCAACAATTGGAATTGATAGACTTCTAGCTTTTTTAGCTTTTCCAGAACTAGTATTTGGGTCTGCTACGACAAGAATATCGAGTTTTGACGAAACACCTTTTTTAATAATTAACCCTCTACTAAGCGCCAACTCATGAGCCTTTTCCCTGTCAATTTTGTCCCCTTTCAGTACACCAACCAACGCACCTGTAAAACATACAGATTTACCCTCATAAGGATTAGCTTTCTTGTCTGATCTACTATTCCCGTTCTTGTTCTGCCCTAATTCTAACCTCAGAATTAGATCACAGGTTGTCTCATCAAGGCCTAATAACTTGCTGACCAAGCTTAAATCTATTGATTCCGCTTCGGATATTACCTCATCCTCCAAGTAGAAAGAACATAACCTTCGGAAATATTCTTCATGAATTTTAGATAATGTCAACGAGGAAATGTTGAAGTCATCAGCATAGCCTTTTATAAGTTGAGCCTCCTCATCAGTCACAATCCGATCCTCAAGAATCCTATCAAGGAGATTTAGGTACTCTGAGACATTGTAACTGGATTGAGTCTCAAAATCTGGTCGATTTTTTATGATTCGAGACAACTTGTTTAGTTCATGTTGTTGTTTCAAGTTAGATTTATCTCGATTAAACTCAATCCGATCAGCCCCATTATTAGAAACACTGCAACTATGACTCTGAACCTCGTTGAGTTCTCCCAATTCATCTAAAAGTACTTTCAGGACTTTGGCTGTAGCAAGAGAGTCATCCGCCGCAGTATGGTAATTATTTACGTCGACGTCGAAATATTCACATAAGGACGACAATCTTCTACATGGCAACTCAGGAAAAGCAATCCTAGACAATTGTAGTGTACATAACCCATCTATTTCAAAATAATCAACTCCGGACAATTTCATCTCTTTAGATAAGAACTTGAAATCAAAAGTCTTAGAGCGTGTCTAAAATTATGAAAATTTAGATATAAAGGCTGCCAGTCGTATCTTGTAAGTCGCTAAACACTACAAATATGACCAAGCAGTGGACTCGGTTGACTGACAGCCAGTGGAACGAAGTTAAAGATTATCTACCAATCAACCGCAAGACAAAACATCAACTCCGGGATGTACTTGACGCCATTCTGTGGCTGGTGCGTACCGGTACTCA
>NZ_VOXD01000040.1 GCF_008014675.1 Neolewinella aurantiaca | reverse complement strand
TCCGCGCCGCGAAGTCTCCGGCCTCCGGCCTCCGACTTCGCGGCGCGGAACGCGCGCTCGTAGCAAGGCTTCGCCTTGCTAGAGACTATTCATTAACCCAGACACACTTAATTGAACTATCCCGGGAGTAGGGGTAGCGCAAAGATTAGTTGACACCCGGAAGGTACAGGATAGAACCACTGCAACAGAGGGCTACCTTTCAACCATTATTTCAGTTTCTCTGATCGATCATTATGCAAAAGCTTTTCACCCTGCTCCTCGTACTTCATGTATGCACCTGCGTCCGCGCCCAAAACGTGACGCTACCTCCTGTTTTTACCCAACAGGAAAGCGAGAACGCACACCGTTCTCCAATGACGAAAACCTACCTGACGCCCACACGAATCGTTTGGCAGTCGGACGACAGCGGTAAATTCATCCAGCACCCCGAACTTTTGCTAAAAAAGAGCAACGGACAGGTGGCGGTGAACGATCCTAAGTTATTGCGACTGATCAGTACCGCCGAGCACAAACCCGGTATCCTGCTCGATTACGGACGGGAACTGCACGGCGGCATCAAGATAAGTATGGGTATTAAACCCGGCAAAGAACCCGTCAAAGTCCGTGTTCGCTTCGGTGAATCGGCGATGGAGGCAATGTCCAACGTCGGCGGAAAACGGAACGCGACCAACGAGCACAGCCTCCGGGATTTTATCATCGAAGTACCGTGGCTCGGCAGCATCGAAGTAGGAGAAACCGGCTTCCGCTTCGTACGGATCGATCTGGTGGACGAAGGCGTGAACATGCCGCTGTACGCCGTCCAGGCGGCCTTCGTTTACCGCGACATACCCTACCTCGGAAGTTTCGAAAGCAGCGACGAACGCCTCAACGAAATATGGCGGGTAGGCGCTTACACCGTGCACCTCAACATGCAGGATTACCTGTGGGACGGCATCAAACGTGACCGCCTTGTATGGGTTGGGGACCTTCACCCGGAGATCATGACCGTAGCCTCCGTTTTCGGCAACAACAACGTCGTGCCCCGTAGTCTCGACCTGGCGCGCGACCAGCATCCGCTCCCGCAATGGATGAATACCATCAGCAGCTACTCCATGTGGTGGCTCATCATCCATAAACAGTGGTTCGACAACTACGGCGACCTCGACTACCTCAAAGAACAGGAAGCCTACATGATTGGGCTGCTGGACCAACTGGAGACCTTCATCGACGAGAACAACGGCGAAATTCTCAACGGCGGCCGCTTCCTCGACTGGCCGACCAGCCCCGACAAAAAGGCCGTCCACGCCGGCCTGCAATCGATGATGATCCTGACTTTCGACGCCGGAAGCGACATGATGGCGACCCTCGGAAAACCTGACCTGCAGAAGAAATACGCCAACGTTGCCCTGCGCCTGCGTAAGCACATTCCCGAAGGCAATACTACCAAACAAGCCGCCGCCATGATGGCCCTGGCGGGGCTGGTCGACGCGCAGCAGATCAACAAAGACATCCTCAGGAAAGACGGCGTTCAGAACATGTCCACATTCTACGGCTACTACATGCTCGAAGCGATGGCCAATGCCGGCGATCACGCTGGTGCGATGGACGTTATCCGGCAGTACTGGGGTGGGATGCTTGACCTCGGGGCAACAACCTTCTGGGAAGACTTCGACATCAACGACAGCCGTAATGCTGTTCGCATCGACGAGCTCGTCCCCGCCGGAAAGGATGACATCCACGGCGACTTCGGTGAGTTCTGCTACGTAGGCTATCGCCACAGCTTCTGCCACGGCTGGGCCTCAGGGCCAACCGCCTGGATGAGCCAGCACGTGCTCGGCATTACCCTGTTGGAAGGTGGCGACGCAGTAAAAATCAACCCCCACCTCGGCGACCTCAAATACGCCAAAGGCACCTACCCTACTAAACACGGGCTGATTCGGGTTATGCACTTTAAGGGAGTAGACGGTAAGGTGCAGTCTGTGGTTGACTTGCCAGTAGGAATGAAGCAGATAAAATAAGTGGGTTGAGCGCCTCTGGCGCTATTAATCCGTCACCAAATCGCGCCAGAGGCGCTCAACCCAATATACCCAAGCAATGCATCGATTAATTCTGATAACATCCTGCTTATTTTCGGCGTGCCTTTGTGCACAGCATTCCTCCCCCACCCTAATCTCCCCCCAGAAAGCGGACACCTGGGCGGCGACCGATGCCCTGGGCCGCAGCCTGCCCGGCAACGCCGAAGTCGGCGACCTGGACAAAGAAAAATACGTTGGTATTTTCTACTTCACCTGGCTCGGTGCGCACGGACACGACAAGCACAGCAGCCCGATTCAATCAGAAGGCGTAATGCCAAAAGAAGCCGGCAAAGATTACAAAAGCCCCTACGACATCAGTAAAATACTCGCCGAGCACCCGGACGAACCGCAGTACGGTCCGGAGCTGGCCTTTCACCACTGGGGAGAACCTTATTTTGGCTACTACCTCAGCGACGACGAGTGGGTCATCACCCGCCACGCTCAGTTACTGAGCGATGCGGGCGTAGACGTGATTGTTTTCGACGTCACCAACGCCGTGGTCTACCTCCCCATAGCCCTGAAAATATGTACCGTATTCTCCCGTTTGCAACAACAAGGCTGGGCGGTGCCAAAGGTGGCCTTCCTTACCAATACCAGGCACGTCGAGACAACGGAAAAACTCTACGCAGGCTTCTACGAGCGCGGCCTGTACGAAGACCTGTGGTTCCGGTGGAAAGGCAAGCCGCTCCTGATGGGCAATCCGGAAGGCCTGCCGACCGAGATTGCCCGTTTTTTCAACTTTCGTCGGTCTTGGGCCTGGACGGAGGGTCAGGAATGGTTCGGCGATGGCAAAGACAAATGGCCGTGGATCGATCACTATCCGCAGAATTATGGCTGGCACGACAACCCCGACACGCCGGAACAGATCGTCGTTTCTACGGCGCAGCATCCGATCTCCAATATCGGGCGGAGTTTTCACCACGGTAGTCAGCCGCCGGCTGACAGTATCGATTCCGGTGCGGGCTGGTTCTTTGCCGAACAGTGGAAACGCGCCCTGGAGGTAGACCCGGAGTTCGTCTTCATTACCGGCTGGAATGAGTGGGTGGCAATGCGCTTTACCGACGGACGCGCCAAAGAGATTATGGGCAAGCCGATCAAAAAAGGGGAAACCTTCTTTGTGGACCAGTACAATGAGGAATTCAGCCGCGACATCGAGCCGATGAAGGGCGGCTTTGGCGACAATTACTATTACCAGATGATTGACGGTATCCGGAAGTTTAAAGGGGCGCGGCCGCTGGTACAAAGTGCAGTTGATCCAGCCCGGATCATCCTCGATGGATCTTTCAATGACTGGGACGATGCCCTCCACGTCTACCACGATCACACCGGAGACATCACCGACCGGCACCACCCCGGCTGGGGCAGTATTGATGCCTACACCAATGCCTCAGGTCGTAACGACCTGCTCGAAAGCCGGCTCGTTGAAACAAACGACACCCTCAGTTTCTACCTGCGCACCGCCGCGGGTTTCTCCGGCGGGCAGCTTCCCCACGGGCTTACGCTCTACCTTAAAACCAGCCAAACCCCGCCGGGTGCTTTGGGGTACGATTACCGCATCATGAGAAGCAGCGTAACCATCGGCGAAGATCCGCAGTTGATCATTGAAAAAGCGGTCTCCTCTACCCGTTGGACACAGATCGCTACCCTCCCCTACGCCCTCACGGGCAACGAACTTGAGCTCAGCCTGTCTAAAGTTCACCTGCCAAACCCCGGCAAAAGCCTTGAATTTAAGTGGGCAGACGCGAAGGAGAGTTTCAACGACCCTATGTCATTCTACGATCAGGGAGACTGTGCCCCGAACGCCCGCTTCAACTACCGTTACTTACTAAATTCCAACAACCGATAGCTATGCAAAGGAAAGCCTTCATCCTGCAAGTTTACCCCGACAAAGTTGCCGAGTACGTCTCCCGCCACAATCCGATCTGGCCGGAATTGGCCACCCTGCTCCGCGAACACGGGGTAAGCAATTACAGCATCCACCTGGCCGACGACAACACCACGCTCTTCGGCTACGCCGAGATCGAATCCGAAGAACGCTGGGCAGCCATCGCTACAACCGAGGTTTGCCGGCGGTGGTGGGAAAGCATGGCGCCCCTGATGCGAACCAACGAGGACAATAGCCCGGAAACCAGGTCTTTGCGGGAAGTATTTCACCTGACCTGATATACCTAAGTCAAAGTGGTTGGGTATAATCCATCAAACCTGAATGCGGTGGCAACCTGCGCCACCTTTTCGGTTCTCACAGCTTTGCTCAAAAATCCTCATTCAGCTGCGGCTGAACTCCGGTCTGAGCGCCCTCCCAGCCCCGGACACCTACCAGTGCTCTACCATCAATTTGAGGGTAGACAGGACACTGGGAACTCAGATTCAATAACCAACTCCAATACCCCCCCCCCGATGACCGGTACTGTACATACTTTGCTGCGAACGCTGACGGGCCTGATGCTCGTGCTGATTCTGACTACTTGTTCGGGTACGAGACAACAGCCAGTTGCTGAGACAGCGGTTCAGAACGTAGTTCTGATCCTGACCGATGATCAAGGAGCCCACCTCTCCGCGCTCGGCACGCCGGGCCTGCGGACGCCCAACATCGACGCGCTGGCAGAAAACGCAGTGCTCTTCACCAACGCATTTGCCGCCGTACCGTCCTGTTCCCCCAGCCGGAGTTCGATCAATACGGGGATGTTTCCGCACGCCAACGGGCACTGGCGTAATACCATTACGCCAACCCTCCGCGACCCCGACGAAGCCTTCGGGCGAAACGCAACGGTAGTAGACAAAGTGGGCATCCATGAGTACATCAAGACCTTGCCGGAAGTGCTCCACGAAGCGGGTTACTTCACGGCCATCACCCAGAAATTCCACATGAGCCCGCCGTGGAAGTTCCCCTATTCCGCCCGGAACCCGGTACACAACGACCCGGCAAAATACCGCGAGGTAATCGGGGAGTTCATCGACGCCGCGGGCGATAAACCGTTCTTCTTTCAGGCGAACATCAGTCCGCCGCACCGACCGTTCTTCCAGCATTTGGAGCAGTTCCCGGAGTACCGGGTAAACCCGGACTCGGTCGTCGTACCCGGAGACCTGGCCGATACTCCGGCGATGCGCGCCGACTGGGCGGAGTACCTCGGATGCGTACAACTGGCAGATGCCTGTACCGGATCCATCATAGAAGTACTGCGGGAGCGGGGTCTGCTGGAAAACACCCTCATCATCTTTACCGGAGACCAGGGGCAGGCGTATCACAGGGCCAAGGCTTCGGCCTACTATGCGGGGCTTCACGTCCCGTTGATAGTTAGTGGACCACCGGCACCTGACACCGGCTCATGTAACGATGCGCTCATTTCGCTTACTGACCTAATGCCCAGCATTTTAGAATTCCTTAAACTACCTGTACCCGAAACCGTACAGGGGCGTAGTTTCATCCCCTTGCTGGGGCACTCTCCGAATGCGGTTTACCGGAAGTACGTCTTCGGTGAGCACAACTCCCACGGACCGACGCGGGCGGAACACTACCCTACCAGGATGGTATTCGACGGACGCTGGTACTACCTGCGCAACCTGCTGCCCGGCAAGATCTACGAGCTCCCCGCCGACCTAAAGGCCATTAAAGGCTGGGGCAACCACTCCTACGAAGCCACCATTGCTGCCGGGCAATCTCACCCGGAGGCGTACCAACTTCTGCGTACGCTCGAAGCCGGTCGGCCAACGGAGGAGCTTTACGACATGGACAACGACCCGTTCCAGACCAACAACCTGGCTGAAAACACGGACTACGCCAAAAAGAAAAACGAACTGGCTGACGTACTGGATGCCTGGCGAAAGCGGACCGGAGACTTAGCGGATGATCCGCTCGACATCCCCACCCGTCAACAAACTAAACGTTCAACTCACTAACGAACCAACGATGCGTTACCTCCCCCTGCTCCTATTACTCCTGCTTTGCACCTGCGACCGCGCCCAAAACACGGACAACACCGGACAAGATGCCCCCGCACCCGATACGCGCCCCAATGTGATCTTCATCATGGACGATCAGCACCGTTGGGATGCCATCGGAAAAGTGAATCCGCAGGTGATCACGCCGACCCTGGACGGCATGATCGACGACGGTATTTCCTTCAACCAGGCTGTGTGCCAGGCACCGATGTGCGTACCGAGCCGCAACTCGATTATGTTCGGGATGTACCCCAGCCAGACCGGCGTATTCCGGAACAGCGGCGGAGTGAAAGACGACGCGATGCCGGGTAAACCGATGCCGCAGTACTTCAAAGACGCAGGCTACGAAACCGCCGGTTTCGGGAAAACGCACTGGGGCAAACACCGCACCAACACCCGGGGATTCGAAACACGCTTCACCTCCGAAATTCCGGAAACGGGGGGGATCACGATGGCCCAGGTCGACAGCGCAGCCAAAGCCCGCTACGACGCTGAAATAAAGCCGATGGGGCCCGGAGAGGAAAACAACATCGGGTACCTCGGCTTCACGAGCCAACTGCCCGAAGGAGACCACCGCGACGGCTGGATCAACGAGCAGGCCATCAGGTACATCCGCCAGCGCGAAGACGAGCGCCCGCTGTTCTTCTACCTCAGTTATATGAAACCCCACGCCGGCCACAACCCGCCCGCCGGCTACGAAGAGAAGTACGACCTCGACGAGATCACCTACGCCGTACAACCTCCCTGGGTGGCCGACTACAGCCCCCACAGCAGTGGTGTGAACCGCAGGGAGATGTACGAAGGCTTCTGGAAAAACGCCGGCTCGGAAGAGTGGAAACTAATGACGATGCGCTACTACGCCAACATCACCTGGATCGACGATATGCTGGGGCGAACCCTCCGCGAACTGGGAGAGAAAGGTATCCTGAACAACGCCATTATTGTTTATACCGCCGACCACGGCGAGATGCTCGGCGAGCATTACTACCGCTTCAATAAATACTGCCTCTACGAAGCGAGCGTACGCGTGCCGCTGATCATTACCGGATCGGCCCTGCCCGAAAACCTGAAACGCGGCAGCACCGACAATCGACCCGTCGACCTGGTTGATGTGCTCCCCACCCTGCTCGCCGCCGCAGGCGTTGAGCCCAGTACCGAACTGCCTGGCTTCAACCTGCTGGACGCCCCGAAGCGCGAAGGAAACTTCTCCGCCCTGCACGAACGCCCGGGCGAAGCCGCCTTCATGTGGCGTACCGCCACAAACAAACTCATCCTTGTCTTCAACCGTAAAGCCGATCCGCACGAATACACCACTTCCGACATCATCGCCGGCGAGTTCTACGACCTCGAGGCAGACCCGCTGGAGTGGAACGACCTCTACGAAGAAACCGCCATCAGTGAACTGCGGGCGCAGTTCCAGAAAAAAATAATGGAGAAACTCGCAGCGATGTAGCGGAAGCCCCATCGTCTGCCCCTGCCAACCCCAACCGGAAATGGCGCCTGGTAGACAAAAGCTTCCAACCATACCGCCCAAAGCCCTGATGAACCGGGAAAAACGGCATACGAAAACATCAACCTTCGTGAACAGACCGAGTATAGTGGTTTATTCTTCGTAAAATTGCCCAACGTGGAAAGGCCTTTTGGCTTAACTTCTCACCTCTAAGCATTGCAAGCAGAATATGAAGATATTAGCCCACATTTCGATCGATGAAAAGTCCCGGAAACCCAAGTACCGGCAGATCGTGGACAGCATCATCGACAATATTTCTGCGGGCAAACTTAAGCTGAACGAGAAAATCCCCTCCATCAATATGCTGAGCGAGGAGTTCTCTCTGTCGCGGGATACTGTAGAAAAGGCGTACAACATCCTGAAAGAACGGAGCATCATTACCTCCGTGAAGGGCAAGGGGTATTACGTTACCAGTACGCCCCTGATCTCGCGGACCAATGTTCTCTTTCTGGTCAATAAGCTCAGCGTTTACAAGATGAGGATTTACAACTCCTTCATCAGTGCAATCGGTGAAACGACCCACACCGATCTTCATATTTACCACTGTGATGAATCGCTGTTCCTCAATCTGCTGCGGCAGGCCGAGAATGCCTATGATTACTACGTGATCATGCCGCACTTCAAAACCACCTCGCTTAAGCACGCCAGTACGACCGACAAAGTAACCCTTGCTCTGAACCGCATCCCGAAGCACAAACTCGTCGTGCTCGACAACCACCTGACTACGCTGGAGGGGAACTTCGCCGAGGTCTATCAGGATTTCGAAAGCGACATCTACGAAGCGCTGCAGCAAGGGCGCGACAAGATTTCCCGTTACAGCAAGCTCGTCATCACCTATCCTACCCGCTCGGTTTATCCATACCCGAAGCGAATCCTTCATGGTTTCAGGAAGTTCTGCGTCGAAGCCAAACTGCCCTTCGCCGTTATCGAGGAAATCGAAGAAGATATGCCCCTGGAGCCGGGAACCCTTTACCTGACCATCCCCGAAACCGACCTCGTCCACCTCGTCAAAGCCGCCAGAGACCAGGGGTTGCAACCGGGCCAGGACATCGGCATCATTTCCTACAACGAAACCCCACTCAAAGACCTGCTGGGCATCACCACTGTTTCCACCAATTTTGCCGAAATGGGCCGGATGACCGCAGAAATGATCTCGAAAAGACGGCAGGACAAGGTGAAAAACCCGTTTTTACTTCTGGACCGCGATTCGCTTTAAACTGAATCCCGGATTCACCCCAACAGCGTGCGGTACTGCCCTTTCCTTAGTCGGCTCCCGGGCAATGCCAACAATCATCCGGCGCGGACGCAGGTGCAAAGACAGTTTTCCCGGAGAAAGCACATCGGCGCCTGGCGGCCGCGTTGCGGCCGACGAGGTGCTCCAGCGCATAGCTCAATGCATCCGTGGCGGGGTCGAGTGCAATGTCTGGCTGAACCGGTGTGGCTGCTTCGTTGCCATTGGGCCGCACCAGGTAGCTATTGGAAATCTGGACGTTGCCCCGGAAGCTCTCCAGTCCTACCCGGATCAGGCCATCGGCGTGGAAGTTAGCGAGGTTGCCGCTCTCCTGCCCGATGATGGTCCCCATGCGGTAATCTTTAAATAATGCAGCGAAACAGGTACCTGCGCTGAAGGTGTTTCCGTCCATCAGCAGAATCACTTCGCCGCTGAAGGCCCGCGCCTGTCCGTAGGGTTTGATAATTGGATATTCTACCCGTGCATTTTCGTTGTCTGTGGCGGAGAAGATCGCCTTGAGGTGCGGGTTCAGCAGCTTCAACACCGGCATCGCCCACTGCACCCCGCCCGGCAGGTAGAGGTTTTTGAAGTTCTCCCTGAAAGCAGGGGTCACTTTCCATTCAGAATAGGCAAAGGTCCGGAAGGGTTCCGGGCTCAGGTAGCGGGCCAGCCTGGCCCCCACACGGGAATCGCCCCCGTCGTGGCCGCGCAGATCGAGGATGAGGGATTTCGCTCCGCTGTCGTTGATCGTTTCGAACGCATCCTTGAAGTAGCCACCAAAGGTTTTCGGAGCTCCCTCGAAGTGACGAATGCGGAGGTAAGCGACCTCATCGGTCAGCAATTTCGTTTCTACCACCGGTCCGTCGGTGTCCTTACGCAGGGTCGCTGCCCGTTCGACGCCCTGCAGGCTACGGACGGAACCATCGTTGAGGGTGATGTTGTATGCAACAGGCCCGTCACCGTAAGCGAGCCAGAAATAGCGGGGGAAATCGTTGGAAAGCAGCACCCGGTCCAGCGCCGGTGTTTCCCGGCTGGCGTGGGCAGAAAGCGCGGCGGTGATCTCGTGGCCCGGCCGGCCGTTGATGGCGGTGATCTCCTGACCAACGAGGTCCTCCCCTGCCGCGCCGAAGGCGCGGCGGACGAACAGGCCGTTCTCCCGAACGTCGATCGCTAAAGGAAAGTAGGTGCCCCCTGCAGACTGGTAGGCAGTGCGGACCTCCTGGTCCCACAGCCGGGAGTGGCCGTCGCCGAAGGCACAAACCAGCTGATTGAGCGCGCGGTACGCCTCCATTTTCGTGGGCGCAGCGGGCAGCGCGGCCAGCAGTTCATCGCGGTACGCGGCAATCGCCGCGGAGTCTGCGTAGTGGTAGGCGTTGGTGTGATAGATCTCGAAGGCCCGGATTATCCGGGCCATGTCTTGCCCGACAATGGTCTTGGTAAGGTCCTGGGCGGAGCCGAAGAAAGGAAAGCAGCAAAGAAGGAGAAAGGTTAGTACGTTTTTCATGGCGGTTGCTTTTGATGCTTACAATGGTCGGGTGCTTTGCTGCCGATCGCAACTGCGATTGATGAATCCGGCAATTCGATTGATGAGTCGGGTAAACGGCCGTTGGATCCATCCGCACTTTCAAAGCCCCGGTTCACACTGCTGAACGGCGGATTCGTCAACGTGAATATCGAATTGCGACAATGAAGACAGAGACTATGGACAAAGCGTACTGTCAAAAACAGTGAGTATTAGCGAAAACGCTGAGCATGATTAAAACCACATTACTCTACATTTTTGGCTCCCTCTCCGCTGAGCCTTAGGCGAAGCTTGTTGGAGAGGGCGGGGGGAGAGGGGGAAAATCAAAAATGTAGAGTAGTAATATCAAAACACAGGGGTGAACCCCTGTGCCACAAGAGACGGAACTCCGGTCCTGGGCAACCACCACGTTTGAGTGGAATCCGGCAACTTGTTTCTCAGTCTGCTATCTTAGGGGCATGGATAAAGGGTACGGCCAGTTGATTCGCTGGCACATCATCTTCTGTGTTTTTTACTATCTGGTGCAGGATCTGCTGATGGACCGGAGTCTGGACAGCCTCCGGGAACTACTGGCTCCGCATGACCTGCTGCTTACCCTGGCGTCGTTTGTCATCCTGTTTGTTTACGCGGCGGTGCCCTACGCCATCCTGCGCAAGAAGTACGACCGGCCGTGGTACGTACTCGCAGCGTGGCTGCTTGCCGGAACACTGGTAGCAGCTGGCTTCCGGTACATCATTGAGGAAGTCGTGGCGCCCGTTACCATCGGTTTCCGCAATTACCCACTGGGCACGTCGTTGCTCACCTATTATCTCGACAACCTGTACTATCTTATCCTCCACGGCGCCATCGGCGCGGTTGTTTTTCTGCTGCAAACCACCCAACTGCGCGAACAACAAAAGCAAGCCCTCATTGTGGAAAACCAGCGGACCGAACTGGCCTTTCTGCGGTCTCAGATCAATCCCCATTTTCTGTTCAACACCCTCAACAACGTGTACAGTCTGTTTTTTCAGCGGTCAGATAAAGCCCTGCGCGTCATCGAACGGCTCACCGTGATGCTCCGGTACGGACTTTACGAAAAAGCTGAGCGGGTTCCCCTGCGGAAGGAGGTCGAACACCTCGTCAACTTCATCGAACTGGAGAAGCTGAGGCTCGACTTTGAACCGGACATAAGCCTGAACCTGCCCGACGACGATACCCTTGCTGAAGTGCCCCCGCTCCTGCTGATCACCTTCGCCGAGAACGCCTTCAAACACGGCGATCTCCGGCAACCGCTCAGCATCGATCTCCGGGCGGATGCCACCACCCTGACTTACGCCGTCACCAACCACTACGGCGATAAAAGAAAACCACAGGACGGCGGCATCGGCATCGAGAACCTCCGTAAGCGATTGTCACTGCTCTACGGCGACCGCGCGACGATGGACGCAAGTAAGTCTGCCGACACCTACCGCGCTCACCTGCAAATACCCACCTCATGATTAACTGCCTCATCATCGACGACGAGCCCCTGGCGGGGCAACTCCTTGCCGCCTACGCCGAACGCAGCGCCGACCTCACCGTAGCCGGAACTTTCTCTAACCCCATCGAAGCACTTCACTTCCTGTCGGAAAACAAAGTCGACCTCCTCTTCCTCGACATTCAGATGCCCGAACTCACGGGCCTGCAGCTGATGAAGATCACCCGCGACAAGTACCAGATCGTCCTCACCACCGCCTACGAAGAATACGCCCTGAAGAGCTACGACTTCCAGGTAACCGACTATCTCCTCAAACCCATCAGCCTCGACCGCTTCCTCCTTGCCGTAGAGAAGGTGAAGAAAAACATGAGCTCAGCAGCGGGGGCTCCGCCCCCCGCCGAAGAACGCACCTACATTTTCGTAAAGAGCGGACATAAGACCGTCCGCATCGATTACGACAGCATCCTGCGGCTCGAGAGCATGAGCAATTACGTCGTCATCCATACGGCCCAGGAGAAAATAATGACCCTCGAAAACCTCAGCACCCTCATCGAAGCACTCCCCGGCGACCGGTTCGTCCGCACACACCGCTCCCACGCCGTCGCCCTCGATAAGATCGACTTCATCGAACGCAACCGCGCAGTAATCGCCGGAGAACACATCCCCATCAGCGATGGGTATAAGGACGGGTTTTGGGAGGTGGTGGGGTGATGGGGGGGGACACGTTCACGAATACTTCGCTAAGCCAATGTTCAGGTCTTTGATCAGGTCGCGACGAAGGCTTTTCGGTTCCAGCACCTCAATACCCTTCAGGTAAGAAAAGAGCGTAGCCCGTAGCTCATAATTCAAGAACACTTTCAGTTCGACGATTACACCTTCCGGTGCCCTGGACTTTACTTTTTGAGAGCCATGCAACGGTTTGCTTTCAATGTATGGCCATAGATCATTATCAATTTTTAACAGAACCCTTTCAACTGCCTGATCCATGGGAAAAGAGACACCAATCACATCATCGAAGTACTCCTCGAAATCGTAGGACTTATTCTCCAGAAATGGAAATGATGCTGGCTTTAACTCCTGTATCCGGTCGAGCGCCAGAATGGACAAGCCGCCAAAAGTTTCATTGTGCCCCAGTACGAACCAGCGGTTGTTGTACTGCTTGAGGTGCCAGGGATGAAAAGGCAAGTCGGCAGGTTCCGGTTGTTTAAATCCTTGGTAACTGACAAGAAGAGGTTTCTTTTGAGAGATGGCCGCAAAAAGATCGGCAAAATAGCGAAGCCCTTTGAGGTAGGGGTTCTCTTGAAAGCTGACACATGCCTCCGTGGTACTTGTCATTCCGAAGGCGGATTCAAGGCGGATTTTTATTTCATCGAGCCATTCAAACTGCGGCATTCCCTTAAAGCGAGAGAGGATGGCCAATGTTTCGGCAATCTGTTCCACTTCTGCCTGATTGACACTGCGTTGGCGGATAGTGAAGGAGGTGTCTTCATAGCGGAAAAATTTTCTACGCCCATCCTTATAACGAACAAGTGGTACCGCATAGCCCTGTTCACTTTCCATGAAAGTAATATCGTCATAGACCTGACGGCGTTTTACCCCATCATGAGAACCCGTAGCCTCATAGATCGCCTGATTACAGGCCTCGATGAGGTCTTCGATGTAGTACTTCCGGCCGGGATTGGAGAAGCATCGGTCGAGGGCGAGATAGCGAAGGGAAGCGAGTTTATTGGTGGCCATCTTTTAATCGGTAACTACACCACTTTTTACGTTAACCGATTTCAACCAGGATAAGCGGTAACGCCCATCCGGTGCAGGAGCATCATTAACGAATGCCTTACAGCCGTTGATAATACCGTCTACAGGTTTACTATGTATGACTAGTTCTGAGCCATCTTTTTGCTTGTAATGCTGGATGGTGTAAAACATCTCTATCTCTCCCAGTTCTTTTATGACGAGAATGGAGGTAGGATTGTTTTCAAAAGTGTACTTCCCTTGTTTTAAAATCTCCTCATTATGGTAGGCAAAGTAACGATTGGATGTTTGGCTCCTGTAGATTTTCACCCTATTTGTGCCTTTCCAAGCGCTGGTAAAATAAGTTAGAGCTAATGTAGCTTTAAGCTCTTTAGCCTTTTGAGGCTCAACATAA
Source organism: Neolewinella aurantiaca (assembly GCF_008014675.1). Lineage (GTDB taxonomy): Bacteria > Bacteroidota > Bacteroidia > Chitinophagales > Saprospiraceae > Neolewinella > Neolewinella aurantiaca. The sequence goes on along the minus strand of NZ_VOXD01000040.1, from coordinate 37,363 downwards.
GCCTCCTGCAAATACTCCTTCGGGGACCTCCCTTTCAGCAGATTATTATTGATCATCACAAAAGGACTCGATTCTCCATCGTCCAGTTGAAGGAACATTAACCCTTCATCCGTGTAAACATGATTATAAAGACGTGATTCTCCATTGATCGTAATAACGATGGAGTTAGCAACCAGTAAAGGCTCATAGTGACCTTCACTAACAGTGCCTTTCCGTGAAATCATTAGCTTCCCATCTTGCTTGAAGACAAGTTTCATGGTCTCCTCATCATCTGCCACTACGACCCATAGGGTATTCGCGAACTTTGAAACTACTTCTACTGAGTTCCTAAGATTGTTAATCCTTTGAAGAATAATATCAAAAACTGTGTCTAGCATAATTTCTTCCTTAAAGTTGTTTTCTACCCTACAATCGTCACCTCAAACCCTTTACAACTCCGTTCCTCCTGCACCGTATTCGCCAGTGCAAAATGATCATTTAGATCATACGGTTGAAAGATATCGAGTCCCCTACCCAGGATGATTTTATAGCCGGTATCGGTTTCGATGTAGCGGTCGTGCTGGGCGCGGTCGGGTTGGATGTCGAAGGAAAGGTCAATGCCGGAGGCGAAGAGGCTGGATTCCAGCTGGCAGAGCAGCTTTTCAACTTCGGCGTGTTCTTCGGGTTTAGCGTTGGTGATGAGATGAATACAGACCTCATCACCCGGTTCTTTTTGGCGGTAAACGAGGCGGCAGAGCTCGTGGAGATTTTTCACCTGATAGAAGTGTCGGATGTAGGGATCGACAATGTGAATCTCAGACACGCCTTTGAGGTAATCGCCGAAGAGGTTTTCGTAGCTGACACCGCGCTGGTTTTCTTTGACGACGATGTTGATGCCGGTGGGGAGTCGTTCCGGTTCCTGGGCCTCAACGGGCGCTGTAGCCAAAGACTCCACAGCTTCCGGATCAACGGTGCCGGGCTTCTCCACCCTGCTCTTTTCATCTTTGCTTTGCACCTGCGTCCGCGCCCCTGAAAGCGCCCGATCGTACTGGAGTTCTTCCAGGGTGATCACTTCGTGCTCCGTCTCTGTTTCCTTGTCCAGGTAGACGAAGCGGACTTCCCGTTCGCGGAAGGTTTCGTCCATCTTCATCAGTTGGAGCTTGACGCGGCGGCGGCCTTCTATGGCAAATTCCAGCAACTCACGCACTTCCTCCTTTGTGCACTCACCGCCGGGAAAAAGTACTTTCATCAGCCCGCCGAAGGTCTTATGGATAGCGGTGCGGTCGCGGGTAGCAATGGTGGCATCGAGAGAGAAATATTTTTGGTAATAGGTACCAAAATCTTCGGAGCGCAGGAAGCGTAGGATCTCGGCGAGGTAGTCGACAATGAAGCCGAAGCCCGCGGTAAACATCTCTCCGCGGATGATGTCTACTTCCCACCCTGGCAGGTAAAAGTGCAGGCGATCCAGAAAGGCAGTATCGTAGTAAGCTTTAGGTAGCTGCTCGAATAAGTCAGTGTGCTTGAGCATGTAGTTCACCGACCGCTTGGTGTTACCAATGAAGGCCATACTGGCTTCTGCTCCCAGTGATTCCCGCCCCCGGCTGAAGGTTTTGTTGGCCATGTAATTCTTCATGACGTCGACCAGATTCTGGGGGATGCGTTTTTCCGGGCCGGCGAATTCATCGAAGGCGACGGAGTCCCAGTAACCAACAAGTCCGATTTTACCACTGGCATTGTTGACAAAGAGCTTGGCCAGCGTTACTTCACCGCCGGAAATAAGCATACCGTGGGGTGAGAACTCGGAAAACACATGGCTTTTACCCGTACCCTTGGGCCCGAGCTCGATAAAGTTGAAGTTCCTCTCCGTGAACGAGATAAGCCGGGTGAGTTGAAGCATTTTGTTGCGCCGACCAAAGTGCTCCGGGTTAAAACCGATGCTTTGCATCAAAACATCCATCCATTCTTCGGTGGTGAATTTATCGCGGCCCAAGAGGTAATCGACGAAGTCGAATTTGGAGAGCTGGATGGGTTTCACATTTTCGACGAGCCAGGGAACTGCATCGCGTTCTTCCCTGCTTTCGTAAGCCACATCGATGAGACACCATACACCTCCGGTGAGTAGTTTTGGGAATCGGCGAACCCACTCGTCCCGAAGAGGAACCCGTTTGAGTCCGAGGTTGGTAAAAGTAGCTACATGAACATCCTGGCGATCATCTAACTCCACACTGAGACGGTCGATAACGCGGTAGGTTCCCCGATCACGAATTTGTGATTTGATGAGTTCGGCTTGCTCACGATGGACATAGTGCTTCCCGAGAATTTTCTTCACCATTTCCACCCCTTCCCTGATGGTATCCTCTTCGTCGGTAGCACAGTACTGCCCTAGCAGATACTCCAGGACGAAAGTGGGGACTACGGCATTACCCTTTACCAACGAGGTAAGGTCTTTACGGACTACTTTGCCGGGGAAGGCGTCGTTTATGCGTTGGTCGAAGGGGGTCATTATCAGTGTTTGGTTAGACTATTTACTAGCCAGGAAGAATCTTCAATTTTGAGTATACTGCGAGAAAATCACAAATCAAAATCACTTCCGAAGGTAATATCCAGGGTAAAAGGATGTTCGAAGACAATTACCCCGGAAGGGTCCCGCAGGCGCAGTTTAACCGGTCTTTGTCCTCCGGTACCAGCGTCGGCACCAAAGCGGAACCGCAGGCGGGTTTCTCGATTTCGTTCCTCAACGGCTTCGCTGTTAAAAACGATATTTTTTTCGTCGGAGATGAGCTTTTCATCAGCATCGTAAAAACCAATCCGGAGACGACGTTCACCTCGCTTCCCTCCCACAGCCTGTTTCTGAAAGAAACGCACGCTGTATTCATTGTTCGTGATATGCCCATTACCGGCAATTACTTCCACATCTACGGGGAGTGCATCATCGTTTGCGGTACGGCCCAGGCTTACACGCAACATGGGCACAACGAGTTCCTGCAGGCTCAGCCCACCGTGTACGTAACGGCTGCCACTACCCGATCGGCGAAGTCGGTGAACTGAGCGTGGAATTACAATTTCCAGATCTCCCTTAAGCCCTAGTTCTCCAGCAGTAAAGTGCATGGCAGCAGAATCTTTTTCCAGGTTTGCCCCCAGCACAAATCGCCGGTTGTATTTCTGATCATCTCCCAAAACCTTGTAGCTGGCGTAATCACTGTCTTCCAGTGGAGAATGCTGGAAGAGATAACCATGGTCGGCCGTAACAATGATATTATTGCCATTCATACGGGCAATGATGGTCAGTAGCTGCTCAATTTCCTCGAAACACTTCTGGGTGCGTACGAACAGTTGGTCTTCTTCCTTTTCTCCTGCCTGATCAATGAGGTTGTGGTAAATGTAAATAACATCATAGTTCTTCACCCAGGCACGGCCGGCATCGCGTGCGGAATAGTCACGTACAAGGTCCGAAGCGGTGATGGCTATCGCGCGACTATTTGCTGCGGCTTTAAGGATTTTATCGCGGTTAGCCGTTCCCTGGGCACTTTGGCCGTCAGCACTTACCATTCCGTCTCCGCGGAGTTGTAATTCCTTATGAGGCAGCAAAGCCGCCATACCAAGTTGGGTAAAAGTAGGAGCTGCGGCCAGCATTGGTTCCAACTCCGTACGGTAACGGCCGAGTGTGGGCAACCAGCCCGATAACTCTGCGGCGGACTCGTAGCGAAGGCCGTCAGAGATAATTACAAAAATTCGATTTCCCCGCTTCACGTAAGGTTCGATGTTGGTTTTCCAGAAATCCCGCTGGTGGGCAATTGGCAAACCCGGCGGAGGAAAGCCTTCGGCATCAAGTTGTTGCTGCCAGTGTTGATTTAATTTATGTAGGAATCCGGTAGTGTAATGTCGCTCCAATGGCTCCACCAGAGGTTGCAGTAACGGATCACTAACGTATCGGAGATGATAATGAAACTGCCGGTAGGCCTGATCGATCTTACATTGTTGTCCAGTATAGTCGATCAGGCTATCCCGGGCGCCGGGGCGCAGGTGCAGGGAACCTTGAAGGGCAAGGAAGGTAGCGGCCGCCCTCAGGGCGGCGTAGTGATGAGTATACCCTTCAAACCAAAAAGTCCCTTCCCGATCGTTGATCAGTGCATTTACCTCATCGGCAGATACTTCCCCCGAAAGGATTTCATCCCGTAAGCCACTGAGCAAACGTTGGTCAATTTCCACGAAAAGATCAGCACGCTGGAGGTCCTTCAGGGATAATCCGGCCATTTTGCTGGCAATACTCCACTCACCTCCCAGCCTGCGGGCCACCAGTTCGTAGGTTGGCCGGGTGCGCTCACTGTCTTGCCAACGGTCCAGCAAAAGGTCTGCTTCGCGGCGTACCCGCCGCGGCTGCCCCGGTAACAGTTCTGAGAGCCTACTGACGAACAAAGCTTTTACAAAGTCTTCAATTCCCGGATCATCGCTCTGGTAACCGTAGGTCCTCTCCGCATATTCCCAGAGTGGCTGATCCAACCCATGATCGGTAATCTCTTTCTCCACGGCTTCCCGCTGGCTGAGTTTCCGGATGGCAGCTGCCGATAGTTCCTTCCGATCCTGCTCAACATAAGCGCTGATGAGGGCGAGAAAAATTTCCGTTATTCGGGGCTCACATCGTAGCAAAGCTCCCAACATTCCGAGTTCTAGTTCCCGGTCGCTGGCCACCTTCGAAGGCAGGCGTTGCCGCAGTAATTCGCGTCGTTCTTTGCTGGCAAAAAAAGTCCGGTAAGTTTTCAGAATTTTGTCGGCCGTCCGGTCAAGCTTTAGCTCATCCCGGTATATAGCATACTCATCGGTACTGAATAACGGGTAGGCGAGTTGAAGGTCCAGAAGCCAGTTATCAGCGTCGCTCTCCGGTACTTTCCCAGGAGAGAAGAGAAGGAACTTATCCTTATCGTCCGTTTGCTCTACCTGAACCGAAAATTTGGTTTTCAGTGCCTGGTTTTGGACGTTCAGTTTAGTTACTCCAGCCAATTCCATGGCTTCAAACTCAGCGGTCATTTCGCTGCTGTCATTACCGTACCAGAGGACGATACGGTGGTCGTCTTCGTGGAAGAGTTTGTGGAGGCGTTGGTTAAGGGTGGACATGGGGCGAAGGTAAGTAGTTTTTCATCGCTCTATTTCGTCGCGAATACGTTTTACGATGCCGTTTGTAACGTCATCCTCAACCCGCAGTACTTGTGCCATCCGGCTTCGGAAAAACTTGCCTTTATCATTGTCCGCAATGTCGGCTAAAATCGCCAGTATGGTCTCGCGGGTTTCCGGATAACCAGTAATCATACTGCTCATTTTACGTCCGATTGCCACCGCCGCATACCAGTTAGGCTCAAAGGCCTCCCCAGCCAAATCATAAAGGTCATCGAACGCGGGATCAACATCGAGTGCGTCAGTCATCGCGTCGAAGTAGCTATCAATGATAAGAGAAATGTCTGTGACATGCTTAAGTGCTACGGGGTTTGGCGTACGGTCTTTCCAGGCCATTAACTTTAACAGAATTAGTGCCTCTGGCGTAGGAATATGGAACTCGACCTTATTATCAAGGCTAATTTGAAGTCGTGTATCCCAAGCCTCGGAGAAGCCCATCATATTTATTCTAAAGTGATCTACTTCGGGAAAGCTAATACCTCGGTCGTCTTCCACCTGACCGAATGGCAGGAGATCAGTTGGAAGGCCATCCGGTGTAACAAAAATGTGGGGAAACTTTCCTTGTTCGAAGCCATGCTTTTGGGTAAGTCGTTGTGTGATCTGTTGAAAGCCGGTCCAATCTGGCAGAACGATACCGAAGTCAATATCCCTGGTTAGAATCCCGGCCTTTTTACCAAAAATGTTATGCAGAAGCAAATCCCTGGCAAAAGCACCAACCACCAGATAGTCAGTCTCCTGCTCCGTACAAACCTGATTCATAACTTGAAAAAGCTCAACTACTCCCCTACCATTGAAGGCCAGCGTTTTGGAATCGATCACGTATTTCATGGTTCAGGTATTTTTGCGCCGCTTCCAGTACCCGGCTGTCATGGCTTAATAATAGGTCAGCATAAGTGAGTATGTCCGCTGTGAAAGATTGGTGCCAGGTCTCCTGAGGCGAAACCTCAAAATGCCAGAAAGGGCTCAACAACTCTGTATCCGTTTCACTCTGGTCTTTGCCAACCGGACGTAGGCCGTAACGCTTACTTAGTTCGCTGAGGCGCAGGCTGGAGTAGATTACCGTATTTTCAGAGCTCAAGTAATCACCAAGCATCATGACAGCGTACTGCCCCCCAAGCAATAACCGGTCGTTAATGCCCGATAGTTGCGCCCGCTCGATCAAGTCTCCGTCTCGCGACCGGAAGTAGCCCCGATGCAAAGAGGGACGCAAAACCCAAAGGTATGCGTACGCCCAGCGTTCGATAAGTCCCCGGAGGTTATGCAGTGTTCGTTTACCCTCAACCTCAATCAGGAATCCCTGCTTCCGCAAATCGTCTAAAATTCCGGAGATGGCGCCGGTGGATACGCCCGTTTGCTCACTTATGGTGCGGTAACTGGCACCAACTAATTGAGGAGCGACCAAAAAGTGGTACAGCAAAATCACGCCCTTACGCTGAAACGCTACGCCAGAGTAAGGTGGATCCACCGGAGCATCATCACGGACATTAACAAGTAGCTTTACCCCTGGTAGATCAACGTTGCAGTTGCCAGCGGTGTCGATGTAGTTAATGTTATTTTCCTCTAGTTCGAGGCGGTGCTTTAATTCGAGGTGAGGCAACAAAAAAAGTAATGGAAGCCCGCCAACCGGGTGCAATTTTGAAAAATTGAGTATTGGCCTTATGCCGTTCAGCTGTCCTTTAACTTCAACGAAGACTTCGATATTACCGATCCTGATTTTACTGTCGTACCGACGGTTGCCCGTTTTCAGTTCAAGCTCTTCCAACGTTACTTCTATACGATCTCCGAGTTGCCGTCGGAGGTGCATCAGGCAACGATCGGTGATGTCCTTTTCAGACATCCTGTTCAGGAATGTTGTCGCGTTCATGAAAAATGAACGCTCTAAATGCAGGAATAGTTGTATCTACCGCTCCCCATCCAAATTAAACCAGGGCTGCAATACTCCAATCAGTAAGTCTTCCCAATAGAAGCGGCGTTTGAAGGCGTCGGTACGCTCAGCACCATCGGAAATGGGCAAATAACTGATTCGCACGTGGTCCCGAATCATCCGCCGGACGGTCTCCGGGTCCTCTACAGACTCCTGCCTAAAAAGATATTCCATCCCCGCACGAAACTGACAGGAGGTATTCTTCTTATAAATTATGCTGACCGGTTTATCATATAAGCTTGTCCGGCGTACGCTTCCGTCCGCTTGCTTCTTAGCCAGAAAGACGTCCGAATTTCCACGCCATAGCAAGTGCTGTCGAATCCTGGCCTGCAGATTGGTTGACTTACCCACGTAAAGGCAGGTATGCTCCGTTTGCAGCAGCAGGTTTTCCGGCCGGATCGTAAAGCAACTCTCGTGCGTTCCACCATTTTCTCCGGCCGGGCCGACGAATTTCACCAACTGATCGCCCCGTAAAACCGCAGGATCACCCACCCACCAAAAGGTGTACAGACCGGCCTTCTTCTTCAAAGTCTTGCTTATGGCCTGCCACTCCGCAACGGAATAGAAAGGTCCACTTATCAAGGAGTGAAGCTGCGGCGGCAAATTAAAGGTGAGGGGTAAGGCTGCTGATTTACTCATGGTTTCCATTTTTTAGTTCCACCATCTCCCGCATTCCGTCAATACACTTCCGAAAGAAAGCCACGGCGCGCTCAGGCTTTCCTGTATCATGACGCTCTGCCTCTTCGTAGGGGATCAGCAGTTCCAGTAAAACGCCGGCGGAAAAGTCAACATAGCTCCGGTTAGACTCCGTTACCTGGGCATCGTACGCACACTGACTGCGCCAGCCAGGAAGGTGATCCGTAAGTACCGCTTCCAGCTCCGGCCAACGCTCTTTGGGGTAGCGACCGGCACGTCTGGTATGAAATTCCAGCGTGTGCGTTCGTCTGGATTCTTCCGGGCTAAGGAACAACTCCGCAATTGCTGAGTTGAAGTGCCGGAATTTCAGATAAGGGCGAACGACCAGAGTAGCACCAGCAACCGGGCTCGTCAACTGGTCAAACGACAATCCTTTACCAAACAACTCCCAGCCCTGTCTTTTCGTTTCCCCGGCGTAGATGGCCAGCCTGATATATTTGTCCTCCGTTCCGCTGGTAAAATCAATTAGCACCTCCCGTGTCCAGCCCCAGTTTACCCGGAGTACGGTACGGGCATAGGTGCCTTTGTAGGTTTCGAAACCGTACCCGCCCGCTTTTGCGAGCTCCTCCTTGATCAGATTAAGTCGTTGATGAAGCTGCTTAAACTCAGACGAGGCGTCTGAGGCCGGAAACGCCACCCGATTCATCGGTCGCGGCGGGAACCACTCCGCGTAGCGCGATTCCAACAGCTGCACAAAGTCCCGGGTTAAAGCACTGCCAGTGCCCAGTTTACCCATGAAACCTAAAACACTTTCTGCTACAGCAATGATTTTACCCCAGTTGAAGTCAGCATAAACCACCTCCGGTGGGTCTGCCGTGCCAAAGCGGCTGATGGCTTCCGCCTGCCCCTTCAGTTGCTGGCCGGGGTCTACCCTGCTGACCTTAAACTCGAAGATGATGAGTATGTCCCCCAACGCCACCGAAACATCCGTAACCGGATCGGCCGCACCGCCGGCCGCATATTCATCGATAAGCTCAATGTTCATCTCCTGTGGGCTGGCGCCCACAGCGTATAATTTTCGGTAGCCTTCAAAGGAACTGGCCACAAGTTGTACGTCAATATCAATGTCCCGACTTGTCCACGATTCCTGGCTTAGCAGCTGATAATCCTCTGCCGTCAGTACCTTACCCAACACCCGATCCAGAAAGAGCGGATCGTGAAGCAGGCATAAAGCAAAAGCTCTCGATAGATTATTCTCTAGGTGTTCAGCTTTGCTGTCGTTGAAGAAGGTGAAGAGGTTTAGGTGGTGGTTCATGAACGCAGTTTATCAATCAAAGAGCAGTGAGTGCATAAAAGGTTGTCATCAGGCAAACTTATTATTCCGATCCTTAATAAACTGATCAAATCTGGCCACCTTACCCAGACTGAGCTTACTCCTGAACAGGTCCACAAAACTTTCTACCTTGAACGAGCCCTTACCTCTCATCATCTTTTCCTCATGCTCTAGAGCGTGACATAGAAAGCACAGAGCCTGAAGATTCTCCCGCCGATTATTCTTTGTACCTTTTAAATGGTGCGTGTGTAGGAAATTACGCTGATCTGGCTCGGATAAACAAATCCGACAGTCAGGCGACTCACAATACCAACCAACACTTTCCCGGTAGGCAGTACTAATCTGAGGCCAAAGCGCCGCATAACCGTTGGACAAATAAACCATCTCTTCTGGCGGGGTATTTTCGACAATTGTCAGAACCACGTCGTACCACCTCTCACTGACAGACCCATAACGGGTAAAGAAGTTTTTTTGAAATATTTCGTTCCGACAGTTTTTACATAACACCAGTTCTCGAGACACCGGCTGACCACGGTCCATGATCGTTACCGGCATTTTATTTGCCTGAGCAAACCGGCTGTATTCCTGCATAGTGCGACAGTTCACTATGTGATAAACCGGCCATGACTTTGGCTTCCCATTTTTAGGGATGTATCGTTTTCTTGTGTACCAAAAGAGTAGTACTTGTTCGTCGCCGTTACTATATGTAAAAGCTCCGTTTGATAGCTCTTCAACGTTTTTCCGATCGATCTTCAGGTTATCAACCAGTTCAAGTTCAGGCTCCGTAAGGTTAAAAACCAAGCCGTGCTTTTTTTCCAGAAACTTTGCAGCCTTACCTTCTGAGAAGTCCGTAAATTCATTCTTTTTGTCCATCACGCTCTTTTATCGCGTCAATTAATTCCTCGTTTGAGGTTACAATTCGAAACTCTACCCGACGACTAAATTCGTTGTTCACCTGCTTATTGGAACTTGAATAAACGTATTCTTTCTGATCGTTTAACGCTCTCGAAAAAGAAAAGCCAATAGAAGTAAAAAGAAAATTCATTCGTCTTTTCTCCTCGGGTGTCGCATCCTGATAAACTTGGTTTTGTCTTAAATAATCAAGCACTGAAGATGCTCTCCGGGATGACAAATTAAGGTTATAGATGTAGCTGTCTTCAAATTGCCCGTATGGAGGCACAGTATCTGTGTGACCCTCAATTCTTATCTCTTTGATGTACTTGAAGTAAGTAGTATCAGAAGTCAGCACCTCCCAGTATTTAGGAATGAAGTTATCCAGCGCTTCTTGAAACTCAGGGCTGATTCTTGACTGATTCGGTGCGAACAGGTTCTTACCCGGCTCGGCTTTAAAACGGATCGTTCCGTCCGGGCCCAGCTCAATCTCCTCTTGCTCGATTTCCTCCTCGAAAACCTCTTCCAGTTTATTGTAGATCTCTTCTTCTACGAAAGTGTGATCAATCACCTGCAGGATATAATTGATCGCAATGAACATGAAGATGACCATCAAAGCTGTCATCAGGTCTGCTACCGATATCCAGTTCGATTCCTCATTTTGTTTACTCAGCATCAGTAACAACATTTTCAATACGGCGGTCTAAATCCTCCATATATTTCAAGAAAAGCTCATCAATTGAAGCGAAGAGTTTTGCCAAACGTTCGTGGTCTATGGTTCTCAAGCTGCTTACATTGGCTACCATTTGACCGGAAGCATCCGAAACTTGTTTAACGGAATCCGTCCAACTATCAATTTTATCGCCAGTAACCTGCATTCCCGTGGTAGTCTCATTTAATGAAACTGCAAGTTTCCCGAACTCTCCTGTAACGACCTGAAGTTCTCCGGTAGACGTTCTGACATCACGTAATATCTGTGACAGGTTCCCTTTTTCGCTAAATGCCTCGTTGAATTCATCGATCACATTTTGCAACTTACTCGATTGACCGGCAACTTGGTCCATCATCTTTATCCACTCCTCCGTGTTTTCAACCAAAACAGTGTGGTTAGATGTCAACTCCCGGTAATACACGAGTAATGCTGCCACATCTGCCCGATGCTCAATCTGCCAGTCCGTTAATTGCTTTACAGCACCACTAAGTTCTTCGAAATTTTTCTCAACCAGCTGCGTGACAAAATCATCCATGATTTCATTGAACTGCTGAAGAACAGTCTCTAAGCCATCTTTAAGCGCATTGCGCTGATTATGGAGCATTGACTCCTGGAATTCGCCAAAGCTTTTATTTAACTCCCTCAGTTCAAGTAATTCTGGACTCTCGGGCATCTTTACCCTTTTCCCCTTCAACTGAATCTGGATTATCTTTCCAAAAATTACCGACAAACTCACCCCTGCGATTGTGGTGTACATGGCTGTCTTAAGGCCATCTAGCAAAAGCTGAATGCTTTCCTTGATCAAATCAGGAGAAGTATCAAACTTGTACAAACCATAAGCAACCCCTCCAAATGTACCCAGTAGCCCGAGGGTTACAAACGTCGATGGAATGGACTCGTAGATGTAATAGTTCAGGTTTCTAACCCCTCTGAAGACAATAGCCAAAAAGCTATAAAATAGCCATAGACCAAGTAATATCCAAGGAAAGTCTTCTGCCCAAAAGGGGTCAATTGTTGATTCTAACATACCTTACTTTATTGAAAACAATAGAAAATTTCAGGGCGGCGTCAAGCCCCCTCCTACCACTCCCACTCCACCCAATCAAACCCCATCACCTTCTTCCGCCCCTTAGCGTCATTCACCCCCGTGATGGTTTCCACGGCGTCGCCCATTTTGTTGTAGTTGACCAGCACCCCGTCGTCGAGGTCGAGGGGGATGCGGCGGCGGGCCAGCTCGAGGAGGTCTTTCTGGTAGGCCTCGCAGTCGCGCAGGGCGGCGTTGGCGTACTCGATCGTTTTGCGGGCCTGGGCGATGGCCGCCGCCGTGCTGCCCGCGTCGTCTTTGACCTGCTGCGCGTTGTCCCGCTCGGTGGTGAGGCGGTCGATGAAGGGCCGCAGGTAGTCGTTCAGCAGGCGGCCGACGGTGTCGGGCTGGTAGCGGTGCAGGTACACCAGCGCCCGGAAGTGCTTGCCCGGACTCTGGAACATCCAGTAGATGGGCCGCTTTTTGTAGCGCTTGACGTGGTCTTTGTAAAAGTCTTTGACGAAGTAGCTACGGATGTCTTTACCCAGGCATTCTTCCACGAAGGCCAGGTTTTCCACGAAGTGCGCCTCCCCGAAAGCCGCCCGCAAAAAGACGCGGAAACGCCCCACAATGTCGTCCGGAAAGTACTCCCCGGCCAGCACGGGCAATATGCCGTCTTCGTCGGGCGCAAAGGTCCACTCCGCTTCGCCTTTGCCAACTTTCTCGGCGTATTCTTGCAGCGTATCGCCGGCGTTGGCCAAAATCAAGCCCTCCTTATCCAGACTGTACCGCCCCAGCATGCAACCCACCGCGTAGCTGACAAACTGCTGCATAATGATGTCCCGCTTAAAGGGCAACTCCAGCTCGTCGTAGTTGGTGACGAGGCCGGTGTCGGGGTCGCGCTTGAGTTGGTCGTTGAGGGCGGCGAGGGCTTTGCGGTCGAGTTCTTGTTGGAGGATGGTGATGTCTTGGAGGGGGACATTAAGATCATATTCTTCTTGCAGATCAAAGGATTTAATAAATCTTCCATTTAGTTCTTCTTCAACTCGATGGAGTGATAAGAAATCATTTCTCCTTTCCTTCACTAAGTCCTGCAAAAAATTCCTAACATATTTATCTGCTACCTGTACACCCCCATTATATTCATAACCATATTCTTTGTTATGCCAGTCCTTTCTAGAATGACTGTAAGCTAATCCCGCAAGCTTGCGTACTTCTCTTCTATCATTGATCCTAATAGGAAGCTTCTTAATATCTCCAACTTGAGCATTTAGAGTAGGAGAGTACAACTTGAGAAAGAATGTATTTACTTTTGAGTTTAAAGCGGCAGCAATCTCGAAAATACTCCCATCACTTTCCAAGAAAAAAGCAGGACTAGCGTCTCCTGGAATAACGCCTTTTTCATTTATTTTAAATCCTAGTTTATTCGATGTAATTTTATTCCATGTAACTGCTTCGAGTCCATACAAATGCTCACTCGGTACAATCGACTTTGGAAATGCTTTGATTTCTACTCCGCTATCTTTCCACAAGACGACTTGATCCATATTGCCGTACCACTTAGTAAATTCACCTCCACTATTAAACACGAACCATTTCCCTTTACCGTTAGCTAATAGTTCATATTCTGAAGCAGGGACAAAATCCTGGTTGCTGACTTCATACCAATACCGAATAAATCTTGGAGCCCTTCCTGTCTGCAAACCTCTTCGTGTAATTCCAATATCATCTAGAGTATTATCACTTGCTAAGGAATTGCGAAGTTTGTTACTCAACCAATAACCCATAACTGTTCCCGGCAGTTTGACAAAGTCACTCTGATCAACTGTAAATGCATAATTACCAATTCTAGTTTTTGCAATCTCTCGTGTTTTAGCTTCTTTTTCAAGAGTTGACCTATCATTAACCAAGCGTAAGTATAAGCCTTTATTGCTAGGCTCTCGTAATTGAATCGTAAACGCAGTGCTTTGGACAACTTCTCCTCCTATTTCCGGAAAAGCTCTTGGTCCTAGATGGACCATAGTATCGATTTGAAAATTTTTGAAAATATGTAAACGTAGCTTTTCTAAGCTACTCCCAAACATCCAACTTTGCTGGTTTATCAATCCCATAAAACCATCAATCTTTAAAGCGGATAAACCACGTTCCATAAAACAAGTCATTAAGTCTCGTGAACTACGTGGATAATAGAACTTTACAAACTTCAATAAGTTAGCGTTCATATCAGTACTTGAGTGGTACGGCGGGTTATCCACCACGCACCAGAACTTCCGGCTCAGTTCGGCCAGCTGGTGCAGGGCGGTGTCGAGTTGTTGGAGGGCATTGGTGGCGAAGAGGTCGGCACCTCCCAACTTACTTTGCACCTGCGTCCGCGCCGCCTGAATTTCTTCGGTAGTGGCGGTGGGCGTGATGAGGGAACCGAAATTGGTGGCCTGCTGCATCAGCGTGAGGTCGTGCAGCAGTTCCTTGCTGGCGGGGATGCCGTGATCGGCCAGCAGGGCGGGCAGTTCGCGCTCTCCGGTAAGGGTGAGGTCCCGGAAGCGGACGATGTTGGGGCGCAGCCCCTGGCGCAGGGCGCGGCGGTGGTAGCGGCGGGCGCGCATCATGAGGGTGAAGGCGGCCAGCTGGGCGGCGCGCTCGTCGATCTCGAAACCGGTGAGGTTGTGGGCCAGGATGAGGCCGGGGATCTCGCTTTTGGCGTAGCCGGACTCTTCGTAGATGCGGGTGAGCAGCTCGAAGGCGTAGAGGAGGATGTGGCCACTACCGCAAGCTTGGTCAGCGAGGGTTAGTTCCTGGGGAGTTAACGTTGGCCGATTGGCGATTGGCGATTGGCGATTGGCGATATTTGATTCGCTTCGCGGCTGCCTTTGGCGGTTAGCTGCCGCTGGGAAGAGCTCGCTTTGCTCGTGAACCCCCTCCCCCGGCCCCTCCCCACGGGGGAGGGGAGACGTGGAATCGCTGAGCGATTCAGACAGCAAAAAACGCTCAGCGTTTTCACTGGTCCCTCCCCCGTGGGGAGGGGTTGGGGAGGGGGTTTCGGCACTCTCCAGATAATACGGCATAAACTCCCGCAGGCTACTATCGGGGTGGCTTTGCAGCCAGAGTTTGCCGAGGGTGTTTTGCACCATGTACTCCACGATCCAGCGGGGGGTGAAGAGTTGGGTAACGGCGGGGATGTCGGCCTTTTTCACCTTGCCTTTGGCGGCGAAGACGGCGTCTTTTTTCTCGGAGATGTAAAACTGGTAGAGCCAGCCGATGACTTCTTCGTTGTCTTCGCAGACCGCGGGCGTGAGGGTTTCGCGCAGCTGGTGCAGGATGCTTTGCTGGCTGAGCAGGTCGGCGGGCAGCAGCAGTTCGGAGTAATCGGTGATGCGCTCGAAGAGGAAGGGCAGCTGGGTGTGGCGGCGGTTACACTCGGCGCGCAGCAGGATGCGGTAGACCTCGGCTTCGGGGTTGGTGCTGGGCAGGCGGCCGTCGAGCAGGTCGTTGAGGCGGGCGTGGTTCACCTGCAGGTCGTCGGGCAGCTGGCCGGCTTTGGCGAGTTGCAGCAGTTCGGGCAGGGCGTCGGCCTCGGTGGCGGGGCTCACGGCGCGCAGGTCGGCGTAGTGGTTCACGTCCATGAAGCGCAGGGCCACGAAGCGGTTGAACCACAGGTAGGCGGCTTCCTCCACCACGTGGGCGCGGCCGTGGCGGCTGATCCCGTCGTTGAGGGCCTTGATGGGCGCGGCAAACTCCTGAGCCAGGGCACCGGTGGCGTTCAGGGCGCGGTCCAGCTGCACTTCCACCTGGGCGATGAGTTGGGTGCGGGCTTGCTGGGCGAAATTTTTGAGGAGGGAGGTATTCATCTTTAGTAGGTAGTTGGTAGTGGGTAATGGGTAGTGCTACCGATGTTGGAGGCGTCGGATAAAGTTCGACGCACAGCGTCTCAACCAGTTCAGGCCAGGTTAAAGTCGTATTCCGTCTCCCCGTTCCAGGATGGCGCGGCCCGCTTCGCGCAGGGCGTTGAGGTAGCGTTCCAGCTCTTCCTCCTCTTTGATGAGTGAAGATTTGAGCCCGGCGCGGTCGCGGAGTTCGCGGCTGGGGGGCAGCGGGGTGTATTGTGGTTTGGGCTCTTCTGCTTTTGGTGCGGGCGCGGACGCGGGTGCAGGGTAAGGTTGCCCCCCGGCCCCCAAAGGGGGAGCAGCAGGGGGCGGGCGGCGGTGGGCGGCGCTGAGCGCTGCCACCTGGTTCACCAGCTGGCCGAAGGTGTGTTCTTCGAAATCGCGCAGGGCCTGCCGCAGGCCGCTGATGGTGCGCTCGGCGGTCAGCTGGCGTTCGTGGCGGCCGAGGTGCTCCTCGAGGTTCAGCTTTTCGGTATCGGTCAGGTCGGCGTATTCCTCCATGGCTTTGAGCTCGGCGGCTTTGCCGTCCAGCAGCATTTTTACCTGCCGGCGGTCCTGCTCCAGGCGGTCGCGCACGGCGTCGAAGGCGGCGTCGAGTTGGGCTTTGGCCTGGCTCATTACGCCGCGGCGGTAGGGTTTTTCCTCCTGCTGCAGCTGCTGCAGGGGTTGGATCAGTTCGGGGGGCAGGTGGCGGTAGTTTTCGCGGCCGGTGGCGAGGAACTTCCCGATTTTGGCGTAAATATCTCCCTGGTCGCCGTCAATGAAGGCCTTGATGGGGGCGTAGCGGTCTTCGCGCAGGTCGGCCAGGTCGGTATCCAGCTTATCGAGTTGCTGGAAAACTTCGTTGTAGCGCAGCTTCACGAAGGCATCGAGGGCTTCGGCGTAGGGCTGGAGCTGGTCCACGAAGGGGAAGTCGTCCTTTTTCCCGAGCAGACCGCGCAGTTGGAGTTGTTCTTCGCGGAGGGCATCGCGGAAGGCTTCGGCCACTTCTTTAGCTTCGCGGCCGGGGTTGCTTTTGTTGAACAGTTCCTGGTGGAGGCGCTTGAGGCGGCCTACGTCACGGGCGCTGATGTCGGCCAGGGGGCTTACCATCAGGCTGTCCACGCGGCGGTTACTACTCAGGTAGTCGGCGGCGGCGCGGTTATCGAGGTCGCGGCCGTCGGCGCGGGCTTCCAACTTGTTGCCGGCAATGAGGCGGGCCAGGATGGTGGCGGTGCTGCCTTCGCTCCAGCCGTAGGGTTTGGTGCCGAAGCGCTCCAGCAGGCTTTTGGCCGTTACGCGGTGGTTGGCCGTGGCCTGGCGGCGCACGAAAGTGAGCATTTCCTCCTCGGCGGGGCCAATGTTGCCGCTCTCGCCGGCCAGCTCAGCGGCGGGGCGCAGCAGGGCGTTGGTGGCGTCGTCGTAGCTGAAGTCGCGCGGCAGCAGGCGCAGGCTGTGGTAGGTTTTGGTGATCAGTTTCTGCAGGGCCTGGGTCACGCGGTTGCGGGCCTCCCCCACCCCGATGTCCTTCACGGCCTGACCGGAGAGGAGGATGTCGGCCCGCCCTACGGCGGCCTTGATCTGATCGATGATTTCGTCGCGGCGCTTGTGGTTTTCCTGGGCGCGGCGCTGCACGATGAGGCCTTTCTCGCCTTCCGGGGTGCCGGTCTGGCGTAGGTAAGTGTCGGTTTTCAGGTGCATCTGCACGTCGTCCATCAGCCGGTCTTCGGCCGAGAGCACGAAGTAGGCTTCGGGTTTATCGAGGCTGTGGGCCATCAGCAGTGTTGGGCTGCTGAAGTTGGGGTGGCGGGCGGTGATGACGTTGAGCACGAGCTCGTTGGTTTGCCGGCCGAAGGGGCCGTCGTCGAGTTTGCGGTTGAAGCCGAACTTCTGTTTGTTGTCGGGGTAGGTGACGGTGGTGTCTTTGATCACTTCCTCGAAGATCATCCGGCCGAGGAAGTCATTGACCTTCACGGCGTCCACTTCTGTGTTGTGGATTTCCTGCTCGATGTCCTTCTCATCGTCGGTCAGGAATTCGTACTTCGTACCGTTGCGCAGCAGGTAGCTCTGGCGGGTGAGTTTGTTGAGGGCGGTTTGTACGTCCTGCTCGAGGGCTTTCTGATCCTGGCGGAAGTTCTCGGTCAGCAGGGCCGTGATGTGGTGGGGCGTGGCTTCGAAGTTTTTGACGTACTTGACCAGGAAGAGGATCTTGAGTACGCGCACCTCGAAGCTGTCTTCGCCGAGGTTATTGATGGCGGTATTGAGGCTGGCCTGCACCTCGCCCTTCAGGATGGGCTGCAGCCCGTCGAAGGCGCGGTCGAAGGAAGGCAGGTTACCGATGGGCAGGCCGTCGGCGTCCATCTTCTTCACCACGTCCTGAAAAATGGAGAGCAGGGAGCGTTCGCCGACCGAGGCGTGCTTACCCATCAGGGCGTTCTGGCGCGAGAGGGCGCGGATACAATCCTGCAGCAGCCCGAAGTGGAAGGGCTGGAAGGGGTATTTGCGCAGGTACTCTTCTTTGGAGTCGGCCACGCGGAACTCCGTTCCGCCTTCGTGGAAACTGAGTACGGTGGCAAAGTTTTTGTGTTCCTGCTCGTAGATGGGGGTGAGGAGCGCTTCGCCGGCGTCCGTTTTTTTGAGGAGGCGCAGCTCGATGACCTCGTCCACGTTCTGGCTGGTGAGGTTGAGCTTACACTTGAAGCGGGCCTGAATCTTGGAGAAATCCTGACTCTGCTTGTCTTTGAGGCCACCGAGCACGGCTTCGATGTCTTCCTGGCTGGTGACGAAGACCCAGGCGTTACCGTTGCAGCGGGTGTAGAGGCTTTCGGCGATGGTTTGCAGGTTGGTCATCAGCTTGGTGTCGTCGCCGATGTACTGGCCCACTTCGTCGACGAAGAAGTTGAGGCGGAAGCCCGGGGCTTGCTGGCTGAGGTAATCGTTGACTTCCTCGGCGAAGCGCTCGATGGTGAGGTTGTAGTCGGAGCGGGCCGATTCCCACACTGCCTTTCCGTCGTCCACTGCACCTGCGGTCACCGCCGCATACGCTTTGGCGAACTTGCTGCGCACCAGGGCGACCTGGTAGCGCTCGGTATCCCAGTCTTTTCCGGTTTGCTCGCGGAAGGTGGTTTTGAAGTCGGCGAAGATGCCTTCGCGGTCCATGCGCCGTTCCAGGTCGGCGAGCCAGGCCAGGCGGGGGAAGTAGCCGCGCATTTCGTTGAAAACGGACATGAATACGGCGAGTACGGCGTCGGCCTGGTCTTTACCGGTACTGTTCAGGATGGCCTTTTGATCGATGTTGAAGCGGATGCTGCGGGCGGGGATGCGGGCGGCCTTTTCGATGGAGGCGGCCAGCAGGGGGTTATCCTCCCGGACCTTATCGGCGAAGCGGCGGCCGGTTTCGATGTCATCGACGACCCGGTTTTCGAGCAGTACGGAGAGCATCTTGAGCAGATGCGACTTACCGGAGCCGTAGAAGCCGGAGATCCACACACCGTTGGTGCCGCCGGTATCATTGTAGGCATCGAAGAACTGTCGCTCGAGTTTCTGGGCTACTTCTTTGGTGATCACGAATTCCTGCACTTCCTGCCGGAGGTGGCTCTCGTCATCGGCTTTAATGACACCTTCGATGGTGCGGTTAATATCGTAAGTGAAGAGATCAGACAGGCGTTGGGTGGTAGACATTTACTGGGTAAGGTTGAGATTATTGAGGTGGAAAGCACGGTAATAATTATCGTTTTTCAGTCGTCCGAATAATTCGAGCGAAGTTCCGGTGTAGGTTCCGGGAAAGAACAGCACGGTTGGGATATCCGTTACGTGCGCCTGCAGGTTATGCAGCAAGGAGTGGGTGCGCAAAAAAGGGTACACCTGCCCTACTCCCCGAAGGAACAAAACTTTTGGCTTCGGGTGCACTGGATCGTTTATTTTTTCGACAATAGCGGGAATGAGCGTGGAGGGCAGGTCGAGCAGCGACTGCAGGGTTTCCATGAATATGACCGGGTCGTCTTCAGCTTCGAGTTCGTAAAGATCATCCAGGTCGATCCGTTCTTTCAGCAATTCGTGGCAGAGGTCGAACAGGTTAATATCTCTGACCGGGTGGCCGGCCTGGTTCATGCGTCGGGCCAGGGCGTCGGTACTGCGGCGGGCGGTCAGTTCCAGTTCAGCGTCGTAGGAAAACACGTAAAAAGGTACTTCGCCCCCGATCGCTTCCATACCGAGAAAACGGGGATGGCTGATCTGGCGAAACGCTTTTTCAAAATTTTCCTGTAATTGGTATTCAGACACGGGCGGTGGTGTAACGGTTTATTTCTGCGTCGGAGAGCAACCAGAATTCCAGGTAAGTGGGATTTTGGGCGCTGACGCAGGTGCAAAGAAAAGTGGGAACGAGCAGGGGATGAATGCTCGGCTCGTCTCCCGGCGTAAGGATACCGACTTGTTCGAGAAAATAGAACAGCCGGGACTGAATTTTTTCCCGGGTAGATTCTGCCAGTTCTTCCAGGCGGGGGTATTGTTCGGCTTCTTCCCGGAAGAAACTCTGATAATCGGAGTGGAGGAGGCGGTAGTCGAACACCTTAATTTTCGGTCGCAACGTTTTGCGCACAAAATTGCCGACAAAGGGATAAGCCCGGCAAACGGCCTGCCAGAGCAGGAGGCGGCGGGTTTCGTCGCTGCCGTCGGTAAGCAGCTTCAGTTCTTCTCCGGCCAGCGTTCTCAGCCGCAGGCTGAGCTCGTTGAATAAGCGACGGCGGGTGGCGGCTTTCTGCCGGTTGAACAAGGCATTGGTATCTATTTCGTCGTACACCTCTTCCCAGTCCTGGCGTTCCAGGAACAGGCCCGCCAGTGTTGCAGACTCTTCGGGTAAGAGGGCTGCGGCGGTGAAGGAGAGGGGGTACGGGGTATTTGATTCCTGATTCTTGATTAGAGATGTTTAGATGATGGCCACAAGGTACGGAAGGAATAAAGAGTCTTCGGCTAATTACAACCATTCATCATCGCAAATAACAACATAAAGAACAACCCGGATAGAACATACCCTGCCATATGCATCCCAAAAGCCTTAGCTCCCTCCTTAGCGGCGACTTTGGACATACCGGCGAAGTCTTTAGCAGTCTGTCGGGCAAGGTCAACGGATTGCCGGCGCGCATTTTCCATCCAGCGGGCGAGGTCGTCATCCGTTACACCTTGCCGCGATGCCTGGTAAGAAGCTCCTCCCCTGCCGGCCGTAGTGCGGCTATTAGCGGAATCCTCCCGTACATGACGGTTGTATTCTGCATCATAACGCCTGCGGGCATCCTCGTCCGTCAGGATGAGCCGAGCTTCGTTGATTCGCTGCATCCTTTCGGTTGTATCCGTCCCCGGGTTTTTATCGGGGTGCCATTTGATGGCCTGCCTTTTGAACGCTACACCGATCTCTTCCGTAGTTGCGGAAGGGGTAATATCAAGTATATGGTAGTAATCGATGAACTCCACGTGATCAGGATTTATCGAGGGTGTGAGTTTCGACTTCTGTTGTCGGGAGTGCATCATCTTCAAGAATCTCTTCCTTACCGTAGGCCCAAACCGCTTTGATGGCCGCATAAGCCCCAAACAGAACGGCCACGCCGATCAATGAGGTGCCAGCCAGTTCTCGCGATACCCCGGCCAGGGCGAGAGATACAAAAAGGATCACCCCCGTAAGGATGATCTTAATAACAGTGCTCATAAACTAGTGTTGTTTATTGATTGCTGACCAATCAGCAGGAATGAAAAAAGGATGAAATGGATTTTCAGGTCTACCTGACTACCCGGTAAGATGCTAATGCCTGCTCATGAATCTTCTTCCAGCGGTCTTCTTCTGTTTTACGGTAAGACATAGTAAGAACCTGTAGCAGGTCATCGTTGAAAAAACTGTATCGATCTACCCGGACAACCGGGTTTGACTTCATCTGACGCTCGTAAGCGATATGGAGCGCGTACTGACCGTTCAGGTTTACGATATTAGTGCCGAGCCATTTGGTAATTTTAATTCCCATCGGCTGCGGTGCCATCATTTGCTCTTTCATGACCGCATTTATTTCTTCAATGTCCTGCAGGCTCATTTCCGGGTCCTCCCCGAGTCGGGGAAAGTCTCCTTTGGCTCCCCGCTTCGTTTCGTGAATGATGCGCGTGTACAAGGCAAGTGCATCTTGCTTTCTTTCGTTAACACCCGACTGCTGAAATACGGCTCTGCCAGGTACCGGCACGAAGTTGTGCTGGTCATAGTAAGATTTCGCCGCATTGCGGTAAGCGTCGTTCTGTAGTTCCATTGCGGATGAGACCTCAATAGTTGCTACTCCTTCAAGATCAAACCTGGGCATTGTCTGACAAGCAAGCAGTAAGGGGAAGGTGATTAAAAAGAGTGACAGGATTGATTTCATAAGATTTGGGTTTCAGGTGATTTCCGGACGGGCTAAGAAATAAATACGGAAAACGCGTCGGAGTGTCCCTCCCATAGGAGGCAACCGCTTTACCGTAGTTCGTTTCTCATGACCTTACAAAGGTAGGAGCCACTTGTGCACCAGAAGTGCACAAGTTGAAAATCCGGGTTATGCCATCACTTCCGCAGCGGGGAGATTCAGGATTTCTTTTTGATAATACTGCTCTGTTTCCTCATCCCAGATCATAAGCCGGTCTTTTGGGAAGAGTTTCACGATCTCCCGGTAACGGGGAATGGTTTCATCGAACATGGCAATGATCAGGATGGACCGGGTGCGGGTAAGAATGGTGTAGACGAAGTAGTCTTCGTCGCCGGGGGTGTTTACCGGTACCCTGGTAGACCATACTATACAGTCTTTTTCCATGCCTTTGAGGCGAAGGATGGTATCGGTGGTGGCCAGATCTGCGTACTTGTTGTTAATCCGGTCGCACAATGGCTGATCGTTCTCCAGAATGGTGATGAAGCGTTTACCATCCGCACCAAAGCCTTCGAAATTAAATATTTGGTAGTGATGGTGTATCCAGGACAACTTCGTCATCATCTGCTCTTCTGAGGATGCATACACAAGGATTGGTCTTGCTCCCGGTGGCGCGCCACGGTAGGGGTTTATGATGTTAACATCAACATCCGAACGGCTGTTATTGATGTGCTCTGAGAGAGGACGTAAACATTCGGTGATTCTGAAGGGCAGCCGGTATGACCCTTTGAGGTGGTGGATATTCCGTCGTTTCATTGCCGGCTTACCCTCCTGGAATATTTCCATAGCTCTTGGTGCCTGGCTGGAGGCTCCTAAATGAACCGCCTGAGCGTAGTCTCCGGTTAGCACAACTTCGTTGAGGTCTTTAGCCAGGCCATAAAAAAGTTGGTAATCAGCTAGCGTACAATCCTGAAATTCATCGACAAAGATATGAGTGAACCGGGCGGGAAGGTCGTGCTCCAATCCGCGATACAGCTTTTGGCGACGGGTGTAAATGGTGTCTGTAGTGGAAAAACCTGGCATGCCATCGTTCAGGATCACCAGGTATTCCTTTACGCAGTCCCAGATAATGCTTCGCTCAGTGGAATTGTACAGCAGACGCGGGGTGGCTCCTCTGCCCGTTCGTTCGCTTTTCTGGTACTCTTCCAGATCCAGATAAAGCAGCCCGTAAACTACCCGGATGTACTCCAGGTGTAGGAAGTCCGGGTCAAGAATCTTTTTGTACCTGGTCCGGTCGAGGCTTCTTCGCTCCACTACCCTGTTGACGGCTTCTTCCATTCGGCGGCGCAGGCCGAATTTTCCTGTTTCGAGATTACCTCCAATCCCACCTATCTGAGTCGGTAGTTTATCAAAGTTGAGTACTCGGATATTATCAATAGTGCTGCCGGTGAAGCGGAAGCGACCGTTTTCTGAATTACCCAAAAAACGGTATTTATCGTCGTCTAGCAAGTTTCGTAGCCAATCTATCAGGTACGAGACCAGTGATTTGTTAAAGGTAGTAAGCAAGATAGATAGCCTGGGGTTATAACTCTGCTGCTCTACTATTTCCTTGATGCGTTCCGTAATGACGACACTTTTTCCAGAGCCAGCGGAGCCAAGGATTATTGTTGGCCGGCCATCGGGCTTAGCAGCTTTAAGCTGTGTCTGGCTTAGCACCAGGTCACGGCGAATCTTGACCCTCGATTGGTAAAGGTCTAACTTGTTTACCGGAGACGTATCGCTCTCTTCGAAGGCGATAGCCATTCTGGCCTGACGGCGGCGAAAGATGGCACCATAGAAGCTTTTTTCGTTCCAGGTTACAAGATCGTGGTTAATCAGACCTGCTCCATGCATTGCGTTCAATTCCTTACGATAGTCTTGTAGGGTAGACATAGGACCTTTGATAGGCAAGTCCCACTTGAACGGTATTTTTTCGTAGATGAACTTTTTACTCAACTGCTCATCTTGGGCGAAGCTTTCTACCAACTCCTGCTTTTTCCAACTGGTGGTAAGCACGACCTGTTCAGGATCAAACTTTTCGACGATGTCGCGAAAAGTTTTTGCGACCGCTTCTTTGTTGTCGGAATGGTCAAACACATAGCTGGCAACGATGTATGGATTGACGATTTCAACTCCCATGCTATTTGTCCAGCTAACACTTTCGTACTCCGCTATCACATGACCGAAGCCCTCGGGAAACAGTTGATTAAAGGCGGGAGCGGAGTAATTGGCCGCGAAGTCTAACATCACGGGGCTGATATCGATGTTAATGATTCTGATCGCAGGTAAGGCTGTTACCCCCATCTGTATGGCCCCTTCAACACAAAGCGCGACCGCGAGGTGAACAGCCCCCGCGCCAGCCCCAAGGTCAAATATTTCAATCGGTTTCTTATCGGTGATGGCCTCACAGACAAATCCGGCTGCAAACTTAAGGGAGGTATTTATTCGCCGCCCCTGATAGAACAGTCCGTAAAGTGCTCCAGTAGTAAAACGGTCATAGCAAAAATCGCCTCCTTTTGCGAGTAAGGTGCTTTCTTCCTGGGTTTGTCGGAGGTCATACACGACGTTAGAATAGCCATGGGTTATTCTGCGTTTTTCCAAAAAGGTGTCTACGGAAGTTACAATAGCGGTTTCGATCCGATCTTTTTGACCGACAACCCAATTGATAAGTTTATCTGGTGTCATCTCTAAATGGTGGGTTAATCAAATTGATTTAAACCCCTCTTGCCCTATTCCAATACTTGGTATATATCGCCTAAATATACGTAAAACTCTTTGATACTCCTCCTCGCCCCAGTTGAATTCGTCCAAAATTGTCGTCGCTGCGTCACGAGTTCCCTTTACGAATCGTCCTTTCTTGCGGTGAAACCCCTGGATTATGAAATTATCGATACCGGTGGCTTTCAAATCCTGCGCAAACTGTTCAGGGTCTTCAACGGGTAGCAAAGGAGTTATCGTTATGCAGCTACGTATTCCTGCATCGTGAACTTCCTGAATAGCTTTTAACCGAACCTTATTGCTGGGGCAAAGCGGCTCAAAGGCCTTGCGAACACGTTCACTGTCGGTTGTGACGGTCATATTGACCTGCAAAGTCTCAAAACCCTTAAAGATGTCAATATCACGAGTGACCAGAGCTGCACGGGTCTGGATTACCAGACGGACATTATGGTAGTCTCGTAACTCCTTTAAAATTTCGCGGGTGGTTTCCAGCTTCTTTTCAATAGGCTGATACGGATCGGTTACCGTACTCATATAAATTCGGCTTCCGTCCATCGGCTTTTTACGCTTCTTTCGGAGCAAAGCCAGTGCATTCTCCTTAACGTCAACCCAATAACCCCAATTGTCCATTTTTTCACTGTTACGACTAAAGAAAGCAGCGTAACAATAAGTACAACCAAATGAGCAGCCAGAATAAGGATTGATCGTAAAGTCGTAGCTGTCGACAAAGCCGGAGGCTTTGGTAATAATGGAGGAAGCGTTCTTGTAAGTGAGCTCCGCATGGCCCAGCTTTTTTTGCTTCTCTGGTTCGGGGAATAGACTGGGTTGGGACATTGCATTCTGGTTTTTGTAAAAATACACCACCCCATAGAAATCCCCCCCCCCCAAAAAAAAGCCGCCCCTCCCCCTTTCGGGTTTGGGTCGGCTTGCAGTACAAGTGATTGCTTTAGGATGTTTAGTCTTTAAAGAACAGGCCGCTGCCGATGACGTTATTGGCGCCACGCCAATCGGGCATCCAGCTGTTGCGGGGTTTTGAGTCTTTACCGGGGTCTTCGTCCTGGGTGGAGATGTTGATGCGCAGGTTGCGCCAGTTGTCGCCTTGTCGTTCGGTGACGTACGCGAGGGGGATGGCGGCCTCCATGACGTAGCCGCCGGGCACCGCCCGGCATACGTACTGTGCGGGATGGTCCTCGTAGCGGTCCTGGTAGGCGCTGCCGCCTGCGGCGGCGTCGGTATCGGGCGATGCGAGGAGGATGTACGAGTCGCGGTACCAACGCGGACCGGTGTTCATCATACTGCTGGCGAGCGGATCGGCGTTGACGAGCACGGCGACGTAGTCTTGCTGCCATGCGGTTTCGTTGGCCCTGACCACCACGTCCGCGTCCTGCACCTTCACGGCGAAGTAGAGGTGGTCTTTACCGGTTTTCACGCCCCAGCTTACGTGGCCATCGGTGCCCGGCGTGCCGAACGATTCCGTCATAGCTTCGGGCTTCCAATCGCTCAGGCTTCCGTCTATCTTTATTTCTTTATGCGCTTCCTTCAGTTTACGCCGCATTTGGGGTGCGACCATATACTTCAGGGGCAGCGTCAGTTCGCTACCGGCGTAATCGTAGCTCAGTTCCAGTTTCAGGGGTACGCTGCCGTTGGCAGCGGGTTGGTTGCTGGCGCTGCGGCTGCGGATCTCCCAGCTGAAGTCGACCACGTTGTTGGGGGGAACGGTGAGGGTATCGATGGGCAGTTCGCTGAGGTAATCGAAGCTGAAACCGGGGTTGATCTTTACGTGCATCGGCAGGTCGGCGGGGTTGTGGAACTGCATTTTCACCCGTTCGGATCCGGAGGGTGCGCTGCCGGCCAGGATGGGCTCGAAGCGGACCGGATTGCTGCGGTAGATGTTGGTAAAAAAGTTGTAATCCTCGCGGGTGGTGATGCTGTCGGAATGGATGCCGTCGAGGGCGATGTTGGCCATTACGGGCCCGTCGGCGGTCATGGTTACCCAGCTCACGTGGTCGAACTCACCGAGGCGCGGGCCGCGCAGCCCGCTGCCGCCGCCAGTGGTGGCCAGGGTGTAGTAGCGGCCGTTGTTGCGCTGGAACTTCTGGTAGTGGTGCACGTGACCGGCAAAGACGTTGTGTTCGCGGTTGCTCAGCAGGGTTTCCACGTCGGCCCAGCGTTCGGCGTTTTCCTGGTCCCAGAGGGGCTGGTGCAGGAAGACGAACGTCCAGCGCACGTCGTCATTATCGGCGAGTACCTTTTCGATGTAGTCGTACTGCTGGTCGGAGATGGTTCCCTTGCCTGCTCCGCGGTACTGGTCTTCGGAGTTGAGGCACAGGAAGAGCACGTCCTGGTAGACGAAGTGGTAGTATTTGGGTCCCAGGCGTTCGGTCCACAGCGAGTCCATCACGGCGTTGGTGATGTCGTGGTTGCCGGGCACGTAGAAGAAAGGCATTTCCAGGCGGTTCACCATTGCGTCGAACTCGTCCCATTGCCGGTTGAGTTCGGTGAGGTCTCTGGTGTAACCGGTGATGAGGTCTCCTACGCTCATCACAAAAGGTGGTCGCAGCAGGTTGAGTTTGTCTACTGCTTCGGAGAAAATGCCGGGGCGCAGGCCTCCGGTGCGGTCGGTCACGATGGCGAACTGGAACTGGCCGTCGGGCGCTTCGATGTCGAGCGAGGTCCACGGCAGCGGGCCGTCGGGTACGTTGATTTCAAGGCCGGCGGGCTGGGCGCTCAGCCCGTTGCAGGCATCAGGACCGGCAATGGCGCAGGTAATCAGGGCGCTGGCGCAGGTGCAAAAAAAGGTTAGAAAGAGCAGGGTCAAAAGACGATTCATAGTTATGTATTTGTGAAGTGTAAATGACGCCCACGGCCGTTAATCAGAGGTAGAGAGAAGGTTAAGTTTTGGTTTTGAAGTGCTTGCAGTAGCCCCGGCTTCAGCCGGTGTTTTTTTTAAAGGCTCCGGCTAAAGCACGGGCCTGCCAGAGATAGTAGCCACGGCTTCAGCCGTTGGCTTAGCAACCTTAAAACTTCCTGCCCCTAGACGTAAACACCATGTTATTCCTACACTATTAATAATAAACACTTTACACATTGAACAAATAACACTTTGACGTTGTTATAGTAGTGTATTAAGCAACGAAGCGGGGCTGAAACCCTTATTAACGATTTTATTTTTTTGTTTGACCCGCTGTAAAATTTTTAGATTTATGAATTCCCCAATTTTAAGTTCAAGTAGCATCACCGGAACCAACGTAACCAATAATAAAGGCGAAAGCCTCGGTGAGATCAAAGACCTCATGATCGACACGAGCACCGGCACCGTGAATTACGCCGTACTAACCTTCGGCGGTTTCCTCGGCCTAGGCGATAAGTACTTTGCCATCCCGTTCGAAGCCTTCACGGTAAACGAGGCGACGGAGAAATTCGTCCTCAACGTCCAGAAGGATGTCCTCGAGAATGCCCCCGGGTTCGATAAGAACAACTGGCCGGAAACCAGCAACACAAATTTCTGGAATGGCCTTTACGATCACTACGGCGTCCAACGCCGCCCGTTTGTGGGTAACAACACGCCTGCCTAATCTAAATTGAGGCATTCAAAAGCTCCGTCGGACCCCGCGTCCCGGCGGGGCTTTTTTTATGCCCTTAGTCATACTACCGGACATTTTTGATTTTCCACCTCACCCTCCGCCCTTTCCAGCAGGGTTTGCTTCGCAGCGCCTCCTCTGACCACCAAGCCAGCTTAACTTTGGCGCATTGTAATGATACAAATACTTCGTGCTCGCCTAAGGCTCAGCGGAGAGGGAACCAAACCCCGAAAAAGCCGTGAAGCGAAATGTCCGGTAGTACGGCCCTTAGTACTCTGTCAAGCTCAGATTTCCGGGTTAGCTGCGGTGTCTTTTGGCGACTGGCTTCGTTACTCAAATCTACCAGCACCCAACCCGTAAATTGAGCATTAACAGAGCACCAGGTGAGCTTTGGCGGTTGGTACTCCGGCTCCTTTAACCCTTCTCTGCACCCGCGGCCGCGCCACTAACTTATTGAATAACAAGACGCATAAAGTGATGACGAGCTTGAAAATCCGGGGGCTCAGCACCTTTCGGCTCTGTTTTTGGGGCAGGAGATTTGGTGCATAATCCGGCTCCGCCAACAGTTCAGCGGCCGGAAAAATCACTTCCCTGAAAGATCGTTGCCGTTCCCTGAGTTTTCTGCGGCCTTCCCTGAAAACATAGGTGCCGTTAATACTATCCGCCTTAGCTTTGAGGCAAGCATTTGAATTACGACACTTAACTTCAATTTGAACAACACTTGTTTTTAGAAGCACTTACGTACTTTCCTTCCAACGGAGCAGGCTAAAAAGCCTGCTCCGTTCTTTTTTGCCGGAGAAACACAGATGTGTATTTATCGTTAAGCTGGTCTGCTGCGCCTGATGAAACCTATTAATAAGTGAGACTTGAAGTATCTTACTCTGCCTAAAGAGGCTTCCCATGACCAAAAAAAGCATTTTAATCATTGAAGATGAAACAATCATTTCTGCAGATCTCCAAGCCAGAATGATTGATATGGGGTACGAAGTATTCGCAGCCGTTGATTCGGGCGAAGCGGCGATTCGGGCCGTACGCAACCGGACCCCCGACCTCATCCTGATGGACGTTCATCTTTCGGGCGCGCTTGACGGGATTGAAACAGCCAAACGGCTGAAAAAAATCATAAAATCTCCATTAATTTTTCTGACCAGTAACTCCGACGATCCGACCTTCCGCAGGGCCTGCAGCGTTCAACCTCAGGCATTTCTCTCCAAGCCCTACCGCACCAGGGACCTCGAGCACGCAATAACGCTGGCGATCAACCAGTCGGCACCGGGTACGCCCGCCCCGGGCACGAAACGAAAGGAAGCCTCCTCTGCCCACAACGATCGCTTGTTCATCAAGGTGAAAGACCGCCTGGTCCGGTTGATGTTTTCCGACATTCTCTACCTGGAAGCCGACGACTACTACTGCAAAGTTCACACCGAAGACCACAGTTACCTCGCCACCAAGACCCTGAAAAAACTGTGCGCCCAGTTTCCGCCTAAATTAGCTTTCTTCCGTTGTCACCGCTCCTACGTCGTGAACCTGAATCGGGTGACCGAAATCGGAGATGGATACGTGTACCTGGGCAAGCACAAGGTCCCCATCAGCCGTTCGAAAAGGGCCGAGATTCTTGCGCTGGTCAATAATATGTAATCCGGCCAGGCGGGCTGCTAGCGGGCATCGCTTATTTCTGGAACGAAATCACGACTCCGTACCCTTTTTCCGTCGACGTCCGGTACGATCCTTTCAGCTTCTCAACGAGAAGCCCGATGAGGCTTTGTCCGAAATTGGTACTGTCTTTTCGTTTAGAGGCTCCCGCTACGCCTACTCCATCATCGGTCACGGCAAGTTGCACCTCCTCGTTGGTGTGGTGCAGCGATATTTCGATAAGTCCTTCGCGGCCTCCGGGGAAAGCATACTTCAATGAGTTGGTAACCAACTCATTGATGATGAGGCCGAGGGGAATCGCCAGGTCCACGTCGAGGTTCATGTCTTCCACATCGTAGAAAATTTCGACCTGTTCTTCAAGGCGGTAAGCATCGAGCAGGGTTTCTCCGAGGTCCTTGATGTAATCTGGCATATTGACCGCGGTTACCTGCGTTCCCTGGTAAAGTTTATTGTGGATCAGGCCCATCGAGCTAACCCGGTTCTGGCTTTCCAGTAACGCCTCTCTGCCCTTCTCGTCGTTGGCTTCCAGTCCGCCCCGTTGCAACTGCAACAAACTCGAAATTACCTGGAGGTTGTTTTTCACCCGGTGGTGGATTTCGCTGACCAGTAATTCCTTTTCCGAGATGAGCCGTTCATTTTCTACAACCTTCTTTTTCAGTCTTCTGCTCAGGAGGAAATAGCTTAGCACGCCGGCCAGGGCCACGAGCAATCCGCCGAACAGGATGATGAGTTGAATCCTCTTGTTGGCAATTTCCTTTTGCTGGTCAAGAATCTCCCTCTCTTTCTCCTCCGTTTTATGGATTTCTTCCATCTCCCGCAGGTTCCTAATGTTTTCGGCTGCCTGCAACGAATCGGCCTGAGCCTTCATGAGCTTACCGTACCAAACTACGGTATCGTACTGGGCTTCGTTGAGGCCTACTGTTTGTAAAGCCATGTAGCTTCGGCTGAGCCCGACGGGGTCATTGGTGGTTTGTTTCAGGATATTGATTGCTTCCAGGATCAATTCCCGCGCCTCCTCATGGCGGCCAGTTCGTTGCAACAGAACCCCTTTGTTGGTCATTCGCCACGGCGATTTTTGATCACCCTCCCCTACTTGCAGCAAATTGTAATCTTCGTAAGCACGATCATAGTTGCCGAGCGTCGTATTGGCGAGCGCCCTTGCGCTAAGGGCATTATCGAGTAAGGTTTTACTGCCGATCCTTTCGGACACAATAACGGATTCTTCGGCCATCGCCAGGGCTTTTTCGGGCAGGTCCATCATACTGAAATTGATCGAAGCGAGTGCCGTTGCTGAAGCAATCGTACGGTCGTGTTCACTTTCCCTGGCCAGGGCCACAGCAAGCGAGTCGTAGGTCAGGGTGAGTTCTTTGTCACCGAAGCCAGAGCTGAGCGTAGAGAGAAAGTAGTACGCTTCGGCGGCGCTTCTTACGTTCCCCTCAGCTCTGAACTGTTTGGCCAGTACCGCAGCTTTTTCCGAGGCTTTCTTCGTCGCACCGCTCATCATAAGCAGGATGGTCTCATGAACCCTCGCGGTGTTTTCCATAGACTTCAATCCACTCAACCCGGCATACCTGATGGCTTCTGCCACCGCCGGCAGGCCCTTATCGGCATCACCATTATTGAGGCAGTTGATGTACAACTCGCTGTAAAGGTTTGCAAGCCCCCGGTAGTCTTTCAGTTCTACGCCCAGTTCTATGCCACGATCATAGAGCCGATCGGGGATGTCGGACATTGTCTCCGCCAGGTTATATGATAATTGGATAAGTGCACGAACTTGAGAGGTGTCTGCGGGGGTAGCCAGAATGCTGTCCAGCCGCTCTTCGGTGGACGATTGACCGTGCAGCAGTACGGCAAAAGCCATACTGAAGATCAGTAGCGAAAAACGAATAAAATACATTGATTTTGGAATCTAGGTATAAAGTGTCATCTATGTCTGCGTGCTACTCATTACGAGTAGTAGCGGCTAAAGTAACCTTTTTGAAGGTCTAAAAAGGTCGACCCTCCTTTTTGAACTTTTCTTTCCTGCTGAAGGACAGATTCTCCAACCACTTGCTAACCACCCATTTACACCACCTAAAATTACATTAAAAACATTTAGCCACCAAATCCATGTACAATACACACACAAAATTGAATGTTGTATCTGTGTTTGAATGTTGCCCATAAAAATTCCCGATGCAGCCCTTTAGCTGCCGAGTTTCTGCACAAACCCCTCAGGCAATTGGTAGCGGGTGGAAAGTAAAATGCCCGCTCAGGAGCAGCCCTCTTTTCAGTCATTGCGAGCAAATCACGGAGCGGCAGGTTAATTTCGTGAATGCCGCGTTTACCCCGGAAACAGAATTTCCACACCGTATCCCCGTCCGCTTAGTTTCGTTAGCCTTCCTTTGAGTTTTTCGGTAAGCAGTTCTATGAGGTTATTGCCAAAAGAAGTTCCGTCGGAGCGTGTAGCGGCGGCGGCAGCTCCTACACCGTCGTCGTTTACTGTCAGGCGCAACTGCTTTTTTTCGGGGTGCAACGAGATCCCGATCAAACCTTCCCTACCGTTGGGGAATGCGTACTTCAGGGAGTTGGTTACCAACTCGTTTACGATCAAACCAAGCGGTATCGCTACGTCGACGTCGAGTTTAATTTCGGTTACATCGTAGAAAATATCCACCTGGTCCTCCAGTTGGTAGGCATCGAGGAGGGTTTCTCCCAGGTCTTTGAGATACGCTGCCATATCTACTGAAGTCACCTCCGTACCCTGGTAGAGCTTCCGGTGAATCAGCCCCATCGAGTTTACCCGGTTCTGGCTTTCTTTCAGGGCTTCCCTACCCTTTTCATCGTTGGTTTCCAGGCCCCGGCGCTGCAACTGCAGCAGGCTCGAAATAACCTGGAGGTTGTTCTTTACCCGGTGATGGATTTCCCCGATCAGGATTTCCTTTTCTTTTATCAGCTGTTGGTTTTCAGCATTGCGTTTTCTGAGGTTCCAGCTGAACAGAATAAACCCTGCCCCCACCAAAAGGGCGACCAACAGCCCTCCGATCGTTACGTAAAGCTGGGTTTGCTGCCGTGCCAACTCAGCCTGCTGCTTACTGATTTCAGCTGTTTTCTCTTCCGTCTTGTATCTTTTCTCCAGCTCCAGCAGGTTTTTCATATTCTCTGCGATTTGCAGTGAGTCCTGCTCTATTTCCGCAAGCCTGGTGTACATAACAACGGTATCATATTCTGCAGCACTCAACCCTACCGTTTGCAGCGCGAGGTAACACCTTTTCAGCGCCAGGTGGTCGTTTGAGGTTTCTTTGATCAACGTCTTGGCTTCCAGTAACAACTCCCGTGCATCGTCATGCCGGCCAATCCGCTGCAGAAGTATTCCCTCGCTGATCATGACCCAGGCGAATTTCTGATCGCCGTACCATTCTGTCAGTTTCTCGAAGTCTTCAAGGGCTGTAGCGTAATTCCCCAGGGTGGTATTCGCCACGGCACGTGCACTCAGGGCATTTCCGATTTCAAATTCCATTTCGTGCTCCGTCGCCATCGCCAACGCCTCTTCAGACTGCTCTAATGCCTCCTCCGGATAGCCGAGTAAGTTGAGGTTCTCCGCCCTGGTACTCAGCACCGACAATAATACGTCTACGTAACCACTTTGCCGCGCCAGTTCAACGGCCGTAGAATCGTACAACCTGGTAAGTTCGTGGTCTCTCAACCCCGAACTTATGCTCGATAGCAACTGGTAAATTATGGCTTCGTTGTACAAATCGCCTTCGGCGCGGTATGTCTTGGCTAACCCAGAAGCCAGCTCTGCGGCTTCTTTCGTCTGTCCATCGATCATCAAGAGATGAATCTTGGTCGCATAACAGTCCGGGATCAGGTAATTCTTCTCACTTATCTCAGCGTATTCGATGGCTTCGTCTACGTGTACCAGGCCTTTTTCTATCTGCCCTGTATTCAGATCATAAATACTCCGGTCAGAATAGATCGCGGCAAGGCTCCAGAAATCTTCCAATTCACACGCCATATCCTGCGACTGATCAAATACCGTATCAGGTATAATATCCCCTGCGTTGATCATATCCGCCAACAGCTCTATCAGTATCCCCAATTGGTGCGTGTCTCTGGGGCCAGCCAGTATAGCATCTACCTTTACTGCTGTTGATTGTGCATTCAGAAAAAAACTGAAGAGGCCCAGTATAATGATGTATTTAATTCTGGACATTTATGCTGGGAGACTGCAAGTTAATTATAGGCTGCAACGCAGCTGCGATCTTTTTTTTGCACTGCGATAATCAGCACAAGTTACGTATTCACAGACAAAAGCTTAGTATTTACTGACTATCCGCACTAAAGGCGTTACAACGCGTATCCCGAAAAGAGAGCAGATACGTCTATACCATCATCACCTTTGGCTGATCAATTCCTGCAAACGCCGCCTGCATTCCATCAGCCGGTAGGGCTTGAAGAGCAGCTCCTGCCTTTCGGTAAAATCTGGCAGCTCCTCCAACTCCGTAACCCGCGAAGATGTAATCATCAGGCAGGGGAGATTGTAGTCTTCCCGAAACCGCTTTGCCAGGGCCCAGCCCGTTTGTCCTTCGGAATAATGCGAGTTGATGATAGCAGCATCGAAAAAGTCATACTCGCAGCAATTCAGGGCATCCTCAGGGTCTTTCGCCAATCTGACCACCCATTCGGCTTCACTAAGCAGTACTTCCAACAAGTAACGTTGAAGCGGGTCTTTTTCGACAAGAAGAACATGATTTCCGGGCTTGCCCGGGTATTCTGGCACGATATTAAAATCACACATTTTTCAAAGTTACGTACTGGCCCTCTGCGCTCACTTTTTTTTCAGGCAAGCCCTGTAATTCTTCCGTGAGCGGCTTTTTTTAACAGTTTTAGTCGGAGCCAAGCAATCCACACAATTGCTCCTAGCCTGGTTAAGGACCAGGAAACTTCCCTCGTCGTCGGCCTTCAAAAGGTAGTTTTAGGTTAATTTCCAATAAGAAGTCGTCTTTCCTCCTCTTCAGGCGAAGGATTTTTACCTTGCGGGCGTCCAAGAAGCAGACGAACATGGCTTATATGCCCAACACTACCGATCGTGCCCTCATCGCCGGTATCGCTAATTGCGATGCCCAGGCCCTGCGCGAGCTGTACAACCGGCACAGTAGTCGTGTTTACAATACGGCACTCACTTATCTTCAAAACGAAACGGATGCAGAAGAAGTTAGTCAGGATGTATTTACCAAGGTTTGGCGGTCTGCAGCCGGGTTCAAAGCAGAAAGCCAGGTAACGACCTGGTTGTACCGGATTGCGGTCAATACTTCACTGACTGCGCTTAAGAAAAAGCAAAGGCGCGGCATTTTCGGGATGATCAATCCCGGGCAGGATCCGCCTGATTTTCATCATCCGGAAGCTAAACTTGAAGAGCGGGAAGAGAACAAGGCCATTTTTTCGGCCATCTACCGCTTGCCCGACCGGCAGAAAACGGCCTTTGTGCTCAGTTACGTCGAAGAATTGCCCCGCCAGCAAGTCGCCGACATTATGGGGCTGAGCCTCAAAGCCGTTGAAGGCCTTCTTATGCGGGCAAAGAAAAGTCTGCGCAATACAATCGAACGCTAAAAGTCAAAACATATAGCGACAATTTAAATAACAATGGAAGACAAAACATATAATCATCTCCGTAACCTCCCGAGGGCCGTCCCTCCCGAAGGGTTGTTCGACAAAATCGAGGCAAAAATCGGGCAGGCAAAGGTTGTCGCGCTGGCCGATTGGCGCCAGTTTGCTGCCGCTGCGGTAATCCTGGCGGCTATCAACGTCGCTGCCATCGTGCAGTACTCGCAAGCGCAGCCGGAAACCTCTCCGGGAATGGCGGCGGTCGAAAACACCATCATTTCAGATTACGAAATCTACTATTAATGGAGAAGGTTACTCTGTATAAATTTACCATCGCTGGCTTACTTCTTCTCAACCTGATCCTTGTGGCTTTTCTTTGGTTCGGCCGCCCCTCGGCCCAGTTTGGCCCGGGCACTTTCGAGGAGCCATTCGGTCTCAACGAACAGCAAAAGAGCGAGTTCTTCGAATCCGTCGAAAAGCATAAGGCAATTACGCAGCAAGTCAATATGAATCAGCGCGAGATTCTGAAGAATTACTTCGGGGCCCTAAAGGACCCAACTGTATTTACTTCGCAGCCCGTGCCGCCGGAGATCATTTCCCTCGAAGAGCAGAAAATACAATCTACTTACGATCATTTCCTCGCCGTCAAAAACATTCTCACGCCCGAGCAACTCTCAGAGTATCCCGGCTTCATCGATCATGTTATCAGGCAGGTATTAAAGAGAGGACAGCAAAAGCCGAAGCCCGGAAGACGCAACGACGGTGAACGGCCCGAGAAGAAAAACGATCGGTAAAGCCCCACCCTGCCGCTCAATGGTTCATTATGCTCCGTATCCTCTTCGCCTTACTTTTCTTCACCTCTGTGCTCCCGGCACAGACAGCCCTGAGCTTCCGGCCGATACTGGACGGACGAGTGCTCCGTTCGGGGGCCGATAATGCAGCAGGTCATGATGGCGCGGTCGCAGGTGCAAGGCGGGTTGAAGTACTCCGTTGGTACCTCTCCGACATTAGGTTTCTTCAAGATGGCACAACGGTTTTCACCCCTGCCAAACGACACCACCTCCTTGATCTCGAGGCTCCCGCTGGGTTAAATCTGCAGCTCGCAACACCCCCCGGGCTCAACTACGACGAAGTGAGTTTCACCCTCGGGGTAGACAGTCTCACCGCAGCATCCGGCGCCTTCGGCGGCGATCTTGACCCAACCAGGGGGATGTACTGGACCTGGCGCTCCGGCTACATCAACTTCAAACTCGAAGGAACTGACCCCGAATGCCCCGTCCGGCAAAACCGCTTCCAGTTTCATGTCGGTGGTTTCCAGGGGCCGTTTGCTTCGCAACGCGAAGTCACTCTCAAGGTGTCCCCCGCTGCCATTGTCCCCGTTTACCTCAACCTCGATCGCTTTTTCAAAACGGTCAACGTCAAAAAGCAGTACCAGGTCATGAGCCCTAACGAAGCGTCCGCAAAGATGGCAGATCTGCTGGCTGAACTGTTCAGCGCCGAACGCCAAAGCAGTTAGCTTGGGTCATCTTCTACTCTCTCGCTAACATAACGGGTTGAGCATTTGCTTAGGGCCGGAAGGCCCTGTCTTGTAGCGTGGGGCCCTGTCTCCGCGTTTTCGTTGTGCATTTGGTTATTCACATTACCCTCGAGTTCCGTGTGTATCACGAGATGCACTACTATCACGAACTTGCCGCTTGTCACGTCTCCCCTCTCCCGAGGAGAGGGGCCGGGGGCAGGGCTAACGCATACTATAAAATTAATCTAGCCGGGATTGTTTTCCGTTATTGAGTCATGCAAAATAAGGAAACGACCAATCTCCCCCTTGATCCATTACCTGGAGTCGATCAGATTCCTGACCCAAGAAACGCTTGTTTGGTTCACCATCCACTT
>NZ_VOXD01000004.1 GCF_008014675.1 Neolewinella aurantiaca | reverse complement strand
GATGTCTGATATCGTGACGGCCTATCGCAACGAACGCATAGCGTATCACCTTTTGGACAAGTGTGGTGTCGACCCACACACGCCCAAAATGCAAGCGGTAATTGCAGAGCTTAAAGTCTTTGGTGCCCGAGCGGCCTAAAATCGTAGCGGACCATTGTATCACGAGATGCACCGATCTCCCTCTCCCGCGGCCCCCTCCCCTCGGGAAAGGGGAGACATGACAGGCGGCAAATTCGTGACCGGGCGCTTGAAGCGCCCTAATGGGTATTTGTGCGCCAGTGTGGGTCGTAAACCATATCCGCGGGAGAGGCCAACAGCAACTGCCAGACCGGTGCCGTTACTCTTCGGCAGGCTTTCAGGCTGCCAAAATACAGCATCTTCGTAATTTCATCCTCCCCCAGCAGCGTACCAATTCAAGATAACCACATGAGTAATTCCGCCAACTACGATGAAATAGGAGCAGAAATAATTGCCCTCAAAGACGCCGACCTGCAACTCCGCAGCCGGCTGATGAAAAGTGGCCGCTTGAACGAGGGGTACGACGCGGAAATGAACGAATTGCATGACGCCAACGCCGATGCCCTGAACGAAATAATCGACAGCATCGGCTACCCCACCACCGACAAAGTAGGCAAAGAGGCCAGCGAAGCCGCCTGGCTGGTGATCCAGCACGCGATCGGCAAACCGGATTTTCTCAGAAAATGCGCCAGACTGCTCGAAGAGGCCGTCGCCGCAGGCGACGCTAACCCCGTAGGCCTGGCTTACCTCACCGACCGGATAGCAGTGTTCGAAGAACAGCCTCAACGTTACGGCACCCAATTCGACTGGCGCGAAGACGGGCAACTCTGGCCCCAGGCCTGCGATGATCTCGTTCTGGTAGACGAACGAAGAAAAGCGATCGGACTAAATACCCTGGCAGAGCAAACAAAGCTCATCAGGTACCAAGCAGAACAAGAGAACCACTCTCCGCCTTCAGATTTAACGCAAAGAACCCAGGCATTGCGGGAGTGGAAGGAACGGGTTGGCTGGTTGTGAACGGTTTTCATCACAACCACCTGATTCGACCTCAAACAGCTTTCACTCCAGATAACGACAGCGAACAAAAGAAATACAAACCGGCGGTTGTGCCGTAGTTCCAAAACCGAATCTTGCACCTGCGGCCGCGGCCACGTATCTTACCCCCATGGAGAAAGACATCATTATTTTACTTTGCACCTTTGGTGTTGGTGCTTTACTCATCCTTTTCGTGATTCTGATCTATTTCCGTCAAAAGAGCTCAAACCGGCAGACACAGCGGCATATTTCGGATAAGGACCTGTTACTGATGCTCGACGGTGAGCCGGATCAGTTGCTCTCGCCCCATCAACTGGCTGACAAAACAGAACTCACCCTGAACGAAGCCCGCGCACGGCTCTCGGCTCTGTACACTTACGGCGTGTTGCAACGCAGCTACAATAGCAGAGGGCGTCATTTTTACAGCCCCCGTGACGCTGTAATCGCCCCTCCGGTACTGAACCTCTCCAACGATCCCTTTCTGACCGTTGAGGACCTTCTCCAGATTTTCGATGCCTACGACTACAAGGTCACCGCCCAGCAAATGATTCTTGCCACCGGCCTGCCGCTCGCTATCCTGAAGCGAGAACTGAAGTACTTCGAAGACCAGAAAATCATCCAAAAGCTACAACGCTCCGACTCAAACGGTATGGTGATGCAGCGTTTTTATGTCCTTCAGGATCCTTACCGCTCAGACCCCGACCGGTTCCGTGCTCAGGCCGGCAAACTCGACCTGGAAATGCGGGAAATCCTATTGAACGACAACCTTATTGTTTAGAGGCGGTGCTGGGCAACGAAAAGAAGTAATTGCTGGAGCTGCAATTCGGGAAAACGAGCTAACTGAGTTGCGCATACAGTACCAAATATGGGTCTGTAAACGTAACTGGGCCTGTAAACGTCACTTTTGGGTTTGGTTGCGTTTTTTGGCTGGATTTGGGTCTGTATGCGTAACTTCACCAAAGAGATATGGCTTGTATGCGCAAGAGGTGTGGTTATAAGTATGTTGGGTGTGATTAAAAAAAACAAATAAATGGCAAAAAGAAAAGGTCTGTCGAAAAAGATAAGGTTTGAAGTCTTCAAGAGAGACAAATTCACTTGCCAATATTGTGGTAGAAAATCACCAGATGTAATTTTAAATTGCGACCATATAGACCCTGTTGCCAAAGGAGGAACAAATGAAATTACAAATTTGATTACAAGTTGTTTTGATTGTAATAGTGGGAAAAGTGATAGAAAATTGGATGACGACACCGTAGTTGCAAAACAAAGAAAGCAATTAGAAGAAATCCAAGAAAGAAGAGAACAAATTGAATTAATGCTTAAATGGAAGAAATCACTTGACACATTAGATTCAGATGTGGGTGAGATGATTTCTGAATATGTCGAAAGTAGAATAAAACCGTTCACTCTATCGGAAAAAGGAACATTAGGTTTAGAAAATCACATCAAAAAATTTGGGGTTAATGATTTATTGAACGGAATTGATGTAGGCTTAGAAAAATATCTAAAATATAATTCGGGAGGTGAATTAGAGCAAAGTAGTGTAGAAACATTTTTAGATAAATTAGGGGGAATAATTGCTATTCAAAATATGCCACCAATAAAGCAAAAATTGGCATACATAAAAGGCATAGCAAGAAACAGATTTAATTATTGGGACAATAGAAAAGGTTCAATTATTCTTTCACATTATGTTCAAGCATTAGAAGATTATGGTTGGTCAGAAGAAAAAATATTAGAGGACTTAGAAACAGAGGTAATCAAAATTTCCAAAGAGTCTAATAATTGGTCAGAATGGAGACGAGTATTAGAAAAATGGACGCAAGACATTAGAGGTTGGGAAAAGTCTCAAAGCACAAATCAAGTTCAGTCAATGGAATTTTCCTTTGAAGATTTGGAAAGGCATGCTTATATGACTCAATGTGAAATTTCAGATAATATTGGAACAATACTTTACATAGCGGATATATTTGAAGGGTTCAACAAGGAAGAATTCATACACAAAATCATTTCATCAATATCAAAGTTTCTGATTGAAGAAAATGACTTCGAAAGAGATAAAGAAAAGGACGAAATAGTTTTTGAATTTATGGAAAGGGAGGGATTCAATCAGTATTTTGATTACAGCAAAGGAGATGAATCAAAGTTTGGAATTAGAATCAAAATCAGTAGTATTATTGATGAATTAATAACTGAAATTTTTGGTTCAATTCACTATCCTTCAAAGAGATACAGTAGAAAAGATTGCGAAATTTTAATGAGAAATCATATAGAAAAATTCAAAACCACACCGAACAAAGCATAGCCATCAAGCTGCCCTATGCGGGCAGCCTGCGGCTATGCAGACCGTTAGGCATAAGCAGGGGGGCGCAAACCAGATTGTCGCTCAGCGAAAGGCCAATCTACTCTCTGGGCCGGTACAGGTTAAAGATCGCCTCGATTTCACGATCCTTTTTCAGATCGGGGAAGAAGTCGATGAGCATCTGGTGCGCTTCGTAGTACTCGCTCAGCGCGGTATTGAGCAGGGTGAGTGCTTCGGCCCGGCGGTTGGTCATCAGGTGGAT
Organism: Neolewinella aurantiaca; assembly: GCF_008014675.1. Classification (GTDB taxonomy): domain Bacteria; phylum Bacteroidota; class Bacteroidia; order Chitinophagales; family Saprospiraceae; genus Neolewinella; species Neolewinella aurantiaca. Next base: position 237,327 of record NZ_VOXD01000004.1, on the reverse strand, counting down.
GGCAACGGCGCCGTAAATCAGGCTTGCGTCCTCGTAACGCTCCAGGGTGTCATTGACAAAAGTCAGGGCCCGGACCTCTTCGCCCTGCTCAACCATCAATACCGCGTAAGCGATGACGGCGTCGCTGTAGCGATCGTCCATAGCGAGAGCCTTCTGAAAGGCAAACTCTGCTTCTTTATTTTCGTTGAGGGCGGCGTGACAGAGGCCGAGGCCGAGCCAACAATCGGGCGTATGCCCTTCACGCTCTACAGCGCGGCCGTAGTTGTAAGCAGCAATACGCCATTTTTCCTCCGCAGCAAAGCATTCGCCCAGGTGCTGGAAGATGTCGTACATCTCAGCGTTCAATTCAATGGCCCGTCCGTACGCTTTTTTAGCTTTGTCCAGGTGGTTCAGCATCTGGTAAGAGCGGCCAACGCGCATGAAGGTTTCGTAGCTGTCTTCGGCCTTATCCGACTCGAAGTAAGCGGTATAAGCCTTCAGGGCCAGTTCGTAGCGGTCGAGGTCGAAAAGTTTGTCTGCGTACTCAAGGTCATAAACCGGGTGATCGCTCTTCAGGGAGCGGGCGTTGGCGAAAGCGTCGAGGGCCGCCAGGTCGTTGCCATCGTCGTCGTGCCACAGCCCGGTGTAGTACCAGATGAGGTCGTTGAAGGGATCTTTGGCCAGCAGGTGGTTGAAGAGTTTGAGGAGTCGCTTGCGGTAAGCGACAAACTCGCTGGCGTTGATGAGTTCTTCGAGTGCGGGCTCCTGCAGGGGGTCGAGTTTCACCGCCTCGGTGAGGGCGAGGAAACTTTCCTCGAAGCGGAACTCCTGCATCAGCAGGAGACCATCGAAGAAGGCCAGCAGGCTGAATTTTTCGTCGCCGCGCACCGAGGTGCGCAGCCGCTCCAGCACTTCACGCGCGGGCTCACGGTGCCCGAAATGGACAAGCACTTCGAGGCGGAGCAGCAGGGCTTCTTCGTCGTTAGGGGCATAGATGCTCAGCTTCTCGAGGGCAGCAAAAGCGTCGTCTTCCTCCAGATTTATTTTGTGGATGAGGGCCTTCCATTTGTAAAACTCCGGCGAGAACCGGTGTTGAGCGATGGCCATATCAGCGACTTCCAGTGTCCGGTCGTAATCGTGCTGCTCGTAATAATGAGCCAGCAATTCATCGAATTCCTCTTCGGACAGAAACAGGCTGTCGTTGTTTATCTCGTCGTTTTCGTAGCGGGCCAGCAGGGCCTTCAACTGATTATTTTTCTTATTCATAGGGGTAGCGGCGGTTCCGTGGCTTGGCGTATAGCTATTGGCCGGGACCCGATGCTTAAACATACGATTTGTTGGGTGAAAAAGTTGCGGCACAGGTAAAATCTTATGTCTTTGCTGTGCTTTTTGGCGCGAACGCAGGTGCAAAGTGAGGGATGAAGGAGCAAGAACTCGCCAGTCGAATTCTTTTTCGCCAAAAGAACCCAAGAGTCAACATTGTTCAGCTTACAGGTTTCCTCACCGCGGGCAGTCATTGCTATAACCACCTGCGAAAAAGTTCGCCTGTCGAGTCTAGTCTTGAGTTTACCCCTAAGAATACGCCCAACTCGACTGAGCCTTAAGGCAAACCTTGCTGGAGACGGCGGAGGGTGAGGTGGAAAATCAAAAATGTCCAGTAATATGCTAACCAACAGGTTTCCTCACCACCAACAGTCATTGGTATAACCACCTGCGAAAAAGTTCGCCTGTCGAGTCTAGTCTATACCCAACTCGACAGGCGAACTTTTTCGCTCCAATTCAACAGAACACCCTTTTACGATCAGGCGTTCCTCTCTGACTTATGAAGGGCACTCCGGAGCTGTGGCGAAAAAGAATTCGACTGGCGAGTGAGGGGCGTAGCCAGATTGTCGCTCAACCCAGGAGTCAGCATTGTCCAGCTAACAGATTTCCTCACCGCGGGCAGTCATTGCCATAACCACCTGCGAAAAAGTTCGACTGGCGAGTCAAGTCTATGCCCAACTCGACAGGCGAACTTTTTCGCTCTAAATCAACAGAACACCCTTTTACGATCAAGCATTTCTCTCTGACTTATAAAGGGCACTCTGGAGCTGTGGCGAAAAAGAATTCGACTGGCGAGTTAGACGTGTCTAGCCAACCATACTGCGAAGCAAACCTTGCTGGAGAGGGCGAAGGGTGAGGTGGAAAATCAAAAATGTCCAGTAGTGTGCTAACCAACAGGTTTCCTCACCACCAACAGTCATTGGTATAACCGTCTACGAAAAAGTTCGCCTGGCGAGTGTAGTCTTGAGTTTGCCCCAAGGAATACGCCCAACTCGACAGGCGAACTTTTTCGCTCTAAATCAACAGAACACCCTTTTACGATCAAGCGTTCCTCTCTAACTTATAAAGGGCACTCCGGAGCTGTAGCGAAAAAGAATTCGACTGGCGAGTGAGGGGCGTAGCCAGATTGTCGCTCAACCCAAGAGTCAACATTGTCCAGCTAACAGATTTCCTTACTGTGGGCAGTCATTGCTATAACCGCCTGCGAAAAAGTTCGCCTGGCGAGTGCAGTCTTGAGTTTGTTCCTAAGAATACGCCCAACTCGACAGGCGAACTTTTTCGCTCTAAATCAACAGAACACCCTTTCACGATCAAGCGTTCCCCTCTGACTTATAAAGGGCACTCTGGAGCTGTGGCGAAAAAGAATTCGACTGGCGAGTTAGACGTAGCCTTCCGCCTCCCAGCCTCCCCAAATCGCTGAACTGGGGAGGAGCAAGCGCGACATTCTGGTTTGCGCCCATCCCAAGAGCCAACATTGTCTATCCAACAGATTTCCTCACCACCAACAGTCATTTGGTATAACTATTTGCGAAAAAGTTCGCCTGTCGAGTGCAGTCTTGAGTTTGCCCCTAAGAATACGCCCAACTCGACTGAGCCTTAAGGCAAACCTTGCTGGAGACGGCGGAGGGTGAGGTGGAAAATCAAAAATGTCCAGTAGTATGCTGACCAACAGATTTCCTCACCACGGACAGTCATTGGTATAACCGTCTGCGAAAAAGAATTCGACTGGCGAGTTAGACGTAGCCTTCTGCCATCCAACAAGAAAAGCCAGCAGGGATCCGTTAACAGTTCAAAATCGACCCCTTGATTCGCCTGACCCAAACCCTGCTCCTCCTAGCCCTTCTTTGCACCTGCGGCCCCGCCTCCTCCAACGCTACGGAACCGATACCACCGTCTGAAACAGCAGCCACTACCCCACCCTGGTTGAATCCGGACGGGACAACCATCGCTACGCGATTTGTTCCACCCGCAGGATTTGTCAGAGAAGAGTACCCGGCTAACGGGTTCGGTACTTATTTACAACTTCTCCCCCTAAAAAAGCACGGCACCGCCGTGCACCTCTACAACGGCGAACCGAAGAACAACCAAAGCGCGCACGCCGCCGTGCTGGACGTGAGCGTGGGCAAACGCGACCTGCAGCAATGCGCCGACGCCATCATGCGCCTGCGGGCCGACTACCTGCTCGGTCAAGAGCGCTACGCCGACATTCACTTCAACTTCGTAAGTGGCTTCAACGCAGAATACACCCGCTGGCGCAGGGGCGAGCGGATAAAAGTGAGCGGTAATAAGGTGAGCTGGGTGCAGGGACCGGGCGCAACGCCGGGCAATACCGCCTACCGCAAATACCTGACGATGGTGTTCAGCTACGCCGGTACGGCCTCGTTGGTGCACGAACTGACACCGAAAGAAAACAACGCCATCGAAGCAGGCGACGTGCTCATCAAGGGCGGCAGCCCCGGCCACGCCGTGATTGTGGTGGACAAAGCGGTTCACCCTGCCACCGGAGAAATCATGGTACTTCTTGCCCAGAGCTATATGCCCGCCCAAGACATTCACGTACTGGTCAACCCGGGACGCCCCGACGGAAATCCGTGGTATTCAGTCAATGACTTCGGCAAGACGATCCGCACCGCAGAGTATATTTTTCGGGAGGGGGCTCTGCACACCTGGTAATTGGGTTGATCGCCTCTGACGCGATTGATCGCGCCAGAGGCGATCAACCCGTGCATCTCGTGATACACACCTCCCAGCTCAATAAAAATACAAATTGTATAAAAACCCTTATCTTGCCACCAAACAGCAAAAACGAGTGACTTTCACCCCCGAACAAGAGCGTATTTTCGACTTCGTCCGCAATGGCGAAGGGCACGGTATCATCGACGCGGTTGCGGGCGCGGGGAAGACCACAACGATCATGGAATGTGCACGCTTTGCGAAAGACCCATCCAGGGTTTTGTTTTGTGCCTTCAACAACAGCATTGCGAAAGAGATCGGCCGCAGGTTCCGGGAGCAAGGCATGCAGGAAGTGACCGTTCAGACGATCCACAGCCTTGGGCTGCGCATCCTGCGGGAGAACACCGATCACCACCACCGGCTGGAAATGCGGGAGCATAAATATTCAACGATCTACCGGGGGGAGCAAATGCAGACCAAGCTCTCGCCGCACATCAGGGCGCTCTGCGAACTCAACAACCTGAACCCGAAGGCAGCGAACAACGACAGCCGCCAGAGTTTTGCCATCAAAAACCTCAAATTCAGGATTCAGCGGCGGCTTCTGGACATTAACCAGAAACACCGCGCAACGCTGAACGGCCCGTCGTTCGAAGATTTCGTCAGTTTGGTGGAGCACTTCGGTGTTTTCACCCCAGCGGAAGAGAAAAGCAAGACCTTTCGCGAAGAACTTGAGATTTATTACGCCGCCCATCGTTTACTGCTCACCGCAGGCACGGATATGGCGGCAAGGAGTTACATCATCGACTTTACGGACATGATATACCTCCCGTTCATCTGGAAGTTGAACGCAACCTCTAAGTACGATTGGATTTTCATCGACGAATGCCAGGACCTGAGCAAAGCCCAGTTTGCCGTAGCCGCCAAGTATGGTAAAAAAGGTAGTCGGGTACTCGCCGTTGGCGACCCCAGGCAATCGATCTACGGCTTTACCGGCGCGGACGTGGAATCCTTCAGCCGGGTAGCGCGGATGACCCGCGCCACGGAGCTTCCGCTGACCACCTGCTTCCGTTGCCCGGCGGGGGTCATCGGTCTTGCGCAGAAAATCCGGGAAGACATCGTTGGCGCAAAAGAAGAGTACGGAACGGTGGACAACATCATCGTTGACGAAGTGGTGGAGCGGGCCCGACCGGGCGATCTCATCATCAGCCGGCTCCGTGCGCCTCTGTTGGTACTCATCTTCGATTTCATCGATCAGGATGTGAAAGTGCAGGTTGCCGAAGACGAGGCCCGGGAGTTTATCAATGAATTGAAGAGCCTCTTTAAGCAGGACGAGCTACAGGCCTCCATCAAACGGCGCTACCGGGGGTTTGAGGCACTGAAAGACATTGTTTTGCAGCGCAACCGCTGGGTGATCCGTCAGAACGCCGCCAAAATCCCAAAGGCAACGGAGCGCGAAGTTTTCCTGGAAGCCGAAAACGAATACCTCGAAAAACGACTGGATTTTCTGCATAAAAAATGGGAAATCTGGCAAAAGCAATGCACTACCGTCAGCAGAGTACTGGAAAAGATCAAAGCTTACGTATCGGCCAGAAAAGGGGCGATTAAGCTCTCCACCATCCATCGTGCCAAAGGGTTGGAAGAAGACCGCGTTTTCATCATCGACTACGACAAGCTGCCCATGGGGCGGCCGCAGCAAAAAGACTGGGAGAAAGAGCAGGAGATCAACCTGAAGTACGTTGCCATTACCCGGGCCAAGGAAGCCTTGTTTCTGGTAGAGAGCGAAGACACCGAAGAGATGGAAGAGGACAGCAGTCTTTTTGACGCTTTGCCCTTCACTGGAAGCCAGATAGGCCACAACTAACAAGGCTGCATTGTTAACACTCTGAAAACGGGCTGCTGCCTAAATTCTGTACGTTCTATCTTTGCCCACCCAATAAATTCTAACATGAAGTCCCTACTACAATTGATCGTCGCCCTGGCTTTGATTCTAAGCACAGCTTCCTGTGGCAACGACAAACCGGCCACAAGTAATTCCGGCGGCATTAAAGCAGGCCCCGGCCCCGTAACCCAATCAGCAGGCAACACAGTCAAACTGATGACCTGGCGCTACCTGCCCCAGGACGCTGAGATTGTGCACGACTTCGAAACGAAGTTCAGCGTAAAGGTAGACGTGACCGTTCGGCCGATGCAGAAAATTATTGCCGACGCCGTAGCCGGCAACCGCATCGACGCCGATGTACTGATTGTGCCTACTCTGGAGGATGCAGCACGGCTGCAGGGCTTTGGGGCATTACAGCCTTTCTTTGTCGATGCCTTCACCAATGGTGATGTAGGTGATCGCTACCTCGACAACGAAGGTTACTGGGCCGGGCTGACGCGCTGGACGATGGTCTCGGTTTACAACCCCAACTCGGTTACCTCCGAAGAAGCCGGCAGTTACAAAGGCATCGTGCAAGCTACCACCCGCGACATTCGTCTCGGGGTGGCGCACCCCGACAGTTCTGGCCTGGCCGGCGTAGTAGCCGGGTTGTACACCAACCTCAACCCCGGTGCAGCCCAGCTGTGGGCCAAAACGGTTTACGAACGTTCTTCCGGCGGACCTCAGGGCTCGGATTACGACCAGATGGAGCGCCTCCTGGCGGGCGATATCGACATGGCCTTCGTAAGTTTGGGCGCAGCGGTCCGATGGTTCCTCAACGGCAACCCGCAGCACTTTGCGGCGGCGGAAGCCTGGCGCGTTCGCTTCCCCCACACCGAAGCGACCGACATCAACTTCTTCAACATGACCTGCATAACGATGCCGGCCAACAGCCCCAACCGCCAGCTCGGCGCACGCCTGATCAATCATTACTACGACAAGCCGATGCAGGAAATCATGACGAATGCGTGGTTCGAGTTCCCGTGTGAATCCTTCACCGAAGCCAATTCTTACCTCTTCGGATTCCCCGACAACATCGGTAATAAAGTATCAGGAGAAGACATCGACAAGAACCTGGGCAACGCCTGGGCCATCATCAACGAGGTAGCACAAGGAGCCGGAAATTAGCACTTAAAGGCTAACTTCCAGCCCCCTTATTTTTGGGTTGTTGATGCCAGGCTTCCGGCTGCTGATTGGTCCCGATTCCGCAGCACAGCCACTGGCCCGGGCCAAACATTAGCGGCTTTTATACCTTATCTCCAAAGTTCTACCAACTAAAAGACCAACTACTCCACCATGCGTAATCTACTCCTGCTCGTCCTTCTCTTCTCTACCATCAGCCTCGCGGCTCAGCCCGATCGCTGGCAGCAACGTGCCAAATACGAGATGGAGATTGATATGGACGTCAAGAAGCACCAGTACGAAGGCAAGCAAACCCTGACGTACTACAACAACTCTCCCGACACGCTACACCGGGTCTTTTACCACCTTTACTTCAACGCTTTTCAGCCCGGAAGCATGATGGACGTCCGCAACCTCACCCTGCCCGATGCCGACCGCCGCGTTGGCGATCGCATCAGTAAGCTGAACGAAGACGAGATCGGCTACATCAAGCCCAAAGCACTGCTCCGCGACGGTACGCCTCAGGCGTACATCGTTGAGGGAACCGTGATGGAAGTGACCCTTGCAAAACCTATCATGCCCGGTACTTCAACCACCTTTGAACTGGAATGGGACGCTCAGGTGCCATTGCAAATCCGTCGCAGCGGCCGCGATAACGCCGAAGGCATCGAGTTCAGCATGGCCCAGTGGTACCCTAAAATGGCCGAATACGACTACCAGGGCTGGCACGCTGACCCATACATTGGTCGTGAGTTTTACCACATCTGGAGCGATTTCGACGTAAAAATCACCATCGACCGCAATTACGTCATCGGCGGAACCGGTTACCTGCAAAACCCCGATGAAATCGGTTACGGCTACGGTGAGGAGCCCAAAAAACGCAAGAAGAAAATCACCTACCACTTCAAAGCTCCGAAGGTAGGAGACTTCATGTGGGCCGCCGACCCCAACTACCGCCACACCAACCTGAAGCGGGCCGACGGAATGACCATGCACTTCTTTTACCAGGAAGGCGAGAAAACCAGCACCAACTGGGAGAACCTCCCCAAGGTCATGGATGAAGCCTTCAACTACATCAATACGCACTACGGTCACTACCCCTACGAGCAGTACAGCTTCATCCAGGGTGGCGACGGCGGTATGGAATACCCCATGGGTACCCTGATTACCGGAGAGCGCAGCTTCCCCAGCCTGGTGGGTGTTTCCGTTCACGAACTCATGCACAGCTGGTACCAGCACCTCCTGGGCACCAACGAAGCACTGCACCCCTGGATGGACGAAGGCTTCACAAGCTGGGCCAGCGCCGACGTAATGAACCACCTGCGTAAAAAAGGTCTTGTGGGTGGCGACGCGGTTGAAAACCCATTCGCCCGCACCTACTTTGGCCTCCGCAACTTCCGCTCCAGCGGAAAGCAGGAAGCCCTCAGCACCCACTCGGATCACTACGCGACCAACGCCGCCTACGGCGTTGCGGCCTACACCAACGGCGCTGTTTATCAGGAGCAGCTTCGCTACATCGTTGGCGAAGAAGTACACCAACGCATCATGCTTCGTTACTTCAACGAATGGGCATTCAAACACCCCAACCCCAACGACTTCATCCGCATCGCGGAAAAAGAGTCTGGCTTCGAGCTCGACTGGTACAACGAATACTGGGTCAACTCCACCAACTACGCCGATTACGGCGTCAAGGAAGTGGCAGCAGGCGAAGGCAACACAACGAGTGTCACCCTGGAGAAGATTGGCCGTATGCCAATGCCACTGGAAGTGCTTGTGACGATGCAGAACAGCGAAGAAAAATGGTACTACATTGCTCCTCAGATTATGCGCGGCACCAAACAGCAGCCGGGCTACGCCAGCAACTGGAACGTCCTTCAGGACTGGGGCTGGGTCTACCCTACCTACATCATTAAGGTAGATGCGGCGAAGGACGACATCAAGTCCGTCATGATCAACCCTACGCAGCGGATGTTTGAGGACGATGTAGAGAACAACGTCTGGGAGAACTAAAACCGGCCCGGCATCTGGTCGCAGTCATTGAATGCTCTTTTGCTCGACGACTAAGCAACCGGCTGATGTTCCCTTTACCGGGGCGCGGCCGCAGGATGCAAAATCCGTTTCACGTTTTTTCTTAGGAAGTAAGCCCCGTTCGGAACCCCGGACGGGGCTTATATCTGAGGGCAACCAACGAACGGTTAACTGCTGCCGGGTGCCCTGAGGTAACGGCGACGGTTGTCTGCGCAAACGCCCGTTGGGCCAATCGCGGGAAAACCATCTCGCAACGATAAAGGCTAATGTCCTGCCTCCGACAGTCCTAAAGTTAACGGCCCAAAGTCATGAGTCGGAGCCGGCTTTCCTGTGATCATTGGTGGTGCATCCCTTTCTTTGTACCTGCGTTTCGCGCCCATCTCTTCCTGTCCGTAAAAAGATTTGCCTGAAGGCAACGTTTACCTCTGCGGGGGTATCAACCCTACGAAGAGCATGTCCTTAACCTTTTGGACTTTTGAGACCACATCGCCACCACAGTATGAAGTTATTACTACTAACCAAGAAGTTTCCCTACCCGCTTAAAGACGGTGAAAGCCAGGCCATCCACGGCCTCAGTAAGAGCCTCAGCGAATTGGGATGCGAGGTTAGCCTTTTGGCGATGAACACGAGCAAGCACTTTTTCAGCGGTACAGAGCTACCGGAGAAAATGGCCCACTACCGCGAAGTCAGAACCGTTAATGTGGACAACACGATCAGCCCCTTCGATGCCCTCGGCAACCTGGTGCGTGGCACGTCTTACCACATCAGCCGGTTCGACATCCCGGAGTACCACACAGCCCTGGCTAAGTGGCTCTCTGAAGAAGATTTTGCGGTCGTTCAGCTCGAGACGCTTTACCTCTCCCCCTACGTACCCACCATCCGTCGCAATTCTTCGGCGCAGGTAGTAATGCGCTCCCACAATGTGGAACACGAAATCTGGGAACGCTGCAGCGCCAACATCCGCTTTGCGCCCAAGCGCTGGTACTTACGTCACCTGACGCGCCAACTCAAAGAATACGAAACAGCTCAACTGAACCAATACGACCTCCTGTTGCCCATCACCGATCGTGATGGTAAGCGCTTCGAGCGGATGGGGTTCCGGGGCGAGCGGCACGTTCTGCCCATCGGCCTCGACACCGTTTGCGGAGAACCGACCTACGACAGCTACCGCGAGACACCAAGTCTTCACTTCATCGGCTCGCTGGACTGGCTGCCTAACCTGGAAGGCCTGCAGTGGTTCCTCAACGATGTCTGGCCGGAGATGCATCGTCGCTTTCCTGAAATCGAGTTTCACATCGCCGGCCGCAACATGCCGCAAAGCCTGAAGCAACTCCGGATGAAAAACGTAGTTGTTCACGGCGAGGTAGACTGTGCCTGCACCTTCGTTTCGGCGCACAGCATCAGCATCGTACCGCTGCTCAGCGGCGGCGGGATGCGGGCCAAGATTCTGGAAGCAATGTCTTTGGGCCGGGTAGTGATCTCCTCTTCCATCGGTTTGGAAGGAATTTCTGCGAAGCACCGTCGTGATCTTTTCATCGCCGATACGCCGGCGCAATTCGTTGAGGCCGTCGAGGATTGTCTGGCCCGGGGCCGCAAACTCGAACGCATCGGTCGGGCAGCAGCGGCGCGCTTCCATAAGAAATATGATCGTCGTGTTCTGGCGGAGAAACTGCTGGAGCGGTACCATAAACTTACTGCTCAGGCGGTGGCTTCGGCCTAGCGGGTTCCGTCTGGTCACCGCTTAAGGAAAGGGCTTATTAGCCGCCCGGAAGTGGCCCGCCGGAGTTTTGCGCCGGGGATCTGTACCATGGTCAGCAGCTATATATAGTTGCGTCTCCCCCCCCCGGTTGGCATCTCGTTTTCCGGCACTGTGATCAAGATCATTTCCTCTGCTGACATTCGTCAGCGAACACGTACGAGTGGTGCCTGACCTTTGGGTCAAACAATCCCCTCCGCGTGACGCTCATCAATAAATACAACAAACCTGTTCCCCGTTATACGAGTTACCCAACCGTACCTTATTGGGACGTACAAGCTCCCGTACAGGACCAATGGCTGGGCAGTTTGAACACCCGTCTGGCGGAAACCCGGGATGTTAGTCTTTATATCCACCTGCCATTCTGCGAAGAGCTTTGCACGTATTGCGGCTGCAACAAGCGTATTACCAAACGGCACGAAGTAGAAGCGCCGTACATCGATGCGGTTCTGGCAGAGTGGGCTATTTACGTCCGTTCCCTGCACCTGCGGCCGCGCCTGAAAGAGCTTCATCTCGGCGGCGGAACGCCTACTTTTTTCTCTCCCGCCGAACTCGGGCGCCTGATCGACGGCATCCTGAAGGATGCCGATGTAGCCGATGATCATTCCTTCGGGTTCGAGGCTCACCCCAACAGCACCACTCCCGAACACCTGCAGTCGCTTGCAGACCGGGGCTTCAACCGGGTCAGTATCGGGGTGCAGGACTTCAATCCGGAGATCATGCGCCTGATCAACCGCCGCCAAACGGCCGAAGAAGTGGAACGAACCGTAGAGGCCGCCCGGAAGATTGGTTATAAATCGATCAACTTCGACGTGATCTACGGTTTGCCCCGGCAAACACAGAACGACATCGTTCGCAGCGTTGTAAAAATCCAGGAAATGCGCCCTGAGCGCATCGCTTTTTATGGATACGCCCACGTACCCTGGGTTAGTCCCGGGCAGCGGGCTTACGACGAAAATGACCTGCCAAAGGGGGACAAAAAATGGCAGTTGTACGCCACCGGCCGCGATTTGCTGGAAAGCAGCGGCTACGAAGATATTGGCCTCGACCACTTCTCGCTGCCCGAAGACGATCTCGCCCGGGCCGCAGCAAACGGCCGGCTGCACCGCAACTTCATGGGGTACACCACCGCCAATACACCCGTTACCCTGGCCCTTGGCTGTTCCTCGATCGGGGACAGTTGGGACACTTTCGTTCAGAACGAGAAAAAAGTGGAAGCCTATACGCAAGCCGTAATCGGGGAAGGACGTCTGCCGCTTGTGAAGGGGCATAAACTCAGCAGTGAAGACCAGATAGTTCGCCGCCACATCCTGAACCTGATGTGTAAGGGGTACACCGAATGGTACGCCGAAGAGCAGCGGTGTGAGGCACTCGGCCGGGCGGTGGAACACTGGAACGACATGGCCGCCGACGGCATAATCACCCGCTCACCCTACCGTGTTGAAGTCACGGCCCACGGCAAACCCTTTTTGCGCAACATCTGCCTTCCGCTCGACGACTACTACTGGGCGCGGCAGCCCTCGGCAAAGACTTTCAGTCAGTCAATCTGATCACCACGGGGGATGGCGCCCGAAAACCATTTGCTTTTACAAGTCTAAACCATCACACAAAATGGGACAGCCTCCAGCTTCATCCATGGTATCATCTCACTGTACGCATTGCGGAGACGCCTGCGGAAAAGACACCGTAACGCAGGGCCAGCACACCTTTTGCTGTTCGGGCTGCGCTACGGTTTACTCGATCCTGAAGGACAACAACCTTCTTGACTTTTACCGGATCGATGACCGGGCTGGCGCCAAACAACAAGCAGTAAACGACCGCGATTACGCGTGGCTGGAGGTACCGAAGCTGGCGGAACGATTTGTTCGTTACCGCGACGACACACGCTGCCACGTTGAACTGGAATTACCGGGCATTCATTGTTCGTCCTGCATTTGGCTTTTAGAAAGGCTTCCTCAGCTTTTACCCGGAGTAAGGTCGTGCAGCATTAATTTCAGCAACAAACTGGCTACGATTGTCTTTGATCCCCGGGTGCTGGAACTGCGCCAGGTGGCGGAGATGCTGGACCGGATCGGCTACCCGCCGCACTTCCGGGTGCAGGGCGAGGTGGTTGCCGGAAAAACAAACCGGGCGCTCATTTACCGCATTGGCGTGGCGGGTTTTTGTTTTGGCAACATCATGCTGCTCAGTTTTCCCGAGTACTTCGGCTTATCGGAAATGCTGGCGGGCGCGGGCGCAGGTGCAAGGTGGGTTGGTGAAGCAATGAACTACCTCCTGCTCGTTCTCAGTCTTCCGGTTGTTCTTTACGCCGGACGGGGCTTTTTCACTACTGCCTGGTACGCAGTACGCAGCCGGCAGGTGACCATCGACTTACCCATTGCCCTCGGTATGCTGGCGTTGTTTGGCCGCTCGGTGTACGAAATCATAGCTGGTGTGGGATCCGGTTACCTCGACAGCCTCGCCGGACTTGTTTTCTTTCTGCTCATCGGGCGGTGGTTCCAGACGTACAGCTTTGCCCGCCTCAATTTCGACCGCGACTACCGCGACTACTTCCCCGTAGCGGCTTACCGCGAGGCCAAAGACGGCACCCCCGAGCCCGTAGCCAGCGAAGACCTGGCGGCAGGCGACATCCTTTCTGTTCGCCCCGGCAACCTCATCCCGGCCGATGGCCGGTTGCTTAGCCCCGCAGCCCACGGCATCGACTACAGCTTTGTTACCGGCGAGGCTGCGCCCCGCCCGGCCAACGAAGGAGACGAAGTTTTTGCCGGTGGCCGCGCTACGTCTTCCTCACTTCGCATTGCGGTAACCAAGCCACCCGACCAGAGCTACCTGCTTCAGCTTTGGTTACGGGAAGGAGAAAACACCAAGCGTGCTGACGTTGCACCTCCCGAATGGCTCATCCGGATATTTACCGCCACCATTCTGCTGCTGGCTGCCGGCACCCTCGCCTACTGGTACCAAACCGACACCTCCCTTGCCTACCGGGCGGCCACTGCTGTTTTAATAATTGCCTGCCCCTGCGCCCTCGCCCTCGCCGCTCCTTTTGCTTACGGCACGTTACAACGTTTACTGGCGCGTTCGGGCTATTACTTCCGTGGTCCGGCGGTGATCGAGCGGCTGGGGAAAACGGATACGTTTGTCTTCGACAAAACGGGCACCCTCACCGAAGAGCAGAAAGACACTGAACTGACGTTCGTCATGCCCCGATCCGCAGACTACGAAGCAGTATTCCTGGCCATGGCCCGGCAATCAAGTCATCCACGCAGTCAGGCCATCTCAGAGGCCCTGGCGTCCGGAGAGCAATCTCATGTTCACCCCCGAATCGGGAATGTGACCGAGCGGACCGGTCAGGGTATCTTACTGGAACACCAGGGGCACAACTTCAGGATCGGGAGCCCGGCCTTCTGTGGCTTCCCCCATTACCAGGAAGGCACCTTTGCGGTTGTAGATGACCTATTGTGCTTTAGCCTCAAAGCCCAACAGACCGTTTTGCGGGACGGAATAGACGAAATGCTTTACTCCGTTGGAGAAAGCGGCGACACCTGGCTGCTGTCGGGAGACCAACCTCCGGCAGACCCATTTTGGGAACCCTACCTGGCTCCGGAAAAGATACTCTTCCGGCAAACGCCTTTCAATAAACGCAGCCACATCAACGACTTACAGCGACGGAACGCTCACGTCCTCATGGTTGGAGATGGCCTGAACGATGCCGGGGCGCTTGCTACGGCCAACGTCGGGCTTGCGGTCAACGAAGACGAAGCACGCTTCAACCCGGCTTGTGACGGCATTGTGAAATCTGACCGCCTCACCTCGTTGCCAGATGTACTGCTCGCCTCCGGCCGAATGAAATGGGTGATGATCATCACTTATTTACTGGCCTTCGCTTATAACGTAGTAGGACTCTCTTACGCCGTGACCGGAGCACTAAGCCCGGTTATTGCGGCAATACTGATGCCCCTCAGTTCCGTGACGATTGTCATTGTCGCTTCTCTGGGTGCAGGAATTGTGTACCAAAAAAGTGTACAAGATCAGGCTAATGACAGCAAATACGACAGCTTGTCGGCGGTCACGACCCACCAATGACAAATGTCATTCCTTCCCCTGACACGCCTCATTTCATACCCCGCGACTTACCCGCACCTTGCAGTCGTAAATAAGGGAATACCCATGAAAGTAATCTTACTACTCATCATCGTCAGCCTTCTGGTAGCCATCGGCTTCCTGGTTGCTTTTTTCTGGGCGGTTGGTACCGGCCAGTACGACGATGAGGTTACCCCATCCATTAGAATCTTATTCGAGGACCCCAAAGCATCTGAAGATGACTGAAACAACTGCTACACCCGCCGAAAAACTCGCGCTGGAGCATTTTGAGTACGACAATACAAGCGTCAAACGGTTTGCCTACGCTACGGCCTTTTGGGGCCTGATCGGGATGATCGTTGGCCTCTGGGCTGCACTCCAACTGGTATGGCCATCGCTCAATTTCACCGCTGAGCTGACTTTTGGTCGCCTCCGTCCGCTGCACACTAATGCGGTGATTTTCGCTTTTGTCGGCAACGGCATTTACATGGGCGTTTACTACTCGTTACAGCGATTGCTGAAGACGAGAATGTACTCCGACCTGCTGAGCGCGATTCACTTCTACGGCTGGCAAGCCATCATTCTGGCGGCGGCGATTACCCTTCCACTGGGGATAACGACCAGTAAAGAATACGCTGAGCTGGAATGGCCAATCGATATCGGTATTGCGCTGATCTGGATCATTTTCGGGATCAATATGTTCATGACCATCCTCAAGCGCCGCGAGCGGCACCTTTACGTTGCGATCTGGTTCTACATCGGCACCTGGGTAACGGTAACGGTACTTCACGTAGGCAACAGTCTTGAGCTCCCCTACAACTTCATCCACAGTTACCCCGTCTTCGCCGGGGTACAGGACGCTTTGATACAGTGGTGGTACGGACACAATGCGGTGGCATTCTTCCTGACCACACCTTACCTGGGCCTGATGTACTACTTCCTGCCCAAAGCAGCCAACCGCCCCGTTTTCAGTTACCGGCTTTCGATCATTCACTTCTGGGCGCTGATTTTCATCTACATCTGGGCCGGCCCTCACCACTTGCTTTACACCAGTCTTCCTGATTGGGCCCAAAGCCTCGGTATGGTATTCAGCCTGATGCTTATTGCCCCAAGTTGGGGTGGTATGCTCAACGGCCTGCTCACCCTCCGCGGAGCGTGGGATAAAGTACGCGAAGATCCGGTTCTGAAAATGTTTGTGGTGGCCATCACCGCCTACGGTATGGCTACGCTGGAAGGGCCGTTGCTCTCCATCAAAAGCGTCAACGCCATCAGTCACTACACCGACTGGACGGTAGGCCACGTTCACATCGGAACCCTGGGCTGGAACGGTATGCTCACCTTCGGTGTGCTCTATTACATCTTCCCGAAAATCTTCCGGACTAAACTTTACAGCACGAGCCTCGCCAACGTCCACTTCTGGATCGCAACCCTGGGTACGCTCTTTTACGCCGTCCCTCTGTACTGGGCCGGATGGACGCAGAGCGCCATGTGGAAACAATTCACCCCCGACGGTCTGCTGCAGTACGGTAACTTCCTCGAAACGGTCGATGCCATTCTCCCGATGTACATGCTGCGTGCCTTTGGTGGTACGATCTACGTAGCGGGCGTGTTCATCATGATCTACAACCTGATCAAAACGGTAAAACAGGGTGACTTCCTGCCCAACGAACCAGCTTCCGCTCCGCCCCTGGCGGCTAGTCCCGGAGGGCACAAAGGTGAAAACTGGCACCGTTGGATCGAGCGCCGTCCCGTACAGATGCTCGTTGGTTCCACCGTAGTAATTCTGATTGGCGGGTTAGCGGAGATCTTCCCGATGGTTATTGTCGACGACAACGTACCGACCATCGCCTCCGTCAAACCGTACACTCCACTGGAACTAGAGGGACGCGACATCTACATCGCAAACGGCTGTAACAACTGCCACAGCCAGATGATCCGGCCTTTCCGCTCTGAGACGGAGCGTTACGGGCAGTACTCGATGTCTGGCGAATTCATCTACGACCGCCCTCACCTGTGGGGAAGTAAGCGGACCGGGCCCGACGTTCACCGCCTTGGTGGCAAGTACCTCAACCTCTGGCACTACCGCCACATGGAAGACCCCAACTCCACGAGCCCGGGCAGTATCATGCCTCCCTACTCATGGATGCTCGAGCGTAAGTACGACGCGAGCTACCTGCCCGCTAAAATCCGGGTACTGCAGAGCCTGGGCACGCCCTACCCCGACGGCTACGCCGACGTCGCCATCGACGACCTCAAAGAGCAGGCTGCTGAGATTGCGGCCGACCTCCGTGACCAGGGCGTCGAAGACGAGGAACTGGAAGAACGGCAGATCGTAGCCCTGATTGCTTACCTGCAGCGACTTGGTACCGACATACAGGCAGAACCCGAAAAATAGTCCACCGGCAACCGGAAGCCGGGTCTGAAAACCCGGCTTCCACCTTCCTAGCTTCTGACTTCTAGCTTCAAATTCTAATAAAATGGCAAAATACCTCCTCGCAGGATCCGACATAAACTGGCTCGCCATCATGGCCTTGCTCACCTTCGTCTTTGTTTTCACCCTCGTACTGATCATGGTTTTAGGGCGCGGACGCGGGAGCTATGCTGAGGTTGAACAGCAACCTTTGATCGACAGCTATTCCTCAAACGATAAAACTGATATCCAGTGAATTTCCTAACCAACAATCCGCTGTTCTTACAAGCTACCGCTCCCGTTGTCGAGCCAGCCCCAACCGGCCTGCTCACAGGGATGTCACCGATGGAGCAACTGTTACTGGTGCTCATGCTGCTGGTGTTTGCAGCCGGCATGGGAGCTGTGATCAATCTCAGTTTCGTCTTCATGCGGATGCAGCGCCTCCGGATGTTAGAAAAGTACCACCCTGAAGTTCTGGAGAAAGTGGGCGTTCCTGTTCCGGCTTCGGCAACCATCCCCTGGTGGAAGCAACTCTACGACCGGCTTACCGACGAGGTACCGGTGGAAATGGAAGAAGAAATCCTTCTGGACCACAACTACGACGGCATCATGGAGCTGGACAACAACCTGCCTCCGTGGTGGAAAGGCTTATTCTATATCGCAATTGCCTTTGCTCCTGTCTACATCTACTTCAACCACTTCTCTGACTACGGCCTGAGTTCGCACGAGGCGTACGAGGTCCAGATGGATCAGGCTGCTGATGACGTTAAAGCCTACCTGGCTACCCAGAAAAACGCCATTGACGAATCCAACGTAACCCTGCTGGTTGACGCCGATGCCCTTTCGAACGGCCAGACCCTGTTCACAGCCAAATGTGCGGTGTGCCACGGTCAGCTTGCCGAAGGCGGAATCGGCCCCAACCTTACCGACGCTTACTGGCTGCACGGCGGCAGCATTGCGGACATCTTCAAGACGATCAAGTACGGTGTCCCCGAAAAAGGGATGATTGCATGGAAAAGCGAGCTACGCCCCCGCGACATGCAGGAAGTTGCCAGTTTCATCACCAGCATGGGTGGAACCGAGCCCGCCAACGCCAAGGAACCCCAGGGCGAACTCTACGAACCACGGGAAGAGGAAGAAGTAGAAACTACAACCGAATAAACAATGGACAAGAAGGCCAACAAGGATAGTTTCAGGGACACCATCGGCACCGTCGATGCCGACGGCAAGCGTAAATGGGTTTTCCCTAAAAAACCTGCCGGACGCTACTATAACTGGAGGAGTTACCTCAGTTATGTACTGTTGCTGATTCTTTTTGGCCTTCCCTGGATCAAGGTTGGGGGCGAACCGGTCCTTTTGCTGAACGTGCTGGAGCGACGCTTCATCCTGTTCGGTCTTTCGTTCACGCCTCAGGATTTCCATCTCTTTGCCATCCTGATGATTACCGGAGTAGTGTTTATCGCGCTGTTCACGGTGGTTTTTGGCCGGCTGTTCTGCGGGTGGGTTTGCCCGCAGACGATCTTTATGGAAATGGTTTTCCGGAAGATAGAATACTGGGTCGAAGGCGATGCCAATGCTCAGCGTAAGCTGGCCAAGTCCCCCTGGACCAAAGACAAGATCAGGAAGAGAGTGATGAAACACAGCCTGTTCCTTCTGGTTGCGGCTGTGATTGCCCATACCTTCCTGGCTTACATCATTGGGATAGACGCAGTGCTTGAGACCGTTAGCCAGTCGCCGGCAAGTGCTCCGATGGGCTTCCTGGCCATTGTGGTCTTCATCGGGGTTTTCTACTTCGTCTTCGCCAATATGCGGGAGCAGGTTTGCATCGCCATTTGTCCGTACGGACGCCTGCAAGGCGTATTGCTCGACAACGACAGTATCAACGTAATCTATGATTACGAGCGCGGCGAACCCCGGACCAAGATCCGTAAAGGCAAACCCAAAAAGAGCAGTTGCAGCGATTGTGCCAATTGCCGCGACGGCAAAGGCAGCTGCGCAGACCAGATGCTGCACAGAATGGAAGCAGAGCTGGCGAAAAACGGGCATGGCCCCTCAAAAACATCCGCTGCACCTGCGACCGCGCCCTTATCATTCTCCGACACCGGAGAAGTGATGCTGATGGACGCCGAGCCCCTCCGCAAAAGCGACTGCATTGACTGTACGCTCTGCGTACAGGTATGCCCGACGGGTATCGACATCCGGGACGGCATCCAGATGGAATGTATAAACTGTACGGCCTGCATCGATGCCTGCGACACAGTGATGGACAAAATAGACCGCCCCCGCGGTCTGATTCGCTACGATAGTGAAAGCGGCGTTGCCCGCCGGAAGCGCAGAATATGGACACCGCGGGTGATTGCTTATTCCGTAGTACTACTGGCGCTAATTGCACTGAACATCTTTTTGCTCGGTGGCCGCGACGGCCTCGATGTAATCATGCTCCGCACCCCCGGTACACTCTATCAGGAAAACACGGACGGATCTATCAACAACCTCTACACCTATCAGATCATCAACAAGACGGGCAGCGAGTTGCCGCTTCGTTTTGAGGTGGCGGACGTTGCCGGCGCTAAGGTTCGTTTCATCGGAGAGCCGCCGCTGGCGGTTCCCGGAGAGATTGCGGAAGGTGCCGTATTCGTTGACCTGCCAGCCGACCCGGAAGCCGGCTTTGACGGCAATCTCGAAATTGAAGTCTGGACCGGCGAGAAAATGTTGGAAACCCTGACAACCACCTTCGTTCACCCTAAAAAGCGATAACCATGAAATTCAACTGGGGCCACGGTATTTTCACCTTTTACGTCATTTTCGTAGCTACCCTGGTGGTAGTGGTGATCAAGAGCCGCACCTTCGACAACAGTCTCGTTTACGAGAACTACTACGCCCGCGACATCAACTACCAGCAAGAGTACGACCGGCGGTTAAACAGTAACTCTTTGGCTGATCCCTTGCGGATTGTGAGCTCGGACGAAGGGTACGCGCTACAGTTTCCTCCATCGCTGGAAGAAAAAGTAGAGGGTACCGTGCTACTGTACCGCCCGAGCACGAAATCCGATGACCGACGGGTAGCACTCGAAGTTAATCCGGAGGGGACCATGTCTTTACCCTTGCGGGGTATGAACCCGGGGCGTTACGAAGCGATTGTGGAGTGGCAGTCCGGCGGGGTGAAATACTACGACGAACTTGACCTCAACATCCGCTGATGGAACTCCTCGTTGCCTTTTCGCTGGGCCTTACGGGTAGTCTTCACTGCGTAGGCATGTGCGGTCCTTTGATGCTCGCTGCAGGAAACGGGAACCGCTGGCAAAGCGCCTTTGCCTATCAGTCCGGACGGATACTGGTGTACGTATTACTTGGCAGTTTGCTCGGGGCCTTCGGCCTCGGGATGCGGCTATGGAACGCCCAGAGCATGATCGCGCTGGTTTCGGGAGCGCTGCTCATTGCTTTTGCGTTGCTCCGGCTCGACCCGGGAAACATGCTGCAGCGCTTACCCGCGTACGCCCGCTTTCAGATTGCCCTAAGGGCAAAGATTTCCGGCTTCCTGGGCAAGCGCGGAGTATCCGGCCAGTTCATTCTGGGATGCTGCAACGGTTTGCTCCCCTGTGGTTTGGTTTACCTCGCAGTGATTGGAGCTGCCAACACCTCCGGCCCACTGGCCGGAGCCGGTTTTATGCTTGCCTTCGGGCTGGGGACGCTGCCTCTGCTGACAGCGACGATCTACGCCGGCCGGCGGCTTTTCCGCTTAGACGCGGCCCGCTTAGCGGCCGCCACCCCCATCCTGATGACGATTGCAGGATTGCTCCTGCTTTACCGCGGCTGGATGACCCACATCCCTTACGACTTCCTGGCCCATCAGGATATGGCCTTCCCGCCAATGTGCCATTAAACAGTGGCTCATCCGATTTCTCAACCTTAAAATAAACTACCATGAATTTATTAGCCAAAGTATCCACCCTGATGACGACGGACGTAGTGACCGTCAGCGAACACACTCCGGTGGCTGTAGCACTCGGTCTGTTCAAAAAGCACAACATCCATCACCTCCCCGTACTGAGCCCGGAGAAAGCCCTGATCGGGATCGTCAGCCCTGCGGACTTCCTGAAGCTGCCCGATAACGGAGCAGGGATGCATTTGGTGAAAGAGATAATGACCTCCCACGTAGCCAAGTTAGAGCCCACCGATACCGTAAGAACGGCCGCCAACCTGTTCTGCATGAATAAGTTTCATGCTCTGCCCGTCATCGAGGACGGAAAGCTGGCGGGCATCCTGACTACCCTGGATCTGGTCCGGCTTATCGACCAGGAGGAGATTCGGCTGGAAGACTACGCCTGATCCCTCCCAACCGTGTGTGCACCTGCGGCCGCGCCTGATATAAATCACCACACTCCGTGATTTGCGTCAGTGTTCGGGAAGCCTTACCGCCCGAAATTTGTGACATAACAAAACCACAAAACAAATGCGCTTCTTCGCTTGCACTTTCGACAAAGTCCTGATCCGTTTTTTCCTCATGATGGCATGTGTCATTGGTGGATTATTTTCTGGTCAGCCACTGATCGCCGTTCTGGCACTCCCTCTCTTTCTCAGTGCTATCCTTGGCGTAAGCTTTATGCCAGAAAAAGAGGTGGCCGAAGTTGCCACACAGGTTTCCATGAAACCTGATGCACGAAAGACTAAAAATGCCGCCTGAAATCAAGGTCTCTCAAACATTCACATTTCTTGTGCCTCCGATAGCCATCGGGGGCACTTTTGTGTACAGACCCTTTATCTTTAGCCCTCAACAAAGCACGCTATGATGATGGGCAACCCCGGAAAAATGAGTCAGGAAGACAGCCACCGGCTGAAAGCTCTTTTCGAAATGGCAACCGACGGCATCATCACGATGAGCACCGAGGGGATAATCGAGAACCTGAACTTTGCAGCCTGCGCCCTCTTCGG
This sequence comes from Neolewinella aurantiaca, assembly GCF_008014675.1. Taxonomy (GTDB): domain Bacteria; phylum Bacteroidota; class Bacteroidia; order Chitinophagales; family Saprospiraceae; genus Neolewinella; species Neolewinella aurantiaca. The sequence continues at coordinate 215,106 of NZ_VOXD01000004.1, read as the reverse complement.
ATACGAAGCAGAAGAGTTGAAGGGCCAAAAAGTAAACATACTGATGGGCAGCTATGATCGTACCCACCACGATGAGTACCTCGAACGCTACCACAAGACCCAACAGCCCCGGATAATAGGGATCGGGCGGGAAGTGACCGGCCGCAGGAAGAATGGAGAAGAGTTCCCCCTCCGACTGGCGGTGAGTGAAGTTAATCTGGAACAACAGACCATTTACACCGGAATGCTACACGACCTGACCGATTTCAAACGGGCTCAGGACCGCGTAGTGCAGCTTAATGCCGAGCTGGAAGACAAAGTAGAAGAAAGAACTGCTGCCCTGCGCCAGCGCGAAAAAGAATTACAGCGGGCACTCGGGAAAGAGCGGGAATTGAACGAACTCAAAAGCCGTTTCCTGAGTATGGCAAGCCACGAATTCAAAACACCGCTCAGTACCGTACTCAGTTCGGTAGAACTGATTGAGTTGTACCGGGAAGAGGTCCAGCAGCCCAAGCGCGAAAAACACATCGGCCGGATAAAAGACGCTGTTAACCAGCTCACCGACGTGCTGAACGACTTCCTCTCCCTCTCTCAGTTAGAACAGGGGCAGATTGCCGTTTCGCCGCGCCTTACCGATCTGCGGGCAATAATATCCACCAGTGTGGAAAGCAGTGAAGGGCAACTAAAGGAAGGGCAAAAGGTAATACTCAAGCTCGCCGAAGAACCCAGCCGCATCGTTACCGACCCCAAACTTTTGCGGCACATACTGATCAACCTTATCTCGAACGCCGCCAAATACTCTTCGCCGGGAATGGAAATAACCATCACCTCGGGCTGGCAGGACGAGCGCTGCTTCATAAGTGTTGCAGACCGGGGCATCGGTATTCCGGCGGAGGACCAGACCCACCTGTTTGATCGTTTTTTCCGGGCCCGCAACGTCGAGAACGTGAAAGGAACTGGCCTGGGGCTCAACATCGTAAACCATTATTTACAACTGTTGGACGGCAAAATAGAGTTTGAGAGCGAACTGAGTCAAGGCTCCACTTTCACTATTTTACTACCCGCACAAAAGGATATTTAAAGTCATGGATACGACCACAATTCTCATCATAGAAGACAACGAAGAAGTTCGGGAAAACCTGGAAGAAATCCTTGAGCTGTACGGTTATAATGTCCTTGCGGAGCCCAACGGGCTTGCGGGTGTAAAGACTGCCATTCAGCATCCGCCGGACCTCATCCTTTGCGATGTGATGATGCCGGAACTGGACGGTTATGGCGTGTTGAATATGCTGAGCGAAAATGACCGCACAGCAGCCGTCCCGTTTGTTTTCATTACCGCCCGCACCGAAACCGAAGACATCCGCAGGGGCATGAACCTGGGTGCCGACGACTACATCACCAAGCCGTTTTACAAAGATGAGTTGCTGAATGTGATCCGTACCCGCCTGAAAAAAGCAAAGGCACGTAAAGGAACAGCATCTACGCCCGGGCAGATGACGCCTCACCTCAGCGATCCGGAAGGAGGGCACCTTCGCCTTAAGCAAGCCTTCGAAGAACCAGCCCGGCGACAAGTACTGGACCAGGGGCATCAGATTCTGGGAGAAGGCGATTACCCCCATTTCATTTACCGCATCGAATCGGGGAAAGTCCACCTGAGCAGATCCCATGAATACGGGCGTAGCTACGTAATTGCAGAACTGGGAGCCGGAGAGATTTTCGGTATTTCCTCGGCACTCGAGCGGAGCCCTTCTCATTACACCGCCAAAGTTACATCCGACGGAACGGTACTTCAGTCCATCGCTACTGACCAGCTGATGAAACTCATCAACGCCGACCGGACAGTAACCGAGGCCTTGATGCGGCTGATGGCCGGCCGGGTGGTGGAAAGAAGCAAAAGACTCGTGCAACAGGCGTACGACAGTGTCCGCCGCCGGACCGCCCTTACGCTTTGCGATCTGTACGAAAAGTATGACGGTGCCCCGATTGAACTTTCCCGGGAAGAACTGGCTCAAATGGTAGGTACCACCAAGGAAAGCGTCATTCGGTCCTTATCGGACTTCAAAAAGGACGGATTGATTCTCGTTAGTGGCAAACAACTGGTGATTCAGGACTTCGAGAGCCTGCGCAGTTTACTCGTTTAATCGTTGTTATTGCCAGCCCGTGCTACCTTGATGCAAACCTGAGACTCAGAGCACCTGAGCCCGGGTTTATCGTTGCAGGAGTAGATTGACAGACCAACGACCATCGAAAGGCGTGTTCGCCCTAACTTCGCCCTTATGTTACGCAAACTATTAAAGTTCCTCGGAGGACTCGCCCTGTTTTTCCTCCTCTACATCGTGGGCTTCCTCATTCTCGGGACATTGACCGATTGGCAACCGCAAGGAACGGAAAGCCTGCGGGAAAGCAACGGACAAACGGCTGCCGAAACCGTAATCAACGACTCCATCGTGAGCTTTATGACCTGGAACGTAGGCTACGGTGGCATCGGCGACAAAGACTTCTTCTTTTACAACCAGGCCGCTGGTTTTTGGTGGACAAAGCCGGGTACGGTACGCATGAGCGAAGAGCGGGTGAAGAGCAATGTGGTCGGCCAGGAGGTAACGCTGAAGGGAAATGCAGCCGATATCTACCTGCTGCAGGAAGTCGACACCGCCGCCCGGCGCAGCCACTACATCAACCAACTGGCGGTAGCGCGTGATGCCCGGTCGGATTACGCCGCGCATTACGCCTCCAACTTCAAAAGCAAGCGGGTGCCGCTGCCTTTCTTTCAGCCCTGGGATCATTACGGCTACGTAGTTGGAGGCTTGGTAAGCCTGTCGCGGTACCAACCCATCTCCGCTGAGCGGATTCAACTTCCCGGCGAGTACGCCTGGCCTACGAAACTCTTTCAACTGGACCGTTGTGCGTTGCGGCAGGTCATCCCGGTTAAAGGTGGGAAAGAACTGGCCGTATATAACATTCATTTTTCTGCTTACGATGCTGACGGCAGCATCCGCGCTCAGCAAATGGGTAAAATCAAGGAACTCGCACTCGATGATTATGCCGCTGGCCGCTACGTCGTGGTCGGTGCAGACTGGAACCAGGTGCCGCCCGGCTTCAACTGGTTCAGTATGAACCCGACAGTAAAGACAGCACAGCTTCCGCTCTCGGTCGACTTCGAGTTCATGCCCGATGGGTGGGGCTACGCCTATGACCCTACGGTAGCTACCAATCGTGAGAGTGCTGCGCCGTACGCGTTGCATAAAACACGACGAACGGTAATCGATTTTTTCCTCCTCAGCCCTAACCTGCGCATCAAAACGGTACGTGGCATCGAACAGGCTTTTCGGTACAGCGACCACCAGCCGGTTTACATGGAGGTGGAATTGTTGTAGTAAAGCGGGCGCGGCCGCAGGTGCAATGAAGGGTTGAAGGCAAAGTCAGACGGACGGTCTCCCTGCCTTATCGTTTCTGTTCAAAGGGTAGGTTTCCAGCCCTTGTGTGCGTCCTGTTTATGCGTCTTGAGCTTTAGGAGATCGTTGCTCCCTGCACCAAATAAGGTATTTCGGAGGGCAATACCGCCGCCCCCCGTACCTTGCACCCGCGTTCGCGCCCATATCCTCAAAATCAACCATAACAATGAAACCAATATCTTTTTTCCTTTGCATTTGCCTGGGCCTGCTGGCTATCTCCTGCGAACCCGGAACTGCCGGCGAATCTGAGACTGCCACTGCGGAAACCGCAGTTTCATCCGACAGCCCCAAACCCGGCGAAAAATTCATGAAGGACGGCAAAAAGACCATCATCCTGGAAGCTCAGCCGTGGCCCGTTGGGGAATCCGGCGTTTACCCCGCTGCCGAAGGGTTCAATGCAGCCGGATCGGACGGACGGGCCCTCCGCCTGGCCGACAGCATCGTGAAGTACCACGGTGGCTGGGAAGCATACGCCAACACCCGGTATTTCACCTGGAATTTCTTCGGGGCCCGTACTCTGTTGTGGGACAAACTCGAAAAACGCGTCCGCATCTCAATGCAGGGCGACAGCACCATTTACCTTGTTGATTTCTCCGACGCTGACAACCTGAAAGGGAAGGTGAAAAAGAACGGCGTAGAAGTAACCGACCCCGAAGAACTGGCCGCAGAACTGACCAAAGGTCACAGCATGTGGATCAACGACAGCTACTGGCTCGTTCAGCACTTCAAGCTGAAAGACAGCGGCGTAACCCTGAAATACGGCGGTGAAGTACGTACCGACCCTCAGGCCGTCCGCCCAAGCTATATTCTCGACATGACCTTCGAGAAGGTTGGCAACACCCCCCAGAACATGTACCGCCTGTACGTCGACAAAGTGACCTGGCGCATCAACACCTGGCAATTTTTCCGGGACGCAAAGGATGAAGAGCCGGCAATGGAGACCCCCTGGAACGACTACCTCCCTTACAACGGGCTCGTACTTTCGGGCGATCGTGGAGGTCGTTTTCAGCTGAGCGCCATTGGTGTCCTGAACAGCGTCCGGGATGCTGAATTTACCGACTTCTAGCAGCAGACAACAGAATCTCTACCGGAGCAGGTACCAGAGGTAATCGGATTTTAGTGGTTGCACCACTAAAATCCGATCCGTTTACGCTGGATGGAAAGCTCTTTGGTATCCAACTTCAGGTGCTCCACGTCGGCTTTGAGGATACGGACAGTTTTGCCTTTGTCTTCTATAGCGGCGACGTCGGCAGACCGGCGCAGATCGTGCCGGCGGATAATATCGACAACGATTTTTCGGACAGAGCGGGCGTTGCCGAAGAAGGCATCGCGATACTTGTAGAGAAAGCGGAGGTATGCGGCCAGGTGTTTCTCGGCAGCGGGAGTGAGTTGGGCTCCGTTCTCCGCCATCATACGGCGTGCAATTTCCAGCAGTTGCTCCGGGTTGTAGTCCTCGAAGCGGAGGGTTTTGTCGAAACGGCTGCTGAGGCCGGGGTTGGCCTTCAGGAAAACGTCCATATTGTCGGGGTAACCAGCCACGCAAACGAAGAACTCGCCGCGGCGGTCTTCCATCCTTTTAAGAAGTGCCTGAATGGCTTCGTCTCCGAAATCACCGCGTTGGGATGATTTTTGCGTGAGGGCATATGCCTCATCAATGAAGAGTACTCCACCGATCGCTTCTTCGACCTTCTTTGCGGTTTTTTCTGCGGTCTGGCCTACGTACCCGGCCACCATTCCCTGCCGGTCGGTTTCAACGATGTGGCCACGTTCCAGAATACCGAGTGCGTTATAGAGCTTAGCCAGGATGCGGGCTACGGTGGTTTTTCCCGTTCCCGGGTTACCGATCAGGACCGCATGCAGGTGAAAGCTGTTGAGCACATTGCGCCCGATCTGGCGGTAGTACCGAACGAGGCTGACCAGGTCGTGCAGCTGGCGCTTGATGTTGTCCATTCCCGTAAGCGCGTCCAGTTCTGCTAGCGCCTCGGCGAGTAACTCGTCGTTGACGGGGATCGCAGGCGGTTCCTTTTTCTTGATGCCTTCAATCTTGTTGACGTCTTCTAGTTCGATGGTGCTCAACTGCTGGTTGGTCAGTTTAGCGACCCCTCCGCTATTCATGAGCCGAAGGCCCATCTGAACCTTGGCCTTCTCGATGAGGTCGTGGACGTAGCGGGCGTTGCCGAAAGTTCGGTCGCGGGTACGGAATGCGCGGGTGATTATCTCGTCGATACGGGCTTTGGCCGACAAAGTAAGCTCTACGCCCAGGCCGTCGGAGGCATAATCGGCGATGGTACTCAGCTCCTGCGGCATGAAGTCCCGGAAATCATAATTGTGTTTGAAGCGTGACTTGAGCCCGGTATTGCTGTCGAGAAAGCGCTTCATCTCCTCCGGATATCCGGCGACAATGACGGCCAGGTCCCCCTGTCCGTTACTCATTTCCTTCACCAGGATTTCGATTACCTCACGACCGAAGTCCTTGCCATCGTCGTTGCTACGGGCCAGGGCGTAGGCTTCGTCGATAAACAGAACGCCACCCCGGGCTTTCTCGATCACTTCGCGCGTTTTGGGTGCGGTTTGGCCGATATATTCTCCGACAAGATCAACGCGGTCGGCAACGACGGTATGCCCACTGGAGAGGAGCCCCATTTTGCGGTACAGCTTGCCCATCATGCGGGCCACGGTGGTTTTGCCCGTTCCGGGGTTACCGATAAAGATGGAATGAACATCCATGCCTTTGTCCATATCGAAGCCCCGCTTCTGGCGAAGCTGAAGAAACCGGATATAAACAGCATGTTCTCTGATCTGCCGTTTTACTTCGTGCAGACCGGTGAGAGCGTTGAGGCGGGCCATTATTTCGTCGAAACTCTCATCTGTTTCTTCGGCAGCCGGAGCGAGAACCATGGTATTCTCTTTGCCGGGCAGGTAAACTGCCGGCGATCCGGGAACAGCCTCGTCGTCTACGACGAAGGGGATGCTGGCAATCAGCCGGTCGAGGAAGACAATATCGGCCGTATAATTATTGATACGCCAGAGATTTGGGGTTGCAGCCCCCCAGCCAGCCGTGATTTTTATAAGCTCCTGATTTTTCCGGACGTGGTGAAGACGAACAACCTGTCCTTTCAGTTCCCGGGCCTGGTTATGGAACTTGGTAAACAGTTCCAAGTGCCATTCTTCGTCAGGCTGGAGGTTTCGGAAAGTCAGTTCCAGGTAGATGTATCTTGTTTCTTTGACAGCAAACTCCCGGAGGTAGACGCGGTCGTCTTCGGTAACATCATCGTAAGGGCCTTCGTAGAGCCGCGCGGAAACCGGCTCGATGTACTTCTCGACCGACTCTTTGATTTCCCAGTCATCGTCGAGCGGGTCGGGCATATTATCGTGCGGTTCGATGACGTAGAAGTACTTACTTCCGATCTTTTGCCCATCGATGTATGCTTCCCAGAAATAAGTACCTCGTTTCCAGAAAGTTCCTCTTTTTTGGTTCCCCCACCCTTCTCTGAGGTAGATAACGCTGTCGAATTTACTCACCTCTTTTTCGATGGTGAGGTTGCACATTTCAGTTCGTACCTGATTATCGATACTGAAACACTTGAGGTCTACCCGCAGAGACCAGTCTTCAAGGTCGAAGCGCTTGTTGAAGAGCGAGAGTTCGGTATAGATATAGGCGGTTTCGAACCGATCAAACACCTGCCGGTACTTCTTTACGTTTTCCCAGAGATACTCTGTGGAATTATAGACCTTAAGCTCTTTGAACTTGTAGGGCGGGAGGGAGGTATCGGATTGTTCCTTGCTGCTGGTCATTTCAGTAAAGTAAAGGGTAAAAAAGGTGCTACGCAAGAAAGCAGGGGTAAGACTTTCGGGCAATCGGTGTTATTTTACTATATGCAACGCTGAACACTTATGGCCGGGCTTACGTTTTGGGGTGCTTCCGCCCGGATAAACGTCAATTCGCACCTAAAAGTTACGCTACATCTCTTAGTAACAGTATTGGATTGATCGACATCCGGCCTTAGCCGGGGCACACTTAAAGTCGTGTTAAATGCGTTACCTTACCAGCTCAATTGTAATCAACACCCATTCAGAACACACCCCATGCCCCCCTTTCGCGAAAAACTGCTGACTGAAGTCACGGGTATTTGCCGGCAACTCTACCAACGCCGGCTTGCACTCGTGAAGACCCAGGCACTGGTGAGTGAAGACGCTAAACAGGACGTCATTGCACTCGTGCTCCGCCTGAACCGGCTACGTGCGCTCACTCCCTTTCCTGCTGAGCAGGAAACTGACATGGCTCCGCTGGAGAAACTCAAGGCAGGCATCGATGATGCCGATGCCGACCAATTTGCCATTCAGGAGGAGTTAATAAAATGGGTCAATGAATTCCACCCGCAGACAGAAACCGCAGCCGACGGTGAAGTTGCACCGGAAGACGAGAAAGGAGGGCAAATCCCTCCTGTTAATCAGCGGATGATAGACAACCTGGCCTCGTTCCGGTCGGCAATAGATCGTACGAGGTTAAACCTGATGCTGGCTGGTGACTCTGCCGATCCGGAGACTTATACCGCTGCCCGCAACGCCTTCACCCTTGCCCGGGCAGTCTACGATGAGCGACTAAGGCTGAACCAGATAACGACAACCAACGCCGACTGCGCAAAAATGGAACAAGTACTCATTCCTGATGTGCGGGATGCGACCGGAGCTACCTTCCCCGGTACTATTCAGGCAGGTGCAGACTTCATCTCGGACAAACTGTTTGTCTGATTTTACCGATTATTGCGCTGATCCCGGGCAACCGTCGGGGGCCGGAAAGAGAGATTTGAGAGACCAGACTATCTATTTTCAGAATATTTTTCCTTCAATGCCAGCTCATCATGCCTGGCACTGACTTCTAAATGCTAATTGTTTTCTCCCCCGACCATCCCACTATGAAAAAGTTTTCAGGATTACTTCCTTTGCTCCTTGTCTTTATTCATTGCACCTGCGTCAGCGCCCAAAACATCGGTATTGACCTGGCCCGCATTGTACACCATACGGAGCTCGCCCGCGAAGTTGGCACTTCGGCCAACAATCCTTCGCTGGACACCATCGTGATGACCCTGGCTTATTACGGAGGTATGCCAAGCCACGACAAAATCCGGTCACTGCTTTCGGGTCCGGAACTACTCGGGCACTACGCGGGCAACCCCGCTATCCGGAGCTACCTGATTGAGGAGAAAATCGACCTGCTACTCGAGAGCTATGTACCTTCACCCGGCATGTCGGTCCCCGAAACACTGGCAACTCCCGGACGGGAGAAGTTCCTGAAAAAACTCAACGGGGCGGAATTATTCAGTCGCAACGGCGTCATTGATCTGGGGAAAATCCATGACACCTACGCCGCACCTCCGGCAACCGGGCTGAGCCTGAAAGCTGCCGCTAAGGGTGCGAACTCACAACAGTTGGGGCTTTCCACTTCGAACCTGATGGGCAGTGCCCTTGCGGGCCTCTCAGACTGGATCAGCCGCCGCGCTCAGGAAGAACTGACTTACACTTTTCTCACCAAATTACGGGAGGATATTAACCGCAACGACCTCAATTACCTTTTCCCAAAAACCAGCGAATTCCTGCCCACTCTGGATCTGCTGAACTACAAAGCCATCCTGCCAAGTATCCGCAAAGCCTTTGTAGAAGACCTAAATGCAGTAGCCTTCAACCTCGGCAACTATCTCGACCAGCGCAAGGCGGGAAGTTTCCGCGACCCGGTCGTCTACAATATATTCCTGATTTACCGCATCCTTGACCTGGAGATGCGCGACGTCTCCCTGGCCGAAATCCTGGCTTTTACGTACGGAGAACTGGAGAAAACCCGTGTCGATACCCGGACACAAATCGACCTCCGGATGACGAAGGCAGATACCACGGACCCCAGCTACCAGGCGATCCTCAATGCCTTCGACAACCTGATTGTTGCGACCGACACCCTCAACAACCGCTTCGACCTCGCCCGCGATAAGCTGAGCAACCGACAGTTCAATCCCCTGCTCACAGAAATTCAGAAAGCAGAACTGAGTGACGACGAGGCGATGCCGATCATGCGCCGCATCCGGGATATTTACTTCCCCGTAAACGATGCCACGCTCCCCCTCAAAAACAACTACTGGGAGATCGGTGCGAACCCACCCGCCACCGGGATCGTCCGTGCCTGGCTGCGCGGCAAAGAACCCTACGCATATTACGAAGCCTACCCCAGTGTGTCGCGGTACGACGAACTCTTCGGGCCCGATGCGAAAAAACTGCGCCCGGACGAGCTCCGCGCTGCCGGCCTCACCGCTGTACGCGAAGTGCTTGCCCACCGGGGTGATCTGGATAAATACGAAGACCTACTGGACGATCTGCTCAGGGCCAGAGAGGATTTAGTGGAAATTCAGCTCGACCTGCAACAGCAACGCGATGCACAGAAGCGACTCGCTCAGTCGTTCGAAGAGCGTAAACGTGAACTTCAGGAAGACATCGATGCGGAGCTGTCTAACTCCAATGCCCCCGCACTGAGAATGCTCAGACGACTGACCGAAGAGATTCCTTCCGATACAAAAGCCAACGCCGAGCGCCTTGCCGCCATAAAAAACCGGCTGGAAGAATGGGTGATGAAAAATGGCAGCTCTACCTCGCCGTACATCGCAAAGATGAAACAGACGCCACGCCAGGCGGCCTACTTCCCACCGCTGCAACCAGCAATCGACGCCACGAGAATAGCCCTGGAGGACCTCCATTCTGCGGTAGAATTTCACACCGCCAGCAACGCCGACAGTCTCATCCGTGCCTACCATAACCTCTCTACTTTCGAGACCGTATTCGGGATGGCCCAACAAGTATTCTTTCTGCTTTCTGCGGGAGAGCAGGGCACAGGATTTGTGCGCAACAGGCAACTCTCCGACTTCCAAACGAACCCCGCCGCCAGGAAACTCTTCAGCGGTATGGGATACGAAAGGCTGAGCCGGGTGCCGGAGCTGGACGGCAAGTTTTCCTCCGAGGGGATTACCGGCTTCCTCCTTGATTTCGGCCTCTTCCTCTCCGATTTTCAGTCCCGGAACCACGAGCCGGATCTGGATAAATTATCACCAAAGGCCATCCGGAAAATTCAGGCCGTCAGTTTCATCACCACTACCCTCCAATCTCTGCTGGAAGCTCCCATCCTGAACCCGCGAATGGAGGCAGGAAAGCCAACGAGCCTTGCCGGTAAATACCCTGCTTTTGCCGATGTACCGGAGGTGAGCCGACAGCTCAACGAGATGTTCCGCCTCAGCCAAACCGGAGAATACCGGTACGCCGTAGACAACCTGCTGAACCTCCTCAAGCTATTCAACGTAGCACCGACCGCCAGCCATAAAGAAAGAAAACTCACGGAACGACGGGATGAGCTCCTCCACCTGATCGAGAGCTACGTGGTAGACGAAGACGAAAACCTGAAGGCCGTTGGCCTTGCGGTCCCCACCGCCGATGCGCTCCCCATGCTGGGCAACAACAGAGACAAAGCCCTGCTCTCGCGCTACGAGATGGAACTCAACACTCCCGGTCTCGACGCCTACGCCCTCGAAGATGCCAACAACGGCATCCGGGACCTGAAGATTCGCCGGATTCAGGAAGAACTTTCCCGCGTGCAGAACAAAATCAAAAAGCTCAATCCGGAACGTACCGATCGCTTCCGTGAGAAATTATTCCGCTACGGTACCTTCATGGCCGACGTAGCCAAGGCCGATGACCCGGCCGACTTCGAGGCAGCAGTTTCTTCTATTGCCCTGCCAACCGGAAGCTCCCAGATCAAGCGCAACAAACCTTCCAGCGTAGAACTCGGGGCCTATTTCGGTGCGGCACTAAGCCGGGAAGGGTTAGTGCTACCTCCGGGGATATCGGCTCCGGAGCTGGAAGAGGAAGTCTTTGGGGCTTCTCTCTTTGTTCCCGTAGGCGTGAGTTACAGCCGCAACATCGGTGGCAGCAAATCCATCACTCTTTTCGGCTCATTGCTCGATCTCGGAGCTCTAACGGCATTCCGGCTCGAAAGCAGGCGCGAAAATGGGGATGGGGCCACGGTAGACCGCCTGCCCGAGTTCCGACCTGCAAACGTGATCGCCCCCGGTCTGCACATCATGTACAATTTCCCCCAATCGCCCTTCACGCTTGGTTTTGGCGTTCAGGACGGGCCAAGTGTACGCAAATTTACCCTCGACGGAGAAAACAGAGAACGCGACGCCCGGAGTACCCGGGCCATGCTTACCCTCAGTGTGGACGTACCGATATTCCGGTTCTTCAACAAGTAAACCTCATCAGTTTTGTACCACGAGTGGCCGCAGGCCGGACTTTCCCTCTACCGTCAGCTTTACAAAATAGGTGCCGTTGGCCAGATTGTTGAGGTCGAGCTCGCTGACCAGATTGTAACCCGCAGGTAACTGCCGGGCTTGCACCGGCTCCCTGACGACACGGCCGAGGTAGTCCAGCAGACTAACCTCCACTACAGCAGCGTTTTCCAGGTCAACCCTGAGGGAAAATGAGCCGGTGGCCGGATTAGGAAACACAGCAAAGTCCTGCTGTAATACACTGTTGGCAGACGTGGAAGTAGTGAAGTTTTCGAAAAACGAAAGAACGGGGCGAACTGCGTCCTGCAGCAACTGATCGTTTGCGACCAGGGCCAGGTCGAAGAAGTAGGTAACCACCTTGGCCGTCCGGTTATCGTGGTAAACGCCACAGATCGCTTCGGCGAGGGGATAATTGTCTCCGGCCATCCGGTAGAGGGGTGCGGCCTCAGGCCGCAGGTCGACACCGTCTACCCAGTTGAGGGCGGGGAACTGCCAGGTCAGTTCCGGCAAATCGTTGATCACTTGATTGGTGTCTGGTGCAACTGCCGGCACGCCAAGTCCGCCGTCGTTGCCCTGGCTCTGGACATTGTAGGAGGTGATGCCCAGGTAATCGTAAGGGAATTCGCCCTCTTCGAAAAAAGTAGGCCCGGGAGCAGCGTAGCGGTCAAAAAGGAAATCAAGCCCTACCAGCCACAAGCGGCCACCATCATCGAGGAAGGAAACCAGCTCTTGGTTATCTTCGTCCGCGCCATTCCATAATTCAAGGCCTACCCCATCGGTAGAAGTATGCCAAATCACGAGGTCGAACCCAGACATGTACTCAGCAGAAGGCCCGGATGCACTGTCAATCGTGTTGTAGAATGTGTTAGGATAACCTACCGACTCGATTGCATTTGCAAAAGTCTCGGCGTTGCCGAACTCGTCATCGCTGTCCTCGACGAACAGAATCGACATCTGGGCGGTAGCAGGGGCCGCGGAGAAAAGAATGGCTAAAAATAATAACGCGTAAAGTACTCTCATCTGATTTTGTTTTGAGGGTTAAGAAAGACCTTAATGAAGGTTGGCTAAAATTCAATTGGAGCAGACCTCTGAGCAGGAAGGAATACCACCTATGGGGATTACGGACAAATCCAATGTTTTACTGTTACGAAAATACATCATTAAAGCGATCCCCTCCGGGTTTTGCCCGCTTAGAATTGAGTCCTTATCGCAAAGGCAACATTATACCCGGAAGCCTCAACGAATTATATGAATCGAAAATCGATGCCCGAAATTAATATTGGTTCCAAAAAAAGCGAACTGACCGAACATTTTTATCTTTAACCCCCTTATTGGATAACATTTGGCGTAATTGATGTCCGCTCCGTTTGAATATGCTTTTTGAAAACCAATAGTGCACCTGCGTCAGCGCCCCAAATGCCTTCTATCCTTTCAGGGTTCAGGTCAGTGAATCTGACAAGAGTTCTGAGCAATAAAATTCTTAGCAATGTCTTCTGCACAAAACCATACCGAATCGCTGGAATTGAAGCAATCAGTCGAAGAACTTGGAATTTTCTTTGAGAAGACCAACCTGACACCGATGGAAGCCAGGGTTTTTGCCCTCCTCCTCGTTTCTGACCCTCCGGAGCTGGACTTTTTTGCCATCCAGAGATTTCTGGGCGCAAGCAAGAGCACCATCAGCAACTCCCTCAAGCGCCTGTTGAACGATGGCCGGGTAGACTACATGACCAAACCGGGAGACCGGCGCCGGTACTTTAAGGTTAGCCCCGACAAATGGTTGCGCAGATTAAAAGAACAGGCAGCAACCGTCAGCCCGATTGCAACGACGATGAATCAGATCATTGCTATGCGTGAAGGTACAGGCAGTACAGAGTTTAATCAACAGCTCTGCGAAATCCAATCATTTTTCAAATTTCTGAGCGAGGAGATAGAAGGCGTGATGCAACGGTGGAACAAACAAACCGGCATCGATAGTAAAAAGAAATAATTTCTAATTACCTTCATCCCGTTGAACACTTGAGTTATAAGCCTGTTTAGCGGCTGGTTAGCTCAAATTCATGAACCATTTCTTTCCACCGCTATTGGGAAGAATAAGATATTGCTGGTGTACGTTTGGTAGTTTACCGCCCCGGGCGAGCAACGAATACCTCTGAACGAGCCCTTCCGTTTCGGCACAACCGTTGTGGAAGCACGGCCTTCTTCACAGACTTCGGTAGCTCCGTTAACCGCATGCCCCGTGGTCATCTTCTGACGGCCCCTCCGCTAAAGAACTACGTTCATTAGGATTGAATTTGTGTATTATTTATGGTCGCTCCCGCATCTTGCCGGAGCGACTTTTGTATTGTATACCCGATCCCAACAGAATTAATGACAATGGGGAGAACAACAAATGCAGCCTTCTCTGCGTATTCCACGCAATAGTTACGATCTTTGACCAAAGATACACCAATCGTAACTTTAAAAAACTATAGTAACAATGCAGGTGACATCCTCTACCACTTCCAAAACGGCGCTGTTGAAGGCAGCGAAAGATTTATTCTGGGTTCATGGCATCAAGCGTGTATCGGTAGAAGAAATCTGCTCTACGGCCGGGCTCAGCAAAATGACCTTCTACCGCAACTTCCCGAATAAGGAAGCCATCGCTTACGAATTGATGCGCAGCCTAATCCGCGAGAGTCACGCCGACTACGAAGAAATCATGGAACGTCCGGAAAGTCTTTCTGCTCGCTTACGGAAGGTGATACGAGTGAAGACCAAACACTCCCAGGGCATCAGTGACGAGTTTCTGTACGACATGTTACGGAGCGAGGACCCCAAGTTTAAAAAGCTGATCGAAGATGGTAAAAAGAAGGCTAGTGAAAGACTCTCTCACTACCTGTACGAGAGCATCGGACGTGCTGAAATCGATCAGGATACAAACGTAGAATTCATCCTCTACTGGCTCGATGAAATCAGTATCAAGATGGAAGACGAAGCGATGATTGCGATCTTCCCCGATCCTGCCGAAAGGATCGATCACCTCAGCAGGTTACTGTTCTTCGGGATATCCGGACGCACAAATGCCAGAAATTAGAGGTTAACAACTTGATATCCAACGACAAAAACAGAGAAGTGCACCTTCACTGAGCCAACCGGTCACGCGTTGAACACGGTGGTAATGCAGGTACATTCGATTTTTTGAGTAATTAGTTCGCAACTTACCGAACATAACGGTTTTATAGTCGTTTAGGAGTCAACTCCAAGTCAACCGCACATTAAATGTCTAAAGAAACTTCACAGAACGAAAGGCGATATTCATATGGTTCCGGCACCAGACTGGCCAGGCGCTCCGCTCTCTGGCTCGTGGCCTATCTCGGTTTTGCTATCAGCCTGTTTGCTCAGGCGCCGCTGCGCGTGACACTGCTCTCCGATCTCGATACTGCCTCCGACATGAGTCTGGACAACCTCATTTCGGATGAGGTTGAAGCGCTCCTCGGCAGCCGGTACGACCTTACCATCGAGACCCTGTACACCGGAGGCAGGGCCGCAGACATTGCCGCTCTCATCGACCGGGCGTATGCTGAATCTGACTTTGTGATCGGTAGCGGACTTACCACAAGTTCTGCCCTTGCGGCCCGTGGCACATACCCAAAGCCTACCATTGCTTCCATTGTGCTCGACACTCCGGATCAGTCTGAAGAGGCACAGGATTCAGGCGGGGACGCAGGTGCAGAGCGGCCTTCTGCGAAAGGAACGGGGATCACCAACTTCACTTTCGTGGAATCCCCCTTCGACATCGGCCGCGACTTGAGTGCCTTAAGAGAGATTGCCGATTACGAGCGTCTAACCGTAATTACGACCAGGCATCTCAGGCCGGCGCTCGCATCGGTGATCAACGAAGTCGCCGAAACGCCCGTAGACTATATAGAGGCTACCGGCTCCGTCCCCGAAATTCTCCGTCAGATTCCGCCCGCTGCAAGAGCGGCTTATTTTTCTCCGCTGGAGGGGATACTTGACAGTCTTCAGCAAACGATACTGTTAGACAGCCTGGCGCAAAGAGGTACAGCGACCTTCGGCCTGCTCGACCGTCCCTTTCTCGACCTCGGGGTACTGGCGGCATATTCATCATCCGAGAACCTCAGCAAAATCCCCCGCCGCATTGCCCTGGATGTGCTGCGCATTATGGACGGCATTCCGGCCTCAGAGCTAAATACTGAGCTGGTTACTTTTAACTCTGGTCTCATCATCAACATGGCTACGGCCCGCGAAGCGGGCATTTACCCGTCCTGGAAAACAATGCGGGAAGCCGTGATCCTGAACCCCAACGAACTGCCCGACGCCCGCATCCTTACCCTCGAAGCAGCTATTCTGGAAGGGCTCGCCAATAACCTTGGGTATGAACTCAGCAAATATGACGTGGCCCTGGCCGATACAGACGTCGGCATCGCGAGGAGTAACCTTCTTCCCCAACTCGATGTCGCGACGACGATGTATACGATCGACAAAACGACCGTAGCCAGCTCCTTCGGTCAGCAGGGAACGGTAAACTGGACCGCGAATGCTTCCCTTTCCCAGGTCATTCTTTCCGAACCTGCCCTTGCCAACGTCGCCATCAATGAGTTACTGCTTGAGGGGCAGCGCGCAGCGCTGCAAACCAGCCAACTCGACGTGGTGCTCGACGTGATAACCGCCTACCTTAACACCCTTCAGGCGAAGGTCTTCGCTGACTTACAAAACGAGAACCTTGCCGTAACCCGGGCCAACCTCGATGCTGCCGGGGCCAAGCAGGAAGCCGGTGCTGTCGGTGTGGCCGATGTTTACCGCTGGGAGAGCGAGCTTGCGCTCAACCGCATCGAAGTCAACAATGCTACCGCTCAATTGGCTCAGGCCCGCTACAACCTGAACCAGATCCTCAACCGGCCTACGGGCGAAGAATTTCAACTCCCTGCGTTTCAGGGCCAGGACACTCTGCTGGGAATCGTTGGCCTTACGATGCTTCCCCTGCTCAACAACCAGCGCGACCTGGACCGGTTCGCCCTGTTCCTGAAAGCAGAAGCCAAACGTAACCTCCCTACCCTGCGCCAGCTGGACGCAGCCATCAAAGCCCAGGAGCGACAATTACTTTCTGCCAAGCGGGCTTTTTACCTCCCTACTGTGGCGCTCGCCGGTGAGTATGATTACCGGATCGCCAACTACGGGGCCGCGGAGCTACCGCCGGAATTTGCGGACCTTGTGGGCGGAGCAGACCGGCCACGTGGAACCTACAACGTTGCCATCAACGCCAGCTTCCCCATCTTCCAGGGAGGTGCGCGCAAGTTCCAGGCCGAAAAAGCGAAAGTGGCAACCCTGCAGGCACAAGCACAACGCCAGGACGTGGAGAACCAACTGATGCAACGCCTCTACTCCAGCATAGAGACCGTAGTTGCCAGCTACCGTAACCTCCAGCTTGCCCGTAATGCTGCAGCGACTGCCTCGAAAAACTTCGGTATCGTAGAAGACCTCTACCGGGCGGGAGCCACCAATATTACCAGCCTCGTGGATGCGCAAAACGTGACCCTTCAGTCCGAGATCAATGCGACCAACGCCGGCTACCAGTTCGTTGCAGACTTTGCGGCACTGCAGCGCAGTACCGGTTCTTACCAGTTTCTTGCCGGCGAGGCAGAACAACTGGAATTTGTGAAACGATTCATGGAATTTTCGCCAGAGAGCTCCGCTGACGATGAACGGTAGCGCCAGCTCAGCCGCCCCAACCCCAAAGAAATAACGAGACCCGGAGGTCGCACTTAACTCCGGGCCAAACAACAACTAATGAGATACTTATTCTTTCTTCCTTTTCTCGCCCTGTTCACTGCTTGTGGCGGAGGAGAAGAAGCCCTTCCAGAAGTACCTGTCCGTGCCGTTCGTTACGGTGAAGTCTTTCCTGACGACGGCAGCACCAGTCAGTCTTACACCGGTGTGGCAACGGCTGCCGGAGAGACGCCCCTTTCGTTTCGTGTTGGAGGAACCATCCGGGAATTGCGGGTAAAACTGGGAGACCGCGTAACCCGCGGCCAGTTGATTGCTACCCTCGACCCCGCCGACCTTCAGGTTCAGAGCAGTCAGTCCAGGGCCCAGTACGAAGCCAGCGAAGCCAACGTAAAGAGCGCTGAAACCCAGCTGGTGGCCGCCCGGGCCGCTTACGACCGGATGCTGAAACTCTACGAGAGCAACAGCATCAGCCTGAGTGATTTTGAGCAGGCGCGCAGCCAGTTCCAAAGTGCGCAGGCGCAACTGGAAGCTTCCAAAAGCCAGTTGGACGCCAGCGGATCTCAGGTTCGGGCTGCCAGAAACCAGGTGAGCTATACCCGGCTGACGGCTCCGTTTACCGGCATCATTACAATGCTCAACGTTGAGCGAAACGAGTTCGTCGGTTCGGGAAAAGCCATCGTTCACCTCTCTACCGAAGAAGACCCTGAAGTAGAAGTCAACCTTCCCGAAAGCAGAATTGGCGCTATCAGTCAGGGAATGAAAGTGGACATCACCTTCCCTGCACTTAGCGGTCAGACCTACGAAGGAACCGTTACCGAAGTCGCTTACGCCGCCGGCGATGCCCCCAGCTATCCCGTAACCGTCCGGATCGAAAAAGCGGGAAAGACAGTAAGGCCGGGGATGGCGGCCAACGTCAGGTTCACCTTTGGCGAGGACAGCAACGCCCGGGCACTCATTCTCACTCCCATTGAATCAGTAACCGAGGGCCCGGAAGGAAAATTCGTTTACCTGCTCACACCCGGAGAGCACGGCAATTACGTGGCCAACAAGACTAAGGTTACCATCGGCGATCTCCACGAAAAAGGGTTCGAAGTAACGAGTGGCCTGAAGGCCGGAGACAAGGTTGCAACCGCCGGCCTCAAGTCTCTTCTGGATGGTATGGAAGTCAGGTTGCTGGACTGAATCGTTATAGTTGCCTCGGCCACCCCAGATGATTTTTGGCGGCCGCTTTTACCATCCGGCTTCACCGCCAGGTTTTGCCGTAGCTGCGGCTATGCCTTCAACTTGTCAGTTCGCCAGATAATAAAATCACCTCGCCAGAATTTCACCTTTGCTGACCGAGGCAACTATGGCAGCTCCCCCCACTCAACGAGGGTTGATCTTTCGTCAGTAAACCTGCTCCTGCAACCTACTTAGCACCGGCGTCCGCGCCCATAAAAAACAGTAAATGAATATTTCAAGAATAGCCATCACCAACAACCGGGTCACCTACCTGGTCGTGATTATGGTTACAATTCTGGGGTTGGTGGGTTACAACAGCTTGTCCCGCAACGCCATGCCCCCCTTTACGATCCGGGTGGCCAACGTGGTAACGCCCTTTTCCGGTGCCAGCGCCGAACGCGTCGAGGAGTTGGTAACCGAGCGCATCGAGCGCGTTGCCCAGGAGCTTTCCGAGGTAAAACGCATCAGTAGCGAAAGCCGCGTCGGCCTTAGTGTGGTTAGTATCGAACTCGATGCCGGCGTCGAAAAAGCGGACATGCAACCCGTTTGGGACCGGCTCCGCCGCAAAATGGAAGAACTACAACCCACGCTGCCGGACGGCGTAGGAACGATCAACGTAAAGGACGATGGCATTGGAGTAGTTTACGGCATCCAGCTCGGCCTGGCCGGCGGAGGGTACAGCCTCAAAGAACTAGAGGACGAAGCGGAAGACATTCGCGACGACCTCGTGAAACTCAACGATGCTGCCGAAGTAAAGATAAGTGGCTTACGGACCGAGCAGATTTTTGTCGAATTCGACAATGCCCGCCTGTCCCGGTACGGCCTTTCGGCCAACAGACTTCAGCAAACAATTTCGGCTACAAATATCGTGTTCCCCGGAGGTGACGTAGCCCTCGGAGACCAACGTGTTGTTTTGGAGCCAACGGGCAACTTCGAGAGTATTACCGACCTGGAGAACATCATTATTCAGCTCGACGACACCCAGACCGCAAAACTTGGTGAAATCGCCGAGATTTCCCGTGGTTACACCACCCCTGCAGAGCGGATTGTGCGGGTAGACGGAGAACAGGGGCTCGTTGTGGGCATTGCCGTAAAAGACGGAGCCAATCTCATCGAACTCGGAGAGCAAATCGACGAAAAAGTGGCGGTGTACAACCAGACGCTGCCGCTGGGAATGAAGATCGAACGAATCGCCAGCCAGGATGCCTTTGTGCAGAAAAGCGTAAGCGGTTTTGTCAGCAACGTACTCCAATCGGTAGGGATCGTCCTCTTCGTGATGTTCCTTTTCCTGGGCTGGCGGACGGGCCTCGTGGTGGCAAGCCTGATCCCTCTTGCGATTGTGATGACCCTCTTGCTGATGAACGTGTTTGAGATCGGTCTGAACCAGGTAACCCTGGCCGCACTCATTATGGCCCTCGGCCTGCTGGTAGACAATGCAATCGTGATTGCAGAAGCGATGATGGTACGGATGGAAGAAGGCATGAAGCCCAAAGAAGCGGCCTACGCGGCCACGTCGGAGCTCGCCATTCCGCTGTTGATCTCTTCCCTCACTACCTCAGCGGCCTTTCTGGCTTTCTTCCTTGCCGAAAACACGATGGGCGAAATGATGGGGCCACTCTTTGTGGTCATCACCTTCGCGCTGCTCAGCAGTTGGATCATGGCCATGACGGTAGTAACCATGCTCGGTGTTACCCTGATCCGGGTAAAGAAAAACGAAAAGGGCGCAGGCGCAGGTGCCAAAATGGTTGAGGGGCAAAATCCGGATAACGGAGAGGCTGCTCCTGATCAGGAGGCGAAACCAGATATCTTCGCCCGCCTCAACAACCATTACGCCAACCTCATTTACCGGGCCCTCAAACACCCGTGGCTGACCCTGATTGCCATCATCGGGATGTTCTTCGGCTCCCTGTTCCTGTTCTCGTACATTCCCTTTACGTTTTTTCCGGACAGTGACCGCAACCTGATAACGATGGATATCGACCTGCCGTTGGGGACCGACATCGACAGAACCTCCGAAATCGTTGCTGAGATCGAGCAATACATCAACGACAGCCTGCTCGTTGCCAAAGGCAACGAAGACACAACCGGAATCACCGACTTCACCAGCTTCGTGAGCGAAGGCCCCGAATCTTATGACCTCGGGTACCAGCCCGGAGAGGCCAACTCCGGCTACGCCCACATTCTGATGAACACAAGCAGTTTCGAGGCCAACAACGAAATGATCCGCCGCCTGGAAGAATACACCTTCGAGAACTTCCCGGACGCTGACATTACCGTCAGCCCCCTCGGAGCAGGCGGAGGAGGAGGCAGCGATGTTGCCATACGTGTGAGTGGCGAGGACATTGCTGAGCTCTACGCTATCTCCGAAGTCATCAAAGGGTTATTGGTGGAATTGCCAACGGCGACGAATATTTCTGACGACTGGGGGCCGAAAAACAAAAAAGTAGTGATCGACATCGATCAGGACAAAGCCAACCGGGCCGGAGTAACGAACCAGGACATTGCCGTTTCGCTGCGGACCAGCCTCTCGGGTTACAACGCCGGCTCCTTCCGCGAAAACGAAGATGCTTTACCGATCATTATGCGCGGCATCGGCGCCGAAGACTATGAAGTCCGGGACCTCAAAAGTCTGAACGTATTTGCTCAGGGCAGCGGAAAGAATGTTCCCCTTACCCAGGTTGCCGAAGTTAATGTAGCCTGGCAATACGCCAAGATCAAGCGCCGCGACCTGTACCGGACAATGACCATCTCCGCCGATGCCCGCGAAGGGTTCACCGCCACCGACCTTACTTCGGAAATAACCCCAAAGCTCAAAGAACTGCAGAAAACCTGGCCTCCCGGTTACACTTTTGACCTTGGCGGAGAAAGTGAGCGAAGCGAAGAAGCAATGCTTGCGGTAGCGAACAAACTTCCTCTGGCCGGTTTCATCATCGTCCTCCTCCTGATGGTTCAGTTCAACAGTTTTCGAAAAATGGGGATTGTACTGGCAACGATTCCTCTCGGAATCATCGGAGTAATTCTCGGGTTGCTGATTTTCAACTCTTATTTCGGCTTTATGGCCTTCCTCGGGGTCATCTCTCTGGCGGGCATCCTGATCAATAACGCGATTGTACTTATCGACCGGATAGAAATCGAAGAGAAGGCTGGCAAGACAGAATTCCGGGCCATCATCGATGCGTGCCAGCAACGGTTCCGGCCTATTCTTCTCACCACGTTCACTACCGCGCTGGGTCTCATTCCGCTCTACCTCGGCGGAGGCCTGATGTGGGAACCAATGGCCATCTCGATTATGATCGGCCTTCTTTTTGCAACGGTGGTCACACTTCTCTTCGTTCCGGTCACCTATAAATTGCTGTTCCGGATTACGGAGAAGAAGAAGGTCGCTCCGGCAGAATAAGCAGCAAGTGACGAGGGCGAGCAGCGCAGGTGCAATGATAGTTTGCAAAAGCCCCTCTCCTCCCCAGCTCTTTTTTTTGCAATCAGGAATACAAACTCACCCCTAATTCGTGGGCCTGTCCGGTCCGCTGAAACAAAGCCTTCTGGCCCCGTTTCAGCGGACCCGGGAGTGAGTTTGAATAGTTTGCCGCAGCCGATTCTTGTTTAAACAACATAGCTAATCGGATTATTAATAATATATTGCGAGCAACCTTTAAGATACATTGTACTCACATGGATAACCTGAAAGAAAAAGTAGAAGAAATCGGTATTTTTTTTGAGAGTACAGGCCTCACTCCGATGGAAGCGCGGGTTTTTTCACTCTTACTACTTTCCGATCCTCCTCAGATGGATTTTTTCGCTATTCAGGAATTTCTCTCCGCCAGCAAGAGTACCATCAGCAATGCCCTGAAAAGGCTTATGAACGAGGGCCGGGTAGATTACATGACCAAGCCAGGCGACCGCAAACGTTACTTCAAGGTCAGTCCCGGGAAGTGGCTCGAACAGATCAAGGTCCAGTTCGCTGCAGTAGGTCCTTTTGTGGATACGATGCGCGAAATCAGGCTCATCCGTGAAAACATGGACAGCAAAGCCCTGAACGACAGTCTGCTCAACATTCAGAATTTTTTTGAGTTTCTCTCCGAAGAGTTCCCCATGATTATGGCAAAATGGGACCAACGCTAACCAGTTCCTGCCCAGCACATCCTTACCTGACCACTCCTGCATCTGACCCCGACAAGGGATAAAGTGCTTTGTTCCGGTCTTTTCCCTTCCCCGCGGCAGAATAGCTGTACCCGGGCCTCTCCCCCCTGTTTTATCTTTCTTTTACAACCGTTTTTGCCCCTGCGACCGCGCAGAAAAAGTTGCACCAGTCATGTTTAGTTCGTAAATTTGCGAACAATAAGAATAAAACATACCACACAGGACTAACGGAATTTATTTGAATTTCTCCTTCAACTATCGATCATGACCAACCAGGAACTCAAGCAACTCAACGGCCCGCTTTATAAAGAATGCATTGGCCTTGCGATTTCGCTTACAAAAGATAAAACCGTAGCGCTCGACCTTGTCCAGGAAGCCTACTATCTTGCCAACAAACGGCATCAGACCTTCGAAGAAGGCTCTAACCTGAGGCGTTGGATCAAGACGATCGTGTACAATACTTTTGTATCGGATTACCGCAAGGAGAAGCGCCGTCGTGAAATGATGAAAGACCAGCCGCCCGTAAACAGTTGGATAGACCGCAGCATTATCAACAACCCTGCCGAATCCAACATGAGTGCTCAGGACCTGGCCCGTATCGTTGAAGACGTTCCTGATATGTACCGCCAGTGTTTTTTGCGCTACGTGAACGGAATGTCTTACCTGCAGATCGCCAACAGTATGAATATGCCGATCGGGACGGTAAAGAGCCGGGTTTTCACCGCACGGCAGATGCTGAAGTTGCGATTGGAAAAAATAGGTCGTTTGGCTGGATAAGTTGCCTTAAAACTGCGTTCAGGCCGTAAAAAATGTCCAAATTGGCTGTTTTTGCTCACCTTTGAAGACGCGGAATGCACGGGCCAAACGTTTTCCGTACATTCACGCCTCCCCAAAACAAGCTCTATGGCCGAAGTACTGGAAACCACCGTTGAAGAACAGGCCGGCATCCGCAAGGCCTACGAAGAGATGCTCGCCTGCCTCCATAAAGCTCCCAGCTCAGCAGACCGTGAGCAGATGGACCGGGCCATGGAGCTGGCCAATTACAGCCACCGCTACCAGCGGCGTAAATCGGGCGAGCCCTACATTTACCACCCCATTGCCGTAGCCCGCATCTGTGCCGAAGAGATCGGCCTTGGCCCTACCGCCATCTGCGCCGCCCTGCTGCATGATGTAGTTGAAGACACCCCCGTCACGCTGGATGACCTCAGGGCTGAGTTCGGTGAGCGTATCTCCCTCATGGTGGGCGGCCTGACCAAGCTGGACAGTGCCTACAACAACGAAAGCCAGCAAGCAGCCAACTTCAAGAAAGTCCTCGGGACGCTGATCGTCGATGTCCGGATTGTGCTCATCAAAATGGCTGACCGCCTGCATAATATGCGGACGATTAAGAGTATGCCCGAGCACAAGCAATTTAAAATTGCTGCCGAAACGAGCTACATCTACGCTCCCCTTGCCCACCGGCTCGGCTTGTACAACTTCCGGTCCGAATTTCTTGACCTCTGCATGAAAGTACTGGAACGGGACGAGTACGACAACGTGGCCAAGAAACTCCGCGAAACCAAAAGCTCACGGGAGCAATACATTGAGCGCTTCATCGAACCCATGCGGGAAGGACTTGACGACCTGGGTTACGAATACCGTATTTACGGCCGGCCAAAGTCGATCTACAGTATTTACAATAAGATCAAGAAAAAGCAGGTTCCTTTCGAGCAGATCTACGACTTGTTCGCGGTACGGATTGTAATGGATGTACCCCGCAATAAAGAAAAACTGGCCTGTTGGGCAGCCTACAGTGTAGTAACCGATGTGTACCAGGGGGTGCCGGAACGCCTCAAAGACTGGGTTACTATTCCTAAGTCAAACGGTTACGAAAGTCTTCACACCACGGTTGCCGGCCCCGACGCCCGCTTCGTGGAGGTTCAGATTCGGAGCGAACGGATGAATGAAATCGCCGAGCGCGGGTTTGCCGCCCACTGGAAGTATAAGGGCGTCAGTAATCAGCCCGATGTGTACGAGCAATGGTTCGACTCCGTTCGTGACATCCTCGACGATCCCAACTCCGATACGGTCCAGTTTCTTGGTGACTTCCGGGACAATGCCTTCTTCAACGAAGAAGTCTACGTCTGGACGCCGGACGGCGATATGAAATCGTTGCCCAAAGGCGCCACGGCTCTTGATTTTGCTTTTAGCGTACATACCGAAGTCGGCTACCATTGCCAAAGCGTACTCGTAGATGAGCGCATCGTGCCACTCAGCTATAAGCTTCGTAACGGCGACCGGCTCAAGGTCATCACCAACAAGAGTCAGAAACCGAACGAAGGCTGGCTTCAGCTGGTGATTACCGGAAAAGCGAAGGCAAAAATCCGTCAGGCAATGAAAGCCGACCGGAAAGAAAAAGGGGAACTCGGCAAAGAGGCGCTGCTCCGCAAGCTGAAGAACCTGCACATTAAAGATACTAACACTGCCGTAGAGCAGCTTGCCCAGGAGCATACCGCAGGCAGCCACATTGATCTTTTCTTCAACATTGCGCAGGAGTCTTTATCGGTCGCTCAGGCCCTCTCCCCTTTCATCGTCGAGAACGGCAAGCTGGTTCCCAAAGCCGTGGAACTTCCCCCTGACACGACCTTCGAGCCCGGGCGCAAGCGCAATACCGCAAACAAAGAGAAAGGCCATTCCCGCCTCCTCATCAACGGTGAACCGGGAGACCAGTTCGAGTATTCGATGGCAACCTGCTGCAATCCGGTACAGGGAGACCAGGTCTTCGCATACCTGACCGCCAACGCCGGGCTCAAAATTCACCGCAGTAAATGCCCCAACGCTCAGAACCTGATGGCCAACTACGGCTACAGAATCATGAAAGCGGAGTGGGTGAGCACATCGGAAAGTTCTTTCGTAGTGCATCTGGTAATGACGGGCACAGACAGTGGCACCGGGGTGATTGAAACCATTAGCCGGGAAATAACAGGAATGGACCTGAATATCCGTAGTTTCAACATCAGTGGTCAGGATGGTTATTTTGAAGCAAACGTGAGCCTTCTGGTAAAAAATACCGACCAGCTTTACCTCGCTATTCAAGCTTTGAAAAACTTAGATCACGTCTCAACCGTTTCCCGGGTAGAAGAGTGAGAAGAGTAGTCAGGAGAAAATTCAGATCATGCCTCCCGACAACGGACAACAGATAAATAATGCAAACGAACCCAACCGCCGACATTCAGACCATAAAGGATATTTTCAGTGCCCACCTGAAAGAGCGCAAAGCCCGTCGTACGCCGGAGCGCTACGCCATTTTGGAAGAAATTTACAACCGCAGCGACCACTTCGATGCTGAGTCGTTGTACATCCACATGAAGACCAACAACTACCGTGTCTCCCGCGCAACGGTCTACAATACACTCGAACTGTTGGTTAGCTGCGACCTGGTGAAGAAACACCAGTTTGGCAAAAACCTGGCCCAGTACGAGAAAAGCTACGGCTACAAGCAGCACGACCACCTGATCTGCAACGACTGCGGAAAAGTGTTGGAGTTTTGCGATCCCCGCGTACAGCAAATTAAGAATATGATGGGCGAGATTCTCAACTTCGAGGTCACTTCCCACTCCCTCAATCTTTACGGAAATTGTGCCGGAGCGTGCGAAGCCACGGGCGGAACCGGGCCCAAGGGGTAAGAATCTTCCCGCAACGAGAGGCTCGGTCATCGCTTTGCGCAGCCCGTTTTGCAGGAGATATCTTGATGAAAGCTACACTGTTCCAAACAAAACGCGTATTTTTGCGCAACTATACTACAACAAAAAACAACAGCTAATATGTCTTACGAAATCACCGGAACCCTCGTTAAAAAATACGAGACTGAAACGAAAGGCGAGTCCTTCCGTGTACGCGACTTCGTGATCAAAGCCAACGACGGCGGCCAGTACGACAACTTCGTAAAGTTTCAGACTACTCAGGACCGCACAGCCATCGTTGACGACCTCAACGAAGGTGACGAAATCAAAGTACACTTCGACCTTCGCGGCCGCCAGTGGCAGGAGAAGTACTTCACCAACCTCAACGCGTGGCGCGTTGAGAAGATGAGTGCAAACGCTACTCCTTCTGCAGCACCCGCTGCCGACAGCTTCAACGACTTCCCTACCGCCTCCACTACGGATGAGCCTACAGCGGAAGCATCGGACGATCTGCCGTTCTAGATGGTTCTTCAGCTTTCAAGCTGAAGATTGCAATCAAAAAAAACCGGCCTTCATTTCGCGTGAAGGCCGGTTTTTTCATTTTCTTGAGGAAGGGATGAATGAGATTAAACCAGTAGCCATAGTCGGGGTAGGCCGGTCACTGAGCAGTAAACGAATATTCCCGCTAAATAAAAAGCCCACCCTTCGAAGTTGAAGGGTGGGCTTTTTATGATTAGTAGCCCCCCCCTCTTCCTTCTTCGGGGGAGGAAAACGTGTTGGGCTATCGCTACGATTCAGCTTCAACCCTTGTCTTGAAAAAGCGACTGTAAGGCTCCGGCTGAAGCCGGGCCTACTGTACGAGCTTCAGGTGCTTAACGCTAAAGAAGAAAATAGCGCCGTAGCCCAACGCCAGCAAGCCGTGGAAAAAGATGAACGTCGTATTCTGAAGATAGAAACCACCAGCCAGTGCCACCAGGAAGTAGAGGCTCAGTAGGCCTTCACCGATGGTAATCAGGTTCAACTTGCCTTTCATGTACTTACTGGCGGAGAGTTTATCCTTAACGGTATTGATGTTGAACTTCGGCGTACGGACGAACGGACTCTTCTTGCCACGGTAGCCCTGCAACACCGCGACGGTGTTGTGTAGCGAAAGCCCCATACTCAGCGCCAGAAAAAGAGGGAAGAGCACAACGAACTTCAGTACTTTTTTACCAAAACTCTGCCCCTCTACAGCCACGCTGTTCACATTGGCGGTGTAGTAAATTCCAATTACGGAGAGCAATCCGGTTAGGAAAATGGCGAAGATGTTTTTATTGATACCAAGGATCGACAATTCTCCCATCAGGAAGAGCAGGGGAACGGAAAACACGCCGCAGAGGAACACGAACAGGAAAATTGTACTGCCCAGCAGGTGGGCCGTAGCCTGCACTTTGTGGCTTAGCCCGAGCTCCGAGCGCCAAACGTCTGGCAGCATTTTCTTTGCGGTTTCTGCCCCACCCTTCATCCAGCGGTGCTGCTGGCTTTTGAAACTGTTCATCTCAACGGGTAGCTCCGCGGGGCTGCCCACTTCTTCGAGGAAGTGAATCTTGTATCCGGCCAGTTGGCTGCGGATGCTGAGGTCCAGGTCTTCGGTCAGGGTATCGGGCTGCCAGCCGCCGCCGGCTTCGATGGTTTTGGCGCGCCATACGCCGGCAGTTCCGTTGAACTGCAGCAGGTGCTCGCCGTTCATCCGGCCAGTTTGCTCTACGGTAAAGTGTACGTTCAGTTGCAACGCCTGCAGGCGGGTAATGATGTTGTAGTCTTCGTTGATGTGTTCCCAGCGGGTCTGCACAACGCCCACTTCGGGGTCGGCGAAATGAGGAATCGTGCGTTGCAGGAATGAGGGATCGGGAACGAAGTCGGCGTCGAAAATAGCGACAAACTCGCCGTTGGCGCGGGGCATGGCGTCGCGCAAGGCTCCGGCCTTGAAACCCTGCCGTTTTTCGCGGATGATCTGCTCGATGTTGAAGCCTTTGGCCTGGTATTCCCGGACTTTATCGGCCACGATTTCGACCGTTTCGTCCGTGCTGTCGTCCAGGATGTGAATCTCGAAACGGTCTTTTGGGTAATCGAACTTCGTACAGGCATCGATCAGGCGCGCGATGACGTAAAGCTCGTTGTAGATGGGCAACTGAATGGTCACGAACGGATAGTACGTTGCAGTGGTTGCCGCAGCGTAAGGGGGCTCGGCAGCAGGTGCAAGGGAGGTTTTGGTAAAAGGCACCTCCGGAGTACCCGCTCCTACGAGTGCGGGTTCCCGGGCATCGACTTCATTGGGCACCATATCCGCAAAGGATACGGGGTGGTGCGTCGGGTTGTTGCTCTGTTTGTAATGGTACAGCAGGTTGAACTGCAGCAAGCAGTAAACCGTGATGTACAGCAGAGATACCGTGTAGACGGCGAGAACGAAAAGCGCTAGTCCGGTCATAACAGATCAGATCAGTTTGAAAATAGTCCAGAGAATCTTGTGGCCAGCCAGAATGGTGCCACGCAGTGTCCCCGAAATCTTGGAAACACCGATGCGGTTGCGGTAGCGTACGGGGACTTCCACGCATTGCAACCCGGCTTTGGCTGCACGCACCTGCATTTCGACGGTCCAGCCGAAGTCAGGGTCACACATGCCGAGTGATTTTAATTTGTCGTAGCGGATGGCCCGGAACGGCCCCAGATCGGTAAACGAGACGCCGTAGATCATCTTGATGAGCGTGGTCGCCAGCCAGTTTCCAAAAATCTGTTGGGGTTGCATGCTTCCCGGCTCCAGGTCTCCGAGGGCGCGAGAGCCGATAACGAGGTCTGTGCCGTCGTTGAGGATCGGAGCCGTCAGGTCGGGCAGTTGTTCTGGGTAATCGCTGTGATCTCCATCGATGAAGACTACTATATCCGGCTGTTCTGCTTCGGGGCGGGCAGCGATGTAAGCCATCCCCCGGAGGCAGGCACTGCCGTAACCGGGCCTTGTTTCGTCAACCACCACTGCACCTGCGTTGCGCGCCACATTAGCCGTATCGTCTTTGCTGTTGTTGTTGCACACAATGACATCTCGCACCAGATGGCGCGGCAACTCATTGACAACCAGAGCAATACTCTCCTCTTCGTTGTAAGCAGGAATGATAACATCAATGATGGGGACCGGGGTTGGCAAGTAGTTTGGCTGTTTGGTTGGGTCCGCAAAGATACGGCTACCCGGTGGGTCGGCACTGTCGGAACAGGACAACAGCCGCAAATGGGGCCGATACCACCTGCCGGAGAACGGCTACACCTGCACTGCGGGGAACACCGTTGCCTCCCGCTCAACCCTTCTGCTACTGAGGGGTTCTCCCAACAGAACAAGCCAAACCGCCATCAAACCAACTACCCTGCTCTCCCGATCGCTGGATTTTCCCGAACCGGCCGAAGGCACCGACGAAGCTGCCTTTATCCGCCAACTGGCCGACGTGGTCGACTACTGGATGCAACACCGGATGGAACAACTGATGAGCCTGTGCTATACGCTCGACGTCAGCGAGGCAGCCGTTGCCGAAGCTTTCCACCCCAACGCTGACGAGCCAGCCAACGTCGGCCTCGCACGCCTGCTTTACGCCCGGCAGGTACAACGCCTGCACACCAAAAACACCATTAAACCTGAACCTCTCGACGATGAAGATGCCTGGTAGAAAGTTTTTCATCCCTCTCGTCATCCTTGCCCTCTGGTTTGGCGGACGGGCCTGGTACTTCACCCCAAACGTAGGAGCGCTAGACACCGCTGCCGACTTCACCGCCATGCGTGCCGACGGCAAAACATTCAGCCTGCATGATCTGCGGGGGCGCTACGTCCTGCTTGATTTCTGGGGAAGCTGGTGCGGCCCGTGCCGCCGCGAAAGCCCCGATCTGGTGCAACTCAACCAACAAACCCGGGACCGGCTTACCATCGTGAGTATTGCCATCGAGCGGGACAGCGCGGCCTGGCAGCGGGCAATAACCAAAGATCACCGCAACTGGCCCTATCAGGTGATGGACCAAACGAACAGCTTCAAATTCCTTAGTGGCAACGTTGCTTCCCTTTATGGTATCAAGCAGGTGCCCACTAATTACCTCATCGATCCCGAAGGGATCGTGATCGGGCTTAACCTCCCTCTCAACCAGATCGTTGAAAAACTGAAATAAGGCCCTCAGCTGTTCCACCAGGAGCTTCGGGTCTCCGAAGGTCTAATCATACACTTCGGCTTCCGGCCTTCCCACATTACCTTTGCCTCCATGAAGCTATCCGTAGTAGTAACCGTTTACAACGAGCTAGAGAACATCCGGCCCCTGATCGACCGGATCAACGGCGCCCTTTTGGGCGCCAACATCACCGACTACGAGATCGTCTACGTAGACGACGGCAGTACCGATGGAACCGTCAAAGAACTCAAAAGCATCGATGACCCCCGGCTCGTTTTTGTGGAGTTCCGCAAGAACTATGGTCAAAGCCTCGCACTTATGGCGGGCATCGACATCGCAAGGGGCGATTTCATCGCCACAATGGATGGTGACCTCCAGAACGATCCGCTCGACATCCCCGACATGCTCAAACTCGTTGAGGGCGACGAATGGGACCTCGTGGTGGGAGAGCGCGTAAACCGCCAGGACGGAGCGCTGCTCCGCAAGATTCCCAGCCGGATCGCCAACTGGATTATTCGCAACCTCAGCGGCGTCCACCTCCGCGACTACGGTTGTGCACTGAAGGTATTTCGTTCCGAAATAGCGAAAGACATGGGGATTTACGGTGAGCTCCACCGTTTCATTTCCGTACTTGCCAGCCTGGAAGGCGCCCGTATCACGCAGATTCCCGTGCGCCACCACGCCCGGCAGTTCGGCGTCAGTAAGTACGGCCTTGGCCGCACGTTTAAAGTAGTAAGCGATCTTATGCTGATGCTTTTCTTCAAGAAATACATGCAGAAGCCGATGCACTTGTTTGCGCAGGCCGGCCTGTTACTCTTCAGCATCGGAGCACTGATCAATGTCTACCTCTTTGTGATCAAACTGATGGGCGAAGATGTATGGGGAAGACCGATTCTCATCCTCGGTGTCCTGCTCGTAATGGCCGGGATCCAATTGATCACCGTTGGCATTATCGTAGAAGTCCTGATGCGTACTTACTACGAAAGCCAGAACAAACGGCCGTATAAGGTGCGTGAAGTCCGGAGGGGAGAGTTGGTGAATCAGGAGTATCTGAGTCGGGAGTCGGGAGTGTAGGAGTCGGGAGTGTCTGAGTCGGGAGTCGGGAGTATAGGAGTCGGGAGTCGGGAGTCGTGACTCACGACTCCCGACTCCCGACTCAGATACTCCCGACTCTAAGACTTCCATTTGATGTTGCAGCCGGCGCTTGGGTACTGTTTCTCAGGAGAGGGTTCACCGGCGAGCATAGATTTGATGGCGGCGCGCAGGTCTTTCCCGTCGGAGCCGAGGCCGGAGCCGGGGCGGTTGGCATCGAGGCGGCCGCGGTAGTAGAGTTTATCTTCTCCGTCGAAAAGGTAAATATCAGGTGTGCAGGCGGCGGCGTAGGCTTTGGCAACCGACTGGTCTTCGTCGTAGAGGTAGGGGAAATTGAAATAATGCTTCATCGCGAAAGCCTCCATATTGTCGGGGCTGTCGAGGGGGTAATTATCGACATCATTGCTACTGATGGCAACTGCGCCAACGCCTTTATCTTCAAAATCCATGGCAACGTTCACCAGTTCATCGATCGTGTAAATTACGTAGGGACAGTGGTTGCAGATGAAATAGACGAGGGTGCCCTTTTCGCCCCGGACATCGTCGAGGTTCAGTTGTACCGGTGAGATCGTGTCTTGCAGTTCGAACCAGGGTGCCTTGGTACCGATGGGAAGCATGGTGGATTCTACGAGAGCCATTATTAGTGTTTTATATTGTTAAAAATTCAGGGTCACCGCAGGCATATCGGCGGTAACCGCAACAATAGTACAACCTCCGGGGCTTTTTGGGTTCACCTGCGGTCCATTTTCAGGCGCAAACGCAGGATGCAAAGTAAGTTTATCGGAGAACAATGCATTTCACAAAACTATGGTTAGATTTACCGGAGGTTATTGCCTCGCAGTTGCGCATTAATAAGAATGCAGCCGTTTGCGTAGCGTACACCTTCCCGTGGCCCTCAATAAATGTTGGGGCGTGCAACAGCGGCTCCTCTGAAAAATCAATGATCCAAAAGACCAACGATCTAACTATGACTTTCCTCTGCATTTCCTGTTACCATAAAGGTGCTCCTTTTCTGAAAGCAGCCAAAGCCGCCGGCAATAACATCATATTGCTGACGATGAAGAAGCTGGAGCACATCGGCTGGCCCACCGAAGCAATTGACGAAATGCTGTTTATGGAGTCCGACAGCAACGAACCGGCCAACCTCGGCAACCTGGCCAAAGGCCTGGCCTGGCTGATGAAAAGCCGCAAGATCGACCGGATCATTGCCATGGACGATTTTGACGTAGAGAAGGCCGCCTACCTCCGTGAGGAGTTTCGTATTCCGGGCATGGGCCAAACCACGGCCCGTTATTTCCGCGATAAGCTCGCTATGCGAATACAAGCCCGTGACCAGGGCGTGCCGGTACCGAAGTTCTCTTCGCTGTTCAACGACATTGAGCTGACGGAGTTTGCGAACACCATTGAGTACCCTTGCCTGGTGAAGCCGCGCGGCGAAGCCAGCGCCACGGGAATCACAAAAGTCCACTCCGCCGAAGAGCTCTGGCGGGTAGTACACAGCCTTGGCGATAAGCGCAGCCAGTACCTCGTTGAGCAGTTTCGGCCCGGCGATGTCTATCATGCCGACTCGATCAGCGTCGACGGCGAAATCGTCTTCTGCCAGGTTTCCCGCTACCTTGACACTCCCTTCGAGGTGGCGCACGGCGGGGGCATCTTCCGCTCCGTTAGCGTCCCCTACAACGATGCTGATGCCGAGCACCTTCGCAGGCTTACGGCCGACGTGATGCACGCTTTCAAGATGCAGTTCAGCGCCAGCCACACCGAGTTCATTAAGCTTCCCTCCGGAGAGTTCGTTTTTTTGGAAACCGCCAGCCGGGTGGGCGGCGCCCACCTTGCCGAAATGGTAGAAGCCGCCACAGGCATCAGCCTGTGGGAAGAATGGGCCAGGCTCGAATCCGCAAAAGCACACAAACAAGCCTATCATTTGCCCGAACGCCGCTACGATCAGGCCGGCATCGTCGTCTCCCTCTCTCGCTTCGAGCGGCCAGACATGGCTCCTTTCAATGACCCCGAGGTTGTCTGGAAAATGGACAAGCCCCAGCACGTAGGGGTGATTGTTGCGTCCGATTCTTCGGCCAGGGTACGTGAACTGCTCGACAAATACGCCGACATCATTGCGCGGGATTATCACGCTGCGGCTCCGGCGCCGGACAAAAGCCTGAACTAGAGTCAGCCCCGCACAAAACAGTCCGGGCCTTCCCGAACAACCATTATTGCACCTGCGGCCGCGCCCGGTCGGCAGGCTGATCGCTCGGTGTTTTAACCATTTATTCACACCCCGAAAGTTGCTCGCCTCCACCCTGCCCCCGACCTTGCAAGGATGAAACCCGCTTCCCTCATTTCTCTGATCCTTGCGTCCCTTTTGGGTGCACTCACCGCGTGTGCACCCGATTTTCAAGCCAACCCCCTCGTGCAGGAAATCAGGTTAGACAAACGCATCAAGAACGTCACCTACAGTTATAAACAGATTTACTATTCCATCGAAGACTCTACGAGGTGGGCCGAAATCTGGAATACACAGGACACCATCGTTCAGGAAGGGCCACACCTCAAATTCCGCAGCGACCGGATCTGGTACGAAATGACGGAATCACCCACCGGTTACCGTTCCCGTCAGCAATACCCCGGGTGGGAGCGAAAAATCGACTCCATCGACTCCGGAATCAACATCATTTCTCTGCTCAACAACCATCGCGTGAGAGTAGACATCCCGGCTGCGGACGTTGTGCTGGGCGGAGATTCGATCAGGATCGCAATTATCCATACCACCGGCCCGGCTTTCGACTGGGATTTCCGGGAATACCAGCCCCAACCGGATCAACTACTGCTCACCACTCCGGGCAACGATACCATGCCCATCGTGCTGGATATGGAAAGTGTAGGCCCCGTGAGTCGGCAAACCGTTTTTCGGGTCGGGCAACATACGTATGTCCTTCGTTCCATCGGAGAAGATTACGGCTCGATCATCATTGAGCGCCTGACCAACAGCCGGGGCCTGTCGCTTACCGCCGAGATAGACCTCAACTACAAGCAGGTTCCCGTCAAGGACCCCGACGGTAGCCTCACCCACATTAAACGAACCCCGGGGAAAGAGCTCATCATATACTTCTGGGGCGGGTTCCGGGGAGAAAAGAAGCTGTTGAAACTGGACAGCCTCTACCAGTCCATCCCGGAACAACAGCGCGAAACGTTCGATCTCGTGGCCATTTCCCGTTTCAGCTCGGGGGATCACATCAGAACCCTGATCGAAGAGGAAGGGATTCTCATCCCTTTGTTTCAGGCAACGTCAAAAACCTGTCTGCGCCTCAATTGCACCGGTTACCTGCCCTCTGCAGTCAGGGTTGACAGCCGGGGGAAAATAGTCAGCTTTCATGAGTGGGGCCCGGAAGTCGAGCAACTGATGATCAGAGTTAAGCTCCCCGAATCGAGGTAAACTGTATCCTGAACGCAGAGTGAAAGCTCCTCCTGATTACAGTCGTGTATTGACCACGTTGTTGTAAAGCGACCCGAAGGTGTATTTGAGCCCAAAACTGAGGTCTGCTTCGAAGTTCGTCGCTAACTGAGACTGGCCCAAAAGGATGTCTTCTACGGAAGCTTCACCACGCGGCAAACTGATTTGGTCGTTGATGATCTGGTAGCTACCGCCAACATTGAAAGAAAGCCCTTTGATGAGGCGCACATCTGCCTGACCGTTGAGCGAGAGGCGGTTTTTGCTGAAATCGTTGAGATAGTTACCGCCGGAGAGCCCCGCAAAGATGTTCCCCCAGCGCTGGCGCATCCTCAGATTGGCGTCGAGCACCTGCCGGACCAGACTTTCCTCTGTTCTTAAAAAGACCGTCTCTTCGCTGTAATCATTGTGCGTCCAGCCCACGCGGTAAGCGACCGTAAATTCTTTGAACGGGACCTCGTTGTAGTTGAAAAAATTGTACTCAATCGCCGGGGCGATCCAGATTCCATAATCGATGTTCCGGAAGGTAGAGGAACTTCCGCTGGCAAAAAAGCCAACCGACCAATGATCACCGATACTCTTCACCACCGATGAATTGGCCCAGATGTCTTTACGCAACGATATGAGTTCAGAGCCATCGGTTTGGGTAACGGACTGACTCCGGTAAAAGAAGTTCGGTGCAAAGCGAACGCGCAATTCGGGGGTTGTGCGGTCGGCCTCGAACCCCATACGCAGATCGGTACGGCCCCGTTGGCTCTCCTTATTGGTATTGAAGCGGGCATAAGCTTCGAAAATCCAGGCATTCCAATTGTCTGTTCGGTCTTCCGCTTCATCCTGGTTTTCCTCTTCGATATCTACCTTCACATCAGCCAGGGCGGCGTAAGAGGTCCCCGCCAGAAAGCCCGCAAGACCGAGCTTGATCCGGCTTGTTAGTTCCTCATCTACTTCCCGGCCGGTCATCACGGCTGATACGGGCACCTTAAAGCTCAGTTGATTACCCTCCAGTTCGTGCTGCCCCTTAAAACTCAGGTTAAAAACCTTGCCGCCATTGCTCAGGTAATTGGTGACGATGAACAGGTTGACCTGTGCGCTGGCCGGGTCGAGCGCATGGTTGACATAGTTGATTTCCTGCTTCAGCAGGGTTTTGTTACACTGGCAATCGGTAAACAGGTTCAGGCGTGCCTGAGCAGAAACGTTCGTGGTAAAAATGAGGGTGAGGGCCGTCAGCATGACGGAGGAAAGGAAGGAATTCATTGCGGTGATTGGGTTTGCCACAAAGTTAGTTTTATCACTACCCTAACTCAACCCCATACTCACCCCATTATCGGCGTTAAAACAAGTATTTTTTTCGGCGCGATCGCAGGTGCAGGGCGAGCTTACTAAATCCTCTCCTCCGGCAGCTGGCTCGTGCTCCTTCTTACTTCTCTCCTCTTGCCTCCGCAAGTGCTTCTTTGTAGACGCGCAGTGCGCGTTCCCGGCCCCATTTGTGTTCCACCAGGGGCTCTGAGGGATAATCGGGAGTCCCGTACTCCGGCACCCACTCTTTGACGTATTTGTAGTCTTTATCGAATTTCTTCTGCTGGCTGTCGTAGTTGAATATCCGGAAGTAGGGCTGGGCGTCGGTACCGCAACCAGCGGCCCACTGCCAGCCGCCGTTGTTACTGGCCAGTTCGTAATCCAGCAGTTTCTCTGCGAAGTAGGCTTCACCCCAGCGCCAGTCGATGAGGAGGTGCTTGGTGAGATAGCTGGCTACGATCATCCGCACCCGGTTGTGCATCCAACCCGATTCGTTCAGCTGGCGCATTCCTGCGTCAACGATAGGTACTCCCGTTTTGCCCTCGCACCAGGCTTTGAACTGCTCCTCATTGTTTTCCCACGGTATTGCTTTGTACTCTTCGCGGAAGGGGCCATCTACCACCTTCGGAAAAGCCTGGAGGATGTTGGAATAAAAATCTCTCCACACCAGCTCTTTCAGGTAGGTCTCGTTCAGGCCCAGTGCCTTGCGTGCCTTTTCACGGATGGAGACAGTTCCGTGGCGGAAGTGTACGCTCAGCTCACTGGTTCCCTTTACGCCGGGAATGTCGCGGGTTTCATCGTAAGTGCGGATGACCTTGCGCGGCACCTCCTTAGCTGGGATGTCCGGCTTAACCTCTTTAAACCCCATTTCTGCCAGGGTCGGGATCGATTCCTTCGCTTTACCCTGCCTGAGGTTTTTCAGGTATTTCTCCGTTGGGTAAGGCTTGAGGTAAAAGCTCACCTCTCCTCCTTCAAACGGCACCATCCGGCTTTCCATCATCGTCTTCCATTTACGCCAGTAAGGCGTGTAGACGGTATAGGGGCCTCCGTCGTTTTTCTGTACTTCCTCGCTCTCAAAGATGATATGATCTTTGAAGTCATGAAAACTGACACCGTGTTTTGCCAGTAATTCCTTTACGGCCAGGTCACGGACTTTAGCGTAGGGCTCGTAATCACGATTCGTATAAACAGCAGCGAGGTCATACTCCTTTCTGATCTCATCCCATACGTTTAGTGGCTTGCCATAGTAGACCCGCAGGTCTCCGCCATGCTCCCGGTATGCTTCCGCTAACTCCGTCACACTATTGTGGATAAAGACGACGCGCGCGTCTTCAGAAGGCAACTGGGTCAGGATTTCGTAATCGAAAATGAAAATGGGAATAACCGGCCCGCCAGCCTTGAGCGCGCGGTAGAGGCCAGCGTTGTCGTGTATTCTTAGATCGCGGCGGTGCCAAAAGAGGGTTGGTTGAGACATAGTGCTATAATCCCGGATGTCGGAAAATGGTTCACTCTCCTCCCTGGTTTACGGATCGGATGCAAATCCCCTCTCCACGGGGGACGGGCTAGTGAAAACGCTACGCGTTTTGGGTTGCAAGCTCTTAGGCGGTGACTATGGTCTCGAGTTAAAAGCTTAAAATCGAATCCTATGCGTCTGCCTTGCCCCAAAAAAAACCACGCGCTCAGAAGAGCGCAGCCTTCAGCTTCCGGTCCGCGGCCTTTTATCGTAATAAGTGCAGAAATCACTCCCGCCATTCCCAGATGACAATGATCCAGTCCTTCCCCGTTTCTTCCGATGAAAAGCGCACAAGCTCCTTAAAGCCCACCCGCTCATGCACGCGTTGCGACCGCGTGTTTCGGGCATCTATGGCCGTAACGAGGTAGGGGTAATGCAGGCTGTAGCAAGACCGCATGTATTTGTACATCCGGTCGGCCACGCGGTGACCGCGTGCTTCTTCGGCGACGCAGATCTGGCCCATCACGAGATAATTCTCGTCGCCGAGGCGGCTACCGTTCCAGATCGCTTCGTCTTGCTGGTGGAAGAGTTCGGTGAGGGCTGGGACGTCGTTGGCAAACTCCCGCTTCATGGTAAGGGCGTAACCAACCACATATTTGCCGTCTTTAGCAATCACCGTCGCGGCGGCATTGTTCATGGCTTCCAGTACTTCGTACTTGTGTACCGCCGTAACGAAGCCCTGATCTTTGGCCGTATTTTCATCTACTGTTTCCAGCAGGTTTTTCTTCTGAAGTTCAATGATCTGCTTCAGTTCGGTTTTCTTACGGGCCAGAGTAATGCGGATGGGGTTTTCCATGATGTACCAGTTTGGGGTCAAGTTACAGCAGGTTCGGCTTTAGCCCTTGCCTTACAAAGATTATTTTCAAAGGCTGCGGCTGAAGCCGCGCCAGCGGTACTCCTTGCCTCTTGAACTTTTTTTTGCACCTGCGTCCGCGCCATAAAAAAACGGCTCTCCTACCGAAGTAAGAGAGCCGTTTTATCGTGCATCGAAACAGCGACAGGCTGAATACTATTTCTTCGCAATCGCCCGCTTAGCTGCGGCAACGATGTCTTTGACACCAAGGCCGTACTTGTCAAGCAACTGAGCGGCGGTTCCAGACTCACCAAAGGTATCGTCAGTAGCGACGTACTCCTGGAAGGTAGGCTGGTTTTTGCTCAGGCATTCCGCGATAGCAGAGCCCAGGCCACCGTATTTGTTGTGCTCCTCGCAGGACACCACCGCGCCGGTCTTTTTGGCACTGGCGATCACCGCCTCTTCGTCGAGCGGCTTAATCGTGTGGATATTGATGAGGTCAACGCTAATGCCTTCGGCTTCGAGTTCACGCGCAGCTTCAACGGCGTGCCATACGAGGTGGCCGGTCGCGAAGATGGACACATCGGAGCCTTCGTTGAGGTGCAGCGCTTTACCGATCACGAACTCCTGATCTTCGGGGATGAAGATGGGCCATCCGGGACGACCGAAACGCAGGTAAACCGGGCCGTGGTGGTCGGCAATGGCTTGCACAGCAGCTTTGGTCTGGTTGTAGTCACAAGGGTTGATGACCGTCATGCCGGGAAGCATCCGCATCATACCGATGTCCTCAAGAATCTGGTGGGTAGCACCATCTTCGCCGAGGGTAAGGCCGGCGTGGCTGGCACAAATCTTCACGTTTTTATCGCTGTAAGCGATACTCTGACGGATCTGATCGTAAACGCGGCCGGTACTGAAGTTGGCAAAAGTCGTCGTCATCGGGATCTTACCCGAAGTAGCAAGACCGGCGGCAACGCCCATCATGTTGGCTTCGGAAATACCACACTGAATGAAACGATCGGGGTAAGTATTGATGAAGTCTTCAGACTTCATGGAGCCGCGCAGGTCGGCGGTAAGCATGACTACGTTGTCGTGCTGATCGCCAGCGGCTTTAAGGCCGGCGCCGAAACCATCGCGGGTGGCTTTTTTGCCAGTTTGTTGCAATTTATCTAAGGATAGCATAGCTATGAAATTCTTTATTAGGAGAGGCATCTGGGCGGGCGCGCAGGTGCAATGTTGGGGGGGGGGGGGACGGTAGCAGTGAAGGTTACAAGTTGAGGTAACCGGGGTGCTCGTTAGCAGCTAAGGAAGGGCCGGTTATGCCGGGAAGTCACCAAGGGTTTCTTCCAGTTGAGCCAGAGCAACTTTTGTCTGCTCTTCGCTCGGGGCCTTTCCGTGCCAGTGGTGGGTTCCTTCCATGAAGTCTACCCCTTTACCCATTGCTGTTTTCATCACAATACAGGTTGGCTTACCGTTGCGCTTGGCCTGGGCTTCTTTGAGCACCTTTACTGTCTCGGCCATGTTGTTGCCGTCCATGTGCATGATGTCCCAACCAAAAGCCTTGTACTTGTCCTCAAAGCTGCCAAGCTTGAGTACATCTTCGGTAGGTCCGTCGATTTGCTGGCCGTTGTCATCGATGATGAGTACCAGGTTCTCCAGTTTGTTGTGGGGAGCAAAGAGTGCTGCTTCCCAGATCTGGCCTTCCTGCTGCTCGCCGTCGCCGGTAAGTACAAAGATGGTCTTGTCGTCTCCGTTCATGCGTTTGGCGAGTGCCATACCGCAGGCTACGGACGGGCCCTGGCCCAAAGAGCCGGATGCGATCCGGATACCCGGCAGTCCTTCGTGGGTAGTTGGGTGGCCCTGAACGCGGGAGTTGATCTGGCGGAAAGTCGCCAGTTCCTTCACCGGGAAGTAACCGCGGTGCGCAAGTACGGAGTAAAACACCGGACTGATGTGACCGTTGGAGAGGAGAAAAATATCTTCACCCTTGCCTTCCATATTGAAGCTGGGGTCATTCTCCATCACCTCAAAATATAGCGCTGTAAGCAGGTCAGCGTTGCCGAGGGAACCACCGGGGTGACCACTCTGACAAAGGTAAACCTGGCGGATGATGTCGCGTCTCACCTGGCTGGCGATGCGTTCTAGTTCTTGGATGTCTGCCATAAAATCTTGGTTGTTTCTCCGAAAACGATTTTTTCGGGAGATAAGTTAAATGCAAAGCTAAGTCTTTTGCCGTTAACTGTGCATTACTTTTTATAAGGTAGAAATGGTGAGGATGTTCGCTCTCCTGCCGGTGATCTCTTCCACCTTCAGGTCGCTCCCTGCGTGCCGGGGTTTGCCGAAAACGAAAGCGACCCACCCTCACAAGGAGAGCGGGTCGCTGATCATTTAAGATTAACTGGTCGGTTAAGACTAGTTCAAAGCATCGCTGAGTTTCTTACCGGGCTTGAATTTAGCAACGGTTTTAGCAGCAATCTGGATGGTCTCACCGGTACGTGGGTTACGGCCTTCGCGCGCAGGGCGTTCGTTGGCAGAGAAAGTACCAAAGCCTACGAGGCTTACGCTGTCGCCGCCTTTGAGGGCGCCCTGGATGGCGTCGAGAGTGGCGCTAAGAGCAGCTTCGGCTTGGCTTTGAGTAAGACCAGCATTGTCGGCGATAGACGCCACGAGTTCTCCTTTATTCATTGGTTCAGGATTTTGGATATGGATTAAGAGCGGCAAATATTGGTCGGGAGAAAGCCCCTTGCAACATTTTTGAGCTAAATTTTTGATTTGATAAGGTTTTTCGTGCTTAAATGCCCAATTTTGGCGTTCTCAAAGGCAAATGCACAATCGCTACAACGTATGAAACAGCTACGGGTTTACTTTATTGTTATTCTTATCTCCTTCTCCGTAACCTTTGTTTCCACAGGGTGTGCGCGCAAATCAGGCTGCGCAGCGATCGAACACACCACCAAGACGGCCCTAAAAAAAAACGGTAAGCCACGTCATAAAGCAAGCTCAGGATTGTTTGATAAAAAGACGAGAAGAAAGATGAATTAAAGGCAGAAGAAAATTGATGTTCTCTGCAGTTCCAACTTAAAGAACAGCCAAATCCTGATAAAGACCAGCTAAATCGTGCACGCTGCTACCTCACCAGCCGGTAAGTTCCCTTTACCAAAAAAGTGTTCCGCAGGTCTCCGGCAAATAAATCTTCGGACAAGGCAGAGAAAACGCCCTTGGCCGGATCGGTGCCGCCCGAAGTACCCTGAGACCATACCAAAAACACCGTTGAACTGGGCCGGTACTCCCACCTGATGACCAGGTTGGAGCGGAACTGCAGGAAATTAAAGTCCGGGTTCCTGAACGCCCAGTCGGTGGCCCCGTCTTCCTGATCGTTGATGCTGTAGTTATCGTTTACAGCGTCATAGGTGACGGAGGATTCGGGAAAAACGATGAAACGATTGTCAAAATCCTTAGCCAGCGGATTGTCCACGATCTTAAATTCGTCGTACACGCCCCGGGCCACGAATGGCTGAGCGTAGTACTGGATCGTGAAGTCGGGGGTAAGGTTATACGTCGCCCGCATCGTAAGGCTGAAGACCTGCTGTTCAATCTGGCCGTGGATGTAGCCGGTACGCCCACCAATAGTCTGTGTAGTGATGTACTGATCCCGGCGGGTAGACGGATTAAAGCTTGGCTCAACACTCAACGAAAGGGCATCGGTAGGCTGGTAGGCTACATCCAGGCTTACTGATCCTCCCATCACGTTTCCGTCGTAGCTCTGGCCGCCGTTGAAGTACAGGTAAGCACGGAGTTTTTTCCGCTGGTCGGTCCCGATTCCTCCTCCGGTCGCAAAACCGGGAGATCTCCGGAAGAGGGGCCCGCCCCTCAGTGCGTTCCGGCTAATGTCCTGTTGTTCCAGATTAACGAAGAAGTTGAAATTGGAGAAATTCTTGAACTGCCCCCAAACGTTGGTATTGTAACTGCGGTTCAGGGCCGCTCCGCTCCAATCCCAGCCCGCATAAATGTTCTGGTTCCACTGGAACCGGTTAAAGGCTTTGGTCGGGTTCCGCCAACGGCGGGCACCCCACGCGAAGAAGTTCATCTGTTCCGTGTTGTTGAGAAAACCGATATCGTTCAGCTCCAGCCCCGGGCTGCGAAAAGTTGCTCCCGTTTCAAAGACCCAGTCGCCGTTGAACTCGCCGATAGCTACCGTACCGCCCGTACCGTTGAGGCGGGTGGCCGTGCTGTCAACTGAAAGGTGGTCTGCGTCCGGTCGCTGAAAGTTGTGCTCAAAGGCCCGCTGCGTGCGTGTAATGGCCTGCTCCGAACCACGTACCTGACTCCAGACCATGTTCGCCCGCAATTGCCACGCCCGGTCTTTCCACCGATGAACCAGATCGACGCCGCTGGAGTAAGCATTGTTGTGCAGGAAGTTAAGTTCCTCGGTGTGCAAATCCCGGTTCACGCTGGTAAGCATTACCCCGATGGAGCTTTGCCCATCGTTGAAATCCTGCTGTACCCGGCCAACGTTGTAACTGGTGAAAGGCTCTACCTGCTCTTTGCTCTCACCGTTGTTGTCAATAACTGTGGCGAACTCACGCTCCGTGAAACTGGACAGCAGCCCCAACGAAAGGCCACTTTGCGTTTTACCGCTCACCTTGGCAGCACCGATAATCGTGGTGTTCTCAGGCTGCTGTACAAACCTGCCAACTCCCGGGTTTTCGCCAACAAACCTGCTGGGCGCACCTCCGATCCGGCGGCTGTAAAACAATAAATCGCCATTGTACGAGCCCCCGGCTTCAGCCTGGGTCAGGCGGTAATCGAAGATATTCCGGCCCTCAACAAAGAACGGACGCTGCTCCTGGAAGAAAATCTGAAAGCCATCCAGGTTGATGGCTCCCGGATCGGCTTCTACCTGGCCAAAATCAGGATTCACGGTAAAGTCTACCACTACGTCGTTCGTTATTCCTACCCGGCCGTCGAAGCCTGCACTGAGGCGTGTGTCAGTAGTACGCTCAAAGGGATCATCTCCGGCGAAGTCTCCGCCGGTGCGCAGTTGGCCGAGTACGTAGGGTTGAATCTCAAGAGGCTTACGGGCCTTGATGCCATCTAGCCCTTTCAGTACGCCGAACCGGCTAACCCATCCGTTCTGGGTCTGTTTAACGGGAGCCCAGGAGCTGTGCTCCTGCCCGCGGAAGAAGTGACGGTTCACCTGCAGGCCCCATGTTTGGTTTTCCTCCTTGCCGAAGCGGAGCTGAGAGAGTGGTATCCGCGCTTCTGCTGTATAGCCTTGGTCATCAGTCCTCGATTTGAAGAACCAGGTCGGGTTCCAGCTGCTGTCCCAGTTGTTGCCGTCGTTACTGATGAACTCATCACCCCGCACGCCGCTCGCCGAGGCGGAAAAAGAGAATCCGGAACGCTTATCGTTAAAACTATCGAAGTTGATCTCTACCCAGTCGCCGGGAAAATCATCTCTCCGGCCAAGGCGGGCTTCAATTTTTTCCGGTT
The DNA here is from genome assembly GCF_008014675.1 of Neolewinella aurantiaca. Taxonomy (GTDB): domain Bacteria; phylum Bacteroidota; class Bacteroidia; order Chitinophagales; family Saprospiraceae; genus Neolewinella; species Neolewinella aurantiaca. Next base: position 170,799 of record NZ_VOXD01000004.1, on the reverse strand, counting down.
CCGTATCGAAGGCGCGCCACGCTACGTAGACGTAACGGTCGTCGTAAAGGATTTTGAAAGCGGTTTCCTGGCTCACCGGTTCAATATCGCTGGGCTGGCGCTGATGAAAGTCGCCGCCCCACTCTACCTGGTTCCAGGCTTTATCATCGAGGTGGCCATCTATGGTTGGCGCTTCGCCTTCGATGCGTGTGGTGGTGTATTCCGGGCGGGTACTCTGCGCGTAAAGTCCTGCAAATAAAAGAAGCTGCAACAGTAATAACAGGTTGATTCGTCTCATGTGGATATGTCTAACTACTAGTGTATTCGTATAGACGCATCCCTCTCGTCGGGGTTGCACTCTCCGGAGAAAAAAGTTTAAACATTATAATTTCTGTCCTCCCAATTCCGACAGTCTTCCGGCACCACTGTGCGGGGAGAGTGGCTCAAGGATTTTCCATGGTGAATGACGAGGGGCAATCCGGGCGCGGCCGCGGGTGCAATAAAGGTTAGAGGGCAAGCATGGCTCAGTACCGGATCTCTCCCGCCCGAACCTTAGCTACCGACGCCACCACCATCGCGCGCAGCACATCGGTATCAATATCGCTCAGTCGCTTTACGTAGAGGCAGCTCTTACCCGTTTTGTATTTCCCAAGTTTGGCCAGGTACTCTTCCTCCTGTTTAAGGCCGCTCATCAGGTAAATCGAAAGAGCCGCTTTCCGCGGGCTGAATCCGGTAAGCATCCAGTCGCCTTCGCGCCCTGATTCGTAGACGTAGTGGTAGGTTCCGAACCCGATAATGCTTGGGCCCCACATCACGGGCGGCTCTCCGGTAACTTCCTCCATCATGGCCATCACCCATTCTGCATCTGCACGCTTCTGCTCATCTTCGACTGCAGCCACAAAAGTCTGTGGGTTTACTGCGGTGGGTTTTGTTTTGGGTTCGTTCTTTGCCATTGCTTCAGGTAATTGGTTATGCTGTAAGTTAATGACTACAGAAATAGTCTAAATTTTCCGTATCTCTACACTTCCAAAAACACACATTCATGCAAAGACGAAATTTCCTCCGCACTTCCTCCAAAGCTGGCCTTGCGCTCGGCCTCCTGGGCACTACCGGCCTCCTGAGTTGTGGTAACAGCACTACCTCCGAAGACGGAGCTACTGCCGAAGCAGCCACCCCCGCACCTGCTGCCGAGCCCTCCCTGTGGTTCGACATCAGCCTCGCTCAATGGAGCCTCCACCGCACCCTTAAAGCCGGTGAAATGGACAACCTCGACTTCGCCAAAGTTACCCGCGAAACCTTCGGCCTGTCCGGCATCGAATACGTCAACCAGTTCTTCAAGGACAAGGCTACCGACATGGACTACCTCAAGCAAATGAAACAACGGGCCGACGACAACGGCGTCACCTCTGTGCTCATCATGTGCGACGGCGAAGGCAACCTCGGCGATACCGACAAGAACAAACGGATGGAAGCCGTGAACAACCACCACAAGTGGATTGACGCCGCCAAATTCCTCGGTTGCCACAGCATCCGCGTCAACGCCGCAGGAAAAGGCACCGCCGAAGAAGTTGCTAAAGCTGCTACTGAAGGGCTCGCAAAACTGTCTGAATACGGAAAAACCAACGGCATCAACGTCATCGTCGAGAACCACGGAGGCTACAGTTCCAACGGGCAATGGCTGGCCAATGTCATCAAGAACACGGGTATGGACAACTGCGGGACACTACCGGATTTCGGCAATTTCTGCATCACCCGCGAAGAAGGGAACTGGCGCAATTGCCTGGAAGAATACGATCGTTACAAAGGCGTTGAGGAACTCATGCCCTACGCCAAAGCAGTATCCGCCAAAGCCAACGTTTTCGATGCAGATGGCTGGGAAAAAGAATCGGACTACAAGAAAATCCTGAAAACCGTCAAGGATGCTGGCTACACCGGATGGATCGGCGTAGAGTACGAAGGAGACAGCCTCTCCGAAGAAGAAGGCATCAAGAAGACTATTGAACTTCTGAAAATGGCTGCGTAAGCTCAAGCTGTGCTCCCAAAAAAAAAGCGTTCAGTATGCTGACAACCATATGAGGTAGTTAGGATACTGAACGCTTTTTTATTACGGAAAATCAAGCCCGCAGGCGCTTATCCTTTTGGCAAGGTCTGTTGCCCCAACCAGCCGGTGTCGAAATTCCCTTCACGGAAATCCTCCTGCTTCATCAGCCATTGATGGAAAGGGACGGTTGTTTTGACGCCTTCGATGATGAATTCGTTCAGTGCTCTTTCCATCTTGGTGATGGCATCCGCCCGTGTGGGTGCCCGAACGATGATCTTCGCGATCATACTGTCGTAGTAGGGGCTGATCGTGTAACCGGCGTAAACGTGGGTGTCTACCCGTACGCCGTGTCCTTTGGAACTGTGGAAGCTGGTGATTTTCCCCGGGCTTGGGCGGAAGTTATTCCAGGGGTCTTCAGCGTTGATCCGGCACTCGATCGCGTGACCTTTCGGCACGTAGTTCATACCGGTCAGGTGTTCTCCGTAGGCAACTTTAATCTGCTCCCGAATCAGGTCGAGATCAAGAACTTCTTCGGTTACCGGATGCTCTACCTGGATACGGGTATTCATCTCCATGAAGTAGAAATTCCGGTCAGAGTCAACGAGGAACTCTACCGTTCCCACCCCTTCATAATTGATGGCTTCACCGGCTTTAATGGCGGCCTGGCCCATGCGTTCGCGTAGTTCGTCGGTCATGAACGGGCTGGGGCATTCTTCGAGAAGTTTCTGGTGGCGGCGCTGTACGGAGCAGTCACGTTCAGAAAGGTGAATAACTTTTCCGTACTGGTCTCCTACTACCTGAATTTCGATGTGGCGAGGCTCCGTAATGTACTTTTCCATGTACATTCCGTCGTTACCGAAAGCCGCTTTGGCTTCGGCCCGGGCGCTGTCCCACGCCCCCTGAAATTCTTCCGGGGCGGCGATCATACGCATTCCTTTTCCACCGCCTCCGGCGGTGGCTTTGATGATAACGGGGTAGCCCATTACTTCTGCCTGCTGAAGGCCATCTTCGACGCTTTTCAGCAACTCGCCGTCTCCCGGCACTACCGGTACACCGGCTTTGATCATGGTATCTTTAGCCGTGATCTTATCACCCATCTGGCGGATGTGCTCTGGCTTTGGCCCGATGAATTTGACGCCGTATTCGGTACAGATTTCCGCAAAGTCAGCGTTCTCCGACAAGAACCCGTAACCGGGGTGCACGGCATCTGCGTTGGTGATTTCCACCGCGGCCATGATTTTGGGAATACTCAGGTAGCTGTCGGTAGAAGAGGGAGGGCCGATGCAGACTGCTTCGTCGGCAAAACGAACGTGCAGGCTTTCCCGGTCTGCCGTAGAGTAGATCGCAACTGTTTTGATGCCCATCTCCCGGGCTGTCCGGATAATGCGCAGAGCAATTTCGCCGCGGTTGGCGATGAGGATTTTCTTGAACTTCTCAGCCATAGAAGGCGTAGCTTTATATCAGTCGGTACATGCCCCACACAAAGGGGAAGGCCGGTACCGTTGAAGTATTACTTAATAGTATCTGGGCGTTGGTATCCGGCATTCGGGATGCCCACGAATTGTGTGCAGTCCGAATGCTGAACGCCACGGTACAAATACTCTGTACAATAAATGCTTAAGCTGGATCTACGAGGTAGAGCGGCTGATCATACTCGATCGGAGAGGCATCATCTACCAGCATCTTCACGATTTTCCCGCTTACTTCAGATTCAATTTCATTGAACAGCTTCATTGCTTCCACGATACATACCGTATCGCCTTTTTTGATCATGTCTCCCACCTTCACGTAAGGGTCTTTGTCGGGCGAAGGAGAACGGTAGAAAGTACCGATCATGGGTGACTTCACTTCTACGTAGCGACTTTCATCATCTGCTTTAGGCGCGGCCGCGGGTGCAGCGGGTGCTTGCGGAGCAACGGGTGCTGCCGGAGCAGGAGCTGCCGGAGCAGGTCCGTAAGCAGGAGCTGCTGCGGGAACATTAATGATGGATGGCCCCGCACCGGACTGGCGGTTACCACCTCCGCTGCCAACGTAGGACTTACCACGAATGTGCAGTTTTACGTCTCCGTCTTTGTAACGGAATTCGGAAAGTTCGGTTTTGGCTACGAGCTTGATCAACTCCTGGATTTCTTTCAGCGTCATACGGACGAGTTTGTTTTGGTCCTCAATATAAATAGTAATGTAATCGTATAATAATGTCGTGTGGGGTATTGTCGTCGCTGCCACGTTATGAGGGCAGAGCAAGACTGCTGCATGCTAAATAATTTCGGCAGCAGCAATTTGCGGGAACAGGAACACCTCACGATGGCACAATATAGTCGCTACACGGTGCACGGAAGATCCGCGCGTAAAGCAACACGACTGTATTGCAGCCCTACTAGTCTTTAGCGCGGGAAACGTAAGTGTTGGTGCGCGTATCGATCTTGATCCGGTCACCGGCGTTGATGAACAAAGGCACCCGTACTTCTGCACCAGTCTCTACGGTAGCAGGTTTCAGCGTATTGGTCGCTGTATCACCTTTAATTCCTGGCTCAGTGTAGGTGATTTCCATTTCGATGTACTGGGGCAGGTCTACCGTAAGGGGAGAGTTGTTTTCCGTATTGTACAATACTTCTACGGTATCTCCTTCACGCAGCATGCCCGGGTTCTCGATCAGATAGTCTGCAATCGCAGCCTGATCATAGGTTTCGTTGTTCATGAAGTGGTACCCCATATCATCTTTGTAGAGGTACTGCATCTTGTGGCGCTCCACGCGTACTTCTTCGATCTTGTGGCCGGAGGGGAAAGTTTCGGTCAGGACTTTGCCGGTAGAAAGGCTTTTGAATTTGGTACGGACGAAAGCCGGCCCCTTACCTGGCTTCACGTGTTGAAACTCTACGATAGTGTAGATGTCCTGGTTGTGCTTGAACGTAAAGCCGTTCTTAATGTCCGATGTAGTAGCCATACAGCTTGTGTTTTATGTTGGTGGTTGGGCTGGCTCGGGAGGCCCGATCCGCTATTTGTGGCGCGAAGATAGGGTTTCTGGATTGATAGCGGGATAGTATGATGTTTCTGGATGCAAATCCATGCCCGCAAATTGAGGGTTACACTGGCTTTGCCCCACCAAAATTCGCTCTTGTCCCGCCCGAAACAACATTGCACCCATCGTCCCGAACGGCCTCCCGACACGCCTCCGGAGCCCGTCGGTTAAGCCATCTACCCCCCACTCATTAGTGGGTTCATCCTCTCTGCCCCGGGAAATTACAGCACTTCATGTTCAATGGTTATCCTCAGGATAGAGGACTCCTGCGTCTGCAAAGCTATAGTACCCCTCTCCCGCTACAATGACGTGATCCAGAACGTACAGATCGAGGTTACGGGCGCCGTCGCGCAGTTTACGGGTAAGCCGGATGTCTGCCTGACTCGGGAACGCCTGCCCGCTGGGGTGATTGTGCGCCAGCACTAAAGACGTAGCGCTGCCGTGAGAAAGCGCAGCCCGGAAAATCGTTTTCGCGTCAGCCACCGTTCCCGTCACCCCGCCCCGGCTGATGAGGTGAGAACCGAGTAAACGGTTAGCCCGGTTGAGTACCAGAAGGTAAAATTCCTCGTGGGGCAGATCCCCCAAAACCGGTCGCAGAAACCGGTAACATTGTTCGCTGTTTCCCAGTTCAGGCTTCTCCTGAACCAGTGCTGCTTCCCGTCTCCGTCCTAGTTCCAGGGCGGCAACCAGTTTAATCGCTCTGACCTTGCCCACTCCCTTAAACCGACGAAAATCAGCCACTTCTCTGCGGGCCAGGTCGTGCAGGTTATGATCTACCGACAGCAGCAACCGCCGGGCAACATCAAGGGCGGACGCACCGGGTATTCCCGATCCTAGAATAATCGCAATAATTTCGGCATCCGAAAGGGAGCGCGGCCCGTGCGCCAGCAGTTTTTCGCGGGGTTGATCACCCGGTCCGAGATCACGGATACGTAAGGCGGAGGAGGAAGAAGAAGGGGTCTTCGTCATGGCTATTGCTCTGGCGAATGCCCGGGGACCGGTTGAAATCTTTCTCTTTTGCGCAGTAAAGATAAGGCAAAATTGCCCCTTATGCCTACCAGCCGATCACCTTGGCCTCCAGTCGGGTATTTGCAGCAAAGTCTGCTGTGGTGCAATTGGTACACTGCCGGAGACGGTAAGCATTGCCGTAAGAGACCGTCCGTAACCGATTATTTTCGACCCCGCGCAGCAACAGACTCTGACGAACGGCCTCCGCCCGCTTTTCCCCCATCTGAAGCAATTCAGCCTGACTGCCAACCCCATCTGTATGAGCTATAATCAGGAAATTAACGTCCGGTCGGGTTTCCAGCAACCGTTGAATCAAGTCTAAATCGGGAGAAAGATTCTCCTGTAGAATAGCCGTATTGTCGAAAAAATTCAGTCCTGGCAAGGAAAGAACAGCATCTACTGTATTCAGTCCTCTCCGGCTAACGTTACCCTCAGGTTGCAATGCTATATCAAAGACCGGAAGTTCGCTCCCCGCCAACTGTTCGGCAGAAAGACGCCCGGTCCCCGTTTGGTAGCCGGGCCGCCCCGCTACCGCCATAAAGTTGCAGCCCATGGGCAGACAAATCTCATAGTTTCCCGCTGCGTCCGTACTCGTCGATATACTGGCAGCATTGCAGTTTTCCGGACGAAACTGAATCGGTACGTTCTCGATACCTCCTCCCTTCACGTCCCAGATCCGGCCCGAAACGAGCCGGCAATTGTTGGGCAAAAGTGTCATCACCAACGGCCGGCTGGGACCGTTTTTTGTGTAAATGAACCGAAGTACATCCGGAGAGAACCCGTCTTTATACACCCGCAGTTCGTAGGTTTTGCCAACGGTGAGCTCTAGCCTCAGACTTCCCTCGCGATCGGTCCTCAGCGAAGAAGGAGCAAGCAACCCTAAAGGTTTCACTACCGGGACCAACTTCTTTTCGCCTGCTTTCTGCTCCAGCTCAAACGAGTAATAACTGGCCGGTAACCGGCCAGATGGGTCTACTTCCCCGAACCAGACCTGGGCGCCGCTAACCCGGCGGCTGTTGGCTCCGTCGTAAACGGTAAATGTTTCTCCGTCGATTTCGGGCCCCTGTAGAGAGGTAATTCCCTGTTTCAGGCGCAACATGTAGATATCGTCCATCCCCATTCCTCCCTCCCGATCGGAAGCAAGGTATGCCCGTGTACCATCGGGCGTAAGGGTTATCCCTACATCATCGCCCGGCGAATTCACGGGGGTGGGCAGGTTAATCACCGAGCCCCACCGACGACCGCTGAGGTCTACCATAAAAATATCGTAGCCACCCTGGCCGCCATGGCCCTGGCTTGAAAAGAACAGCCGGCCACTCGGGTGAATATGAGGGAACGCTTCGTTGGCTTCCGTATTGATATCGGGCCCCATATTGATGGCATCACTCCAGCGACCTTCGAAAAAGTCCGAGAAGTACAGATCGTACCCGCCGTACCCGCCTTCGCGGTTACTGGAGAAGAAAACCCGGCGACCATCCGGCGTAACCGAAGGATGCTGGTTACTGAAATTCCGGCCATTGAAAGGTAAAGCACGCACGCCGGCCCAGTCGTATTCAGCACGATAAGCAGAGTAGATGCCCAGGTTGGCCTTGCCGTTCAGGTCCTCAATCGTGGCACCGTCGTCGAGCTGTGTCCGGGTAAAAAAGATCACCCTGTCTTCCTGGGTGAAAGAAACCGGGCCTTCGTTGTAATTTGAATTGAGTTCTACAGAAAATTTTTTGGCGCGCGCCGGCATACCATCACGGCCCAGCGGAGAACGGAAAAGCTTGAAATAGGTCTTACGCGTCAGCGGATCGATGTTGCCTACACGTGGCCTCGTCAGAAACACGAGGTCTTCTCCGTACACGGCGGGCCCGAACTGAACTTCCCGGTCGTTAATACGGGCGCAGTTCTCGATTTCTATTTCACTGTTCACTACGCTGGTCAGGAGTGTGCCCTGAGCAGGTAATGCTGTTGCAACGAAAAACAGAAGTAAAAAGAACGCGGATTTCATTTGGTCAGATTGGTATGCGTCGTAAAGGTACGGCACTGGCGCGGACGCAGGTGCAAAGCAACGTTTCTGGTTACTCGTTCATTCGCCGGATGACCATGCCCTCCTCCAAAAGAACCGCCCTCACAGCAAGAGCCACTCCGGTTTAGAAAAAATAACCGGTTAAACAAACAAGTTTCCCCGTGTATATCCGGTCATTATGGCCCTTTCACGGGGTGGTTAATCATAGTCTATTTTGGGTTTCAACAAAGCGAAACCAATCCCAACCATAAATAATTTCGAAAAACAAAATAAAACAAAACCGATTATCCCTTTTTAGTGTACTTTACCCACCGTTACAGAATTTTAAGCGGCAGCCTATTTTCGTTGTCCAGCTTACCATTGGCCGGTTTCTTGAGGGCCCAGGCCGATGCATAAGGCTTTTTACTACGTACATTAGCGGCAGGATCACGCGATCACCCCAGTCAACAACTAAAATGAAACAGTTAATTCCCATTGCCTTCCTAATCTTGCTATGCACCTGCGTCAGCGACATATTGATATGCGCGATTGCCGGTCCCGATGCTTGTAACGGAATAAGTGCCCAAAGAGCTCCCGTAACTTTGAACCTGACGGATGCTTCGATCTCCCGTGCAGAAGCCCTGCGCCAGATCAACGCAAACTTGCCGGTAAAGGTATTTTTTGAAGAAGACCAGCTCCCAAAAAGCGACATCAGCCTCGACCTGAAAGACGCCACCATGCGGGAAGCCCTCGATGCCATCCTCAAGGGCTCCGTCCTTGATTTTGTGGATTACCGCGATCGTGTTTACGTAATTGGCTCCGCAATCACTATCGGTACAGAATTCGACGCGGCGTACTACGCCGCCGTTGCCGACCGGATCGAGGAAGACCTCCCCGCCACCAGCCAGGGAGAGCCCTCTGGCCCTGCTTACATCGGCACCCTCGAAAGTCTCGGTGCCGACGGCCTGGCAACCATCACCGGAAAAATAACCGATCAGTCTACGGGCGAGACTTTCATCGGTGCCACCGTACAGGTTGAAAACAACACCGCTGCTGCCGCAACAGATATTGACGGCAACTACGAACTGAAACTTCGCCCCGGCAGTTATACGATGATCATCTCCTACGTCGGCTTCGGTGCCAACCGCCGCGAAATAAAAGTGAACGGTAGTGGTGAGTACGACATCGCACTCGGTGCCTCCGGCACCAATCTTCAGGAAATCGTGGTCACCGAGCAGGCCGCCGATGCTAACGTCAACCGCGTGCAGGCCGGCGTGCAGCGTCTCGACCTGGCACAGCTCGAAAAACTGCCTACTTTCATGGGCGAAGCCGATGTTGTAAAAGCTTTGCTGCTTAACCCCGGCGTAAGTTCCATCGGTGAAGGCGCCTCCGGCTTTAACGTCCGCGGCGGAGAAATCGATCAGAACCTCTTGCTGATGGACAACGGCGCACTCATCAACTCCAGCCACGCACTTGGCTTTTTCAGCACGTACAATGCCGATGTGATCAAATCGGTAGACCTCTACAAAGCCAACATGCCCGCTCGTTTTGGTGGCCGCCTCGCTTCGGTCCTCGACGTTCAGTTGCGCGACGGCAACTTCGACCACTTCCGCGTCAAGGCCGGTATCGGCCCCGTTACCGGAAAGGTGATGCTGGAAGGACCGATTGTGAAGGACCGCAGCAGTTTCATCTTCGGGGCACGCTCCAGCTACGCCGACTGGGCCCTTAAACTCGCCAGCGTGGACGAAGTGAAAAACTCCAGCACCTTCTTCTTCGATGGCAACCTGCGCTTCACGCAGCGCATCGGCGAGAACTCCACGCTGATCCTTCAGGGCTACGGCTCGCAGGACGAATTCAACTACAACGAAACCTTCGCCTTCGACTACCAGACAACGATGGGGCAGGCTACCTGGAAACAAATTTTCAGCGACAAGCTCTATGGCGACCTCAGCCTCGTCTTCAGCGACTACCAAAGCAGCCAAAGCGATCTCCGGGCGTTAACCGCCGAGCAGGTCGACAACGGAATCCAGTACTTCACCATCAAGCCAAAGATCAACTTCGATGCTACGGAGAAGATGCAATTTGAAGGCGGATTAGAAATCAACCGTTTCACCGTAAATCCGGGCAGCCGCGCGCCCGCCTCTGATGAATCCTTTGTGGACCCCGCAGGCCTTGAAGATGAACAGGCCATGGAGGCCAGCGCCTTCGGCAGTGTGGACTACGCCGTCAGCGACCGGTTCAGCATCAGTGCAGGATTGCGCTACACCAATTACCGTTTCCTCGGCCCCGGTACCGAAAACCTCTACGAAGATGACATTCCTGTGCGGGGCGGAATCATCGACTCCGTTCGCTACGGGTCAGGAGACCTCATCACCTCCTTCAACAGTCTGCAACCACGCCTGAGTATGCGTTTCCGCCTCAACGGCAACGCTTCTATCCGGGCAGGATACGGCCGTACGGCGCAGTTCCTCAACCAGATCTACGTAAGCGATTCTCCTACTCCCAGTTCACAGTATCAGTTGGCGACCCGCTACATTCCTCCTTTTCTGAGTCACAACGTATCGCTGGGTTACTTCATCAATAAAGACAACAACAACGTTGAGCTCGGTGCCGAAATTTACGCCCGCCAAATCGATGAGTTGTGGGACTACCGCGACTTCGCCGAAGTGATCGTAAACCCCAGTCTGGAAACAGAAATCCTGATCGGTGAAGGACGGGCTTACGGTCTCGAGCTTAGTGCCAAGCGCAAGGTCGGTACACTCAACGGTCTGCTCAGTTACACCTACTCCAGCACCCAGCGTAAGATCGCTGGCATCAACGGTGGCGAGTATTACAACTCCAACTTCGATAAACCCCACAACTTCGTGGCCACCATCAACTGGAACCCCAATAAAAGAAATACCCTGACCGCCAACTTCACTTACGGCACGGGGCGGCCCGTAACCGCACCGGTAGGCAGCTACCGGGTGGAAAACGGACTTTCCGTTCCCGTCTACAGCGACCGCAACGCGGTCCGCATTCCTGATTACCACCGCCTCGATCTTGCCTACACCCTGGGTAAAGGATACGATGAAACCAAGAAGGTACAAACGAGCTGGACCATTTCGCTCTACAACGTTTACGGTCGCAAGAATGCCTTCTCGGTCTATTACACCCAGGCCCCCGACCGCAGCAACGTTGCCAACCGCCTGGCGGTCCTCGGCACCGTATTTCCCGCCATCACGTTCAACATCGAAACCCGTTAAAAAACAGCGATTGCAGTATGGCGCAAACGCAGGTGCAGAGAAGCGTTGGGAAATGCCGCCCTGCCCGCACCGTGTAACCGCCCCCTGATTCTAAACCATACCCAATGAAACGTATCTCTTTAGCCGCCCTCCTGGCGGTCCTCCTTTTCGGATGTGTCGATGAGATTGATCTTACCCAGGGGCTTCCCCTACCCGACGGAATTGTTGTGTCGGGGCGCCTCCTGGTCGATGAGGAATTCACGGACGCCGAAGTCTTGCTGGAAGAACTCTTCCGCTTCGAGAACAGCAACCGCCCCGGGCAGATCGTTACCGCCGATGTCCGCATCGTAAACAATGACGGCCAGGAACTCGAACTGCTCTACCGCGATGGTATCTACCGTGCCACCATCCCTGCCGGAGATCCTTCGTTCCGGACCGAAGAGGGGATGGAATTCAACGTCGTCGTCCGTACCCGCGAGGGCAACACCTTTGTCAGTACGCCCGAGACCCTGCCTCCTACCCTCGAGGCCAGCAGTGCCTCGGCAACTCTAACCACCATAACGGTAGAAAACCAGGTAGGCGTGCCGGGAGAAGAGCCCGCCATCGAGTACACCATTTCCACCCCTCTGCGCTACCCCGACGGATCTTCCGCCTACGTGCGGTGGCTCCTCACTGAATACTACCAGCAAACCGACATGAGCAGCGATACCTCTACCGGGATAAAAACCTGCTATATCGACCTGCCTTTTGAGGGAACTTCCGTAAAGGTTGTAGGCCCCAGCTCAAACGTAACCGAGCTCAATGATTACTCTTTGGGTAAAAACCCCGTCTCTTTCCGTTACGCCGAAGCCAACTATATGGAAATCCGGCAGGAAGCCATCTCCCGCGAGGCTTTCACGTACTTCGATCAGGTGAGCGCCATTGCGAGTACCGAACTCAGCATATTCGAAGCCCCCGGCGGCCCGGTCATCGGTAACGTGAAAAGCGAGGATGGCAGTATCGACAATGTATTCGGCTATTTTTATGTCACGCAGCCTTCCATCATTCGTGTTCCGGTTACAAAGGAACAGGCCGGCAACCCTACCGCCGCCTGTCCGCTTAACTCCCCCATGCCGCCACCTGTCAACAGGTGTACCGATTGTCTGGTAGCAAGCAATACTTCCACAACCATCCGCCCGCCGTGGTGGGAGCTTTAGTACCGGCTTTCGCTACCACGGGCATCGGGCAAACCCGACGCTGCAAATCCCTCTAACTCCTCCAATTTCCCAGCCATGCGTTTGCTGACAGTATTTATTCTTTTCCTGACGATGGGTGCGGTTTCGGCCCAGACATCTGTTCATTTCGACCGCCCCTTCCATGTAGCGGGCGAAGTAGCCTGGTTTTCGGTGTACCCGCCCAGCCCGGCTCCCCCCAAAGTGAGAGCAACCGTCTATAGCCCCAACGGTGACGCCATCGACTATTTCTTTCTCTCCGCCGAAGACGGTGGCCGCTACCAAGGGTACTATCGTTGGCCTTTTGAGGCTCAAACCGGCTATTTCCGTGTCTCCTTTACCGGGCTCTCTTCCAGCGGACAAACCCTTGACATCGGGACTGTACGCCACCCTGTCTACGCGGATAAGCGCGTTGAGCCCAGCGAGGCCGAAGGGAATACGGCCGCTTCTGACACCCCGCCTGCGGCGGGGCTTGCACTCGGCATGACCGGCAACAAGCTTACCCTTTCCGGCACCAACGGTGATGCGTACAGCCTCAGCATTGTCAACGAAGACGTCATTACGTCTAACGCAGAAGCCTTCTTTCTTACCTCCGGTGGTTCCAATATTCCGGCTGCCGACACTTGGGTAGACACTCTGTTCTACCCCGCTGAGGTTATGACGGCTGCGGGCACTCCCCTGACCACCAACCTTCTGCCCGTTTTCGACCCCAACCGCTACGAATTCGGCTTCGCCAAGTCAGACGAAGCAGGAAGTGTAACCCTCCAGACTCCTCCTTTTGAAGGGGAGAAAATGCTCCAGCTTCGAGATTTGAACGGTGCTGATCTGAAACCATCTACCGTAGAGTTCAAGTTATCTCCAATCGCAGAGAAGCCAGTCGTTACCCAGGCCGTCGCCACTTACATCGATTTAAGCCGGCGTCGCCGTAAAATCTACCAGTTGTTCGCGACCGTAGAAACCGAAATCGATGCTGCCGCAAGCCGGGAAACACCCCGCGAAGTGCGGCCCAACCGGGACTTTAATGTGCAGGATTACAAGGCTTTTCCGGACATGTTCACCTTCTTCAAAGAGGTAGCGGGAGAGCTCAAAGTGCGGCTAAAGAAAGGCAACTACACCGCCCGGCTGTACAACGCACCCAATCAGCGCTACTTCGGTGAAAACCCGCTTTACATCATCGACGGCCGCCTTACCCGGGACGATAATTACGTCATGAACCTCTCCCCTTCCGAGATTCGTTACCTCGCCTTCTATTACGTAGGAAGTGAGTTGCGGCGCAATTTCCCTGCATTAGGGAACAACGGTGTGGTCCGTATCGAAACCATCCGTGGCCTTTCTAAATTCCCTGCAGCAGACGCCGAAGACAGCTTCTCCGTCAAAGGGCTGCAGCCAGCAGCCGACTTTCCGGTTCGTGACGCCGCCGAAAGTGATGTACCCGCTATCTCCCCGGTACTACTTTGGGAAACCGGAGCCGGGGATGCCACTTTCGACCTTCCCGCTACCGATGATATTGGCAAATACCGCGTCTTCGTGGTTACGCGTAGTGCAGAAGGGAAAGTACGCGCCGCGAACCACTCTTTTGAAGTATCCGTGAAGTAAACGAAAAAAGGAAACCTACCGCATTCTACGTACGTTGCGGGCGAGTTAAACGGCAAAGTCTCTCGTAAGGTGCATTTCGTTACGAACACGGTTTGCACTGGACTTGAATTTGAAACACTCCAGCCCTTACCTTCGCGCCGTGCGCAAAAAGCTTCTCTATCTAAGTCTCCTTCTTCTTCCTGCTGCCCTGCTGATCAACCTGGGTATCATGGTTTTTATCGACGACGAAGCCATTCGTTCGTTGGTGGCCCAGGAAATGCTCTGGAGTGGAAATTTTGTTTCCCCGACCATGCACGGCGATGCGTACCTGAACAAACCACCGCTCTGGAACTGGATTCTCGCGCTGAGCTTTACGCTCCACGGCGAGGTGAATGAATGGGCAGCCCGGCTGCCCACCGTATTAGGTCTGCTCGGATTTGCGGCCACGACCTATTACTTCAGCCGGAAACATTTCCCCTCCTACCTGGCGGCTATACATGCGCTGACCGTTATTACCTGCGGTCGGATGTTATTCTGGGATTCCATGCTGGCCCTGATCGACGTCACTTTCAGCTGGGTTGTTTACGTTCAGATCATGCTGCTGTACGAACACGGGCGCAACGGAAACTGGTGGAAAGCTTTCGGGTGGACCTACGCCCTCACCGCCGTCGGCTTCATGCTCAAGGGCCTTCCCGCCATCGTTTTTCAGGGGCTGAGCGTGTTTGCTGTTCTGGGCTGGACCCGTTCCTGGAAGCAGTTTTTCCGCCCTGCGCATATTTTCAGCGGCATCGCCTGCCTGGCGGTACTGGCTTTGTACTACTGGCAGTACAGCGAGTACGTAGACTTGGAAAAAGTAGCCCGCCGGCTATTTGTGGAAAGCGGCAAGCGCACGGCCGTAGCCCATGGCTTGGTGGAATCGGTGCAGCACGTTGTTGCCTTCCCCTTCGAGATGAGCTACCATTTTCTACCCTGGACCCTGTTGCTCGTCTATCTTTTACAACCCGGTAGCTGGGCTAAATTGAAGAAGAATGACTTCGCGGCCTTCATGCTGGTCGCTTTCCTGGCGAACATCCCCATTTACTGGTTATCACCCAATGTTTACCCCCGTTACCTGCTGATGTTGTTTCCACTTCTCTTCGGCAGTTTGTTGTTTCTTCATCAGAGCCACGCAGCCAACAACACGCGTTCTTACCGGACCCTGCGCTATACCTTTCTGGCCCTCATGACACTCTGCGCTGTGGTCATTCCGTTCGCTCCGTTGTTTCCGGGAACAGAAGTTGTAAGCTATGCCTGGCTCAAGAGTATTCTGTTGGGCGCGGCCGCAGGTGCAATAGTGTGGATGGCGTGGCAAAGCGAACGAAATTTGCTGATCCTCTTCACCGTATTTCTGCTTCTTCTCCGGATCGGATTTAATTTCTTCGTCCTTCCGCCAAGGGCAGATCAGGACGAGCGCGGTATTCTGGTTCGTAACACCGCCTACAACGTAATGGAAGGGCATGAAAAGGATTCGGTTGCTATCTTCGGTTACACCCTCATCGAACCGGCCACCGGGTACTACCTCACCAAAGCCAGGGGCCACGTCGTTCGGCGCCAGTTCGAAGGCTTCGACTCCACAACGCACTACCTCGTTTCACCGATCGAGTATCCAGGCCTCGAGGTCATCCAAACGGATAGCTTGTACCTCCGTCATCTCTCGCGCGCACGTCCGGATGGAGATGTATATTACCCCTTCGGCACCCTCCCCTCCCCTCCCCGGGAACGGGTAGAATGGAATAAGCCCCTTCGGGATGGAATGGGGTCTGGAATGTAAAAGATTGTACTACCGCTTTTTCAACCGACCCGAAAAAGGGTACTATACCTAAGTCAGAATGGTTTGGGACTTTTTCACTCGCTATCGCGATTCCTGACTTCGTTAAAAAGCCTCGCCGAAGCTAAGGCTTCGGCTACGTTTTTTGCCTTGTCAGGAACCGCGTTAGCTTCGCGCTAATTGTCCCAAACCACTCCGGCTTAGGTATACCCTGTCATTTATTTCCGGCCTCTATCCCCATCCCGAACAGCGCGAAGTCGAAGCGCACCGGATCTTCCGGGTCAAAGCGTCGTACGGCATCGGTGAGTTCCACTACGGCTTTCCAGTCGTTCTGCTTTCGCTTCAGCAGTTTGAGGCGGCGGGCCTGGCGCTCCACGTGAACATCGAGCGGGAGGCAGAGTTGAGCGGGAGATATCTGGTTCCAGTCGCCGAAGTCTACACCCCGGTCATCTTTCCTGACCATCCAGCGCAGGTACATACACAGGCGTTTGCAACGAGATTTTCGGGCAGGTGTAGCTACGTGCTTACGGGTGCGTTGGGGTGCGTCGGGCAGGCTGAAAAAATCGTTATGAAAACCGATCAGCGCGGGCTCGATATTTTTGTCTTCCGGCTTAAGGTGTCGGGAAAATGCAGTTTCCAGGCTTTCGTTTTCGCGGTAGAAGTGCTGCAAAAACTCAAGGAAATACAGGGTATCGGTAAAATTGAAGGTCCGGTGTTTCCAATCGGCGAAGCGTGCCCGGTCTTCCTCGTGGTGCTCGGTGATGAAGCGGTAGGGTTCACCGCCCATCAGTTCGATCAGCTGGGTTCCCTTGTCGATTATCGTTGCCCGACGCCCCCAGGCAAGTGTGGCCACCCAAAACCCGATAATCTCTCTGTCGCGCGGATCATCAAAGGCGTGGACCAGCCCGATGGGGTCGTCGGGGATAAAGTCCGGTTTGTTATGGCGATCGTGAAAATGCTCCAGGGTCGCTTTGAGTTCAGCTTTGGTCATGTAAGATGCAGGTCAGGCGCTCTCAGTATCTACTGCGAGTCCCGGCAGAATAAATCGGAGAGGCGGGTGGTGTTTAATTCAGCCTGGAGTCGTCCCTTTCCAGTTGCAGAGTAATTCCGTTCCCGGTAAGCGTGAGTTCGTCGCCGGCCAGCTTGGCGGAAACGGTACCGTTGAAGACATCGAGCACCATAACTTCCTGTTTGTTAGCGTCGGCGCAAAACATTTTGGTCGCCATTACACCTCCAACCTTCATTTTAGCCGAAGGTCCTGTCCACTCTCCCCCGAAAGAATTACAGCCCGTGTTGCCACCGATTTGTCCGTCGCGGATGGCGACGAAGCCTTTGTCGTTAACGGCGTCAACGGTTTTGCCCCCGCTGGAGCAGCTGATGATTTTCCAGGCAGAAGGGGTTGGGATAGTATTGGCCATTGCTTTTTCGGATTTAACAACTCCAACGCCCGTGTCGGGTTTGGGTTGGCAGGCGCTGGCGATGAAAAGACAAAGACAGCAAAAAATCAGACTAATACGCATGATTGATTATTTATTTTTGGACAATAAGGGACAGCCAGCGCCATCAAGAGCACCTCAGAGGTTTACGGATATCCGTAAACCCGACAGTGCCTTGTAACGACAACGTTTATTTCACCTGCGGCCGCGCCCCCGAAATGCTTATGCGATAAGCGAAACACCATCCATTTCTGCGGACTTCTCCAGCCCCATCAGGGCCAGTAAAGTGGGAGCCACATCGCCGAGTTTGCCACCGGGGTTGAGTTTCAGATCAGTATTAGAACCAACGTAAACAACCGGAACGGGGTTCGTAGTATGGGCTGTATGAACGCTTCCGTCTTCGTTGCGCATAACGTCGGAGTTGCCGTGATCTGCAATAACGAGCGTGTGGTAATCGTGATTCTCGGCAGCAGAAAGCAACTTTCCGAGGCATTCGTCCACTACTTCGGCGGCTTTTATAGCCGCATCCCAAACTCCGGTGTGTCCCACCATATCCGTATTGGCAAAGTTGAGACAGATAAAATCCGGCTGATTCGTGTTGATGTCGTTTACGATAGCTTCGGTGATGCCGTATGCTCCCATTTCCGGTTTGAGGTCGTAGGTTTCCACATCGCGGGGGCTATCGATCAGGATTCTGCGTTCGCCGGGGAATTCGTCTTCTTTTCCACCGTTGAAAAAGAACGTCACATGAGCATACTTCTCTGTTTCGGCAATCCGAACCTGCGTTTTACCTGCTTCGCTGACTACTTCCCCCATGGTCTTCACGAGATCGGTAGAAGGGAAGAGGACGACCATGTTCCTGAACTTCTCATCGTAGGTTGTCATGCAAACGTAGTGCAGGTTGGGCACGGGGCTCATTTCCTGCTCGGGGAAGGACTCCTGCGTAAGGGCACGGGTGATCTGCCGGGGCCGGTCGGTTCTGAAGTTGAAGCTGATGACGACGTCGCCTTCTTCAATCTTTGCGACCGGCTTGCCGTCAGCCCCTTTCATGACGATTGGCTCCAGAAATTCATCCGTCACCCCGTTGTCGTACTGCTGCTGAATGCTTTTAATTACGTCTTCGGATGATTCACCGACACCTTTAACCATTGCGTCGTAGGCCTTACGAATACGTTCCCAACGCGTGTCGCGGTCCATTGCGTAAAAGCGACCGGTAACGGTAGCCAACTCCGTTGGCTGATCAGCGATATGACCGGTGAGGGTCTCCAGGTAGCCCCGCCCGGAGCCGGGCGCAACATCGCGCCCGTCGGTGAACGCGTGTACGAATACTTTTTCGTTTCCGGCCGCGGTAACGATTTCGGTAAGCCGAAGCAGGTGATTGATGTGGGAGTGTACACCACCGTCGGAGAGCAGTCCCATCAGGTGAACAGCTTTATTGTTCTCGCGGGCGTAGGTGAGTTGTTCCTGAAGGGCTTCCAGTTTTTCGAGCTCACCCTCCCGGATGGCTTTATTGATCCTGGCAAAGCTTTGGTACACCACCCGGCCGGCCCCGATATTGAGGTGGCCTACTTCAGAGTTACCCATTTGCCCTTCGGGCAAACCGACCTGTTCGCCGTAAGTTACGAGGGTAGAATGAGGGCGTTCCTTATATATCCGGTCGTAATTAGGTGTTCGGGCCATTGCGATGGCATCATCTTCGGGCCGTCCGCCGATTCCCCAACCGTCGAGGATTACTAATAGTGCTTTGCCGGTTTTCATATTTTCTGGGTATTAATTACGGGGCGAAGGTACAAAGGGGATGATGGTTGAGCAGCAGATTTGCCGGTATGTTCCTGAGAGATTTCCGGTCGCCAGCCACCGCTCCGCTTCCTTTTTCGGCGGTATTGCCAGGTTCGGCTCAGATCTCCCCGGTGTTGCTCTGGATTACGCCACGTCACCTTAACCGCAGCAAAATTTTAATTTGCGCAAAGAGGCATTATTCTGTACTAAAGCGATTTTCCGGAGGCCTAAAGCGAGTCCTTGGCCGCTAAACGGGTTGGTTCCTCCAAAAACATTAACTTTTTGGTAGCAATCCCCATTGCCATGGGGGCGTTTTGTAGGTGATGAATTTGTGACCTTTACGGGCATAATCGTCTAATTAACAGTCATCCAGCTACCAAAAGGGGTTTAAACCCTGCGCGAGTTTTCGGCTAGCCGCCGCGCCCTTCGGGAATTTGGTTAAATTAGTGACCTAAATACTATCCCATGAAAACGCTTCTCATCATCTCCCTGGCCATTTTCAGCAACCTGTTCCCACAGCCTGATCAGGCTCCCGTTGCACTCGACGACGTCTGCCGTGCTATCGGCAGCGGCAACGTTGAGGACCTTGCTGCCGTTATGGATGCGGAAGTAGAACTCAGCATCCTTGATAAAGAGGACCTGTACAGCCGCGACCAGGCAGTTAGCGAGTTGAAGACCTTTTTCGCTACCAATACTCCTTCCAGTTTCGGTAAGGTTCATCAGGGTGCATCGAAATCTGCTGATGCAGAATACTGCATCGGCACCCTGGCTACGGCTAAAGGCCCCTTCCGGGTTTATGTATACGTTGCGAAGAAAGGCAGCGGTGTTTTGCTGCAAGAGCTACGCTTTGAGCGGGAATAGAACGCTTTTTAACAAAATAAGGCAAACCGCCGTCCCGATCTTCTCGGGGCGGCGGTTTTGTCGTTTAGAGGTAAGCCTCCCTATACCGAACAATGTTAAAACCGTGATCTCCCGATTTTTCTCCTTCCGGTGTCTAACACTTCCCTACCGTTCACTAAACGCTGCCTAAGCAATGAAATTTAGCACGACCTGCTGGTGTTACATTTGCGACCGTAATAAAGACGACCTACCTTTTGGTTTATTAGTTGAAACATTGCACAAAAGAACGCGCGACGCACACAGAGCTTTGAATTTAAAAAAATAAAAGCGCGCGCTACACGATATCCCCGCTGAACATTTTGGTCAATGCTATACCCTTCCCCGTAGCTGTAATCTGGCGATTCTCCCCGCCGCCCAACCCTTTATTACATCGCTGGTACTGAGGAATAACCTCGTTTTCGCGTCCTTCTGCGCGGGAATAAGGGGTCTGCACGCTCCGGGCTAACCTTCTGTTACCAGTTTTTCCACTAACTTGGTCGTGTTGGTCCAATGGGACCGTGCGATCATATACACGCTCAAACTTTATGAAATCTATTTTAAACCTAGTGATTGGCACCTTTTTGCCGATCTTATTTTTCTCTGTCTCTCATTCACTCACTGCTCAGAAATCCACACTATTCCGTACTGTTACCAACAAAGCTGCAACGGAAAGCCTTGTGGGCAAAGAGCTTAAAAATTACGGCCTCCTGGAGGTAGATGCTGAAGATTACTCTCAACTCCTCGCCGAGGCTCCCGTCACCTGGGAGCTCGAACTCCCGGCAATAACAGGCCTCAGCTCCGGTTTACGGCTCGAGTTGGAGCAAAACGACTT
Source organism: Neolewinella aurantiaca (assembly GCF_008014675.1). Lineage (GTDB taxonomy): Bacteria > Bacteroidota > Bacteroidia > Chitinophagales > Saprospiraceae > Neolewinella > Neolewinella aurantiaca. The sequence continues at coordinate 150,019 of NZ_VOXD01000004.1, read as the reverse complement.
CCTGCGTCACGACTTCATTCTCCGACTTGCTTCGGATAACCGGGTCGTTGCCAACGCAGACCTCGGTCTGCACTACACCGGCAGCGTTGCCGGCGAACCAGGTAGTCGGGTCGCTCTTTCCCTGCTGGATGGGGAACTAACCGCCACCATTTCCCGTGCCGACGGCAGTCGCCTCGCCCTGGGGAAAATCCAAAACCAGGTAGCAAAGAACCCGCAGACGACCTACCTTCTTTTCCCTGATGCTCAGCTTGCCGAAGGTCAGGAATTTGATTGTGGTACTGCCGATAGCGGCCAACCCTACTCCGCAAAGGAACTCGACTACCCTGCCGACGAAAAAACCGACGTAGGTTGTGTCGATGTTTACTTCGAAATTGATTACGACATCTTTTTCGACAAAGGCGGAGCCAACGCTGCGGCGCAACACCTTGCCGCCAACTTCAATGAAGTCGCCTCCCTCTATTCCGAGATCGGGGTAAACCTGCACATCAGCGAGATCCTGGTCTGGGACCAGATCAGCCCCTACGGCGGAACGAGCAGCAGCGCCATGCTCACCCAATTCCAGTCGGCCCGTACCAGCTTCAACGGTGATCTCGCTCAACTCGTCAGCTACCAGGCCAGCGGAGGTATCGCGGTTCTCGACGGGCTCTGCCACCCCTGGACGGCAGCCCGGATGAGTTTCTCCAGTATTGCCTCCAACTACGCAGCGGTTCCTGTTTACAGCTGGTCGACAATGGTAATTGCCCACGAACTGGGCCACTTACTCGGCAGTCAGCATACTCACGCCTGTGTCTGGAACGGTGACAACACCGCTATCGACGGTTGCGCCGGCATCACCGAAGGATTTTGTGGCACCCCCGGGATTCCCGCTCAGGGCGGAACCATCATGTCTTACTGCCACCTGCGTCCTCAGGGCATCAACTTCAACTTCGGCTTTGGTCCTCAGCCGACTGCCGTGATTGCAAACCGCGTTGCGGCCGCTCAGGGTTGCGTACAGTCTGTTTGTTCCACCCCTCCCGGAGGAAACAATGATGATGACGACGACAACAATGACGACGATGATGACAACGATGACAACGATCCCCCGCAGGAACCCATCAGTTGCGACCAGCAAACCGTCTACGTAAACCTCACCCTCGATGATTTCGGGATGGAAACCACCTGGCTGATCAAAACGGAGACAGGAACCGTAGTCGCTACAGGAGGGCCTTACGCCAAGAAGAAAAAAGGACAAGTATTCAAAGACACTGTTTGTGTGATCGACGGATGCTACATCTTTGAAATCAGCGACTCCGACGGAGACGGTATCTGCTGCGATTATGGCCAGGGAAGCTACCTCCTGCAGGACTCGACCGGTAACGTAATCGGTTCCGGAAGCCAATTCGACACCCTGGACGTGATAGACTTCTGCTTGCCTGAAGTAGAGGACGATGATGATGAGCCCGCAAGCGACTGTGACGTAATCGACTTCGTTGAAAACACCGTTGTAACCTACGGTACCAATCAGGACGCAGGAACCGTAAGCCTGCTTTCAGGTGGCGAAGGTATTTTCCTCCAAAACAACGCCTGGAAAGCCATTGAAGTAGATTATGAAATGACTCCAGACACCTGGGTATCTTTCTGGTTCAGGTCAACGATGCAGGGCGAAGTCCACGGTATCGGTATGGATGATAACGAGGTACTCTCCTCTAACCTCACCTTCCGGGTGTACGGTACCCAGGGCTGGGGCCTTGGTGACTTCAACAATTACCCCGGAGACGGATCCTGGCGCCACTACCAGATTCCGATCGGACAGTACTACACCCTTCAGGCGAGGTACCTCTTCTTTACTGCCGACCACGATGTGGGCACACGCGATGGTAACAGCTACTTCCGCGACGTGGTAATCACCGAAGGTCAGCCCTGCGAGCCTGCAACATCCGAGCTTCCGGCAACAGGCCTTATGCAACAAACTGATGCCGGCCTGCTGCTTACGCCCAATCCCGCCAGCCGGGAAATCACGGTTAACCTTCCGGCCACAAACAGTGAAATAAGTTACGAGGTGATCGACCTTACCGGCCGTGCCGTAAAACAAGGAACTTTCACCAACGGTAAAACCCAGCTGTCAGTAGGTGACTTACCAAACGGTTCCTATTTTTTCCGGTACGAAGGCGACACTGAAAAGGGCAGCCGCCGTTTTGTGGTAGCCCGGTAAGGGAAAACAATCACCAGCAAGCCCTTTCTGCGGTGACCTTACGTAACCGCAGAGCAGCTTGTCCGAGAACTACGAAGAGGCTGTACCTGAGCCGGAATGTTTAGGTGTAAGCCTCTTCTACACGGGAGGCAATTGCTGCGGGGTGTTGATCCATTATACAACGGAAGTGCCCTTGCGGGCACTCCTGATGGCCAATCTTCGAACAAGGGCGGCAGGAAAGTCCTTCGACTTCCTGTCGTCTTTGTTTTTCAAGTGCTTCCGTGCCGGGCAGGTATGGGTACATCCCAAGGTCAGGGACCGTGTTACCCCAAATGCTGAAAATGGGCTTACGGAATGCAGCCGCGATGTGCATCAGGCCGGTATCGTGCGAAACCACCACACTGGCCTTGCGAACGAGATCTGCTGATCCTCCGAGATTGAACCGGCCACAAGCATTGTAGACATGAGTGAGGCCCGCGGCAATTTCTTCCCCCGTTTCGGCTTCGGCGGGTCCGCCCAACAGAATTACCGGTTGCCTGGAGTTGCGGCAAAACTCTGCCATTTGGGGCGGGGTGAGACGCTTGGTCGCATGAGCAGCACCAATCACAAAAGCGATGTATTTAGGGGGAAGCCCTTCTGCGAGAAGGTCGACCTCGTCGTTCGGGCTGATGAAATAATCCAGCCCTTTGCCATCATTGACCACGCCGAGATCACGACCAGTCTGAAGATACCGGTCTACGATATGGACATCCGGCATCCGGTTGATACCGAAACGGGTAAGCAGGAACTTCTGAAGGTTGAGTTTGGGGAAGGTCCTGGTTTTGGGGCGCAGACGCAGGTGCCGAAGTGCGTTAAGTGAAAGTCGGGTTTTCAACTCCCGGGTGCGCAGGTTTCCGTGGAGGTCCAATACCCAGGCGTAGTGCTCGGTGAGCAGCGTCCGGGACAGTTCGCTGATGTCTTTATCGATCGTCCACAGCCTGTCGATGTAGGGATTACCCTTGAGCGTGGCGGCGAACGATTTTTTGGTCAGAAAGTGTACTTCAAAGTCGGTCTGCTGCTTGACGCAGCGGATTACCGGAGTTGTCAGTACGATGTCTCCGATGGAAGAAAAGCGGACAATTAGGACCTTTTGTGGCATCGTGCGAAGGTAGGGTAAAAGCAGGAAGGATGCTTAACCTTAAGCCTCCTCTGCACCTGCGTCCGCGCCCCTTCGTTGCTCTGTTTGCTTTTGCACGGCACTGTAAATAGCCTGAGCAGCGGGGATGAGTAAACGCCCGGCAGTAAGTAGCTTCAGGAAGTTGAACCCGTTCTTTTCGAATCTCTCTGTTCTCTTTTGCTCAGGAACAGGGCGGATCACTTGTTGTTTCCTAACCGGAGGTGTGTATGCAGGCTGTGCTTCTTCGCGGGGCCGCGCCAACGGAACGGGAAGTAATGGACCAGTAGGCTCGTTGATATACGGGGTGGCTTCGCTCTTATTGCTCCGGAATACCCGGTAGCCAACGTATGCTGCCAGGCCGATGCCCAGTGCGGGCAACGCCAGGTCTTCCAGCGCATATTCTTTTGCTTTGGCCGGGGCGGCAGCGAGGGTGGTAGTGAGACCGCGCCGGGCAGCTTCCTGCTCAGCTTTGATGGCTTCACGCCGTTCGCGGAGTTCGGTCAGACTATTGATGTTACTTGCCTTGCTCATGGGGAATTTCTTTGGGGTCTTCGGAAAAGAACAATTCAATGACTTTGGTTACAGTAGGGTTGACGATGATGTACCGGCGGAGGAAAAAAACGGCAACCAGCAAGACCAGCATTATCAGGGCGACAATCCCGAAGCCTCTGGCGGTCGTCTGCATATCACCGGCGAGTAGAAAAGCCAACGAAATGAGCCCGAAGATAGCCATAATGATGGCCAGTATGCCCATTATGACTGCCGTAAGAAGTTTTGAAATCGTGAGCGCAGATTTTTCGGCCGCCGCCAGTTTAACTTCCTCAACTTTATGATCGAGCATCTCACTGATGAAACCGTAAGCTTCACCTAGTTGCTCGGCTAGTTGTTCTTTCGCGTGCATAGTTTAGGTTGTGGGTGATCGTAGAAATCAGGTAACAGATCCGCAGGTGGTGGGATCAGGGAAAAAAACAACGGCCGCAGAGCATTCTGCTCACGCGGCCGTTACTTTAAACCCGCGAATGCGGAGAAACTCAGGCTTTGGTGGCGTTCACCTTTGTTTTAGCTTTATCTACACCACGCTTGAAGCTTTCCTCTACGGAATTTACCGTTTCGGTAGCGCTTGATTTGAGGGCAGAAGTTTTCTGGTTGATTGTGGACTTCAGAGAATCAGCGGTTTCACCGGCCCAGTTTTTACCTTCTTCGTACTTAGTCTTTGCGTCGTCGGCAAGAGCGGTAGCACGCTCAGAGACCTGCTGGCTAACCTGCTGGCCGTACTCAGTAATCTGATTACCATATTCATCGAAACGAACGGCTGCTTTGCGGCGTGCGGCGCGGCCTTCGTTAGAATTGAGGTAGTAGCCAATGGCGATTCCGGCGAGAAGTCCGAAACCGAGTGCCCATCCTTTAGAATTGTCGTTGCTGTAATTATTCATTGCTGGAAAATTGAATTGGGATTAAAAAACCATCGCATGTTGCGACCGTCTGTATATAAATCGCCTGGTCATTATATTTTGTTCGATATAACGGTCATTTTCCGATCCAGGCTTGCTTTTTTTCGACGAAAGCACCTCTACCCCAGATTATCAGCTACTTCCTGTAGCGAACTAATGATCTTTTCGTTCCCGGGAAAGTCAACGCCCTTCAGCTCTGCAATGGATTTTGCGAGCAGTGTTTGGTTGGTTTTCCGGCGTTCCCAATCCCGTTCCCGTTGTTGCATTACCTGGCTGTTTTGCTCCACGATGGTTGTCAGCAGCTCGGGTAACTTGCGGAGGTTTTCTTTGAGTAAGTACCCTGAAGCTCCGTTGAGGATGGTATCGGCAACCTTTTCTTCGTCGTTGAGCACCCCGGTGATGAAAACGAAAGGCGTGCCGTCGAGGTGTTCCCTCACGTACAGCAGTGCGTCCAGGCCGTTCATATCCGGAAGGTTGTAATCAGACAGCACGATGTCGGGCTGAAAGTCTACCAGTTTCTCCCTGAATTCGGTGCGGTTGCGGGCGACGGCAAAGAGTACATCGGGCCGGTACTTCCGGACCTGGCGTTTATTGAGCTCCAGGTCGAGCTGTTGGTCTTCGAGGATGAAAACTTTGAAGATTTCAGGGTCCATAATATCAGGTCAGGTTCGTGGTTATGAATAATAAAGCGGAAGTTTTGTCCTTTCCCGTCTTTGGTTGGGGCGCGGCCGCAGGTGCAAAGCAGGTTGGAATCCGGATTGCACCTTCGGGACGAAGCCATTTATATGCTGGTGAGCAATTCTTCGATCCGCCCTGCACTTACCGGCCCGGTTATACGCTGTACCATCTCTCCGTCTTTAACGAACAGAATGCCGGGAGGAGAAAGCAAATTAAACAAACGGGCCAGCCGGGGAGAGGTTTCATAATCTGCCGCGCAGAAATTTACGGAACGGTAGCGGCTGGTGAATCCTTCCAGAATGCCACGCAAAATGATGCCGTTGCCATCCCAGGGGGAAGACATCAGGATAACGGTTAGTCCCTGATGGCTCAGTACTTCGGCGATTTGGCGGTCTTCGATAGAATTAAGTTTGCTCATTACTTTGGTAGCCATTCCGGTTGTCGGGTTAAGTTAGAGATGAAGAATCGATAAGCCATCCTGTCCGGAAACCTGAAGCCAGGGTTTCATCATCTCTTGAGAATAAGCCCATTGCCGGCAAGTTAATGCCTTGGGCCCGTTTTGCGGGTATAGAAGTCGCTTTGTCTGCATGTGTTTACTCAGGAGTGGGGATTTTTTCGAGGTTAACGGCACTATTTTAAAAAGAAGCGGCCCCTTGCCAGAAAGCGAGAGGCTCCTGCTTACTGTATTTCGCGAACGGACGATATATCAACCCAACTTCGCGTCTCGAGACAATTTCAAAATATTGATAATCAACAACTTACATTTTTGGCACGGTACTTGATAAGACTTTGGCGTCTCTCACTTAACACTTTCTTTACCCATAGATACTCTCTAACTTTTAATACCCAATCAGCATGACCAATCAGCAATTTGTGGCCGAGATGAGCCGCCTCGAAAATATCCTCTTCGCTTTTGCGCTCCGCCTGACCCGCAACTACGAGGATGCTCAGGATCTTGTTCAGGAGACAACCTTTCGTGCTTACAAGCACCGGGACAAATTTGCGGTAGGAACTAACTTCAAAAGCTGGTCTTCCACCATCATGCGCAACACTTACATTAACCGCTACCGCAAAATGAAGAACCGCAAGCACGTAAACGAGCCGGTCGAGAACTTCCTTTATGCCGTAGAAAACAAAGCAGCCACCGCCAACGGCGGTGAGGCAAATATTCACCTTCAGGAGCTTCAGGGCAAGCTCGCTCTGATCAACGAAATCTACCGCGTACCTTTCCTGATGTTCTACCGGGGCTATGAGTACAAAGAGATTGCTGATCACCTGAACATCCCGATCGGAACGGTGAAAAGCCGCATTTTCCTGGCCCGTAAAAAACTGAAGGCTATCATCGGTACGCGCCCGGTTGCTGTTTAAAGACTAAGGCTCGCCAGCGGAAGAACCTCCTCTGGTCAGCAGATAAGACATACGATTTAAAAGATAACTAACGTGTTTTTTGACCGGCCCCCTTCCATGGGTGCCGGTCTTTTGTTTGTGGTGCGAGCCACACCCGGGCATCTTTCGGATGCCTTGCCCTCAAGTTTTAAGCAAGATTGGAAGAAGAGACGAAAAGCCAGAATTCAGCCCCACGGATTTATGCATCCCGAGCGCCTGCTTCAGCACCAATTCGTCATGATGCCGGTTCGTTTGCCTGTTGCTTTGTCATCAATAAACCATTAAGGAAGAGGACGATAGGCCGCCCAAAAGCCATAAAAGGTTCGGTTTGGGCAAAAAAAAGCGCCATGTGCGTGGTAAAAAGAAGAAACCGTTAATCGAACAGTTTTTACTCTTTTTACCAACGCCTCATGGCGTGCCAGATAAATGTTAATACTGTAATTACAGTACCCTCTGAAACATTACTGACTGAAATACTATGAACAACACTTTATAAGAGACACTATAAACAAACACATATTCTCTTTCAGAGCACATCGTAGAACCAGATAGTTACAGGTGTTTTACTCTTGATAGTTCAAAGATAGGAGGGACCGAAAACATAAACAGGGTCAAAAAACGGGTTTCAAAAGCATGAAGATCAGCTCTTTTTTTGAGCCAAAAAAGCATAATTCACTGATTTATAACCGCTTGTTGAATTTGAATTTGACGATTTTCGGCCTTATTTTTACGGTTATGAGCATCATTTTCGAACTAAATCAGTTGTGCAGTTCTCGTTCAGTAACCAAATTTTTCAAAAATACTGAGGGAGATTCGTTGATTCAGAGCCTTTACCGGCTTGTACACTCGGGTAAATACACGGAAGACGAGATCGCGAAAAAGATCTACGGAAAAGATGCTACTGCCGATCATGCCAAGTATAAAGCACTACGAACCAGGTTACGGAACATCTTCCTGGAAGCCTTCATGATGCAAGAAACCCGTAATCCTTCGTACACTACCTACGAGCAAGCCTATCAACACGGCTACCAGCAACTGGCCTTACTCAGGGTGCTGGCGGGTAAACGTGCTTATAAGGTTGCACGGGACATCGCTGTTGTAGTATTCAAAAACGTGAGAAACTACGAGATCATTCCTCTTAACCAGGGGCTGACGGATATTCTGGCGTCTCTTCACCTTGGTGTGGCTTACAATCAAAAGCTTTTTGAATACTACAGTGATCTGCACCGGCATTACAGTCAGGCTGCGTTCGATCTCAATGTCATCAGCAATTACTATCGGGAAATCAGAAACTCGATCTACGCACAGAGAGAGAGCCCTTCAACAACCGGCCAACGGGCACGTGAATACGCTGGAATCTGCGCTAAAATTGCAAAAAACTACCCAGCTGTGTCCCAGCTGCAGGGTATGTATATCAGTATGGAGATGACCGGCTGCATTCTCAGGGGAGAGTACAACGAAGCAATCAAGGTGGCCGAACAAGGTGAAAAAATCCTCATGAAATGTGAAGGGGTCAGCCAGACGGTACTTAGCATCCTTGCGCTGGAGCGGGTTGATTGTGCTATCAGGCTAAACGATTTTGAAATGGGGAAGCAACAGATCGCGTCCGCCAGGCTCCAAATCGCTAAAAAATCAATGCACGAGCTAAAACTGGTGGAATACGCTATAAAGCTCGGGCTCCGAACAAGGAATTATGAGTTCGCTTACCGTGAATTTGTAGCCCTGGACAAAAGCAGCATCAAGCGCTTACTAACGCCCCGCCATGCAGAGTATTGGCTCATTCTGGAGGCTGCCATCAACCTGCTGCTGACTGCCGGAGAAATCATCCCCGATGAATCCTGGCCGGTACTTCGTAAATTCCGTACCAAGAAATTCATTAATGACGTGCCTTCCTTCGGCCGTGAAAAAAGGGGAGTCAACATTCAAATTCTCGTTATACAGGCACTTTACTTCATCATCATGAAGAAGTATGATGACATGGTGGAGCGGACAGATGCGTTGAATGCTTACTGCAAACGCTATCTGAAAAACGATGAGAACCGCAGGAATGACGCTTTCTTCAAACTCTTGCTCATCGTTATCAAAGCAAACTTCAATCGGGCTAAGGCCATTGAAAAAGGTAAGTACACCTTTGGGAAGCTGAGAGATACGACCGATTGGTCTTCTCTCAATAACACAGAGATTATCCCTTACGAAGATCTATGGATGATTCTTCTTTCTCATCTGGAAGAAAAGCCAAAGAGAGGCCGATCAAAACATCATGTCCAGAAAAGTAATAGAACAATTGCTTCCGTAGGCAGAAAACCAGTCGGTGACTGAGCCGTAGGTAGCGATGATGAATTAGATCTGGTCGGGAGTAAGTAGCTTAAGAATAGCCTCCCACAGGAGGTTACAATAGGAGAGCGGTCTTCCGGGCAGAATCCTTAGAGGATCATGTCTTCGATAGCGATGGAAGTGGTTTGCTGGATCGTGAGGAAATCCACAACAGAGCCGTAGGCGGTGATGATGAATTCGATCTGGTCGGGAGTAAGGAGGTTGAGAATGGCGTCCATGAGAGGTTTGTCAGAGGTTTGTGATGAGAGAGTGGTCTTCCGGACAGAATCCTTAGAGGATCATGTCTTCGATAGCGATGGAAGTGGTTTGCTGGATCGTGAGGAAATCCACAACAGAGCCGTAGGTGGCGATGATGAATTCGATCTGATCGGGAGTAAGGAGGTTGAGAATGGCGTCCATAAGAGGTTTGTCAGAGGTTTATGATGAGAGAGTGGTCTTCCGGGCAGAATCCTTAGAGGATCATGTCTTCGATAGCGATGGAAGTGGTTTGCTGGATCGTGAGGAAATCCACAACAGAGCCGTAGGCGGTGATGATGAATTCGATCTGATCGGGAGTAAGGAGGTTGAGAATGGCGTCCATGAGGAACTGATTTTAGAGAAGTTGATAAGTTGTTATGCGACCCTTCGGTAAGGGCAATGAGAGGTTGGTACGCTCTGGGGATCAGAGCATGATATCGTCGATCATGACAAATTTTGTTTAGGGGTGATTACGGGTTGAGACCAGAAATCGTAGCTTTACTTGTAGAAATAATCACTACGTTTCCGTTCTTGTCTGGTACAAATGTCGGGACACAATAACTTTTTCGCAGGGTCAAAAAACAGCCTCCAAAAGCATGAAGAAATATCTGTTTTCCCCAAAATTTCATCATAAAACAAAGAAAGCCAATGGTTTACACCATTGACTTTCTTTCATTTTGTAAGCACTTTGTGCTCCAAAACGCTATTAAAAGGGTTTTATTTACCCTTCATTTTGGTCCTTTCTGCTACGGCCAGGTGCCCCCAGGCTTTCGAAAGTATTTTCATCACGGGCCGTGAAGCGGCCCCTGCCTTCGGCTTCATCCGCAGCATCATATGCTTTGATGATCGATTTAACCAGGCGGTGACGAACCACATCGTCTGCAGTAAGCCGAACAGTACCGATTCCTTTGATCGGGCTGAGCAGGTTAACCGCTCTGCGTAGACCGGATTGTTGGTTGCGCGGCAAATCGACCTGACTCAAATCGCCGGTAATGATTGCCTTGGCCGACGGACCGAGACGGGTAAGGAACATTTTTATCTGGCTCGTCGTCGTGTTCTGGGCTTCATCCATAATCACGAAGCAGTTGTCCAGCGTCCGGCCGCGCATGTAGGCCAGCGGTGCGATTTCAATTGTACGGTCTTCACGAAACCGGGCCTGTTTCTCGGCGGGAATCATATCGTCCAGAGCGTCGTAGAGCGGGCGCAGATAGGGATCAATCTTATCCTGAAGGTCTCCGGGCAGAAAGCCCAGGCTTTCGCCAGCCTCTACCGCCGGCCGGGTAAGGATGATCTTTTTAACGGCTTTATTTTTGAGCGCACGTACCGCCAGTGCTACTGCGGTATACGTTTTACCCGTTCCTGCAGGTCCGAGGGCAAAAACGATGTCGTTTTTCTCAGCAGCTTCAACAAGCTTGGCCTGGTTGGCAGTACGGGCCTTGATCGGCTTACCGTTACGACCATATACTATGGTCTTGTTGGAAGCTCCGTTGCCGAGCTTGGTAATAAAGGGATTTTCTCCGGCCAGAATGTCATCGATGGTCTGGTTGTTCAACTCGCGGTTATCCTCCAGCAACCTCATCATCAACTCAAAATGATGCTTTATCTGCTGTGCTTCGCTTTTATCTCCACTCACCTTCACCTTGGTACCCCGCTGGGTTATGGTGGTTTCCGGGTAGGCAGCCCGAATCTGGTTAAGCTTCTTATTGTTCTCGCCCAGAAGGGCAACCGGGTCAACCCCGCCGATGGATAGTACGATTTCGCTCAAATGAATAATAGTTTCCATAGCTGCCTTTATTGGCAACTCATGCATGGGTTCAAAACTACAAAACGACGTCAAAAGTTGCCAGCAAGAGAAAGAATGTTGTCTCCCGAATCTGATCTCCACACCGTAGTCTCCGTAAAAAATATTGCCCTGCAACAAAAAAAACAGTGAACATATAAAATTCTGCCAAGCACCGTAAAAACCTTACAGACCGCAACAAAAATCAGCTTTGTCAATAAATTTGACGCCCTTCTACGTTAAAGAGCCGTTAAAGACAAGTAGCTGACACTATAAAGTTTGTGATTCTAAAAAAGTGTGCCTTATCTTTGGGTTACAGCCGAACAAATCGGTTTGTCAACATCCCTCTAATTAAAAGCGACTCCTATAAAGCAAGTCTACACTAACTCCTGCCAGAATTGAATGGCTTTCCTTCGGGAATAATCCCAAGATTGTATAACACGTTAGTTATGGACTTTAAGTCGCTGAATGATCAGGAACTGATCACCCAATACCTTTCTGGTGAAGATCGTGCGTTCGAGGAACTCCTCGGCCGCCACCAACAGAAGATCTACACCAGCATCTATCTCTTCACCAAAGACCACAGCCAGGCTGAGGACATCTTCCAGGAGGTGTTCATCAAAATCATCGATACCCTGCGCCGCGGCAAATACAACCACGAAGGCAAGTTCCTCCAGTGGGCCATGCGCATCAGCTACAACATGTGCGTAGACTCTTTCCGTCGCCATAAGCGCCGCCCCAAGGTCGGCCAGACGGAGACCTTCAACATCTTCGATGTACTCCAAAGCCCCGAGCGCAATGCCGAGGCGGACATGATCCGGAGCCAAACCCACGACAAAGTGCGCAACCTCGTAGACGCTCTCCCTCCCGAGCAGCGCGAGGTCGTGATTCTGCGTCACTACGCCGACATGAGCTTCAAGGAAATCGCTAAACTCACCCGCGTTTCCATCAATACTGCTCTTGGCCGTATGCGCTACGCTCTGATCAATATGCGCAAAATGATCGACGAGAAGCAAATCGCACTCCAGTAAGATACAAGTCGCTGGCCCGTGGCGCGGCAACGCCCGGGCAGCGCATCCTTTTTCCACCCCACCCCCTCAGAAATTCAGGTTGCACCCTCAGTTTCTGTTGACCGGCTCAGCGGAGTTAACCGTATTCAAACCATCCCGGAATTGAGGTTTTACCCGAAGGAGGTTGAGCCAACGGCAATGGAAAATGAAAAAGCCCCCATCAGTTTCAGTACTGATGGGGGCTTTTATTATACTGCTCCTTTTACCCTTCCCTGCACCTGCGTTCGCGCCGCATCAGCTCAGCGCTCTTCCACTAAATCACCCCATTGATGACCACCAGAGTTTTACTGCTTCTAACTGCCAGCCTCTTCTTTTCCTTATCATTGAGAGCGCAAACGAATAACTCCCTCCTCCTGGATGGCTGCACCAATTTCTTCGAAATAGCAGACGACGACAGGCTCGATTTCCAGAACGGCCTGACGGTCGAAGCCTGGATCAATCCGAATTGTGACGATGGTAATCGCATGATCGTAGCAAAAGAATGGTGCCAGCAAGAATACGCCTACACGTTGTCGGTACGTGAGCAACGACTTCTGTACACATTTTCGAAAAACGGCAACTGCAATACGCCCAATCAGTTCGAAACCACGGACCAACTCATCACGCCCGGCACATTTCATCATGTCGCGGTCGTTCACAGCCCGACCGACATCAAGCTCTACGTAGACGGAATTGAGCGTGCAGCGACCTACATCAGTGGGAGTTTTGGCCTGCCAATCAACAGTAATGAACCACTCAGGATCGGGGTTTACCAAGCTCTGGACCGAAGTTTCTTTGCGTACTACTCCGGTTTGATGGACGAGCTTCGCGTCTGGTCGGCGGCACTCTCAGCCGGGGACATCAACAGCCGCATGGGCGCCCCGCTTTCCGGTAACGAAACAAACCTTGCGCTGTATCTGGACATGGAAGATACCGGAACCGGCAACGCCCTGACCCTGGTGAATAAAGCGATTATCGACAATCCTTCTCACGCGGTCCCGATGGGAGCCGGTAACGGAACCCCGTACATTACTTCACCTGCGGAATATGACACCTTTGCGGTGCCCATTGAAGCGGAACCTCTAACCTGTATTTCACCTTCGGCGACCCTCTCCTTGCCCGACATCGGGTACAAATCCGTCATGTGGAGCACGGGAGACACCAGCATCACGACGGGAATAACGAGTCCCGGCGCGTACAGCGTGATCGTTGAAACCGAAGCGTGCCGCTTTCTGACGGATACGATTGAAATCAGCCTCAGCCCTTCAGACAACAGCATTTTTATTGAGGGCGAAACTGCACTTTGTTCAGAAGATGAACTTGTGCTCAACGCTGCTTCGCGTACTCCCGGGGTCAGTGGAACATATACTTTGGCGTTTCCTGACATGGGCGCGGCCGCAGGTGCAGTGCTGAGGTTGGAGGGTGCAATATCCGGTGAGTACGTTGTCACCTTCATCGACGACGCCAACTGCGACACGCTGACTGCCGCAGTAGCCGTGATCATCGAGGCCTGCGCTGGCGATTACGCGATACCCGAACTGATTACTCCCAACGGAGACAATGTGAACGACGAGTTTCGCCTCTATTACAACGGGTCGGTAGAGAATTATACCCTATTGATCTTTAACCGGTGGGGCCAGAAAATTTTCTCCTCCGACAATCCGGACCTGATTTGGGACGGTTCCATTGGCGGCGAGCCTCAGGAAACGGGTAGTTACCTCTATCTGATGCGGTTCCGGCTCAACGGAGAGCTAAAGGAAGAAGGTGGTAGTTTTGCCTTGGTCCGTTAAATCACCCCATCAGGTTGTACAGGATTTGCACGGCCAGAATCTTTCCGATCAGGACGACCGGCAGCAGCCGCGTGTAGCCGATGGTGGGGTATTTATTACCTGCCTGCTCTACCGCAAAGTCGAGAACGGCGGGCTGGCTCCCGACCATCCCGCTGAGGAAGCTAAAGGGAATCTTCAGCACTTTGAGTCCGATCACGATGGTGGTGATCGTGGCCAGTACGGAAATGGCACCGCCAGCCAGAAAAATCTTATACCCCAGGTCGGTCATCAGGGTTTGGTAGAAAGTCTGCCCCGAGCTGATGCCGATTCCTGCCAGTAAGAAGATGAGCCCTACCTGCCGCAGGGTGAGATTGGCGCCGTAGGGCAACGTCCACACCACCGGGCCGGTACGCCGGAGCTGCCCAAGGATGAGGGCTACGATCAGCGGGCCGCCGGCGTAGCCAAGGCTGAAGGTATAACCTCCTGGCAGGGTAATTTCGATCATCCCCAGTAGCAGGCCCAGGGTAATTCCCAATCCGAAAGACAGGAGGTTGATACGGGACAGGGCTTCGTAGCTGTTGCCAAACACCTTGAACAGTTCGGGGAGATCGCTCCGGTGGGCGACCAACAGGATCCGGTCTCCGAGTTCGAGGACGGTATCTCCGGTGGCGAGCAGGTCCATATCCCCGCGTTGAACGCGGGTGATGAGTAGATTGAAACGTTCCTGCAGGTTGAGACTTGCGATCGTTTTGCCCGCGATTTCGTCGTTGGAGATAAAAATGCGGCGAACATCGAAAACCGTGCGATCGTAAGACAGTTGGATTTCGGCCAGAGGGCCGATGTTGGCCGCTGCTTCGGCAATCGCCTCTTCGGTACCGACCAGTACAAGACGGTCTCCGGCCCTGGGGATGGTGTCCCAGTTGGAGAGGGTCATTTTATCTTTATGCTGGATTCTTCCGAAGGCGACTCGTGCATCCTTTCCGCGCAGGAATTCACGGAGGCTTTTCCCGATGATGTCGGGATGTTCCACGTCTACGGTACGGCTGGTGAGGTCTTCTCCGAGGGGATATTCGTTTTGCAGGCTTTCTGCTTCGTCGGCATAACTTACCTTAAAGAGCTTTTCCATCAGAAGTATTCCGAGCATAACGCCAAGTACGCCCATAGGGTACGCCAGAGAATAGCCGACTACCGCCTGCTTGCTTACAGCTTCCACTGCACCTGCGGCCCCGCCCCGCTGAATCGCATCTAGCAGCCCCGCCAACGCCGGGGTATTGGTAGAAGCACCGGCATACAAACCTCCCGTCAGAGCAGCATCGAACCCCAACCACCGGCCGATTAACCAGGATAGGCCTCCGGAAACGAGGACCGAGAACAAGGCAAAATATACATCGTTGAAACCGTGCCTCCTGAAACTCGCAAAGAACCCCGAAGCTGAGCTTAACCCGATCGTATACACGAAAATGGCCAGGCCCAGGGTAATGATGAAGGGGGTGATGGTAAGCTCAGGGCTGAGCGCTCCGAAGGCCAGACCAACAAAAAGCACGGCGGCCACACCAAGTTTGAAGCCACGAATACGCAGTTCACCAACGCCGTAACCAATAGCGATAACGGTGAATAATAAGAGCAAGGGGGACTGAACCAAGGCTTCGATCATGTCATAAAGATATTAAAGCAAGCTGTTCCGACACGATCAGGCTGGCTAAAGAGAGCAAAGCCTCCCTCCCCCATGCGACTGAAAACAGCGTGAATCAGAGCATTACCTTGCAAAATCTTCGTTTTACCCCGAAGCCTTGCCCCCTGTTATTTTTCTTTGCTTCGTTTGGCTAATCCACGGAAGTAGCCCGCAGCCTTAGCAATCCGGTAACGGTGCCCGACGCTGTTGGGTTGCAGGGGCAGCAGTAATGAACTGAAAGCCAACTTTGTCAGCATCCCCAAAGTATGTACAAATCCCGGCCACTGTTCCCCTTTGTGGATGCTGGCCAGGAAGATCCGCTCTACGGCATAATCTGCGGTCACCATATGCGGAGCTACGTAGTGATCTACGGCTGCGGCGCGGACAAATACCGGTTGACACCCCGTAGTATAAAGGCGGAGTTGAGCATCGGTTTCCTGCCCCCGGGCGCCGGAACTTGCGCCGGGTCCGAATTGCTTATCGAAGCTTCCCGCTCCCGTCAGGTCTTCGAGGAAGCAAGCCCAGATGGCGCCCATGAAAAAGCGGAACTTGCCGAATTCACGGTAGTCGGTACCATTAGAGTGATCGATTTTCCGGGCTGATGGGGGCAAATAAGGAATTACGTCTTTTGAGGGTGGTGCGTCGTAGTCGGGGTGGAGCACACCTCCGAAGTAGTGCTTAGGACCGTATTTTTCTCCTGCAGCCCTAAAGGCAGCTATGGTTCCTGGTCTAACGGCTACGTCGTCGTCGAAGAACACGAGGAGACTGTCTTTCGGCAACGTCTGTACGACAGCATTAAGGGCAAGACTTTTATTGCCCTGAGCGAAATGGTGGTACCTGACGGGTAACCGATCCCGATAGCTATTGGCGATCTGTTCCGCCACTGCGGACCCGTTTTCGATTACGTGAACGGTTGCACCGGTGAATTCCACGGCCATCTGCTCCAGGCTGTTGAGGCAACGCCGGAGGAGGTCTTGTCGGTTATGAGTTGGGAGGAGGACGTGGAGGTTCATGGGGGGGTTAATGCTTTGGGTAAAATCCGTGGAAATCATCTCTTTAAATCAAAACTGCTAAACCATATTGCAATGATGCTTAGCTTAGCGGCAGGGTTAAGGTATACCCCGTAAAGCGACAAAGGTAGGCGGCCAAAGCCCACTAACAAAACTGCTCAACCAACCATAGGGAGACAAATATACGGGCTTTCGCTCCCCCTAAAACTACGGGCTTCAGCACGCGAGGGGAGGCCAAAACTCAATGAGGTTAAGTTCATGAAACGATTTATTACAAAACTGCTTCTGTTTTCGGCTAGCTCACTGGTGGCACTAACCGCCCTCAGCATACTATTGATTCGGTCGGATACCAGCACTTATCAGGAACTCTACCGCTATCAACAGGAAAAAATAGCGGCGGACGAAAAGGTCCGGACGATCCTGATTGGAGACAGTTCCCTTGGCAATTCTATCGACGCTAAACTTTTCAGCGAACTATCAGGACAGCACACCCTAAACCTGGCACTGACCGGACTATACGGTTATGCTGGATCGTACAATGTTTTAAAAGCGGCTCACCGCAAACACCCCGAGTTGAAGAACGTAATTCTGGTGCAGGCCCTGGATATGCAGACCAGAGACGTAGCCTATGCGGGCTACCTGAGAACGATGCATTCTTTCTCAGATTTTTGGGAACTGAGTATTTCTCAGAAAAGGACGATCATAACTGAAATGCCCTCTTACTTCCGTTCTATCCCCCTCCGCAACCGAAAAGACATACGCGATGTACTTGTAGAAGATTACATCAAACAGGCTCCTGAGCCTGTCCTAAGTCAATTCTCCAACGAAATCTCTGTTACGGACATTAAATCCGACAAAAATATCTTTCTCGCCAAGATAGTAACCTACGCGGATCAAAACGAATTGAACCTCATTTACCTGCACGGTCCGATCTATGAGAAAACACTTAATAACTCTGCGGACTACATTGAAGTGGCGAATAGCCGAATAGCCGAAACTGGAGTCAGCCCGACCTCACTCATACCTTTGGGCATAAAGGAAAATCAGAAGGGAGACACCGGAGACCATGTCCACCCCGCTCACAAAGAAGAGTTTACGAGATCATACTACGACCTGATTGCCGACCATCTGAAGGATTGAGGGATTTACCCCAACCACCGGAAAAGCTCATATATTCAGGATATTATTCGCCTTGTAGAAAACAGAAGTACACTTAAGGTCGATGCTCCCGTTAACGAATCCCCAAAAATCGAGCCGTTTGTACCCAAGGTCTTCGATCAGTTTGGTTCCCTCCCGGTACTTATCACGGTGGGTATCATCAAAGATGATTACGCCACCTTCGGCTACTTTATTAATAGCGTTAGCTGCACATTCGTTTCTTCTTCGCCCATCAATTACTATGAGGTCGAATAGTTCAGGAACGTCGATGATATTCGCTACGTAGCCGGGTTGTTCGAATTCGCTAAAGTCGATGGTCGTGTTTTCCGGAAGCTGACCGATGAGCAAGTCATACCATTTCTTATCATACTCAATCGTATAAACGTGCTTCACGCGCTTTGCAAAAAACAACGTTGAAAAGCCTGATCCGAACTCGTATACTTTTACCTCTTTACCCAATCGGTTGTCCAGGATTTTATTCAGTGAGTACGTTAGCCAGGGCACGGGCTGACCGTCGGCATCAACGCACTTACGTTCCTCAAACGATCTTATCCATCCTGACTGTTCCAGGAATCCGCTCTTCCTGTCCCACCATAGTTTGAGCAGGTAGTGTTTGCGGATCGTTATGTCTTTTATAAATTCTAAAGCCATGAATTGTATTCTTTACTTGTGGATAAGGTAGGCGTTGCTGTTTACCTCATACTTTTTGAATGCGCTGGTAAACGGAAAGCCGGCGAAAAGAGCCGGCGTCTGGTACGTAACATTGTCACAAAGAAACTTATCAGGGAGCAAATCCCGATTCAGTTTATCCTCGAGCAAGACAATTGCCTTGAGCAAAGCATGGCGAGGACCAATCATCTTCAATTCGGGCAAATGAACGGACTCCAACCAGTACAGATAGATGCAATAGTTGAAAATGGTCATATTATGGTTTCTGTCAGTGTTGTACCTCAGAAAAAATGAGATCATTTGATGCAACAGACAAACTACTACTTCTTTGCTCCCTCCAATGGTTCCTGCGTTGAATATCCGCATGTTGTAGAAATTAGAGGGGATTTTCAGATTAGCATCCTCCTCAAACCTCCTTATTCTTTGGTAATTCACATAATTATGCTTTACCACACCGATATGGCTTCTCCCGGTAAAGAGCAATTCCGGATGACCCTTGATGAGAGGAAAAGGATCGGCCCTGAAAATCACATCAGACACATCCGATAGAATTATTCTGGAGAACCCCTGACCGAACCTTAGAATATATTCGTAGTAGAGCAGGTACCTGTCGTCGTTTAACGAGAGCGTTCCGAGTTCTGCCTTCACGAACTTAATGGTTTCGGTGGTGTATTGCTCGATGAAAGACTCTCGTAAACCATCATGGAAAATGATGCAGCCCAGGCCGAGATCACGAACGCTATCGTAAAGTGGTTGGATGTAGGCATAGGCATCGGCAGCAACAAAAGTATTTCGTTGCGGATCACGCTTACCCGTAAAATAAGTCGTCATTACCACTTCTGACCGGGGCATGTCGACACCAACAAGCCCTCGTTCTCCCAGAGGGATTTTGCCAGAACTAACGTTCAGAAGCGGATCAAGCTCGTCTTTTTGCAGGCACTCACGAACAAAGGCGATCTTGCTCTTAAGTCCTTCGGTACTTCCGGTTTCAGACTCCAAGTGAGTTACGGCCATTGATCAGATCTCTGTTTATGCTTTCAGAACGATTCGTCCTGCGCGATCTATCCGGCCCAGCAACACCTCATTTTCGTCATTGTCAAAGTATTCAACAACCGCTTTTTTACACCCCTCCCAATGACCGAAATCATCGATGATCAGTACTCCGTTCTTTTCTAGCAAAGGGTACAGATATTCAAGTTCGTGCTTGGTCGATTGGTACCAGTCGGTATCCAGTCGGAGCAAAGCGATCTGACCGGGAATTGTACCAGGAATTGTGTCTTCGACCTTTCCTTTAATAAAGTGAAGGTTTTTCTGATTATAGCCCGTATTGAACATATTCTGCTTTACCTCATCAATACTGGCGTAACACCAGTCAGACGAGTCCTCCGATTTCGAGGTAGACTCGAACTTGATCATTGCGTCTTCCTTCGTATCCACGGTGAAGTCGTTGTCGTCAGGTTTAGACATTCCTTCGTAGGTATCATAGAGGTAAATCTTCCGGTCTTGCACTCCTCGCTTAGCGAGGCATTTAGCAATCATCATGGAGCTTCCGCCCCGCCAAACACCGCACTCGACAAAATCTCCGGGAATCTTTTTGTCCAGGACATAGTTAACCGAATTGTAGAGAGAGTACATCCTTTCGGGAGACGTCATCGTAAAGGGCCGACAGTCTTTATAAAGATCCATGAACTCTTTGTCTCCCAAAATATCCGGGGGGACGTTCATTTCTGCCAATTTCACAACTTCGTATCCGAACGAGTTTAAGAATTTACGGATGAGTGTTTTCATTATTATTTATTCCGGACCAACGAATATGTCTTCAGCGCAGTAGACTTAAGAAAGGCGAAGAGAAGAGCTGGCGTAGTCATTTAGTTCAGGTGAGAATAGTTCCCACAGGGTAAGCTTCCACCGGGTGGAAGCGGGCACAAGGTACGCTTTTTGCCTTACTATGAAAGCAGACGGCTGACGCCGAAAAGGGTGTTTCATCCTCAGCAAAACCCGCCTAAACCTTCGGCGTTTATTCTCTCACCACAGGTTGGTCTACTCTGCTCTGTAGCTCTGGTTCGTTTCCGAAGCAGGACAAATTCAGCCTCGTTATTTGCAGTTCCTTCCCAGCCTCTTCTGTGAAACTGGTTCCCGGGCAGTAGGATTGTTTACACTACCTTTGCGGGATAAATCCGCACATGCATGGGAGTTATTGAGCGCCAAGGCATCAAGAGCAGTTTCATCCAATACGTAGGAGTCATTTTAGGTGCTCTCAGTACACTCTTCATCTACCCTTACGATTACGCAGCTTATGGTCTGGCACAAACCTGCCTCGACTTTGTCACTTTCATGGCACCACTTGCTACGTTTGGAGCGACTCATCTTGCCCTACGGTTCTTTCCCCATTTCCGGAAAACAAAAGACAACGACAACGGCTACCTGGGCGTCCTGCTTCTGATCACCTTTGCTACCCTTGCAGTAAGCGCTGCAATCGCTTTTTCTCTGGGGGGCTATGGGGCCAGCATCCTCGATTGGTTAGGATTCGACCTCAGCCTTTTTGCTACTTATCAGTACCCTCTTGCTCTTTTCGTCGTTGTACACGCCTTGATCCTGCTCTTCGACAACTACACGAGGAACTACAACCGGATAGCCATTCAGTCCGTTTTTACCGGAATTTTGCCCAAGCTGGGACTGCCCATGCTTATTCTGTTGCTGTATTTTCAGTACATCAATCAGAATGAGTTCGTCTGGGGGCTACTGGGACTGTACACTTTAGCATTACTGGGCTTGATTGCATATGCCTGGCGCGTTACAGCCTTCGACTTGAAGGTGAACTATAAAATACTCCAGCCAGGGCTGCGTAAAGAGATGGCGACTTATGCCTCCTACACCACCTTCGGTGCGATGGGAGCCATCCTCGCTACCCAGATGGACAGCCTGATGATTACGACTCTCATCAACATCGAAAGCACCGGCGTCTACAAGGTCATTGCGTTTATGGCGATAGTGATTGAGGTTCCGGCAAGGTCAATAAGAGCCATTTCCTCACCAATAATTGCCGAAGCCTGGAAACAACAGGACCTTGAAAAGATCAGCAATATATACGACCGGTCTTCGGCTGTTCTCGGTTTTGTAGGAACATCCCTCTTCGTGATCATTGCCATAAACCTTCGTGATATCGTTGGCTGGACCCCGAACCCCACGGAGATCCTTGCAAACCTGAGTGTTTTCTACATTCTAGGATTTGTCCGCCTCATTGATCTCTACACCGGGATTAACAGTCACCTGATCACATTCTCCGATTACTTTCGGTTCAACATGGTGGCAATTTTCATCCTTGCGGCGTTGAACCTTTCCTTCAACTACATATTTATTGTCCATTTGGAATGGGGCCTGATCGGAGTAGCAAGCTCTACCCTGATTTCTATCTTCCTGTACAATCTGACTAAGTACCTTTTCATTTTATTTAAAATGAAAATGCAGCCATTTTCAATTGAAACCCTTAAAATCATAGCTCTTGGCTTAATTGCTTTTTCTATCAGTTGGGTCCCTGTCGAGACTGGCTTCAGCTTAGTGAATGTCGGAATACGTACCCTTTTGGCAGTTGTGGTTCTTCTCCTTGGCCTGAAATGGTGGAATGTATGTCCTGAAATTTACAGCGCCTTGAACAAGCATGCTCTTCAGGCGGTAAATGTCCTCCGCAGGAGAGGGAAGTAGATTGGCAAAATACAGGAAGGAAGGGGAAGCCATGCCTGGCACGTGGCCAGTAAATTGAACGGGCAAGTCCTCGCGCAACAAAAGAGACTCTGCCCGCTAAAACTGAAAGTATATAAAGCTTTGCTGGTCGCTGCTGCAGTACAAAACACTTAGTATAAGGGTAAAGTAAAAAGCCCACCGCAACGGCCGCCACCAGCTAAGTCCGAAACGCGCTATTGCAAACTCTTCTCGCCGCCCGATCCATTCCAGGGCCTGAAAGAAAGAGATGAGCACCACAAGCTTAGCTACTCCTTTTAGCATACTCCTGCCTGGCAATTCAAAGAGAGAAGGAGAAAAAATACCGCTCAGGTAATTCACCGCATGCTCGATGGATTCTGCCCGGAAGAACACCCAGGCCAGGGTTACCAGGCTGAAAGTAGCAACCATTCGCAGAAAGTCCGGTAATGTCGGCAAAAGCCGGTCTGCAGCCACGATCTCAAGATTCGATCGGTTTCGTTTCCTCAGCAACAGGGGAAGGAACAATAAAGCGTTGAGTCCGCCCCATACAATGAAAGTCCAGTTGGCGCCGTGCCAAAACCCACTTACCAGAAAAATGATGAAGGTATTTCGCACTTTCATCCAGGTACCACCTCTGCTTCCCCCCAGGGGGATGTACAGGTAGTCACGGAACCAGGTAGAAAGAGAAATATGCCATCTCCGCCAGAACTCAGCGATATCCCGCGAGAAGTATGGGTAAGCAAAGTTGCGCATCAGGTTAAACCCAAACAGCCGGGAGGTTCCGATAGCGATGTCAGAATACCCGGAAAAATCACCGTAAATCTGGAAGGCGAAAAGAACCGCTCCAATCAGGAGAACACTGCCGGGATAATCCGAAGAGCCATCAAAAATCAAATTTACGTACTCAGCGCAGCCGTCAGCAATGACAACCTTTTTGAACAATCCCCAAAGAATTTGACGCATACCGTCAACCGCCTTGGCGTATTCAAAATTTCTCTTGCGGTAAAACTGGGGCAAAAGGTTTGAAGCCCGCTCAATCGGACCAGCGACCAACTGCGGAAAAAAACTAACAAAAGCAGCAAAATCGATGAGGCTACCTGCTGGCTCAAGCCTTTTGCGGTACACATCAATCGTGTAACTAAGTGTCTGAAAAGTATAAAAGCTGATCCCAACCGGTAAAATTATTTCCAGCCGGTCCGCGCTTATTTCACTTCCGAAAAACCGAAATGCTTCCACGAAGCTGTCCAGGAAAAAGTTCCAGTACTTGAAGTATCCAAGCAAGCCGAGGTTGACGGCCAAACTCAGGCCAAGCAACAGCTGGCGCCCCCGGGCCCTCTCTATCGTCCTGAGTCGGTTACCGATGACGAAATCAACTACAGTGCTAAAAACAATGAGCCCGAGAAAGCGGTAATCCCACGAACCGTAGAAGTAATAACTTGCAGCAACAACCAGCATGTTCTGGCGTCGCAGATTCCCGTTGAATACAAACCAGTAAAGTATAAATACTACCGGCAGAAAAATCGCAAAGTCCAGAGAATTGAAAAGCAAAGAGAATACGATTTACCAAAAACCAGGTTGAGATCTACCACTACAATCAGGCAGCAGGTCGCTTGCCCCAAAGGTAAGACCTTCCCACTAATCTCCCGTCAGCGCATAGCTTTGCGTTTCCATCACGCGATTCACGGCTCTCTCCCCCACCCGGCTCGGCACGGGCACCAACCCGAAGGTCCGTTTTCAGGTAATGTTGACTTTGCTCAGGTAAACCCGGTTCACCACCTGATCATCAAATTGCTCTTCTACTATTTTTCGCCCCCTCAGGCCCATCGCCTTCAGTTCTTCCTTTGGGAGGGCGCTCATCTCGAGCATCGCACGGGCCAGCGCATCCGCATTGCAGGCTGGCACCAGACAACCGTTCTCTCCGGCCGTAACGACGGCCCGGCAACCGGGCACATCAGTGGTCAGGAGTGGCCTGCCGACGGCGCCTCCCTCCAGCAGTACCCGCGGACAACCTTCCCGGTAAGAAGGCAATACGACAACAGACGCCCGGGCAAGGTGCGGCCATACATCGGCCGATACCCCGTCGTAGGCAATGATGCCTTCGGCAACCCATCGCTCCAGTTCTTCCGCCTTAATGCCCGCCGGGTTCTCGGGATCGAGCGGCCCCAGAATATGGAAAGACAGCTCTGGGTTCACCTCCCTGGCCGCTTCTGCGGCGGCTACGTACTCTCGGATTCCCTTGTCGGTCAGCAGGCGCGCAACGAACAAAAAACGGTTGGGTATAGCTTCTTCGTAAGGGCTTAGCGGGTAATCGTCCAGTTGCAGGCCGGAGCCCGCTACGACTTGTGATTGTGCCTCCGTGACGAGGCCGCCGTCAAGAAACAACTGCCGGTCGTCGTGGTTATGGAACAGAACCGCTGCGGCATGGCGCAGGGCAATACGGTACATACTCCGAACCAATCCGTTTGCCCATCCGCCCGATAAAAACGTATAGCCCAGGCCGGTGAGGGTGCTGATGTTGCGCACTCCTGTCATCCGCGCAGCGAACGATCCGTAGATGACCGGTTTTATGGTAAAATGAAGTGCTACATCAATTTTTTCCCGGGCGTAAACGGTACGCAACTCGTACAGTAGCGCCAGGTCCCGCAGGGGATTTACTCCTTTTCTCCGCAAGTGCCGGAGCCGGATAAATTCTGCTCCCGACGCCGACAATTGTTCGCACTCGGGACCGTCAGGGGCGAGTAGCACGACCCGGTGGTTCTCCGCCAGGAGGGCGCCGATCAGGCTCTTCCGGAAGTTCAACAGGTTCCAGGCGGTATTGGCGACTACAGCAACGATCATAAGTAGCTGGTTAGTTTTTGCCGGTCAGGAAACCAGGGCAGTTCGCCGTTTTTCAGCCAGGCTGCGTACTGCTCGGAGAGCCATTTCTCCAACCTCCCTTGCTCCTCATCCGCAAACACGGCACCTGCGTTTGCGCCCTCTATTATGCCTTTAAGTTCCTTATCACCCGGCCCGTTTACCAGTGCGAGCACCGGTCTTGCGGTCGCGAGGTAGTCCCACAGCTTCGCCGTCAGCACGCCGAAATACCCAGGAGCAGACCAGTTGAGCAGGAGCAATAACTGGGCGTTTTGTTGCATTTTTTGCGCGGCCGCGGGTGCAATGGAAGGTTGAATGTCAAGGCAGGCAGCGGGCAACTCTTTGGTCCATTCTGCAAAAACCGGAGCGTCTTTACCCCGGTATACCAGACATAGTTTTTCGGGGCTCATCGTCCCTGCTGCCAACATTTTTCGCAGTGCCCCGACCAGAGGCGCCACCGACTGCAAGCCGGGGTAAAGGCTTCCGGTGTACACGATCGTAAAACGATCGGTCAGCGGAGTGGAACATATCGGCGGCATTTTCAGCAACGCATTGCGTTGCACTTTTATGTTGGGGTGCCACCCCATGAACTGCTCTTCTTGCCCTTCAGATACGGCCCACATTTCATCGGCCCGCGCAACAACTTTCCTTCCCCACCATTTTTGCAGGCCCGGCCACCAGACATCCTTACGGACGGGATCAACGGGCAAATCGCGAAAATCGGCAATCCAGACAAGATGAGGATATTTGCGCTTCAGTTGGCGGGCAACCAAGTGATCCGACCAGGGCCTAAACGACGAAAACACGGTAGTGATACCGTGTTTTTCGATTAATTTGCATGCCTTGTGATACGCTTGTTGCCGGTACCGTACACCGCCGTCGTCGGTCAGGTAAAGAAAAGGGAAGGCCTGGCGGGCTTTCAGAAGTTGCTTTACCGGGAAGTTTTCCTTCGCTTTTCCGCTCAGGGTTTTGCCGTTTTTGCCCGACAGTTTCCGCAGGTCACTGGCTGCGATCACCAGGGTTTCTTTCACTTCATCTAGTTCGATCCCCGGCACTCCTGCCCTGATGACAAATACATCACCGGTTTTCGAAAAATTTTGCGCCAGATACCGGAGCCGGCGCGCTGCGGCTCCGGTATGTGGCGGAAAACGTTGTGTGATGAAGAGCACCCCCCTAGTACCATTCTTCATTGGTCAGTGATGCGTAAACCTTCTCGATGCCCTCTTGCAGATCGATCTGGTGTTTCCAGCCCATCGCATGGAGCTTGCCAACATTCATTAGTTTGCGGGGCGTGCCGTCGGGCTTGGTCAGGTCGTGGGTGATTTCCCCTTCGTAACCAACTACCGATTTGATCGTTTGCGCCAGCTCCAGAATAGCGAGGTCCTCGCCCGTTCCGATGTTCACGAAACCGTAATCGCTGAAGTTGTGCATCAGAAAAACGCACGCTGCGGCGAGGTCGTCGGCGTGCAGAAACTCTCGTTTCGGAGACCCCGTTCCCCACATCACAACTTCCGGAGTGCCGTTCTTCTTCGCCTCGTGGAACTTGCGGATCAGGGCCGGAAGAACGTGGCTGCTCTTCAGGTCGTAATTGTCGTTCGGGCCGTAAAGGTTCGTGGGCATTACCGAGATGAAGTCGCAACCATACTGGTGACGGTAGGCATCACACAGTTTGATTCCGGTGATCTTCGCGATCGCGTAGGGTTCGTTCGTCGGCTCCAGCGGACCAGTCAGCAGGGCATCCTCCGTGAGGGGCTGCTCCGCCAGTTTGGGGTAGATGCAGCTGGATCCAAGGAACATCAGCTTTTTGACCTCGTGTACCCGTGCGGCCTCGATTACGTTGGCCTCGATCATGAGGTTATCGTAGAGGAACTCGCCGCGGTACGTGTTGTTGGCCAGAATACCCCCAACCTTGGCTGCCGCGAGGAAAACGTAGTCCGGCTTCTCGACCGCAAAAAACGCCTGTACCGCAGCCTGATCGCGAAGGTCTAACTCCCCGCTCGTCCGCGTAACGATGTTTGTGTACCCTGCTGATTCCAGGTTCCTTCTGATGGCCGAGCCAACCATACCACGATGGCCGGCGATGTAGATTTTGTTCTGCTTTTCCATGGCTTACTCGTACTGGTTGCGGATTTCGAATCCGGCTTCCTTAAGAATCTGGTCTCTGCGGAAAACTTCGATATCTGCCCGAACCATTTCGGAGCACATGTCGGCCAGAGAGTACTCTGCCTCCCAGCCCAGTTTCGCCTTCGCTTTTGCCGGGTCGCCCAGCAGAAGCTCCACTTCCGTAGGACGGAAGTAACGCGGATCGACCGCAACAACCTGTGTACCTACTGCGAGGGGGAAGTCGGGGTTACTCACCGAAGCGATGGTACCCTTCTCGTCTACACCTTCGCCAGACCAGGACAATTCAACCCCTACTTCGCGGAAACTCATGATTACAAAGTCGCGGACCGTAGTGGTGATACCCGTAGCGAGCACGAAGTCTTCCGGCTCATCCTGCTGGAGCATCCGCCACATTCCTTCGACGTAGTCTTTGGCGTGGCCCCAGTCGCGCTTCGCGTCGAGGTTACCAAGGAACAGGTCTTGCTGCAGGCCGAGGCTGATCTTGGCCACCGCGCGGGTGATCTTGCGGGTCACGAAAGTCTCGCCGCGCAGCGGCGATTCGTGGTTGAACAGGATGCCGTTACAGGCGTACATGCCGTAGGCTTCGCGGTAGTTGACCGTGATCCAGTAGGCGTACATCTTCGCCACCGCATACGGGGAGCGGGGGTAAAACGGTGTTGTCTCTGACTGAGGTACTTCCTGCACCAACCCGTAGAGTTCGGACGTCGATGCCTGGTAGAAGCGAGTTTTCTTGGTCAGGCCCAGCAGGCGGATGGCCTCCAGCAGACGTGTCGTTCCGATGCCATCGGCATCGGCGGCGTACTCCGGCATATCGAAGCTCACCTTAACGTGGCTCATCGCGCCGAGGTTGTAGATCTCGTCGGGCTGGACTTCCTGGACGATGCGTACAAGGTTCGTCGAATCGGTCAGGTCTCCGTAGTGGAGGATGAAGTTGCGGTTGTCTACGTGAGGGTCTTGGTACAAATGATCAATACGATTGGTATTGAACAGAGAAGCACGGCGCTTAATGCCGTGAACTTCGTAACCTTTCTTGAGAAGTAGTTCGGAGAGGTACGCTCCGTCTTGTCCGGTAACACCGGTAATGAGAGCTTTTTTAGCCATGCTGATAATAGTAAACCGGACCAGAAGCCCGTTGACAAATTAAGCCGCCGCGCAGGTAGCGAGGTAGACATTTAGAAGCGTTCATTCCTTTTGGGCGCAAACGCGGGTGCAAAGAAAAGGATAATGGAGCAAAGAGAGCAATTACTTTAGGCTCTTAAGTCAGAATTGCCCACTTAAGGTCCGGCCGTAACTATCCGACGCAACTTTTAAACGAAGCCCAGCAGCTCAAGTGAATAAAGTGATTAGACATGCCCCCTTCGATTTTTGGCGGAGAATAAACCTGAGGGTGACTTTCCGACTGTAAAATACGACTGATGCTATATGGTTAAGAGGTAAATAATCAGGACGTTACTCTTAAATGTATAGTGTCCTAGACAGGCCTAAGATCGTTAGGGCGCAAACCAGATTGTTAACAGAAAGTGTGTAACCGGAACCCCTGATCAAGCCTCCAGTATACTTAAGTAGGTACTAACGACCTGATTTACATCAAAGCGCTCCTCGGCTAACCGACGGCTGGCTCTCCCCATACCCTCAAGTTCTTCCTCTGATCGTTCCAGCATACTGCGGACTGCTTGCTCCAGTGCACGTTCACTACGTGGAGCGATCAGTAGGCCGTTTACCTCGTTCGTGACCGTTTCCCGGCAGCCGACACTATCAGTAGTAATGATTGGAAGGCCTTTGGCCAACCCCTCCAGCAAGATACGAGGAATACCCTCCCGATAATAAGAAGGAAGAACCAACACATCTGTTTTCTCCAGCGCAGCATTCATATCATCCGTTTGCCCCAGATAAGTTATACTCTTTTTGAACACGTACTCGGATAAAGCATCAGGACTGATGCTTGAAGGATTATTAGCTGGCATTCCAATAACAACGAACTCCGCCGGAAGATCGGACTGGCGGATTTTCTCCGCAACGGAAAGAAAATAAAAAACGCCTTTTTCCCTAACCAGCCGGGCGGTGAACAGAAAGCGGCGGTAAGGCCTGGCGGAAGCCCTTTCTTTAACGGGGAATTTTTTCAAATCCACCCCTGAACCCGGAACGTTACCGCATTGCCCCAGCTCAACAATTCCTGCTTCAAGAAACAGTTCTTCGTCATCGATGTTCTGAAACAATACCGTGGGGCAACTCCGGAAAGCTCGCCGGTATAGTGCCCGCATGAGCACCTGGGTCGGACTTTTTTCGATAAATACGTTCCCTAATCCATTGACCGTTGGCACCACGGGAACTCCACAACGCTTTCCGGCCATTGCGCCGTAGATATTGGGTTTTGCCGTGAAGGTGAAAGCAAAGTCAATACCGTGTTTCCGGAAGATTGCACAAAATTCCCGGTACAGGCGGTAATCCTGAGCGGGGTTTTTCCCCTTGGCGCTAAGTTCCTTCAGCGGCACAAACACATCACACAAAGCGTTTACGCTGTCAACGTAGTCATCAGGTGGAGCAACGGCCACGACCCGGTGGCCAGCCTCCCGCAAAGACTCCATGAGTCTGGTACGGAAATTGACCAGACTCCAGGCTGTGTTGGAGATGATGGCTACGGTAAGTGGAGGCTTCAACTACTTTTAATTTACTTCGTGAGGTTCCCGATCAGTAAGTTGTACTGCTCGAAAGTTTGTCTGGCACAGGATTTCCAGGAGAAACGGTCCAGATTCAATGAAGCCTTCTGAATAAAGGCTTCTCTTTCTTTTTCAGACATCTCCTTTACACGGGTAAGTGCGGATTCCATGTCACTTTTATCCGTAGGGTCCACCAGTATTGCAGCGTCACCAGCCACTTCCGGCATCGAACTGATGGACGAGGTGATCACCAAAGTGCCTGAGGCCATCGCTTCGAGAATCGGGAAACCAAAACCTTCATATAAGCTGGCAAAATAACAGGCCAGCGAGTGCTTATAAAGCGGGCCAAGATCCTGTTCCCGTACAAAACCGATAAAGCGAACTGCCTCATCCTCCACATAATCTGCGACAA
The DNA here is from genome assembly GCF_008014675.1 of Neolewinella aurantiaca. Taxonomy (GTDB): domain Bacteria; phylum Bacteroidota; class Bacteroidia; order Chitinophagales; family Saprospiraceae; genus Neolewinella; species Neolewinella aurantiaca. Next base: position 119,755 of record NZ_VOXD01000004.1, on the reverse strand, counting down.
AAGAAGGGTGAGCATGCCCCCCGATAACAAACAATGCATCATTATCAGGATTCGCTCGCTTATGAGCAATAAAGGCATCGATCATGCCCCGTACATTCTTGTGCGGCCGCAACTCTCCCAGGTAGAAGAAGTAAGGGCCGTCAATACCGTATTGCTGTTTTAATTCAGGAAGTGAAGTACTTCCACCTGGCACGGAATACCCGGACAAAATTGCTTTAACCCTCTTTTCCAGTCCTTTGGCTTCGCTACCATAAACTTCCAGAAAATCGTGTCGGGTAGAGTCACTTACTGTAATTATTCTTTGGTACCTGCGCGCAATAGCACGAAACTGCTTACTCAGATACAAGCTTTTCAAACGCCCGACTTTTCCGAAAAAACCAGGAAAAAGAATGAATTTCAGGTCATGTATGGTAACGAGCCCACGCTTCGCCATGCACCAGGGAGCATTGGAAGACAGGCAGTGAAACAAGTCATGAGCAGGAAACTGACCGCGCATACGCCAGAAAACCCACTCTCGTTTAAACCCTATACCCGGCACTTCAAGGTAGCTCACTTCCGGTTTTATCCGTGACTCTGCAAACAGGAAACCTACCGGAGAATCCGTCATGTTTCTGATATCGGGATGCAACAAAATGTGGAGCGCCCATCTCTTCTGGTCAAGAGCCACCATAGCCCGCAAAAGTTCGATGGCATATCTCCCCACGCCGCTCTGCTTGGGCAGAATGCAGGTTGCATCAATTAGTATTTTCTTCATAATTCAGCGGTACTGGTGCGGGTAAACAACTTGTTACGGATAGCGTACTTCGACCAGCCGATAAAGTAAAGAAGGCGCTCTTTAAGTGGCTGTTGTCCGTAGCCGTGAGCCGTAATAATTTTCTCTTTTTCTTCCCGCATCTTGTCGTTTCCGGTACTCGTCAGCGCATCCTCATGTTGGCGGAATATGGTAAATTCGATCGGAACGTGTAAAGCAGTCCCTTCTTTGAGTATCCGCAGGTGATAGTCATAATCCGCCGCGTAGCGGTACTGGTCATCGAAGTACCCCACCGCATCTGTTTTGGCCTTAACGTTATAAGTAGCAGGCTGAGGCATAAAGGTGCAATGGCGGGAAGAGAGCAATCGCTGAAAACCAACATCCTCCAACCTGATATGTCTCCGCTCACCGTCACGTTCCTTAATGATGTTGCCAAAGTAGGCAATGTGCTCCGGGTGCTTCCGGTAAGCATCTATTACTGCGGAAAATACGCCTTCCGAGGCCAAACGATCATCTGAATTGAGGCTGGTCCAAATCTCCCCCTTCGCCCGCCCGATGCCTTTATTAATCGCGTCGTACATGCCACGGTCAGGTTCACTGACCCAGTAAACAAGATGATCAGCATAGCGCTTTATTATCTCGACTGAACCATCAGTACTCCCTCCATCAATGATGATATACTCGTAGTTAGAATAATCCTGAGCAAGGACACTCCTGATCGTTTCTTCCAGGTAGGCCGCACCATTGTAAACTACGGTGATAATGGAGATTAGTGGTTTATTATCAGTTATTTCCAATCAACGTTTCTTTTAATAATTTTAGCAGGATTTCCTCCGATTATGCAATTAGGTTCGGAAAATACACCACGCACTACACTGTTGGAGGCAACGATGCAACCATCCGGGATACTTGTACCGCTGTATATACTTGATCCGCAGCCGACCCAAACGTGGCTGCCCAGGGTAATTTCTTTAGGCCGTTGAGTTTTACCTTCATACTCCACCTGATGAAAGTCTTCATCCAGGAATTGGCAGTTCCAGGAAATCACGCATTGATCTCCAATCGTGAGCCCATGCATGATGACAACTGTTGTGTTGACGTTGATATAGCCGCCTTTTCCAATTTTAACGGTTGCGTCATTCCCGATATCGAAGCGGCAACCGCTCCCAATAGAATAGGCTCCGGCAAGGGCCAGCTTGCCGCGTATATTTAGTATCGTTCGCTCTCTTCCGTCAGTAAAGTTCGATTCACCCAAACCAACGACAAGGCGATCCGAAGTTTCAATTCTCCCTTTTATCCGCATTGCCACTGCTGCGGGAGCGAATAGCAGTAACCCTCTGAATAGTTTCCAGTACGCAGCCCTTATCGCGACGTAGAGGAAACTCACGTGGTTTTTTTGGCAGAGGCGTAGTAGGGATTTCAGTTGATTCATGTTACACCTTGGCTATTTTCGCTTCGCTTTCAACCCGACTTATAAAAAAGACCAGCGCTGTAAAAAACCAAAACCACGGCCGGAAGTAATCAGCAACAGCGATATAATGGACAACGCAAGCAACAAAACTCACAAGTAAAAATAGTTTCGCTACGCCTTCAATGCGTACTATTGTCCAGAACGTGTACGTGAGAAACAATAGAAAAGTACTAAGGCTGATAATGCCTCCTTCGTTCATGAAAGTCGGGTAGAGAGAGAGAATAGATTTTTCTAGTCCGAGAATACGGAACCCTGAAGGCCCGAACCCCAAAAGTTTATGATATATGGGTTGAGGTAAGTAAGCAATCCAAAACTCATCCATCCGACTGCTACGGTCATTCAATGATCCACCGCCGTTTAGTTTTGCTTCAACGATGGCGTAAAGCGTAGCAAAAAGATCGATGTCAAGAAGGGCCAGAATAGCCAGGTAGGCTACCAAAACCCCTATCACCAGTTTGAAGATGGTCCCCACGCTAATGCGTCGAAATACGAAGTAATATGCACCCATTACTCCTAAGGCCAGCCCCAAAGCGACAAGCGCGCCTGCGCTAAACGCCAACAGAAAGCTAACAATCAGCAGCCCGATCAGACCTCCTTTTATTAATCCAGGCCAATTGGTCCGGTAAATGAGGTAGTAGATACAGAGCGGCATAAAAGCTTCACTGATGAATGCATGCTGGCCGGATTCCTCCGTAAAACCTCGTACTCGCACCAGAAACTTGTCAAGTGTAGAAGAGTCGTATTCCCCCCTGAACGGCCGTGGCAGAAAGTCTCCGATATTGACCCCAATGGCCATCCGGACCCCAAACTCCGCTACCGCAAAGCAACTGACGAATACCATCATGATCGTCAGCCATTTAAGTACGAAGTCTACGTTCTTTTCACTTGGCCCGAGCTCGTTTAACAGTTGGTTGATAAAGCCAAAGAAGAGCCCAAACGTGACGAAGTAGGCAATCAGGTGGTTCGTAGGCTTCGACTGGAGGAAACCATTGTAAACATAGGAAATGACTATTCCAAGAAGAAAAGTCCCCGCTAAAAGATGCTCAACCGTCAGCGGGTTCTGCATCTTCTTGTTTATCATAATATAGAATACGTACAGTAGTAGCAGTGCGCATACCCATACTACGCTAAGCGTTATGGTTGACGTCAGCGCGAAAGCAGACGTGAATGGTAACAATAGGATATAAACCGCTAGTCCCTTACGTAGCACTGGCTAGTTTTTCTTCAAGGTTCCAAATAGGTCCGGATCTACTGACTTCCCGGAGAGGCTTTTATTACCACCAATGGTTGTTTTACCTAAAGGAATCTTTCCGCGTCCCGCTATTTTGATAAGAGAGACTTCCCTGCTTTTTTCAGGCAATACATTATCAATGATATGAACTTCTCCATCGGCTTGGGTAGTAAGGTCAATTAGAGGCATAGTCGCTACCTCTTGAGAAATGGTGTTTCCCTTCAACACAACTTTGCGAAACTGCTTACTTTTAACTAGTGCAGCTGTTTTGTTGGCCAGCTTTATATCGTTTCCATTCAGTTCAAAAACACCGTTCACCGTAGGCGAGGTAAGTCCTCCTTTAGACAGCTCAAGGTGACTATTCTCAATTTTCAAATACTCTAAAGATTGATAAGGAAACTCTCCAATAGAGCCAACATCGCTTACGTTGGCATTGAGAAGTTTAAGGGTATTCCACCGGTTGATTCCGGAAGTACTAAATAAATTAGAAAAAGTTTGAAATTTACAGCCCTCAAAAACAAGGAACTCGTAATTGGCCAGAATCGCAGTAGTGGAGCCGGAACCAGTAAACTCACAGTTAGTAAAACCAGCTATTTCATGTTCTCTCTTGGAGGTTCCTCCTCCGGCAAGTTCTATCAGTGACTCAGCGCTGCCCGAAAACCGGCAATCCGTAAACTGAAAGCGGCCACGGTACATCTTTACCACCGGACGGTTACTTCCCGTGAAAGAACAGTTATTGAATTCCGTTTCCCCAAACCCGGCAAAATTTCCATTGGCGACAGGAGCATCAGTAAAATGGCAGTCGGTCAGGTGCATTCCGCCACTTTCCTTGTGGACAGCAGCATAACCAATGAATGCGTTACGGAAGGTACAATCACTAACCGCCGCTTCACTATTGTGTGCCACCAAAGCAGAACGCATAGCATTGTTACGAGACCCTAAATCAAAGTAGGTGGTACATAAACCATTGTCCTCAAAAGAGCATCCTTCAATTTTGACGGCACGTGCTTCTTCCAGGTCAATCCCTGCAAGGGTGCTATTCTTAAAACTGCAATTTCGAATAGTGATATTGTATGGCTTTCCAGCCCCTTTACCTGCTACCGAGAGATTTTGACGGCCAGCAAGATCGAAATCACAGCCTTCCACAAGAACGTCGTGAACGCTCCCCGTACCGTCGCTGTCATAAGAGGCAAGGTAACAATTGTCTAAGCCAAAATTGATGTCCCTACCCCATGCACCGGTTACAGAACAGTTGCGAATGACAATGTCACTCACATCCTCGTTGGCCCACGCTCTAATCGAAATACCATGCCGACCTTTAGTCGTATTTGCATTGTTATCTATCCTGATATTCTCGATCCGAACGTTACGTATCGGGCGGGCGGATTTTTTTTCCCGATAGGTGCCAGAACGAACCTCCACCGAACTGTGTCCACCATCAGACTTAAGCGTAAAGTCTGAAATCACTACCTCAGAAACATCGGCTACAAGTAGAACAACTCCTGCGGCACTTTCTAAAACAGTAGCACCTCTTCCTGCCCCCACCAAACGGCTCCCCCCGGGGAGTTGGATGTTCTCCGACAAAAAGAATTTCCCCCTCGCCAAAGTTAGGTTGAGCGGCTGACTAGGATTACGCTCCAAAGTTGTACGAATCATTGGAGAAAGATCCTTGCCTTCCATCGAGGCCGTAATTTGTAGCGTTGTTCCCACAGTTTGACAGTTCAGCACACCAAAGAGCAGTACGGCAATTACCAACAAATAAGTGATATGATTTCTGCACTCAATCATCAAATATCTGTTAATATTTTTTTCCACAAGTAAGCAAAGAAAAGCAGGGCCAGAGCGACAATGACACTGATGATTCCGCTCAACATAACCAAGCGGACTATTGGGTACCTGTAACCGTAAATCGGGGCAAAGGGTCGGTCAATCACTTCAATATTAGGGCGCTGGCTGCGGAAAGTAAACTCAGCTATTTGCAAATTTTTGTACGCTTCGGTATATGCTAGGATTAGCTTTTGTTGTTCTTGCTCAAGACGTACCACTTCGTAACGGTTTCGGTTAAACACAATATCTGACCGACGATCTTGCGCCTGTAGCAATTGCTTCTGTACGTTCGTCAATTCCCGCTGTAGCGAATCGCTGAGGGTACGGGATACTGCTATATTGTCCAATTGCCTTACCTGAGATTTTATAGTGTAGAACTCTCGTAGTTTGTCAAACTCCGTATTGGCCAGATGAATGGACAACAGCTCATCGGTAGTCACCACCGTTACCTCAGCAATAACTGTAAGTGCATCCGTTTCGACCCTGATCAACGGACCGTCAGGCCCCCCTCCGACATACAGTAAGTTAAGTAGTGCCTTATGTAGACTAGCGTAATCTCTCGAAATTGGAAATGGAATAGAATCCAACAGTTCTAGTTCCGCAAAGCCATATTCTTCTTCACGCCATTTCTCCCGCAACTCCAACTCATCTATTAAGTAGTTACCTAACAACTTTCTCTTACCGTTAAGTTCTACTCCTTCATACAGTACTTTAAGTCCCACCTGATCAGATAAAGCAATTTGCTGAATCCTCTCTACATTGGGTGCTTGCCCACCACCCAAGCCTAACTGGGACAGGATAACGTTACCGCCACCCCCACCTCCAGTCTCTACCAGGTACGTCAACTTAGCCGTATAAAGAGGTGCGCTTAAGTAACGAGTAACAACACTACCACCTATAATTACCAAACAAACCAACACCACTAACCACCACTTCGAGCGAGCATATTTGAAATATGCACTTAACTCAACAAAGAGTTCTTTAACTGACAGTTCATTATCCTCCTTCATCAATTCATCCTATTTAAGATCAGAATACTTTCTTTATAAATTTCGCCGGGTTCCCTCCCCATATTTCCCCTGCTGGCACACTCTTGGTAACAACCGACCCTGCACCAATAATGCTTCTTGCCCCCACCGTAACCCCTTTCAGTACGATACTATTCATGCCAATAAATGCTCCTTGTTCTATTTTAACCGGACTTACCGCAATTTTTTTGTCCCCATTTAAGACACGGTCTTCATAACCTAGTGAGTGAAAGTCCGAATCATATATTTGTACTCCTCCTCCGATCAGTACGTCCGACTCAATAGTTATTGACTTCCAGCAATAGATAGTAGCGTTAGAGATTCCCACATTATCTCCAATGGTCAGACTCGCCTTTGGCTTTAAGAAAAAACCCGTTTGCCGTCCGTTTCCAACAGGGTTTGCACTATAACGAGAGTTGATAATCACGTTTCGACCTAGTAAAAAACACCCGCCCCGATTCAAGACAGTTAACTTTCCTAAGATCTTGATGTCTTTGTGGAAAGATACCCTGTTCTTATTTAAATGATACAAGTTCAATTTCCAGATGACATAATTATAAATTTTCTTGAGCATACTAATCATAACGACTGTTTCAACTTGTCCTTACCCTTCATAATAGTTAGCGATTTTCCTTATCTGCTGCTCCGCATCAAAATGGCTAAGCGCAAACTTACGACCTCTTAGGCCCATATCAGTTCTTAAAGATGGATCTTTAATTAATCGCTCTAGCTTATCACTAAAGGATTCGGCACTCAATTCAGCTAAAAAACCTGTTTCGTTATCAATGACCAACTCATCTAATGGTTCTAAATTGCTTACTACTACTGGAATTTTCATTGCACTCGCTTCAATAACTGGTCTGGCAAAATGCGGGAAAATTGCAGGAAACAACAAAACATCTGCAGCAACGAAAAACGCTCTAATATCTGATGAGAATGGCGATCTTACACAGACATCATTCAATTTTAGCTCATTGATTCTTTCAATAAGGAATGAAGCGTAAGCATCAATTGTTTCTCCTCTTGCTTCTTCGGGTGTCACGGCACCAGGCATAAGGCACTTTACCTTATGCCCACGTTTCTTTAAATTATTCAGAGTTTCAAGCAGCAACTCTGGCCCTTTGTTCTTTTTCAACCCTCCTACATAAAGCAGTGTAAAACAGTTTTCTACTCCAAGTATACTCTTCTCTTTTCCACGATGATCAGGTGCTGAAAAGTCATTAACATTTACAAAATTATTGACTACAATACCGTGGTCGGATCGTTCGATCCAAGATTTTCGCTCTCCTTCCGAAAGGTATATGACCTTCTCTGTGGCCATCATTTGTTTCTGGATGTACTTCCAACGAAAATCCTTGTACTTCGGCCCATATTCTCTTATATGCCATACGAGTTCTTCAGTCCTGCCTCGCATCATGCTGACTGCAGCAACAAGCGTTACAGAATTAAGATGTACTATATCTGGCTTCAATGAATCCAGAAGTAGAAAAAGTTTTTCCCTGCCTGAAGTATATTTAGATGCAGCACCCAGGATTTTTTTTATTGCAATCGGATAGTATAGCCGATAGTTATCGCTACTCCAAAAAAAATAACGTGGAAATCCTGAAAGTTCAAAAGTCTCAATACCATTATCATTGTACAGCTTTCGTAGATCATCAGAAGGTTGCACCATCGCTACAAAAGGCTCATATCCGTGTTCCTTAATTCCGAGTGCGGTATACAGCAAACTCATTGGTGCGCCTCCGTAAGCACTTCCATGGTGGATAAATAGCACCTTTTTACGTTGTTGATTCATATACACTTTATTAGACAAATAATTTTTTGAAGTAAAGAACTATTAGCCCTCTAACAAAATAAAAGGGGGTGTATCACATGTAAGGATAGGAATCTAGATTTCGTTGCCACAGAAAATATCGGATCGCAGCCACATGATTATCCAAGTCCTTTCAGAAACTAGGAGCCTTTCGGACGAGCCTACTTACTCTGGCTCGAACTCCAGCAAAGTAACCTTCTATGTAGTAGTATAAGCTTTACCTGGCTGGTGCGGATCTTTAGGAATCAGCTGATAGTAGCTCTCGAAGTGGTCGGTCGCAAACTTACAGTTGCGGCGTAATCGATCAGGTAAGTTCTGTAGAATGGCTTCAAGGTCATTTTTTGATCGGCGACCAATATGCATTGCCAAGGCCTGCTTTGTCGCAGGGCAATAGACTACCCAAATCCACTTCTTGTTCTTCTTGAAATCAACAAAGGACCACATCTCATCTATCTGTAATTTAATGCTTTGAAGTTGTTCGTCCGATAAAGAGTTCAGCCATTCGTTATTCGCTCCTAAGTCCTCTGGTGTCTCCGCCCAGACATCTACAGCGTAAGGCAGCAACCAACTTAAACTCACACCCATAGACCGACAGATTCCTCTCAGACGTCTCCGCTCTAGTGGGCTAGCCAGTAGAGCAGAGACGTCCTCTCGTCATTGGTCGGTGATAGTATGTTTGTTGTTGGTCACGAATTGTCGGTTACAATCTTTGCATTTATGATTCTGCTTTCCGTAGTAGGTTTTGCCATTCTTGACTACCTTCCCACTCATGCAGCTGGGGCAGATGAGCATATTTTGGAGTTTTGTCGCTATCAAGATAGCAACTCTGCCCCACTGCCATTGGGCGCAAACCAGATTGTCGCGATTGCTCCTCCCCAGCGCAGCGGTGTGGGGAGGCTGGGAGGGGGTTGAGCGACAATCTGGTTTGCGCCCCTGCCATTTTTAGGATACGGCTATCCTTACATTTGAGACACCTCCAAATAAAAATCGGATTTGTAATCTCTTTCTCGCATACTCTGAATCTTTCGCACATCAGGCCTATTTAAATCGGAAAACATTCAACACCTTAGTTTTAGACACTAATAATATTAGTTGTAAATTCCGACACATGCGTTTTGGCAGTAAACGTAAGTCAGTGCTTTAATGAAGTTTTATTTAATTCTAGTTTCAACTTCCTACAGCAGTTAAAAACATTCAAAACTTTATAATTAACCTGAGTACAAACGTATCAAGTCATGAGGGTTAAAATCATGTTAATTTACGGTAATGATAAATCACCGCTAGCTGCTTCAATAGTTTTACCAGGCCATTTAAAATGTTTTTAGCCTCACCTAATTCATTGTTAATTAAGTACAAAAAAATGTGATTCGCCGCTGCTCCTAGCAGCACAATGATTTCTTTTAAAAAATAAAGTGAGGGGTTAAGTAATCTAATTAAACGCTTTAGATAGAACATATCAGCGAATGAGCGCCGGTCCAGTCCCGTAGCCTCTTGGTTACGATAATGAAAACCGGCAGTAGACTCAACAATTCCGACCCTGTAGCCAGCAGCATGAAGTTTGTGCACAAAGTTAGTGTCCTCCCCATAATGTTGAAACAATGGGTTAAAACCATCTAGTTTAATTATGAGGTCAGCGCGAACAAGCCAAATCGCTGCGTTTACAAAATCTACCATTCGGACATTAATACCGTTGATTTTTGTTCTTTCTCCCAAGGTCCGGTCATAATAGCCCGCGAAAGAACGGTCCATAACTCCTTCCGAGTAATAATGAATCGGGCTTAAAATCCCTAAGGTTCCATCGCCTTCGGCTACTTGTACTAGTTCTGAAATGCCAGACCTCGAAATCTCAGCGTCTTGGTTAAGTAGAAAAACATAGTCATATTCAGTCAGATCACATTCATGAAAGACAAAATTATGTGCTTTACCAAATCCTAAGTTTTCGTTTAGGGGGTAGAAATAACTGATACTATCCAGATATTGGTTCTTAATGAGGTCGGCTGTTCCATCCGTAGAGGCATTGTCGACAACAGCAAGATCGACCGGATAATCGGAGTTAACAACTGAACTAATGCAAGTATTTAACCAATCAGAAGCATTGTAGGTAACTATGATGCATAAAACCTTTTTTATGGTGTTATTATAAGTCATTTTTTATTCTTCTGTTGAAGATCAGTTTATTATCAAAAATCACCTAACATGATCTGTTTTCTTTTCACAGAACAATCAACCGCTCTAGGTTAAGGCATGGTAATTGACCAGAAAACACCCGCTAAAGGTGATGCTAGATATGCTCTGGTAATGCATTAAAAAATTAGCACCTGAAGAAAATGAAAGCGCCTCATCTCAATCACCCTCTTTTAAATCAGCGCTCGCTATTCATTCTCGAAATAACATCTCGAATATACACATATGTTTCATCCGAAAGATGAACACTAGACTTCCGTTTATTGGCGTGCGGGAGGTTAATATTTGAAAAGGATTTGAGTCCGACAAATTTTTTAATATTTTCAATCTCGTTAGCTTGTTCTTCTTTTTTGGTTATATCAACTACCAAAAGCCTTTCAGGTCCATGTTCCGCGAAAAAGGAAAGTACCTTTTCCTCGTAGTTTTTTTTGTGTTCAATAAATCGTTTAACCGTCAGGTAAGACTTATAAGTCCAATCTTCATGCCTTATTTTTAAAGGGTCGTCTACTTGAACCTCCGTATCGGGCCTCCAGCCAGCATGTTTTAGTTTCGACACTACCCATTTTTCAGTATCCCGTGTTTGCAGGATAAATTTTGCGTTCCTGAAGTCGTAAAATAGCCGTTCATAATCAAGCTCATTATCTCCGTCGAAATGACTTCCTCCGTCTGAGAAAAAATCGTATTTTTTCAGCATCGCTCCGTCACGATCCCAACTGGTTGAATGAGTTACTTGAAAGCCATGTTGCTTGAAGTACTTCGCTAGCGTTGTCGTACCTGTTTTATGCAGCCCTATACAAAAAACCTTATCAGCAATAGCCTTGCTGTTTAAGGGTCTGTTAGCTATTTGACTAGACAAACTAGACAGCCTATTGAAAAAAGCCATATTGTAATTTGTTTAAGGTCTGTTCTGCTTAGACCGCTTTGTTGTTGAGTGTTAATGCCTGAATAAATTTCATTCCTGCCCTAAAACGTACTTCATTGACCCAAAGTCCTTAACTGACTTAGTTTGTTCAATACACGCTTAGCATCATCAACATTCTGCTTTTTATAATTGACATCAAACCGAGCTCCCTTACTTAATTCCCTGGCCTTGTAGACAGATTCAATCCCAACCAGATCAAGTTGAAACCCCCAATCCTGAACGAGTTTACGGACAATAATATCCGATTTTTCAAGAAAGTCAGAATGGCTGATTAAAAGGTAGTCTTCACCAGCCTGCTTACGGATTACATAGCTTATGAGATGTTCATTATAATTTATCCATACTCTTAAAAAGTGATTAGCCAGGTCGTTCAGTGAACGGCGAACCTTTCTCCTGTGCCAGAACTTCAGGATGAAGTTTCTTCTGTGATCGTACTTATGAAAGTATCGACGTAGTAAAGAGTCGACAACATTCTCGTAATCACGGTAGATCACCAGAGACTTTGCTCCAGGAATTTTTTCGTCCCAAAAGTCTAAAAAAAGACATGTTCTTGGTTCTTTCCACCCCCACTGACCATTCTCGTTATTCTTTGCTTCAATGAGCTTTTCCGCTTCGACTTCAAATTCTGTCGGTATCTCTATGCTCATCTTCTCACCAACGTCATAATCGAGGTTATTGTGAGCTAACAGTGCACGGTGAAACTCAAGAAAATCTCTATCCTCAAAATGTCCAAATTTGTTACTGGCAGACTTTCCCAGCATTTCTTCACCAAGGTGCAAGCCACAGTTAGCTAACCACTGTCCCATTAGTGAGGTGCCGGACCGGTGCATCCCCAGCAGCATCAAAACTTTATTCCTCATCATGAAAATTATAATTACGTCTGCAACGGTTCAGTAAAGATGGTGCTGAATTTTAGTGTGTGAACCAACTATTTTTCCGCAGATTTTAGCACACTAACCTGAATTCCAGGCAAAACTGGATCAATTTACTACGTCAACTTTCTACTCTTCAGAAGTTGGACTATTGACTTGGCTTCACCGGTAATCCCCAACAGCCCGGCGTAACTTACTATACCAACAAGTACCAATACGATCAACCTCAGCACGTCTGATAGATTATTACCGTATAACATATTTACGCTGTACACAGCTCCGCACATTAGTAGTGTTACTAAAGCTGGCATAAGAATATTCATGTAATTATCCAGAATTGGCAGATTAATAAACCGCTTCAATTGGTAGTCCAGAAAACATCCGTTAAAAAAACTCGCCAGGCAGTAGCCGAGAGCTAACCCACTCAGCCCATCCAGGTATATGCCAATTAGCATTACTACAACCGTGAGTATACTGATTGGGAAGGTAATCCAAAACAATAGTTTAGTTTTACCGATGGCCATAAGTACGTTTCCACTGAGAGTGTGCACCGAACGCCAGGCTCCTATGGGTGCTAAAATCTGGATCAGGGGGACTACATCCATCCACTGATTACCCAGTACCGCAGGAACAAACGACTCAGCAACTACCGCAAGACCGAACATCATCGGAAAGGTGATCGTTGCTATGACCCGGTTAATAGATAAATAAATTTTTTTAATTCTTTCGGGTTGATCCTGTATCTGGGAATAAGCAGGAAACATCACGGATGAGATTACCCTCGATACTGCCTGCAGAGGTAAAAGCATAAGTGTATATGCTCGGGTGTAAATACCGAGGGCTTCCGTACCAAGCATCTTGCCAACTATAAGGTTGTCTACATTTTGTGTACTGTAGTGAGCTATTTTAGTTCCCATGAGCGGAAAAGAGAAGCTCATCATTTCGCTGATGATTCCATAGTCAAAGATTAGCATGGGTTTCCAATCTGACAACCACCACACCAGTAGCACACGAATAATACCTGAGATGTACAATTGTAGAATCAAGCTCCAATAGGACCATCCGTTATAAGCGGCGTATATTGAAAAAACACCAGCTATAATTTGGGATATCAGTTCAACAATTGCGATTTTCTTAAACCGCAGGGCCTTCTGAAACAGCGAAATCTGAACCATACCGAAAGCCTGGACAACCAGTGTCCACGCGATAGCAACGGTCACTTCATTCAGTGCCGGCTGGTTAAAGAAATCAGCGATTAAGGGTGCTGATAGGGAAAAAATTATCGCAAGAAGTAAACTGATTATAAGGTTGAACCAGAAGACACTTGACCAGTGCCGAGAATCAGAATTTTTATTCTGAATGATTGCACTAGTAAAGCCAAAATCAAGAAACAGACCTGCAACTCCTCGGAATACCAGCACTATCCCCACCACTCCGAATTCTTTTGGACTGAGGAGGCGCGCAAGCACAATACCAATAATCAGGCTAAGCACCTGGCTAATCATGCGGTTAGCCATATTCCATTTTAATCCAAGAACTGTATTTTTTCTGAAGTTTTTCATCTATTCACTCTAGACTGTAGGCTAAAAACCCGTGCTCGTATTGTTTTACCTTGCAACTTACACGTGTAAACATAACCTTTTGCCAGACCTACCGCAGATAATATTTTTTTGACTGATTCAATAAGACTTATTAGTCTGTAGATTATGAGTTTTATTCTGACTACGATAGGTATATGTTATCGAAGTAATTGGCGAGGAAATCCATATCTAATCAATCCGCTGCGTTAACAGTATCAGCGTCAGCACACTAGTAGCCGCAGCGACCGTATCCCGGGCAAACTGGCCCCAATCGAACGGTTCTTTATCCGGTTTAGGCTTCTTCTGCTTCCTTGGGGGCTTGGCATCTACGGCGACAGTGCTGCCGGGTTCTACAATGGGGTAAGTTTTAAAGAACAGAAAACGCTTTGTTCCCTTTATCTCTCCGTTAGGGAGGACTACCCTGGTTGTCTTTTTCCAAGCGTCCTCATCATATCCGGCGGCAAAGTTTTTGATGTACCAATCTGCCTTTTTCTCGCCGGTGAAAGCGAGGTTGATTTCACCGGAACGTAACAGGGAATCCACGAAAATGCTGTCGGCGTTAGTGTTGAGAGTACGGATAGAGACCAGTTCCTGAGCCTTCGGGATTCGCAGCAGGTCCCCGGGCTTAAGGACGATATTAGTAGTAATATCTTCTCCGGAGAGGACTTCGTCTAAACGAATGACTACAAAGCCTACGTTGTTTTCACGGCGAACCAGCGTTGCACCTTCGGCGAAGGCCTCCCCGCTCAGGCCACCGGCATTTTTCACCAGGTCTAAGAGTCGCAGATTATCCTGATCCAACGCGTATTCCCCTGGGTAGCGCACCTCTCCCTGTACGAATACCGTTTGAATATTTTCGAATTCCGGGGCGCTTCTCACTACGATGATGTCGGAAGGCTGAAGCTGGAAGTTGGGGTCAGAGCTGCTGAGCAGCTGGAAGTCATTGTCAAACTCAAGCGTAGCGGTAAGGGTTTGGGTAGGTTCATTCTGCGTAATGGACAGACGGAAGACGTCTACTTTATTACGAGCGGCTTCGAGGCGGAAGCCGCCAGCCAACGTCAGCAAGTCGCTGAGTTGCAGGCTGGGGTCGTAGCGGTAACTTCCGGGCTGCCGCACCGCGCCGCGGATACTGACCTGGAAAGCGTCGGTGAAGCGCTCCCGGGTGTAGATGACGACCTGATCTCCCGGAGCCAGCTCTTGGGTAGCGGCCTCGTTGAGGGGAACAGTCAGGTATTCCCGCTCCTCCTGATTATTGCGGGGAGTGCGGATAATGCTGGCTTCATTACGGGCGTTGGCCTGCAGACCGCCGGCAAGAAGAATAGCTTCGGAGAGTTTCAGTCCTCCATCGTCGGGGAAAGGGTAGCTGCGGCTGCTGTCGCGCACAGCTCCGGAAATGGTTATAAATCCTTGGTCCAAAAACCGCTCCGATGCAAGGATCTGCAGAACGTCCCCTTGCTTTAATTTCATCATTGCACCCGCGTCCGCGCCCGTAGTTGCTGACGTGAGATCGATGCGGCTGAGCTTGCGGGTGCCATCTTCATTACGACGGGTCAGGAAAGCGACGTCACGCCGTGCTCCGGGCCGCAGGCGGGCGGCCTCTAACAATGTTGCGACGGTCATGCTTTCTTCAAAAGCGTAGCGCCCCGGCAGCAGTACGGCTCCCTCCACGGTTACAAAGGACGAAACGGGGTTTTCTACCTCAGGCACAGACACCACGTCACCGTTTTGCAATTCGAAATCAGGCTGTACAGTCAGGTCAATGTTAATCAGCCGTAACTCTCCGTCAACGTATCTGGTGATGCGGACACTGCGGGGTTCGGCACGGGGAGTAGTTCCTCCGGCATAGTCGATCAGATCGGCTAGTGTTTCGTCAGCCTTGAGTTCATAGAACATAGGCCTTTGGACCCCACCGGTAGCCTCTACTACCGTTTCGGCGAAGGGCACAAAAATGATAGCATTATCCTGCAGGAACTGACTGGATTGCTGGGCAGGATTACGCAGGTAGGCGTAAACGTCGAGGGTAGTGGTTTTATCTCCGTTGGTAAGTTTGATATTACGTACCGAGCCGCGCTCGGACGGGCCACCTGCCGCGACTAAGGCATTAAAACCAGTATTGAGGCTAGAGATATTGAAACTTCCGCTATTGGTTACCTCGCCGAAGATATTTACGTTAATTGTACGAGTTACCTGGGTCTGAATCGTCAATTGCCCGTCGCTAAAAGTATAAGAACGCTTCAGCCGGTTCGCAAGCAACCGGCGTGCCTCTCCCAGAGACACCCCTGCAAGGGGGATACGGATTGTATTCGGCAACTCCACAAAGCCCTCCTCGTTGATTCGCAGAACGAAGTCCGTTTGGCTCGCGCCGAAGATATTCACCGCGAGTTGGTCACCTACTTTCAGCGGATAAGTTTCGGGAGGAGTTGCATCGTTACTTGCCTGAAACAACGAAAGGCTTCTGTTACGGAAAATGTTGTGGCCATAAATCTGGCTTTTCGGTAATACTTCATCTACTTCTTTGCTGGCAACCTCGGCGGTAGCTTCCTCCACTGAAGTCCCATCATCAACATCTTCTTCGATCTTGTCGGCAGACAATACTGCTTCCTTTTTGATTTTTTCCTCCTGCTCCATCTCCGCAATAACTGCTTCGATTTGGGGCCGTAAACGAATAGCTTCCTCCGGGGTCAGGTTTTCCATGTAAATTCCCTTTACTGCAAGTCGCTGGCGGAGTTCTTCCTGATCAATACCGCGCCCGGCCAGCATTTGCTCCACCGCTGCCTGCTGCGCGGGGTTGCCGGGAGTTTGGGCCTGTACCGAAACCGTGAAGCAAAGTAGCAGGAAGATTAACGTTAACTTTTTCAATTTACAGGGATTATTTTTTTCGAAAAGGGAATAGATATTTTCGTCTGTATCACGAGATGCACGGATTTCCCTCTCCCCCAGCCCCCTCCTCGGGAGAGGGAAGACGTGACAAGCGGCAAATTCGTGATAGTAGCGCATTTGATGATACACACAATATTTTCGCAGTTCGGGACTGCGTTTACAGCCGCCAGATTGTTTCGCCGGGGCTCAGCTCCGACCGGTCGTAAAGACCTTTAAGATCAAACATAAGTAAGGTTCTGTTGCTGAGCTTACGGAAATCGTCGAGCGTATAGGCCCGGAATACTTTATGAGCCACAGCGACTACAATCGCGTCGTAGGCTTCGCCGATTTCATCAACCATGGTCAGGCCGTAGTCATGAGCGACTTCTTCCTGATTAGCGTGGGGATCGTACAGGTCTACGCTGATGTCGAAATCCATCAGTTCCCGGACCATATCCACTACTTTTGAGTTGCGGATATCGGCGACGTTTTCTTTAAATGTAACGCCGAGCACCAGTACTTTACTGGTTTTGAGAGGTACATCCGCTTTCAGCAGATGCTGAACGATTTGCTTAGCGATAAAGCTGGGAATCTGGTCATTCACCCTGCGTCCGCTGGCGATCACCTGAGGGTCGTAACCCATTTTTACGCTCTTGTGCAACAGGTAGTATGGATCTACACTGATGCAGTGGCCGCCGACCAGGCCGGGCCGGAAGGGCAGGAAATTCCACTTCGTACCGGCGGCTTCGAGCACGTCCTGGGTATCGATCCCCATTTTACTGAAGATCATACTCAGTTCGTTGACGAAGCTGATGTTTACGTCGCGCTGGCTGTTCTCGATCACTTTAGCGGCTTCGGCTACTTTGATCGTTTTCGCTTCGTGGATTCCGGCGGTGATTACGTCGCCGTAAATACCCGCCACTACCTTCAGGGTTTCGGGGTCGCTGCCGCTTACCACCTTCATGATGGAAGCGACGGTATGTACTTTGTCGCCCGGGTTGATCCGTTCGGGAGAGTAACCCACGGTAAATTCACCGAAGCTAAGTCCGCTTTCTTTTTCGAGTACCGGAACGCAGTCTTCTTCCGTACAGCCGGGGTAAACGGTTGACTCGAACACCACGATGTCTCCTGCGCTCAGGGCTTTGCCCACCGTTTCGGTGGCGCTCATAAGGGGCTTTAAGTTGGGCGTGCGGCTCTCATCTACGGGAGTAGGTACGGCAACGATATAGAAAGAAGCCTCTTGTATTACGGCGGGGTCGCAGGTGAAAACAATGTTTTTGTCAGCAAAGTCTGAAGCGTCCAGTTCTTCGCTGGGATCTTTGCCTTCCTGCATCATTTGTATGCGTGACTCCGAAATATCGAAACCAATGACACGGAATTTCTTCGCCAGCTCCAACGCAAGCGGAAGGCCTACATATCCCAGCCCTATGACAGAGATGGCCTTTTCGCCGCCGCGCAGT
The DNA here is from genome assembly GCF_008014675.1 of Neolewinella aurantiaca. Classification (GTDB taxonomy): domain Bacteria; phylum Bacteroidota; class Bacteroidia; order Chitinophagales; family Saprospiraceae; genus Neolewinella; species Neolewinella aurantiaca. The sequence continues at coordinate 101,757 of NZ_VOXD01000004.1, read as the reverse complement.
TCCGTCAGCATCTGATCGGGATTCAGCGTTGATGTATTTCCTTGAGGAATTGTCATTTTTTATAGTCAGGGGCAATTTGCCCGGATGATTGTTCTGCGGGGGGTACCGGTAAAAAGCGGCGGTGGCTTACTTCACTTTATCGAGAAAGTAAGGCAATGTTTTGGCCAGACCTTCGGCCCGGCTGATGGTTGGTTGCCAATCGAGCACTTTTTTGGCCAGGTCGGTATTGGGCCGGCGCTTTTTGGGGTCGTCTACCGGCAGTGGCCGGTGGTCGAGGTAGGCTTTGTCGTTACCTACGAGCGCAAGGATTTCCCTGGCAAAGTCCATGATAGTGATCTCGTCTCCGTTGCCGATGTTGACGGGCTGGGCGAAATCGCTCAGCAGGAGGCGGTAAATACCTTCCACGAGGTCATCAACGTAGCAGAAGGAACGCGTCTGGCTGCCATCGCCAAATACGGTGAGCCCTTCGCCCCTGATTGCCTGGCTGATGAAGGCGGGCAGCACCCGTCCGTCGTCAACCCGCATCCGTGGTCCGTAGGTATTGAAGATTCTGACGATCCGGGTCTCCAGGCCGTGGAAGGTGTGGTAGGCCATCGTCATTGCTTCCTGGAATCGTTTGGCCTCGTCGTAGACGCCGCGTGGGCCAACGGGGTTTACGTTACCCCAATAGTCTTCCGTTTGGGGGTGAACGAGCGGGTCGCCGTAGACTTCGCTGGTAGATGCGATCAGCATCCGGGCGTTCTTTGCCTTGGCCAGGCCAAGGAGGTTGTGGGTACCGAGGCTACCTACTTTCAGCGTTTGAATCGGCATTTTAAGGTAGTCGATCGGGCTGGCGGGCGACGCGAAGTGCAAGATGTAATCTAGCTCTCCCGCTACGTGAACAAATTTGCTCACGTCGTGGTGGTAGAAGGTAAAATCCTCACGTGGCATCAGGTGCGCAATGTTATCCATCGAGCCTGTAATCAGGTTATCCATCCCGATCACTTCGTAACCTTCTTTGAGGAAACGATCGCTGAGATGGCTGCCCAGGAACCCGGCAGCACCGGTAATGAGTACTCTTTTGTTCATGTTGTGATTGATGGGGGAAAAGGCGTTAGATCGTCGGTTGTTCGGCCGGTCAGCGTATACCTTTTGCAGAGGTCGGCTTCAGGCGGGTCTCATTCAATGTTACCGAAAGACTGTAAAGCGACCATCTCTTTGAAAGCTGGAGAAGAAGCCATCAGCGAAGAAAAAGTGCCCGTTTCATACTTCCCGCCGGGGTGCAGAAACAGTATTTCGTCGGCTTTACGAATGGTGGACAACCGGTGTGCAATGACCAGTATCGTGTAACGCCCGGCCAGGCTCTCGATATTCTCCTGAATGAGCTTTTCCGACTGCGAATCGAGTGCTGAGGTGGCTTCATCCAGAATCAGGAGGTCTACTTCGCGGTAAAGCTCGCGGGCGATCGAGATGCGCTGCCGCTGCCCACCACTCAGGTTGATCCCATTGATTCCGACCACGGTGTCAGCCCCTTGGTTCAGGTCGTTCACGAACCCGTCGGCGTGGGCCAGTTTCAAAGCAGCGTGAACCCGGTTTTTCACCTCGTCGGTCAGCGGGTCCCAGAAACTGACGTTGTTGTAGATGGTATCACTGAATATCTGCGCTTCCTGGGTAACGTAACCGATTTTGGCGCGGTAAGCCACTGTGTCCAGGTCGTTCGCGTCTGTTCCGTTGATGGTAAGCATGCCGCGGTCTACCTTCAGCAGACCACAGAGGATGTTTACCAGGGTAGTTTTTCCCGTACCGCTTGCCCCGACGATGCCGATGGTATGCTTGTGCGGAATATCGAAGCTCAGGTTTTCCACTACCGTCCCTTCACCGTAGGTGTAGCGCAATTTTTTGAGGCTGATGCCGGCGGTCATTCCCCGGTAGGGTTGGCTGCCGACAACCTCCTGATCTGCGGTCAGTTCCTTGCCAAACGCTTCGATATTGTCGATCGATCCCGATTGACTAAGGAACATGTTGTAGGCGTTCTGTGCGCCCACCAGTGACCCGAGGCCCCGGTACAGAAACAACAGGCTGAGAATCATCAGCCCGAGTCGTTCTCCGAATACCAGCACCTGAACCAGGATGGCTACCACCACAATAAGCATGATTATGGGTTCACGCAGAGCGTTCGCGATGGCACTGAGGGTTCCCGTTTTACGCTGAAACCCTTCTACCGTGATGATGGAGTCTTCCACTTTGTCTTTGTACTTATTGATCAGCCCCGTCGCTTTGAGGTACTTAAAACTTGCTATGCTTTGGATCAGAAAGCCCTGGAAGGCGTGCATTTCCTCCGTCAATTTAGTGGAGGCGGTTTTCGTTGCTTTATAGATTTTGCTGAAAGCAAAGTTCGAGAGCAAACCAGCGGCCCCTACCATCAGCGCGAACTTAGGGTTCGCCAGGGAAGCCAACCCTGCGTACACCAGCAACATGATTGCATACTGCAGCATCACGAAATAGTGCTGGTACGCCATCGTTACCCGGTTTACTTCGGCACTGAAGGAATTCTGTATCCGGCCGGAGTCTGCCCCCATAAATGCAGCATAATCGTACCTGGCCAAAAGCCGCATATTGTTTAACCTCATTTTATTGGCGAAGCGTTGTCTCAGAATTACCCGGTAGTATTCTGAGGCAAACTTTGCCACGCCCTTAAGTACAAAGAAGCCTAGCATGATCAGGAGCAGGTTTACAAGGTTGACTCCAAGGCCAGTGGCCGCTATAGCCTCCAGCAGGAAAGCCATGTTCCCCATCCCTTCCCCTGCACCTGCGGCCGCGCCTCCTGAAGTATCGCCATCCATTGCCTGCATCAGGGGGAGAAACATCGTAAGGCCGATGCCGTCCAACACGGCCATAAACATACTGGCCACGAGTGTGAGCCAAACTCCATTGCCGAGGTAGCCGTAGAAGAACCTGAAGTATCTTAGGCTGATGGTTGGCAATAGTAACTCGTTCTTCTAAATTGTTATCGTCCACGTTCAGCCGTCTGAGAGGAGAACTATGCCAGTCGTTCCAGGTACTCTCCGTACCCGCTTTTCTTCAGCGGAGCTGCGATGGCCATCAGTTGATCTTTAGAGATGTACCCCATCCGCCACGCAACTTCCTCGATGCATCCGATCTTGAAGTCCTGGCGCTTCTCGATGACACGAACAAACTCTGCAGCATCGTGCAGGCTTTCAAATGTACCAGTATCCAGCCAGGCGGTACCCCGTTGCATCACTCCTACTTCCAGTTCGCCCATTTCCAGGTATTTCCGGTTCACGTCTGTGATTTCGTATTCGCCACGGGCGCTGGGCGCAATGTTCTTTGCTATTTCAGTGACTCGCTCGTCGTAGAAGTAGAGCCCCGGCACCGCGTAATTGCTTTTCGGTTCTGCTGGCTTTTCCTCGATGGAAATAGCCCGCTTTTCGTTGTCAAACTCCACTACGCCATACCGTTCAGGATCGTGTACCGGGTAAGCAAATACCCGCGCACCAGTTTCAAGTTTTGCACTTTCCTGCAGCAATTGACTCAGTCCTGCTCCGTGGAAGATATTATCGCCGAGGATTAACGCGGCTTTGTCTCCACCGATAAAGTCTTCGCCAATCACAAAAGCCTGGGCCAATCCGTTGGGGACTTCCTGGATAGCGTACTCGAAACGGCACCCCAGATCGGTTCCGTCCCCCAACAGGTTACGGAAGGCAGTGTTGTCCTCCGGAGTAGTAATAATGAGGATTTCTCTGATTCCCGCCAGCATCAGAATAGAGAGCGGGTAGTAAATCATGGGCTTGTCGTAAACAGGCATCAATTGCTTGCAAACGCCCTGGGTAATAGGGTATAGTCTTGTTCCGGAGCCACCGGCGAGTATAATTCCTTTCATACTAGTGAGTATAGGTAGAGAGTAGAATGTATTGGGTAGAATGTAGTAGGCAGTACCAACGAGTGCCGGGCACTACACACTACCAACTATCTACTCTCCGTACATTTTTTCGTAGTAATTTTGGTAAGCGCCGGAGGTTACGCTCTCCAGCCATTCTTCGTTGTCGAGGTACCAGTCGATCGTTTTGGAAAGGCCTTCTTCGAACTGGAGGCTTGGCTCCCAGCCCAGGTCTTCTTTCAGCTTGGTTGCATCGATGGCGTAACGCATGTCGTGTCCGGCACGGTCGGTAACGTAGGTAATGAGGCCCTCGCTCGTTCCTTCAGGACGGCCCAGTTTTTTGTCCATCAATTTGCACAGCAACATGATGAGGTCGATGTTGCGGTACTCGTTGTGGCCACCGATGTTATACGTCTCTCCAACTTTGCCTTTGTGCATAATATCATCGATAGCGCGGGCGTGGTCTTCTACGTAGAGCCAATCGCGGACGTTGATTCCCTTACCGTAGACCGGTAGCGGCTTTACGTGCTTGATGTTGTTGATAAAAAGCGGCAGTAATTTCTCCGGAAACTGGTACGGGCCGTAATTATTGGAGCAGTTAGACACAATTACCGGCAGACCAAAAGTGTGGTTCCAGGCACGTGCTAGGTGGTCGCTGCCGGCCTTGGAAGCCGAGTAAGGGCTGCGCGGATCGTAGGGGGTTTCTTCAACAAAAAAGCCTTGCTCGCCCAGGCTACCGTATACCTCGTCGGTGCTGACGTGGTAAAAAAGCTTACCGTCGTAGTTGCTTTCGCTCCAGCTTTCTTTGGCGACCTGAAGCATAGTTGCCGTCCCCATCAAATTCGTCTTCACGAATACCAAAGGATCCTCGATGCTGCGATCTACGTGGCTCTCGGCGGCCAGGTGGATCACTACGTCCGGATTGTAGACAGCGAAGACCGAACGAATGGCCTCCAGGTCTGTAATATCGGCCTTAACGAAGCTGTAGTTAGCGGCGTCGGCAACGTCTTTAACGTTTTCCAGGTTACCAGCGTAGGTCAGAGCATCCAGATTCACGACTTTATAATCGGGATATTTGTTGACCAAACGGCGCACAACATGGTTGCCAATGAATCCTGCTCCTCCGGTTACTAGGATTGTTTTTTCTACTATGCTCATTTTTGTTCAGTTATATTTTTCAGGGCGCGGACGCCGGTGCAATGAAAGGTGTTAAGAAAATATATTCTGCCGGGAGCGGGCTGATGCCGTGTGTACCAAGAACATGGGCGGATTTCCCTCTCCCCTGCCCCTCTCCTCAGGAGAAGGGAGACGTAACAGGCGGCGAATTCGTGATAGTGGTTCATTTTATGGCACACACCTCATGTTGGAGATTGCGCCGTCATTTCATCCAGCAGTTCTCCCAGTTTTTTCACTAAAACAGGATGGCTGTAGGCTTTGATCACTTCGGCATCCATTTGTACTGCTTTACCTGATTTATAATCGGAGTAAGCCTCTTTCAACACCCTGGCAATCTCCTGCGGCGAAGCATCGTAACCAAAAGTAGAACCACTCTTGGTCTCGTTCAGGATGCCGGCTACGTCGCTGTCGGTGCCCCCAAAGTTGAGAATTGGACGGCGCGCGGCCAGGTATTCAAATAATTTTCCGGGAATCCGGCCCTTTGCGTTCTCTTGCTGATTGAGCAACAGCAACAGCAGGTGGCTGTCTACCTGTTGCTGCAGCGCTTCGGCTCTGGCTACGTTGCCGGCAAAGTTGGTCTGATCACCGATGCCCGCCGCCAGAATATTTTCTTTGACCCTGTAGTCCAGTTGCCCGAAAAGGCGGAGTTCGAAGTCGTCCGCAAAATCAGGTAGTTCTTTTTTAAGCAGCGCGATGGCCGCGAAGAGGTTAACAGGGTTACGGTCGTAGCCCATTATCCCCAGATGCGTAAGGGTGAATTTTTGGTGAGCAGACCGTTTCAGGTCTGCAAAATCTTCCGGGTCGTAGCCGTAGGGAATTACTTCCACGTTTTTTGCTCCGATGGCTTCCAGATCGTGCTTCCAGCTCGGGCTTACTATGGTCGTCCGTTTGGCCTGCGCGAAAGCTTCCTGCTCCTGGCGTTCGTGTTTGTTTCGGCCCCAACGGGTGAGGTTGAGAAGTTGGTAGTAATCTACCTGAGTCCACGGATCCTGAAAATCAGCCAGCCAGGGGGTTCCGGTTGCCCGGCTCACCAGGGTGGCGATACGGGTATTTGAGTGCGGTGGCCCGTCGCTGAGGATGGCTTCTACTGGGTGTTTGGCCAGGTAAGCGTTCAATCGTTTAACCGATCCTTTGATCCAGGTTGCCCGCGCATCGGGGATAAAGAAGTTACTCCTGACCCATACTGCTGCTTTATGCTTCCAGCCCCCATCGGCATCATCGGTATAGAAAACGTTGTTCACGTTTTCGTCCGCGGGTTTGCCCATGAACTTCTTGTAGAGCGAATAAGGCTCCCAGATCCGCTGGCGGATAATTTCTATTCCCTGGGGCACATCCCGTTCGTTGGTGGGATCAATGGTTGGGTAGTGTGCGCCCTCGGCGGTGAAGATCACCGGTTCCCAACCTGTTGCCCGCAGGTACTTGGCAAACTTCAGCATCCTCAGGACGGTGATGCCTCCGCTCGGCGGCCAGTAGTAGGTAATGAGGAGTACTCGCTTCATTGCTGTTTTAAAAACCTCATTTTGCACCTGCGCCTGCGCCCTGTTTTAAAGGAGCTTCGGCAAAATTCTTTGCAAAAAACTTAGAGCTTGTTCAGGTTCTACCTTCTGGCTGATTGCTGACAAATTTGATGCTGAACGTTGAACGAGAAACTTGCATAGCCATAACTATGGAGGTTTTGAGCGAAGAAGTGCAGCATTGAATTTGGCGCAAGCAAGCCGAAGTGTTAAACCCGAACAAGCTCTTATACTTTGTAGTAGCTGCGGTACCAATCCACAAACGCGCCTATTCCTTTGTCCAGGTCAGTTGCGGCCCGGTAATTATAGTCTTGCTCCAGCGCTGTAGTATCGGCAAAAGTTTTCTCAACGTCGCCCGGCTGCATTCCTAAATATTCTTTCTCGGCAACTATCTCCAGGTGCTTTTCCATCGTTTCGATGAAACCGAGCAAACTTACCGGTTTGCCGTTACCGATGTTATAGATGCGGTTCGGGACACCCGTTTGCGCAGGTCTCGGATTCAGCAATACTCTACGGACGCCCTCCACGATGTCATCGACGTAGGTAAAATCGCGTGACATTTTACCGTGATTGAACACTTTAATCGGCCGGCCGGAAAGGATTGCGTCGCTGAACAGGCTATACGCCATATCTGGCCGTCCCCAGGGTCCGTAAACGGTAAAAAAGCGCAAACCTGTCGTTGGCAAATTATAAAGATGGCTATAGGTATGCGCCATCAATTCGTTGCTGCGCTTGGTGGCTGCGTAGAGGCTGGCGGGCTGTTCTACCGGGTCTGTTTCGGCAAAAGGCACTTTATCGTTGAGGCCGTACACACTGCTACTGCTGGCGTAGACCAAGTGGTCGATCTTATTTGCCTTGCAATTTTCTAAAATGTTGACAAAGCCGGTAACGTTACTCTCTACGTAGGCTTGCGGGTTGGTGAGGCTGTAGCGTACCCCGGCCTGAGCGGCGAGGTTGCATACCCTCGTAAAGCTAAAATCATTGAACAGCTTCTCCATCCCTGCCTTATCCTCCAGCGCCAGGCGGCGAAAGCGGTAGTTTGGAAAGCGCTTACTGATTGCTTCTCCGTCGGCTTCAACGGCAGCCTGGTCGATGCCTGCCTCGGCTAACCTCGCCCATTTCAGCCTGGGATCGTAGTAGTCGTTGAGGTTATCAATGCCTACGACCTCTTCTCCCGCTGCGGCGAGCACATTAACGAGGGCGTGACCAATAAAACCCGCTGAGCCGGTTACAAGAATCATCTAATGAGTTAGTTTAGTTTAGGGACGATTGTCAGGACTAGCCGTTAAATAAACAAAAACAGCATTCGACAGGACACGCCTTCGGCGTCCATGCGTCGGAGACGCTTAGCCCAAGCCGAGGGTAACGGCAAGCTTTTCCGGCCTTGCATCCAACTCTTTACCAAAGTGGTGATTTCCCTTCTTGCCCAAGTGTCGAATCCTTATCGCTTACTGGTTTTGCTCCGTTAAGAACCACCAAATAGCGGGGGTCTATCTCACAGGTAGACAAGCAGGTATTCAGACTGCCCAAGGCAATTACGAAAGTCTTTTTATTCTTTTTATTGATGTAGACACCACGCACACCCGCCAGAGGACCTTTGATTATTTCCACAGGAGTACCCTCCATGAAATCGAAAGCTTCTTCAACAGTATCCCAGTCAAGTTTGCGGTCGGTACTGATTCTGCGCAGCAGGTCCATTTCTTCCTCCGTGACCCTTTTACGGACATCGCCAATAGTTACGAACCGGGATACATAGTTCGCAAAACGTACGACATTCTCTTCCTCACGACGAATTTTGACAAAAACGTAGCCGCTCATCAAAGGCAATTCTCTGATTACCTTTTTCGAACTGTAGTTGTACGTTTTCTCCCGCAGGGGAATGTAGCACTCGATCCCAAGTGCACGAATTTCCTTTACTGCCAGTTTTTCGTGCTTCGCCGCTGTCCGAACCGCAAACCAGCGCCGTTCGGTAACGTGCATATCGTCGGCCGGAGCGTTTTTGAGAGGTCGTAATGAATGGTTCAGGCTCGAAATTCGAATGGCCATAGGATAGAAGACAGAGGATTTACTTCGTTACTGCAGTGCAGTCAATTGGCCGCAAAGATAGATAACATGGTGGGGAAATTCCTTACCTTCTAACAGATACCGGTAAAAAGTAAAGTCGTGGCTTGAAACATCCGTACCGCAACTCTTAACTCAAAAGGCTGTCACCCCGAAAGCTCTAGTAACCCCCAAAATACCTGCGCATAAACCATTCTGCACCAAACAGCGCCAAAAGGAGGAAGAAGATCCACTTGAGGTGTACGACCGATTTGGTATTCACGGTTTCAAACAGAACTGGTTTTACGGTTCCTCCGGTCTCTAACCGGTCGGGTAAACCGGGCAAATCTGCAGGAAAGAGCAGCTCTCCGCCAAAACGGTCGCTCAGCCTGCGGAGCAGACCATGATCCGCCTCGAGGGCGTAACGCTCTACCTCAACCGCCTGAACACTAAAGCGCCCATCGAAATTCAGTTTCTCACTTCCCGTATCAGCAGTGGCCCGGAAACGGTAATTACCGACCGGCAACGAACCGGCGTTGAGGCTGTAGGCATTGCTGGTGCGGGTAAAAGCGAAAGGGTATTCCCGGCCCTCAGGGCCGGTGATGGTAACGGTTGCCTCGGCATCGTTTACCAGTTCGTAGTTGCTGTTGTACAGTTCCGCGTCGAGCTGAACCGGTTCGTTTTCATCGAAGAGGTTCTCGGGGAGGCTGACCCGGAAACGCCGCTTGTCTTCCTGCACCGTAAGGTATTGGGTCAGTTGGCTCAACAGTTCATCGAAGTGCTCGTGGCTGTTGTACTCGAGGTAATCGAACAGTCGCCATTGCCACAATCCACTTCCCGCAATTACGCCTGTCCGGACACCACGGCTTTCGCCTACCACAATCAATGGAAACTCCGTATCCACCCGGCCGATACGCTGCTTAAGCACCGTTGTAGCGCCCGGCCCGGCAGTAAACTCTCCGAAGGGAGCAGTAAGAGGAGGAAATTTAGGCAGGGCCTGCTTCAAATCATCGCTCAGGGTGAAAAGGTTGAAACCTGGCACGAGCCGGGTACTCACGTCGTTGCCTTTTGTTCCTGCTCTGCCGGTGTACTTCAACAAATCCTGAGCGGCCATCACCTGACGGGACGGTGAGGTTTCTCCGAGAATATAAAGTGTGGGGGTTTTGCCAGCTTTCAGCCGATCTAACACCGTATTTGCCGGGTTCCGGGTAGCTGGCAACTGATGGAGCACTACCAGGTCGTAGTCGGCGGGGTTTCCCGTAAATTTTTTAATATAAGCCACCTCGACCTCATTGTTTTTCCCCGCAGCGAGTGCCTGACGCATTGCCGTAAGATCAGGATGAGGAGCTGCGGCGAGCAGCAATATTTTCTGACGGGCATCCAGTACATCAACAAAGATATCCCGGCGGTTATTGGCTGTGCTCACTTCGTCACCAATGCCGCTGAGGCTGATGCGGTAGCGCTGCACACCGGGCTTATCTGCGTCGAGAACAACTTCCCGCGTGGTGAAGAAATCGTTGCGGTCGATGTTGATACTCTCGGTATGGAGGGCCTTGCTGCCGCTGTCCCCTACCCTGCTTACGGTAAGAGTAGTACTAGTTGCAGCAGCATTACGAGCGCTGACATCGATCTGGATCGAGAAACGATCGTCCAGGTAGGCGATCTTGTTGTGGAACACACGCCGGATGAGCAGGTCTCTCCTTTGGGTGGTATCGCCGAGGCCAACGGTGTAAACCGGCGCCTTAATCTGAAAGTTGCGGTAGGCGGGGTTGGTGCCTTCGTTGTAAATACCATCGGTAGCCAAAACGACTGCCCCGAGGTTTTGAGCACCGTAAACGTCACTTATCTCGGTAAGGACTGCATCCAGGTTGGTCCGTTTGTCGGTGAACGTCAGGTTTCCGCCCGGCTTAACCGAGGCCCCGAAGGTGTAATCGACGACCTGGTACTTAGCCGAGAGATCCTCCCGCAGGGCTGCCCATTGGGCAGCATAGGCGGTGGTGTCCATTTCCATCGCAACCGACTCGCTTACGTCCTGAGCCAGGACAACGACCGGTTCCTGACGGTCGGTCTGGAGATAACGCAGTAACGGAGACAGAAGCAAGGCTGCCAGCAGGCTGTAACCGAGCCACCGCAGAAACCCCATGCCCCAAACCAAGCTTTTGGGCTGCTCACTAAAGGTTCGCTCTCTGAAATACAGCAAAAGTGCTACGCCAAGGCCAGCAAGGGCGCAGATGATGAGAAACCAGGCGGGGTATTCAAAAGTGATATTGTTCATTGGGGCTTTCTAGAATCGCGAAGGTAGGTATTCTATTCTACGAACTTATACCCAACGCCCCGCACGCTGAGAAAGTGCACCGGAGTCTTAGGTTCTTCTTCAAAGTACTTACGGAAAGAAAGAATGAAGTTATCGATGGTTCGCGTACTGGGGTATACATCGTATCCCCATACTGATTGAAGGATTTGCTGACGGCTTACTACTTCACCTTCGCGGTCGGTCAGCAGTTTGAGCAGCATTGCTTCCTTTTTTGTGAGGGTGAAAGTTCCCTGATTACCTTCAGCCTCGTAGGTGGCGAAGTTAACTTTGTTGTTCCCAAAGGTAAACAGGTCCGGCTTTACGTCGGGGCTCTTGCTGGTGCGCTCAATTAGCCTGCGAACGCGGAGGTGAAGTTCTTCGAAGACAAAGGGTTTGGTGAGGTAGTCATCGGCTCCTTTCTTCAGGCCCTGAATACGGTCAGCAGCCTGGTCTTTAGCCGTCAAAAATATGATCGGGGTTTCCCGGTCGGTAAGCCGGACTTGTTCGACGATTTGAAAGCCATCTATTTCGGGCAGCATCACATCAACAATCATTACATCGAAGTGCTGTTCCTGACTGTATTTAAGCGCTTTACGCCCATCATCAGCCGTAACAACCTCATACCCTTCGATCTCGAGGTTAAGCTTTACGGTCTCTCGGATATTCTCCTCGTCTTCTACCAGCAATACGCGTAGCATACAATTTTCTTTAAGTTACAACTTAAAGTAAAAGTCCTGGCGTGGCAATTGGTTCTACGAGATGGCTATTTGTGACGCAGGTATGGTCTAAAGGGCTCGATTACGGGGACTTTGGGCACCTCAAACTATGCTTAACGAACAGGAATAGATGAAAGCCGGCGGCAGGTTTGCCATCGTGAAGCTCACCGATACCCGGTTAAAATAGTCTTTGAGTAAGCCGTAGTCCTGCAGGGCATACTGAAACTGCAGGTATCTTCCGTCGGGCCGCAAGACCAGTTGAGACTGCTTTAAAATTGTTTCTTTGACCCCTTTGGGAATCATGGAAAGGGGTAAGCTGGAAACGACATAATCTACCGTTGCCGGCTCCACGTAGTCCGTGAGTCGTTCTGCACCGGTGGGCAAAACCCGGAGGCGCTCATCTTTGATGCTTGCCAGCTTTTCCACGAAGACGGGATTTATTTCAAAAGCAGTCACCTTACTCTCCGGATGCACCTTGTCCAGAATGGCCCGCGTTACGCAGCCATCTCCCGGTCCAAGCTCTACAATCACCAGCGGGCGGTGAGCGGGCAGCGGTTCTACCAGCTTGTTAACCAATGCCTTTGAGGAGGAAGTTATTGACCCGGTTGTGCGGAAGCTTTTCATGGCTTCCCGAAAAAAATACCAATTTTTCATGTAACAGTTATAATGTAGCCCTTAACTACAAAGGTGCAATGTAATAATTAATCAAGCCGCTTAGTGATCAAAAGCCCACAGAATAACAACTTTGCCAATTAACAGCAACCGGCCTGCCCAACTAACGCTTACACGTATACATGTTGGTATCTGGAAACTTTGAAACCGGTTGCGGGCCTGGTACTCAACCGGCCCGGCTCCCTTGAATCAGCCTCAGGTTTGCCCGCGTTCCTTTCCCGGATAAAGCTTTGTCTCAGTCCATAAAATAATCCAATAAGTCTTCGACTTCCTGCCCGATAGTACTTGTTCCAACCTCCCTGCCGGCACGGGAATACCAGTAACGGGCATTTGCCTGATCGCCTTCCATCCGGTGCATCAGCGCATGAACCCAGGCTGCATCCTGTCCGGGAGCGCGGTCAATGAGGTCATGTCCTTTTTGCCAGTTGTGGTTACACAACCACCAGAGGGCAGCAATTTCGACACTGACGCCTTCCGGTGGATGGTCAGCAGTCAGCGAGGCTTCAAATTCAGAACGTAGCAATACGGGAGGCTTTAGGAAGGGTTGACTCCCTCAATCTATGAGGGCCTGCGAAAGTAAGGCTTTTTTCAAAAGCCAGCGCTTACTCCAACAACAGTTCCAGCTTATTTCCCCGGCTTCCCTTCACAAAAACAGTTTTCCCGCTCCAGTCCTGCTTCCAGAACCACTCGTTCAGGGCGGCACTGTCCTCAAACCACCGCAGCTCGAATTCTTCGGCAGCTTCTTTCATCGCCGCTCCGGTAAGCAGGACCGTTCCTGCTGCCTGCCCCGCCCTCAGGGCGGCGCGCCGGTGCGCCGCAGGGGCAGAGGCGCCCAGTTCGAGCATCTCACCCAGTACTACAACAGCATTTGTGGGTTCGTACGCCCGGTTAAAGGCCATCAGGGCCGCTTCCACGCTGCTGGGGTTGGCGTTGTACGCGTCCCAGTAAAAAGACACGCCACGGTGCTCCAATTCCTGACTTCTGTAGTTGGATGGCCTGAAAGCCTCCAGGCTGGCCTGGATCTCAGCACAGGGGATTTTGAAGTACTTACCAACGGCAATTGCCGATTTCACGTTCTGCAGGTTGTGTTTTCCGCTCAGCGCTACGGTGCAGCGTAGTATTTGTCCGTGTTCATCCAGAAAGCCGACCTCTATCCGGGGGCTGATGCTGTAAACTTTAGTTTCCATTCCCGGCACTTCCTTCGAAGGCGTTTCACTCTCGAAATATCTTATGATGCGGTCTAAGCCCGCCGCCATATCCATGAGGTAAGGCTCGTCTGCGTTCACGAAGGCGACACCCCGGTTGGAGGCCAGCCACGTAAACAACTCTCCTTTTCCGGCAATTACGCCTTCGCGGCCACCAAAGCCTTCCAGGTGGGCGTCTCCGATGTTGGTGATCAGTCCATGGGTAGGGCGGCCGATGCGGCAGAGTTCGGCAATCTCGCCCTGGTGGTTAGCGCCCATCTCCAAAATCGTCATTTCAGTATCCTCCGGTGTGGAAAGTACCGTAAGCGGCAACCCGAGATGATTGTTGAAGTTGCCCGGTGTAGCATGGACCGCGTAGCGGCGAGACATTACTGCATTGATAAGTTCTTTGGTTGTTGTCTTGCCGTTACTTCCCGTAATGGCCAGCACCGGCATCTGGTGCCGCCGCCGATGTTCGGTAGCGAGGTTCTGCAGCGCAACCAGACTATCTGGCACCAGCAGGTAGCGTTCGTCTCCTTTTTTTACGACCGAAGGATCGTCGACAATAGCAAACGCAGCGCCGGCTTCGAGGGCTGCTGCCGCATACTTATTCCCCTGCACCTGCGTCCCCGCCAAACCAACGAACAGATCACCGGGTGAAACTTTACGGCTGTCCGTACAAACCCGCGGGTGTTTGCGGTAGATATCGTAGAGGGCTTCCTCACCGTTATTAGACATAAGCTTTCTTTGGGGAATTAAAAGTCGGGGGGGGGGCTCACTGAGGCCTGGAAATACGCGCCGGAAACCGGAGCAAATAATCTTTATCTCTGAACGGGCAAATGTAAGGTGAACAGAAGTTTCAAAGATAACGGCTTACCGGGGAAGCTTTGTCGGTTGCGTATTAAAACACGACTTCTTCTTTTTTCAACTTCAGTCCTTTTCCGGCGTGTGTCCTCAACAGATTGTCCCACAGGGAAGTAAGCGCTCCTACGGTTTTACCTTTTTTGCTTTGGGCGGTAAACATCGGGAAAATCCGCCCGTGGCTGTACACCAGAAAAGTCATTGCCAACGGTTCTCCGTCTTTACCGGCCATTACGTGGCTGCCTCCCCAACTGCGATGCAAGACCTGATACATAAGGCGTTGCATAGCGTGAAACGCCCACTCGTTGGTTGCGGTACTCCCGTTTACCTCCTTCCAGAAAGCAGCTAGCTTTTCGGGTTTAAAACTCGGCTGCGGACGCAGTTCTGCGGCCTCGGCCCGGATGAGTCCTTCGTGGTAGGCAGGCGAAAAATCACCGATTATTTCTTCATAGGGTTGATTCAGCAGAAGAGCAGACCCCGCGGCGGCTTCCACCTCAAACCTTCCCTGATCGGCGGGCACCGATGCGGGCTCTACGGTGAGCCCTCCGCCCCGGAACTTATCGGGAATGGCGTCCCAAAAAGACTGAATCCGCTTGGGACTGAGCGCTTTCACCGAATAAACGGCCAATTCTGGCACTAGATCGGGCTGACGGAGTTGTAAGCGCCCCAGCCAGTTTTTATCGTAAGGCAACGGCATTACGCTTACCCAACTGTCGTTTTCCACTTCAACCAGTACGTCCCATTCTTTCGCCGTCGCGTTCAGGAACCAATCGTAGCCGTAAACGCTGCCGTTGGTGGCAAAATGCACACAACTGTTGTACAGTTGCTTATCGATGTCCTCCTGTTTTACAAAGCGTATATCCATGACGTGGTAATGATTAACGGCCAAAATTAGTAAAGGAGCAAACGGGTAGCTTCGTTCACCAAATTATGATTTTTGTGAGCGCGGACGCGGGTACAATGCACGGTTTTCGAAGATGGCGGACCAACTGACACGGCCAGCTCACCGGGGCCTTCTGCCCGGCCCGGGCTCCCTTCAGCACGGAACGATCTGCACGGTGCCAACTATTAAAAAATGGTTAAATCAACAAGAGCTGCGGGCAAACTTCACGACCCGAATGTTGGGGAACAGTAACTATACCTAAGCCGGAGTGATTGGGGACTTTTTCACTCGCTAATTGTCCCTAACCACTCCGGCTTAGGTATAGCAACACTATGACTTTTCGACTTTTTCGCGCTTCGCGTGTTTAACTCTCGAAACCAATCACACTTCATGACTTCCATCAAGAATTTCACCACCAACATCAACTGTGGTAGCTGTGTCCGTTCCGTCACTCCTTTCCTCGACGACGTAGAAGGCGTAACGATATGGCGTGTCGACGTTGAAGATGAACGCAAGGTACTCAGCGTTGAAGGCACTGCCTCCGCTGATGCGATCATCAAAATGGTCGAAGATGCGGGATTTGACATCTCTCCGCTTTAACCAGAATTCAAAACTGAGGTAGTCCGGGCTGACCCAGGGTCAGGGCTGTGACCTTCTGATCCTATGACCAGTCCTCTCCAACGAATTCTTCATCCCGCTGCAGACGCGGCGGGTATTGAACTCTGGTGCAAGCGCGACGACCTTTACTCTCCGGCTCCCGGCACCGCGCTGCAGGGCAATAAGGTGAGGAAGCTGGAACCAATCCTCGGGGCGGCGCGTGGCGCGCCGGTCAGGCCCGTTCTCTTCTCTTTCGGCGGAGCATTCTCCAACCATCTCTCGGCACTTGCCACGGCCGGACGCATCTATGGCTTACGGGTCGTTATTTATGTACGCGGGGAGGAAGCCGACAATCCTGTCCTCGATCGGGCCCGGGCCGACGGTGCCGAACTCATCCTGATCAGCCGGGTGGAGTACCGGATGAAAAAAGACCATACCTGGCTGATGGCCAGGCGGGCCGAAATTGCCGAACGCTTCGCAACCGACAAACGCTGGGTCTGGCCCGTCCCCGAGGGCGGCAGCGGAGCAGGTGCAGCAGAAAGCGTAGGCCAGTTGTACGACGAAGTCGTTGCGGCGCTGGGCGCAGCCCCCAGCCACCTTTGTTTGAGTGCCGGCACCGGCTGCTCAGCAGCCGGCGTAATCGCCGCCGCCCACCCGGCCACTCACGTCGAGGTCTACCCCGCCCTGAAGGGGAACTGGATGGCCAGCGAAATCATTGGCTTCTTACCAGACATCGCCGGAAAAAATTGGTCGTGCATCCCCGATTACCACTTCGGCGGCTACGCCCGCTTCCCGAAGGAGTGGATCGTTGAACATGGTCCTTCATCCCCGCCCGGCACCTGCGGTCTCGCCACTATTGCCGACATTGGCGAACCAGGCCTACCGCCACTGGAGCCCGTCTATAACGCAAAGCTCTTTTACGGCGTAATGGACCGGATACGCAAGGGCATTTACCCCCAGGGAAGCACCGTTGTGGTAGTACACAGTGGTGGAATATACTGACGCAATCGAGCGCAGCCTATCTGTTCTCCAGCCATTCAATGAACAGCCGCATCCCGAAGCCAGTCGCCTGACGGTCTTTGGCGTACGGCCCCTGTTTCAGGGCTACTCCCGCGATGTCGAAATGGATGTAAGCGGGGTGTTCACCGGTAAAGAATTCGAGGAATTTAAAAGCGTCGATGGCTCCGTTGATCGGCCGGCCCGAATAATTCTTGATGTCGGCAACATCGGAGTTGAGGCCGCTCATGTATTCATCCCAGACCGGTAGTGGCCATACCCGCTCTCCGCAGGCTTCACCCGCAGCGCGGAAGGAACTGATCAGTTCTTCGTTTTTGCTCATCACCGCCCCGCATTCGTAGCCGAACGTACGAACGGCGCTGCCGGTAAGCGTGGCTACATCAATCAGAACTTCCGGCCTGAAGTGTTTGTTGGCGTAGCTGAGTCCGTCAGACATCACCAGCCGTCCTTCGGCGTCGGTATCGATGATTTCGATCGTTTTACCGGAATGGCCAGTGATCACATCCGATGGCTTGTAGCTCAGTGCATCGACCGAATTGTCGGTGCTAGGCACGATCCCGATCAGGTGGACGGGCAACTCCAGCCGTGCAGCGGCTTCCATTGCCCCGAAGGTGGCTGCCGCTCCGCCCATGTCCGACTTCATCAGGTGAAGGTTAGCACTCGGCTTTATGGATACACCTCCGGTATCGAACGTGATGCCTTTACCGATGATGGCTACGGGGCCACCCTTTTTCGGTGCGTCTTTTCCCTTGTACTCCGTTATGATAAAGCGGGCCTCGTCTTCGCTGCCCCGGTTGACGGCCAGAAGTGCCCCCAGACCTTCTTTAATGCATGCCTTTTTATCGAGCACTTTCACTTTATAGCCGTGTGCCTTACCTGAAGCTTTAGCCCATTCTGCCAGGTGTTGCGGACGCTTCATGTTTGCGGGTGCATCAACGAGCGCCATGATGCTGAGCTGGGTTTCTGCCAGTTCTTTTTCGCGAAAAATCGCTTGTTTTCCTTTTTTGGATCCGACTCCGGTGCTGATGACCATTTTTTTATCGGCCAAAGGATGACTGCTCTTCTCGCTCTTCCAGCGCCCGGGGGAGTATGTGCCCAACAGCAGCCCCCCGACAAAAGCGGCGGTCAGATCATGCTCCCGTGGGGCATCAACGAACTCTACTTCTGTTTTGAACTGCTCCGACTCTTTGTGGCTCAGCTGGTGCGCCAGCTCCCGCAATTTTGCCGGTGTTGCGTTTTGAGGCAATCGCACGACGAAGCCATCGGGCTTAACTGTCCGCAGGTAGCTGCCGGGCTTAATGGTATTTTTCAGCTCCTTTGCGTCCTCGGCAAGAAAGCGGATGGTTGTATTCTCGGGCATTTTCATAAATCTTGTATTTCAGTAGTAAACAAGCCTTAAGGTACAAGTTTCGATCCGGGAATCAGCCTGACCGTACGGCCGGCGTCACCGCAAACCGCGGGCTTTGAGGTTGGCAACGTAAACAGCCCGGTTGCGGGCGTGACCTGCGGCTGATTTCGCAAAGTTGTGCAAGCCCGAATTATCGCCCACGGCACACATGTAGATGTAGTCGTGATCTTCGGGGTTCAGCACAGCTTCAATTGCGCTGATCTCCGGCATGGCGATGGGCCCGGGCGGCAGGCCGTAGTTGAAGTACGTATTGTAAGGATGGTCGACCTCGATGTGTTCGTAAAGTACCCGGGAAATTCCGAAGGCGCGGGTAGCAAATACAGCGGTAGGGTCAGACTGCAGCTTAACCCCCTGTTTCAGCCGATTAAGGTAAAGGCCGGCAATGCGCGGCTGCTCTTTGCGCGCCAGGCTTTCGCTGTGTACTATACTCGCCAGCGTGTATGCTTCGGCGGGCGTGAGACCTTGTTTTTTGGCCTTGGCGCGCCGCTCTTCGTTCCAGTAACGGTCGTGCTCTTTGATCATGCGTTCCACAAACTCCTGAGGGCTTGTGTTCCAGTACATATCGTAGGTATTGGGGATAAAAAGAGTCTGCAGGGTTTCTTTGGTATAACCGATACTCTTGAGGTACTCCTCATCCTGAAAGAGACGGACGAAAGCGAGGCTGTCTGCCTCGAGAAACCGGGCGGCTTTGGCGGCTACGTTTTCGGGTTCGCGCTCTACGGTAAGAACCACGTTTACCGTTTCCCGGCTACCGCTGCGAAGCTTGCGGATAAGACCGGTGTAGCTGTCTCCCGGCGTAAGGCGGTAACGACCGGAACGCATCGGATCCTTTTTCCAGGCCATTCGTTCGGCCAGAGGGTCGAAGATGGACCGGTTGGGCAGGATTCCCTTCTTCGCCAGGCTATCCATTACCTGCTCGTAGTTCGCCCCGGAGGGTATTGTGATAACGACGGGTTCCCCTTCGGGAACCAGGGGAGCAACCATTACCGTATAGTAGGCAAATGCCCCCAAGGCCAGGCCGGTCAGGAGAAGAAAGAAGATTATTTTTTTCAGCATCCGGTTGATGGTAATTTCGGCGCGCGAAGGTACAGATTAACAGGGCGGGGCCGCAGGTGCAGGGTAAGGTTAAAGGAACAAGGCTGCTCCCAGCCAGCAGGATCTCCCAGGGCTGACGCATAGGCCAGTTAAGCCGTGTTAAACCCCCACCCCAACCCCTCCCCACGGGGGATGGGCTCGTGAAAACGCTACGCGTTTTGGGTTGCAAGCTCTTAGGCGATGAATATGATCTCGAGCTAAAAGCTTAAAATCGAATCCTATGCGTCAGCCCTGGCAGGATCTCCTCTCAGCGCTTGGCTGATATGACTTCGGCTTCGTTACTCAGAACTTTCTCCAAAAACTTACGCTGCACCCGCGGCCGCGCCCAAATGGAACGCGATCACCCCCCAAACCGTGCGGCTCCGGCAAAACCGCCGATGCTAATATTGCTCTTTATCGCTTGGAAAATCCCCGGACTTAACGTCGTCTACGTACTGTTCCGTAGCGCCCTTGATAACGTCGAACAATTCGGCGTAGCGCCGCAGAAAACGCGGGTGAAAATCTTTTGTGATGCCCAGCAGATCATGGGTAACGAGTACTTGCCCGTCGCAGTCTGCTCCGCCCCCGATGCCGATAGTAGGGATGTCGATGGCTTCGCTGACTTTTTTTGCCAGGTCGGCCGGTATTTTCTCGAGGACCAACCCAAAACATCCTAGTTCTTCCAGCAACTTGGCGTCTTTGACGAGCCGGCGGGCTTCAGCCTCCTGTTTGGCTCGTACGGTGTAAGTACCAAACTTATAAATCGACTGCGGCGTGAGCCCGAGGTGCCCCATCACGGGAATTCCTGCGGAAAGGATGCGACTGACGCTTTCCTTCACCTCCTCGCCGCCTTCCAGCTTAACGGCATGGCCACCGCTCTCCTTCATGATCCGGATGGCCGACTTCAGCGCCATCTTGCTGTCGCCCTGGTAGGTACCGAAGGGTAAGTCGACCACCACCAAAGCGCGCTCAACGGCGCGCACCACGCTGGAGGCATGATAGATCATTTGGTCTAACGTGATGGGCAGAGTTGTCTCGTGACCAGCCATAACATTACTAGCCGAGTCTCCGACCAGGAGCACATCAGCTCCGCCCGCATCGAGGATGCGGGCCATCGAATAATCGTAGGCAGTAAGCATGGCAATTTTCTCACCTGCTTCTTTCATTGCCCTTAGCGTCATGACGGTGACGCGCTTTGCTTCTACTTTCTTGTGTACGCTCATGGGCCGTAAGTTAGCGAGTTAGGCTGTTTGCTTGTTAATAACGGGTAGCAAAAACGAAAACGCCTCCCACCGCTGAGCGGTGAGAGGCGTCTCGTTTGACCAGGTAATTGCTTACTTGGTAGCGGGCATTTTGGCCGGGTCGAGCAAGTCGTAAAACTGGTTCAGTTTGGGCAGCAGGATTATGCGGGTCCGGCGGTTGGTACTGCGGCCTTCGGCGGTAGCGTTGTCGGCCAGGGTGTTGTACTGACCGCGGCCGGCGGCGACAAGGCGGTTAGGATCGATGCCGTACTGGTTCTGCAGGGCTTTCACCACCGCTGTTGCGCGGAGGACGGATAGGTCCCAGTTGTCTTTCACCAGTGGGGTGTTGATGGCGACGTTGTCGGTGTAGCCTTCCACCATCAGGTCCAGGTTCGGGCGGCTTTTGGCGATAGCCGCAATTTTGGACAGAACCTCGCCGGCGCGATCGGTAATCTGGTAGCTGCCCGATTTGTAGAGCATCTTGTCGGACAGGTTGATGTACACCACTGTTTTATCGACTTTGATCTCCACATCCTGATCGTTTATGCCCTCCCGGAGCACTTGCTTGAGGTTGACCGCCAGGGCGAGATTGATGGAATCGGCCTTCGATTTGGCGTTTTGCAGCAGGCGGATGTATTGGTCTTTGCCTTCCAGTTGCTTCAGGGTATTTCCGATGTTGGCGTTGGCTCCCTGGCTGAGAACAGTCAGGTCACCTACCTGGGTCATTTGGCGATCGCGTTGCTGCTTGAGGTCGGCAATCTGATCGTCCATTGATTTGATGCGGGTATTGGCCGCTTCGAACTGGCTCGCGATAGTGGCTTCCCTGCGTTCGCAGGTAGCGAGGCGCTCTGCGTAGCGGTTGAGCTCCTGATTATTCAGGGAAATGGTTTGGTCCCGCTGAGACAGTTGCTCCGCTGAGGATGTCTGGATTTCCTGGTATTTCTTTTTGCTTACGCATGAAGTCAGGCCTACAATCAGGACAAAGGCGATGACAAAGATTTTTTTCATTGTATGGTTAAGAGTTGGGGTTGGGCCTTTTTCAACCAGATCAGATTATGCTGGTGCTTTCGTAAGACCCGTCTGTTGTTCGGAAAAAAAATTACTGTGGTTAAGCCGGAAGGCCCGCCCCGTAAGACTCGATCATCGAAACAGTAGCGGCTTCAGCATCATAAAGAGTGCACTTCTGCACTCCCGTCACCTCCCGAATCCTTAATTTTTTCTTAAAAACCCGCCAGCTTTTCCCCTACCCGATCAATTACTGAAAACCTCCGTCAGAAGCTCCTCCAAAGCGGACGCATCAACTTCGTCGAAAGAGCCGGGCAGCGTGGAGTCCACATCGAATACGCCCAACAATGAACCATCCTTTCTGCGCACCGGCAATACGATCTCTGAACGGCTGTTAGGGTCACAGGCGATGTGCTCCTTCCCCTGAATGAGAGCATGGGTATCGTCCACAATTTTAGTCTCTCCAGTTTCCGCAACTGTTCCGCAAACACCCCGGCCAAACTGGATGTACAAACATCCCAGCGTGCCCTGGTACGGCCCCACGACCAGTTGGTTTTCGCCACGTACGAGATAGAAGCCTACCCAGTAAAAATATGGGATATAGGTCTTGAGCAAACAGTTGATGGTTACCATTTTCACCTGTTCATCAGCTTCGTCGCCAAGGGTGCCAAGAATCGCACTGCGGGCCTCGGCATAAACGACCCGTTTCTGATCGGGGCTGAGAGGCCGTGAAGGTTTGATAAAGTAAGGTAACTCTGCGGTTGCGGACATTAGTTGGTTTGTTGTTCTGTTGGTCGTAAACGCTCATAGTTCGCTTTTAGATTAAAATAAGCCAACTGTATTTTACTCCGGTGCGTTTCTATGGTTCAAAGTAAAACCAAAGACCAATAGAACCAACAGCTTTTTTCCTCAGCAAATTTGGCCGTGAACCGCTCGACGCTCCGATTTCAGCCGACCGGCTGTACGTTCGCCAGTACGGCAACGGACCTAAAATAATGCTTTCGGTGCACGGCTTCGGGCGCAACGGACGGCGTATGGAACGGCTGGCCCTCGCGCTCGGCCGCGAGTTCACCACCTTTGCTCCTGACCTGCCTTACCACGGCAAATCGGAATGGGTGGAGCAGCGCTATTCTCCCGCCGAGCTTGCCGGGCTGTTCAACATTCTTCTGGCCGATTACCGGGATCGCCCGGTTTACCTGCTGGGCCACAGCCTGGGTGGCCGTATCCTCAGCAACACTTTACCTTTTCTGGACCATCCTGATATCCGTGATCTGGCGCTGGTAGCGCCCGATGGCGCGGGCGGGCGCTATACGAACTGGATCGATACCTTACCGAAATCGCTCATCCGGCCGTTGGCTAAGTTTACCGAACGGCCGCGGTACCTGCTGAAGCTTAGCAATTTCCTGCGGCGGCGTGGTGTAATCAATCGTTACTCTGCAGAATACCTTAACCATAACCTGAAGGATGGCACCTTTCGCCGACGGATGGCAGGGAGCCTGCGGAGCGTATTGCTGTTCCCCCCCAGCCCGGCAAAACTGGAAGTGGCCCTGAAGAAAAGGGAGATGAAAGCCACCGTTTTTGCCGGAGACCGGGACCCCTTGTTGCACCACGAACGGCTGGAGGCAGTGTACGGCCCATTACCCTCCGTTCAGGTCGTGCCTTACACCGGCAGCCACTGGCTGCCGGAGCAATTGCTCTACGACTATTACCTTAGCCGTTAAATACCCCATTTTGAGCCAGCTATCCTACGACAACGTCGGTACCCTGTTAGACCGTACCACCCGCCTCCTGAAAGCACATTTCCAGCGGGCATTTAAGGATGCCGGTGTAGACCTGACGCCTGAGCAGTGGGTAGTTCTCGATCACCTCCACAAAGAAGGCTCTTCTTCTCAGACTGACCTTGCCAACGGCACTTTCAAGGACGCGCCAACCGTTTCCAGAATCATAGATAAGCTGGCAAAAAAAGGGATGGCTGCGCGAACGCGCTTTCCCAACGATCGTCGGCGCTACCAGGTAGCCCTCACCAAGAAGGGAGAAACCATTCACGAACAACTTCTACCGAAGGTAGAAGCGTTGCGCGTACAGGCCTGGAGCGGGCTCTCGGAAGCTGACTATGCTGATTTGACGCGGATCCTGGACCGGATTCGGGACAATTTCCCGGAGTAGTCCGCCGATTTGCGGTAAAATGCCCGCTTCCCAGGGAATACGACCGTCCTTTTTCCGGCGCGGGCGCGGGTGCAATGTTTGAATAACCGGCGGGTCGCCAGTCCAATTCTTTTAGCCTGGCGAAGCCGGATAAAAGTTGGCCTGTCGACTCCCGCCTCACCTCAACTGCCGTCCTGCCTGACCACTCCCGCCTCTCCTTCCGCCCCGTCCTGCATGAGCACTCCCGCCCCCAGGGCTAACGCATAGGCTAGTTAAGCCGTGTTACCCCCCGCCCCAACCCATCCCCACGGGGGATGGGCTAGTGAAAACGCTACGCGTTTTGGGTTGCAAGTTCTTAGGCGGTGACTATGATCTCGAGCTAAAAGCTTAAAATCGAATCCTATGCGTCAGCCCTGACCCCGGCCCCGGAAAAAAAACGGCCTCAAGCGAAAGACAATCCAAAGGCTATCGTTACCTCCAGTCTCATCTTGCCTGCCGCGTTGAATTAAGCGTACACCCCACAGACAAACTTCCCCAACGTCACCCGGCACCTGCGGCCGCGCAAAAAAGAACCCTCCCTCGAACGAGCATTCGGAGGAGGGCACATTTTTTTGGCATATTCAGGTCAATATCCCGGGTTTTGCACCAGATTATTCCCCATAACATCCAACTCTTGCTGCGGCAGAGGATAGACGCGGCGAAAATCAGCTAAGCCGACTACTTCGTTTAGTTTGCCCAATCGAACCAGGCTACGGAAGCGCTGGCCTTCGGCGAAAAACTCCCACAGGTACTCGTCCAGAAGTTTATCGACGAAGTCTTCCGCATTATCGTGGGGAGGTAGTCCTGCGCGCTCACGCACGGCGTTGAGGTCAGCCAGGGCCTGATCGTCGTTACCCGCATCATCATCGAGAAAAGCCGCCTCGGCGCGGATAAGGTAGATCTCTGCCATGCGGATGATGTAGGCCGGGTTAGCCTGGTTAGCAAAATCTTCCGCTTTCACAAAGCGCTCGCCGTTAAATCCATCGATGAAAGCAATCAACGCCCTGCGTTCGTCGCCCTCGGTAAAACTTTCAATCAGGCTTGGTTCGGGCCTTACCTCATCGCGACTAATTGTGTAGGTGGCCAGGCTCGAGGGATCAAGAGTTGTGTACGGCAGTTCGAAAATCGACTCAGGGCTACCGTCGACAGTGTAAATACTTGCCACATCATCGACGAGCATGAAACTGGGGTTATCGATCACTGCTGTAGCCAGAGAAATGGCCTCTGTGTAATCTCCCTTATGTAAAAGTGCTCGGGCGAGCAGCCCCTGAGCTCCTGCTTTCGTAAGTTCGGAATTATCACCTGAGTCAGGGAGGTTATCCACAGCAAACTGGAGGTCGGCGATCACAAAATCGTAAGATTCAGAAACAGAAGAGCGCTCCGGGTTTTGCAGCTGCGTCAGGTTGCCGTTATTAGATTCACTGACGATGGCCAGACCAAAATCGGAAGAGAGGTCGAAGTGTTCGGCGTAATGAGTGAGGAGGTCCAGGTAAGCAAGCCCCCGTAGCCCACGGGCCTGTGCCAGTAATTCGGTTTTTTCCTCTTCTTCGAAGCCGGTTACTTCTACCGCGGGGAGTTTATCGATCACCTCGTTGGCCGCATTAATGGTGCGGTACGCTTGCGCCCACAGTTGCAGGATATTGTCGTTACGGGTAGGAATTGCTCCCTGGTCCGGCGCCTGGAAACCCTGAAAAAAGCCCTGAAAATCTCCTACATCTACGTAATTGTCGGAGGTGTATTGAAAATAAGCGCCGTAGTAGCTTTCGCTTTGCATGGCATCATAGATACCCGCTACGGCAGAACGTGAGGCAGCTTCGCTTATGAAGGCCTGATCCGGGTTGATGGCGACTTCGCTGGTGGCGTCGAAGACATCACAGGAAAAGAGACTGAGGAAGGCGACCGCCGGAAGCAGCCGTTTTATGCTATAAATTTTCATAGTTGTTTTTTCTTTTTGTCGGTGATGAACGGGTTCATTAAAGACCGACCTTGAGGCCGAATACGTACGACTTCGCCTGGCCCAGGCCACCGAAATCTTCGCCGGGCGTGAGCACGGAATTACCTCCACGGGAGTTCACTTCCGGGTCTACGCCAAGGTAATCGGTTGCTGTAAACAGGTTTTGCCCCCGGAAGAATACCCGGGCACTCCGCAGAGGAATGGCCTCAAACAGTGCGGAAGGGAGGTCGTAGCTTACCTGCAGGGTCTTGAGGCGCAGGTAAGATGCATCCTCCAGCCACTGGGTGCTGTATTCCTGCCAGTTTTGGGGAAGTTCTTCGATTACGTTTCCGTCGGAGTCAAAGGAATATCCAAGGCTGGCCCGGGGAATATCGGTCTGATCTCCCGGCTGGCGCCAGCGATTGTCTTCCACACGTTGGGTATTGTTCCCGTAAGGAAGGAAGAAGCCGCCATAATTGAACGACCAACCTACCTGCTCCTGCGCAAAGCGGCTGTGGTTGTTCACGTAGTTCCCTTTGCTGAACTGCAAAAATGCGCTTAAGCTGAACCCTTTATAACTGAAGGTATTGGTGATACCACCAAAGTAGTCGGGCCAGATACTCAGGTTCTTCCCGTCGGCATCACGAGGTATAGCGCGGTCGTCGTTATTGATTATACCATCTTCGTTCAGATCGGTAAAGATCGAATTACCCGTTTGAGGGTCTACCCCCTCAAATGGGATAAGGAAAAATGACCCTAGCGGTTCTCCTTCCTGTAGAATATGTCCGTCTCCCTGCACCTGCTCATCCTGCTCCAACTTGACGACCTCGTTTTCGATGGTGGAGATGTTGAAGTCGGTTGTCCACTTGAAGCCACCCGGGGTGGTCAGGTTAACTGTGTTGAGGCTGAATTCAAGGCCAGTGTTACGCACCTCTCCGATATTACGAAAGGCGGTAGTATATCCGCTGGTAGCAGGCACGATGGAACGCAGCAGCAGATCGGTAGTAGATTTATTGAAGTAATCAAACGTAAAGTTGACCCGGCCATCGAGGACGCTGAGGTCGAGCCCCAGGTTGAGTTGTGAGGTAGACTCCCAG
The DNA here is from genome assembly GCF_008014675.1 of Neolewinella aurantiaca. Lineage (GTDB taxonomy): Bacteria > Bacteroidota > Bacteroidia > Chitinophagales > Saprospiraceae > Neolewinella > Neolewinella aurantiaca. The sequence goes on along the minus strand of NZ_VOXD01000004.1, from coordinate 74,985 downwards.
CCCAGCTCGGAGTTCCCCAACTGGTCGGGACGGCTCGAGGGTGTACCGGCAAACTGGCCACTGATGGACCAAAGCGAGCGCGAGGCAAAATTACTGATCCCCTCCTGGTTTCCTGAGATACCGTAACTGGCCCGCAACTTAGCATCGTAAAGCCAGGAGGAAGTGGCGAGGAAGTTTTCGCCGCTCAGGCGCCAGGCCAAAGCGACCGACGGGAACACACCGTAGCGATTGTTCTCTCCGAAACGGCTTGAACCATCGGCCCGGGCGCTGAGGGTGACGTAGTACTTCTCGTCGAAGTTGTAATTAATGCGGCCGAGATAAGACTTAAGCCCCCAGCCGGTACCAAACGTGCCACCGTCGGTGATATCTGAGGCAAGCTCCAGACCACCGAGCACATCGGTGGCAAAGTTCTGACCGTTGATGTCTACAAAGTCCCGCGTGTTTTCCTGCATTGTGAACCCTCCCAGCAGATCCAGGCTATGGCGGCCACCAAGCAGAAAATTGTACGTCAGGATGTTCTCGTTAATCCACGTCAGGGATTCAGCGCTGGAATACTGGGCTTCACCGCTGATGCCACCTCGGATAGACTGGAAGGTATTCGATGGGTAAAACAGGTTGTCCTTCAGAAACTGGTAATCGACGGACCATGAACTGCGGAATTTGAGGTTGGTCGCCAGCTCCAGCTCACCATAAACCGTACCAAGATAGCGGTTGGTGATGGTGTTACGTTCGTAGAGATCAGTAGCTGCGCGGGGATTCTCGAACGCCCACCAGCTGTAATAGTTAAACGGATTAGCGTAAGAGCCGTCGTCTTCGAGAACGGGCATAGTGGGGTCGGCAGCCAGGGCGTTGATCATTACGCCGTACAGCGAGTTGTCCCCGATCGTGGATTCGGCGTTGGAACGGGAAACGAAAGTAGTGACACCGACGGTTAATTTATCGTTGAGCGATGCATCGAGATTGGCACGTGCGCTCATCCGCGTAAAGCCGGTACCCTTCTGGTAGCCTTCCTGATCGAGGTAACCTCCGCTGACAAAGTACCGAAGGTTCTCGTTACCGCCCCGGGCGCTAAGTGAGTACTCAGAGATCGGCGCGTCGTTACGAAGAATTTCACCGTACCAGTCGGTATTCTGCAGTTCCGGGTCGTCGGGATTACCGATAAAATTGAAGTTATCGGGATTAGAAAACCAGTCGGCGGGCAGACCGTCATTGGCCGCCGCTTCGTTCATCATCACGATGAATTGCCGGCTGTCCATCATATCAATAACCCGCGTGGGGGCCTGCCAGCCGGTACTTACCTCGAAGTCGATATTGGCCTCTCCGCTCGCGCCCCGTTTGGTATTGATCAGGATCACACCGTTGGCGCCCCGTGAGCCGTAGATGGCCGTAGCCGAGGCATCTTTAAGCACCTGAATGGAAGCGATATCATTAGGGTTAATGTCCGAGATCGAGCTGAACTGATACCCTCCGGTAAAGAGGTTAGAGTTATCTTCAGTCACCATCGGTACGCCGTCGATTACGTAGAGTGGGTCGCTGCTGGCGGTCACAGAGGTTGCACCGCGAATGTTGACGCGGGGCGCAGCCCCCGGCTGGCCGGAACTGGCCATGATCGTTACACCGGCAGCGCGGCCCTGAAGCGCCTGATCCACTGAGGTTACTACGCTCGCGTTGAGATCATCGCTGCTCACGTTGGAAAGAGCCACCGTTATGTCGCCCCGTTTCTGTTCGCCGTATCCTACTACGATGACCTCGTTGAGGTTAGTACCCTCGGAAAGAGTAACATCTATCACTGACTGCACACCGATTTCGACCTCTTGAGTGGCAAAACCCGTGTAAGAGAAAACAAGAACATCGGCACCATCAGGCACGGTGATCGAATAGTTTCCGTCCAGGTCTGTAACGGTTCCGGAAGTGGTTCCTTTGATCAGGATATATACACCGAGCAAAGATTCGTTGTCGGAGGCTGAAGTTACCGTTCCGGTAATTGTACGCTGCGCCGTAAGGGAAGCAGACAAGGCAAATAGTAGTAATAGTAGAGGTAGTCTCATATGGGGGGTGTGATAATTGTGAGTTGGTTAGGTAATCCAATGGCCAGCACAGGGCTTCTTCCCATCGGATATAACCTCTTTTTGAGGGCATACAAAATTCAAGAAATAAATGACTTTAATTCTGAATATTGATCCAATATCAAAATTTAAATCCACAACAAATCACTATGTCAAAACATAAAACGAACACCCCATTCAAGATTCGAAGCTTTGCCACAGTAGAACCAAGTCACCTGGTAGATTATTCCGCAGGACGATTCCCTGACAGAATGATTTACTGAAATTAAAGAGTGATTTTTTTTGCGGGACCGCAGGTGCAGAGGGAGGATTTTTACAAGGCAGTGCAGCCCTGCACCTTCCAGCTTTGCTCCTCTCCGGCGGGTCGCCAGTCCAATTCTTTTAGCCTGGCGAAGCCGGATAAAAGTTGGCCTGTCGACTCCCGCCTCACCTCAACTACCGTCCTGCCTGACCACTCCCGCCTCACCTCAACTACCGTCCTGCCTGACCACTCCCGCCTCACCTCAACTACCGTCCTGCCTGACCACTCCCGCCTCACCTCAACTACCGTCCTGCCTGACCACTCCCGCCCCCAGGGCTAACGCATAGGCTAGTTAAGCCGTGTTAAACCCCCACCCCAACCCAACCCTGCTGGGGAGGGGCTAGTGAAAACGCTACGCGTTTTGGGATGCAAGCTCTTAGGCGGTGACTATGATCTCGAGCTAAAAGCTTAAAATCGAATCCTATGCGTCAGCCCTGACCCCGGCCTCAAGCGAAAGACAATCCAAAGGCTATCGTTACCTCCAGTCTCACCTTGCCTGCCGCGTTGAATAAAGCGTACACCCCACGGATAAACTTCTCTAACGTCACCCGGCACCTGCGGCCGCGCAAAAAAAAGCGCACCTTGAAAAACCGAAGGCAAAGCCCAGCGGTTACTACACCAGATGTCCTTACCCAACCCCTCCGAACAGCTCCTCCAGCGCTACGCCGATAGCCCCCGGATCGAAGAAATTGCCCGTCTCAGCCGGGAAGGAAATGCACCACGCATTCAAATCAAAGGGCTCGCCGGTTCTCTTGAAAGTTTCCTTATTGCCGGGAATTACCGCCACGCCGGCGGACACTATCTCGTAGTGGCAACAGACAAAGAAGAAGCGGCCTACATCCAGAACACCATCGCCGAACTGTTGCCGAAGAAGCAGGTCCGCCTGCTGCCCGACAGCTTCCGCCGCCCGCTCTACTTCGAGGTCCTGGACCCGACGAACGTACTGCTGCGCACCGAAACGATCAACTACCTCACCCACTCCAAATCCAAGGGCGAGATCGTGGTGACTTACCCCGAAGCATTGTTTGAACAGGTCGTCGCGCCCCGCGAACTAACCAAGAGCCGGATCGAACTCACCAAGGGTGAGGACATCGATGTGGACACCATTATCGAAGTACTCGTTGAATACGGTTTCAAGCGGCAGGAATTCGTTTACGAACCGGGGCAATTCAGTATCCGGGGTGGTATCATCGACATCTTCAGCTACGGCAACGAATTCCCTTACCGGATCGAGCTGTTCGACGAAGAGATAGAATCCATCCGCACTTTTGATCCTCTGGAGCAGCGTTCGATTGACAGCGTTGAATACGTAAGTATTATCCCTAACATCAACACCAAGTTTGAGCGGAATCAAAAGACGAGCATCTTCGAGGTGCTCCCGCCCGATACTTTCATCTGGATGCGGGACTTTCAGTTGTTGATGGACAAACTCAACGAGGCATTCACCAAGGCCAACGAATTTGCCCAGAACCTGACGCTGATTGAAGACGCTGAGATTGCTGCCATCTTCCGCGACCGCGCTTTTATTCGTCCCGGCGAAGTATTGGAAGACGTGAAGGAAAAACCTATCGTCTTTTTCACCAACTACAAACAGAGCCTGCCGATCAATCATACGATCGATTGCCGGGCCAGGCCACAGCCGAGCTTCAATAAAAACTTTGACCTCCTGATTCGTAACCTGCTGGAGAATACTTCGGGCGGACTGACGAACTACATCTTCGCCAACAATGCGAAGCAGATTGAGCGCTTTTATTCGATTTTTCACGACCTCGATGCTTCCGTTCGCTTCGAGCCCATCCCGATTGCTATTCACGCCGGGTTTATCGACCCCGACATGCAGGCTGCCTGCTATACCGATCACCAGATTTTTGAGCGCTACCACCGCTACCGGCTGAAGAAAGGATTTACCAAAGACAAAGCCCTGAATCTGCGGATGCTGCGGGACCTGCAAACGGGAGACCTCGTCGTTCACCTCGATCACGGCGTCGGGCGTTTTTCCGGATTGGAAAAGCTTAATATTGGTGGGCGAGAGCAGGAGTCGGTCCGTTTGGTCTATAAAAACAACGACATTCTCTACGTCGGCATCAATAGTCTTCATAAGCTGAGCAAGTACTCCGGAAAGGACGGCACCCTGCCCCGCCTCGATAAGATCGGAGGCGAAGCGTGGAAAAACATGAAGGCCCGCACGAAGAAAAAGATGAAAGACATGGCGGGCGAGCTGATCAAGCTCTACGCCAAGCGTCTGGCTACGCCAGGCCACGCCTTCCCGCCAGACGGGCATCTGCAGAACGAACTCGAGGCGAGCTTCATATACGAAGACACCCCAGACCAACTTTCGGCCACTAACGCCGTGAAGCAGGACATGATGAAGCCCAACCCGATGGACCGGCTGATCTGTGGAGATGTGGGATTCGGCAAGACGGAGATTGCTCTGCGCGCCGCCTTCAAGGCCGCGGAAGACGGCAAACAAGTGGCTGTTTTAGTGCCCACTACCATTCTGGCCCTTCAGCATTTTCGGGTATTCAAGGAACGGCTGGAGCCATTTGGCATGACGGTAGATTACGTCAACCGCTTCCGCACGGCTAAAGAAAAAACAGAAATTTATAAGAGGCTCGAGTCCGGAGAGATAGACCTCCTGATTGGTACCCACGCTATCCTCAGCAACAAGGTAAAGTTCAAGGACCTTGGTCTGTTGGTGATCGACGAAGAACAAAAATTCGGCGTAAAGGCCAAGGAAAAACTCCGCGCCATTCAGGTCAACGTAGACACCCTGACACTCACCGCCACCCCGATTCCCCGCACTATGCAGTTCAGCCTCATGAACGCCCGAGACATGAGCGTACTGCGTACAGCCCCACCCAACCGGCAGCCGATTCACACCGAAGTGCGGCAGTTCAACGAGGAGGTTATCAAAGAGTCCATCGAGAATGAAGTTTTCCGGGGAGGGCAGGCGTTCTTCGTCCACAACCGCGTAAAGAGCCTCGACGACATGGTCGTGATGATGCGTAAACTGTGCCCCGATGTCCAGTTTGCAAAAGCCCACGGACAGATGGACCCTAAGGTTCTGGAAAAAACGCTATTGGATTTCATTGACCGCCGGTACGATGTGCTCATTTGTACCAACATCATTGAAACCGGGCTCGACATTTCCAACGCGAACACCATCATCATCAATAATGCTCATCAGTTCGGCTTGTCGGATTTGCACCAGTTGCGGGGTCGCGTAGGACGCTCCAATAAAAAAGCTTTTTGCTATCTGATTGCTCCTCCTATCTCAGTACTGACACCCGAAGCCCGCAAGCGACTTCGGACCCTGGAAGAATACAGCGATCTGGGCTCCGGTTTCAATATTGCGATGAAAGACCTGGATATCCGCGGAGCGGGTAACCTTCTGGGCGGAGAACAATCCGGTTTCATCTCAGATATGGGTTACGAGACCTACCAGCGCATTCTGGAAGAGGCCGTCCGGGAATTGAAGCAGGGTGAATTCAAAGATGTCTTCGCTGACCAGCTAAAGGAAGTCTCCGACTTTGTGCGGGAAGTAAACATCGAGACGGATACGGAGATGCTCATCCCTACCCTCTACGTAGAAAGCACGGCTGAACGCTTGCGTCTTTACCAAACGCTCGACAGCCTGGAGACCGAAGAGGAATTGAAGAAATTTGCTGAAGGACTTGTAGATCGTTTCGGCAAAATCCCACCCGAAGTAGAAGAACTCTTCGACGGATTGCGGCTTCGCTGGCTCTGCCGCCGTCTGGGCTTTGAGCGACTGATTTTGAAGAACAATAAACTGTTGCTGTTCTTTATCGAGAATCCGCAGTCTTTGTATTACGAATCTGATGGTTTTACGGCTTTATCAGGGCTGATTGCCAAGGAAGGTGCGCTGCGAGGCTTGAAACTGAAGCAAAAGACCTCACCCCAACGCCTGATGCTTGTAAAAGAAAACGTTCGCTCTATGGATCAGACGCAGAAATTGCTGGAAGGGCTTGCGATTAAGATGGAGGAGATGGTTAAAGAGATTCGCGGAGAGGCTAGCCTGGCCGGGTAGGCATCCGCTCCAGTAAAGCCAGGTTCATCTCCTCGAACCCAGCCTTGGTCTCTGTCTCCAATTTCTTCCGAAAGGCAGGCACGAGCAAGCCCGTGAAGCACTCGCCGTGCTCCAACTCTGTAGTTCCGTCGCAATTATCAGTGAGTAAGAAATAGTGCTCCCCGTCGAAGATGCCGTTGAAGAGCAGTTTGCCCTTCCAGCGTAGTTCCCGGTCGGGGGTGAAGGCGAGAACCTTCGGCTTGAAATCCATACCACCGGCAGTAATGGCAACGGTATTGCCTACGGCCCAGTCGCCTTCGGCGCGGGTGACGAAGGGGTTCCACCGGGGGTAAGAGTCGAAGTCGGTGAGCACTGCCCACACCTTTTCGGGTGGGGCGGGGAGCTGAATCGTAGTTTGTATGTGTAGCATGAGGCAAAGGTCAGGAGCTTCCTCCTCTCCTCGCCTTGACATATATCAAGAGTAGAATTTCACAGTGGGCAGCGCCGGAGTTTATCCGTTACTTCGGCGCTGCCCTCCGCAAAACTTACCACCGCCAGGCAACTTCCATTCCGGCGTGGCGGCCCGCTCCGTCTACACCGGAGCCGTGCAGACGGTAAGCCGCATTGTTCAGGTTATTAGCGAAGAGTGTAACCGTCCAGGCTTTCCATTCGTAGCCGCCCCGGACACCAACAGTCAGCCAACCATCGGTACCACCCACCGCAATGCGGTGGTCGTCAACGTCGCCGCCGCTAAGCCGGCGCTGCGCGCCGGCCCACAAGAGCGAACCATCGGCAAACCATTTGCTTTTGGCGGGACGGTACAGTACGTCAAAACGACCGTGCAGCGGAGGAATGCGTCGCATCGGCTTACCGTCCGCTTCGCCACGGGTGTAGCTCAGGTTGGTAATGATGCGCCACTGATCGTTGAGCCGGAAATCGGCATCAGCCTCCGCTCCAAAGATGGTTGCTTCCGACCGGTTGACTTTGGTGTAGACATCCTGGCCTTCGTAGGTTGCTTCTCCCAGGTAGGTTGATTGCTCCCGCTCGATCAGGTTACGGAGTTGGTTACGGAATACCGTTACACCCCATTTTAGCCTTCCGCTATACTGCCGGTAGGCCAGTTCTGTGTTGAGGCTTCGCTCAGGCTCCAGATCCGGACTGGGTACCTCGATACCGAAATCGAAGCTACCAAAGCTGCTCAGGTCGTTCACGTTCGGAGCCCGGAAGCTGGAAGCTACCTTTAGTTCCAACTGCTGCCCCTGGCTCAGGTTGTAGGTTAGGCCTCCGTCCCACACCAGTGCGGTGGGTTTGAAATCGGTATTCCCAAAAGTATCATCCGTAAACTCGGTACGGAAGAGGTTGTACCGCAGACCGGCACTCACCGCCCAGTTGCCCACACGGTAGCGGTGGCTGGTGAATACCGCGTAGCTCAGGGCAGTTGCTTCCGCCGGATACAGGCCACGTTTTGGTAGGATTTCTCCTCCGTTCACGTTCTGGTCAAAGGCAGAACTGAACACCTGATCGTGGTAAGCCTCGGCACCCACAGTAGCCGTCCATGCCGGATTAAACCTGAAGCCTGCCACCGCAGCCAAAGAATTGGTATTGATACGGTCATCCTCCCGGGTGAGGATTTCGCTATCCTCTTTCTGTTTTAAGCGGACTTCCCGGCTCTGCTGATGAGCGGCTGTCACCTCAAAGCTTTCCCACCAGGAGGCTACCGGCAGCAAGCGCCAACGCAGGTAAGCGAGTTGACGCTCTTGCGGATCGAAGTCGTAGCGGGCGTAGCCCCGCTGAGCTACCTGATCGTAACGGCCGACACCGGTTTGCACCAGACCATTGTACGCTGCGGTCAGGACGCTGCGCTTGCCTGTTTTGAACTTTGCTTTTACGTCGACAGCACGTTCGTCGTAACCGGTTGCCACGAGTTCGCCCAGGTCTCCGCCACCGTGAAGGTTGCCGAAATCGCGCAGGCTGACGCCTGCGAACAAGGCTAGTTTTTCCTTTTCGACACCTACTTCAGCACGCATGGTTTTTTCCATGTCCGAGCTTCGCAGCCGCCCCAGTAAACGGCCCGTCAATAAGGTTGAATCGCCCGCAGCAAATTGTGGCTCTCTGGTCAAAACATTAATCGTACCGCCAAGCGCATCGCTGCCGTACAGTACTCCGCCCCCACCCGGCACAACCTCTACCCTCTCTACAGAGAAAGGATCTATGCTGTTGAAGTATTGGTTGGGTCCGTAGCGGTAGGTTGAATTATTGAGCCGTATTCCGTCGTAAAGCAACAACACCTGATTTCCGGTAAGGCCACGCACGAAGGGTGATCCGCCACCGTGGTTCGTCTTCTGCATCCAGACGCCGGGGACACCGACCAGCGCCTCAGCCATGGAGCGGGGCGTCTGACGATCAAGAAAATCACGACTCAACAATTGAACACTGTTCCCTGCCTCCTGCCGGGAAGCAGAGCGGCGTTGCGCCGTAACGACAACCTGGTCGAGGTCGCTGCTGAAGGTGCTCCATAAGCTGTCCTTCAACGTTGAATCCCGGACCACGTTTATTTCTGTACCCGACGGAGGAGTGTCGGTTTCAACGTTTACCCCGCTGTCGTTCTGGCTGGCAAGTTGCAGGCTGAGGCCCAGCCCGAGCAATAGCCCTGGCAAAAATTTAATCTTCGTCTTCATCTTCTCCTATTTTAATGAATGCTCCCCGGCGTGGTGCCGGTACTACGGCGTCTTCGCCCAGCACTGTTTTCCAGATAATTGCGGTAAATAGCTCGTCAGGAACCTGGTCTTCACGATCCAGGTCTATTTTTTCAGACAGCTCAGAAAGGCTGTTCTTTCTCACGTTTACAGCATCCAGGTCGATATTGGCCGGCCGGGCGCGGTAGCCTGTCGTATCAGGTGTGTTCTGGAAGCAGGCAAAAAGCGGAGTCGCCGCCGCATCATACTGACTCATCGGCGGTAACCCGAGAATGAGCTCCATTGTCCGCAGCGCGCCGGCGGTGGAGTACATCGTTGATTCCACGTGCTTCCGGCGGGTGTAGGGGCTGGCGATCAGCATCAGCGAGCGGTGCGCATCCACGTGATCGGGGCCATTTTGGGCATCGTCTTCGGTAATGAATACGGCAGACTCTTTCCAAATGGAAGACTTAGAGAGATGCTCTACGAATTTGCCGATGGCCAGGTCGTTATCTGCAACCATTGCCGCCGGCGTCGGGGACCCCAGTCTGGCACCGGAGGTGTGGTCATTACCGAAGCGAATGGTATTGAAGCGCGGCACGGCGTTGACGGCCAGCAACGAATCGAAATCCGCTTCCCAACGGGAGTAGCGGAGGGTATCCCGAATCCGCAGATTATAGCCCGGAAACTCCGTAGCCATATGCCCTTCCAGGCTTTCCAGATAGGTTTCGTTGAGGTTGGAGAACTCTCCGTAAGTGCGGTAGCTGATACCGGCACGAAGGCAGTAATCCCAGATGTAGCCCTGCTTAGGGTAACTGATTTCGCGCTGTCCTTCAAAGTCATACGCACCACCCCGGCCACCGTAGCTGGTGGGCCATACTTTTTCGGTGTAGTCCGTAGCGTAGGCAGCGGTACTCCAGTTGTGGCCGTCGGCGCTTACTTCGGCGTCGACGTAGTAGTTGTCCAGCAACACAAACTCTCTGGCCAGGGCGTGATGGTTCGGGGAAACGCTGTCAGGAAAGATGCAAAGACGGGGATCACCGTTGCCCTCGGGCATATCGCCCAGTATCTGGTCGTACGTCCGGTTTTCTTTAATGATGTAGAAGACATATTTGATGGGGCTGGGGTCCCCGACCCGGCGTGGTATCGGTCCGTTAGGATCACCAGCCGCCAGCAATTCTTTCTCTTTGGTGTAAGGCGTATTGGTATAAACCATGCCCGTGTAGCGCTTAAGACCGGCTTCATCCGGAACCGGGAACGCCGACAGGTTACCGGGGAAAAGGCGGGCGATGTACTCCGTCTCTGGCGTGCGGCGCTCGTAGGGGTTGGGCCCGTTAGGGTTGGCTTTGGTCGTCAGTCCTTTTCCGTTCACGACGTACAGCTGGTCACCGACGGCCTTTACTGCGGTTGGATACCAACCGGTGGGGATGAAGCCTTCCGATTCAGAGAAACCGGGCCGGGCCACGTCGAATACCGCCAGAGCGTTGTTGTCGGCGTTGGCAGCGTAAAGGGTCTTGCCGTCAGGAGAGAGCGCGAGGGCGTTGGTGGTACTTCCCGTTGGCGCATCGGGGTAGAGGGCACAGTTCAGTTGCTCGCTTACGGCGAGTTTATCGAGGTCAATGACAGCGACCGCATTTTCGTCGGCACAGGCTACGAACAGCCGGTTGTCGGTAGGGTGGCGCAGCAAATCATTGGGGTGATAGCCTACCTCGATGCGGGCTTTCGTCGTGAAATCAACGGGGTCGATAACGGCCACTGCGTCGTTGTCCCAAAGCGATACGTACAGTTCGTCGCGGCCTGCATCGTAAGAGCAGGCATAGGCCGACGCACCGAGCGGAGTACGGCTCAGTTTATCGCCGGTCGCCAGATCGAAGGTGTACAGGCTACTGTCGCGCTTAGTTACGGCATAGAGGTGGTTGCGTTTTTCGTCGAGGCTCAGGCCGGATACCGAAGCCACGCCTTCGGGCCAGGGCTGGGTGAGCACCAGTGAATCGATCAGTGTAAGCTCGTCTTTTTCGGTGCTGACAATCCAGACTTTATTCGTTTCTCCGCCGGAGGCGTAGAGGCGGGTTCCGGCCTGGTTGAGGGTAAGCCCCACCCAGCCGGCTTCTATTTCCAGAGTGCTCAACACCTTGGTCTTGGCCAGGTCAAGCCACTGCAGAGAGTGAATGCTCTGGCCGTTGTTCGTTACCGCCATACGCTGTCCGTTGGCACTTACCACGGCGTTCAGTGGCAGATCGCCGAGGTCGGTCTGGGTACCGATGGGCGTAAGCGCCCAACCATTAGCCAGGTGGTTTCGCTCTACTTTATCGCCCGTATTCATTTGAGGGGCGCGGCCGCAGGATGCAAAAACCGTTAGGAGCGCAAGGGATAATATTAGTGGAAGAGTATATTTCATAGCTATGTTTTTAAAGCGGCGGAGCAATGGCTTCCGCTGGCCGCGCCAGCGTGTTTCGGATTCTGCGAAAAGCTGAACTGCATCGCTGCATGAAGCCCTCAATGAAAGAGGCTCCGAAAGCTGGCCCCGGACCAAATGATCAGGAGCAACAAAGCGGAGGCCGACGGATTGCCGGCCTCCACAAAAGTTGTGATGATGAAAACAGGATTCAGAGGAGCCGCTGGGGGGCATTCACGTTGCTCCTTTCTCGAAAAGCAACCCTTGCACCTGCGGCCCCGCCTCACTATCAAATTACAGACTAGTTAAAAGTGTACCGAACGCCCATTTGCAGGCGCCATGGTGTACCGTTGATCGATTCGTTGGCGACACCGGAGTTGACGGAGTAGATGTAAGACTCTGTTTCCTGATCGAAGCCAGTGATGCTCATCAGTCGGTTTTCGCGGCTGTAGTTGTTCGTTACGCCCCATTCTTTGTTGAGAAGGTTAGCAAAGTTGAACAGGTCGGCAGTAATCTCGAGGCCGTGCTTCGTGTTGGGCAGCGTGATTTTGTAAGCGGCACGCAGATCGACGGTAGCGCGGAAGGGGTTTTTACCACCGTTACGCTCCGCGAACTGACCGAAGTTATCCTGAAGGTACTCTTTGTAGTGCTCAGGAATTTCAGGGTTATTGAGGATCTCGTTGTAAGCATCGCGAATGCCTGCGGGCGTGTTCGGGTCGGCCGGATCGTAGATGTAAGCTACATCGTTGCGCAGGTTGAAATCGCCGTTGGCGCTACGGTTGCTGTTGACGGTAAAGCCGTAGGGGCTGCCTCCGGAACCGATGACCGCAAAACCGAGGTTGAAGCCGGCGAAGCTCGGAGTTGCTCCGTTTACGATCAGCTTATTAGCGAAGTTGTTGTCGGAGATACCACGGTTCAGCGCACGCGGATCGCCCGTTACCGGCAGGAAGGTAGAAGTATTGGCCACACAGCAGTTGTAGCTGGAGTTGTCTTTCGCTTCGTTGAAGGTGTAGCTCGCGTTGAGGTAGCCATCTTTGCCGATTTTAGCGGTAGCTTCCAGGATCAGTGCAATCTGATCCAGCTCTCCGTCGGAAGTCAGAAGGAGGGTGCGCCCGACGCGGTCAGAAATACGTGATTCAGTCCAGTCGGTAGAACCATTTTCGGTGATGGTTTCCGCCGGTACGAATACATCGCGGCCGTCGCTTCCCGAAGTGAAGAAAGGATCTTCCACCAGGTTAGCCTCCTGGTAAGTGTAGTTGTTTACCGTGCGGCTGGCAAGGAGGTTGAAACCGAGGCTGTAGCGGTTGTCGAAGATGTGCGTGTAGCTGAGGTTACCCTTGAAGATAGTAGGCACCTCGAAATCGTCACTTACGGCGTTGATGGTAGAGAAAGCAGACGCTCCTTCGGGAACTCCGGGAACGGTAGAAGGATCCTCACGGTAACCTTCGAAGTCAGGTGTTGGTACAGCGTCTCCGCTTACGTCAATGGCACCGAGCAGTACACCACTGTTCTGGATGTTGTTCACCTGAGCGTAGTAGTGCGGCTGCGAGCTGAATACACCACCACCGAGGCGAACGATGTCGGTACTGCGGCCTTTGTGGTCGTAGGTCAGCTGGAAGCGCGGCTGGATGTTATCCCAGTCGGAAGGCTTGTTGTCGGTACGAATGCCGAGGTCGTCGAATACGACCTGATTGAAGTCTGCTGCGTCGGAGAAAGAGGTCGCATCCCAGCGCACACCGAAGACGGAGTTGAGGTTGGGCGCGAGATCGAATTCCACCTGGGCGAAGAGGGACATATCGATGACTGTTTGCTCAACGAGTGGAAGGCCCTGCAGTGGCACCTCCCGGGCGTAGCGCGACGGGTTCATGTTCTCGAAGTCCTCCAGTGAGTCGAAGAAGAAGCGGCCGTTCTGCTCGTTGGAGAGCAGTGTTTTCAGGCTGGTAATCATGTTGTCGGTACCGAAGGTAAAGTTGAAGCGACCAGAACTCAGGTAAGTAGTGTTGGCGATCTGGATCATGTTCTCCTCGTTGGTTTCCGGTGTAAACCGCTGGCCACCAAGCTGCACGCTCAGGGTGCGGCTGTTGCCGTTAGGGAGTACAGAGTTGACGTCAACGATAGCGCGGGGAATATTACTCGCGGGCAACTGGCTGCTCGGTACGAAGGCACGCTCAGCGTGCTGGTACTGCAACTTGAATTCGTTGAGCAGATTGGGCGAGAACGAAGTACGCAACGAGAGCAGGGTACTGTTCTCCATAGAAGAGAAATCCGACCAGGTTTCGGCAAGTTCGATGCTGCTGTTATCGCTTACGCTGAAGGGGTTGTCCCATTTGTTCCAGTTGTTACGCAGGGTGAGGGTATTCTTGTCGTCCAGTTGGTAATCGAGGCGAACGAACCAGGTGTTGGCGGTTGTCTTACGGTCGAACTGGCCTACCTGCTGGTCGTCGCTTACACCGTAGAGATTACGGGCGATTTCCTGAAAGCGGTCGAGGTTCTCACGGGTAATGCCGGTGCGGTTCTCGTCGTCTTCGGTTTGCAGGTCCGCGATGAAAACGGGTTCTCCTGCGTCCTGACGTTCGTAGACGGTGTAGAACTGGAGCTTGTCTTTGATGAGCGGTCCGCCGAGGCTGACACCGTACTGAGAGTTGTAGAAGTCTGAAGTCCGCTCGTTGCCGCGGATGTCGTACTTGCTCTGCAGACCGTCGTTGCGGTGAAAGAAGAAAACGCTTCCTTCGAATTCGTTGGTACCGGACTTGGTGGTTGCGCTGATGGAGCCACCGCCCTGGCGGCCTTCGGTTACGTCGTAGTTGTTAGTAGAAACCTCGAACTCACGCACGGCTTCCTGACTGATGGTGTAAGGGCCACGGCCAACCTCCCCGGCGGTGAGTTGGTTGCGGGCGTTCATTCCGTCGATGGTTACGTTGGTAGAGGTCCGGCGCTGACCGCCGAGGTTAAGCGAGCCGCCGCCCTGAAGCGGAGACAGGCTGGTCAGGCGGGTGAAGTTCCGCCCTTCGGAGGGCAGGTTCTTGATCTGTGCCGAAGAGACCTCAGTCGTAGAGCCGATCTGGTTGATCCGGTTACGGAGGTCGCCTCCTGATACTACGATGACGTCTAGTTCATTGGCGGAAGGTTCAAGATCGAAGTTCACTTCAAGCCGGTCCCCCTGGTTGATGGTGAAGCCAGACTGACGGGTGGTAGCAAACCCGATGTAGGTGGTGGTTACATCGTACGGGCCGCCCAGCGGCACCTGAGGAATCAGGTACTCTCCCTTCAGGTTCGTAATGGTAGCGGTGGTGAAGCCGGTTGAATTATTGATGATCGTGACGGTAGCCCCAATCAGAGTTTCACCTTCGGCATCCTGAACCACACCTCCGATGGAGGCGTTGGTGGCCTGGCCGGCCAGCAGGCCGGCGAAGAGTAAAAACACCGGGAATAATACGCCCCGTAAAATGGTAGTAGATCGTTTCATAGTAGGAGTACTCATTTGATTTTCGGCAAAATTATCGGCCCCTGCCAGCCCGCCCGTGTTACTTTTTAACATCGGTACTTTCCTTAATCAAATGTTTACTTCTGCTTAACCCTGCTCCATTTTCACCAGCAGTTTCGAGATCGTTTGCCGGCTCAGTCCCGTCAGGTTCGCCAGGTCAGCCTGCGTAACCAGTTGCGTTACGTTGTTCGCCGTAGCGCCCAATTCTTCGAGCAGGGCTGCGAGACGCTTCCGGGGTTTGAGGGAAGCGATCCGGAACAACCGAGATTCGGAACGCGCCCAGCGCATTACCATCAGGCGCACAAACCAATCGTGCAGGCTTTCGTCTTTCCGGAACGCGCGCTTGAACGCGCGGAGATCGTAAGTAATTGTTTCTACATCCGTTACGGCGCGGGCGAACTCATGGAAGCGCCCGCCGCCCAGGTATTTCAGGTTGCCACAAAACTCTTCGGGTCCGGCAATATCGTAGATGGCTTCCTCTCCTTCGGGACCATAACCACCAATCTTGACCATGCCCGATGAAATGATAAAAACCGATTCGAGGCGGTCGGCCGGTTGGTATAAATACTCTCCTTTAACGAATTTACGCGGCTTTGCTTTCAGTTCCGGTGTTTGCGGAAAAAACCGGGGGGAAAGCATACGTGTATTGATCTTGGTCATACAGACGGTATTTATGTGATTGCGTACTGTAAACCTAGGCCGGAATAATTACACAGAGGTTAATTGAGGGTTAACAAGGCAACCATCTATTTCCTGATCCGGCTCAATGTTTCCGGCGTCATCCCCAGCATGGAGGCCAGGTAGTGGAGCGGGACGGCCTCAAACAAGTCGGGGTTGAAGGAAAGCAACGCCTTATAGCGCTCCTTTGCCGACAAAGACAAGAAGCTGAACACCCGGTCCTCGATGGTCATAAAGCAGCGGGCCAGAAACTCTTTTTCAATCCGTTCCCAATTTGGAATTACCTCTGCCATTTTCAGGTAATTCTCTTCGGGGAGGGTCCATAAGCGGCAGTCTTCGAGTGCCTGAATATTCCAACGGGCCGGTACGCCGAAGAAAAGCGCATTCAAGTCGGCAACGAAGTAGTTGGGGCTGAATATCCACTGGGTGACGTCCTTGTCTCCCGCAGGTGCCCACCCTCGCAGGTAGCCATCCTGCGGGAAAGCAAGCTTGCGGACCGTTTGGCCCCGCCGCAGGAAAAAGTCTCCCTTTTTAAGGTGATCTTCGCGGAAGAGCTCTGCGATCTCGTCCGCTTTTGCGGGCGAAAGCCGGAAGGTTGGTTGGAGTAAATCAGTCAGGTGCATGTGTACCCCGGTTTAATTGTCCGAAGAATACTCGTCAGAGTCAGAGCGTGTCTATAAAATTTGAGAACTGATTTCCATACACTTACGGTTATGGCCAGATGAAAAAGTTCTTGCATACCGAACTACGGAAGCACTTTTTCGTAACATCAGGTTCGTAAAACACTGGAAATCAGGAAGCAAAATTCAAGATACGCTCTAAAAGCCCCAAACTTACAACCTCGCTACCATTAGGGCACAACAGGGCATTCTGCGGGCTAGTAAATCAGCCCCGCCCCGTCATTAAGCCGGGCTACGACTCCCCAGCCGAAGAAGAAGTTAGTAACACCAACCAGCAGTTCGTTTTCTCCTTCCTGCAGGGGCAGGTCGATGCGGGCATTCTCGATGGAGCAGCGCCCCCTGGGAGCCTTCATCCCCGGCGTGTTGAACAGGTTTTTATCAACGTAGAGCGGTTTGCCGTTGAGGTAAACATACACCTCGTCGCTAAATCCGAAGTCGAGCTGGCGTTGCGTCGCCTTTTTTGTGGTTAGTGTGGTCTTCAGCCAAACTATACGTCGGCTCCCCCGGGGCGTAGCCCCGAATCTGCGGCTCAGGTTCACCATCCCGAAGCGCTCAGCGGTGATTGCCGACCAGCCGGCCGATTCATCGGGCAAAACCGTGGGTTCCGAGCCTGCGGGCAAGGCTGAAGGTTCTCCCACCTCCCAATTCCGAAGATACCGGGCATCGTTGTAGACCAGATCGATGCCCCGGCCGGGGCTCAGCCCCGGGGTTACATCAGGCGTAACCGTAAGGTTGGCCAGATAGACGTTGCCATCGAAGCCGATACTTCCGGAGGCCCAATCTCCGTCCATGATTGGTACGTAGAGCGCGGGGGAAGACATATCGTTGACGTAAGCGAGCAGCTGCCCGTCGCGCACAATGAGTTTTACGTGGTTCCAGCCATCGGCTTTTAGCGTGGCGTTAGACTGGTATTCATTGCTCAAATCCCAAAGGTTGACCCCTTTGAGGATGGCGGCATACTGCACGGCGGAGTTGACGTTGGGGTCCCCGACAGCATTGGCCCGCAGGTAGAAGTGCTCAGAGTTGGCCCCGTCTTTGCGGCGAAAGTGAATACTCGTGAACCGGGTATTGGCAGCCATCGCGACATCGTATTCAATGGTTCCGTTGGCAAAAACAAGGTCATTTACCGTAACGATGTTGTCTCCGGTAGCATCCGCCGTACCTTCGTCGAGAAGCAAGGAAGGCGTACCAAGATGGCTGATAAATTCTGCTGCATTCCCATTCAGTTCCCAGGCCGAAGCCTGCATAGGAATCTTTTTTTGCGCGGCCGCAGGTGCAAGGGAAAGGATTACAGCAAGGAGGGCAAGTACGGTTTTCATCGGTAGATGTTTTGGTTAGATTACAAAAGTGACTCCCCGCCTCCGTAGCCAGTGTTCATGCGGGGTTCAAGGCTGTGCAAAACGGTGCACGCCCGAGTGTCCTGACTCAGCCGACAAGCTATCCGTACCTTAGCCCCATGAGCCCGGAAGACCGCCTTTTAGCCACCCTTCGTGAAAAGATCGAGGCCCAACTTGGTTGGGGCCACGGAAAACAATGGACGAACAACGACTTCCAGGAACTGAGTGACCGCATCAACGAGGCGACCTCCGTCGCCCTTAGTCCGAGTACCCTCAAGCGCGTTTGGGGCAGGGTTGCCTACACCAGTCAGCCCAGTACCACTACCCTGGATGCACTCGCAGCTTTTGCCGGTTTTGAACACTGGCGGGCCTTCCGCGCGGCGGCTCCCGCAGCGCCCGTTTCAGCGGCGCCCCAAGCCGCCGCCAAAGCAGAAATCCCGGACGCCAGACCAGCTACCGGTTGGAAGCGCTACCGCTGGCCCGCAGGGCTGATGATGCTAGCCGTGCTGGCTTTGCTCATTTACCAACTCTTTGCACCGGCGCCCGCGCCCGCAAAAACTCTTGCCTCCCCCATCAACCCGGATGACTACCACCTGAGTTTCCGTCCGGTAACCAGCGGCGTCCCCAACTCCGTCATCTTCAACTACACGGCGGACAAGGCTCCGGCCGACAGCGTATTCCTACAGCAAAGCTGGGACCGCCGCCGCCGCGAAAAGCTAGATCGCAACGCCAATACGCACACCTCTATTTACTATCTGCCCGGCTACTTCAACGCCAAACTCGTGGTAAACGATCAGGTCGTAAAAGAGCGCGAACTCTATCTCCGGTCCGATGGCTGGGTCGCTGCGGTTAAGGTTGACCCCGTCCCTGTTTACCTTCCCCTGAACGAAGTGCAACGCGATGGCCGACTGGCCATCACCGAAGCGCAGCTCACCGGCCTGGGCCTGAACTTGCAGCCCGAGCCCCCCACCACCGTGCTCTCCAATGTTGGCCAGACGGAAGGGGTTTGGTCCAACGATTTCACCTTTCAGACCCGTTTGCGACACGACTATGCCAAGGGTGCTGCTGCCTGCCAGCACGCCAGGGTAATCCTGTTGCTCAAAAACAGTGCCATCATCATCCCGCTCAGCGCTCCGGGCTGCGTGGCCGATCTGTCCCTGTTCGCCGGCGGACAGAGTCTGGAAGGGCGCAACACTGACCTTTCCGCCTTCGGCGTTGTCGGCGACTCCTGGATCGACCTTGCCTGTACGGGCAAAGAGGGACTGCTTACCTTCAGCATCAACGGCAGGCAGGTTTTGCAGTTAGAAAGCAAAGAAACCCCGCGCGAGATGGTGGGTATCCGCTATGAATTTACGGGAATGGGATCGGTGGACGAAGTCCGCATCGGTAACCGGGAGGGAGAGGTTTGGGTGGAGGAGTTTTAGACCCGCTCCAACCTGATCGGCGTAACCCTTTTAGCGCCCTACCGGCAGAGGTACAGGTTCTCGTTGGTATCGCCACCGATGTACACGGCCACGTCCTGAAAGATACTATACTGCAGGAATGACCCGATAAAAGAGGTTAAGGGCCAACTATACGTAGTCCCTGCTTGTTAGACCCCATTTGAACCAACTCCATCCTTCTATGTCCGTCACCATCCGTCAGGCCAACGTTTCCGATATTCCCGCCATCCATAACCTCGTTGCAGAGCTGGCTTCTCACCTCGGAGAGGCCGATCATTTCACCTCCCCTATCGAGCAACTGGAACGGGATTTCAAAGACGGTTTTTTCCAGGCCATCCTGGCAGAGAGGGAAGGAGAAGTGGCGGGCATGGCCCTGTACTGCTTTGTTTACTCCACCTGGAAAGGACGGATGATTTACCTCGAGGACTTCGTCATCAGCAAGCGCCACCGGCGCCAGGGTATCGGGCAACAACTATGGGATGTGCTGAAAGAGCGTGGCCGGGAGCGCAACTGCGCTATCCTGAAGTGGCAGGTGGTAGCCGAAGACGAAGGAGCCATGCGTTTTTACCGCAAGCAAGACCCTGTTTTCGAAGATCAGTGGCTCAACGGAAAAGTTGAGCTGTAAACCGGACTCCTCCATCCCTTCTCTGCACCTGCGTTTGCGCCCGAATACAATACTAAGTTGTTGGCCTTCCCGGTACAAGCTTGCTTCGCACGGCATATTTGCCACAGTTTACCCGGGCGGGGCCGCAGGTGAAAAGCAAAGTTAGCGACAGCAAAGTTGCTGCTTATTTGGATCCTTCCCTGAAGTAAACGTCTCCGTAGGGTGCGGTGCACTTAATTGTGCTGCCGCCGCCACCAACGGTGCCGATTAAGCGGTGATAGAAGTCTTTTTCGCTGCTCATCTCTCCGTCTACGTTGATCGAAACGTTGGTAAACAATTCGCCGTACTCGGTGGTAAAATCAAGGTCGGCTCCCCAGCCTGCCGGGATTGTTACGTCCACCGCGCCGTAGTTGCTGTACAACTCAAGCTCTTCTTCAGGCTGCACGTTAGTGAAAACAGCCTTGACTTCGCCGTAGCGGGCTTTGGCGCTAAGCAGACCACCAACGTTTGTGGCCTCAATACCCCCGTATTTGGTCTCTACCGTAACCGGAACCCCGGCGGGCACGACTACTTTGAGCACAGCGTCAACGGTGACAGTATTGACGCCTCCCTTACTGCCTCCAAATCCCGGTTCTCCGTTTTGTTGCGGATTTTCTTTTTCCAGCAATTCCGCCGTTGGTTTCACCTCGCGCAAATGCAGTACATCATTAACCCTTTCTACCGTGAGGTGACGAAGGTCGGGCCGGTCGGAGCCATTCACGGTCAGAGTGTGATCAACTTTCACCTCGTCGGTTCCTCCGGTAGTGATGGCAACCGAGCTGAAGGCGGCATAGATGTGCACCGCTTTTGCCCCATCGAGCGCTATCGACCGCTGCGTGTCATTCTGGGAAAAGACAAAAAACGGGCTCGCCACCAAAAGGAGGCTAAAAAGGAGTTTCATGATTATTGTTTTGCGGGTGTGGGCGCCCGGCCAGGCCAGGCATAATGATCGTTTACCAACGAGCCGTTGGCCAAAGGCGCAATGTTACAGCCAAGAGTTGATTTTTTTCAGGGTTTTCTTTCCCCTCCGGAATCAAAGCACGCGTCACTTTAGTTTGCGCAGGTAAACATCCTGATAGGTCGACCTCAGGGAGATCAGTGTGCCGCCGCCGTTCAGGCTTCCCGTCAGGCCGTCACGACTGTTACTTCGGTGGTCTTCGTGGTGATACGCCAGGCTGTCCGTCGAAGTTTTCAGGGGCTCTGTTTCTACCTCAACATCAAAATCGGTGTACATATCTCCGTAGCTCGTGCTTAACCGAAGGTCAGCTTTCACGTTTTTCGGCAGGGTAATATCTACGGCTCCGTAGGTGGAATGCAGGTGAAGGTCTTCGGCCGGAGGGCCGGAAGAGTAAGTCGCATCAATACCGCCGTAGACCGTATTGACTGCTGCCGGCCCGTAGACATTAGACAGGTTCACTTTGTGGTACATCATCGTCACGTCCAGTTCTCCGCTGAAGTTATCCACCTCCAGGTCTCCCCCACGGTGGGTAGACTGCGTAACCTTCACGACGGCTGTATTAGGGACGTAAAGTATGATGGTGCCGTTGCCCTTTCCTACCTGACTGATAACCACCTTGTCGTCGAAGCCCTGCGAAGAAAGACCGAAGCCGGTATTGTCCACCTTGCCGTTGGCACTTATTTTGCGCATGCCTTTGTTTTTCTCATCCATTTCCCGGCTTCCGCCTTTGCGGCTGATTTTGAGGTCGTCCTCGTCGTGGCCGATAATCATCAGGTTATCCACTTCTTCGATCTCGATGGTTTTTTTACCAACCGCCACGCGGTGTTCTGGCTGAGCGCCGAGGAGGAAAGAAGAGAACGAGAGGAGGAATAAGAATAAATATTTCATCGTGTTAGTAATTTGGGGCTCGCCGGAGGCGAGCTTAGATTAATTTAAAACTCGCCATTTGTGCGGCATCCCGAACGGGCTGGGGCAGCGAATCAGAGCCAATGAGCTCATCGAGGTAAGGCAGCACCCGCTTTTCGTCCATTCTCACCAGTGCTTCGATAAGTTCAAAGCGTACAACGGGAGGAGGCGATTCTCTCATGGCGGCAAGTAATTCGTTCCTGACTCCGGCATCGTGGGGAAAACGGCTAAGAGCCTCCAGCGCAGCAAGACGTACGTTGGCGTTTTCATCGTTACGGAGCAGATAGCCCAGGTTTCCGGTAGTGATCGAATCTGTTTCCGGCAGATCGAACGTGACGGTTGTTGCTTTTATCCGGTTGCTCGTACGGTCACTCTTCATCAGTTCCAGCATTTCCGTCACCAGGGTACGGTGGGCGGCAAGTTGCTGTTCTGTTTCTCTGCTTGTTCCCTCCTGGTAAAAGCGGCCCGCGGTAAAAACCAGAGCAACCGCCGCAGCAATACCAGCCACTCTCCAGGCCAACGACCGAACTTTGCCACTAGTCTTGGAAGGGCGAATGTCGTAGCCAGGGCCGGGCGTAGAATGCGCAGCATTCTCGTTACCCAACTCCGCTTCGGTGACCGTATCCAGGCGAACCCCTTCAAGCATGGCCGCAAACCGGGCGTCCGCCGTAGCGGAGGGCTCAGCCTCCGGCTGCGTGGCAATCTCGTTCATCAGGCTTTCCAGCTCACGCAGTTCGGCGCGGAGAGCGTCGTCTTTCTCCAGGGCGGAGTCAACTTCGGCCCGGCGGCCAGCGCTGAGTTCACCCGCCAGGTAATCGATAAGCGTAGCTTCTGTGATTGGATTCATTGTTGTTCGATTTTAGCGTAATTGATGCGTAGCTGCTTCACCGCCCGGTGAATCCGCACCTTCACGTTGGCTTCCGAAAGGCCGAGTACTTCGGCGATTTCAGCGTATTTCAGTCCCCGCTTCCAGGCCAGATCGACCACCTCGCGGTAGCTTTCAGGCAAGGCAGCCAGTGCGGCTGCCGACTGGCTGCGGGTCTCCCGTTTCTCCCAGTCGCAGTGAGCCGAAGGCGTCAGTATGGGCAAAACGCCAAGGTCGACATCCGATTTCACCGGCATCCTCTGCTCCTTCCTCACGCTGTCGTGCACCGCGTTGCGGGCGATGGTGAACACCCAGCTACGAAAACTGGAGCCTTCACGGAAGGAGGCCCGGTACTTGATCACCCGCTCGAAAGTCGTCTGCAGCAGGTCTTCGGCCGCAGCGGGTGCGTTCACCCGTTTGAGCAGAAAACCGTAGAGCGGCCTGCGGTAGCGCCGGTACAGCTCTGCGAGCCGTTCCAACTGACCGTTAACGACGGCCGCCATGATGTCTTCGTCAGTGTCCATTCTGATGGGGTTCGTTAAGGGTTACCTTGCTTTACGGAAATGGTTACACCGAAAGATAATTTTTTCTGTCCCCGCTTTCTCCTAAAACAGAAAGCCCCACCTCGACAATGTCGAAGCGGGGCGCTCTTTTGCGGAAAAAACCGGCATTACATACCGAGTGATTTCTTGTTCATACGAACGTAATCCATGTTACCAGCTTTTTCAGCCAGCTCCAGAGACTTCTTGAAAGAAGCCATAGCTTCTTTCTTCATTCCCAGAGATTCTTCGATGAGGCCCTGGCGGCGAACCATCCAGAAGCGGGCATCGTCACCAGCCATTTCGTTGGCTTTCTTGATGTACTCAAGACCTTTCTTGTTGTCACCGTTGTCAGCGAGGAAAGAAGCGGCCTGGTAGTAATCGTTCATGCTCGGGCCAGCCATTACGCGCTCGATCTGGTCCATTACGTCTTTCTTGGCGCTGGTTTTTACGGGCAGGGCAGCCATAGTGTTACCCCACGCGAAAATTACGTCAGCTCCGTCCATGGTGTGGTTCATGGTGGTGATGGTGAACGTTTCGAGCGACAGTGCAGACTCAGTAGCTTTGATAGAAACGGTTACAGCAGGTGTTTTTTCAACGTAGCTGTTCCAGCTACCGCTTTCATATGGGTACATCATCACTTCCCATGTGCTGCCCATTGGCTTGGTCAGGATGGCGTAGTCGCCAGCCTTTACTTCCTTACCGCCTACGGTTACGTCGCCGCCGAAGGTCAGTTTGGTGGCCTGGTTAGCACCTGTGCGCCAGATTTCGCCGGTTGGTACCAGTCCGTCTTTAGAGAAAAGGTCACGACCTTTCTTACCGGGGCGGCTGTAGGTAGCGTGGAAGTCGGTCATACCGATCACAGTTTCCACTTTCGCCAGAGGCGATGCAGATGGGGTGCTGAGCTGTGCGGAAAGTCCGTTAGTGAAAAGTATTGCCATGATGGCAATCGCGAAGGTAAAAAATTGCTTACGCATGATTGATTTGGGTATTGGTTTAGTGGCGAACGTGCCAACTCGTTAAGGTTTTCAACGGGACAATTGTTCAGTATACTATGGTACAGAATCTGTCTTTTCAGTCGGCTGCTGAAAATTGTCGCCACGCGACTTTCCACAACTTTACACTTGCTCCTTCTGCGTGGAATGACGAAAGCCTGATCTTCAAACTTTTACCCTTCTCTTCTCAGCTCTTCCAGAAACTCCCGGACGCCGTGGTGGCTGACCGTTTCGCCGTTGAATTTTTCAGCTGTTCGGGTTCGTTCCGTTGCCGTTGCGCCCAACGAAGAGAGAATATTCTGCAGGTGCATTTTCATGTGTCCTTTCTGGATGCCGGTTGTAACCAGGCTCCGCAGGGCCGCAAAGTTCTGGGCCAGGCCAGCGGCGGCCATTACACCCATGAGTTCGTGGGCACCAGGCCGGCCAAGCACATCGAGGGCGACATTCGCCAGAGGATGCAGTTTGGTCAGACCGCCTACCGTTCCCAACGCCAGTGGCAGCGTGAGTTCGAACCTGAAAACATCGTTATCGATGCGGCATTGGCTGAGGCTGCGGTATTTTCCATCACGGGCAGCAAAGGCGTGCGTAGCTGCTTCTATGGCCCGGAAGTCATTGCCGGTGGCTAGCACTACGGCGTCCACGCCGTTCATGATTCCTTTATTATGCGTCACGGCGCGGTAAGGGTCTTCGCGGGCAATGTCTACGGCGTACTTGAAGCGACGGGCGAAGTCGAAAGGATCCACGCCACCAACGGGAATGGCCATTTTTTCAATCGGGCATTCCACCCAGGCTTTCACCACGCAGTTGGGGGTATTGTTGCTCAGGATAGCCATGATGACTTCGAGGTCTCTTTCTTCAGCGGTCAGCTCCGGGCAATCGACGGCCCACCTGCGCAGTTCCTGACCGTAAGCCTCCAGTACGGTATTAATGAAGTTGGCGCCCATACTATCGGCGGTACCGAAACTCACCAACAGCTGGTAGCAGTCTTCCGACACTTCAGGCAGGTGCTTCCAGGTAATGTTCCGTACGCCGCCGCCTCTCGCTTCCATGCGTTCCGTGAGGCTTTTGGTACTGGCGCGGACGCGGGTGCAAAGGGCGGGTAAAAGGGCCGCTCTCCGTTCAGGCTTTCCGCTCCAGCGGAAGTGCAGTTGCCCCAACTTTTCCGAAGCGATCACTTCTGTCCGGAACCCACCGCGCGACTGCCAGTATTTAGCGGCGGCCGAAGCGGCCGCTACCACGCTCGACTCTTCGATCACCATCGGTACGGCGTACACTTTTCCGTCGACCAGAAAGTTCGGCGCTACGCCGAACGGCATCGGGAAGTTGGCTACAGTGTTCTCACTGAAGTTATCGATCACGTCCTGTAACTTCCCGTCTTCGGCGTCGAAGCGGGAAAGTTCTGAGAGTTGGTCCGGCCGGAGGAAGTGCTCGGTCAACCAACAGCGCTGCTGGTCTTTGGTAAACCGGCTGAAGCCGTTTATTTGCTTGGGGTCAGTCATACTTAGTCTGAGTAGTCTGGTAGTCTTATCGTCTGGTATTCCTATGGCTGGTAAGCAAGTCGTCTTGAACAAATACTGCTGATGTTTACAGCAAAAAACTGCTCACCATCCGGATGACCGGACTACAATTTGGGCCGAAGGTAAGCTTTAGCCAGTTCAAGCCCTCTGATCTGAGCGTTTACATAGGCTTGCAGGGTGGCGTAATCATCACGTGCATACTTCAAAAAGGCTGAAGCCTGACCGTAGACAGCTGGCAGCTCCGATTTTTCGGTGAGGTAGTAGCCATCCAGGAAAGTCCTTATCCCACCGCTTATTATTAAATGCTTGCATTGCACCTGCGTGCGCGCCAAACCGGCTCCTTGCCGGAGCTCTCCGGTAGTCTGAGGCTGATCTTTTGCGCATATTTCATTTACCCAGTCAACCATTTCGTTGGCACTGTGGCCGGCTTTAACGATGGGCGCAAAGGCTTCCCGCCTGGCATCATCGCTACGCAGCAATTCCAGTTTACTGAAGTTCGTACCGCCGTTGGCGGCCGTATCTACAGCAAGCAGAGGTAACTCCAATAACCGGCTCAGGCTTTGCGGGCCCATCCCCTGCCCCACTTCCTTCACAATTACCTGCAGGCCGGGCAGTGCCTCAAGCGTGGCCTTTACCGTCGTGAGTGGCGCTTCGGTAAATATATCGCCCTCCGGCTGCATCGCCTCCTGAAAAGGGTTAACGTGAATGATCAGCCCGTCGACCCGCAGTAAATCACACATCTGGCGGATTTCCTGTTCCCGCCCCGCAGCAAAGAGCTCCTGAATCTGGGCAACGCCCAGGTTTGCAAACAAAGGAACATCATCCCCCGTCAGCTGCCGGATATCGAAATCTTTGAGGCGCTCAGTTCCGTAGAGTAAAGGACGGCACGAGCCAAGACCCATTCCTAATCCGAATTCGTTGCAGGCCTGCGCCAGGTTCTGGTTTATGGTATACGCTTTTTCCGTACCTCCGGTCATGCTGCTCACCCACAGTGGGGCCTTCATTTCTTTGTCGCCGAAAGCAACCTTTGGCAACGACCCCGGCGAGGGATGCGCAGCCAGTAAAGGCTCGTAATAAAAACGCTCATCAAGCGACAATGAATCTACCTGGCTACGAAAAGCCAATTCGATGTGGTCTTCCTTGCGGCTTGCTGCCGTTGGGTCCTCTGGTGGGTTATCGGTCATATGTTTTGGGAAAATCTCTGGCATTACTGCGGAACGTTGCCACAAGGTAATGGTTTAACGCAGTATCCACCTTTAATGCGACCGGCGCAACGGGGGCATGACGACCGGACAATCCTCAGCACTACCCGATCACAGGACAATGCTCCGCAGTACTCATACTCCTGTTTTCTGAAGGGTCCGCATGGTGGTTCCCGGAGCGATTCACCCGCAACAACTCAAAAAAACACAAAAAAGGACGGTCTTACTACCTGTCAAAAACGGGTGATCAACGTATCTACTTTCTGGCATACACTACAAAAAACGAGGGCTCCCTAACCGGGAGCCCTCCAAAAATGGTCTTTCCAAAAAGCAAACACTTGAACAAATTCTTACGGAAGAAGGTACCTTAGATGCACCTAAACGCTTTTTTTGCGTTCTCCGATAGTGGCAAAAATGCAATTTTCCTCTAATCTATTGCCCAAATGCCACTATTCTTTTGGGATTTAACAAAATCACTTACATGAAAAACACATCTATTCTCATCCCTATCATCCTTATTGGTTGCCTCGGAGCCCTGGGTTTTTTATTCTACAAAGCAATGCAGACGGTAGAAACAGACCAGCCCCGGACGTCGAGTCCGATTGTGCTTAACCAGTCTGATTACACCGACGAGGAGATACCCGATGACATAGGTAAATCTGCCGAATATGATGCTTCGGCCAACGATGATGGTTTTCGGGAGCTTACCCCCGCCGAACGAGAAGAGGCCCGTCGGCAATCTGAATTAGAAGAAGAACGTGAAGCGGCTGCAAACGAGGAAGCACGCAAACGCGAAGCCCAGCTCGATGCCGAAGCAGCCGAAGCTGCCCGCTTAGAACGGGAACGGAAGGCTGCCGAGGCCAACTCTACCTCGGGCAGCAGAGGCCGGTACCTGGTAATTGCGGGTAGTTTCCGCCAGAAAGCGAACGCCGAACAGCGCGTCAAAGACCTGCGGAATGCCGGCTTTAACGATACCCGCCTCGAAAAATTTAACCGCGGCACCTACGCCGTCGCCCTTGCCGGGCAGACCGATCGTTTCTCTGCCGCTGAGCGCCTCGCCGCCCAAATTGTGGGCGCTGGCTTCGAAGCCAGAGTAATGAGAAGAAGATAAGCGGCAATTGCGGTGGAGGAGTTGTAGCCCGACCAACTAAAAAATCGGGATAGAATTCCTCCACCGGACAGCAATTATCCCGCCTGCCACGCAATCATTCCCCCCTCCAGGTTACGAACATTGCTGAAACCCGCCTGCCGCAGCAGTTGGCCGGCCATCGCAGAGCGTTTGCCACTACGGCAGTAGACGATCAGTTCGTCGTCTTTGTGCGGCGCTAGCTTTTCAAAAGCCCCCATCAGTTCGCCCAGCGGAACGTGAATACCACCAATATTGAACTCCGAGCGTTCGTAGTCTTCACGTACGTCAAGCAAAACGTAGTCTTTTTTGCCCTCAGCTTCGCGTTCTTTTATTTCCTGGATCGTTGCGTCCATCTGTTTCGTATATTTTGGTTGAATGAATGTTATTACTGGCGTTGACCAGCGTGTGCACCAACTGGTACCGGCGGTACAAAAACACCATCAGATATAAAATGGATTAACGCCGGACGATCTTATGTCGGCTCGCAGCAGCTCCGTCCGTTACTTCCAGCATGTAGATTCCCGCGGGCAGGTGGCCAAGCTCTATTGTTTCGTTGACCTGTCCGGCCCCGACGACAGCTCCCGTCAGCGAGAACAAACGATAGCTGAGGCTTGTGGAAACCGTCTGGCGCGCACGCAGGTGCAGGGTTCCGTTCGTCGGGTTCGGGAATACGTCGACCAAAGCATCGGCGTCGGTACGGTCCGCTACACTGGTCGGGAATCCTTCGAAGCCGGAGAGCAATGGCCGGATCATGATGGCTCCGGTGGTGGTTCCGCTGAGCGGCATAAATCCGTTACCGCTGTCGAACCACTGCACGTTTTCGGGGGAGTTGTTACGATCGAACCCTACCCCGATGAAACGATCTGCATTTTGTTGTTCCCAGCCTACGTAAAAAGTTCCGGCATCCAGCGACACAACATCCGGGAAGATATAAGTCGTGTAGCCCTGCAGACTGTCCTGAAAGTAGGTCTCCGCGTAGCGGATGTCGAAGTCGTATTCTGCCACCAACTCATCGGGCTGTCCCTCTCCGGTATAGATCACGAGCTTGAGTTGCTGGCTGCCCAGCGAACCCAGCACCCGCGGAATACGAATCTGAACCCCCAGCAGCTCATCCGCCACAAAAGCTTCGTATTGCTGAACGATGGTTGTGCCTTCGCCTCCCTCTATGCTCACTTCGGCGGTACCGTCGTCGTAGGCCATGTAGTTATCGAAGCAGGTGGTTCTCACTAAGGAGTTGTTCTCAGCGATTTCCGGCAGGTAGTTCGTTGTTTCCCCGACTACGTCGAAGAAGTAGGACATATCTACTTTATAGGCCGAAGCCGGATCCGCCTGGTTGAGCAGGTTGTTTACCATCAGCGAATAAAGGCCACCTATACTTGCAAAGTCAGTTGTACGATCAGTTTGCTCTCCTGGTCCGAACTCATTCTCATCTATTTCTCCCGTACCGAACACGTCGGGCGATAAGATGGCAGCAGTGTTTGGGGAGGGAGTGCTCCCGGGTACGTAACCTCCAATGCTAATCAGGGAGGTTGCTCCGGTTACCGTTACAGCGTCATTTTCTCCTTCCCCCAGGTTCTGGAAAGAGATGGAAAGCGTTGATTCAAGCAAGTCTTCCCCGCCGGCCTGCAAATGGCGCAGAGGCATCGATGTATAGTTTTCGAGAATGAACGGAGGTAGCTCCCGCAGCGCAAGATCAACAGGTCTGGTAGGGCGGGTGTCTAACTTCACATAATCCAGATGCCACATATCCACTGCGCCCTGCTCGCTGCTCTTGCTGGAGAAACGAAACTGAAAGCCGTTGTAGAGGTACTCGTCCGGTACGTCGAGCAGCACCGGTTCGAAGGGTAAAGGTTGGTTATTGGGGACGGTGTTGAGGGTGCCCTCTTTCTGATAAACGGTATTCCAGTTGCCGTCTACATCAAGGAATTCAACGAGGAAGCTGTCCTGCGTTTCGGGGCGGTTGCCGAAGCCACGGGGCTGGAGGAAGAAAGTGAGGGTGGTTCCAATGGCATCCTGAGCGTTGACCGGAGCGGAAGTCAGGTAATCCCGCACCACCGTACGGGAGCCGCCGCTGCCCCCCTCGTAGGGCTGGCCCGTTACGTCGATGCCATCAAAGGTTGCCACCCCGATGGAGGGAGGGTCTTGAGCAAAGTTGCGGTTGATGAGTACGTCATCGTCCTGCCAGAGCAAAGGATTCGGCCGCACGCCTTCGTAGGCGAAGTCGTCGAAGAAAGGTAAATCTACCGGAGCAACGTTGATGCTCAAACCAGCCGTATAGGTATCGCAGATTCCGAAACTGTTGCACAGGGTAACGCACACCTGGTCTACGCCGTCGAGTCCCGCAGCGCGGTAACGTACTTCGTTGCCGTCGTGCTGCCCGGTCAGGAAGTAGAAATCCTGTCCCCGGCCTTCGTATCCCGTGGCACATGCTTCCAGGGTTCTGCAGGTTGCACCGCCGGGCAGGTCGCCATCAGGGAATGGAATATCTATCTGACCGCGCGGAGCGACGGTAAAAGTACCAAGGGATATTTCCTCGTTTGCTCTCCGGACGAGCACGATGAAGGTCTTTTCGGTGGAGCACATCCCCGCGCTGTTACAAACGGAGAGACGGAGTGTATCCAGACCCAGTTCTGCACCTGCGTCCGCGGCGTAAAAAAGGCTATCGTTGTCTGCCGAAGCGTTACCCGAAGAGGCCACGGCGCAGCCATCACATACGTAAGTGAACGGACCTCCGCCCAGGCCTGCCGTGTCAAGACCGACGTCCAGTCTCAGGGTATCTCCCGCGGCAACCAACTCGAAGGCGCTGAGGTCGAATTCCTCACAGTCTACTTTGGTAAACTGCGGAGCGGCCTTATCGTCGGGCTGTGGCGCCAACATCTCGTAGCCCATCAAAGGGCGGAATGTCTGAGCCGAAACCGGTAAAAATGCCAACAAGAAAAATAGGGAGAGTAAAGGTAATCTTACGTTCATGGTAATCACTTGGTCTTTGAGAACGAGTTAAAGCAGAATTTAGCGCCTGGAAGCAAGTAGTTTATGAGTTCACAATTCTTTATTCACCATTCACGGATAAAATGAGCTGATGAGTTCATGAATTGCTGCTGCAGACAGGCCTCGCTTCGCTGCATTCGTTCACCCAAAGTGGGTAAGCAAAGCGACGCGAACAGAAAACAACGGCAGCAACCCAGAGACTCATTGCCCCTCCAACTTACTGTTAATCACAGGTATCCGGCCTGCGCTGCGCCAGGTAGATGTCGAACTTAGACCCTACCGGTACCATCTTGCCTCCCGGAGGCTCGGTACGCACAACAAACGCTTCCCTGCGGTCGCTCACCTCTCCGTAGACTTCGCCAATCAGGAGATTGGAACCATCCAGGATGAATTCTGCTGCGCCAAAGCGTTTACATTTAATGTCTGGCACCTTCACCTCTCCCGTTTGACGAATGGTCACTACAAATTCGAGTTCGCTTCCCTGGGGCACCTTCACCCCGGCCTTCAGGTCGGCGTCGGTGATTTTCTGGTCGCCGTAGAAGAAGTGGAGGATCGTGTTTTCTTCCTGCTTAGGATCGTAGACTTGCTCGCGGATTTTGGAACGGATATCCGCATTATCCTCCAGACGGTTGGTGTACTGCGTGTAATCGTAATTGCCCACGAGGCCAGGCAGCTGAATGAGTGGCGCTTCGTCGCTCAGGACTGTGAGGTAGACAGAACGGTTTTTCTTTACGCCAGACCCTGCTTTGGGGTGCTGCAGTACCACCAGACCAGCCGGGCGGTTGGGATCGAAAACTCCTTTCTCAAATTTTATACTCAGCCCCATATCATCAGCCAGGGCTTCTGCTTCAGTGCGGGGCATGTCCACAAAATTGGGGAGCTCCACGTTTTGGCCGTGCGAAGTGTACAGGCCCAGCCCCATCTTGAGCACGAAGAAACAAACTACAAAAAAGAGAAGGGCTGCCAATGCGTTTTTCCAGAAGTATCCGGAAATCAGCAGACTGCCGAAGTTTTTCAGGGCGCCCAGGGCACGGTCTTTAAAGGTCCGCTCAGTTGCAGTAGCTGCATTATAAGAAGGCGGTGTCTGTTCCGTTTCCGGCGTGTGATATTCCATAGATTCGGGGGAAGATTTGGGCGCGATCGCCGGTGCAATGAAAGGTTCTGAAGGAGCAGGGTCAGCAAAGCTTACTTCTTCGTGTACTGGTTGAGTAACTACTTCGGTAGCCGTGGTCACAGCCGCCACCTCAGGTGGCGATGTGACAGGTAGCGGATCCGGGCCGACGGCATAGCCGCGGTCACGCCGTGCTTTGCCGTACTTCAGAATCTGATCGATGAAACCGGCAGGCTGGTAACCAGCAATGGCCGCCTGGTGGAAGATGGCCGTGGCCGGCGTCATCCCCGGCAGGCTGTTCACCTCAATCGGGATGGTCTCTACCCTCCCGTCAGAGAAGACACGGACAAAGGCATCGATGCGGCAATAGCCCTCTACGCCGAGCGCACGGGCAGTAGCCTCAAGATCGTTTTTCACCTGACCGGCGACGTAGTCGTAGCTGTAACTCTCGGTCCCCAGGCGGGCGGGGGTAAGGTTTTGCCCTTCGCCGGCAAGGAATTTTTCTTCAAGGCTGAGGACTTCTCCCCCGGCCAGCGTTTCACTCGGCTCAAATTGTTCGTAGCGCATCTTGCCGTCGACGCCGTAGTGCGTCAGCATACCGCCGGTGATCTCCAGAAACTTCTCTGCGCCGTTAGCCGAGATGGCCGCTTCAAAAAGGATGTTTTGTTTACCAGCGGGCCACTCGTCTTTTGCGGTAAGTTTCATTTCACGACGGGAGTGCTTCTCATCGAGCGTACTCGGCCGGAAGGTGAGGTGGCAATAGGCGTGCAGCTCGTCGCGCTGCTTGATCAACTTTACGGCGGAACTGCATCCGTCGTCTACCGGCTTAGCAATCAGCGGGTAACCAAAGAGGTTCTCCACCTTATCGTAGAAAGCATACTCATCGGCAATGAATTCATCGGCGGTGGCAAGCCATTGCTCGGTAACCTGCTGCCCCGACTCGTGCAGCATCCGCAGTGACTTGAACTTATCGATGGTGATTCGGCTACTCTCAATGCCCGACCCGTTGTAATAAAGGTTTCGTGCTTCGAGGAAAGACTGAACCTGCCCGTCCTCACCCGGGCGACCGTGGAGCGCGATGAAAACACCATCGGCTACTTCGGGCAGTTCGTCCCAGCTCAGTTTGCGGGGTTGGAAAACCACGTCGGGGTCGGCATAGCGCTTCGTTATACCGGAGCAAGCCTCACGAATGTCGGTAATTACTTCGTGCTCTCCCGGCTTAAGGACTTTATCGCGGATATCATCGGCGTTGTCCTTCAGAAGAAGGTTTACCGGGAGTTGGTAGAGGGAAAAGGCCCTCTCCCCCGGTGCCCCTCCCCGAGAGAGGGCGGACGTAAGGAACACTGGCGTAGGCCGGTAGCTTTCACTGGAACTCAGCTTTTCATAAACGTTCCGACCGGACTCCACGGAGATGTGCCGCTCGAAGCTCGTGCCGCCAAGCAGCACGGCAATACGTTCTTTCTGACCGGCCGATCCACGCTTGGCGTCTATAGCTTCGTCGAGGGCGGCACCGATTTCGTTGGCGACTTCCATTGCTTCAACACCTTCGCTTTGCATCCCGCGTTCGCGCAAACTCTGCCGAATAATGAAGGTCAGGAACTGACTGGGGTTGAGCCCTATTTCCGCCGCCTGATGGAAGAAGAAACTGCTTGGCATCATCCCCGAGGTCGTATTCGGGTCGTTGAGGTAGATACCGCCACCGGGGGTATGAAAGCCATCGATGCGCGCGTACACGTTGAAACCGAGTTCGGTGTACAGGCGCTCACACTCCGCACGGATCGCCTGTATTCTGTCGGTCGGCAATTCGATGGGCGTAATTTTCCGGCTGCGGCCGGGCATGTACTTGCTGCGATAGTCGAACAAATCGCTGGTCGGCTTTACAATTTCCGTGGGTGGCAGCGCCACTACTTTGCCCTCGTCGGTTCTGACGACGATGGTGGAAAACTCCTTACCCGTAATGAAGGCTTCCACGATCACGCGCTGTTCGGTCTGGTGGCCGGTGAAGATGAGTCGGGAGTCGGGAGTCGGGAGGTTGGAGTCCCGACTCTTCACCGCTGCCTCCAAATAGGCGTGGAGGTCGTCGGGGGTGTAGATGGTCAGGAGGTGATCGCCGTTTTGCGCGTCCATAGGGAAGGCGATGCCGTCGCGCAGGTCGGAGAGTTGGCGGACGTACTCGAGGCGTTCGTACGCATCGCGGGCGGCGTACTCGCTCAAAGGGAGAACTTCGCGGAAGAACGCGGCATTGACGGCGCGTTCGAAAGCCTCCCTGCCGTCGGTTTCTTCGATGATTGCGACACCGATAGAGCTTCCCTGACGGGCAGGCCGGATTACCATCGGCCATCCGATTTCCCGCTCGCAGGCCGCGAAGTGCTCGTCAACCCGCTTTCCGTCAAAGTCTCCTTTCTCGATCACGAGCAGGGCCGGAGAAGCAAAGCCTTTGGCCTGCATCAGTTCTTTCTGAATGGCTTTGTCCATTCCGATTTCGCTGGCCCGCACACCGGAACCGGTGTAAGGAATACCGGCGTATTCGAGTTCCCGCTGCAACTGACCGTCTTCGCCGTACTCACCGTGGAGCGCCAGGAACGCAACCTGAATGAGTTCGGGCAGTTCATCGCGGCGGATGCGGCGACCTACTTTGCGGGCCATTGCCTCGAGGCTCAGTTCGTCGAGCGGACCGAGGCTCTCCTGGTACACCTGAAAGCCGAATTCGGACTTCGGCGCCAGGTCGATGGGCGGGAAGAAATCGCGGATAGTACCTCGGTAGAGGTATTGCCAATCGAGCAAGTGCCATTTCCGGAAGCTGTCCACAAAAATGGGAACGGGCTCGAAGAGTTCCTTATCGAGATTGTCGTAAACGGTCCGGCCGCCGGCGAAAGAGATTTCGCGCTCGCGGCTCGGGCCGCCGAAGAAGATGCCTACTTTAATGCGCATACGTTGGTTTATACCTGAAAACTGGGGCGCTTTATTACCCGGATGCGAAGGTAGGGAGATTGAAGAGAACGTAGGCAGGCAATTAGAATTCGTAAACCTATGCGGGGTAAGTGAGGGTCTGTTTTCTGAATTCGTTTTTTTGTTTTTCCGCCAAACCGACACCTCTGGCGCGACCGCAGGTGCAGGGAAAGCTCTTAAGAAGGCAACTATCCTGGCTGCGAAAGAGCAGCCCAGGCCGGGAAGGCCTCCCTGAACCTCACCACCTCCCCGATTACCAGAATGCCCGGTCCGGAAGCTTTAGCCGCCAGCTCCAGAGGAGTCGGGTCACTGATGCTCCCGATGGTGGCCCGACTCTCCGGCAGGGAACCGTTTTGCAGGAGGGCGATGGGCGTGTCTCCCGCACGGTGCCGGAGAAAGACAGCACATATCTCTTTTATCTTTCTGGTTCCCATCAGTATTACACAGGTGGCTGCGGTTGCCGCAGCTTCGGCGATCTCCGCCGGGATTTTGTGGTCCTTGCTCGTGCCGGTCATTATCCAAAAGCTACGGCTCACGCCCCGGTGCGTAAGGGGAACACCCGCCAGCGCAGGAACAGCCAGTGCGCTGCTTACTCCGGGAATCACGTTTACCGCAATGCCCGCTTCGCGGGCGGCCAGTACTTCCTCCCCTCCCCGACCAAAAACGAACGGATCTCCGCCTTTGAGGCGGACAGCATGACCAAAATCAAGAGCAGATTGCACCAGCAAGTCGTTTATCTCCGGTTGCGATAAGGAATGGGCAGAGCAACGCTTTCCTACGTATAAACGACGCGCACCTGCTGGCGCATGATTCAGTAATTCAGGATTGACCAATGCATCATAAAGTACGACATCTGCCGACTGAAGGGCCTTCATCCCCTTAATAGTAAGCAATTCGGGATCACCCGGGCCAGCGCCAAGAAGAGTAATCCGGGGAAGAGGAGGAATAAACAAACCCATAAAAATTACGTATTTATACGCAAATATACTTAATAAATACGTAGTTTTGCAACACAAGGATCTTTACCCCTTTTAAAAATGCGTACTATGGAAAGGATAATACTGGTTGGTAATGGCATGGTAGGACACAAGTTCTGCGAACTATTCAGCAAGCACCCACAGCGGGCAGCTTTTGAACTGGTTGTTTTTGGTGAAGAATGCCGGCCGGCTTACGACCGGGTTCACCTCAGCGCTTTCTTTGCCGATCGCGATGCCGAGCGTCTTTCCCTTGCCACCCAAAGCTGGTACGACGAGCAGGGAATAAACTTAAAGTGTGGCACCCCCATCACATCCGTTGATGTGAACAACAAGCGTGTCGTCACTGCCTCCGGAGAAACCATCGGGTACGACTACCTGGTTTTTGCTACTGGCTCCTCCCCTTTCGTTCCACCGATTCCCGGTCGGGAAAAAGCAGGAGTGTTTGTGTACCGGACGATCGAAGACCTCGAGGGCATCCTCGATTACGCCGAAGTGGTCAAGAAAACGAAATCCGGAAAAGCCACCGTTATGGGTGGCGGGCTATTAGGCCTGGAAGCGGCAAAAGCTACCCTGGACATGGGTCTCGAAAGCCACGTCGTTGAATTTGCAGCGCGGCTCATGCCGCGCCAGCTCGACGACCGTGGAGCCACCGTCCTCAAAGACACCGTGGAAGGCCTCGGCCTCCACATCCACACCAACAAAAACACCGCTAACATCGGTGGCAACGGCTCCATTACGCACCTCGAGTTTTCCGATGGTCAGCAACTGGAGACCGATATGCTCATCGTTTCGGCG
Source organism: Neolewinella aurantiaca (assembly GCF_008014675.1). GTDB lineage: Bacteria > Bacteroidota > Bacteroidia > Chitinophagales > Saprospiraceae > Neolewinella > Neolewinella aurantiaca. The sequence goes on along the minus strand of NZ_VOXD01000004.1, from coordinate 38,326 downwards.
GGAATTCGTCCGCGCGACGAACTCGCCCGTGCCGCAGGCATAAAAGTTGGCGACCGGGGTGGAATCTGCGTCGACGAATACCTGCGGACGAGCGCGCCGAACGTCTTCGCCATCGGCGAAGCTGCGCTATACCAGTCGATGATTTACGGTCTCGTTGCGCCTGGCTACGAAATGGCGAGGGTGGCGCTGAGCGCCATCTTTGCCGATCACGAGGCCCAGGCGATGCCAGACGTGATCGATATGTCCACCAAGCTAAAACTCATCGGTACCGATGTTGCCAGTTTCGGGCAGGCAATCACAAATGAAGACGAAGCCAGAAGCATTGTTTTCCAGGATGATGTAGCTGGTATTTATAAAAGAATCAACATCTCCCTCGACGGCAAACGACTGCTTGGGGGAATCCTGGTGGGCGACGCTGCCGATTACAATATGCTCCACCAGATTCAACGCAACGGAATGAGTATACCTCCCCAACCGGAAGACCTCATTCTGGGGGCCCGTGGAGGTGAAAGCTCTGGTGCCAGTGTTTTGGATCTTCCTGACGAGGCCGTAATCTGTTCCTGCGAGAACGTTACCAAAGGGGCCTTATGTGGCCACCTCGACGATGGTTCGGCCCAGTCGGTAAAAGACCTCGCCGGTTGCACCAAAGCAGGATCAGGATGCGGAGGGTGCAAACCGATGCTTACCGATCTGGTGGATGCTTATATGAAAAGCCAGGGCAAGGTAGTTCGCAACGTAATTTGCGAGCACTTCCCCTACACCCGCCAGGAACTAAGAGACCTCATCGTGATGAAAAACATCAGGACCTACGATGAAGCCCTTGATGAAGTAGGTACCGGCCACGGCTGTGAAAGCTGCAAGCCGGCACTGGCCAGTATTTTTGCGACATCCTACATGGAAACCGCCAACCCCCAGGCGGTTATTCAGGACACGAACGACCGTTTCCTGGCCAATATCCAGCGTAACGGGACATACTCCGTGGTTCCGCGCGTAGCCGGAGGAGAGATCAGTCCCAAACAACTGGTTGACATGGGCCGGATCGCCGAGAAGTATGACCTCTACACCAAAATAACCGGCGGCCAGCGGATCGATATGTTCGGAGCCCGCCTCGAAGAACTGCCACTCATCTGGGAGGAACTGATCGCCGCCGGGTTTGAGAGTGGCCACGCCTACGGCAAAGCACTCCGGACCGTAAAAAGCTGCGTGGGAAGCACCTGGTGCCGCTACGGGATGGACGAAGCAGTCAGCTTCGCAATAGAACTCGAGAACAGATACAAAGGCCTGCGGTCTCCGCACAAGCTCAAAGGTGGGGTAAGCGGCTGCATCCGCGAATGCGCCGAGGCCCGTGGTAAAGACTTCGGACTGATTGCCGTTGAAGGAGGCTACAACCTTTACGTATGTGGCAACGGAGGAGCCCGGCCGAAACACGCAGAACTCCTGGCGGGCCCGATCGACCGTAAGACAGCCTTCCTCTACCTCGACCGGATGCTCATTTTTTACCTCCGGACGGCACCCCCGCTCACCAGAACTGCGGCCTGGCTCGACAATATGGAAGGAGGAATCGATTACCTTAAAAGCGTTGTCATCGACGATGCCCTCGGGCTGAACGCCGAGTTCGAAGCTGAAATGAACAGCCTGGTGGCTGCCTACCGCTGCGAATGGAAGGAGGCCGTGGAAACCCCGCACCTGCGCTCCCGCTTCCAGACCTTCATCAATACCGACGAAGAAGACTCTACGCTTGAGTTCGTCGACCTACGGGGTCAGAAAATGCCAAAAGCCTGGGCGTAAGCCAGTCGTCACCTATCCGTCCTCCCTTCAAAACCACGAAATATGACCACTTCTCCTCCACAGTACCAGACGGTACAACCCGAAGCAGTAACGAACTGGTACAAAGCCGGCCGCACCGATCAGTTCCCCGTCGGCGCCGGAGCAACCATAAAATACGGAGACCGGCAAATTGCGGTATTCTACTTTCCCCGTCAGGACAAATGGTACGCCTGCCAGAACCTTTGCCCCCACAAACTGGAAAACGTCCTCGGGCGAGGGCTGATCGGGGAGCAAGAAGGAATCCCCAAAGTAGCCTGTCCGCTGCACAAAAAGACGTTCAGCCTCACCACCGGAGAAAACCTGAACGGCGACTGCCCCCCGGTAGCCGTATACCCCGTAGATGTAAAAGACGGCTACGTATACGTAGGTTTTGCGGATTAGGCCTACCTTACCGGCATGAAGGAGCCTAGCAAATTATCAGAAGCTTTTGCCGCAATTGACGAAGCCAATGCTGCCGATCCGCGCACCACGGAGGTGGACGGAGTGCTGAAGCCCTATGAACTCGTTTACGGGCAGCGCATGTCGGCTACCTTAACCTCGTTTGCACCTGCGGCCTCGCCCGAACTTCAATTGGCCGCCAGAGCCCAGCACCTCGAGCGATGGGCTATACCCCGTTCAGACTACCCGATGGACCGAATTGGCTACCTCACCTGGCGCAACGACCAGAAAAAACGTCACGCCAGCCGCGCCGCCGAAATCCTGACTCCGCTCGGGTTTTCTGAAGAAACGATTGCCAGGGTTCAGTTCCTGCTGCAGAAAAAACGCCTGAAGCAGGACCCCGAAACCCAGCAACTTGAAGATGTGATCTGTCTCGTTTTTCTGGAGCACTACGCTGCCGGATTTGCGGCGCAGCACCCCGAAGAAAAAGTTATTGACATTCTTCAGAAAACCTGGTCAAAAATGTCTCCGGACGGTCAGCAGGCCGCGTTGAAATTACCGCTTGCTCCCGGCGTACTTTCTTTGGTTCAAAAGGCACTCAGTGATGGCTGAACCGAGCCAGGAAACGACTGACTCCCGCCTCTTTTTCCGGCTTCGCCGCGCATACCTCGTGGCACTGAGCGTCATCGCCATCGCCGTGATGACCGAATACTTCGTAGTGGAAAGTTTTCTGGGCGAGCAGGCGAAAGACGCCCGCATCATCAACGTTGCCGGCCGGCAACGGATGTTGAGCCAGCGCATCGTGAAGCTGAGCCTGCTGCCACCGACGCTACCCCTTAGCAATACCCTGGAGCAAGACCTGCAGGAATGGTCGAATCAGCACGACTGGCTCAAGAAATCGCTGCAAACAGACCCTGTGTTCGAAGACCTGCGGGGGCTAGACAGCCTGCAACGACAACTGAAAGAGGAGGTCACAAAACTGGCATTGGAGACGGCGCGGCCGCAGGGTGCAGAAGGGGTTGAGCGGCAAAATGCTGCGGCAGCCACCCTCAACAGCAAGGCCGAATTTTTCCTGAACCAGATGGACGAAGTAGTCGATCAGCTCGCTTTCGCAGCAACCGCCCGGGTAGACCGCCTGCGCCTTACCAAGCGGTGGATCGCTGCGGCTACCATTGGTGTTTTACTGCTCGAACTCTTCTTCATCTTTCAACCGATCAGTCGCTTCGTCCGCCAACAGTTCGAACGCCTCCGCATTGAAAAAGACAAACACCAGGCCGCCACGAAACGGGCCACGGTGGCGTTTCAGGAAAGAGAAGCCAGCCTCCGGGAGCTCTTCGCCCTCAACAAAGCTATCGACCAAACGGCACTCTTTGCCACCCTGCGCGAAGACGGAACGATTCTACGCCTGAGCCGGAAACTTGCGACGCTCCTCGGCGTAAAAGAAATTCCAGAGGGTTTCCTGATGCTCGCCGACCTGCTGCACCCCGACGAAGGACGACGCGCCGCTTTTGCCCAACGCATCACCGGCATTCGCTCCCGTGACTGGGGCGGAGAGTGGCATATCGTGAGCCGTGAAGGCCAGGAATACTGGCTGGAGGTCGCCTTGGTTTCAGCTCATCACGGACCCGGCGAAACGGAAATATTCCTGTTGGCCAGCGATGTAAGCGAAAGAAAAAAAGCCCTGGCCACGCTCGACGAAATCAACGAGGAGCGCCTCCGCGAAGAAGTAGAAAGAGGTAAACTGCGGACCCGGCAAATTGCTGATGCCCAGGAAAAAGAAAGGCTCAGGGTCGCCAGGGACCTTCACGACGGTATCGGGCAAAAGCTTACAGCACTGAAATTCAGCCTGGAAAGCATCAGGCCGGAGGAGGTGGATAAGACCAAGAAAAAAATTAACGAACTGAAGGCTCTCAGCAAGGAAATAATTCTGGGGATCCGCCTCGCAACCTTCAACCTCACCCCTCCGGAATTGCTGGACTACGGTCTCGTTACGGCCCTTGAAAAAATGGCCCGCGAACTCAGTCGCCTGACGGGTGAACGAATAGTGTTCCGCAAAGAAAATGAGATCGAAAGAATGGCTCCTGCCTGGGAGATCAACCTCTACCGGATCGTACAGGAAGCGGTAAACAATGCCATCAAGCACGCTTCCGCAAACTATATACTTGTCACCTTATCTTCCGGCCCGGAACTGATCAGTGTAACCATCGATGACGATGGGGTCGGTTTCGAGCGTGAAGAACTTCGCCACAGTACCGATGGGTCGGGGCTGGGCCTTTCTTCTATGGAAGAAAGAGTGCACAACCTCAACGGAAGACTCTTCTTGCGTAGCGAAGAAGGTGAAGGGACCCGCCTTGTGGTGAACATCCCGAAGCCGAATCCTGACAATCCCTTACCTTAAACCGAATTAATCCCGTACCGATCATGCCCGTAAAAATAGTTCTTGTCGACGATCACGCCCTTATCCGCGATGGTATCCGTAGTCTTTTGGAGGGCGAAAAAGACCTAAGCGTAGTTGGAGAAGCCAACGATGGCCTTGAGGCCCTGGAAGTAATCCACACCCTGAAACCAGATTTGGTAATCATCGATATCCGGATGCCCCGCCTCGACGGGATCGGAACGGTGAAAGCACTGAAAGAAAAAGGGAATTCGGTGCCGTGCCTCATGCTGTCTATGCACGATAGTGAAGAGTACGTTCTGCAATCCATTAAGGCTGGCGCCCATGGATATCTCCTCAAAGACGCAAGCAGAGATGAATTCCTTAAAGCGATTCACAACATCAGTAACGGAGAACGCTATTTTAGTGGAGACCTGTCCCATATTCTGGTAAAGCAGATCGTTGGTGGCAGCGCACCAACCCCCTCTACCGATTTCTCCGTAGCCGACAATGTTACCCGTCGGCAAAAACAGATCCTCAAACTGATTCCCTCAGGTTTCACTAATCAGGAGATTGCCGATCAACTCGGCCTCAGCAGAAGGACGGTAGAGACCCACCGTTATAAAATGATGGAAACGCTTGGAGTCAGCAATAAAGGGGAGCTCATCCGTAAGGCAAGAGAACTAGGGTTGCTTTAGAGCTTCTCTAAAACTCCGGCGGTATTTAATGCTCCAGGAAATCAATCAAATGTTTCCGGTACCCGTAATAGTCGGGATGATTTAAAATCTCCTTTCTGGTTCGTGGCCGCTCAAACCCGATTTCGAGGATATCCCCGATCTGCGCCCTGGGGCCAGAGGTCATCATTATTACCCGATCAGCCAGAAAAATGGCTTCATCGACATCGTGGGTAATCTGAATCGCTGTTATTTTTTCCTTGTCCCAGATTTCAAGCAACACGTCCTGCAGCTCTGCTTTCGTCAGAGAGTCGAGCATACCGAAGGGTTCGTCGAGCAGAAGGATTTTAGGCCGCAGGGCAAAGGCTCTCGCAATTCCCACCCGTTGTTGCATCCCCTGAGAGAGTTCCGTCGCCCGCTTATTCATGGCGTTGCCCAGACCTACTTTGTCCAGGTAGTAAGCGCATATTTCCTTCAGCTCTTTTTTGGAAGCCTGAGGGAATACCTGCTTAACGCCGAGCATTACGTTTTCCAGAGCTGTCATCCAAGGCAACAGACTCGGAGACTGGAAGATAACGCCCCGGTCCGGGCCGGGCCCGGCGATGGGGAACTCGTTCAGCAATATTTCGCCCCCCGATATATCGTTCAGCCCCGCAATCATCGTCAGCAAGGTTGTTTTCCCGCAGCCCGAATGGCCAATGATAGAGACAAACTCCTCTTTCATTATTTGTAGCTGGAGGTTCTCCAACACAACGTAATCACCTTTTGGGGTAGGATAAGTCTTGGTTAGATCCCGCATGTCGAGAGACACATTGCGGAGGGATTTTGACGGATTCTTAGACATGATTAAAGTTTTCAGCGGCGATAAAGTGGATGAAGAGACAACAGATCAGGCCAGTACTAAGAGGCCCTGCGGAGCCAGCCGAAGCTGCTGGTACCAGGCTGAATTGGTTGCAGATCAGGCAGTGCCAGACTCTCGTCGCGCTCCATCTTCGCTGCTTCGCCAAGTTGGACCAGATAATTCAGGATTTCAGTCCGTACTTTCTTGAAGTCCGGATCCGTATTCAGTGCCTTTTTATTTCTGGGGCGTTCCAGGTTGATCCGGTATTCTGGCCCCAGGCCAGAACGCTCCCCCGGTTCCAGAGGAATGATGCGGTCAGCCATGAAAATACCCTCATCGACATCGTTGGTGATCAAGACGGCGGTGCGCCGGTTAGCGCTCCAGATTTTAAGAATTTCTTCCTGCAGATTACCCCGGGTAAGGGCGTCCAGCGCTCCGAGTGGTTCATCCATCAGAAGCAAATCGGGATCAGTAGCCAGTACCCGGGCAATGCTGGTCCGTTGTTTCATTCCACCTGAAAGTTCCTTTGGTCGCTTCTCCGTTGCCGGAGTGAGGTTGACCATCTCGATGAACCTGCGAATATGCTCCTCCCTTTTGGCAGCCGGCCAATCGGGGTAAACCTGGTCCACCGCCAGTGCGACGTTCTGGTAAACGGTAAACCACGGTAGCAGGCTGTAATTCTGGAAGATGATCCCGCGCTCAGGCGCGGGGCCGGTAATCCGCTCTCCCCGGTACAGAACTTCCCCTTCGGAAGGTTCCAGTAAGCCGGTCATGAGGTTTACCAAGGTCGTTTTCCCCGAACCGGTAAACCCAACGATGGCCAGAAATTCTCCCTCTTCTATTTTCAGGTTGATGTTGGAGAGCACTTCCGTGCGGTTCTCCCCTTCGCCGTACCATTTCGATACGTTGCGGAATTCAATAATGGGCGTAGACATATGCAGCGATTGAATCAGTAAAAGATAAAGGGATTACGAGAGGGCCTTTTCAAAGGACACCGACTGCTGAATGTAGTACATCACCCGGTCCAGCAGAAAGCCGATAAAGCCGATAACGAACATCGCTACGATGATCTTAGCGTTGGAATCATTGGCTCCGTTCTGGAATTCTTCCCATACGAAAGAACCCAGGCCCGGGCTCTGGGCCAGCAGTTCGATCGCGATCAAGACCATCCAGGCTACAGAAACTGTGATGCGGAGTCCCGTAAATATCAACGGGATGGCAGACGGCAGGATCACCTTGAAAATCTTTTTCCCGATCCCCAGTTTGAGCACCTTCGCTACGTTGATGTAATCTTTATTTACCGAAGAAACGCCTACGCTGGTGTTTACGAGCGTTGCCCACATGGAACACAACCCAACACTCACGGCCGAAATAAGAAAGGACGTATCCGAATCAGAGCCCAGCGTGAGCGTTTTAACAATCATGAAAACCAAGAGTAACCATACTACCGGAGACACAGGTTTGAAAACCTGAATGAACCAGTTGAAGGCGGTACGGAGGTTCTCATTCAAGCCGATGATCACACCAATCGGAACGGCAATGAAAAGTGCAATCAGGAAACCGACAGCAACGGTCTTAAGGCTGGTGAAGATCTGATCGACAAAGCTCGGCCGGCCGGTGTAAGTAATAAGATCCAGTCCCTGTTCTTTCCGCTGGGCATTGACCCCCGCCGTTTTGGCTTTAAATTCCGCCTTATCGGCGCTGATCGTGCGGTGATCGGCCAGCAGGAGCTGCGAAGCTTTCACTACTTCAGCCGGAGACGGAAGCGTATTGGGCTTACAGCTGATATCTCCCGACGCAATACACGCCCGCATCGCTTCAGCTTCTTCGGGGCCTTGTTCTGCCAGGACCCGATCGATGCGGCTCTCTGCTTCAACACTGTACAGATAGCTCGATGATAGTTGCCATATCAGCAGAAATAGTAACATCGATGCAAGGGTAATCCCCGCCGACCGAGCCATACCTGGCAGCTTCGCTCCAAGGTTGGTCGTAGAGGGCAAAAATCGCTTTATACTGGCCGTTTTAGCCGATGCCGGAATGGTAGTTGTCTGTGACATGGTCTTGTTTTATGATAATATTGAGGATTGGAGGAAAGCCGTGAAATTGATGCTGCCGGCACCCCAAACACTTTTTGTTCAGCAGCGCCGGCAACACCTTTCTCCAGGTTACTTAGCGTCCTTATTGCCGATTTTGAAGCTGCTCAGGTAACCAATCGGATCTTTTCCGTCGTAGGAAACTCCGTCGATAAAGTCAGTCGTAGCCGGCTTGTAGCCGTCTGTTTCGGGTAGGTCTCCTGCGGCAATTTTGCCTTCGGCAACCAGTTCCTCTGCAGCAACCTGCCAAAGATCGGGACGGTAAATCTCCCTGATTTTGGTGTCGTACCACTCGGCAGATTTTGGCTCGGAAATCTGACCCCAGCGGCGCATCTGCGTCAGGAACCACACACCGTCTGAGTAGAAAGGATACGTAGCGTTGTAGCGGTAGAAAACATTGAAGTCGGGCATCTCCCGTTTGTCTCCTTTCTCAAATTCAAAAGTTCCAGTCATTGAGTTAGCCAGTACGATCGAGTCTGCTCCTACGTACTCGGAGCGTGACAAAATTCCAACCGCAGTAGGGCGGTTTTCGGGCTCATCCAGCCACTTCCCGGCCCGAATCAGGGCTTTCGTGATTGCCTTAGTCGTATTGGGGTACTTCTCGGCGAAGTCTTTGCGCAGCGCAAAAACCTTCTCGGGGTTATTCTTCCATACATCAGAGTTGGTCGTTACCGGAACACCAATTCCTTTGAAGACGGCCTGCTGGTTCCATGGCTCACCCACACAGTAGCCGTAGATCGTACCTGCTTCCAGAGTGGCCGGCATTTGCGGCGGCGGTGTTACCGAGAGTAATACCTCGGCATCTACCTGCCCCTGAATGTTGTCAGCGGTGTACATTCCCGGGTGGACATCTGCTGCCGCAAGCCAGTAGCGCAACTCGTAATTGTGGGTAGACACCGGAAAGACCATCCCCATTTTAAATGGTTTGCCCTCTCCTGCGTACGTCTCGATGACGGGCTTCAGCGCTTCAGCGCTTATGGGGTGTACCGGTTTCCCGTCCGGCCCCTTAGGAACGTTGGGCTTCATCTGGTCCCATACATCATTGGATACAGTAATCCCGTTTCCGTTCAGGTCCATACTGAACGGTGTAATCAATTGAGCCTGACGCCCAAAACCAGCACCGGCAGCAATTGGCTGCCCCGCCAACATATGCGCTCCGTCGAGTTGACCGTCGATCACGCGATCCAGAATATTCTTCCAGTTAGACTGAGCTTCAATGCTTACGTATAACCCCTCTTCTTCGAAATACCCCAACTCCTTGGCGATGGCCAGCGGAGCCATATCCGTCAGTTTTATGAAGCCGAAAGTAAGCTGTGGTTTCTCGATCAGTGCCGCATTTGGCGCGGACGCAGGTGCAGCAGAGGTTGAAGAAGCAGTGGAAGCGGAATCTCCGCCGCAAGCAGTGAATAGTGCCACCACCGCTAAAATTAAAAGACTAGTAAGAGTTCTCATTTTTTTATTTTTTCACCCCACCAGTGGGGTATTGTATGCAATTTGGGAGTGCCTATTTCTTTTTCTTCTTTTTCTTCTTTTTCTCCTCTTCTTTCGAATCGAAAAGTGTAGGCTTAAAGGTGATCATCGTCCAGGCCCACTGGTTGAATTTTTCATTGCCTGGGCGAATCGTCGTCAGTGTTTCGGTACCGAGTAATGCCGATGCACCTACGTGCAGCGTTACTGCAGGAGCAAGCTTACGGACGTAAACTGCATCGAGCTCGAAGCCCATTCCTTTGCCCAGTTCGCTTCCTTCACCGTCCAACTGTTTGGACCCCGTCATGAACTCATGACCATGAAGCAGGAGAGCTCCTTTACCAACCTTAAACTTGGTCTTCAGGTAGAGGTCGATCACACCGACGTTGCCGTTGGCAGGGCCAACGAAGAAGTAGTCCATCAGGCCGTTAAAGGCGTGGTTCGTACCGTAGTCCGGGCTGAAGTTGGTGATGTCTGAACTCGTATCATCGTCATCCTTACCCGAGATGTACTCAAAACCCAGAGTGATGGGAGTAGCCTTGGTTTGGAAGGTGGCATTGGCCCCCGCCAAAAATGCATTCACATTCTGTTCGCCGATCTTACCTGTCTGATAGTAGAGATCAGCGGCAAGCATGATCTTTCCTGCCTTTACCCGCGGAATGATCCCAAATGTCTGTTTGCTCGAAACCGTACTGTCGGGGTTCTGGGTCATGGCGTTGAGTGCCAGCAGTGAAAGGCTGCCTTTTTTATCCGCAAAGGTTTTATTGTACCAGGCGTACTGCAGTGCCTTATAGTTGCCGCCTACGGAATAAAAACTCGCACCGGGCGCCTGCAGATAAGCGGGCTCCAGTTTGTCTTTATCGGCATTGAATGCCAACCCTATGTGGAGTTTCGTCCGGGTCTTAGGGTTTTCGTTTATAAATAAGAGCGCATCGTGCCGCCGCCCCTGTTGCGCCCACTCCAGTCCGCCAAGGAAGCGCTGATTGTCGTAAGAGATGATCTGCCGGCCAGCTTTTACGGAAAATGTTTCACTGACAAAGTATTGGCCCCATGCTTCGCTGAGGAAAGAAGTCCCTGCGTCTTCTTTGAAAATCTGTGGCACCTCTCCCCAGATTCGAACATCCTGCAGTGAAAACCGGAGAGCATACTTTTCGTCTTTGAAGTCAACGTTCAGCCGGCTACGCTGCTCGGTAAAAAAGGCTGGGTCAAAACCGCTGCTCGTTGGGGTTTTGAATCCGTTACGCAACTCCGTCCTCGGACGGACCTCTGCGCTCAACCTGAATTGAGCAGACAATGCGACTGGCACCATCAGGGCAACTATCAGAGTGAAGATATAAGTGGTAAAAATTCGTTTCATACCGATGCGTGTTTGAAGTGAGTGAATGTTTTGGGTTAAATGAATCGGTTAAAATCAGCCCAAAGCCCCCGTTAGAAGCAACTCGCATTACAAAAGTAAGTAACTCAGATCAAAACTAAGTATTTTTCTACGTAAAATTAAGTATTTTTATTCTCAACTAGGCACTTTATACTTATTTACTATCTTTGCATCAGCCATAAATACGTATCGTATTTCTGGTTCTTTTCCACCCTGGGGTGCTTGCCCTGCCATCATTACTAATCCAAGAATGCGTACGACCCAAGTCAAAACAACCTGTTCTTACTGTGGTGTAGGCTGTGGCATAATTGCCAGCAGCAACGACCGCGGGCAACTTTCTGTAACCGGCGACCCGGACCACCCCGTCAATAAAGGAATGCTTTGCTCAAAGGGCAGGAACCTGAACTACGTAGTTCAGGACCAAACGGACCGGCTTCTCTATCCACAAATGCGCCTGCACCGGAGTCATCCTCTGCAAAGGGTTACCTGGGAAAAAGCGATGCTGCGTGCCGCGGCTGTGTTTCGGTCTATCATCGACAAACATGGACCAGACAGCGTAGGGTTCTATGTCTCCGGCCAATGCCTTACCGAAGAGTATTATCTGGTCAATAAGCTGGCAAAGGGTTTTATCGGCACCAACAACATCGACACCAACTCGCGTTTGTGCATGTCCTCGGCGGTGATCGCTTACGCCAAAATGCTGGGTGAAGACACCGTGCCCGTCAGCTACGAGGACCTGGAACAAACCGACTGTTTGTTCGTGGCGGGTGCCAACCCCGCCTGGTGCCACCCCATCATCTGGCGGAGAGTAGAGGCGCACAAGACAGCCAACCCCCAGGTAAAAATAATCGTAGCAGACCCACGGAAGACCGACACCTGCGCCATCGCAGATCTGCACCTCCAGCTTATTCCGGGAACCGACGTTATCCTTTATAATGCGATTGCGCGCAGGCTCTACGATACCGGCCGGATCGATAAAGGTTTTATCAGAGACCACACCGAAGCTGAAGAGAACTACTTCCGGATACTTAAGGACATCAACCTGCGTAAGGCGGCAAAGCAATGTGGTGTTCCGCTAAACGACATCAAGCTTGCAGCCGAATATATCGGCAACGCCAAAGCTTTCATGACCATGTGGGCAATGGGGTTGAATCAGAGTAAGGTCGGCGTCGAGAAAAACGGTGCGCTCATCAACCTCCACCTGCTTACCGGGCAAATAGGCCGGCCCGGGGCCGGCCCGTTTAGCCTTACCGGGCAGCCAAATGCAATGGGCGGCAGAGAAGTTGGAGGTATGGCCAGTCTGCTGGCAGCTCACCGGGTACTGGCCAACGCCAGCCACAGGGATGAAATAGCCAGGTTCTGGGGAGTCGATAGCCTCCCGGAACACCCTGGCCTGACGGCAACTCAAATGTTCGACGCACTCGAGTCCGGAAAGCTCAAGGCGGTCTGGGTGATTTGTACCAACCCCGTGGTAAGTATGCCAAACGTAAACCAGGTGGTACGCGCTCTGAAGAAAGCAAAGTTTGTTGTGGTTCAGGACATCAGCGCACGGGCGGAGACCGTAGAATACGCAGACCTCGTGCTGCCAGCCGCCGGCTGGCTCGAAAAAACAGGAACCATGACCAACGCTGAGCGAAGGGTTTCTCTTTTACAGCCATTGGCGAGCCCGCCGGGCGAAGCCCGGCCGGATGCCGACATCCTCTGCGATTTCGCGCGCCACATGGGCTTTACCGGTTTCAGTTACCAAAACGTTAGCGAGGTATACGATGAATACGTCCGCATGACCGCCGGAACAAATATCGATGTAACCGGCCTCAGCCACCAACGCCTGAAAAAAGAGGGCAGCTTCCAATGGCCGGTACCCACCCCTGATCACCCGGGGACTCCCCGGCTTTTCGGAGACCATCAGTTTTACACCAACACCCGGAGGGCCAGATTCTTTTCTACCAGTTCTCAGCGGCAGGGCTTGCCCGCGCCCCCCGAAGGAAAACCTTACATCCTCACTACCGGTAGGCTCCGTGATCAGTGGCACACCATGACCAGAACGGGTAAAGTATCCAGACTTCTGCGTCATCAATCCCGCCCCCTTCTCGAAATCCACCCCGTGGATGCCTTCGAGCTTGAGTTGGCCGACGATCAGCTGGCAGAAATAACGTCGGAGTACGGCGTCGTTCGTGCCCGTATCAAATACAGCAAAGCCATCCGGAAAGGCGTCGTTTTCCTGCCTATGCATTGGGGCAAAACGTTGAATTCGCCGCTTACCCGAGTCAATAATCTTACCGACGATAAGATTGATCCGTACAGCAAACAACCAAACTTCAAGTTTACCTACGTCAGCATCAGACCGTACCGGAAACCCCGCGAACGCATTGCGGTAATCGGAGCGGGAGCCGCTGCCTACCGCTTTGTTGCGAGCTACCGCAAGCTCAACCCATACGATTATATTACGGTGTACAGCAAAGAGGCAAACGCATTCTACAACCGGGTTTTGCTACCTGAATACGTCAGCGACCACCTGGAATGGGGGAACCTCGAAAAAATGACGGACAGCAAAAGGCAATCTCTCAACATCGAGCTAAAAACAAATTGCCCGATCGAGCACATTGATCGCAAGGAAAAACGCATTGTAGGTACTAACGGAGAGACTTACTCTTACGACCGCCTGATAATTGCCACAGGCAGCAGGCCGTTCATTCCGCGCGAAGTCCCGAAAGACATCCCGGGGGTCTTCAAAATGAGGCGCAGGGAAGACGCCGATGCCCTTAAGACTCACCTTGGGCTTGGCCAATCGCAACCAGCCGCATCAAGGCGCCCCCACGTACTGATTGTAGGAGGAGGCCTCCTTGGGCTGGAGCTTGCCGCAGCCCTGAAGATGGCTCAGGCCCGTATTACAATAGTGCAGCGAAGCAATCGTCTGATGGAACGCCAACTCGACGCCACGTCCAGCCACCTACTGGCCCAGGAAGTTAACGCCCGGGGTATTCAGGTTTACTTCCGGAACGAAGTAGAAACGGTTTTTGAACGTCCTACCGGCAAAGGCCTGCGAGTAACCTTCAAAAGCGGTAAAGTAACAGACTGCGACGCTATCGTCTATGCAATCGGCACCCGGCCGAACCTTGAGCTGGGCCGCTCTGCGGGGCTGAACTGCGGCCGTGGCATTGCCGTCAATGACCGGCTTTGCACCAGCGATCCCGCCATATATGCAATCGGGGAAGTAGCAGAATGGAAGGGTAAACGCTTCGGCATCACCGCCGCCGCCGAACAACAGGCCGACGTACTGGCTGCCTACATCGCCGGAGATCCCGGTGTATTCTATCAGGACTCTACCCTGATGAACATCCTGAAATTTGACAATTTCGACCTCTGCAGCATCGGCGAAATCAACTACCCTCCGGACGACCCCAGCTACGAAGAAATCGTATTCCGGGATACCAGCCAGGGTTACTACAAAAAATGCATCGTGCGCAACGACCGGTTGATCGGCGCGATCCTGCTCGGCGATAAAAATGAATTTGCCGAATTCCGGGAATTGATCGAAGAGCGCATTGAACTCTCAGAAAAAAGGCAGGAATTGCTACGGTCTGCGAGTACCAAAGAACCGCTGGTCGGTCGGCTGGTCTGCAGCTGCAACAACGTTGGGGAAGGCAACATCGTGGCCGCCATCGGAGAAGGGTCTACCTCTCTTACCGCATTGTGTAAAGCAACCGGCGGCGGGCTTGGCTGTGGCAGCTGCAAGCCTGAAATTCAGCAAATCCTAGAAGACCAAAGCGTAAGCCTGAAATGATTGACAAGAAACTATTCAGAATCCTTGCCGCCGGCGGCGTCATCTCGCCCGGGGAAATGCTCCGAATCATTGATCTTGCCCGTGACCTTGGGCTCGACGGGCTGCACTTTGGCTCACGACAAGACATCATATTCCCCCTCGTCAAAGACCCCCAGGAAATCCTCGCCCGGCATCCACTCATTGAGATGGAAGAGATCCCGCAAAGTAAGCGATCCAACATAATGTGCAGTTATGTTGCCACCGACATATTCCCAAAAACAGCCTGGCTTACCAGCGCAACCTACCTTTACGTTCTTGAACAATTTTTCTTTGACCCCTCGCTGGAAATAAACATAACGGACCCGAAACAACGGCTCGTTCCTTTGTTTACCGGGCATCTCAACTTTATTGCTTCGACGGAGGAAGACTATTGGCACCTCTATATCCAGTTACCCGGCTGGGAAGAAATGTCTCCTTTCCCGGCGCTCGTACATACCTGGGACCTGGCAAAAGTTTGTACCGCAATCGACCCTCTGGCGGACCGCCTCGAAGATATCAACGCGGTCGTTGCGCAGGTGAACAACCTCCAGCAACTTGACCTCCGGAATACCCGTGAAGACCTCGAGGTTCCCTTTTATCCGTTCCCTTATTACGAAGGGATGAACCGCCTGGACGACAGCTACTACTGGCTGGGGCTTTACTGGCGCAACAACTGGTACAACCTGAACTTCCTGGAAGCGGCCTGCCAACTTTGTCTCGAGCACAGAATAGGTAAGCTTTGCATCACGCCGTGGAAATCCATCATCATCACCGGAATCCCCGAGCAACTCCGCCTCGACTGGGAAAAACTGATGGGCCGCTTCGGTATCAACGCCCGCCACAGCAGCCTCGAACTCAACTGGCACCTGCCCGTAGGCGACGACGATGCGCTTTCCCTGAAACGTTACCTCGTTCGCGAATTCGATCAGCGGGATATTTCTACCTACGGGCTCACCATCGGAATCAGCTCATCCTACGCACGTCCGTTTTGCAGCATAATCATTGAACGGCTCCGCACTTCTGAGATGATCGATGGCTTCGCCATCAGGCCATCCTTTAACCTCAGGTACGCACGAAACTTCGACCCCAACAACCGCCAGTACATCGAATACGCGCGGAACGTAGACCGTACTGAGCTGACCACGCTACTCATGGAGTTGAGCCGTCTCTATTTCGAGCAGCTCAATCAGGAACAGCACAAAGTTATAACCACTAAAACGCAGATACGAAACGAGCCAGAAGAGCGCGTTTTCTGGCAATGCACGGATTGTCAGAGCGTTTACGACCCTGAACTCGGAGACGAAAGCCAGGGTGTTCTGGCCGGAACCCCTTTCGAGGCTTTGCCATCCACCTTCGTGTGTTGGACCTGTGATGCAGGCAAGGAAAGTTTTCGGGAAACAAAGCTGCAAAAGGCACTGTAAATATGGCAAACAGTTGATGCCTTACGCGAGAGAAATCACATATTACTAACTTGCGTTTATGATCGATCCCGCCATCCGCGCTCACCTCAGTAAGGAACCCACCATCGCCCCCATAGTAGCCGGGCACACCATCCCGCCCCGCCCAGACCACGGCGGCGATGTCTACTTCGGCCTGCTCCGTTCCATCGCCTACCAACAACTTAGCGGGAAGGCGGCGGGCACCATCTTCGGCCGCTTCCTCCAGCTGTTCCCCGATGAATACCCTCACCCGGAGCAATTGCTGGAAATGGACGACGACGCCATCCGCGCCGCAGGAATGAGCCGGGGCAAAACGGCCTACATCAAAAACGTCGCCCAATACTGGCTCGACAATCGCCTCATCAACGCCGATTGGGAACAATGGACCGATAAAGAGATTATCGATATGCTCACCACCATCAAGGGCGTAGGCCAGTGGACAGTGGAGATGGTGCTCATGTTCGTCCTCAAACGCCCCGACCTGCTACCGTTGGACGACCTGGTGGTGAAACGCAACATCATCGCCCTCTTCGGCATCGACGATACGAAGCTGAAGGGCAAGAAACTCAACGCGGAAATCATCCGGGTGACGGAGCCCTGGCGGCCGTACCGGAGTTATGCCAGCCGGTTTATGTGGGCTTTGAAGGATACGGTTCTGTAGGATACGGAACCTAAACCTTTTTCGTTTTCATATCCATGAAACAGTTATTTCTATCCCTATTGATCCTTCATCTTTCTTGTGTAAATAATGAACGTCCTGAAGATAATTTTGAAGAGCCTGAGACTTACTCTAATGATTCAGTCTGTGATCAAATGTTTCACCTCTTATATTTATCCAAACTGGATCATTTTGACAAATCATGGTATATACCGACTTCGCTGGAAGAGAGCTTTGTAGAACTCGATAAAATGATTAACGATCCATTGAAATCCTGGATCAGATGTATAGATGATGGGGCATTCTCCGCCAGGGTTCACTTAAGCCTTGGTATGCATCTGCGCAATAACTGGGGATTATGGCTTGGTTCTCCGCTCCATCAATCATTCCGAAAAATGGGCTTGCATCATCCTGATGATATGTCTGGGGTGATTCTCGACAGTTACCAACGGAGGTTAAAAGGAGAAGATATTCGCCTACAGGAACAAATCGACAGTTATACAACTTTTTGGAATCAACAAAAACCTGATAAGGATGGCAACATAAATATGAGCCAACCTAGTCTGCAGGATTATCAATAATCAATCCAATCCTAAGCAAAATCCATTATAACGAAAACCACTACAACCCTCTTTATCCTATGCATCGTTTCATTCCTTTGCTATTCCTTTGGCTTTCTGGTTCGCCCCTTTCCGCCCAACTCACCACTATGACAGGCGACGAAGCTCCTCCCATCACCCCAACCGAATACCTGGAGAACAGGTTGAAAAAGTCCGACCTCAAAGACAAGTTCCTCGTCCTCACTCTTTGTAAAACCTGGGACCAGCCCTGCTTCAATGATATAGTCTTTCAGGACTCCCTGCGCGCTGCTTACCCCAGCGAAAAGGTGGAGTTCCTTACTTTATTTCGGGGCAGTACCGAACTTGCTCTGTCTGACATCAAGGGTAAGAACTTAGGTATTCAGCTGGCAACGGACCTCTACGGAAAAACCCAGATTCACTACGGTGATGGTGAAACCGGATTAATCAGCTGGCCTCTGACCCTTCTGATTGACGATCAGAACACTGTCCGTTGGCAGGGTAACGGTGACGACCTCACTGCGGAAGCATTGGAAAGGTTTGTAAATAAAGAACACCCGATTATTGACATCTCTGACAAGTACGTCCAACTCGCCCCCGAGAGTTTTCTTTTTGAGCCGATGACCTTCAAAGACCTTGACCAGCTCTACAACCAAGACTCCGTAGATTCATTTGTTCGGGTTTGGGATAAGGATGATTTTTTAGATACTAGGTTTTTCTCTGTGTACTCCCACGATATGGGAGCTATTGGCCCAATGCCCCTCGAAGACCTGTTTCACCATCTATTCCCTCGAAAGCGATTGATTATTCCCGGCGACCTCATGGAGAAGGAATACCGGGTCGCGTTCGTTCACAGATCCGTTGATCGAAAAACGGCGGATCAATTAGCGATTGACATTCTTGGAGAAATTGGTTTATCGGCTTCCGTTTCTTCCCTTCCCGCTACTTATTACGAGCTTACCATTAGCGATAGAGAGAAATTAGCCTCCCCTAGAAAAGTATCTCTTCGTAACCGACTTCCTGAGGAGATGAAAGATCTGGGCAACTACAGCGACCGAGACCTACATAACTTCGAAATACGAAAATATGACCTTAACGATCTGGCCAAACTACTCAACAGTTACTCCCCTGATCGTTGGAGCTACACTGGCAACCACCACAAGGAGTACAATTTCGTCCTCGATGTTTCCTCCACTAAAGCGCTGCTTAAGAGCCTGCGTAAACACGGCATCAGTGCCGCCGGGAAGGCCGGAACTATTGAAGAAATCACGTTGGAACGTAAACAGTAATATCATCAAAAGACTATCTTGTCTTTCCTAAATGCTCTCCAAATGAACATCATCCTTACCGGCAGTACGGGAATGGTAGGCAAGTCTGTACTTCTGGAATGTCTGGACAGCCCTGCTGTAAACCGGGTTATGCTCATCAACCGGAACCCACTGGGCAAAGAACATCCGAAACTGATCGAAGTCCTCCACCAGGACTTTACGGATTTCACCCCGCTGCAGCAGCAAATTCGGGACTTCTCTCCCCAGGCCTGTTTCCACTGCATGGGTGTAAGCTCTGTTGGGATGAACGAAGAAACATATTCCCGGCTTACCCTTCAGGTAACCAAGAGTTTGGCAGACGTAGTTTACACCATAGCGCCCCAGACCGTTTTCACCTATGTTTCCGGAGAGGGAACCGACGAAACGGAAAAAGGAAATATCATGTGGGCCCGGGTAAAGGGCGCTACCGAAAACTACGTTCTCAACAAAGGCTTCGGGGATGCTTATGCTTTCCGCATCGGAGCCGTTATACCAGAAAGAGGGGTTAAATCATCCACCGGGTGGGTAAATGCAGTTTACACCATTACTAAACCATTGCATGGCTGGCTAAAAGGATTTTCTTCTGTCGTCAGCAGCAGCCAGTTGGGGCAAGCCATGATTTTGGTAGCGCAGCAACCAACGCAGGTGAAACGCTTGGAAAACAAAGACATCAAACGGTTGGTGGCTTGATGCTTTGGGGAGGGGAGGCGCGGCCGCAGGATGCAAAGACCGTTAAGAGCAAAGACTGTAAGTTTTGCCCCTCCGGCAATAGGTCAATCAGCAGCCGTTGAGCCTGGACAACCCCATGGCCAGCATCGGGCTTTATGGATACCATATTGAATATTACGAACGGCCAAGGCTAGAAATTCACGTGCGAAGCCATTTCTACATTCACCCTTACCCCACCGTATTCAGCGTCCTTCTTCAGCATAGCTTTGGTTTCGGGGCTGGCAGTACCCGGCGTTGGCCGGTCAACACTCAGGTAGAACCGGAGGTATAGGTTAGCGCAAAACGGTATCCAGATCAGAACCTTGTTTACGGGAAGCAGCTGACGATGCTTTCGAAGGCGCAACAACATGTAGCCCCAATCTAGAAGCATCAAGACCGCTGAGAAGAACAGTAAAAGGTGCATGAGTATTTTTTTACTGAAATTATGCTCCTGCATCTTAGCAAGAGAACGCTTTAGACGAATCCAAGCAGAGCTACTACTAAACCAAAATCGTAAAGGTTTGGGGTACGTGACAGCAGCAGCTACATATACTACCTAAACCCGGCCAACCGCTTATCAATCGCTTCGCGATCAAAAGCCTTCAGGTTAAAACCTTTCCCGAGGTAAGCTACCGCATCTTCGTACATTTCGTGTTTGGGGTCTTCGATGGCTTCAACAAGGTCGTAGAAGCCCCAGAGCCCCCCCATGTCGTCGAGCGGTGCGGCGCACCGCCCAGCGGTGCAACGGGGGTACTTGACTTTCTTGTCTACGGGTAGTTCTTTTTCCAGCATCACTTCATGGTACCAACTATCGCCAAAGTCGTAGTGATAGGTAAACTTCTTGCCGCTGACGGCGAACATATCCTCGATGGTCATGCCCTCATAGCTTTCCGACCATTCCTGACTGTACGGATCGTGGGGGCTAACGAAGGAGTCGCGGCGGCTATTCTGGAAAGCGTGCAGGTGGCTATCGGTCCACTCAAAAACGGTTTGGATAATGGCGTGAAGCTCTTCTAACGGTGTATTTATACTGAGCTCAATCCGCCGCCAGATGGGTGGTTTAGCGCCTTTCAAGGAAATTTTGATACGGTACACGGCATTGCTCTTGCGCGAGCTCGGCAAAGACCGGACTTTAGCACTTGGTTTCTCCGCCACCTCTCCCATGATTGCCTGACTTAGCATGCTCATCATTTCCTCCTCTCCCATTCCCTGATCAATTGCGTCCATCATCGTCGCCATCAATGATGACTGGGTGAAAGCGGTTGCTTCCTTAAGTTGTTCCGTTAGGAGAGGGTATTTCTTACGCTGCGCAGCAGTCAACCCATTTTGGTTTGTTGAGAGCGCAATCAAAACCGTTTTCATTTGTGGCCCATCGTAACCGAGACGCAGTAGGTTTTCGGCGAAAGGAAGTGCCTCGGTGTCCCTTTCTTCGTGTAGGAGCACACGGCAGTGTGCTATCCAGTTATCAACCAACTCTTCGTCGTGGTAAAAACCGAGCTTGCCTGCGGGGAAACCCTTGATCGGGCGCAAGTATTTTGCTGCGCGCATAAGTACTTCGTGGTCTTCGGCATTCAGTACCATTTGGGCGGCGATGAAGGGGTCGTCGGGATTGCCCTCTACGGCATCTGACAGTGCCTGAGAGTAGGCTTCTTCACTTGCGTCGGGGTTATCTCTAATTTCGAGTAAGCTCTGGGGGATTTCACGTACAAAGTTAGGGGTAATGCGAATTTCGTGGGCCTCCTTCAGCCACTTGCGGTCGTAGCTCCCAATGAATGGGCCAATAGCTTCAGAAAGATCAACAAAAAAGTCTTCCGGGGTCTCGAGAGACTTTTCAGCGGCTTGCAAGAGCTCGTCAAAGGCAGCAAGATAGAAGTGGTTGAGGCTGGGGAATTGGGCGCCGAGCACCATTTCGTCTAGCTCAAGTTCTGCTCGGTCATTGAAGGCTTGCTCCAACCGATCGAGCAGCCGGTCTACCGGAGCACTAAAGTATTGGCCTCTTGGTTCGTTATTCGCTATACTCACCCTGAGGTAGTCTCGATAAGCAGTAAAAGCAGTTACCACGTCTTTCCCACTTAGTTCGGAGTCCTCCTGAAGGGCGATATAGACATGTCTTATTAGTAAGGATGTCAGGCTATTTCCTTGCACTTGTAGTTGTTTTGGGCTGACAAATGTAGGATGAAGTTTGGGGTATTGTATCGCGTTCGGCACAAACAAGCCAAAGTTTGATAGGCCGCGCGAACGCAAGATGCAAAGAATGGTAGGAGCTAATGGGCTTGCCTTCTACCATTGCCCCCTCAAACCTTTCTTTGCACCCGCGGCCGCGCCCGCAAAATCACCGCGAAACCAACGCAACTTGCTCCGCGCAAAAGGCGTTAACGGACCGTCAGCAAAGCGATTCGCCCCGAAGGGTGAATAAACCGTAAATTCGCGCTCCTAAAAAGACAAAAATGTCCAACGACCTAACGCTATACAACAGTCTCTCTCGTCAAAAAGAGGTTTTCAAACCCATCACCGAAGGCCACATCGGCCTTTACGTGTGTGGCCCGACCGTGTACAGCGACGTCCATTTGGGCAACGTGCGGACGTTTACCAGCTTCGACATCATCTATCGTTACCTGCTGCATAAGGGCTATAAGGTCCGCTACGTCCGTAACATCACCGACGTAGGCCACCTGACCGATGAGGGCGAAGACAAGATGAGCAAAGGCGCCCGCGTCGCTAAGCTCGAGCCCATGGAAGTAGCTCAGAAGTACACCTTCGGGTTCCACGAAATGATGCGCCGTTTCAACAATAAGCCCCCCAGCATCGAACCGCGTGCCAGTGGCCATATCATCGAGCAGATCGAGATGGTACAGGACATCCTGAAGAACGGCTACGCTTACGAATCCAACGGATCGGTGTACTTCGACGTTGCGGCATTCAACGAAAAGAACGACGGCCGCTACGGTGAGCTTTCCGGCCGGAAGATCGACGAACTGATCGCCGAAAGCCGGGAGCTGAAAAGCCAGAGCGACAAACGCAACCCTTCGGATTTTGCCATCTGGATGAAGGCCGGTGAAGACCACATCCTCCGCTGGAACAGCCCCTGGGGCGAAGGCTTCCCCGGCTGGCACCTCGAGTGTTCAGCGATGAGCACGAAGTACCTCGGCGAAGAATTCGACATCCACGGCGGTGGCAACGACCTCAAGTTCCCCCACCACGAAAACGAAATCGCTCAGAACGCAGGCTCCTGCGGCTGCGGCGGTGCGCGCTACTGGATGCACACCAATATGCTGTTGATGAACGGCCGAAAGATGTCTAAATCCGACGGAAACACCATCACCCCTCAGCAACTCTTTACCGGCGACAGCCCCCACGTGACGGACAGCTTCAGCCCCATGAACCTCCGCTTCTTCATGCTGCAAACCCACTACCGCAGCCAGATGGACCTCACCGATGAGGCACTGCAGGCAGGTAAAAAAGGCTACACCCGCCTGATGGAAGCATGGGCGAATCTGCAAAAACTGGAAGGACAGGGCGGTGCACAAAATGGTACCGTCGGCAAAGAACTCGAAGCGGGCCTTGCCGCCGCTTACGCCGAAATGGACGACGACTTCAACACCCCAAAGGCGCTCGCCAAGGTGTTCGAACTCGTCTCCCGCATCAACGCCCTCAAGGGCGGGCAGCTTAGCCTGAAGGAAGTCAGCAAGGAAACCTTGGAAAAATTCAAAACCAGCCTCGGCACCCTCCTTTTCGACGTTTTCGGACTGATGGACGAGGGCGAGGCCGCAGGTGCCAGCGGAGATACACTGAGCAAGGTGATGGACCTCGTGCTCGATCTGCGCGCTCAGGCCCGCGCCGAGAAGAACTGGACCATGTCCGACAAACTCCGCGACGCCCTCAACGATGCCGGAATCACCGTCAAAGACGGTAAAGACGGCGCAGAGTGGACGGTTTAACCCTCTAAAGCAACGGTAGAGAAGTTTTACTCCGGCTTATCTATCAACCAAAAACCGAACGCTCGAAGCGGTTGTTTCCTCCCCTCACGAAGTCGGGGTGGAAACAACTCTTCGAGCGTCCGGAAATTGAAAGAACTTACGTGACTCTCTACGTCAACCCACCATCAACGCCAAGGACCTGTCCGTTTACGTAGGAGCTGAGGTCAGACCCCAGAAAAACACAGGCTTTGGCAATTTCTTCGGGGTTACCGAGGCGCTTCAGCGGAATATTAGCGAGGTAAGATTCTTTGAGCGCTTCGGGCAGTTCGTCCGTCATGTCCGTTTCGATGAAACCGGGAGTGATGACGTTGCAGCGCAGGTTGCGTGAGCCCATTTCTTTAGCCAGCGACTTGCTGAAGCCGATGATTCCCGCCTTGGAGGCAGCGTAGTTTGCCTGACCGGCCTGACCGGTAACGCCCACCACGCTAGACATATTGATGACCGAGCCGGCACCAGACTTCATCAGCGGGCGCAGGGCATGCTTCGTCAGGTTGAAGATCGACTTGAGGTTGTTGTCCATCACGCTGTCCCACTGGTCTTCGCTCATGCGCATGAGGAGGGTATCGCGGGTGATTCCGGCATTGTTGACGAGGATGCTGATGTTGCCGAAGTCGGCCGTTACGTCCTTGATCAGTTGCGCGGCAGCGTCGAAGCTGGCCGCATCGCTTTGGTAGGCTTTGGCCTTGTCGGCTCCGAGTTCCTCAACGAGTGCCTCGGCCGGACCGACGGAGCGTGCGTAGGTAAACGCGACCGTTGCACCTTCGGCAACGAACTTACGTACAATGGCGGCACCGATGCCACGTGAGCCTCCGGTGATGAGGGCGATTTTTCCGTCTAGTAATCCCATGGGTATTTTCTTTTATGTGGCGCGAAGATAGACGCTACCGCGCAAAAACCTGTGTCCAGTAAAGGTCTTCTTCGCCCATCCCCATGTACTGGTAGTTGGCGTTCATTATGTTGGTACAATGGCCGGGGCTGGAAAGCCAGGCCGCAACGACAGCCTCGACGTCAGGATAGTTCCAGGCCACATTCTCCCCAACGGAACGCCAGGTAAAACCGGCCCGGGTTACCCGGGTCCCTACCGACGAGCCATCGCTGCCGGCGTGTTGCATTTGCTGCATCCGGGCCTGATCTTCGGAGTGAGCTTGTGCCGCTACTGTGAGCTGAGGATGAAGCGCCAGCGCCCCAACGGGCGGCATCCGCTGGTTACCACAGTCACAACCTGTACTGCGAACGTTGTTGACCAACGTAAGCGCTGCGTTGGCAAAGGGAGTGATACCGCCCGAAACTTCGTCTTCAGGAGTCGTATCTGGTGCATTTTCTTCGGCGGATATTACCTCACCCGTGGTAAGGTCGGACTCACAGCCAAAACAGGAAATGAACAACAACAACAATAACAGGCCTAAGGGCAAAAATTGACGCAAAGCAGAATTGGTTTGAGGGGATAGTTACAGTGATCGAGTGACTAACGCAGTTTTGAAAGCGTTCATTGCATCCTGCGCTCCCGCCTTAACAGCCTGCGGCTGGCCCGCGTATCGCTCCCGACCAGCGCAGCGAATCAGGAATAGCCGGCGATGAACCCACCAATTCAGCTGTTCAGTCATTACTTTTGCATATGATCCAAATCTTCGTCACCGGCGGCACTTTCGATAAGGAGTACAACTTCGTCACCGGTAAGCTCTTCTTTCAGGACTCCAACCTTCCCGAAATGCTGGAGCGCGGGCGCTGCACTCTTGACGTCAGCGTCCGTACCCTCATGATGGTAGACAGTCTGGAAATCACCGACCTCGACCGTGAAAACATCGTCAACAACTGCCGGGGCATCGACACCAATCAGATTCTGATTACCCACGGTACCGACACGATGGTGCAAACCGCCGAATACCTGGCCAAAGCCGATATTACAGGCAAAACGATCGTTCTCACGGGAGCGATGATTCCGTACGCTTTTGGTTCATCTTCCGATGGTTTTTTTAACCTGGGCAGTGCGCTTGGTTTCGTCCAATCTTTGCCGCCGGGCGTTTACGTTGCGATGAACGGCCGCTACTTCAGCTGGGATGGCGTAAAGAAGAACCGGAGCACCGGATACTTCGAGCCGGCCTGATCGTTTGTGATCGAACTTTTAAAATACTAGTTATGATGCCCGCCGCGCTTGGTCGCTTTATGCTTCGCCTCAATGGTGTTCGGGTCGTTAACCCCAACGAGGGTAAATGGCCGGAGCAGTACGTATTGCCCACCGTTACCCACACCTCTAACCGGGATTTCCCGTACGGCATTTATGTTCGTGCTGCCGTTGGCCAGTACATCAATTTTGTCGGAAAGTCGACCTTGTTCAGAGGCCCGCTCGGTTGGATTTTAAGTTGGATGGGCGGCGTACCCGTGGTACGGACCAAGCGAACCAATTTCGTGCAGGCCGTCGCCAATATTTTCAAGACGAAGAAAGATTTCAAGCTTTGCATTGCCGTTGAGGGCACCCGCTCCAAAGTAACACACTTCAAAACCGGTTTTTACTTCATCGCTAAAGAGGCCGGCGTTCCGCTCGTTTTGTGCAAGTTCGACATGAGGGGAGAAGGTACCATCGAGTTTTCGGAACCCTATACGATCACCGGTGATATTCGCGCTGATTTCGACTACATCTATCGCTTTTTCGATGGTGCAATCGGGCTGGTTCCCGAGAATAGCTTT
The DNA here is from genome assembly GCF_008014675.1 of Neolewinella aurantiaca. GTDB lineage: Bacteria > Bacteroidota > Bacteroidia > Chitinophagales > Saprospiraceae > Neolewinella > Neolewinella aurantiaca. Next base: position 12,143 of record NZ_VOXD01000004.1, on the reverse strand, counting down.
GTTTACGACCCTACGGTTCTCGACCTTCTGCCGACGCAGGATTCGGGCGCGGGCGCAGGTGCAGGGAAAGTTTCCGGGTAAACGCCCCCCTTTCGCAAAGAGTTACACTCCTTGGTCAGTCCAGTAAAAACCGGGCATCGTTGACTAACATGTAGTTGCCCCGCGTATTCACCAGTTCTCCGTTGGGGAATGCTTTTTTGAAAGGCCCTTCGTAGTACTCCAACGATTCTTTCGCGTGAGCGGTGGTATCGGCCAGGCGATTGTAAGCAATTGCTCCTCCGGGCAGGAGGCTTTCCTTGAGTAACTCAAGGAAGTCATCTCCGTTGAGGTGTTCCGGCACGGTTGCATCCTGAAACACATCGACGCAGATGAAGTCATACTTCCTGCGGTCTATCTGCAAAAAGGCGTAAGCATCGGCCTGGACCACTTCCAACGGAGACTTAAGGCTCGGCAAGCTGTAACGGGTAGCGAGATCAATAATCACCGGATCAATCTCGACGGCTACGTACTCGTACTCTACGCCGATGTAATCTTCCAGCAATTCCGGGATGCTGCCCAGCCCCAGGCCCAGAATCAACACGTTGGACCGCAGCGGCAGTTTTTCGAAGTCGAAGCGCTCGAAGAGCTTACGGAAATTGAGGTAGTAGTCCCCAAAGCTATAGATGGCATCTTCGGCCACAAGCTGCAACCGGCCACTCACGAGGCTGACCTGCAGGAACTCGTTGTGTTCTGAAGAAGTGGTTTCCAGCACCTGTTCGGTGAGATGGCTTAACCAGGTTCGTAGTTTGGGTATCTTTTTTGGCACGAGAGCGAAGGTAATGCCGTAGTAGTGTAGCTTGTTAGTGATGCGGACACATCGTCATCGTCCGGGTTCATTTTTCGTCCCGGTGCTGTTTCCCTCTCGGCACGAGCGCACCGTAAAGCAACCATCACCGCCTCCTGTTTGTATCTACCAATCAGTGACCCGCTCCAACTACTTCATCCAACGCCTCGGCCTTTTGGTCCGTAATGCTCCGCTTCGTCGTAAACGGCTGCTGGGTTTGCTGCGCAAACCTGTTTCCGGGCGGGGCTTGCTGGATGTCCTCTTCTCCTTTTTGGACTTAATCGGGCTTTTCGATGTTTACGAAGCTTTCACCAACGCCATTTTCCCGGGTATTCGCCCGCTTACTGCTGCCGAGATCACGATGCTCCGGCCCATTTTCGGCGAAGCGGTCCCCTACGACCAAATCCGCATAGATGAGCGGGCGTACGTTGGCCCGTCGTGGTCCCGGTTTTGCTACGTGAGTTTCCATACCATCAATAGTTGGGGACCGATGAGCGCGCCCACACTGGTGCACGAGGTTGTCCACGTTTGGCAGTACACCCACCGCGGGGCGGCCTACATCCCGAGGGCACTGCACGCACAAACCACGGAGATGGGATACAACTACGGCGGGCTCGAGCCCCTACGAAAGAAGGACAAACTCGAAGACTTCAACTACGAACAGCAGGCCGACATCATCGAAGATGCTTTCCGGCTGGCTAATGGATGGGAAGCTCAGTGGGTAAAGGGTCGTGGGGCGGAGATCTTGCCCGATTACTACAAATACCTGGAGGAGGTTCGGTCGGGCCAGTCGTAAGTACAACTTCATCAATAAAACGGGGCAATGGCTAAAGCCGTGCCTACCTTTACGTTCATGCTCTCCATCTGCATACCTACCTATCGTTACGACGTCCGAGCCCTGGCGACCGAACTGCTCCGGCAGGCGACAGCCGTAAAAGGCCCGGTAGAAATACTCGTTTACGACGATGCCAGCCCCAACGACGAAGACTGGGGGCGGAGCGAGCTGCGCCGGTTGGCTGGTATCCGGTACGTTGAGCTGAAGACCAATCTCGGCCGCGCCGCCATCCGCAATAAAATGGCCCGTGACGCCCAGTACGACCACCTTGTGATGATGGACGCGGACGGTTGGCCCAATCCTGATTTCGTCTCCCGGTACTTCGAAGAAGTTGAACGCAAGCCGCAGCTGCCGTTAATTGTGACGGGCGGGAGAACCTACGCCCCTACCCCACCCCCCGATCACCGCTACCACCTCCACTGGTGGTACGGGAGCCAACGGGAAAGCAAAACCGTGGCCCGGCGTAAAGCCGACGGGGCCCTGGGTTTTCAGTCCAACAATTTCATGGTCAGCAAAGCTCTTCTGCTGCGGCACCCTTTCCCGGATAATTTTGAAGGCTACGGACACGAAGACACCGTTTGGGGGCAGCAATTTGTAGCGGAAGACGTGACCATTTGCCACTACGACAACCCCGTTGTTCATCTTGGCCTGGAGCCCAACGATGTCTTCCTGCGCAAGCAGGAGCAGGCAATTTTCAACCTTCGCCTTTTAAAAAACGAGTCTCCGCACCTGCGTACGCGCCTGATCGATCTTGCGGACAAACTCCCTTTCCTGCCGGCAATTGCCCGCATGGCTCCCGAGCGGACGTTGATGGATTACCTGATTACCAGGGAACGGCCAAACCTATACGCGCTGGATCTGCTGAAACTGCGTTGGTGGGGCAAAACTGAGTGAACAGCTACCGGAGAAGGTGCTGCGGGGCGACTCTCTACTGACCGTCTGCCCGAGCATCCTGGTGCGCTACACCTTCCACAAACTATCGGAAAACAAAACACGATCATCGGTAAAATGCTGAACGTGCGTGTAGCCCGATTTTTCCGCCAGCGCTTCGATTTCCCTGCGGCTGTATTTCTGGCTCACTTCCACACTTATTGCTTCCCATGCGTCGAAATGGAAGGTCTTGCCGAGCGTACCGATGGCGACAGTTTGGTCAGCGCGCGCAACAAGGTAACTCCGGGCTGCTCCGCTAAGCGGATCGTATGTTTCCCAGTGCATCCATTGTTGCAGGTCGAAATCTGCCTTTAGTTCGTTGTTGATCCGTCGCAGCAGGTTCAGGTTAAAATCTGCGGTGTGCCCCGCCGGATCGTTGTAAGCTGCAAGGATAACCGCCGGATCTTTCCGCAGGTCGAAACCGGTGAGCAGCAGGTCTCCCGGCCGCAGAAACTGGTGCAGGTGCCGCAAGAAGCCCGAAGCTTCAGCCTGATTGAAATTTCCGATATTGGCTCCCGGAAACAAAACCAACCTCACCGCATCATCATCCGGCTCTCCCAGGTTGTTCAGTGCGGCGAAGTAATCGCCGATCAGCGGAGAGTAATCGAGCTGCGGCCATTCGGCCGCAACGCGCCGACTCAGTTCCTCCACAGCATGGGCACTGATATCAATAGGCCGGTAAGTGAAATTTGCTCCTGCCGCGATGAAATCATTGATCAGATAACGAGTCTTGGAACCATCTCCCGCTCCGAGCTCGATGAGATCGAAAGGCCGGTCGCCGATGTTTTCCAGTAATTCCGGCCCGCAGTATTGGTAGACCTCCCGTTCTGCGTCCGTCAGGTAATACTCCGGCATTGCCATGATCGCCTGAAAAAGTTCGTCTCCGGTGGCATCGTAGAACCATTTGCTGGACAGGTGGCGGGGGCTGGCGGAAAGACCGGCTTTGACTTCTTCTGCAAAGACGTTATTGATTTTTGAAGGCATGAATCAGGAGTGAGAAATAAAAACAGAAAAATAGTCGGGAGTTGGGAGATAATTGTTTGTGATCGGGCCAGGGCTACTTTGCCAGCCGAATGCCGGTAAACTGCCAGCGCTTGTCCGTCTGGAAGAAGTTGCGGTAAGTAGGTCGGATATGACTCTGTGGCGTGGCACAACTTCCCCCACGCAAGACCATCTGGTTGATCATGAACTTACCGTTGTATTCGCCGAGCGCGCCCTCAGGGCGCGGGTAGCGGGGGTACGGAAGGTAGGCCGAGTTGGTCCATTCCCAGGCGGTGCCCAGCATTTGGGTTTCGTTGGCTGCGGGGGCGTAGCCCTGAAACTTTTGGGCGTCGGACCAGTTTTGGCGCGTGGTCACCTCCGGGTCTAGTTTACGGCAGGCGACTTCCCACTCGAATTCGGTTGGTAAGCGTGCGTTCGCCCAGCGGGCGAAGGCATCGGCTTCGTACCAGCTTACGTGACACACCGGCAGTTCGGGGTCTACGGGCTGCAAGCCGCCGTTGAGTTGGTAGTGCATCCATTCTCCGGTTTCGTTTTGCAACCAGTAGAGGGGTGCCTTGACTTCCAGATTACGGGCCCACTCAATACCTTCCATTTGCCACAGCTCGAAGCGGTCATAGCCGCCGTCGTTCATAAAGGCGAGGTACTCACCGTTGGTAACGAGATGACGCCCGATGCTGAAATCCTCAAGAAATACCTGGTGAACGCTCAGTTCGTTATCCCAGCAAAAGCCGTTGCCCTGATAGCCGATGGTATGAAGACCGCCCTTTACGGATTCAAATTTGTTGTTGAGAGAACCGGTAGCGTCTTTCTTAACAGCGCCCTTTGCACCTGCGTCCGCGCCCGCAGATGTGAGGTAGGCGGGGTAATAAGGGTTGGTGCCGAGGATGTATTTTATATCGGTCAGCAGGAGTTCCTGGTGTTGTTGCTCGTGGTGACAGCCAAGCTCGACGAGACGCTCGATCTCCTGCAGGTCAGGGTGGCTGCTTTCCAACAATTCTACGATTGCCGTATCGACGTGTTTGCGGTAAGCCAGCACCACCGACAATTCGGGACGCGTCATATTTCCCCGGCTGGAGCGGGTGATGCGTGGCCCCTGGCTCTCGTAATAGCTGTTGAAAAACCAGTTGAGGCGTTCGTCAAATGCCTCGTACCCCGCCACGTATTCTGCCAGGATGAAGTTTTTGAAGAACCAGCTCACGTGCCCGAGGTGCCACTTGGGCGGGCTCACATCCGGGTGTGGTTGCACCACGTAATCTTCCGGCTTGAGTGGTTCGCACAGGGCAAGGGATTGGGCACGGACTTGGGTAAAGTGGGAGATCATGATCGTAGCAGGTGGTCTGGTTTTCAGCTATTGGTTTCTTTTACCTCAACCCCTTTCCAGAAGGCGATGTGCCCTCTTATTTTTTCGGCGCGCTCGTACGGGTCGGCGTAATACCATGCGGCGTCCGGGTTTTCTTTGCCTTCAACGACTACATTATAATAGCTGCAATCGCCTTTCCAGCCACAAAAGCTGGTAGTGTCGCTTGGCGTCAGATAATCCTTGTTCACGGTAGCTGCGGGGAAGTAGTGGTTGCCTTCAACGATTACAGTTTCCTTGCTTTCGGCAATAACTTTATCGTTCCAGATGGCTTGTATCATTGGGGTGTTCTTTGGTCGGTGTGGTAACGCAGCGTGAGTCCTAACAGTTGTATGAACATAAATTTATGGCCGGGCGCATAACGCGGGTGCAAAGAAAGTTATACGGCCAGTGAGCCAATCCCTTCCCGACGTGTTGTTCTTGCTTTAGAACCAATCCACGATCCAGCCGACATGAGCAAATCCGCCCTGCTACTTTTCATCAAGAATCCCATCCCCGGCAAAACCAAAACCCGCCTTGCCGGAGACGTGGGCAACGAGATGGCCCTGAAGATGTACCATCAGCTTACCGACTGGACGCGCGAACAAGCGCTCGGCCTCGACGATGCAGACCGCTATCTCTACTACTCCAACGAAGTCACCATTGGCGACGCGTGGTCTGAACAGGACTTCCATAAACGCCTTCAGCACCCCGGCGATCTCGGTGAGCGAATGCTCGAAGGCTTTCGCGTCGCTTTTGAAGAAGGGTACGACAAAGTAATCATCATTGGTTCCGATTGCCCCGGCATCGACACTGCCTACCTCAACGAAGCATTCGCGGCCCTCAGCACCCACGATGTTGTGGTTGGCCCGGCACTCGACGGAGGCTACACCCTCCTTGGTATGAAAAGCCTGACACCTTCGCTCTTTAAGAACATCGCCTGGAGCACTCCCGAGGTACTCACCTCCACCCTCGCCCGCGCTGCGGCGGCCGGCAAGTCGGTCAAACAGCTCGCCCCGCTCTCCGACGTAGACTACCTGGCCGACTGGCTGAGCTACGGATGGGCGTTACCGGAAGGATAAGAGTTCGGAGTCGGGAGTCGGGAGTTAGGAGTCGGGAGTCGCTGCCGCAGGCGCCACTCTCCTCGCTTCGCTTGTTCGCCGGTGGTGAGCAAGCGAAGCGCTGCGAACGGTGCTCGCGGCAGCGACTCCAGACTCCCGACTCCTAACTCCCGACTCTACACCTTCCCGTCTTTAGACAGCAACACCGCCACTGTGCGGGTCGTCTCAAACTGAGAACAAACGATAATGATGGCAACCGTAATCGGAACGCTGAGCAGCATCCCGATGACTCCCCAAAGCATTGACCACAGGATAAGCGATAGTACAACCACCAGCGGACTGATGTTCAGGTTATCACCCATCAGGCGGGGCTCCAGGATGTTGCCCACCAGCAGCTGAATGGCCGTCACCCCAATGATGATAACGAGAAAAGGCGACAGGGTATCGAACTGAACCAGGGCTAAAAAGCCGGGCAGCAAGGTCGCCGTAATGGATCCGATAGTAGGAACGTAGTTGAACAGGAACACCAAAAACGCCCAGAACAACGCGTAATCAACCCCAACAAAGTAAAAGACAATCCAGCTCAACAAAGCGGTGAGCATGCTGGTAAAGGTTTTAACGCCAAGGTAAGTCCGCATCGCGTCGTTTACTTTGCTCAGCACCACCGAAAGGCGGTTGGTTTCCTGAAGGGGCAAGCCCAGCGCGGCCATTTTACGGCCAAAGGCCCCTTGTTCGATCAGGAAGAACAGAACGTACAGCAACACGAGTAACAATGCCCGGGCAAAGTTGGTAAAGCCATTCAGCAACTCTGCAGAGTAAGCCCATAGTTGCGTGGAAAGCTCCAGCCCTTCGACGGTGGGAGGATCATCGATTCCCATCTGTTCGTACATCCGGGCAATCTGGGCGTCGATTTTGGGGATGTACTTATTGCTGTCCACCACAAAGCCCTGGATGGTTTCCACGATGGTATCTCCGACGATGTAAATCGTCAGCCCGATGAAGATGAGCGACATCCCGAGGGTAACGGCTCCCGGCAAATGCTTCCCGATCCATGGTAATTTGTTGAACTCCCGGTCGAGGGCGTTTACCAGGTACCAAATCACCAGCGCCATAAAAATAGGCACCAGATAGTCTTTACCGACTACGATCAGTACAAGTATCAGGGCAATCGTGATGAGCCAGGCGGCTACGCGTTGTATGGCCATTGTAGAAATAGAAGGGTGGACAAGTCAGGCAGTGCCGATCGTTTATAGCCTGCCCGCATTTAACTGCTGCGGAAGGTCGGGAATTGCGTTCCTCATCCTTTCTTTGCACCTGCGTTTGCGCCCTGTACCTTTTGGAGACAGGTTTCGCTTTGCTGAACACTCGCTCACCGAAACTTGTGCGCAGTATTACCCTTCGAAGATGATGACGCCCTGCGAGAAATCCTCTACAAATCCGAGACAGTTTTTACGGGGTTTACAAATCAGGTAGCCGCGGCAGTCGTAAAGGTACTGCCCGAACGGGCTTTCCATCAGGTACACGTATCTGCCTTCCTTCCATGGGAAACGGGTGATGTAGGTTGCGGAGTAATCGCGGGCCAGCCCCAGCAGCCACTCGGCGGGTTTATCGTAGGCTTCGCACATCACTGGGCGGGGCAGTCCGGAACTCACGCGCAATAATCGTTTGCAGGTGATCCGGATAACGGCATCGGCGTTGCCGCAGTCAGCTCCTTCGTAGTTTTCCATATATTCGAAGCCGATGCTGATGCGGGTTCCGGTCTCCAGAGGTTCTCCCCGTGGCGGCACCCCAACCAAAAAGAGGTTCCCTTCGTCGGTTTCCAGCAAAATACCGCAGCCATCAACGCCGTCGTAGTTCCGGACCTCTACGGCCAGGTGACAGCTGTTAGAGGCCGGGGGAAGCGGCGGTGCGGTAGTTTCCGCCCGGCGCACGTATGGCTCGTAAACGGTAGGAGGAATTTCGGGCGGGAGGAAGGGGCCGTGTAAATCTTCTTCATCAAAGACAGGTTTGTCCTCTGGCGCGAGCGCGGGTACAGAGTCTGGTTTACTGATCGTTGGATCTCCCGGATCGTAAGGTGCAACTACGACTTTGGGGCCTCCGCAGGCGAAGATAAACAGGGAGGATATGGCCAGAAAAAAACAATACTTTTTCAATACTAATCTATTTGCTCGGCAAACTACTACTCTCCCGAGATAGTTAAGTCTAATGCGTGCTTAAATTTTCTTATTTTTGCCCGCCCGGAGAGAGGTTTCTCTCCCTGGCTTATTAAACTAAATCAAGAAATCCTCCTATGAGCGGAACCAAGATCACCCTCTCCAACGGTAAACTGAACGTACCCAACGACCCTATTATCCCTTTTATCGAGGGTGACGGCATCGGCCCCGACATCTGGGCAGCAGCCAGCCGCGTACTCGAAGCAGCCGTAAACAAAGCCTACAACGGCGAAAAATCAATTGTCTGGAAAGAAGTCCTCGCCGGCCAGAAAGCCATGGACCAAACAGGTGAGTGGCTTCCACAAGCCACCCTCGATGCAATCGATGAGTACCTCGTTTCTATTAAAGGCCCCCTGACGACACCAGTAGGTGGCGGTATCCGCTCTCTCAACGTTGCGCTTCGCCAAAAACTCGACCTCTACGCTTGTGTGCGTCCGGTCCAGTACTTCGAAGGCGTTCCCAGCCCGGTTAAGCACCCCGAAGATGTAGACATGATCATCTTCCGCGAAAACACGGAAGACATCTACGCAGGCATCGAGTTCGCTGAAGGCACCGAAGACAATGCTGCATTCCTGCAGTGGCTTAAAGAAACTTACCCCGAGCGTTACGCGAAGGTTCGTTTCCCCGACACCGCAGGTATCGGCATCAAGCCCGTTTCTCAGGAAGGCACCAACCGCCTCGTGAAGGCAGCCATCCAGTACGCGATCGACAACAACAAAAACAGCGTGACCCTCGTCCACAAGGGTAACATCATGAAGTTCACCGAAGGCGCTTTCCGCGACTGGGGTTACGAATGTGCTGCTCAGGACTTCGGTGGCGAAGAACTCGACGGCGGCCCGTGGCACGTCATCAAGCACGAAGGCCGCGAGATCATCGTGAAGGATGTCATCGCCGACGCAATGCTTCAGCAGATCATCCTCCGCCCGAAAGAGTACGGTGTAATCGCTACCCTTAACCTCAACGGCGACTACATCTCCGACGCACTCGCCGCACAGGTAGGTGGTATCGGTATCGCTCCGGGTGCCAACATCAACTACAGCACTGGTGTATCCATCTTCGAAGCTACCCACGGTACCGCTCCGAAGTACGCTGGCCAGGACAAAGTGAACCCATCTTCCGTCATCCTCTCCGGAGAGATGATGTTCCGCTACATGGGCTGGACCGAAGCTGCCGACCTCATCATCAAAGGCCTCAACGGTGCCATCGGCTCCAAGCGCGTAACCTACGATTTCGAGCGCCTCATGGACGGTGCTACTCTCCTCAAGTGTTCTGAGTTCGGCGACGAGCTGATCAAGCACATGTAAGAGTAAGTTAGCGAGTCTTCGGACTACACAACTCAATAACCGAATAAACTGAGCTGGTTTACGGTTAATTTAAGGGCTTTCACCAACTGGTGGAGGCCCTTTTCAATTAGACTAATGAGTTGGGGGGCAATGAGTTGCTGCCGCAAGCTCCGCTCTCGCTTCGCTCGTTCGCCGAAGGTGAGCAAACGGCAACAGCGGCAGCAACTCACCAACCCTACAACTCACCAACTCACTTAGGAATACTTCGCTTCACCAGCTCCCGCGTGGCCAGGCTCATGAGCAATTGCTCTTCTTTATCGTTGAGGTCTTCGGGGATGAACTGGAAGGCGCGCTGATTCAGCGGATCGTCTTTGCCGAGGGGCTTGAGTTGGAGCGACCCCACCTCGCGGTTACCTACGCTGACGGGCAGGTAATTCTCGCGGGCAGTGGCCGCGATGCGGGCCAGTTCTTTGCCGGTTTTTTTGCCAAAGAGGGCACCGCCTTCCATCAGGCCAACGGGGTTGCCGTCAATTTCCAGGTTTGTTTTTCCTTCTTCGGTCCAGTAAACGTATTCGTGCTCAGCGGTGCGGACGTAGAGCAGTTCGTTCTCTTTTTTGCCGAGGTAACGACGGTAAGAGTAGCTCACCACCGGCTCGTGAAAGATGGTCGTGAAGGTTCCCTTCGCCGTAGCACCGGCTCCGCCTTTGATCACCTGCTTGTCCTGCGCGACACTGAAAAGATCGAGTTCTTCCTTATTCAGCGGCACGAGATCGGCGCTCCAGGTATCCATCTCCGCTTTAAGTTCGGCTACGGCCTGCGCCCGCTTCTTTTTACCGGGCATCCGGTTAGCCGACCACATCTTCATGAACAGCATGATGGCCAGGAGGAGAAGAACGGAAACGATGAGAAGTGGGTACATATCAGTAAACTTGAAAGACGAAGGTACTTAGCTTTACGCTTAGAACTCCGGGATGGTTTTATCGAAAACCATTTTTTAGGCGCGAACGCAGGTGCAGGGGAAAGGTTATGCGGCCAGTTTCAGCACCTTGTACCAATACAATGGTCCGCTAAAGTTTGTAGCCAATGAGATGACTTTACTTCCGTGATTAGCAAATCTTGCAGGCTGACAACAGCGTCATTTCTCGTCTTACATGCCTGCCGGCGGCCTTCTTTAACGGGGCAAAGAAGCAAACCCCTCGGGCTATGTCTCCGACTGATCACTAATTCGATCACTGCTGGCCTAAAAAGCAAAAACTCACCATCAAACTTGCCCTTCGAAGTCTTGGAACCGTCGGGTTATGATAGCCTTTCGGAAATGCAGCCGCTTCGTTTTGGCTCATACAGCTTGCTCTTTTCAACGGCCACCAGCAACCGAATTAGTGGCCGGAGCCAAGGCCGAAGTCGTTTCGCAATGAAAATAGTCGAAAGTGTCGGTGGAGGAGTTTTACTCCGATTGAACCTCTACATGCCAATTGCGCGACCGGAGGTCGCTCATCCCCGCTATTCACCGGAGGTGAAGGCGGCCGGACCAAGGCTGAAACTGTTGCGCAGAGGAGAATAGCTGCCGGCAGGCATGCAGTAATCAAGGAGCCAAAGTTACCTAAAATCGTAGCGCACCATTACCAGTACGCACCAATCCTCAACGCAACATCTCCACCACTTCCGCACGCTTCCGGCTGGCGACCGGAACTTCATCGTTGTTGCTTAAGCGCAGGTACCCCGAGTCGATCTTTTTGAATTCCACCACCTCGTTAAAGTTGACGAGGTGAGACTGGTGTACGCGCACGAAGCCGTGGCCGGTCAGCATCCGCTCGTAGTGCTTCAGGGTTTTGGTAACGAAGACCGGTTTCTGGTCTCCCGCAAAAACGAAGCGTGTATTGTTACTGTCTGCTTCGCAGCGGATGATGTCTTTGATCTTTGCCACAACGATGTTCTCAGAAGTGTGGAGGCTGATGCGGTCGGGCAGCGTTTCCGGCTGCCGGATGGTTTCTTTGAGCAAGTCAAGGCTGGCGGTATCCGGTGCACCTTTCTTGAAGGTGATGCGGCGCATGGCCCGGTCTACGGCGGCCTTCAGCATTTCTCCCTCAACCGGCTTGAGCAGGTAGTCTACGGCAGCGAAACGAAAGGCGCGCACAGCGAACTCATCCGATGCCGTCGTGAAGATCAGCTCCGAGGTGATGTCCGGTACAATCTCCAGGATATCGAAACTCGTCCCGTCGCCCAACATGATGTCCAGGAAGAGCAAATCCGGCTTAGTGGTGCGGAGCAGCTTTGCTGCTTCCACGACGGAGCCGGCGGTGCCGATCACTTCTACGTTGGGGCAAAAATCCGCCAGCTCGGCCTTGAGGGCGGCGAGAGCGGGGGGCATGTCTTCTATTATTATTGCGGTCATTGGGGCCGTGTGGGTTAACGAGGCTTTAAGCTCGGGGTTGACGAGAAGGTAAGGTAGACATGATCGGTGGAATTGAACGCTAAGCTTCAAGCTTGGTCAGTGACCTACAATCAAAATCGGGCGGTGTATCAAATGTAAGGATGGATAAACCTAAAAAATGCAGTGGAGCAAAATCACTATCTTGATAGTGACAAAACTCTCAAAACATGCTCATCTGCCCCAGCTGCACAAGTGGTAAGATAGTCAAGAATGGCAAGACTTACTACGG
>NZ_VOXD01000039.1 GCF_008014675.1 Neolewinella aurantiaca | reverse complement strand
TTTACGAATGTGTAGCTTGATTGATGACCGCCATCCTCCTAACGGCGGCGGCTCATCAATTCAAGTTACACATTTTTGCTTTCTCTATGTATAGGCCGATTGCCTCAGCACAAACTTAAAGGGCCGCGCCCAAAAGTGAGAATGTACCCGCAAACACCACCTAAAAACTGGCAGACACCCTCGTTGCAGCGTATTTGCTCACTTTAGCGGATAGTTACGTTTTCGCGCCGCGAAAACACCTTTAATCGATCATGCCGTTTCCCCTGCCAGATTTTGTTGAGGATTAAGCCAGGGCGAGCGCCAGAAAAAACATTGCAAATGGCCAGGTCTTACTTTACCCTACTACTGATATTCGTCGCGTTAGGCCTATGCGCACAAACGGAAAGCGATTTTTACCAGGACAACAGCACTGAGCTGACCATCCACAAAAACCTGCAGGTCGATTATAGCGTCGACGGAAAAGGCAGCCCCTCGGACAGTAAAATGTTGCAGCGGGCAATTGATCAGGTCGCCGCCAAGGGAGGAGGCATCATCACCCTTACTGCGGGAACTTATCACCTCCATAATATTGAATTGCGCTCCAATGTCCACCTCCGGATCGATAAGGACGTCGTGATTGAGCACCTCACCCAAAACCCAAAAAAGTCGGAAGACGTATTCATTCTGGCCAAGAACGGTGCTCCGATCGAGAACGTCAGCATTACGGGAATTGACGGAGTTTACACCATCAACCTGGAGGCGCACCCCCGTGGGGTGCGGGCCTTCAACGTCGGCGCAGCCACTAACTTCATGATCGCTGACTTCCTGGTGAAAGACCAGCGGAGTATGTTCTCCTGCGTAACCCTGGGCATCTCCACCACGGATGATGTGAACTACGTGCGCCCCAAAAACGGGGTCATCAAAAACGGAAACTGCCTCAATACGCTCTACGGTTACGGTCTGGTTCAGATGCAGGCCGGAGAGAACATTCTCTATCAGAACCTGAAAGGACAGGGCGGCGTAACCCTGAGGGCAGAAACCGGCCTCACCAAAATGAACGACCTGCAGTTTGGCGGGGTCGATAAGATCGTTGCCCGCAATATCTCCTGCACCGACGGCAACGCCGCCGTCATGATCTCGCCCCACGCCATGAAGTGCGGCTCCATCGATGTAGACGGGGTTACGGCCATCAACTGCGGCTTCGGCGTCCGGATTGGCGGCGGCTTCGTTTCCAAAAAATACAAGAATCCCGACCTGGAACCCGGCTCGTTCGAAAAAGTGGACGTAAAAAACGTGACGGCCACCTTCGGAGAAACAGCCCAACTGAAAGGGAAGCACCTGAAGTACCTTCCTGTTTACCGGGAGAAAATGCTGGCGTCAGTTCCTCAAAAAGGTAGTGAAGTGGTGAGCGGTCCTTCCATCGCAGCAGTGCTCTACGAAGCCAGCCATTACCGGAAAAACGTAACGATCAGCAACGTACGGGGAATCGGATTCCTGTGCCAGAAAGACATTATCGAGCCTACGGACAAGCACTCCACAATGGACTGCGAGTAAACTTCCGCACCGTCCCATCTCCCTGACAACCGGAGGAGGAACCAGAGTAAATACGCTGTGTTCCCGGCCCGGAAACCGCCTTAAAAAAATCCAATGAGAACTTATCATCTCTTCTGTACCGCAGTTGTACTAATCTTCACATTACTGGTCAGTTGCAGTGCCCGGCCGGGGAAAGCCGTAGCCACCGTTAAACCAAACATCGTGTACATCCTGGCAGATGACCTCGGCTACGGAGACCTGGGCGTTTACGGACAGCAGAAGTTCCCGACGCCAAACATCGATGCGCTGGCGGCACAGGGGATGCTCTTCACGCAGCACTACAGCGGCTCGGCGGTATGCGCACCGGCGAGATCTTCATTAATGACCGGCCAGCACACCGGTCATACCCCGATAAGGGGCAATAAAGAGCTTCCCGACCGGGAGGGGCAGGTCCCGCTGCCCGGCGAAGCGATCACCATTGCCGAAGTGCTGAAGGGTGCTGGCTACACCACGGCCGCTTTCGGCAAGTGGGGCCTGGGATACATCGGGAGTGAAGGCGACGCGAATGCGCAGGGCTTTGATGAATTCTACGGTTACAACTGCCAGCGGATGGCGCATCGTTATTACCCTCCTCACCTTTGGGACAACCAGAACAAGGTGATTCTGCCCGGCAACGACTGGATCAATACCGGGACTTACGCTCCCGACGTCATTCAGGAAGAGACGCTGGCCTTTCTGGAGGCCAGTAAAGACCAACCCTTCTTTGCTTATGTCCCCCTGGTGTTGCCCCACGCGGAGCTCATTGAGCCGAACGAGGAAGTGATGGCGCGTTTCGCCGGGAAATTTGAAGAAACGGCCTGGACCGAAGACCAACGGTACACATCAGGCTACGGTCCGGATATGGTTCCGCACGAATACACCTCGCAGGCCATGCCACGTGCGGCTTACGCGGCGATGGTTGTACGGATGGATGAATACGTAGGGGAAATAATGGCTAAACTCGAAGAGCTCGGCCTTGCGGAGAACACCATCGTGATGTTCACCAGCGACAACGGTCCGCACGAAGAAGGTGGAGCGGACCCGGCCTTTTTCGATAGTGCCGGCGGGCTTCGGGGTTTGAAGCGCGACCTCTACGAGGGCGGCATCCGCGCTCCGTTCATCGTTCGGTGGCCGGCAAAGGTTGCGGCGGGGTCGCGGAGCGACCATGTATCTGCTTTCTGGGACGTAATGCCTACGGTAGCGGACATCGCGGGGGTTCCCACGCCGAAGGGCAGCGACGGGGTTTCTTTTCTCCCTACCCTGACGGGCGAAGGCCAGCAGCCTGAGCACGACTACCTCTACTGGGAATTTCCGGCCAAAGGAGGCCGAAAAGCTGTACGGACCGGAGACTGGAAAGGAGTTGTGTACGACCTCATCAAACATCCGGACGGAGCCATTGAGCTTTACAATCTCGCCAAAGACCCGACCGAGAGCAACAATGTGGCGGATCACCACCCTGATGTGGTGAAGAAAATCCGGGGGATAATGGCCGGGGCACACCAGCCCTCCGCTCTTTTCCCATTTGCCAAATAGCAAAACAAGCTCTTCAACTTTTTATGCACCTGCGTTCGCGCCGTCTTATTGCCTTTTGGTATGACCATCTGGCGCGGGCGCGGGTGCATTGAGAGTTTTTTTGAATCAGTCGATCATCCAAAAATTCGTATTTCATGCAGCCTTACTTTTTCCTTTCACTGCTTTATTTCCTCTGTATTACGCCTCTGTTCCCGCAGGGGGCAATCCGAAGTTTCGACACCGGATACACCGTAACCAAGGTACGAACCGCGGAAGACCACAACGGAACTTACCTGATCGCCAGCACCCACGAAGGCACCATTCTGGCGATGAGTTACGACGGAACGATCAGGTGGAAAAACGAACTCTCCGGCTTCGTCAACCACGACGTTTTCTGCCGCGACCTGGACGGTGACGGTAAGGACGAGGTGTTGGTCGCCAACGCCAACGGAACGCTCTACTGCCTCAACGAAGCAGGCGAAGAACGTTGGACATTCCGCCAAAACGATGCCCCGATGTACGCCGTCTGCGCCCTGAAGTACGGCGATGAAACAGTTGTTGCCTGCGGGGGCTACGACCAGAACCTCTACTACCTGTCAGCAGAAGGTGAATTGATGAAAACCCTCGCGGCGGCGGACTATTCCGTTACCCGGTCCTTTGGTAGTGCCGCACCAGCGGGAGCCCGGGAAAACCACATTACCAACTTCCTGCGGGTGTATCCCCAGGCAGACGGCACCGAGGACTTGCTCATGCACGGAGCCAACAACTCGCTACAGGTAAAAGGCGACCTCTACTTCTTCGAAGCGCTGGCCACTACGCCTTATAAAACAGTACAACTCGATAACGATAAACCGATCGGAGACCTCAGGGTCACCAAATACTTCGGCGCGGGGAACGAGGAGATACTACTGGGGAATTCCACCCTGGACAACAAACAACAGGCCCACCGCTTTAAACCGGCTACCGACGAACACGCTACCTGCGAACTTCAGAACCGAAGGAGAGACCTGGCTGGTTTCGGGTACCGGGTTACCCAAAACGCGCTCCTTCCTGTTGGAACCGGTTACCGGTACCTCGTGCTTACCGGTCCGAGCATTATGCTGCTCCATCCTGACTTCGACGTCGAACAGGGGGAAATCATTTCCTCCAGCTACTCCTACAACGACCTGCATCACGACCATAAAAACCGACTGATCATTCTGGCCAGCAGCCAGAGTGGAGGCAGCGCCGTTCACTTTATCGATTACTCCAACCCGGACTGGAAAACAGCCTACCGCGACCTTCAGCCTCCCGGAAAAATACAGGAATTGCTGGCCAATGCCAGGGCAATGCGCAGCGACCTTACCAACTTCACCGCTCCCGCCTGGGAGCGGGCTCCGAAACCGGTTTATTTCGTTTCTGATCTGGCGACCAATACCGACGCGGGAATTGCCGGAACCATAGAAGAGCTCGAGGAAAACTACGACTCGCCCAGGTTCACGGGCTATAAATCTATGAACCAGGCCCAGGCGCCGGAGGACTGGAGCCGTGACACCATGAGCAATGAGTTTTATCGTACCCGCCGGGACAGCCGGCGCAACTACAACCTGACGGCTCAGGGAGTAAAAGACATCCTGTTCCCCATTTACGACCGCTTCGGCAGTATGGGAACCTGGGGCGGACACGGCAACGATCCGTACTTCTTCAGTTTGCCGTTATTGAAAGAAATCATCGACTACGCCGACGGCAGGAAGACCATCCTTATTTTCCCGGAGCTGGAGAATAACACCTCCGATTTTTCGTACGTCCTCGACAATCATTTCTACCCGCTGGCCGAATACGGGCAAACCCGCAACCTTCAGATCCATCTTCGAAACAAGCACGTTTTTTGGTTCGGTCCGGCTTATGAACCGCATTGGTCGCGGCTAGCCTCCGGAGAGTTTGCCGACGTCTTTGTACCATCGATGGAAGAGACTTCCGGTAAAACGCAGGACATGAGTTTCAGCGGGCGGATGGGCTACTGGCTCGGCGGCTCCGTCAATCAGTGGGGAACGAGGGCAGTCCCTGACAATGCGTCCTATGATCGGTTACGCCAGTTTTCGGACCAGCGCTTGCCCAATCACTTTCTACGCCAACTCGTGTACACAATCTCGAGCGGAGCCACACACCTCAACAACTTCCCCGTTAACCGGGAATACCTCGGTTTGGTTTGGGAACTGATCGCCAAGGGAGCGCTCTACGTACCTGAAAGAGGGGAATTGCTCAGCCTCTCCCCCGTCCACCTGAGTATGAGCCCGCATCCGGACGAATACTTTGTAGCCAACGGTACGGAAGTGAAGTGGCTTACGAAGTACGATGAGGCGACGGAAGCGGACAATAAGCTGGTCTTCAGTCGGCTCAACGGTAGCTGGCCGGGCGCTCCGGTAACGGAGTGGGACTTCAGCCGTTACGCCGCCAACGAGACGGAACGGAGGCTCAACTTCATTCCGTCCTACAACAACGGCTTGGTGCTTATTACTCCGGTCCAGGAAGGGGCTTTGGCCGTGAATGATGTTCCCCGGGGCAAGCTGATCGATAAGCTTCACCCATTGTACCGGGGTATTATGCAGGAATTCATAACCGATGGCCGCGACTACCTCTCTGCTGACGGGACCGTTCGGTATCCCGCTGAAACCTACTTTTCTACAGTCGAGAAGGCCATCGAAGATGCAGCGCAGGAGCTCCCCCTGACCGTCGACGGCGATGTGGGCTGGGTGGTTGCTCAGACGGCCCCCAACCACCTTCGCCTCACCATCGTCGATGGCGGATACCTTAATCCAACAGCAAAAAAAGCAACCGTCCGGTTTCATACCGCCATTCCTGTTTCAATGACCGATCTGCTGGACGGAACGACCTACGACTTGAGCAATCCCGGCGCAGTAGAAGTGAATATTCCTACCGGAATGTTCCGCTTTATTGACATTGAAATCTCATCCCTCACGTCCACTTCAGCTGCCGTGAGCACACCATCTGGATCTAAACTCTACCCCAATCCCGGAGGTGAGTTCATAAGGCTTGCAAGCACTTTCCCTCAGGGCACTTACGAGGTAACGGACTTGAGCGGCCGGTCCCTCTCCAGCGGAGAGATCACACATGGAACTGCCAGTATCTCTTTGGCCGGTCTTCCGGCTGCTGTTTACATCATCCGCCTGCGCAACCAAAGTGGCAGCTTGGAGGAGACACTCAAATTCATCAAAAAATAGGACAGTGTCTCTGTTGATCATTCGCTAAAAACAATATTATGAGGTATTTAAGTATTCTTTTTATCATCCTTCCTTTCGTTTGCCAGGGGCAATCCCTTGAAGAGACCGCACGGAATAAGATTACCGTTGTTCAAAGCTTAATCGAAACCGCAGAATCAGCGGGATTGTCTGCGTACAAGGAGAAAATGACGGTTCGGACCGCAGAGATATTTCTGCGCTATGCCAACTGGGACGAAGCAAACACGGCAGAAAACACCGGCTATTTTGAGGATGTCGCCATTTACCGGGACAGTGCTGAGCAAATGGCCCTGTTGTTACCAGATTTTGAGCGACGGGAAGTTATCATCATCCTTGATGAAGCCATTGCTTATCTCGAAAGACTTATTGCGGGAGAAGTGCACCGCAAGCCTACCCCGATTATTGACTGGGCTGAGGTAGAACATACCGGTGATCAGCTGACCTTCGGCGGCAAGCCGGTCTTTCTCTCAGATTACACATGGAAACCCACCAGCACTGAGTTTACAGCGTACCACGGTAATCAGGATGGTTTTTTTCTGACTCCCGGCTTCGTTACCGACGAAACAGGCTCCATCAGGCAGAACGTCACGAACGAACTTGCCGCAAAGCCCGAAGGGACAATAGGTTTTATTTTCCTGAATAACAAGAACGTTCCCGCATGGTCTAAAGATAAATACGGGAACGAGTTTGAGTTGCGCCTGAACACCTACACCAATTACGACATCGACAGCCCGGGAGCACGGGAAATGATGGGGATGCTTTTGGCGGGAACAGTGCCCCGGATGGCGGGTAAAAAGTACTCCGAACTGGGCTACATGTTATGCAACGAGCCTCACTTTTTCGTAAAAGAGGGCGAATGGGCTTCCGGACCGGTAACGCATTACACCATCGATAAATTCAAAGCCTGGCTGCAGGAGAAACACGGAAATATAGACAGCCTCAACACCCTATGGAACACCAGCTTCAGCGACTTTGAAAGTATCGAGATTGCCGTTCCGATTGCTGGAGCGCTGCAAGGTTCGCCACAATGGTATGACTTCATCCTCTTCAACCAGGAGCGAGTAACAGAATGGTACCGCTGGCTAAAATCTGAAATCCGAACGCACGACCCCGCCGCTAAAATTCACCTGAAAATAATGCCCAACCTATGGTCCGAGGAGCGCCAGGACCACGGCATCGATTTTGAGGCACTGACCAGACTGAGTGAAATAAGCGGAAACGATGCCGGCGCACGCAACAACCACATGTGGGGGCCCCGGGAATGGTGGGAAGACGACTATGCTTACGATTGGCGGGAACTGGCGATGAGTCACGACTTTATGAGGTCCGTTGCTCCCAACCAAATCATCTACAATACTGAACTTCACTACCTATCCACCGTAAAATCCCGGGACCTGTACCAGGACCCCGCTTACGCACGTGCAACCTTCTGGTTAGCACATACCATGGGGATGACCGCCTCACAGACCTGGTTCTGGCCCCGCTACGAAGATGGCTCTTTGCGCCCGAATCCCGGAAACGGATATGCAGGTTCCAACAGCCAGCAACCACGTATCACAAATGAGGTGGGAGCTACGATGATCGACCTGAACGCCCACGGTGACATCATTATGGCCATGCAGCGGCAGCGTAAGCCAATCCGTCTCTTCTACTCTAAAACTTCCGCTATAAACGCGGAAGAATACATTGATCACGTCTTCGATCAGTACCAGTCACTCTTTTTCGAGGGTGTACCGTTAGGTTTTGCGACCAAAGACATTATTTCACTTCAGGACCACGAACAATGGGACGCCGTCATCATCCACGCCACCCCTCAGGTCACATCTGAAGAGTTGGCATCCCTGCAAGACTACCTGGATGGCGGAGGAACAATTCTTCTGGACGGAGAAAGTTTGCTGACTGATGAATACGGTCGCCCCCATGTACCACTTACCCCTACAAATGGTACAATTGTGAGAACGACATCGGTTAATGACACAAAACAAAAAGCGTTGAGCCTTCTCTCCAGCCTCAACCGGCTCTCCGTTGTAAACCTGACAGAAACAAACGGAACCGAAACCCGGGGTGTGAGCTGGAAAACGGTAATTGACGACGAAGGAAAGGTTTACCTCTCAGCTGTAAACCTGGGAAACAAACCAGCTTCTTTGGAAATTGAACTGAAAGGGGCAAACAATCCTACTCTTCTCAATGACTTACTCAACGGGATTCCTCTTTCTCCCAATCCCACATTGGGCCCTAACGAAGTTCTCTTTGTAGAAGTCTCTGAAGACCGTACAACACAAAGCATTGGCCATACAGCCAATAAGTCGGATAAACTGGTAAAGATGTACCCAAACCCATCCTCTGGTTCATTCATTCTGGACTTCTTCGAATTCCAGCAGGAGGCCACGCTGACCGTTTACGATTCATCTGGCAAAGTCGTGTTTAATAAGAAGTTCACGAATATCCGGAAGATCGAGCATACCCTTGCTGATGCAACGCCAGGAAGTTACCTGCTGGAAGTTAACGCAGGGGGAAAACGCCAGCAGCTCGTTCTCTTGAAGCAGTAGAGCCGCTGGCATATCTTTACATCCCCCGCTTGTTTCCTGCTGGCTGGTCTTGAATGTTTCTACTCATATATAGTTGCCTCGGCCACCCCAGGTGACCGAGGCAACTATAGACACCAGTCAGGCAAATCAGACAAGTAAAACGGAAGAACGATCCCTGACCATAAACCAAAAGCATTCAGTATTCAGGTTCTGCCCGGGAACGGCCTGAAAACTTAATGCTCTTTTTGTTAGTCAGAAAGTCACGCTCTCAATTAACTCCGCTGCTCCTGCGGAACCGGGATGACCCATTATGTTTTACCTGAACTTCAGCCCTGATTCCTTCGCTCCCTCGTCCAGCATTTCAGTAGCGGAGCCTCCATAGCTATTGTCTTCAAAGATGATGTTACTTGATGCCCTGACTTTCACTGCAGGATTTTCGGGAAACAAACGGGAATAGGTTCTGGAATCGGTAATCGTATTACCCGTAAACCGAAGGTCATCTACATTATTGATCTCCAGCAGTAAGTTGTCAAACTGGTTGAACTGGTTCTTCGAGATGTCAATACCTGAGAAAGCAATATTCTCGTTTTCATCATCCGGTATAAACCTGATTACCCCCCGGTCGTAGCCGCTGATATTACAATCCTGAAAGGTATTATTGGTGATTGTTAGGTCAGTAACACTACCGGCTTCATACCAGTGGCCACTCTCTACAGGAACAAGGATAGCCTCCATCTCAGTGCCGAAGAAGTTATTGTCTACTACAATTTTCCTGGGCGTGGACAGAAGGAGGCCTCTGGCCCGGTTGCGGCTGATGTTACAGTTCTGTACCAGAAGCTCAGGATACGCATCGGTATTCTCTATCAGTTGCCCTGCATTTACCCCCTCAGGAATTGCCTCGTTGAAGGTGATTACGTGGTACCGGCTGTTGATTTTTTCAACGCTTTTAATGGTTAGCTCCGCAAAACTGAAGAAAGATTCTTCAAGGTCAACGACACCAATCCTTTCACCAGGGTAGCCAATCTGAAAGCCTTGTTGCTGGTGGTGTCCCATTCTGACGCCCAGTTTATTTGCCCCCAGGACATCCTGCACGATCTGGTATGTGCCGTGAATATTCGCCGCGTCGTCAAGCTGGTTATTGAAAGTACAGTCCGTGATGGAAATCTTGCCGCGGCACCCTACGAAGTGAGTTGCATCCGCAGTGGTACTGACCATACGGCCCTGGGAAGGGGTAATATTGAAGTTCCTGAGCGTAAGGTCTGTTGTATTTTCCGCAATGAGCCCCATGCCTCCGGCATGGTGTATATCTACATTCTCTCCAACAAAGTTCTCGCTGTGCACGATGCGTACCGCAGGAGCAATTCGGTTTTCCCACTGGTGGCCTTTGGCCGTAAGGATCATACCTGCTTCGGGTAACTTCTTGGTGTGGTTGTAAATCCTGACCAGCCCTGGCTCCAGTTGCTCCGCACGAAGGCGCCGTTCCTTACCCACAATGGTGTTTACTGCATCTCGTGGATCAACAGGGTACTTGTATTTGATTTTATCAAAATTCTTATAGGTCGTTCTCGCTACGCTTGTGAGCGGAGTATACTCCTCCGTTCGGTAGGCAATACCATTCGTTTTGGGATCATAGAGAATCGTCTGCCCGAGCGGATGCTCGTAGTAAGGCTTAACGAAGATGAGCTGACCGTTTCGAATCTCGTAAGGATACTCTTCCGAGATTTTAAGATCAAAAGTTCCTTCTTCCGGATTGTTAGCGACGATTAGGCCCTCGCTGTGGAATGAATCCGCCCAGTCGATTGCCAGGTTCTTGAGCGTAATATTTTTGCTTTCCTCGATCACAAAAGGGATCATTCTCCCGTGAAAAATAAAGGTGGATCCCTGCCCGTCGATGACCAGGTCGTGCATACCCGTCAGGGGGAAAGCAGTTCGGATGCGGACATCCTTATGGTTCGAGATGTAGCAGAACATTTCCCTTCCTTTTTCGGGGTAGAAATGATACGTACCCTTTTCAAATTTCACCTCCCGGATATCTTCTTTCCGCTCTGTGTTGAATGCCGAGAGCACCTCCCAGGTAGCATCATCGCTTATGTCTGTGCCGAATGAAACGGTAACAGGAAGGGCACTACCCGACTGAGCGATGGCCTGGCTGCAGCCATAGAATAACCCGCATGCTGCCAGGACGGCAGCACAAAAAAATAGTAATCTGAAATGCATTGTTTAAATTTTTATTCGATTAAATAATCAACTGTTATTGACCAACCGTTCCTCGGATTTGGCAGCATACTGACTGGGCGGAGTCCCGTATTTCCGTTTGAAAGCCTTACTGAAATTAGAACGGCTCTTAAATCCGGTAGCTACGTATACTTCATTGACGGTCAGCCCATCGTGCACAAGCAACTCTGCGGCTCGTTTGAGGCGAAAGGATTTTAATAGTTCGTATGGAGTAAGACCTGTCATCTGCTTTACCTTCTGGTAAAAATGAGTTCGGTTCAGGAGTAATTTCCGGGCAAACGAGTCGAGGTCCGGAGAGGTATTGTCCAGGTTAATCACCATAAGTTCGTACAGACCTTCGAGGAACTCATGATCCTGAGCACTCTCTTTCTCAAGTGTCAACGGGAAATCCACTTTAAAGCGCTCGAGGAGCTGCACCCGGTTTTTCAACAGGTTCTCGATGGTCGACACCAGTAGTTGTAGCCCGAAGGGCTTTCCGATGTAGCTGTCAGCTCCGTACTTCACCCCTTTTATCCGGTCGTCGTCTTCGTTGAATGCTGTAAGCAGAACTACCGGAATGTGGCTGGTTTTAAGGTCTCCTTTGATTGCTGAGCAAAGCTCAAGCCCGTTCATATCAGGCATCTGGACATCACTCACCACCAGGTCGGGCCATTCTTCCTCCATCGCCGTCAGGCACTCCCGGCCAGTCGTGAAAGAAGTTACCTTAAAGTATTTACTGAGAAAATCCCTGACGAACTCCCGCATTTCCAGGTTGTCCTCTGCGAGAAATATTCTTTTACCTCGGTACTCTTCCGCCAGTTCAATGTTGTCTCCTGCCGCAGGGTCCGTACGAACCAGCGCCGAAGCATTGCCACGGCCAGGCTGTCTGATCCGGCCGTCTTCAAACTCCGCACTTGCCGCCGGCCGCACTACGGGCAGCTCTACGACCACCCTGGTTCCCTGGTCTACCTCCGACTGAATGGTCACCTTGCCTCCGTGTAGCTCTACCAGTCTTTTGGTAAAAGCAAGTCCTATGCCAGACCCTGTAGTTGCGTTGTACTTCTGGTTATCGACCTGGTAAAACCGGTCAAAAACGTAAGGCAGGGACGCTGCGGGGATTCCTGTTCCTGTATCTGCTATTGCCAGGTTCAGGTTGAAGCCGTCATGGGTTACCACAACTTCAATTTCGTCACCGGCAACGGTGTGTTTCAACGCGTTCGACAAGAGGTTGTCAATGATCTTTTCCAGTTTGTCCTTATCAGCATCGACGTAGATTTTATGTTCCGGAACCCTGACTTCAATTGTTTTACCCTCGCTTTTAGCCAGAAAGCGTAAATCCTGAATGATTTCGGTAAGAAAGTCCTCCAGTACAAACACCTGAGGGTATAATTCCAAAAGGTTAGCGTCCGCTTTTTGAAAATCCTGCACCTGATCAACCAGCCTGGAAATTTTTCTGGCCTGACGCTCGATCAACTGCAGGCTTTCACTGGTAGGCTTGTCCTGTGCAAACCGGCGCAACAGCAATTGTACCGGTCCGTAGATGAGGCTTACGGGAGTTTTTATCTCGTGGGAGATATTCGAGAAAAAGCGCAGCTTTTCCGCGTTGATTTTTTTCGCTGCATTTCGTTCGAGTTGTTCGATTTCCACAGCATGCCGCAGCTTCTGGAAACGGACGACGGAGTAAAGGATGACAACTCCCAACAGCAAAAACAGAAATGCATACAAAGCATAAGCAAGCACGGATCTCCACCAGGGTGGAGCGACCTGTAAGCGAAGGGAACCCACTGAGCTGCATTCGCCCCCAACTTTACAGGAGCGCACGAGCAGATTGTATTTACCCGGAGAAAGGTTGTTGAAGTTAAGCGCCCGCTGCCCCGGAAGCAGTTTCAACCAGCCGTTGTTGTCCGGCAGTAGTTTATAACTCAGGTAGTAGCTGCCCGGAGCACCAAAGTGCAGCGCGTCGATTTCGATGGAGAATACGTTTTCATCGTAATCGAGCTCAATTTCAGCGCCGGACTTCAGGCGTTGGGGCAGCAACACGCGGTCCTTTACGGTATCGCCCACGCCAATCGTTTTGTTGAGTAGTTTCAGGCTTCCGAACTGAACCCTGCCGGCTTGCTTCGGGGCGGGAATGTTTTCCGGCCTGAAAAAAGTAAATCCGCGAACGCCTGAAAACAGCAACTTACCGTCTCCCATCCGTACAGCACTGTAGTAGAAATCATCGAAAGGCAAACCGTCCTCTACCCGGTAAGTGACGATCTTATCCGACTTCGGTTCCAGCTTATTCAGCCCGGCATTCGTTCCTATCCACAGGTTGGAACTGTCATCGGAGAGCAAAGACTTTACCACGTTATTCGTCAGGCCGTTCTTGGTTGTAAAGGAAGTGAACTGCGGCCTCGCTTCTTTCCCGTTGAATTTACAGACACCACCCTGCTCGGTGCCCACCCACAGTTCTCCGTTGTTGAGCCTGATGATGCTGGAAACAAAATTGCTTGTCAGCGAGCCCGGCTCTCCGACGACGTTGAGGTAGTTATCAATCTGAACCGCTTTCAGCGGTTGGTCCGGTTTAGTGGGGATACTGTACAACCCGTTGGAGTTGGTACCCATCCAGATGATGTCTTCCAACGGATCCACGTAAAGAGTTCTGATTCTGGCGATCGGGCGGGCCTGTATCTCCGGGTTATCGCTAAGTCTCTGGACATCCTGGATTTCTCTGTTCTCGTTCATCACCGCCCGGTAGAGATCCTCCTGAAACGCGATCCATATGTTACCGGCACGGTCTTCCTTCAGTTGAAAAAAATGATAGTCCCCCGGAATACCCAGGTCGGAAAACTTTGTTTCGTACATCGCAGAGTTGCCTTTCCCCACCCGCAGCAACCGGTTTTCGTTCACTATCTTATACCAGTAATTGCCCTGCGAGTCGAGGTAAACGTACTGCAGCACTCCGGAAACACCGGCGATGGGTTCGGGCAGGGGTTCGTATGCTTTGGTTTGCGTATTGAAGAGGCGAACCGGACCTCCCGTGCCATTGATCAGTACCCGCTGGCGATCTATCGGTGTAGTGAAACTAACGTTGTTCAGATAGGTTCCTTTTCCGTCACCGCGATCATCAAGACTACTGTAAAACGGCCCCGCTTCCAGATCGAAGCGGAACGCTCCCTTATCGAAGCTTCCGACCCAGATTTCATCGTCTCCCATCGGCGCGAAGCCGCTCGAACGCAACAGCCCTCCGTTTGTCGCGAACCGGGCTACAAACGTTTCTCCGCCCTCGATCAGGGCGTCTACCGTGGAGACTTTCGTCACGCCATGCAGCAAGGTACCCATCCATAAATTCCGCCGGTTATCGACGGCAAGTTCCGGGTATGCGTCGCCTGAGAAAAGACTTCGTTCCCATTTGAAACCGGTCTCCCCGCTGAGGCTGTACTTCACCAGATGTACGCCGGCCGAAGTCCCGACCAGCAAGTGCTGACCATCAACTTTTACTGCGCACAGGCTGGAAGTGAATACATCAGGGAGAACTTCATCGAAATGACCAGTTTCAACGTCAAAAAGAAGCAGCCCGTTATTGGTTGCAATCAAGGCCAGAGCATCGTTCAGGATGTCTCCGGACAGGTAACGCAGCGGGCTTCCGGATGCAAGTCCGGTAGGGATACACTGCTTGAGAAAGTTGTATTCCTTATCGAAAACCAGTATCCCGCTTTCGTCGGTTACCGCCAGGATGGTTCCCGAAGTTGGCAGTAAGAGTATTTTCCTGATGATCGGGCCGGTGATTCCTTTCTTCTGGCGCTCGTTTGTATAGATGGTCTCAAAACGATCTTCTTCGTAATGGTACACCGAGAGCCCTTCGTCGGTACCCAGTACGAGGTTTCCTTTCTGGTCTTCCACCAGGCTGCGAATCCGGTTACTCACCAGTAATTTTTTGCCGGGCAGGTTCTGGAACACGGTTACCGAATTGCCGTTGTAGCGGTTCAGGCCGTCAAACGTAGCTACCCACAGGTACCCCCGCGAGTCGGTCAGGATGGAACTGACGCCGTTGTGCGACAGGCCTTCCGAGATCGTAAGTTGCTCCCCTGGCTTCAGTAAACACTGCCCTGCACCCGCGGCCGCGCCCAGCACACACCAAAATACCAACAAAATTTGAACAACCTTTTTCACAGAATCGACATCATAAATTTAAGAAAGTGGAAGTTAGGAATTTAGGGAGTAAAGGTGATATCGCTCTTACAACTGCCTGTTTTGGGCGCGGACGCAGGTGCAAAGGCGGTCTTGATGAAGCGGGGGACTAACCAAGAAGCCCCCCGCTGCGGCACGTATCAGGGTCCATACTGCTGGACATTTTTGATTTTCCACCTCACCCTCCGCCTTCTCCAGCAAGCTTTGCTTCCTCTGACCACCAAGCCAGCTTAACTTTGGCGCATTGTAATTATACAAGTACTTCGTGCTCGCCTAAGGCTCAGCGGAGAGGGAACCAAACCTCGAAGAAGCCGCGAAGTGAAACGTCCAATAGTATGATCAGGGTCTTAACTCGCGCGCGCTGATGGATAGGGCATCGATATAATAAGTCGCCGTAGCACTGCTTATGTCTGCCTTGCGGGTACCGAATACGATTTTGGAACCGGCAGCACTGTCCATCGCGTCAATATCTAACGTCTGGCTCACTTCCACCCATTCGCCCCGGGCAACGCCCGTCAGGTCCCACACTACGGCCAGGAACGGAGCGCTGAAATTGGTGTTGATTTTGCTCACTTCGGTATCGGGGGCAATCCAGATTCGGAAACTCATATCGTAGCTTCCTGCGGGGAAGTTGAATTCTGCGTCCGTAACGGTACTCTGGCACTTCATGTTACCGGGAGCGTTGGCGGCATCATCGGTAAAAAAGCGAAGACTTCCGCTTCCCGAAAACGCCATATCCGTAGTAACCTCAAACTGCGGATGCTGGTAGAACCATCCCGTTCCACCGGTTTCGAAATCCCACACGTCCGAAATCAGCGCATTGGCTGCCTGGCCAAAACTAAGCCGTTCCGGCCCAAAAGCTTCAAGTGTTCTGTTGTCCAGAGAGGTGATCGTACCGCCGGCATAGGTAACGGTAACGGTGTCGGTATTGTAAACAGGCTCAGCCAGCACGAGCTCGATCATGGTTGCATCAGCGGTATTTACCCGGGCAGTTTGTACTGCTATGTCCTGGTCAAAGTCGCCATTGGTTACGTGAACCGTAAAGTCTTCCTCCTGTCCACTGAAGGAAGCGGCTTCGCCACTGATGCGGAAGGCAATTACGTCGTCCTCAGTTTCGATCAGGTCTCCCGTAAACACAAATGGCTCGGAAGAGGGAATCACCGTTACTCTGACCGGAATCACCTTGTCTACGGTCTGAGGAGGAGCGAGGTCTCCCCCACGAATAAGGCGGAATGTTCCGCCCGTGTGTTCGCCCAGGCTGGGGTAAGAGATCGTTGCCACCGAATCTGTACTGCCGGCGGGGGTACCACCGTTGAGCTGCCAGCGCCGGCCGGTAGGCCGGCCGGAAGATGAAAGGTCGACAAAGGTCAGTGACTGACCTACTTCCAGCGTAACCTCGGGCCAGCTGCCGGAATCGTCCATATCGGGCTGGTCTTCACTGCTTACGGAAATGACTTCTTCGTCTCCGTTCATGATGCGGAAGGCTGGCTTCAGGTCGTCGAATACATCAACCAGATAAGTTGTATCGATGACCCAGTTGTCTCCTTCCCGGACAGCGGTGGTGCCAGTAGTTTCGAAATTGACCTGGCGGTCAAATACATTGCGTAACCGAACGGTCTGCAGCCCCGGCCGGGCAAACAATACGTTGACAGTGGTTTCCTCCGTTTCCAACAGGTTTGGGATAATGAATTCGGTATACACGGAGTCGTTGGTCGTGATCCCGTCGGTGAGCAGGAAGTTACCTTCCTCGATCGACCATGAATGGCTGATGACGCCCTGAGAAA
The DNA here is from genome assembly GCF_008014675.1 of Neolewinella aurantiaca. Taxonomy (GTDB): domain Bacteria; phylum Bacteroidota; class Bacteroidia; order Chitinophagales; family Saprospiraceae; genus Neolewinella; species Neolewinella aurantiaca. The sequence continues at coordinate 37,072 of NZ_VOXD01000039.1, read as the reverse complement.
CATCGGCAAAAGGTAAATAGTCGTTTATCGCTACGTAGGGAATATTATTGGCGTCTCTTGCCCTTGTTCCCAGCAGCACCTGTACGTCCGCAAGGTCATTCGGTACAACGAACTCTTTTTCACAACCTGCTAAAAAGGCCGTAAGAACCAGCCCCAGAAATAGTAATTTTTTCATTTTAGATTTTAATTGGCGGTTGGGCGGCAAGAGACGATTGCTCTTGCCGCTCAACCGCGGCCAATGATGGTACAACGGTTTCGTTTAAGGTTGGTCCTTAGTTAGAGATCGAACTGTTGTTTTGGATTTCGGAGAGAGGAATGGGCAGGTAAGCGTGCTCGCTTTCCAGGTAGTTCTGGGCTGCAATTTCGAATTCCTCAATGGCGGGTTCTGCGTTTTGATTGGTCGTTTCGCCAGCGACGAGGTAACTGCGGACACGCTTGGCCGTGTCTCCGTCTTCCGTAGGGTACTGGTAATCGATAACGTGAAAATCCAACTCGGCCAGTTCTTCGAAGCGTTGCTTCGTGATTCCCCAGCGGCGCAGGTCGATGGCACGCGTTGCGTGCCCTTCGGCCGAGAGTTCCAGGGGTTTCTCGACGAACATGAGGTGTTGCATCAACGTCTCGGCGTTGTAGTCTATACCGTCGAACGTATGGTTAGTGCCATCCGGCTGACCAAGGAGCACCAGGCCCCAACGGGCCCGGACGGCATTGAGGTTAGCCAGAGCGCCGGCCAGGTCTCCGGTTTCAATCTGGCATTCCGCCAGGTTGATGTAGACTTCGGCGAGCCGGTTAACGATGACATTACGACCTGACTTCCAACTGGTTCCCCCCAGATCGGCTTCGTTGGCGGCAATATCGTGGTTGCTGTACTTTTTCCAGTTGGAAAACCCCAGGCGGTTGAAGGGGCAGGCAATTGGCACAGAGGGCCGGAGGTAGTACTCCGTGTCAATGTCCTGTACCAGAGCTACCATCGCGGAAGCCCGGAGAGAGGCGGAGCGCATTCGGGTTCCCCCTGTACCGTCGGAGACGATGTTTCGGGCATCCAGTGGATCGAGTTGTTCGTGCATGTATTCGTAAGTGATCCAGGCTGCGGGGAACCAGTCGTCGGTGCCGGCACCACCGAGACCTTTCGGTGCGGTGTAGCGTCCGTAACGGTTATTGAAACTCTCTTCGTCCCACTGTGAGTCTTCCAGTTGAACGTCAAGGGTGTAGTTGATCTCATATATGGATTCCTTATTGAATTCGCCAGCCTCGGTAAAGAGCAAAGACATATCCTCTACCAGTTCGTAGCCGTAGGCTTCGTTTTCGATCACGTCACGGTAGTAAGGGATGGCTTCTTCAAATTGTCCGCTGTAGAGGTAGCTGTTGCCGAGGATCGTAGCGGCCGTTCCTGCGGTAACACGGCCCTGGTTGCCCAGGGCGTAACTGGCCGGAAGGTTGGCGTAGGCGTACTCCAGGTCTTCGCGCACAAAAGCGATGACTTCGGAGGACGGCGCCAGTAGCTTATTGAAGTCTTCAACTGACTGTGGCACTTTATCACGGATGATAATACTGCCTTCGTTGAAGGTGGTGTGAAGGTAGAAATGTGCCAACCCCCGGAAAAAACGGGCCTGTGCCATTTGGGTCAGCCAGCGCTCCTCATCTACGGTTCCTTCCAGTGCCTGCAGCCCTTCGATGGTCTGGTTGGCCCGGAAGATTACCTGGTAGGCGGCATCCCACTTGAAGCCGACAGTTTGGGTGCCGTTGTTGAAGCGTTGGTAGTAATAGTCGAGACCGCGGCCCGATGGATTAAGGCGGTCCCGGGGGAAGGCCATATCTCCGCGCAAGACACCGTCGCCCAGGGCGACGAAGTAGGTATGCAGGGTAGCACCGTAAACCGACGTCAGGCTGCTCTCTGTTTCTTCGAGGTTAGACCAAAAGATATCCGTACTGACCCCGTTCGGGTTTGCTTCTTCCAGATAGTCGTCGTCACAGGAAAAGGTAAAAAATGCAACGAAGAGTAAACCCGGAATAATTCTGTTTAAAAACTGCATGATCATTTAATATTTTGGAGTTAGAAGGAGAACTGGGTGCCGAAAAGGACTTGCCGGCTAATCGGGTATGTACCACGGTCGAGGCCTCTGGTCGCAATGTTGTTGCCTCCAATCTCAGGGTCGTAGCCTTTGTAATCCGTGATGGTAAGCAGGTTCTGGCCGGAGATGTAAACCCGGATGCCTTCGAAACCAGCTTTACTGATGAGCGACTTAGGTAGTTCGTACCCCAGGGTCAATGCGCGCAAGCGCAGGAAGGTGCCGTCTTCGAGCCAGAAATCGGTGGTGCCGGCGTAGTTGGGGTGGGCTTTGGAGTCTCCCCGGTACAGCGGAATGTTTGACTCAGTATTGGAGGCCGACCACTGGTAAACGAGGTCGCGGTGACGCTCAAAACCATAAGCGTAGGCTGAACTACCGTTGATGATCTCGTGGCCAACGGAGGCGTACCACTGCATGTTGAAGTCAAACCCTTTGAAGTACAGGTTAGTGTTGAATCCTACTTCGAATTCCGGCAGAGCGCTGCCACTGTAAACGCGGTCTGTTTCGGTAATCCTGCCGTCACCGTCGGTGTCTTTGTAGATCAGGTCGCCGAGCTGCGCCGTAGGGCGCAGTTCCTGGTACGCAGCGAGTTCTTCCGCATCGTTCACCACCCCGTCGGTTTGGTAAAGGAAGTAAGCACCGGCCTCGTGGCCAACGGCAATGGTCGTCACCTTGGAGTTTGGATCTCCCAAAACGGAAGTACCAGCCGTGTTGTAAATAATCTCGGTGTCGCCGTTGATCTTAGTGATTTCGTTCACGTTGCGGGTGAAGGTGGCACCAAAGTCCATCCGTAAACCCTTAAGGCGGGTGCGGAAGCGCCCCCCCACCTCAACACCGGTGTTCGTCATATCGCCCACGTTGAGGGTCAGTTGGGCGTTGTTGCCCAGCGCGCCGGCCGAGGCGGGCAGCTGTACGGGAAACAACATTCCGTTTTTCTGGGTCGAGTAGTAGTCGGCGGTCAGCGAGAACTTACCCTGCCCTAATCCCAGGTCAAGCCCGATGTTTTGCTGAATGGAAGTTTCCCATTGTACCAGGCGGTTGGCATAGTTTCTTTGGGTAGCGCCAAACAGCAGCGTATTCCCGAAGAGGTAGTCGGCATCCTGGCTGACGACGGTGGAATAACGATACGCCGGGAAGCTTTCGTTACCGGTCTGACCATAGCTCGCTCTGATCTTGAAATTATCAATCTTCTTTAGTATCCCTTTCCAGAAAGGCTCGTCGGCAACATTCCAGGCTGCAGAAACGGAAGGGAATACACCGTAGCGGTTCTCTTCGGCGAACTTGGAGGAACCGTCGCGGCGGACGCTGGCACTGATCAGGTAACGTCCTTTGTAGTCGTACTGAAGGCGGCCGATAGTACCGATGGTTTTGATCTTGTAAGTCTGGTTGCCTCCTTCGCCGGAATTGGCGTAGGGATTGATCGTTCCGATGTTAAGAACGCTGATGTTGTTGTTGGCAACACCCTGACGCCCGGCTTCGAAGTATTCGTAGTTACGCTCATCGACCGAAAACCGGGCAAGTGCTTTGATGCGATGGTCTCCCATCTTTTTGGTGTAATCAAGTCCCGCGTCCCAGAGGAAGGTGTAGGCCCGGCTGCTGGTGTTTTCGATAAAACTCTTTGTAGGGTCTGTTTCCAGCTCGCCGGTGGTGAGGTCGAACGTGCTGTAAGCAGGGGTGAAACGTTTACCTCTCGTATTGGTAACCGAACCACCGAGGTTGGTGGTCAGGCGCAGCCCTTTAGCCAGGTCATACCCGATGTTCAGGCTTCCGTTCACCCGGTCACGGTCGCGGTCGCGTTCGTTACGCAGTACGGTTGCCAGGTTATTCAGTGAAGTTTCCTCCGGGCCCGGCGTTATCTCGATGACCTGGTCGCTGACGTCGAAAAGCGGCTGGTAAGGGCGGTAGCGGATGCCGTAGAGGAGCAGGTTACCATTGGTCTCGTCCGTCGCTTCGGCACTGAAGGCAAGGCTCCCCGTTACGCTCAGTTTATTTTTTTTGTAGCGCGTCGTAGTGCGGGCGTTGTAGCGATCGAATTTGGAATTGATCAGGTTTCCTTCCTGGGTAAAGTAGCCGCCTACGAAGCTGTAGGATACCTCCTTGTTTCCTCCGGAAACATCGAAAGCGTAGTTCTGTGTTACGGCATCTTCTACCTGCACGAAGTCGCGCAGATCATTGTCGTTGCCAAACCACTGGGGGATTCTGGTGATGGGCAGATCGAAAGAGCCCGCCACATTTTCGAAGACTGTTTGCTGGTAGTACAACTGTTCGGCGGTATTCATCAGCGGTGTACCCGAAGTAATACTGTTGATGCCGTAGCTCTGGTTGAAGTTGATCTGCATCTTCCCTGACTTTCCCGTCTTCGTTGTAATCAGGATTACCCCTGCCGCACCACGGGTACCATAGATAGCGGCCGATGCGGCATCTTTGAGGATGTCCACGGTTTCGATCTCATTGGGGCTGAGTCGGGGGTCTCCGTCCTGCGGGATGCCGTCGACAACGAAGAGCGGTGTATTGCTTCCGTCAAGCGAGGTAATACCTCTGATTTGAATGTTGGAAGCTTCGCCCGGAGCACCGGAGGCCGACGTTACGTTTACCCCCGCAACGAGGCCCTGCAGGGCCGATCCGACGTCGGAAGTAACGAATTTGTCGAGTTCCTCGGAGCTCACCTGAGCAACCGATCCGGTTACTTCTTTCTTTTTGACTTCTCCGTAACCGATCACCACTACCTGTTCGAGGTTCTGGGCCTGTTCGTCCAGTTGAATGGCCAGGGTTGGCCCCGAGACGGTTACTTCTCTGGTTTGCATCCCGGTGTAGGAGAACTGTAACACGTCTCCGTTGCGGGCGGAGAGCACAAAACCTCCGTCCAGATCGGTGATGGTGCCGGTATTGGTGGACAGTTTCATTACCGTTACCCCGATGAGCGGGTCGCCGGACTCGGAGGAAACGACGGTTCCCCGAACCTCCATGTCCTGAGCACCGAGGCTACAGGTAAAGAGAATGGCAAGAAATGTATAAAATAGTTGTTTGCATGTACGCGGCGGTATTACCGCAGTCGACCGATGGTTCATCTTCTAAATTTAAACGAGTGTAAAGTCAGAACCGGTTTTTGCATGATCCGGTACCGTTGATTGGTGTAGCCCAAAGTTGAGCTAAGGTTTAATCCGTACCGTGCCTGTCAGTAAAAAAGAGGTGCGTAAGCGTAAAGAGGTCGTCTTTACGACCGTAAAGGTTGGTGAAAACAGGTTCAGTTACGCTCCGTACGCGGTACAGGGTTTACCCCCAGGCGCATTTCTCAGGCCCGGTTCAATGTACGGTCGACCACGATACCAAAGCAAAATGCAGCGATCAAACCGCCGGAGAAGACGGCCTGATCGCTGCAGACAAGACATTCAAGTGTGCATCGGGAACTATGTCGCGACCAACGGTGCAATCTACCCTCCTTTGCACCTGCGGCCCCGCAAAAAATGCTACCATTTCAACTGACGCGTGATCGTTGTATCCGTGATTTTATCGTCTTCGGCGAGCAACAATGCTTTGGAAATGATGATCGAAAGCGTGCGGTCCCCCTCAAAAGGAAGGTAAAGCTTGTCGGCCGATTTTTTGAACGGCGAGAACGCTGCCGGAACGATACACAGGTACTGGTCGTTGGGCTCCATCAGGATATTTCCGCTGCCAATATGGATTTTGTACTTGCGCAGCTTTCCGGTTACCCGGACGAATTTGTCGTCTACGGTTGCTACGTTCCGGATTTTCAGGCGCGGAATCAGTCGCTCCAGCGCAAGCTTGCGGTTTTTGCCCATTCCCGACAGGTCACGCGTCGTGTATTCACGGAAGTAGCTCCGGAACACCTCTCCCCCACTGTCGGCCCACTGATCGTCGTTACCGATGCTGGCCACGCCGGTAAACAAGTCGGTATCTCTCAGTATTTCGGAGAGCAGTACGGGCGGAATCAGACTCAGGTCCAGCACCTCTCCCTGCTGCCGCATGTCCAGAAACCGGACCTGATCGGTACTGACGTAATTCCAGATGCCGACGTCGTTATAGTTGTCACCATCCTGCATTTCCAGAATGATGTATTCCACCCTGATGCCCAGTTCCGGCAGGTTTTGGTAGCAGGCCTGAGACTCCATACCGTGGTCATAGGCTCCGATGAGTGAGTAGGCCCATCCCCGGCCCCGCGCGAGGGTTGCGAACTGATGCTGTTTAAGGATGTGGGCCGCCATCCGGTTGCTGTACGTTGCCGTCCGCTCTTCGGCAGCGGTGAGCAGGTAAACCTCGCGAAACGCCTGTTTGAGCGGCTGGACGACTTCCCGCCGGAGGAGATAATTTCTCCACTCTTCCACCTCTGCGGTTGAGACCAGGGCCGGGTGCCAAAGGCGCATCTGCTGCCTGCCGGCCAGGTCAACCGCCTCGCCGGCGATGTCTTCCCAGCGGTCATTGGCCCGGATCACCGCAACGCTGTTTTTCCCGTCTGCATCAGAAAACAGCCAGATCAGCCGGTTGGCGAAGAAGTTGAGCAGGCTGTTTTTTTGCCAGGTATCGCGGAAGTAATTAACAGTCATTTCCCGGTTGAGGCGCAACGCCCAGTCGATGCGGTCGCGAAGGTTGATACTGTCGCGCTCCAACGATTTTTTGCGGGCTTTCAGGGCCTTCAGTTCCTCGGGGAAGCCGTCCTTCACGGCTTTAGGGATACTCTTCTGGGTTTTGTCTTCTCTGCGCCAGGCCATAACGGATTTCCCGGGCCGGATCAGCCGGACTTCCGCCACGTATGGCCCGATCTCAACTTCCATCAGATCTCCGGAAAGGTTGAATTCCATCACCGACAGGTCTTCGATCTCCTGGCGGCTCACGCCTTTTTTCTCCGCTACTTCGCGGAGGATTTTATCCACCTTATTCCGAATCCCCGTTTGCTTGATCCGGTAGGCGAGTCCGGCCAGCTGGCTGATGCCGTGCACGCCTTTGGTCAGGGAAAGGGCCGTTACGCAGGCGTTGCCGGTTTTGGTGTCGAGCGGTCCTTTATTGGGGACCTTTCTGTAGGCCACGGCAGCCAGTTCTGATAGTTTCCGGGAGAACGCTTCCTCATCGAACAGGCTGGTTATCCACAACAGACCTTTGACGGTTTGGGCATTGTCGTTGTGCAGAAAAAGGTAATGATCGTACCAATTGTTTTCCTGAACCGTTTCCGGGGTAGCACAAAGCAATTGCAGCAGTTCAGCAATAAAGCTCCTGGTCTTGCTCTTGCCGAGCGGCTTAAGTAGTTCACGCGCGGTTGTAAGCCATTTGGCCGAAGGCCGACCCGTTTTTGCGGTATATGCGTGGTGGAGGACCGGTGCAAATTCGTTGCCGGACCAGTGTGATGCCACCAGCGCGTTCATCGGCTTTCCGAAATGGTCGATGCCGGTCACGAAAAAGAAGTCCTGAACCTCTGCTTCATCTCCCAAAACGACCGTGAGGCGGCGAACGAGGTCGCGGTCGTCCTTTAGCCGAACGAGGTATTCATTGATCAGTGCAACGACCTCCGGCTCCGGGGACGCCACGTCTTTGTAGCGGCGTTCCAGCTGCAAAATCAGTTTCTTCACCGGCCAGCTCACGAGTATGTTCCAGTTCCTGATTCTTGTGTCGAGAAAGAGCCGGCCAATCTTCACTACTGCAGCGGGAGAATCGAGCAATTTGGTACTCATCAGCGCGACCAGTAGCTGGTAACGAAACGAATCTTTGTGCTACCAATAGGAGTTCACTTTCCACCCCTTGCGGGCATCTTTCAGCTGATGCGCCAACCAAACAACAAAGTCTTGCTGATCTTCAAGTGGCCACGTTTTGCGCAGGTTCTGGTACACTTTATTCTTCCCCAAACCTGATCCGAATCCAATATCACCCGAATGAACGAATCCGGAAATCTCGGCGTAGGCAGTCGCGAATCTGGCGGCTTCATACGGCGCGGGCGCAGGTGCAGTGTCGGGTTTTACGGAGGTAATGAGCTTTGCAATTTTCTTGAACATCAGGCTGGGTTAAAGGGTGAAACCGGAGAGAAATTCTTATCCGCCAATGAGCGGTGTCAGCTTAACGAAAGAGACTTCCAGCTCCCGCGAAGCCGGGATGACTTCCTCCAGATCGTCCACTTGTTGGTTACCAACAAGTACGAAGAAAGCATTCGCCCGGAAGGCCTCGATCGCTTTCAGGACCGGCTCCTGCGGGTCGATCGATTTTTTGCGCTTCAGTTTATTACCGAGGTTCAGCCGTTTCTCCGCGGGGGAAAGGTCGATCAGGTATTGATACCGTTCAGAAATGGTGGCGTTGTGCTTCCGTACCTCCTCTTCCACCCTCGCCGTGATGATATCACGCAACGTCAGCGTCTCTTTTACGATGGTCAGGCGCTGCTCCTGGGTTACAACGCCAAAAAGTGTCTCGTCTTTGATTACAATAAGTCCCATCATTCATCATTTGATACAAATCTAGGAGCCGCAATCGAAAATAACAACTTTTTAATGTAAAAAAATAAAGATTGCACTAATTTGGTTTCAAATCATGAGCCCGACAGAGTGCCTTCGGTCGAATTGATCGTGCCACAGTCGTTCAATTCGACCCCAGCGCACTCAGGCCCGCTGTTTACCGTTAGATACTCAGATGTCTAACCGTGCCTTTTATCAGGACCTTCCCGTTCGCACCAATAAGATGAGTAAACTACTGGGCAAAGAGAAACTCTTTGCTCCTGTCCCCCCCGACTGGCAGGTGATCGTCATCGACGTGATGGGGTCCACCCAGGCGGTTGCCGCGGGGCGGCACCACGATGTAAACCTGGCAGCCACGGGCGGAATCATCACCGTACTGAACCGGCTGCGGACGAAATACGATGGCTTGGTAATCCCTTACTTCTTTGGCGGAGACGGTGCCACCTTTATTGTACCCGCGGAGCTATCTGAAGACCTGGTGGCAATACTGGATAATTACCGGCATCACGTGAAACAACGAATGGACCTGGTCTTGCGGGTAGGTGCCCTCGGCGTAGACAAAGTCTACGCTGGCGGAACGTCTATCCGTATTTCGCGAGCAGCGCTCAACCGCTTGTACATCATTCCGGTCGTGCTGGGCAACGGCCTGAAGGAAGCAGAAACGAAGATAAAGGCCACCTTTATTGACGAAGAAGCACTCGCCGCCAAGCTCGAAGCGCTCGACCTTACCGGAATGGAGTGTCGCTGGAACGAAATTGCGCCACCACGGGACGCAGAACAGATTCTGGTGCTGCTCGTCAGCTCACAGGAGGATACGCTTCAGGGCAGAATCTACGGTGAGGTAATTTCCCGGATCGACCGGATTTTCGGGCCGTTGAACCAACGCCTCCCGATTGGCTCCAGCCGCCTGGTCCTCAATCTCGGTCTCATGAACCTGGCTAAAGAGATGTACGCCAGCCTCGGGCGCCTCAGTTTCAGGTACCTCCTGCGCAACTGGATCGCGACGCTCTACGGGCCCTGGTATTTCAAGCGAACCGAAGCGGGAAAAAAATACCTGGCCAGGATTACCCAACTAACCGACAGCCTGATGCTGGATGGCAACATCAATACCGTCATTTCGGGCACCGACGCTCAGATCAAAGAACTCATCACGGACCTCGAAAAACTCGAACAGGCCGGTAAAATTGTGTTTGGGTACCACGTTACCCACGCTTCGGTGATGTCTTGCTACGTCAGGGATCACGATGAAGACCACGTCCACTTTCTGGACGGTACTGAGGGAGGTTACACCAGCGCAGCGCGGATGTTTAAACAAAAGCTCCGGGAACGTAAGCAGGAATAGAAACGGTGGGGTGACTGCTTTCCTTCCCGGTTACAACTTTGACGGACACCCGAACCGGGCCAATTAACCCACGCTGCACCCGCGGCCGCGCCCTGAAAAGCGCCCTTTAAGCACGACTCGCTTTATATCCCCATTCCACCAGAAAGCAGGCGCTTACAATTCCGCCGGCAATCAGAACTCCCGTCCGGGCCGTCTGGTACTGTTGCACCAGCAGCGTAACCAGCGCTACGGAACAAATAATGAACCCCACCATGGGGATGATCCGGTTGCTTCCCGTGTCTGCGCTCTTGCGGTAACCAACCAGGTTTACAACGGCAAAAACCAGTAAGAAACCCACGCTGCCAGCGGTAGAGATGCTTTCCAGTTTCAGGGTATTGGCCATTACCAACGTCAGGACGGCCGTGATGGCCAGCCCAACGGGCTGGTTCCACAACGAGTCGGTCAGCGAATGGGGGAGCTCGTCGTCTTCGGCGAGCTCGTAGCTCACCCGGCTACCGCCGTAAAGGGATGCGTTGATGGCCGAAAAAGTGGAAATCAGAGCGGCAACCGTAATGATCGTGAAACCAATCTGCCCTAACATCGGCTTGGCGGCTTCGGCCAGGACATAATCGCGGGCGGTGGCGATTTCGCTGAACTCCAGCGAACCCACCGTAATGACCGCAATGGCGAGGTACAACAGGATGACAAAGCCCACCGAATAGTAATAAGCTTTGGGGATGTTTTCACCCGGATCGCGCAAATCAGGGGCGGAGTTGGCGATGAGTTCGAAGCCTTCGTAGGCAACGAAAATAACCATGCCCGCCGTAAGGATATCTACCGGTGAAACCCAGTTGTCCGGCGCCAGCTGGCCCAGGTTATCGTTACCCACCAGACCGTAAAACCCAAGAGCAACGAAAGCCAGCAGGATGACCAGTTTGATGATCACCGCGTAAGACTCGATCTTGCCCACCACCGCGATGCTGTAGTAATTGATGAAGGTGGCCAGCAGGATAATACCGCTCAGGTAGATGTGGCTATCCGTTGCATCGTCGCCGGTGATACCGAACAGGTTTGGCGCGTAGGAGCCAAAAGCCGCCGCATACAACGAGAGCATGATGATGTAACTGATCCAGAGCAGGTTATTGACGCCGCCGCTGAAAACACCCTTGCCAAACCCTTCGTTGACGAAGCGGACGGTTCCGCCCCGGTCGGGGTAAGCCACCGAGAGTTTCGCGTAGCTGTACGCAGTGACAAGGGCGATGAAACCCGCAACGATGAAAGCGAGGGGCGTGGCGCCCCGGGCCAGGTCGACGGCCAGGCCGAGCACGGCGAATATACCGCCACCGACCATTCCTCCGATCCCGATAGAAACAGCGTCGCGCAGGGAGATTTTACTGTCTTGCATGCTCGCTAAGTTAACGCATTTTCCCGTTCAGACGGCGCGGACGCAGGTGCAGAGTAGGGAGTCGGGAATTGGTATGCAATTTAAATCCCGGATCCAGGCAGCGTACTCTGGCTTACTGCCCCTTCGTGTTCATCTTGCGGACACCAGCTTTGCCGTCGGCCTTTACGCTTACGCGGAAGAGCCCGTCGTAATCGTCATCGTCGATGTCCTGGTATTTTTCGGTGCCGATGAGGGTGTTGACGAGTTTGGGGATGGTGTTGGAGTGGCCAACAACAAAGATCGTCTCGCCACGGTGCTTAGTCAGCCATTCTTTCGTCAGGGTTTCCGGGCTCGCATCGGCGGAGTAGGTTTGGACAGCAACGCCCGCTTCGCGGGCGATTGGCGCGGCAGTCGCCCGGGTACGCACGAAGTCAGTAGCGTAGACGGCCGAGAAATCGAAGACGCTGAGGTGCTGCGCGATGCGTTCGGCCCGCGCTTCGCCAGCCGGAAGCAATTCAGGGTCTTCGCCCTCCGCTTTTTCGGCGTGGCGGCTCAGGAAGATGACCGTTTCGGCATTCGTTTCCGCCTCCGAACCGGAAACATCGGCCATTTCGGGATTGGCGTCGGAGCCGCAGGCGACGAACAGGAAGGCGAGGAAGAATACCGCTAAAAAATAAGGCGTTTTCATGAGTTTAAACTTTAAAGGTGAATTTTGGGACGATGTGATACGGGCGCAAACCAGATTGTCGCGATTGCTCCTCCCCAGCGCAGCGGTGTGGGGAGGCTGGGAGGGGGTTGAGCGACAATCTGGTTTGCGCCCTGTGATACCGACGACTAAAAAGCCGTGCTCACAAAGCATCCTTTCTGAGTGCAAACCTAAAGCTTTAGCATTGGTTTGAAACGATAAATCAGTTCCAATGCTCAAAATAAAAACCGCCGTCATCGGCTACGGTCTTTCCGGACGTTACCTCCAGGCTCCTTTTTACCAATCCCATTCCGGCTTCGAAGTTGTGCGCATCGTAACCAGCCGGGCCGACGAAGTAACGGCCGACTTTCCCGGTCTTACGCCCACTGCTTCGGCCGAAGAAGTCTTCGCCGACCCGGAAGTCGACCTCGTCAGCATAGCTACCCCCAACGCAACACACTATGCTATTGCCCGCGCTGCCCTGGAAGCGGGTAAGCACGTGCTGGTCGACAAGCCCGCCTGCGCCACCGCAGCGGAACTGCGGGAGTTACGGGATTTGGCGGAACGCAAAGGTCTCCATCTCTTCGTATTTCAAAACCGGCGCTGGGACAGCGACTTCCTCACCGTAAAGCAGGTACTCGCTTCGGGCGACCTGGGTCGGCTGGTTGGTTTCGAAGCCCGCTACGACCGTTGGAAACCCCAGGCCAACGCCAAAGCCTGGAAGGAAACACCCGGTCCCGGCGCAGGAATGATCTACGATCTCGGCGCTCACCTGATCGATCAGGCCATCGCCTGCTTCGGCGTGCCCAACCACGTGAGTGGCCGGACGTGGATCCAGCGTCCGTTCTCCAGCATCCCCGATGCTTTTGACCTCCACCTTGAGTACGACGGCTTCGGGGCAGATTTATCGTGCAGCCTCCTCGTGCGGGAACCAACACCCCGCTACCGCCTGCACGGAGACAAAGGCTCCTTCGTGAAATACGGCATCGACGTTCAGGAAGACCAGCTGAAAGCCGGCCTGCGGCCGGCCGACTCCGGTTTCGGACAAGAACCGGAAGCACAAGCCGGAATCCTCCACACCGATGCCGGCCGGGCAACCTACCCCACCCTGACCGGCCGTTGGATGAACCTGTTCGACAATATGTATGAAGTAATTGCAGGCCGGGCTTCGTCCGCAATCCCGCTACGGGATATTATTGCCCAGCTGGAACTCATCGAAACGGTGACCGGTTAGTGCTTCAGCTGTAAATGCAGAGAATCCGGTTATCGTCCGGGAAGAGTACATTGTTTAAAAAAGCAATAAAAGAAAATTATGGATGAGTAAATTTGACATGATTCACCATCTTCCCCGAGAGGTTGGTGTTTCGAAACGTTCCTTGCACCTGCGCCCGCGCCCGCAAATTAACCTCCCTGAAATACCCTCTCACCCCCGTAAAAACCCCCGTTTTCCCCTCTCCGCTTGAAACAAGCCCGGCGAACACCTATCTTTAGAGCAGGTCCGATTTTCAGATCAGGCAATACTGCTTTTTGCGCCACTTGCCCCCCAGCACAAGAACACCATGGACACGCACTTCCAATCCCTGCTCCAGATCCGTCTTCAGCACGACTATTTCTCCGACGGGAATTGTCGCGATCTCGTACTCGTCCCCTCGCCACTGACGGCCCAACTGATGGAAAGCATGACAGTGAGAATGGTAGCGAGGAATTACGGAACCGAACTCTTCTACGGGGAGACGGATGACCACCCCAATCCGCTGAAGAACTTAAAAGCTCCCTTGCGCCTCTCCTTCTGGTTGCGGACCGCTACGCCACTGCTCTACAATTACACCAATCACCTGCCCGAAGCCCCCTCTTCTTCGCTGCTGTATTTTACTAACTACGGTCAGGGATCTGCCAAAATATTTTCGGCTAACCCCGATGCGCTAACCGGTGTCGTTAGTCCGGTTTCTGAGTGGGAAGTCAGCAATAACCCGGCAGAGGCCTGGGTTGCTGACGAAAACGGAGATGCTCTTCCCGATGGTGCAGCAATGCCCGGCCCCGGGTCGTCAACCCGGGTGGACATCATGAGTGCCGGCCTGCAGGCCGGCCGGTATTTCCTCAGGGATGGCGAGGAGGCAACGCCTTTCCTCCCTAAAAGCGACGGCTATCAGGTCGGTGACATCGGCTTGCTGTCCATCACTCTTGGTGACACCGGAGACGGGAACCACGCAATTCTTGCCCCTGACGGCAGCATCGACCCAGCGGTTTACACCATATCCTTTTCTGCCCGCAGCACCTTCTGGCGCTACTACATAATCGGCCGTACCGTAAACCTTGAAAAGCTCAGCATCAGCAGCGAAGGAGACAGTCCTGAATTCAGGGTTCCTACTCCTCCCACTCGCCCGTTGGCCAATGGTTCGGAGGCAGCGGTGTTGGTATCCGCAAGCCCCATTCCGCTCAGGTTCCGCCCGCCCGAGCGCTTCCTCCTTACTTATACCGATGAGGCGGGAAACATCCATCCTGATGCGATTCTCCTGCCCAATGCGGGAGGGGAACAAGTTACCCGGGATGAGCACGACCCTACGGTGTTCTATTCAGATATGTTCGTCTATCTCTAACACCAGCAATTACACCATCATGGCCAAGACCCAAAGCACCCCCGGGGTGTATATCGAAGAAATAAATGATTTCCCCAAAGCCGTAGTCCCCGTACCAACGGCTGTCCCGGCTTTCATTGGTTATACCGAAAAAGCAGAACGGGGTGAAGAGTCTCTGCGCCTCGTACCAACCAAAATTAATTCGATGGCTGAGTTCGAGCGGTTGTTTGGCGGAGCACCCGCAACGACCTTCACTTTATCCAATTCTGATGAAGCCGGGGTGCCGTATAAACTGGCGGTCAAAGACTACTTCTTCACCCTTTACCGGCAGTTGAGGATCTTTTACGAAAACGGAGGATCAAGTTGTTACATCGTTTCCGTCGGCGGCTACTCTACAGAAGATGGTAACCCGGCGGTGATCAGTCTCGAAACCCTGCAGTCGGGCCTCGCGCCGCTCCGCAAAGAAAAGGAGCCGACGATGCTCCTCATCCCCGAAGCAGTACACGCTCCGGTGCGGGCCAATCACTCCAACGAAGACCAAAAGGCCACCTACCAGCTCCAGCAACAGATGCTCAGTCACTGCGGCGGGGATACAAAGAGCCGGTTTGCAATCCTGGACGTACGGATGGACGGCGCCAGTTCAGAAGATCCGTTCTACAATATAGAGCCTGACATCACCCGCTTCCGAAAGGGCATCGGCTCCGAAAATCTCGACTGGGGCGCGGCCTATTTCCCCTGGCTTCACACTACTGCGGTTACCAAAGATGAGGTAGGGCCGGACAACCTCGACGCCGCCAGCGAAATCAGGCCCGGCCCGGCGGATGCGTTGTACGCGACGGCGATGAACGACATCCGCAAGTATCTCAATTTGCTGCCTCCAAGTGCTGCTATGGCAGGGGTGTATTCCATGGTCGACAACTCAGTGGGTGTGTTCAAGTCGCCAGCCAACGTTAGAATTGGTTCCGTTATGGCACCAGCAATTGAGATAAACAACAGCGATCAGAAAGATATGAACGTGCCGTTTGACGGCAAATCCATCAACGCTATTCGCTCCTTTCCCGGCCAGGGCGTACTCGTTTGGGGCGCCCGCACCCTCGATGGCAACAGTCTTGACTGGCGCTACATCAGCGTTCGCCGTACGGTCATTTTCATCGAGCAGTCTATCACCAATACGGTGGAAAGCTGCGCCTTCTCCCCCAATTCGGCTGAAACCTGGACTTCCATCAAGACTTCCATCTCTGTATTTCTCACCAATTTCTGGAAGGCCGGCGGACTTGCCGGGGCAACCCCAGAGCAGTCGTTCAGCGTAGACGTTGGTCTTGGGAGTACGATGACTGCAACCGATATCCTTGAGGGTATAATGCGCATCACCGTCAAGGTGGCCATTACGCATCCGGCGGAATATATCGCTCTCAATTTTCAGCAGAAGATGTCGGAGGCTTAGCCCAGTCCTCCGGTTCAGCTGGCCTTATTCTTTTTTGCATACGGCGCGGCCGCGGGTGCAAAGTCAGTTGACAGGAAACATCGCTCCACCACAAAACCGCTTCTCTAAACCAAAGCAAATCATCATGGCAGGCGAAAGACAGGAAAATCCCTGGCCCGTACCAAAATTTCACTTCAAGGTCACCTTCGGCGATCACGGCGAAGCTTCCTTTCAGGAAGTATCCGGGCTCGATGTTGAGGATAATGTAATCGAACACCCCATGGGTGACAACCTTCAGTTTGCTACCGTCAAGATGCCGGGGCTGACAATGGTCTCCAATGTCACCTTGAAAAAAGGTTTTTTTGACTATGATTCCGGCTTGTACGATTACTTCAGTTCCATAAAAATGAACGTAGTTGAACGGGAAACCGTCACCATCCGGCTTCTCGACCAGGAGCACCACCCCGTCATGACCTGGAAACTAAATAACGCCTTCCCTATAAAAATGAAGGAATCTGACCTCTCCGCAGAAAGCAGAAAGGTAGTGGTGGAGGAAATCACACTCGCCCACGAAGGGATCACCCTTCAGAAATAACAGTAACCAGTTTCAGCCCGAAGCTTACAATCTCCCTCCTCAAAGAAAACCTTATGTCAGAGAGTCCCTTAGTTGCATATATGGAATTACTATCCGTTAAAATCCTGACCGACGGTTCAGAACTTAAGGATGAATACCTGCTTATATCGGCCGAAGTAGAGCGTGGAGTTAGCAGCACCGCCCGGGCAACCTTCTCGATTCTATTACCCAATGAATCAGGCAGCAATGCTTCCTTTGCCATCAGTTCCGGCAAAGACTTTCTGCCCGGTGTTTCCGTTGAAATAAAGGCAGGGTACAACGCGGTCACCGAAACGATTTTCAGGGGCAGGATTGTTGGCCATGGCCTCCAGGTACAGCCAGACCGACAACCCGTGCTTAGCGTTCGCTGCCAGGCAGCGGCAAGCAAGCTGACCGTCGGTAAAAAAACCGCTACTTTCGAGGGCAAAACAGACAGTGCTGTAATCGACGATCTCCTCGCCGGCGCAAGCCTAAAAAGAACGGTAGAGGCTACCACATACACGCACCCCCTGCTCATCCAGCACCGGATGACAGACTGGGACTTCATCGTGAGTCGCGCCGCCGCCAACGGAATGATCGTTTACTCCGAGTTGGGCGAGGTGTTCCTCAAAGCACCCGGGACATCCACTCCTCCGAAGTTGGTCGTTACTTACGGCGAAGACGTTCTTGAGTTCGACGGCGAAGTCAACGCCAGCCACCAGTTTTCCGCGGCTTCGGCCGCAGGCTGGGATTTCTCCACCGGTAAATTGGTCGAAGCTGAAGGGGAAGAGCCCTCTCTCGTCAATCCGGGTAATCTGGAGGGAAGCGAACTGGCCGCAGAGACAGACCTGGGCAAGCAACAGTTCCGCACTACTCTACCCCTGCCCGAATCTTCGTTGCGGGCAACGGCAAATGCTATGCTGCTCCGCTCCCGGATGTCTGCCGTGCGGGGCCGAGTCGTTTTCTACGGCAACGCGACGCCTAAAATCAACACCCTCATCGAGCTGGCCGGGTTTGGAGACCGGTTTAACGGCCGTGCCCTGATCACCGGCGTTCGCCACACTATCATTGAAGGACACTGGACAACGGAAACCAGCTTCGGGCTTCCGCCGGACTGGAACGCAGCCCAGGCAGCCAATCCGCGGTATTCCCCCGAAGAAGCATCCCAAATCAGCGGGCTGCAAAACGGTGTAGTCCTCAACATCCACCAGGATCCGGAGGGGCACGCGCGGATACACGTCAACATCCCGGCGCTGGATACCGCGGTATGGGCCCGCCAGTCGATGCTCTTCGCGACCCAAGGAGCCGGAGCTTTCTTTTTACCCGACATCGGAGACGAAGTGCTGCTCGGCTTTCTGGCCGATGATCCCCGCTTTGCGGTAGTCCTTGGCAGCCTCCCCGGCCCAGGACACAAGAGCGCCTACTCCGCAGAAGAGACCAACAAAATCAAAGCCCTGACGACCAGGTCCGGGCTCCACCTTGAGTTTAACGACGATGAACGAACCTTCTCCATTGCGACTCCGGCCGGGAACAGTCTGGTGCTGTCTGAAGACAAGAGCTCCGTCGTTCTAACCGATGAGAACGGCAATACGGTAAAGCTGGACAATGACGGCATCACCCTGACGAGCACCAAAGACATCGTCTTGAAAGCCAGCGGTAAAATCAGTCTCAAAGCTGACCAAAACATCGAGGCCACCTCATCAGGTGGAGACATAAGCCTGGAGGGAAGCATTGGTATTCAGGTAAAAGGTGGCGCAAGCGCTGAACTTAGTTCCGGTGGCAACACGATCATCGAAGGAGCAATGGTGATGATTAACTGACGCCCCCATGCCCTTCCAACCTCCACCGCACCTGCGCCCGCGCCCACAACGAACCAAAATACCAATAAAATGCCCCCAGCCGCCCGCCTCACCGACATGCATACCTGCCCGATGCAAACGCCCGGAATACCGCCCGTTCCCCACGTCGGCGGCCCCATCACCGGCCCCGGAGTACCCAACGTTTTGGTTGCGGGACTACCGGCTGCAACCCTGGGCGACTCCTGCCTATGCGTGGGTCCGCCCGCCAGCATCGTGAAGGGCTCAGCCACCGTAATGATCGGCGGAAAACCCGCCGCGCGTCTCGGCGATGCGACCGCCCACGGCGGCACCATCGTTCAGGGAGCACCAAACGTTATGATTGGTGGATAAGCGTAAGCCAAAGCGTGTATTTTGTTTTGTCATTGTCCTTGTCAGTCCTTTAAAAAGGCGACATACCGGAAACGAAAGCAGCGGGTAAAGCATCTACAAGTTGCCAATATCCGCAATAGTACCTACTTTGCCTCTACCGCCCGTTTGGCGGCGCTTAAATAAACCGTCATGCCTACCAACTACACCGAAGAAGACCTTGTTTACGTTCGCCTGATTCGCCGCGAAATCGGCAACTTATGGTCTGAAGCACGCCAGCGCGTTATCGACAACCTCCCCGAAGGATCTGACCCCGAATTAATCGGAAAGTACGTCGATGAACGGCCCGAGCCTGGCATCTACATCAACGAATACGGCGTGGAGCCACGCTTCTATCCTCACCGAACCAGTGGCCGCCTGCTCGAGTTTTACCGGTCGGTGTAGAAGCTTTTTTCTTCAACCTGCCTCAAAAACTCCCCAAGCGTGAATGATCTTCTCCAACAACTGGATGCTGCCCCCGGCGCACAGGTAAAAGTCGGCGTAACGGACCTCGACGGTGTCTTGCGGACCAAATACCTCCACCGGGATAAAGTACGCTCGGCCCTCACCGACTGTATGGGTTTTTGTAACGTAATTTTTGGCTGGGACAGCCAGGACGAGCTCTACGGCCATGCTGTACCCGACCCTGGTTATGC
The DNA here is from genome assembly GCF_008014675.1 of Neolewinella aurantiaca. GTDB lineage: Bacteria > Bacteroidota > Bacteroidia > Chitinophagales > Saprospiraceae > Neolewinella > Neolewinella aurantiaca. The sequence goes on along the minus strand of NZ_VOXD01000039.1, from coordinate 17,716 downwards.
TGACAGTCAGGTAAAGTTACAGCCCGATACGCTGCGGCATATTCCCTGGGAGAACAACATCCCTTTTATACTCGCCGATTTCTCCGGGGGCGAAGACCCCGCCGCGGCGGGCTGCCCGCGCTCTTTGCTGAAAAGGGTTATCGCCCGGGCGGAGAAACTCGGCTTCACGGCCCGCTTCGGGCCCGAGTACGAGTGGTTTGTTTACCGCGAAACGCCGGACTCCCTGGCGGAGAAAGACTTCCGCAACCTTCGTCCGCTCAGCCCGGGCATGTACGGTTACTCCGGGCTTCGCACCGGCATGAACGCCGACTATTTTGCGGACCTGTTCGGGCAACTCGGCCGGTTCGGCGTGGAACTGGAAGGGCTGCACACCGAGACCGGCCCCGGCGTGATGGAAGCCGCCATCAGCCACCAGACAGCACTGGAAGCTGCCGACCGGGCCGTGTTGTTCAAGCAGGGCGTCCGCCAGATCAGTTATCGCCACGGGCTGGTGGCAAGCTTTATGGCCAAACCCCGGGCCGATATGCCCGGCTGCGGCGGGCATCTGCACCAATCGCTCTGGCACGACGGCAAAAACGCATTCTACGATGCCACCGCTCCGCACCGAATGAGCGAAACTTTCCGGCACTACCTGGCCGGTCAACTGGCGCTGCTCCCCGTCATCCTGCCGCTCTTCGCCCCTACCGTCAACAGCTACAAACGCTACGTCGCCGGCTCATGGGCCGCAACCCGTTGTAACTGGGGCGTCGACAACCGAACGGTGGCCCTGCGGGTCATCCCGGGCAGCGAAAAGAGCTGCCGCCTCGAAACCCGCGTACCCGGCTCCGACGCCAACCCGTACCTCACCGTTGCGGCGGCGCTGGCCGCCGGGCTGTACGGCATCGAGCACAAACTACCTTTAGAGCTTCCTCCGGTGAAGGGCAGCGCTTACGATCAGGAAGTCGGTGAGTTACTCCCTGCCAATCTGGGCGCGGCCGCAGGTGCAATGGCGGTTGAGGGGCCTCACTATGACCTGTTGGGCAAAGACTTTACGGACCACTTCGTTAAAACCCGCCTCTGGGAGTGGCAGCAGTATCAGGCAGCAGTCACCGACTGGGAGTTGCGCCGCTATCTCGAAATAACGTGAGCAATCACACCATAAGACCATCAAAAATGACCGATTACGAAGCCATCATCCACTACGCCTGGCGTGCCTACGATCATACCCGGACCATCTCCTCGATCGAAAACATCAGCGCCAAAGTGTCTACCAATTCGGTTTTCCAGATGAATATGGCCGATGGCAACGTACTTATCGCAAAAGTGACCGTCTTCGGCTCCTTCGAGGGTTTCGCCGAAGACCATACCATCGTGAACGTTCTGGCCAACAACCTGCCCGTTCGCTACGCTAACTTTCTCAGCCGGGCCCTCATGAAAGGCAACCAGCTGTTCTTCCACCGCTACATCGATAACGACACCGACGCCTGGGTTGTCTTTTACCGTCCCATTCACATTCAGGAGAAGTCGCCCAAACGGCTCAACCTCGATCAGGTCGCTAAACTCGGACGTGAGATGGCCGCTTTTCACCGCGACTGTACCCTCGTCAGCGGAACGTTACCGAGCAGTAACCGCGACATGACCACCGACGTAGACAGCCTGCTTCGCGACCTGCCAGAGCTCTACCCCGATCATCAGGATATGATCCGCCGCCACTGCCACGCTTTTTTGAAGAACACCTTCCGGCTCAACATCCTCGGCTTCGAGAAGATCCCGGTTTTTGTAGATTGGAACATCGGTAACTTCAGCATCAACAAAGACGGATCGCTCGCCAGCCGGTGGGACTACGACTGGTTCCGGATTTCCACCCGCGTTTCAGATTTTTACTTCCTCAGTCGGGTTGTAAGTGATGTTGGCGACCAGGATGAATTCACCTACGAAGTAGAACGAATGACGGAAGACCGGTTCCTCCACTTCCTGCGGGCGTACCACGAAGTCTTTCCGCTGTCCCGCGCCGAAATCCGGTTTACTAAAGAAGCCTACCGCTTCTTTCTGCTCAATTACGTACTTCGCCTCGGCCGGTATTTCTTCCGGCCGGAAATCGCCAAAAAGCTGACCGCCGACGTGCTGCAGGTCCACCTCCCTACCCTGGATGAGAAGTTCGACGCTGAGGTTCTCGTGAAAGGTCTCGGCCTCGATTAACCCAACTGGTTTCCGCCCTCAGTACGTCTTTACGGCCGGAAGATGGCTTACGCTCTTCCTACCGTCTGGCGGGTCCGGAGCCGGAGATAAAGGATTTATTGAAACCCCAAAGCCCGCAGACCTTGCTAACTTGCCCGGCACAAACCCAAGTCCGTAAAAATGCAAATCTCCCGTTTTTCCGAAATCGCTCAGGATTTCCCCGTTGTTTTCTTTGATAGCTATGGCGTTCTGCGCAACCACAACGGGCTCATTCCCGGCGCGATCGAGTGCGTGGAGCAGATGCGCGCCCGGGGCATTCACGTCCGGGTACTCACCAACAATGCCGCCCGCAGCCCTGTTGCGGCAGCAGCAAGGCTTGCCTACTACGGCCTTCCTGGCATCCCGGCCGAGGAGGTCATCACGAGTGGTGCCACTACGCGGCACTTCCTGGAACAGAAAATCCGGTCCGGCAAAGTTGCCTACCTCGGCACGCCCGCTGCCGCCGAATACATCATCAGCGCCGGACTGGAAGCCGTGCCCGTTGCGGAGGTCGATTTCGACAAGCTCGACGAGATCAAAGGCTTTGCCTTTCTGGACGATGAGGGCTACGACTTAAACAAAGACATTAACCGGACGATCAATCTTTTGCGCCAGCGACTCGTCCCCGTCGTGGTGGCCAATACCGACCTCCTCTACCCCGTGGATAAAGAGAACGTCGCTCTTGCCACCGGGAGCATCGCCCGCTTGGTGGAATACGTCCTGGGGCGTCAGTTTGCCAAGTTCGGCAAACCCGCCAGCCAGATGTTCCAGATGGGCCTCGACAGCGTAGCTCAGTTTTTCCCGGAGGTTTCTCCGAAGGATATTCTGATGGTGGGCGATACCCTCCATACCGATATTTTAGGTGGTAACTCCTTCGGCGTCACTACTGCGCTCGTACTCAGCGGAAATACCCGGGCAGACAGTGTTGATCTGGAGGTAAGAACCTCCGGAATTATCCCTGACTTTGTCTGTAACAGTATAGGCGAGTAAGGTTTCGGGCTTGGCGGTAGGGGGTGTAATCTGAAGTCAGTTCTCCCCCCGGCAGGGCTAACGCATAGGATAGTTAAGCCGTGTTACCCCCCCCCCCCAACCCGTAAGCTTCGCTGCTGCCTTCGGCGGTCCCACGGGGGATGGGCTAGTGAAAACGCTCCGCGTTTTAGGGTAAAATGCCGAAGACGCTGATGGGCGGGTTACGCACCTTGGGATCAGTGGCTGATTTGGGGAGTGGTCTCAAAAGCACTGGCGCCCCAATCCTGCAGGACTTCTTCGCAGACGCGGATGCAGGCCCGGCACCTCGCGGTGCCCCCCTCGAACCAGGATTTGGCGATGCTGGTAAACACCTCGGCGCAGTGCTGCAACCGGTCGGTTGTGTGCTGGCACTGAGTTTCAATCATCGCTACGGCAATCTCCAGGGCCAGAACCAGGTCCATCAGACCAGCGCGGTGTTTGGCCGAACTCTTGGTGGTTTCGAGGCAAGAACGGCAAATGCCTAAACAAGCCCTGAACTGCTGAAGGTGTATTTGTGATACGGAAGAATCTGGTGCCGCCATTTGATCAAAGGTTATGCTGTATAGACACTTCTGAGCCCCGTGAGTTGGTGGCCCGACGGACTTTAACACCCAAAATTTTTACCCCGGCAGAACCGGAGCCCCTAACCAACACTTTGCACCTGCGTCCGCGCCTTCTACACTAACTGTTTCACCTGCCGGTCCACGTTGTGCCAGCTCCCGCCGTTGATGGTTTCGATGCCGAGCTCGTTGAGTTGGCGCGCGGCCATTCCACTACGGCTGCCCGAAGCACAACAGGCAATAATCGGAGCATCGAGCTGGCGCAGCTTCAGCAATTTCCGATCAAGTAATTGCAGCGGGATATTGAGGCTTCCGGCAACGTGGCCGTTCTGGTATTCGCCTGCGGTCCGCACGTCAACGATGGTGCCGTTTCGGAGGTCTTCAGCGTTGAGTTCCACTCCGGGAGCACCAAAAATAGATTTGAATAAATCCAGCATTGTATTCTTTTTTGTTCACGACAAAGGTCGTCCTCTCATAACGCCGCCGACGGTGACCTGGATCACAAACCAACCCTACCGACAACCGGCAAGGTCTCTTTCTTGTACTCTGTCGATAGATCCGTCCCCTATGCGTTTTATACTGCTGATACTTTTGGTTCCTTTCATTGCGGCGGCTCAGCCCACCGATTATTCGAATTCTGTTCTGTATGGAGAGCGGAACGGGCTTGCCGAGCTCCCCGATACTTACCGCATTTTCGTGGACCGCAACGGAGACCTTTATCCCGGCCAAACGCTGCCTGACAGCCTGGTTTCGGCGGCCGATGCCTCATTGGCTAAGTTGTACGAGCGGCGGCCCGACCTCTTCCCTACCGCCCAGCCTTCCTTTGCTGCTTACCAGGATTCGCTGCTGCAAGCCAACCTGCACGTCATCAACAGGCTTGCGGCCAACAATACCGATGTTTTCGCCTTTGTTCATGGCTTCCGTAAGCCTTTTCGTCCCGTCGCCGGAGGCCGAACGGCACAGTCGGAATACCTTCTGCTGCAGCAACGGATCAGAAACGCGGCGCCGGATACCACGCGGCCTTTCTTCATCGAAATCTACTGGGACGCGACCTACGATTGCTGCTTCGGCTTCAAGGCGAAGCAAAACCGGGCGCTCTTCCAGTTATTCGAACTGCAGGCGCAACGGCACGCTTCGGTGGCAGGTTACCGCCTGCGGCCGCTGTTGGCCGGTATCACGACCGACAAGCTTCACCTCATCGGCCACAGCCTGGGCACCCGCCTCGTCGTTACCGCTGCGTTCAACGCTTATGCCGATGATGTGGCTCAGGAACTCCGTGCGGAAGCAACGCCCGGGCAGCCACTCGTGGACATTTGCCTCATCGGGCCCGCCATTGCGGGCAGCGCGTTCGAGCATTATTACCTCAGAGGCAACAAGGAGCTGTCAAACCAGGACAATTACCACCTCTCGATCTTTTACAACCGCAAGGACTTTGTCCTCAAAAAACGGGTTTTCATCTTCGGACCCGGGCCGCGGCGGTACGGGGATACCAGCCTCGGCGCCGATCGGCGCCGGTCAGTCGCGAAGCTCTCGGAGCTTTTCTCAGAGGTCTACCCCGGTTCAGGTCTCTCTCCTTACCGGGTCAGCATCGGGAAGTCTCACGCGCTGCGGCATTATTCCGGAACGGAGGAATTCCGGACCTATTTAGGAGGACTTTGGTAGCACAGCGCCGGTTTCATTCGCAGTATATTCAGGTCTATACTATTCTAACCCGGCAACGCTATGCCTTAATAAGAAAACCAAGGATGAGTAAAAACAAGGCGCGGCCGCAGGTGCATAGATTGCTCTCAGGAAGACCGTAGCCGGAATTCGCCTTATCAGGCGAACGTCTGAGATGCGGCGTTTCCAGGGCATTCATTTGCCTCTAACCTTCTTCTGCACCTGCGTCCGCGCCGGATTAGTTGCGATCAGCGTATAATTTTGCCTTCGGTAAAACGCCATTCGGGTCACCCGGGCGAAAATCATCGTATTCAGATCAGGCTTTCTCCCGCTGCCAGCGTTTGCTCAGCACAAGGAACAGCACACCACACAGCAGCCAGGCCGGGAGGGTTACGAAACTCAGGAAGATATCGAACTGCCACGAAAGGAAGTAGAACAACCCGAAGCTGACCGCCCACGCCCACAGCACCGCCGGATTGAAGGAAATGCCCGCAAATTCGGCGTAGTTCTTCCGGATGCCGAAACGATCATGAAAGAAGTGTTCGAATACGATCACCGCTCCGAAAGGTGCCAGCACGAAGCCGTAGAACGCCACAAAGCCAAGCAACTTCATGGCAAAGGCAGGAAACAGGCCTGCGATGGTTGCGATGGTTCCCGCCAGGATGGTTACCCAGAAAGTAGACACCTTGGGCATCAGTGTCTGGAAAGCTAACCCGGCCCGGTAGATTGTCGGGTTCGCAGTTGTCCACCCCGCCAGTAACACGGCGATTATACCGAACCAACCGATGGCATTGTAAGCCAACGGACCTGGAGCGACTTCGGGCGCCTGGCCTCCGGCCAGGGTGGCCTGAGCTTCGGGGCTTTGCAGGAATACGGCGTACAGCAGTGCCGCCGCAATCCAGGCCATATAGTGCCCCACGTACATTCCTGCGGCCGTCATCCAACCCGCACTCGCCTTTTTAGCGAAGCGAAAAACGGAGAGGTCAGACATCCCGACGTGCATGGCTGCATTGGCGAACCAGCTCCAAATCATCACGTGCCAAAAGGTGTACTTGATCTGACCGGGAAAGGGCTCGCTGCCTTCTCCCCAGATGTTCCAGAAATCCTGAAAGCTGCCAACCCCAAGCTGGTTGAGGGCAACGATGCCCGCGGCCAGGAACGCCAGAACAATAACCGGGCTCATCCAGTTGGCTGCTTTAGAGACCGTCTCGTAGCCCCGCGAGGCGATGAGGGCAATTACCGCCCCGACGACCAGTACGATGATGATGTACGTTGGTCCGTTTGGCAGGGTATCCGTCAGCTGCGGCATTTCCATCCCAAAGGGAATACCCACCGCCGTGGCGGAAACGGTAATCATAGATCCGGCCAGGAAGCAGAACAGTACTCCATTGGCGACATTGTAAAATTTAACCAGGGTTGCTCCGCTGATTTTTTCCAGCTGAAAGTACAGCGTCAAACGGTTTTTAACGGCGATCTCAGCGGTAAGAAAACGCCAGCTCAAAACTGCCAGCAAATTACCGAGCAGCAGCCCGACGATCAGGTCGAACGCACTCACACCAGTGGTAAGAAAAAGAGGCCCGATTACGAACTCTGTACCGGCAGCGTGCTCCCCGGCGTACATCCCCAGAAAACTTCCCCAGCCTTTCCATTTGGATGCGGGTACTGGTTCGCGTTCGTATTCGCCGCCGGCGAGTTCTTCGATGTATTCTTCCTCAGAAACGTTTTGTAGCATGATCGTTTTAAAATTGAAAAAATGAAAAACTAAAAGGCAAAGAACAGGCACCCATTGCACTCCGCCGGTTGCCGGTACTCTTATATCAGGTGTGAAGGCAGGTCTTCGACCCGCTCGCAGCACAACTGCTCCATAACTTGCTGGAGTTGCATCTTGAGCATAGCAATAGTGTGGTTGCCTCCATCAGCCCCGAGGGCGGCCGTGCCGTACATGAAGGATCGTCCCATCCAGGTAAATTTGGCGCCGGAGGCGACGGAGCGGGCGATATCGGGGCCCGACCGCAAGCCGCTGTCTTGCATCACGGTGATCTGGTCACCGTATTGCCTGGCAATCCGGGTGAGTGGCTTGATGCTCGACTCTCCGGCATCGAGCTGGCGCCCGCCGTGATTACTAACTATGATTCCGTCGAGGCCAAGCCGGATGGCTTCAGCAGCATCAGCTTCGTTGGCTACGCCTTTGAGGACGAGTTTCCCTTTCCACATATCGCGGATCGGCTTAATCTTATCTGCACTAAGGCGCCCGCTGAAGGTCTGGTCCATAAACTTACCCAGCTGGGCCATGTCCAGCCCTTTGGGGATGTACGGCTTGAGGGTTTCGAACTCCGGCTGACCGTTAAAGAGGGTCCGCAGGGCCCAGTTCGGACGACCGAAGATCTGGATGAAGTTAGCAACCGACATTTTGGGCGGCATCGCCAACCCGTTGCGGATATCGCGGGGCCTGTAACCAAAGGTAGGAACATCGCAAAGGATGACCAGCGTACCGTACCCTGCGTTCTGGCAGCGCTTGATGATGTCGTCGCGCAGGCTGTTTTCTGTAGGATGATAAAGTTGAAACCACGCCTTTCCGTCGGTGATTTTCCCGATGGTTTCGATGCTGCTGGTACTTACAGTACTTAAGCAGAAAGGAATGTTGTGTTTCATCGCTGCTTTGGCGAGAATCTCGGGAGACTTTGGCCACATCAACCCCTGCAGGCCTACGGGAGCCACGCCGACCGGCGCGTCGTATTCGATCCCGAAAAGCTCTGTTTTCAGGGAGGCTCCGTTGAACTCCCTCAGGTAATGGGGCAGCAGTTCCACCTCCCGCAGTTCAGCGGTATTCTTGTGCAGGTTCATATCCTCGTTGCAGCCTCCGTCGAGATACTCAAAGGCAAAACGGGGAATTCGTTTTTTAGCTCTGGTACGCAAATCCTCTACTGAAGGATAGTTGCCGTTGAAGTCATTGGTCATAATACTGAATGAGTTATAATTTGTGGCTACGCATCTGGTCAGCGGTTTATCCGCTACGCCCGGACGGAATAATCGCATTGATCTGGCGGCAGGTAACCATCAGGCCGGTGCCAGGATGAAGGGCTGGTGCTTTCTCAATCCATAGTTGTCCTTCAAAAATTTAGAGTTCAGTTCCTTATCAGAAATGCAGATAGCTGCGCCAAGGGCCGACCCCAGGGAGGCATCGGTGGTCCTCACTTTGAGGTCCCGAAAATGATGGGTCAGCAAATTAAGGTAAACTTCATTATCGCTGAAGCCTCCGTCGACAAAAAGCTTATTCACCTCCAACCCGCCCAAAGCAGCACGGATGTTCTCCGCCTGGAGACGGGTGAGTTCCATCATCAGGTGGTGGTAAGCGTAGCTGTAAGATGTCCCTGCGGGGATCGATGTCTCGCTCGCCCCCTCTCCCGGGAGCATCTCCAGGCGAAACCAGGGCTTAAAGTCCTTCAGCAACTCACCGTAGGCTTCCGTACTGAATTTCATGGTCTTATGTCGTCCTTCGTCGACATTGAAGTGATCGGCCAGCTTTTGCACCTGCCGTTTGTACTCTTCGCCCAAAAACAAGCGTGCAGCCTTCACCGGCTGACCATCGATGCGCATATAGTTGATACACTGTGCCTTCTGGTCCTCCGGGCTAAGCGCCCCTTCGGCGAAAGGATTGAGCGAAACGCTCCAGGTCCCCGTAGACACCAGAACGAAGGGTTTTTCCTGGCTGCGGATATAGGGCAGCAACGCGGACGAGCTATCATGAATCCCAACGCCAACGCTGATGCGTTTACCGTTGTAGTTCATATTTATGCTCGTCTCGGTTGAGACGATCGGGGGTAAGATCCGATGCAACTCTTCCTGGTATACCCAGTCGTGGTAATCTTTCTTGCGGTAATCCCACAATGCAGTATGGCAGCCGATACTCGTGTACTCGCTCAGCGGAATGCCCGTAAAGACGTAACTGAGAAACTGAGGCAGGTGCAGCGAATACCTGATTTTAGCGAATACTTCCGGTTTGGTGCGCTTTAGCCAGTAGAGTTGCATCCCTGAGTTCAGCATTCCGGCGCTGTTAGATCCGGTGTGGGTCGTAAAATCTTCTTCCGGACCATAGCGCTGGTAAAACTCCGTCACCAACTCCTCCGGTAAAGGCTTGTTGTAGTTGTACAATGGCGTGAGTACTTCCCCATCGGCACCGAGGTGTACAAAGCTGGCGCCGTAACTGGAAAAATTGATGGCCTGAACGTCGTACTGTTCTGCTTCCAGGATGCGGTGGAAGACTTCTTTCAGCCAGGCCCCAAGGGCCTGTATGTCTTCAGTCGGGAACCCGTCTTCATCCTTAATCATTGGGAAGCAGACATACTCCCGGTGTACTTCGCGGAAATTTTCGTCGAAGAGGAAGAACTTCTTGTTGGTACGGCCGATGTCGAAAATGGCGGTTACGGGGGTCATTTTATTGGGTTGAGGGCCTCAGGCCCGATATGTATTGCGCCTTCAGGCGCTCAATTTCACGCCTGAAGGCGAAGGAGGAATCGGGCCAGAAGCCCTGCCCCCAATTACAGGCCGGTAGCCACTGTGTGCTTTCCTCGCTCTCCGATCAGTCCTTCGCGGACCCGGAGGGTGCGGTAGGCGCCCAGCGGGTCGAGTGCTCCGCCGCGGCTCAGGCGCGCTCGCTCCAGCAGCGGCCGAACGTCCGTACGGTAGGCACCCTGAAGGATTTCCTGACACTGCACGACATCGTGGTTCAATTGAGCAGCGGCCAGTGCTTTCTGGTCAACGAGCAATGCTTTGGCGTAGGCTTCCTGAATGGCTTCGAGGCTCTGGATCAAATCTTCGAGGGGGTCTTTCACGTTGTGGCTCGCGTCGATCATCCAGGCGAGGTCCGGGTTCTGGGGGTTATGCTCCATCCCGTACACGAGCTCATTGAAGATGAGGAACAGCGCGTAGGGTTTGATGCTGCCTACGGTCAGGTCGTCGTCGCCGTATTTACTGTCGTTGAAGTGGAAGCCACCGAGTTTGCCCTTTGCCATGAGGGTGGCAACCACCTGCTCGATGTTGGAGTTGGGGAGGTGATGGCCGAGGTCGACGAGAGTATACGCCCGTTCGCCGCAGGCGTTGGCGAGCATGAAGCTCGTGCCCCAGTCCATAATTACGGTACTGTAAAAATTGGGCTCGTATGGTTTATATTCAATCAGCAGGCTCCAGTCGTCGGGCATGCCCGCGTAGATTTCCTTGCAGCTTTTTTCGGTTTGAGCGAGTGCTTTCTGGAACGAGCGTTGGCCGGGAAAGCTGGTACCGTCGGCCAGCCAAACGGTCAGGCTTTTGGAGCCGAGTTTTTCACCGATCCGGACAACCTCATGATTATGCTCTACTGCCTGTGCCCGAATGGCCTCGTCGGTATTCGCCAGGGAGCCATGTTTATAACTGAGTTTTGCACCCGGTTGGTCCTGAAAGGTGTTCGAGTTGATGGCATCGAAGACGATCCCGTTTTGATCGGCGATTTGCTTTACGGCCGCGTAATCGGTCGGTACATCCCAGGGGATGTGAAGCGAAACGGCGCCCGCCGTTTGGGTGAGTGCGTGCAGAATCCCGACGTCGGCTATTTTCTGTTCCAGCGTAGCTGGCTCTCCGTGGAAACTGAACCGACCGAACCGGGTTCCGCCCGCACCAAGGGCCCAACTGGGTACAGCTACCTGGAAATCGGCAATTTTCTTAACGAGCGCCTCCACGTCGGTATGGCTGCGGCTCAGCTTTTCGGCCAGGTGGTTGAAATCTGCTTCGTGGTTATGAAGGCTGCCGTTGGCAGCCAGGATGCTGTCTTTATCTAGTTGCATGATTTGTTGATAGGTAGACCTTTTGTAAGTCGACGTGTAATAATTGCCCTTTCCGGGCTGATACAAATAAAGAGGCGGGGCCGCAGGATACAGGCTTGCGTTCTTCGGAACAATGTACTGCATCCGCAGACATTGCTCTTCGGGGACCCACTGCGTGTGTATCACGAGATGCACGGATCCCCCCTCTCCCCCGGCCCCTCTCCTCGGGAGAGGGGAGACGTGACAAGCGGCAAGTTCGTGATAGTAGTGCATCTCGTGATACACACACCCACTGCTTTGCACCTGCGGCCGCGCCCTGCAGAACCTCTTACCGTACGAAAGCGGTGGCCATGCCGCCGTCAACGTTGATGATGTTTCCGGTGGTTTTGGTGAGCACACCCACGCAGGCGAATACGCCGTCTGCAATATCCTCCGGGCGGATGATTTCGTTGAGCAAGTTACGCTTAGCGTAGTGAGCAGGCAGTTCCTCGACCGTGATGCCGTAGGCTTTTGCCCGGCCTTCGGCCCAGGCTCCTTCCCAGATTTTAGACCCGATGATGACGCCGTCGGGGTTGACGGTATTCACCCGGATGTGGTCTTTGCCCAGTTCGGCGGCGAGCAGGCGCGCCATATGCTGCTGGGCAGCCTTTGCCGTTCCGTACCCAACGTTGTTCGGTCCTGATACAAGTCCGTTTTTACTGGCAATACTGATGAAATCGCCTCCTGTGCCCTGGTCGCGCATAATCCGGGTGGACTCTTGCGCGAGCAGGAACTGCCCCTTGACGAGAACGTCCTGCAGCAGGTCCCAGTCCTTCTCGGTGTGGGCTTCGAGCGGTTTCGAAATTGCCAGCCCTGCAGAATGGACAACGATGTCGACACCTCCGAATTCCAGAGCAGCAGCATCGAAAGCTTTTTCGATGGATGCAGCGTCGGTTACGTCCGCTACGGCGTAAGTCGACTGGTCGCGCTTGTAGGTTGCCTGGGCGGTTTTGAGGAATTCCTCGTTGATGTCGGACAGGACCACCACCGCGCCTTCGGCGACGAGTTTGTCGGCGATCGCCTTGCCGATGCCACCTCCGGCTCCCGTCACGAGAGCGACTTTCCGGCTGAGGGGTTTCTCGGCTGGCATCCGTTGGAGCTTGGCTTCTTCGAGCAGCCAGTATTCGATATCGAAGGCTTCCTGGCGTGGCAGGGCGGTGTATTCAGTGATCGCCTCGGCTCCCCGCATCACATTGATTGCGTTGATGTAAAACTCGGAAGCGACGCGGCTCGTCTGCTTGTTCTTCGCGAAGCTGAACAGTCCTACGCCGGGGTAAAGGATGATAACGGGGTTGGGGTCACGTACGGCGGGGCTGTTGTCCCGCTTGTGGTCGTCGTAGTATTTCTGGTAACCGGCGCGGTAGTCGGCGAAAGCTCCCTCAAGCTTGGTCAGGATGGCCTTGCGGTCGCTCAGGTCTTCGTTGGGGTCGAGGTCGAGTACCAGTGGTTGAATTTTGGTACGCAGGAAGTGGTCCGGGCAGGAAGTTCCCATCGGCGCAAGGCGGTCGATGTCGTTGGAGTTGATGAACTGGAGGACGACGTCGGTATCCTGAAAAGTTCCTACCTGAAGTGCTTCGCTGCTGGTAAGGCCGCGGAGCAGCGGCATCAGTTTACTGGCCTGTGCCTTCCGGGCAGCGGGGTCGAGGCTTTCTACCCGCTGGCCACCAAACACCTGGTCGCCCTGTGCTTTCACCCGCTTTTCGATGTACTCGCTGGCCATCTCGATGACTTCCAGGCTGTTCATGTAACTTTCGTAGCTGGTATCTCCCCAGGTGAACAGGCCATGACTGCCCAGAACGATGCCCCGGATACCGGGGTTCTCGGCAAGGCATTTTTCCAGCTGCAGGCCGAGGTCGAAGCCGGGGCGTTGCCACGGAACCCAGCCCATGGTATCTCCCCAGATTTCTTTGGTTACTTTCTCGCTGTCTTTGGCTGCGGCAACGGCGATGAGGGCATCGGGGTGCAGGTGATCGATGTGCTTAAAGGGCAGCAGGCCGTGCAGCGGTGTATCGATGGAAGGTGCTTTGGAGTCGAGGTCGTAGATGCAGTGGTTGAACAACCCCACCATCCGGTCTTCGTCGTGCATTCCTCCGTATACTTTCTTGAGGTCGCGCAGACGCTCGGTGTAGAGCCCGGCAATCCCTTTGCGGGTGAGTGTGCCGATGTCTCCTCCGGAACCTTTCACCCACATAACTTCAACTTCCTTCCCCGTGAGCGGGTCTTTTTCTATGGTCTTGCAACTGGTGTTGCCTCCCCCGTAGTTGGTGATGCGCAGGTCTGCGCCCAGAATGTTGGAACGGTAGAGGAACAAAGCGACCTGATCGTCGCCCAGGGAAGCCGCGTGGGCTTCGTCCCAGAGGTAGTCAACGTGCTTGAAGGTGGTGGTATTGGTCATGATCTTCAGTATGATATTTTTTGGATTTGTCCTTTTCTTATTCGCTAAAGTATAGCGGGTCTTTGCGGGAGGTATCCTGTACCATCCCGGTAACTAATGATTACAGGAGCTGATTTCCGAAAGGGCGCAGACGCAGGTGCAGGGTAAACATGAAGGCAGGTTACTACCGGATTCTCCGGGTTGGCTTCATGACCGCCATACCGTTGCGAAGGGGCGCATACCAGGCTTTAGCCGGTACCCGAAGGCTGTTCTACCCGTGACGTACCGGAATACCTCCGCCACTACCAGTTTGCAGAGCGAAGCCGGATGACTGCGAAAAAAATCGCAAGAAAGCAGCCGAAAAAGAGGACCCCCCCCTTTACGTTGAGGGTCCGGAATTTGCTTCAGGAGCTCTGGTCTTTCCGGTACGCACCCGGCGTCATCCCAAATTTCTCCCGAAAACTTTTGATAAAGTAAGTCGCGCTCCCAAAGCCGGTCTCACAAGCAACTATGGCTACGGTCTTGTCTGTTTTGAGCAGTAAGTCTGCCGCTCGCTCTAACCGAATGCTCCGGATGAAATGATTGCTGGATTGATCAATGAGTGCACGGAATTTTCGGTTAAGACTGGTCCGGCTCATCGCCAGGTGCTGCGCCAACTGATCGATGTCGAAAGATTCATCGTCGATGTGGTCTTCCACGGCCTGAATGGCTGAACTGAGGAATTTCTGATCAACGGGCGTTGCCGTTATTTCAGAAGGTCTGAGGGTGATGGAACTGGCAAAAAGCTCGCGTAGCATCTGTCGGGATCGAATCAGGTTGCGGATGCGGGCCAAGAGTTCCTTTACCTCGAAGGGTTTCACCAGGTAATCATCCGCTCCGGTATCCAGACCATGCAGCCGGTCGCGGCTGGCGGAACGTGCGGTGAGGAGGATGATGGGGATATGGCTGGTGGTGATTTCCGTTTTCAGATCGAGGCAGAGTTCAAAGCCGTTCATTTCGGGCATCATTACGTCGCTTACTACGAGGTCGGGCATAAGCCTGCGGGCAAGTTCTACGCCCTCCCGGCCGTTGGAGGCTGTACAGACGCGGTACGTCCCTTCCAGACCTCTGCTAAGGTAAGTCCGCATATCTGCGTTGTCTTCCACTATCAAGACCAGTGGCGTCTTTTTAGCTTGTAGCGGTCCTTTTGGCGTGTGAACTTTTGGTACGTGTAACTCTTCGGAAGTGTCCAGCACCAGTGGGTCAAACCCACTAACAATATCTTCAGGAGCTATTGCCTCTAAGCCCGGAGTGAAGGGCAGGCCGATCCGAAAATCGGTACGAACGTTTGCCTCGCTGCTCACATCGATAGTGCCCCCGTGCAGAAGGACCAGCTCACGGCTGAGTGCCAAGCCGATACCGCTGGAATCCACGGGTTCTTCCGCGTTGGTCGTATCGGTATAGAAACGGTTAAAAATAAACGGCAAAGCAGTGGCTGAAATACCCTTGCCAGTATCCCGGACGGTGATGAAGGCTAAGTCCTTCGTCGCTTCGAGCACCACGGTAATGGAACCGCCGGCGGGGGTGAACTTGAAGGCATTGGTAAGCAGGTTATAGATAATGGTTTCCAGTTTTGCTGCTTCGGCGGAAACGACGAGGGAAGACAATTTGGTGGAGAAAGTCAGCGTAATCTTCCGTTGTACTGCCAGGGAATCGTACGTGGAGGTAAGCCGGCGTAATAGTGGTACTAAGTCAACGGGCATCGCCTCCAGGATACTGCGGGAAGCCTCCGTCCGGGAAAGGTCGAGAATCTGATTAACGAGGTGGAGCTGCCGGCGGGCGTTCCGATCTGCAATGGCAAGGAGCTCCTGCTCGGCGGGTTCCTTACTACTCTGCAGAAGTTGCTTGATCGGCCCCAGAATCAGCGTTAAAGGCGTCCGGAATTCATGCGTAACGTTGGCAAAGAAGCGGGTCCGGAACTGATGCTGGTCGGTAAGCCGCTGGTTTTCCCGGATCCCGGCGGTCAACTTATCGTAGATCCCGTATAGGATCATCCCGGACAACGCCAGAGTACTCCACATAAAAAGGCCTCTAAGCGTATCACTCCTGAATTTCAGAAGCATGCCAAGAACAAAGATAGAACTGAACAAAAAAAGGACACCGAAGGAAAGGAGCAAAATAAACTCCGACCGTCCCCCTTTCCTGGCAGCAATCACCACTATTCCGATGGTAAAGACGGCCCAGAGTATTGATACTGAATTGGCAATAGTTACTGATGTGGAATCCGGAACGATAGCCAGAAGGGGAAGGATATTGACACCCACAATGCACGCTGCCGTACCCAAATACCAGGGATAAAGCTTTGGAAATACTTTTCGAAGATCAAGATAGCTGATGATGAACCCACTCAACCCCAAATTGATCAGTACGATGAAAGGGCCTCCCTCTATTCGGGTAATCCATAAATAGTCCTCCGGCAGAATTCCGGAAACATGCATCTTCCCGTAGAAATACCCTCCAAATCCAAGTAGGAGAATACCACAAAAAAGAATAGAATATTTCCGAAAAAAAGAGAACAGGAGGCTGCTGAAAATCAATAATGACAGTATGAACCCCAGGTAAAGATAATAATGGCTAAAATCCCTTGTCCGCAATTTGAATACGCGGTCGCTGCCGGCCAGGGTAGTTCTGTACATCCTGGCCGCATTTTTCCATTCGCTAAAAGTTCCGCGAAAGTAGACAGTAGCGGTTTCTCCGGGAGATAGATACAGGGCGATTACCGGATCAAGGCCAGGAACAGCATCGGTTCCAGGTTCGACTACTGTGGTCTCCTCTCCTTTGTTGCGAACTACAAAAGCCCGGGCTGCTTTAGTGCCACCAGCGAAAACCAGATAATCACTGCGCGGCAAAGTACCATCGTTCCGGAAGGTGGTCTTACTCCAGCCAACATACTCCTTCCCTTCATAACTCGCCGGAGCGAAAGGAGCCCAGGGTACCTCGTCGTCCGTCAGCAATCGTGAAATATCGTAAGAGCCGGAACGATCAAAAAGTACCTGCTGCTCATCCTTAATTAAATCGTACCCAATACGTTCAACGCCTTCGGGTATGGAAACTATCAGGGAATCCGACGCTTGAAGACCTAAGAACGCAAAAAGCCCGAACACCAATAAAAGGTGCCGAACAAACGAAAAACAGACGCAAGGATTAAAAAAGGAAATCTGAATCAACATCGTGAAAGGTAGTCATAAACAAGAGACAAAACACTCAGGCATTGTCCACAAAGTTGAAAGCGGTTTTTTTCACTTTAGGCTTTCGGCTCCCGATCGGCGTTAAGCCAGCTCCACAGCCAAGCTGTTTATCACCTTTTGCAGCGGCAAAAAGCAGGCCACCGGCAGGCAGGTAAAATGTGATGAATCTATTAGGCTCAAACCAGATTGTCGCGATTGTTCCTCCCCAGCGTAGTTATACTCAGACTAAGCAAACCTAGAATGAGATATTTTTGATGAATTTGCTTCGGCTACGATGACTCCGATTTTGCGTCTCCCGCAGTCGCTTGGAGCTCGTAGCTTTTTTGACGCTTTTTCTTTTGAAGGCGGCTCAAAGGGGCATTTAAACTAACACTTTGAAAGCGTCGAGCCGGATCCTCTTTCATTGGTTCAAGATCAGTCTCTGTAGATTTGGTTTTTTGCTGGTTAAGTTGATCTACGCCAGGGCCGTAAGGGGTATCGTTTTTCAGCATCCCGTAAATCATTCGGATAAGCTTGTGCATTAGCACTCCCAAAGCAGAGTCGTGGGATCTCCCCTTCTGACGATGCTTCGCGTAAATGGAGCGTAGATAAGGATTGTTATCCAGACATCGAAAGGCCAATAGGTACAGTTCCCGTCTCACCAAACTATTTCCTTGTTTGGACATCTTAGGCTTATAAGTAGGGTGTTCCCTCTGTTAGGCTGCGGCCGTGGCCGATTCCGTCCTCTCTCGGAGCACTCTTAGCTGAGTGTATCGCGTCGGGCAGGTGTTGGCGGTTTCCCAGTCGTAGACCTGCTGGTAAGTTACGGTAGTCAGGGCGCGATCGACAAAATCTAGCGAGATGTCGATATGGTATAAC
>NZ_VOXD01000038.1 GCF_008014675.1 Neolewinella aurantiaca | reverse complement strand
CCGTAGTAAGTCTTGCCATTCTTGACTATCTTACCACTTGTGCAGCTGGGGCAGATGAGCATGTTTTGAGAGTTTTGTCACTATCAAGATAGTGATTTTGCTCCACTGCATTTTTTAGGTTTATCCATCCTTACATTTGATACACCGCCAAAAATAGAAGAGTTAACCTTATATCAGATCGACTTGCTTAAACGAGTGGAAAAACTTGAAGCGGAACTTGCTACAAAAGAAAAATAATTCTGGTGTAATTTATCCTCAGAGTAAACTTTTTATTAGGGTCGTGCTATTAGGAACGGCCAGAATTTTTTGTATTCAAATACCCCCCAAATGATTAAAAACTTACTTTTATTTATCGCTGCTTTATGTGCAGTAAGTCTCTCCGCCCAGCCCGAACTGGTCATTGATTACAATACCGGTGCTGAAGATGGCTTCGAATGTTCCCTGTGTACAGAACAACAAACCGCCCGGGTACGCACCGGCGTAGTAACGGTTGCGACATCCGAAAGCACCGGAGCGGAACCATGTCTGCTCATCGAAGGGCAATTCGCGCTGTTAAAAGACATCAACCCCGGAGCAGAAGACAGCGGGGTTAAGTTTCTTACCTCCCGCAACGGCTTTGCGTATTTCGCAGCTAAAGACCCGGTCAACGGTGGTGCCGTCTGGGTATCTGATGGCTCCGAAGAAGGTACTACGGTCTTCTTCGACCCTGACCCGGAGAATACGACCTCAAGCATCACGGCAATGGAGTTCGGAACCAACGGTGCATTGTACCTTACGCTGGGAACGACGCTCTACCGCTTCTTCGACGGAGCCGGCACCCAACTTGCTACCAGTGTAACGTTGAGTACCGACCGTGATAACTTCCCCGGAGGCTCCATTACGCCGTACAACGAAGGCATTGCTTACGTAGCCAATGGCTCCGAGCAGTTCACCGGTGGTCTGTTCTATGCTACCGATACCGTCCGACGCCTGGCCTTCATTCCGGGCCAGAGCAGCTTCGATCAGGCTTTCGCGCCAAGGGCGGTGAACGGCAATTTGGTGTTTAGCCTGGATGCTTCACTCAGTAGTCCCGAGCGGAGGTCTTCTTACGTCTACGATGCAGACACCGATACGTTGCGTCGCTACCTGAACGACGAAGGTGAGAGCCTGTTCGTTGAGCGCTGGTACGAGATATCCGACAGCTTACGGATCGGTCGTGTTCAGAAGGACATCGATACGGACGACTACTACGTCTTTAATGGTATTGATGAACCCGTTAAGCTATTCGGAGAAGGGCGTTTTGCGCTCGCCGCCCGCCAGACCGCTCCGGCTGTCAGGATTGGAGACACTCTGATGTGGCAAACGGAAGGAGGTGTTTTCAGCGATATTGCAATAAAGATTACCGATGGCACCGAAGCGGGAACCTCTACCGTTTTTGCGAGCACGAGCGCCGAGTCCGTTACTAATTTACTCCATTCCGGAGGCTACGTTTTTTTTGTTGCAACCCTTAGTTCCAGGCGTGGACCATTGGACTTCTACCGCTACGAACTGGCAACCGGTGAATTGGTGAATTACTACAGCACCACAATGCTTGAAACTTCGAGTGCTAACTACTCCTTACAGTTACTCGACGTGCAAGACAGTCAGCTCTATTTTGCGGGTAACATTGATCCTGATCTGGGACGGGAAATTTACCGGATTGACGTAGGCGTAGAGGTCGTTTCGGTTCCGGGCCTGCGAACTGCACCTGCGCTCGACGTTACCCTTACGTCGGAAAATTATACTGTCAATACTCCGGGTTCCGGTGTTGCCAACGTAACCGTCCTTAGTCTTGATGGACGGTTGATCTCGCGCGGCACCGCCAACGTTAACTCCGCAACTGCAATTGACAATTATTCCGGTATTCGGATTTACGTCTTTGAATTTGGGGGTAAGGTGGCAATTCGCCGGGTGCTGGGTAGATAGTACATCCAGGAGGCAACCGATTTCAGTAGGAAAAAACGCACCATCCGGATTTCCGGGTGGTGCGTTATTGTTTGGCTCTGAGGGCGCGAACGCAGGTGCAAAGATGGTTTTACGAAGCGTTCGGACGGCAGATCCTGGTCGTTATGCTACGGAGAAGTGTTATCTTGTCCACGATGTCCAAATCCAATAACAACCCATGTTCCCTGAGCCCCAACTAATAAACGGAGAAGCAGAGACTGTAGCCTATCTGTCTTCTCTGAACGCAGATGTGGAAGCCGGGAACCTCGTTTTGCTTCCTCCCGACAACTTTCATAAAGAGACCAATGCTCAATGGATTAACCGCCGCTACCTCGACAAGCGCACGGGCGAAATCTTTCGGGTGAAAGGGCGAATGGGAGGCCCGGGCAATCAATTCTCGCTTGAGCGGAAAACCTTCAGGACGAAAACCGTAAACCAGGACGGCTCTCTGGCTATAGATTCGACCTATATGGTGCGCTATTACAAGCCACCGCTGTTCGGGCATTTTTCCGTTCATCTGGAGATGACACCCCCGAAACCTGAGGCCGTCGGAAATACGCTCACCATTGATTTCAGTAAACACCCTCATCATTACAGCAAGGAGGTAAACCGGCAGGTGGTTGAGTCGATAGTGATTAGCGCTATTGCGCGTGTTTTTGCTGTCCGGCGGTCGCAGTTTTCCAGTGCAAGGGTGGTGGTGAAAGATTTAAGGGTTCATCATATTGACACCGGTTTTGATGTTCTTGATTATGTGGTAAGGCGGTGCCTGGACCAGGCATTTGACGACGGTGCGGAGCAGCCCGGCGTTGTCATTAATGATGGGATGACGGTGAAAAAGATAAGTATGACGGGAAGCGGAGCGATCGACATAAAGGTGATCAACGAAGAAGCCTGATAACTTCACCTTGCATCCTGCGGCCGCGCCTGAAAACAAAACGCCCGGCTGCTTCCTGAGAAACAACCGGGCGTAATACCTTCTGGCGTAGAATTTTACTTCTTAAGCGCAGCAAGAATTTCCTTCAACAGGTCGTTGTCGGATGGGCCGGGATCGGGAGCTGGAGCTTCTTCTACTGCAGGCTCTTCGGTAGCCTTATTGTAAGCCTTAACGATCAGGAAGAGGATGAAGGCAATGATCAGGAAGTTGATGATCATCTGGATGAAGTTACCGTAACGGATAGCTGCGCCAGCGGTAACGGTTCCGTCTTCTGCAACAACGTCCTCAGACAGCATGTACTTCAGCTCGGAGAAATCAACGCCACCCATTGCCTGCCCGATGGGAGGAAGGATGATGTCGTTAGTGAAAGAGGTAACAACTGCTCCGAAGGCACCGGCGATGATAACCGCCACGGCCAGTTCGAGCACGTTGCCCTTCATAATAAAGTCTTTGAATTCCTGAATCATTTGAAATTGTGTATTGCGCCGCCTGAGCGTACGCGGGTGAGTAGTTTGAAGGCAAAAGGTAAGACTTAATCAATAATTATACACGAATAAGGAAAAAATGGGTGTTCAGAAACTTTAAATACTACCGTAAACGGTCTGCACTGCGGACAAGTTTTTCGTCTTTTTTAATGAAGTTGCGCGCTAAAATCCCGAAAACAAGGATAAGTATCGGAAAGGCAATGCCTACATCGGGAGTTACGGCACCGGCTAGTTTTGCCCCCATATCATTGTAAAAGCGGAAAACCCCGTAACCGGTTCCTGCCAGAGTGAGTACCACCGCAAGCATGCTGAGTTTCATTTGCAGCGGGCGGTTACGAAACAGAAAAATATCGGCGAGGAAAATTACGCCCGCAAGGGCGAAGATGCCAATCAGGACAGGGTCGTCGAATACGTTGAAGCTGCCATCCTGGAAAAGCGCACTGTCGTTCAATTTAGTCTCGCTGTCGGCAGCGTCTGTTCCGAAGAGACCGAAACAGAAGCTTGAAGCAAGTAAAAGAAAAACAGATTGAAGACGTTGGATCATTGGTCAGTAATTTTTGGCGAAGATAGGGCCGTTGTAGTTTACGGCCCACATGTTGTTTGCGTTGAGTTGATCGGAGGCTTTTTTTAGGGCTCAGTCAACCCCTGTTATTTTAGAATAAGCTTGCGTTTGAACCGACCGACTTGTACCTTTCCTCAACCTGCAACCTGTTCGCGTGTTATCTTCGCGTCTCAAATAATTGCCAAGACAACTAAAAGTCTCAATCATGCCTAATACAGTATACATCTGCGCCGCTGTGCGTACTCCAATCGGCTCCTTTGGGGGTGTTTTTTCATCACTGACGGCCCCTCAGTTAGGTGCTGCCGCCATCAAATGTGCGCTGGAAAAAGCCGGCGTGGCTCCGGACCAGGTTCAGGAGGTACTGATGGGCAATGTGGTTTCTGCCAATCTCGGTCAGGCTCCCGCCCGGCAGGCGGCGCTGGGCGCCGGCGTTCCCAACTCCGTTCCCTGTACCCAGGTAAACAAGGTTTGTAGCAGCGGCATGAAAACAGTAATGCTTGGTGCTCAGTCCATCATGCTCGGGCACAACGACCTGGTGGTTGCCGGCGGAATGGAAAGCATGAGCAACATCCCGTACTACGTACCCGACGCCCGCTGGGGCGCGAAGTTCGGCGACCGTAAGCTGATCGATGGCCTCAGCAAAGATGGCCTCACCGATGCGTACGACCAGAACGCCATGGGCGTCTGCGCCGACGCCACTGCGGTGAAGTACGAGTTCAGCCGCGAAGATCAGGATGCTTACGCTATTGACAGTTATAAGCGCTCCGCCGCAGCAACCGAAAGCGGAGCTTTCGCGGACGAAATCGTAGCGGTAAACGTACCTCAGCGCCGGGGAGACGACCTGATCGTTACGGAAGACGAAGAATTCAAAAAAGTGAAATTCGAGAAGATTCCTTCGCTACGCCCGGCTTTCTCGAAAGACGGAACAGTTACGGCGGCCAACGCCAGTACGATCAATGACGGTGCGGCAGCGCTGGTGCTGGTCAGCGAAGAAAAAATGAAAGAGCTCGGACTGAAGCCCCTCGCTAAAATCCTGGCTTTTGCCGACGCTGCCCACGAGCCACAGTGGTTCACGACTGCTCCTACTCTCGCAGCGCCGCTGGCGCTGCAGCGCGCCGGACTGAAAATGGAAGACATTGACTTCCTGGAAGTCAACGAAGCTTTCGCCGTTGTGCCTATGGCTTTCGGCAAAGAGCTGGGCGTTGATCGTGAGAAGATGAACGTGAATGGCGGCGGTGTTTCGCTCGGTCATCCGCTCGGAACTTCCGGTGCACGGATCATCGTTACCCTCATCAATGTCCTGCGGCAAAAAGGCGGTAAGTACGGCCTGGCGACGCTCTGCAACGGTGGGGGAGGAGCCTCGGCTGTTGTGATCGAAGCGGTGTAGTTGCTTCATTAACGTATATGTAGCCGGCAGTGCCGCCGCACGTTGTCGCCTGGATGTCAGGATGCTCTCGTGCAGCGGTGCTGCCGTCTGTATTTATGTGTGTTGTTTGCTGTGGGCTACGGGCAAAATCCGGTTATCCAAACAGCTCGTGATACACACCGATCTGCCATCACATTCTACCCATCCTTTACTTTTTCATATCTTGCCGTCATGAAGAGACTCTGCCCTGAATGCGGCGAGGAATACACTGGTCGAGCCGATAAGAAATACTGTTCGGCGGCCTGTAGAGCTGCTTACCACAACCGGCAAAACGCTGAAGAGCTGGCCTTTCAGCGTAACGTTAATAACATCCTTCGACACAATCGAAATGTGCTGGCGGAGTTGAATCCGGACGGGAAGGCTAACGTTCGTAAAGAGCGCCTGATCGACCGTGGGTTCAAGTTTCGGTATTTCACCAATCAGTACGTTACCCGCAACAATACCCTTTATCATTTCTGTTACGATTACGGTTACCGTGTAGACGCCGATGACAGTGAATGGGTCTTCCTGATCAAACGCCAGGAATACGTCGAGTAGCGCTTTTTGCGGAAAAACACAAAAGCGGCCGCGGACACATTCTCTAACAGACTAACAAATTAAACAATGGTACCAAAGAACGATCATCTCTGGGTTGGCCTGGTGGTTTCTATCATCATTCCTGCCATAGCATACGTTTTGCTTCTGCAGCTACAGGCAATGATCGGAGAGGGGGCAGGTAAAGCCATTTCCTTCGAACTGAGAACGGTTGCCCTCATTGCGATCTGCCTGAACGTGATGCCGCTGAATTATTTCAGGAAGACGTACCGCAACCGGAGTTTGCGGGGCCTTGCCACCGGAACCATGATTCTGGCCATGGCCTGGTTTTTCTACTTCGGCCGCGACCTGCTGGGGTAGGGCGGTTGTTTACCCAAAAGAAGGTATAGTCTGTCAACACTTCGTCCGGAGTGAGGGACCTGCGGAGGCGGAGACACAGCTGATGTCTTGACTCCTTGTGCTGGTTCTGGTATAAGTCAAAGTAGTTCGGTATAGCTTCTTACAAAGAACAAGAGAGCGACTCCTGCTGGAATCGCTCTCTTAAATTAGCCGGATATCAGATGATATATTGGGTGTTCTCATCTTTCGTGAACGATCCGGGAGAAAGTAAAATATATTCGCAATACTCTCATGAGATAATGATCCTCATACTTGAGGTAATGTCTGTAAATCGTTCTATACCTAAAAATAAATCTGAGGTCGAATTTCATGAAGGCGGAAGCAAAGGTAATCCGATTGATCGTTCATATTGCATATCCGGGGATCTGCTTACGGACCGGAGTATATAACTTATTTAACGGTCTTAGATAGGATCTAAAACTGCTCAAGTTGCTGTTTTTCCCGGTCCTGATCGGTGGAATTGCCCACTTTTGCTGGCTGTAACTCTGTTTCGATGGCTTTCAATTGCTCCAAAGCAAGGTGATTGGTGAGGTCGTGGTGGCTGGGGACCAGCGATACGTAGCCCGCCTGAAGCGCATTGGCATCGGCGTCTTCGCTGGCTTCGTTATTG
Source organism: Neolewinella aurantiaca (assembly GCF_008014675.1). Classification (GTDB taxonomy): domain Bacteria; phylum Bacteroidota; class Bacteroidia; order Chitinophagales; family Saprospiraceae; genus Neolewinella; species Neolewinella aurantiaca. The sequence continues at coordinate 52,667 of NZ_VOXD01000038.1, read as the reverse complement.
ACAAACTTCCCGGTGAGCCAGTAGTAAGGACGGCCGCGGGGGTCTTCACCCCTCACGTATTCTTCGACCCAGCGCGCCTCGGCCTGGCGGCAGACCTTGATGCCCCGGATCTGATCGGCGGGCAGGTTAGGAATGTTGACGTTGTAGAGGTTGCCTTCAGCCATGCCGTTGGTCAGCACATGGCTGATCAGTTTTTCTACGTAAGGGACGCAGACGCTGAAGTCGGCATCAGCTTTATAGTCCAGGAAGCTGAAACCGATGCTGGGGGTTCCTTCCAGGCTGGCCTCCATGGCGGCTGAAAGGGTACCGGAATAGATGATGTTGATGGCTGCGTTTGAGCCGTGGTTGATTCCGGACACGCAGAGATCCGGCATCCGGCCGTTAAGGAGAACAGACTTAGCGATCTTGACGCAGTCGACGGGTGTACCACTGCATTCGTAGGCTTCTACCTCTTCTCCGAAAACATCGCTTTCGCGTACGAAGACCGGGCGCTCGATGGTAATGGCGTGGCCCTGGGCCGACTGAGGACTATCGGGCGCAACAACAAGTACGTCGCCGAATTTGCGGGCGGAGTTAACGAGTGTTTTAAGGCCGCCGGCGGTAATGCCGTCGTCGTTGGTAACTAGTATCAGGGGCATGGGGATAAGGTTTTCGGAATGAGTAAATATGGTAAAGTCGTGACCGGGGCATAAAGTTCCTGCTTTGCTCCTTTAACCGTTTCATTGCACCTGCGGCCGCGCCTTCGTACTTTCACCCCATGGCAAAGAAGCAGAAAAAACAACGGCCCTCCAAAACGGCAGAGTTGCCCCGGCACAATGCTGGCGATAACAGCCCGAGTGAAACAAAGGATTTGCCCTGGTTTCGTAAAACGAAACTCCAGGCACTTGTTTTGTTTGTACTCGCCGCAGCAATTTACGCCAATACGCTGGGACACGATTTTGCCCTCGATGATGCCATCGTAATCACGGAGAACAGCATCGTTAAAAAAGGAGTGTCCGGGTGGGGCGAACTCTTTAGTCACGACACATTCTACGGATTTTTCAACGACGACTCAAAGGCCAGCCTGGTGGCTGGCGGCCGGTACCGTCCGCTCACGCCCGCCATGTTCGCCCTGGAAAGGCAGATCAGCAGCGGCCCTTTTCTGCACCACCTGCTCAATGTACTGTGGTACGGTTTGCTGGTGGTAGTCGTGTTTTTATTTGTGCGCGACCTGGCCGCAAAGCAGGCACGCCTCCCGTGGTGGTTCGCACTGGCTGCTGCAGCTCTTTTTGCCGTTCATCCCCTGCACACCGAAGCGGTGGCCAACATCAAAGGCCGCGACGAAATAATCGCGCTGTTGGGCGCCGTTGGCGGAACCTGGCTGATTTTTCGTGCGGCCGAGCGACAGCGTTTTTTGGGCGCGGCCGCAGGTGCAATGCTCGTTTTTTTAGGATGCCTGGCGAAAGAAAACGCCCTGACCTTTCTGGCCGTGATCCCCGCCGTATTGCTCATCTTCGGCGACCATAAAAAAGGCTGGGGACGCCTGAATTACGTCCTTCCTGCCCTCGGAGCGGTAATCCTGTTCCTGGCTATCCGGTCATCGGTCATCGGGCTTTCTCTCGGAGAGCCGGTAATGGAACTCATGAACAACCCTTTTCTGGAGATGAAGAACGGGAGTTGGGTGCACCTTTCCACCGGAGACCGGCTGGCAACAGTGATGCATACCCTGTGGGAATACATCCGGCTGCTGTTCGTGCCTACCGGACTGGTTCACGATTATTACCCTATGGCTGTGCCCGTGAAGTCCTGGACCGAAATCACGCCATGGCTGGGGCTGCTCCTGCACGCAGGGATGGCCGTTTTTGCGCTGCTGAAGTTTCGGAGCCATCCGTTCGTTGCGCTGGGGATTCTGATTTACCTCGCTTCGCTGTCTATCGTCAGCAACGTTTTCTTTAGCGTTGGTACCAATATGTCGGAACGTTTCCTGTTCATGCCGTCCCTGGGCTGGGCAATTGCGGTAACGGCCCTCATCGCCCGTGGAGTCCGCAAATTTGGCAGCGCGGTGGCTTATGCTGTTCCCGCTTTGGCGCTGGTGTTTTCGGTCCTCACGATCGTTCGTAACCCGGTTTGGAAAGACAACTTTACGCTCTTTACCACGGATGTGGAAAAGCAGCCCAACTCCGCCAAACTGCTCAACGCTGCCGGCGGGGTGAAAGTAGATCGCTTCCAGCAACTGAGTGCTACGGAAAAACCGGGGCAGATCAGCCTGCTCACCGAAGCTGCGGATCATCTGACCCGGGCCATAGAAATTCACCCGACCTATAAGAACGCTTATCTGCTGCGCGGCAACGCGTACCTCCTGCAGGACAACTACGACGCGGCGATTGCTGATTACGACCAGGCGCTGACCCTGGATGGTGGATACCAGGCAGCCACCGACAACCTTGTGATTGCGCTCACCGCAGCAGGTAAGGATGCCGGCGAAGCAAAGGGAGATCTGGCGGGAGCATTCCGCTACCTCCGCCGCGCCGAGCAGCTTGCGCCGGATAACTACGAAACCCTGCGGTTATTGGGGGTCGCCTACGGTGTGTCTGGTCAGACCGCCGCGGCGATTAGCTATTTCAAGCGCGCCTCGGAAGTGAACGCTAACGATCCTGACGCCCGCTGGAACTACGCAATTGCGCTGTACAACGCTGGCCAAACGGATGCCGCAGAGGTCGAGTTTCAGGCCGCAGAGCGGTTGAAGCCGGGCATCCGTCGGGAGCGGGCTGGGAACTAAGATCGTTGCTCCAAGCGAGGTTTTTACTGGTGCTCAGATCAGCTGTGTTTCACGCCGTTCAGGACCATTTGCTCAGCAAAAGATAGACGGCCGCTCCCAGCGCAACGGCGACGTTCATTGAAGTGTTTTGCCCAAACATGGGCAGGTGAACGCTGCTGTCGCAGAGCGCGAGAAGTTCCGGCGGGACGCCGTGGTCTTCTGCTCCGGCTACGAGGATAACTTCCTGGTCGGAAGTCAGCACGGCTTCCGGGAGCTGGTATTGAAGTAAAGACTGACTTTCGTCGGTGATCTCCAGCGCAATGATATAGGCACCTTCGTCTTTGGCCGAACGCAGCAGCGCAGCGGGGTCGGGGCTGCTCGTATAAGGTACACTGCGAACGGTAGACCTTGCCGTCTTATCAATCTTGGGGTTGGGAGGTTGGGGAGTGGAGCCCGCCAAAAGTAAGCCGGCGAGACCCGCAGCATCGGCCAGCCGAAAAGCTGAGCCTACGTTGCGCGGATCTCGCCAGTCCGGGCAAAGCAACCGGATAGGGTAGCGCTTGCCGGAGTTCTTTATTTCATGATGCTCCAGTTGGCGCATAGAGGGTAGAATCGGAAGTAAGTTATCACCCGAATTTCAGGATGAAATAAAACCAAGGGTTGCCTGAGGTAATTAATCGGTGAAAGAGATCAGGTCGATGTCGAAGATCAGGTCTGAGTTCGGGCAGATCGTTCCGGTCCCGCTGGTGCCGTAGGCGAGGTAAGAAGGAACGTAGAGCCGGATCTTTCCTCCGGCACCGATAAGGCGGATGCCGATTTGCCAACCACCGATCAGGCGCTCAAGGGGAAACCGGATGGCCTCGTCAGAACTGTCGAATACTTCATCGTTGGTTTGCCAGCCCTCGTAGTTTACGACTACGTCTGCGTCGGCGGCAGGTTTGTCTTCTCCACCTGGCTGGATGATGGTGTAACGCAGGCCTGAGTCTTCGTCGGTTTCAGGCGTCAGGTTGTTGTCCAGCAGGTATTGGTCCATGCTGATGAGGCCTTTTTCTTCGAAGCAGGTTTCGTCCTGGCATCCCATCGCCAGGAAAAGCATGGCGGCAAACAGTGTGATGTAGAGTTTCATGTTGATTTTTATTTATAAGGGAACGCAAAGGTACGTTGGTCCGCTGTCTGTCCGCTCATCTTATTTAGATAAGAATTACAGCGTCTGGCCGACATAAGGGCTTGTCGTAGCCGGGCGAAGTGGTGTTGTCTGGAGGATTACCGGCCAGAAAACCTAACTCATAAGTAGTGTGGTAGAGAACCTAATACTTGCGCTCAATCATTGGTGCATCTGCTCCCGGCCCGCTTTCGGACTTCCGGATTTCGTCCAGCCGGTCGCGGCAACTGGAGCAACTGCCGAGGTGCTCACTGAACCGGCGCTGGGCTTTAGGGTCTGACTTTTTAGTGCGGCCGGCCCAAAAGTCGGCCAGTTCTTCATCACTTAAGTGACGAAATGCACCCAGAACTTCTTTTCCGATGTAGTAGATGATGGCAATTGCTGCTACGAGAACGATTATTTTTCCCATAGTGCGAAGGTACGACAATGCTCAGTTTCATTCGCTTGTCCGGAAAAGGAAGGTTTTGGTCGGAAAAGGATCTGGGTAATTCAGCCTCCCGCCGTACATTGCGTCATGTCCGTGATTAATAGCGACACGATTAAAAAAGATGCGGGAAGTTTTCTCGACCGACTGGGCCACACCCTGACGCAAAGGCCGTTCTACCACGCAGGTGGCTGGTTAGCGTTTTTTGTATTCCTCGTGCTCATGCAATGGAGAATCGGGGATTTTTCCTTTGGCCTTTCGGTGGCAAGCGAAGCAATCAATGTCGTTTTCTACATCATTATCGTTTATATCAACCTGCTGTACCTCTTTCCGCAGTACCTCAAAAAAGGGCAATACTGGACGTACCTGTTGCTGCTGATTGGGGTGGCGCTGATCTTCACGCCGCTTAAGCTGGTCTTGAAGTACTTCCTTTTCTCCAAGGTCGGCAGTATTCAGGATGATATCCTGAACAACCTCTACGCTTACTTCTTCAGTACGTTTCTGGTCGCGGCGCTAAGCACCGTAGGGAAAATCATGATAGACTGGATTGTCCAGAACCGCAAAAAAACCGTTACCGAGAACGAGAGCATGCAGTCTGAGCTGCGCTTTCTTAAGAGCCAGATCAATCCGCACTTCCTTTTTAATACCCTCAACAGTCTTTACGCACTGACCCTGAAGAAAGACGATAAGGCTCCCGACATCGTCATTAAGCTTTCCGAGATGATGCGGTACATGCTCTACGAATGTAACGAGCCCCGCGTCCCGCTAAAAAAAGAGATCAATTACCTGCGGAACTACCTCGATCTCGAGCGTTTGCGCCAGCGCAAAGGAATAGACATTCAGCTGAAAGTGAACGGTAATGTCTCCGATCAGATGATCGCGCCACTGATGCTGATCCCTTTTCTGGAGAACAGCTTCAAGCACGGGGTAAACGCCAACATCAAAGACGGTTTTGTGGTCGCTACGCTCAACGTAGAGCCCCGCGCGGTTCATTTTATTCTGGAGAACAGTAAAGGCTCCCAAATGCCGAGCCAATTGCACGGTTCCCGCCCCAGTGGAGGCATCGGGCTGGTCAACGTTCGTCGGAGGCTCGACCTGTTGTACAAAGGCCGCTATGAGCTCAATATCCGGGAATCCCCGAGCACCTATGCCGTCCACCTCGACCTTGAACTGGCGCCCGCGCCCATTGCAGAACTTCCCGCCCAGACGGTCGGCTCCGCCGGAGAGAGCAAGAATGTATTCCGCTAGACAGTATGTTTTTAACATCCGTTTAACGATTATCCAGCCAGATTGGTCGACCAAGTTTGACCTCCCCCTCTAACACCCTTAATATCGCAGTATGATACACGCAATTATAGTTGACGACGAGCCCCTGGCTCAGGATATTCTCGAAACCTACCTCGAGAAAATTCCCCAAATTGAACTGATCGCTAAATGCGACAATGCCTTTGAGGCCAACGACGTACTGAAAGACCGGGACGTAGACCTGATGTTTCTTGATATCAATATGCCTCAGCTCACCGGTACCGATTTTCTGAAGGGGCTTACCGACCCGCCGGTAACCATCTTTACCACTGCTTACCCAAATTACGCGCTCGAGGGCTTCGAGCTCAACGCCCTCGATTACCTCGTAAAGCCCATCAGTACCGAACGCTTCCTGACGGCCTGTAACCGTGCCATCGAACAAGCGGAACTGAAACAAAAAGCTAATGCCGGAGAAGTAGTAGAGGAGAAATCCGGAGCTGATTTCTTCTTCGTGAAGGCCGACAAAAAGCTGGTTCGCGTTAACCTCGCAGACATCGTTTACATCGAAGGCCTCAAGGATTATGTCATCATCCGCATGCCGGAAGATCGCGTAATTACCCTCCAGACGATGAAGTCACTCGATGAACGCCTTCCGAACGCTAACTTCCAGCGTATCCACCGCAGCTACATCGTGAACCTGAACCGCATAGAGGCGCTTCATGGTAACATGGTAGAAGTAAAAGAGAAGGGCAAAACGACCTCTCTGCCGGTTGGTAAGTCTTACCGGGAAGTTTTGGCCAGCCGGATTGAAGGGTTTAAGCTCTAAGGAGTAATTTCACTTGATCAGCAAACGAAAGCGGTTAATCACCTCAGAGGGTGGTTAACCGCTTTCTTAGTCTTGTAATAATTTTTATGCGTCTTTACTTTGTTTGAAAAATTAAAGTTGGATTAATTTGATCTGGCGGAATTTTAATTAAGTTTGTGGTGTAAATAATTACACTATGAAAAAGTACATCGCAGAATTTATTGGAACTTCGTGGCTCGTCCTGGGCGGCTGCGGAAGTGCTGTCTTAGCCGCCGCGTTCCCCGGGCTCGGTATCGGGTTTGTGGGCGTTGCTCTGGCTTTCGGCCTCACGGTAGTCTCAATGGCCTACGCCATCGGGCACATTTCGGGCTGTCATCTTAACCCGGCGGTATCGATCGGTTTATGGGCTGGAGGGCGTTTTGACGGCAAAGAGCTTCCGGGCTATATCATCGCCCAGGTTCTGGGTGGTGTTCTTGGCGCTGGTATCCTCTATATGATTGCCAGCGGAAAAGCGGGCTTTGAAGTCGGCGGCTTTGCCGCCAACGGTTACGGAGAGCATTCTCCCGGCGGTTATTCCATGATGGCTGCGCTGATCTGCGAGGCGGTGCTGACTTTCTTTTTCCTTTTCGTTATCCTTGGTTCTACTTACTCCAAGGCTCCGCGTGGACTTGCAGGATTGGCCATTGGCTTGTGTCTTACGTTGATTCACCTGATCAGTATTCCGGTTACGAATACTTCCGTGAACCCTGCGCGCAGTACCAGCCAGGCGCTGTTTGCGGGCGGCTGGGCCGTTGAGCAGTTGTGGCTTTTCTGGGTCGCGCCCATCGTGGGGGCACTCGTTGCGGGCTTCCTTTACAACTACCTCTCTCCGGAAGAGGAATAAGAAACGTGTCGTAAAGGCTTCAAAAATGAGGGCTTCCGTATACTTTCAAAGTGTACGGAAGCCCTTTGCTGTTGATGGCAGCCCCGGGTGCTCTCTGAGTGCGATTTTTTTACTCCCGCACTCAGAGTGTGTGGTTACCGCTTGCGCCCGGAGGACGCTGCGATATGTTATTTCACCATGATCCGGGCCCCGTTCGTATTCGCGCCGAACTCGGGCGCGTACATACACTGCACCCGGCCGAGGCCGTTGCTGAAGCTGCCGGCGTAGGTAGCGAACAGGTCGTACTCCACGGTAAACGTGCCTTTGGGCAGGTGGTCGATGAAGAAGTTCGTGGCCAGGTCGCCGGGCGCGAAGTAGTAGCCCAGGCCGCCTTTATACTGGTAGCCGGAGAGCTGTTCGATGGGCTCGAAGGTGGCGGCGCGACGGTCTTTGAGGTGAACGAAATCCAGCTCGCGGTCGCTGCGGAGGGTCAGTTTTACGGTCACGCGGTCGCCGGGGCTGAGCGGATCGTTGGCGGTGATGGGCTCGAGGCGGATGCCGTCTTCGGTTGGGATGCGGCGGAAGAGTTCGCGCTCCAGGGTGAGCGGTCCGTCGCTGGCGGTTTCTACTTTTTCGGCCAGTTCGGTGTACTGCCAGTAGACGCCGCCCCACACCAGACGATTGTCTTTGTTCTTCACCTTTACGGAGGCGAGTCCGCTGGTGATGTCATCGGCGGCAACGTCTACCGAGAAGGCTCCGGTTGCGGCTTCCGCAGTTTCCTGGGCGGCGCGCACGCGGGATGCAAGGTTCTTTTTTGAGGCAAAGCCGGGCCACTCTACCTCTAATGGTTTACCTGGTCCTTCGGTCCAGTTGGTACCAGTATTGAGCAGTGCGAAGACAGCGGCTGCGGTCGATTTAGTGGTTTCCCAGCGGTTGGTACGTTTGTTGGTCAGCAGCCAGAGGCGCATCTCATCAAGTTCGTCCGTCGTTCCTCCGGCGAGTTGGAAAGCTTCGAGGATCCTACAGTGCGTCTCGATAGGGAGGTTCTGCCAGCGGTAGCCACGACCGTATTTCCAGTACATCCCGAACTCGTCTTTATGAAGGGCCCGCTCACGGAGGGATTCTATGATCTTTTTCGCAAGCCGGGGCTCGTTTCCATTGTTGGTCACGTCCGTTACGGCGAGGAGAGCCTGTTCGTAGAGCCCGTAGCTCAGCCACTGGGCGCTTGCTTGTTCGGTGTAGAACGTCAGGGCTTCCGTTACGCCTTTTTCGGTGTTTACGTTGCCACCCCCGAGTGCCCGGGCGTAGAGGTAATGAACGATGGTGGAAGATGGACGGTAGTCTTTCTTCCAGTCCTTTTGGTCCTTCATCCGGCGGAGCAATTCCTGGTAATCGTCCTTCAGCTCCTGGTCGAGCCAGAGGATGGCACTTTCGGAGATGGAGGTCACGCGGCCTTGTTGGTTGGGCGTTACGACCTTGAGTTGGCGCAAACGGGCGAGGGTCTCGACTACGTACTGCGTCATGTAGCGGTTGCCGCGCCCACCGGGGAACCAGCCGAAGTAACCGGACTGATCCTGGCGGTTGGCGAGCTTGTCCAGGGCTGCGGTTTGCTCGTCGGCCAAACGCTTGAGGTCGAAGAGCTCACCAATGCGGGCGCGCTGCTTGCTTTCGTCTTCGGCGGCACGGAGCCAGGGCGTCTCGGTGAGGAGTGCGTTTTTCAGGTTCTGGTTTTGCTCCAGTTCAGACTTCAGGCCGTTGGTGTCCTTTTGCCATTCGCGGAAGACTTGTTCCAGGATCGGTTTGTCGCTAACGGTTGCGTAAGCCAGCTGGTTGGCGAAGTAACGGTTGGCCAGTTGCTCGGTGCAATCGTAAGGGTATTCCATCAGGTAGGGGAGCGACTTCAGCGCCAGCCAGGCCGGGTTGGTGGTGGCCTGGAAGGTGTAGTTCACGTGCTGCAGGCTGTTGCTCTTATTATCGCCGAGCACGGGCAGGCTGATGGTCTTTTTCTCCTTGCGCTTGAGGTAAAATGGCTGGCTGACGGTAATCAGCGTCCGGTCCGTCAGAACGGGAATAACGTTCTCCTCGCCGTCGGAGAAACTTACCTCCCCAGGAGAGGGGCCGGGGGAGAGGGATTTGGCAATGACGCGGTAGCCGATGGGGCCGTTGGCGGAGAATCCATCGGGGATGGTGAGAGCAAAGCTTACGGATTCACCAGAGTTCGGGGCGATGGTTTGCTCTTCTGTCCATTTCCCTGCACCTGCGGCCGCGCCCAAAGAAGCCAGTACTTCGGGAGAAAACAATTGATCGGTTGCGGGGTCAAACAGCTCCAGCGTTACGGTTGCGTTCATTGCTGTTTCGGTCATATTGTTGACGCGGGCGGTAAGGCCAATCTCATCGCCTTCGCGAACAAAACGCGGCACATTGGGCAGTACCATCAGCTCTTTCTGCGTAACAATGGTCTGCTCAGAAACGGCTGTTGCCAGCTCTTTATCGTGGGCGAACAGGCGGAACTTCCAGCTCGTCAGCGCCTCCGGGCTGTCGAAACTGATCACAAGGTTGCCATCGTCGTCGCTCGTCAGATCGGGTAACCAAAATGCCGTTTCCTGAAGCTTTGTCCGGATTTTTACGGGAGCATCGGTCTCTTCTTTCTCTGGCTTGGGAGCGGGCGGCGGCGGTGGTGGCGGCACGCTTCCGCCAGCACTCGCCGGGGCTGCTGTATCCATAGACATTTCTTCCACAACCGGTGAGGCTTCGACACTATAAGCAACTGGTGCGGCGCTGCGTTTCATCATGGCGCGGTCGCCCCGCAGGTTGGCTTCGTAGCTATAGCGCCCAAAAGGGCTAAGGTCAAGCTGTGGCAATTGTGGTGTGCCTTTCAGGTCGGGCCAGCGAAAAGTGCTCCGCCCCGATGCACCAAGAACGCCATCGGTAAGCATGTCCATTTGCTGGAGGTAGCCGCTGAACCCGGGAAAAGGACTAAAACTCCAGCCTGAGTTCGGGCTGATCTGGTCGAGACTGGCGTCGTACATCGACGCAAGAGCGGCGGCGGGTACGGGAGTACCGTCGGCGTTCTTTACCGTCAGCGTCCACCGTTCAGGCTCGCCCGGACGGAGTTTATCGCGGAAGGTGGCGTAGTCAATCTTCAGCTTTTTGTTGTCCCAGCCGAGGTTGAAGCGCTCGCGGAAGTTATGGCTCTTGTTCTGACTCACATAGCCGACGGTGAGGGCGATGCCGCCCCGGTCCGCATCCGTTGCGGTGTAACTAAAAACGGCTTTCTTGTCGGCGGAGGTTTCCACCCGATCGTATCCTTTGCGGCTGGCCCACAGCCCGTTCACATTAGGGAGGGCTACAGCGGAGACCAGCGTCATCGTAAAGGTTTCGCCTACCTTAGGATTCCGGTTGCTCACTTTCGTAAAATTGGCTACGCCTGCGGGTAATTCGGCTTGCGCAACGTCCAGCACAGCGAAGGTGGATGAAGCTCCGGCTGTCCCGTCAGGGTACGTCCAGTCGACCCGGTAATGGCCGACCGGCCAGCCGGCTGCGGCCAGGTTGAGGCGGGCCTCACCCTTCACGACTTCCAGTTCACCCTGGTGTACCGGTGCTCCGGAGGTGGGCCATTCTTCCAGCTCCGTCGTTTTTCCGGTCGCGAAACCGGGGAAGCGGCGTTGGTAGTCATTCTGGTCCAGGATCGGCCGGTCGGGGAAGCCCCATTTCCGTTCTTTGAGGGATGTGCCCGGTTTTGTAACGGGCGTGATGGTAAGCGATACCGTCAGGTTTTCGTCTCCGCCGGCGGCGAGGATGGTGAGGCTGTCGGCTTTGTCAACCATCTCTTCAGAGGGCTGTAAGGCAATGACGGGTTTGTCGCTCCGCAAGCTGATGCTGGTGGAGGCGTCGTGGGTTTCGCCCGTGCCGTCGGCTACGTCTGCTTCGACGACAAAGCGGAAGCGTTTGCGGCCTTTCTGGTTTTGTTTTTCGGGCGTGAACTTTACGGTGAATTCGCCCTGGCCGTTGGTTTCGGTCTCTCCGTCCGCGATCAGTTCACGGTCATTATCGTTACTACGGCCCCACCACCAGTAACTCACTTCTTCGAGGAAGACGCGGTAGTTGACTTTTGCTCCGTCGAGGCCCGGGCCGGCGTATAATTTTGCGGCACCTTTCACTTCAGTCTCTTCTTCAGCTACGGCGTAGTCGGGGCCGTCCAGTTCTACTTCGAAGCGGGGCCGTTTGTATTCTTCCATACGGAAGCTGATCCCTCCGCCATCGGTCTGAATTTGAAAGTTGCCGGTCAGGCCACCTTCAGGAAGCTTAAACTCGGCGCTGAAGCGGCTGTACTCGTCGCTGGTTACGGTCACTTTGCTAAGTTCCTGGTAATTGGGATCCCGCAGAATCAGCTCACGTGTCTGGCCGGTGAGCATCTCCGGCATTTCGTCCGGGTTCTTCTGCCAGGTAAGGCCGTAGATTTTTACGGTCTGGCCGGGGCGGTAGATGTTGCGATCGGTAAAGAGGGGCGTTAACGGGTAAGTCCGGCGGTTGTTTTCACGGTAGGTGCGGAAGTAACTGTCGTTGGTAACAAGTTTATCGTTGTTCGCCCGGTCGGTGAGGATGAAACGGACGGAGGACCGCTCGATGTCCGGGTTCTCGAAGCGGCCGTCGGTACCTGTGGTAACGGTTTTGAAGGTGTTCCACTTGCTCCGGTTACGCTCGTTCATGCGTTGCATTTCTACCCTGATGCCAGCTTTGGCGGCACCGGTGGTCCGGTCCACCACTTCGCAGTAGTAGTCTTCGCCATCGTGGTAACGCGCTACGGCGAGGTCGCTGACCTGAAAGCTGGTGACGGCGAGCTGTCCTTTTTCAAGGTCGAAATTTGCATCGCTGCTGGAGACAAGGTAGTAGCGACCGGGTTTCTGGGCCTTCAGCCAGGTTTCGGTGCTGTGCTGTTCGTAATCGTCGTTAGCCGCGAAGCGGAAATCGGCTTTTTCCAAAGGCCTTTTAGACACCAGCTTAACCAGTGCTTTCTCATCGAACCGCCAGCGATCGAATTCCTCTTCGGGACCGGATTCCGGGGCAGGGTAGAGGCGGTGGTAAATACGGTCGATGTTCCGGTAATTGAGCGAAATCAGGATGTTTTCTTTTAGACCATAGACGGACTGAACATTCACGCTGAGAGATTTCGCCATAATCTGCCGACGGAGTTGTTCGGCCGGAGTGGCAACGTCAGGGTTTTTATCGGTGATCCGGTCAAGAATGGATAGAGCGTTGGCTTTCGGTTGTTCTCCGGTGGCTTCGTCATTTTCATAAGTGCTGGCGTATACCTCAGCTTCTTTGACCAGAAAGATCTGTCCGCCCGGCGTGTCTTTATAGGTTTCCTGCATCCGGCGCAGGGCCGCGAGGTAATCGGATGTAGCTGCGCCGAGTTGCCTTACGTATTCTATCCGGTCGATATCGACGGACATCAGCGCGGTGGAAGGAGGGCCGAGGTGGAAGTTAGTAAGGTCTTGGTAAATCTTCAGCTTGCGGTAGGTGCCCGTTCCCTCAGTGGCATTGATCGGCATCGCGGCGAAGGCCGCGGCGCTGCCGAGGTACTGCTCCGGATTACTTATCTCGGCGTCGCCTACGCTGAGCAGCGGATTGCCCAGCATGCTGAGCGATTCCCGGACAAGGAGGTCGTAAAGTGTTGGTCGTTCGTCAACCCGGGCACTGTCGTTCGTCACGATAGCTGGTACGGAGGAGAGTGGGGTACGCGCAGTGCTTGCCAGCTCCAGGCTCGTAAAAAGGTGTTTTTCGGCAGCTTCCACGAGTTGCGGCAGGTTCCAGTCTTCAAGAGGGCGCTCAGCGGCGGGGATGGTATCGGTGGTCTCCGCAGTATTGTTCCGCAGCCGCCAGCTATTCTGGCGGGCGTATTCGTAATAGCTGGAACCGAGCAGGTAGTTCAGCACCGAGGCTACTACCGGACGGTCATTACTGGCGGCCAGTTCGCGGTGGATCAGCCGGATGGCTGCGTCCTGACCTTCTTCTTCGGTTTGGCTGGTAAATTCTGCGCGGTACGCAAGCGCTTTGATGGCTTGGTCTTCGTCACCGTTTTTGATAGCAAGGTTATAGTATTCCTCGGCTGCTTCCAGTGCGGTGCGGGGTTTACCGGCTTTCATAGCGGTTTCAATCTTGTCTTTTTCAGCCTGGTAGTTCTGGCTCATCAGGTTAGCGGTAAATAATAAAACGAGGGCGATCAGTAAATGGCGCATGGGTAAAAGCTTTAAATACATCGGTAAGATAAGAACAGTGGAACACAAGGTTATCTTGTATTCGGAACATGGATGCACGTTCGCCCGCAGGTGCATACGCTGCGGATGTTAAGGAAATACAAAATCTGTAAAAGGGAACAGGCTCAGGTTTCCATCCGCACACTGGCAAGGAGGCGGCGCGAACGCAGGTGCAAACGAAGTTGAAGGGCGCAAACCAGATTGTCGCTCAACCCCCTCCCGGCCTCCCCACATCGCTACCCGGGGAGGAGCAATCGCGACAATCTGATTTGCTCCTAAGTTGAACGATCAGTGATCGGTAGCAGGGCAGAAAATGTTGCCCTGCACGTCATCAGTCTTCCAGGTGCAAAACCAGAAGTGGTGTTTCGGGGTGCAGAATCATCTGCTTCGTATCACTGGTGTGGAACAGGCTGGCCCAGAAGCCGCGCTGCTTGGTCACCATCACGGCCAGCTCGATGGGTTTGGCCTGGAGGTAATCCACTAAGCCTTCCTGAACGGAATCCGCTGTTACTTCCTGGATTTCGAAGGCAAACTCAGGGTCAGGGTTGTTGAAGAGAGGGGCAAACAGGCTTTCGCGTTTTCCTGCATGTTGTCCCTCTTCGTCGTTGATGTGCACAAAGTGGACCCGCGCGTGGAAAAGATCATTGAACGCACGAAACTTAAGCACTGCCTTACGGCTGAGCGATAAGCTGTTGCTTGCGTAAAGGATATTCTCGTATTCTTTGAATTTTGCCCGGTCAGGAACGAGCAAAACAGGGCAACTTGCTTTTTGAGAAACTTCGGAAGCGATGCTTCCGAATACTTCTTCCAACAGATCGGCATCTCCGGTACAGCCCATTACGACGATGTCGAAATCTTTGCTGTGCTCAACGATTTTATCAGCCGCAAAACCAAGCAACAGCTCTGATTTACGGGTGATGCCTGCCGGAGCAGGAGTGCTGGCGAGGAATTTCTCAAAGGCTTCGTCCCGTTGGTCCATCAACTCTCCCATCGGAGGGACAACGAGTACGTCTCCGGTAGCAACCTGGGGCGTGAAAACGTGGATTACCTTTACTTCGGTAGCCATGGTAAAGGCGGCGAAGGCTTCAGCATAGTGGAGGGCGGCGGCGGAGCCGGCGCTAAAATCTACAGGGACGAGAATTTTCTTAATCATGGGGGGAGATTTCGGTTAAGAGTATGCTTGCTGAAAATCCTGGTACGCGGAACCAGCCTCAGGCGGCCGGGGCAATTGCGTGCCTTAATTAAAACATAGCGCCAAAAGAACAGACTTTAAAGTGGAGCAGAGATAGAGGGGAGCTCCTTGCGCGAAGATAAAACGCAATGACGGCTTCTAATGCTCGATTCTTCGTTCATTTCCAATCCATTTATTCTTTGGCACGTTACATAAAGCGTCCCTAACCGTCAGAACAAACATATGCCTTTAGCTTTCATGCCCTTAATCTGCTCCACACGTACCGCCCAGGCCGGAGAATTGCTCTCTGTTCGGGGGCTAGAGCATTGGAAGCTCAGAAGGTTTCCCACCGGCGCGGCGCTGCGCGCCGCCTGGCCGGAAACCTTCCGGCCGGATGATTTCTGGGTGAGCAAAGAAGTGCTCAGTTTCCTGACGGATAACCCACAGGGGCTGGAAACTGAAGCCGTTCTGCTGGAAGACAGCAGGAACTTCCGCCGTGTTCTGCTCACTACCCAAACGTTCTCTTTCAGTGCTGCCGGGCAGGTAAAGGATGGAGTCAAAGGGCAAACTTCCGGGTGGGATCTTCGGCGGCGCATGCTTGCTCCTTTCTCTTTTAGGGTGCTCTCCATCGGACAGTTCCTCACTTCAGGCAACTTTTCTACGGATGGCCTGGCGCAACTTCCGACCTCAGAAGCCAGTAAGTTGTTGCCGGCTGTTGCCGAAACACTGATGCGCCTGAGACCGGGATATGCAGCTGCTGTTTTTAAGGATTTATACCCCTCTGATCATCCCGTCGTGGAAACACTACAGACGAATGGCCATTTCCTGATGCCTTCAGATCCGGTGATGAGGATAGATATTGCCGCAGACTGGCAAACTTTCGAGGATTATCTCGCTGCGCTAACAAGTAAGTACCGTGTTCGCTACCGCCGGGCCCGGAGTAAACTGGAAGGAATTACCTCCCGGCCGCTCTCCGCAGCAGAGGTAAACCGTAACAGTGACCGCTTTCAGGAACTGTACTATGCCGTCAGCGGAGATGCAGATTTCAACGCGGCCAGCCTCAGGCCAAATTATTTCTCCTGGCTCGCCTCGCTGAAGAGTTGCAAATCAAGTTTTCAGACGGTAAAGTCTTCGGTCGGTTCCTCAAGTAATTGCGCAGAAGTTGAGACTGCAACGTGCTTTACCGGCTATTTCGACCAAAGTAATGAACTGATTGGCTTTACGTCTGCTGTGCCCAACGGTGACGTGCTCCACGCACACTTCCTTGGCCTTGTAGACGAATATAAGTACAGCCATCACCTTTACCATAATATGCTGTTCGATTTGCTGGAGCAGGCTATCGGGGGAGGCTTTCGAGCACTGGATTACGGACGTACCGCACTAGAGATAAAAAGCTCCGTAGGAGCCAGAGCAACTAACTTTGCTGTACTGGCGAAGGCCCGCTACAATTGGTTGAATCGTCTAATCCCGCTGTTTACTCCTGCGGTGTATGCTGCCCCGAAGTGGGTAGAAAGAAATCCGTTCCGTGGGCGCTGATTGCAAGGCTTCTAAATTTATTTGTGTGCATTGGCGGCAATAAGACAGATTGGTCGGGAATGATGTTTTTTACATCTAAACGACCGTCCGAAGCCAACCTTCCGACCGCTTCACAGGTTCCTTATTGCAGTTAGTTGGCATACTGAATGTTTCGGAAGTTTAATTGGTTAATCTTCTTATTTTCAGCAATAAATTTGTATTATACAGCGTCGGTTAACTGCCTGTATTATAGAGTGAAACCTAAGAGCAATGAGTACACGAAGAAATGTTAAATACCACTATCTGAAAACCAAGAAAGCGTTGAATGAAACTATGCAGCGCATCCTGGACATTAACCGTAAAAGACGGTTCTTTAGTGAAGATGCTACCCGTAAGGAAGAGCTCAATGAGGAGCTGAAAGTCCTCAATGCGGTAGCTGAAAATCAAGCTTTGCGCCTCCGGACTTTTGAAGTAAGGATGAGGAGCCAGCAGGAAGACGCTGCATAGATAAACCACCCCAATTGCGGTCCGCAAAGATGTCGGCTTTAGCCGATCAACCCGGGCAATCGCAAGTTCTGATTTCACCTTATGGCAACGGCAACTTGAGTTGTCGCCTGATGGTCAGTAAAATCCCTGAACCGAAGGTCCCGGAACTTGCGATAGCTCCGGGCCTTCAGCATAAGCTATTTCAGAAATCCGAGTAATTCGGTAAGCTTTTCCTCGGTCATTACTTTGGGGAACTTGATCTGGCCGCCCTTCTTTTTTGATTGTTCGAGAAAGTCGTACAGCCGGTCGGCAGGAGCCACCTTCACTTTGATTCCCTTGAGGGCTTTGGTCCGTGCTACTTTGTAGTTTTTATTGACTTCCTTCAAATGGGCGTCGATAATTTTCTCGGCTTCTTCTTCGCTGAGTTCTCCACTTTCGAGGCCTACGACCCATTGGTGGTAGTAATCGTTGCCATCTTCGGTAGAGATGGCTCCTACGGTAAATTCCTTTACCTGAGAGTTGGTCGCTTCGTTGAGGGCTTTGATGGCGGCATTCAGTTTCTCTTCTGAGAGCTGCGAGCCCACTACGTTGAGCCAGTATTTAGTTCGGCCGGTAATGACGATTTCCATCTTCTCTTTGTCCGTGAATTTTATGGTGTCACCGATCATGTAACGCCATGCTCCGGCGGGGGTAGAGGCAATCAGAGCATAATCTTTGTTTTCCACCACTTCACGGAAATCGAGAACTTTCGGTTTAGGGAGGATGGTGCCGGTTTCGTCGAACCCATCGGCATCGTGGGGTACAAATTCGAAGTAAAGGCCGTGGTCAAGGGCCAATTGCATCGACATCGTCTCCGGTCGGGCGTTGAAGGCGTAAAAGCCTTCACTCGCCAGGTAAGTATCCATAATGATGATGGGGTGGTCCAGCAATGCCTCAAAGCTTTTGCGATAGGGCTCGAAGGCAACTCCCCCGGTAGTGTAAACTGCGAGGTTGGGCCATATCTCATGAATGTTTTTCAGCTTGTTCACTTCAATGACCTTACGGAGCATCATTACCATCCAGCTGGGTATTCCGGCCAGTGCGGCCACATCCCAGTTCGGGGCTTCTTCGGCAATTCGTTGTACGCGGCTGTCCCAGTCGGGAATGCTTGCGATCTCGAGTCCTGGCTTGTAGTAACCCTCCATGAAGCCTGGCATATTGCTCACGTTGATCCCGCTTATTTCGCCTTCCATAGCGCCAAACTTGTTCTCTTCCAGGTCAGCGGAGCTGGTGAGCATCAGAATATCTTTTTCGAAAAGAGCGGCGGGCAGGTCGAAGTTGGCGAGGCTTTCTGCCTGGGCGCGGCCAACCCTCTGGGTACATTCCAGCATTTCGTTGGTCACCGGAATGCGTTTCGATTTTTTGCCGGTGGTTCCGCTGCTGAGGGCGTAGAAGTCGGGCTTCCCGGGCCAGGTGATGTCGGGGAATTTCCGTTGCTGTTTCCACCAGAATTCGTTCATTCGGTTGTAGTCGTGCAGGGGGACACGCTTGGCGTAGGCTTTACGGATGTCATCCGCTTCCAGCAATCCGGCAAAATCGTAGAACTTTCCGAAAGAGGTGTCTTTTGCGGTCTCCAGCAGGGTACGCAGTTGGTTTTCCTGAGCCGCAGCTGGGTCGGAAGGTTCCTGAGGAAGCAGGTTGTGCTTGGTCTCCAGAAACGTTTTTATGATCTGTCCGAAAAATGCCATTGGGGTGTTTTGAGGGTACTCTGGCTTAACGGCTTTAAACGATGTAGTGTTTGCCTGGCCGTGAGGTATTTGAGGGCTCGGCAGCAGGTGCAGGGCCAGTTGAAGGGCCCGGGGAGCACCCTGTTGGGTATTTACCCTGCGGAAGCATCGTTGTTTGCCTGCGGCCAGGGCGAGGTTTTGTTCTGGATAGACGAGCCCCAACGGAGTACCCGGCTTCCGTCAACCGGACCTTGGACCGGCGTCTGCGCCCAAGAAATGCAGGAGACCTATATTGCACCTCACAATTAGCCTTTCATGCACCATTTTCGTCTTTTACCACTACTTTTTATAATTGGTCTTTTCACTTCCTGTGGAAGCCCCGATCCTGCTGTGACTGCCGATATCACGGTGGCGAAGTGGCAGAAAATAAGCCTGGAATTTGAAGGGCCGGAAACTGATGAGCTCGCTGATGTCAATCCGTTTACAGACTACCGGCTCGATGTGACCTTCACCAACGGAGATCGTGAAATCACCATTCCGGGGTACTACGCAGCTGACGGCAATGCCGGGGAAACGGGAGCTGATGCCGGCAACGTGTGGATGGTGAACTTCCGCCCCGATCAGGAAGGAAGCTGGACCTGGAAAACGGACTTCCGGCAAGGGGAAAACATCGCTACGAACGGATCTGAAGGAGATGCCGTCAAGCACGAAAAGGGTACCGGGTCTGTTTGGGTAATCTCCCCCGTTGGCGGCGAAACCGGCCGGCTGGTACGCAACCACCCCCGCTACCTGCAGTGGGCCGAAACGGGACGCTATTTCCTGAAAGGAGGCGCTGATAGTCCCGAAAATTTTCTTGCCTATAAAGACTTTGACGGAACGTACCGCCACAGCAACGATTTCCGGGATGGAGAGAGCAAAACGGAAGGCCTGCACCATTATACCGCTCACGAAAAAGATTGGAAAGAAGGTGACCTGACCTGGATGGACGGCAAGGGGAAGGGCATGGTTGGCGCTTTGAATTACCTTGCGGCTAAAGGAATCAACAGCTTCTATTTTCTGACCATGAATATAAACGGCGACGGCAGGGATGTCTGGCCTTTCGTGACGCACGACGACTTTACCCGCTTCGACTGCAGTAAACTTGATCAGTGGGAAATGATCTTCGATTACGCCGATGACGAACTGGGAATGATGCTGCACTTCGTGCTGCAGGAAACCGAAAACGAAACGCTGTTTGACGGCGGAGACACCGGCCCCGAGCGGTCGCTCTACCTGCGCGAACTGATTGCCCGCTTCGGTCACCATCGAGCTGTAAACTGGAACCTGGGCGAAGAAAACGGTCCCAATCAGTGGTCGGAAGCAAACGGCTTTATGACCAACGCCCAGCAGGCAGCAATGGCCCGGTTCCTCGCCGAGAACGACCCTTACGACAACTACGTAACCGTGCATACGCATCCGGTACAGAAAGAACGCAAAGAAATAATTGACCCTCTGCTCGGCAACGCCGACTTCGATGGACTCTCGCTGCAGATACACATCCCCGAAGAATGTCACGAGCAAACGAAGTACTGGATTGAGTCTTCCGCCTCTGCGGGCGCTTCCTGGATAGCGACCATCGATGAAATCGGACCGTGGTTCCGGGGGCTGGACCCCGACGACCGGGCACCCTACAATAATCAGGACTCGGTGAGGGCACTCGTTCTGTGGGGTAACCTGATGGCCGGAGGAGCCGGAGTAGAATGGTACTTCGGCGCCCATAATGCCCACAACGATCTGGGAATGGAAGACTGGCGCAGTCGTAACCGTGCCTGGGACTGGACCAACCATGCAGTACAGTTCTTTCAGGAGAACGTTCCTTTCGACGTCATGGAATCTCACGACGAACTGGTGGACGGAGAGGCCTATTGCTTCGCCCGGCCGGGAGAGGTGTACCTGGTTTATTTTGCCTTCAATGAGGCCGCAGAACTCGACCTTAGTCAGGCCCCCGGAAAATGGAATTTGAGGTGGTTCAACCCGCGAACGGGAGAAGTAACAACCGGAGCATCGGTAAGCGGTGGAAAGAAGGTGAAGTTGGTCGCTCCGGGAGAAAGCGATTTTGCAGCACTATTGACCTTGTAATTTGTTTTTATTTTAAAATTTAAAAACAAATGCGTATGTTTGAGGTGCAAAACAGGACAACCTTCCTACGGATTACTCGCAAGGCCACAGCTCATGCGGGAAGATTTTATCCATTTTATCTGGCGACAAGTTCGCTTTGACCTTCGTAACCTTACTACCACTACCGGAGAATCGGTATCCATTCAGGACTTCGGTCGGCACAATACCAATGCCGGTCCTGATTTTAGCGGAGGGCAGGTAAGGATCGGTGGTTTTCAGTGGGCTGGCACCATCGAGATGCACGTTAATTCATCTGACTGGTACCTCCATGGGCACGAGACGGACCCCGCCTACGAGAACGTTATTTTGCACGTCGTCTACGAGGAAAACCGTCCGGTGTACCGGCCCAACGGCGAACGGATTCCCTGTTTGGAACTCAAAGGCCGGATCCCTAAAGACATCATCAATACTTACTGGCGGCTGCAGAATAACGAGAACTGGATCCCCTGTAATAACCAACTTCACCTGATCGAGGAGCCGGCCCGCTGCAACTGGCTGGATGAATTGAGCCGGCAAAGACTCAATAGCCGTGCCCGCAGGTTCAGTCTGCGGATGGAGCACACGCACCGGGATTGGGAGGAGGCTTTTTACCAGTCCCTGGCACGGGCCCTTGGGGGGCGTGTGAATGCCGATGCGATGGACATGCTGGCCCGTTCGGTTCCGCTGCGTGTCTTGCTGAAGCACAAGCACAGCTTATTGCAACTCGAAGCACTCTTGTTCGGTCAGTCTGGCCTTGTACCTGAGTATGCGGAAACAGAGGACGCTTACGTAACCCTTCTGCGGAGGGAATATCAACTATTGCGGGTAAAGCACAGCCTACGGCCGCTGCCAATTGCAGCCTGGCGCTATCTGAGGTTGCGGCCCAACAACTTCCCTACCGTGCGAATCGCACAGCTGGCTTCGATGTTGCACCGGACCGGACAGTTGTTCGGCAAAGCGCTGGCTGCTGCGGACACGAAGGAACTGAAAAATATGTTTGAAGTAAAGCTCAGTAATTACTGGCGGGTTCACTATCGCTTCGGGAAAGAAGGTAAAGCCGGAAATCGTCGTTTAGGGGCTTCCACAATTCGTTCTATTCTGATCAATACCATCGCGCCGTCGCTCGTTGCTTATGCCGATCAACGAAGCGACGAACGCTTTCGCGAGCGTGCTACGGAGATTCTGCAAAGTTTACCTGCAGAGAGCAATTCTGTTCTTCGCCGCTGGTCTCAACTTGGGTATGCTGCAAGAAATGCGGCGGATAGCCAGGCTCTACTGGAGTTGAAAACCAACTTTTGCGACGCCAAAAGGTGTACGGATTGCGCAATTGGTTGCCAATTGCTCAGCCGACCCTACAATGCAGAGGAGGAAGGGCCGCTACTGACCCTGAATGAGGAAGCACAGGTCTATTCACTTATGGAGAGGTGAATCTGTGGAAACCTGAACGGTGCCGGAAATGTGAGAATGCGAGGGCTGTCGGGTTAAGTCCCAGGACCTAGTTGGAGAGCATTACCGGCATCACCAGCATCATGATCTCTTGTCCGCCAGCTTGCTCGGTAGGGAGCAGAATGCCCGCGCGGGTAGCGGTAGACATTTCGAGTTTGATCTCTTCGCCTTCAATCACACCGAGCATTTCGACGAGGAACTTGGCGTTGAAACCGATGGTGAGAGGGTCACCGCTGTAAGAACAAGCGAGCTGTTCGGTGGCTTCGTTGCTGAAGTCGAGATCCTGAGCAGAAACGGTAAGTGAACCATCGGAGATCGTCAGGATCACCTGGTTGGTTGTTTTGTTGGCATAAATCACGATCCGCTTGAGCGACTGCTGGAGATCGGAACGTGAAATGAGCAACTCGTTGGGGTTGTCTACGGGGATGACCGCATTATAGTCGGGGTAGCGGGCATCGATGAGTCGGCAGGCGAGTTTGTTGTCACCGAAGGCGAAGAAAGCGTTGGCCTTGTCGAAAGAAACGGAGACCTGCTCGTCGGTAGCCGGGAGGGCGCCCTTAAGGAGGTTAAGTGCTTTCTTAGGAATGATGAAGCTTGAAGTTACTTCGCCGGTGATGTCGCTCAGGCTGTACTTCACCAGTTTATGCGCATCAGTGGCAACCATTACGAGTTTGCTGAAGTCGACCTGAAAGAAGACACCGGTCATGGCCGGGCGCAACTCATCGGTAGATGTGGCAAACAGCGTTTTAGTAATGCCTTCCTGCAGTGCGAGGGAAGAGACGCTGATTTCGTCGGCGTCGGTAGGCTGAGGAATGTCGGGGTAGTCTTCACCATTTTCGCCGGCGAGCTTGTAGGAGCCGTAAGCCGAAGTGATCTTGATGCCGAAGTTGTCGTCATCGATGGTGAAAGTGATGGGCTGCTGGGGCAGCGCTTTGAGGGTGTCGATGAGGATTTTTGCAGGCACGGCTACCGTGCCGTTGCCGTCTGCATTGACCTCAAGAGAAGTGGTAACACTGGTTTCCAGGTCCGTCGCGGAGATCGTAAGTTGATTGCCTTCTATAACGAAGAGGAAGTCTTCGAGGATGGGAAGTACCGGGTTGGAGCTGATGGCACCACCGGCGAGGGTCAGTTTCTTTTGCAGGTCGGAAGAGGAAACGCTAAATTTCATACGGTGTTAGACTTTCGGCAAACTTACGGTATTAGTTGCTTAGTTCGTTAATTCTTTGGATCGTTAGTTTAGGTAGTTTTGCACATTCGGTGGAGAACGCCTGTAGTTACAGGGTTTATGAGCCATTATTACCCGGTTATTCGAGCGGGTTTCCGTCTTCGTTCAGGCGCATGTTCCAGAGGGAAAGTGAAACTGGTCTAGACCTGATAGGCATCATCGCAAGAGGGAGACTGTTAAAAGCAAACCCAAAGAAAATAGAAAGGAGTGTTTCATGTTGTAAAAGTAATCTTCACACTCCGCTGTGGAAACAAAGCGCATCTTTGTTTTAACCACCACACTCACCTACATCCACAAGAAAAATATGAGAACTGTTCTTCTGCTACTCTCCCTTTTGCTATCGCTGCCTGCTCTCACTCAGGATTTAAGGATCGAAGAAGACGTACTACCTGAACTGAGGCGATTACTGGATTTGGCCAATGCAGCGTCAAACGCTGAATTAGGAGAAAAAACGCTCCGCTATCACGATTCCATCCGCTATACTCTAATTGATAAAACGGTGTCCGGAGGTTACCTGAAAGACCAGAACGGTAAGGTCTGGAATATGGGGGTGCTGGGAATGCCCTATGTTCTGCACGCCGTTCATAAAAGATCAATTTCCGGCTTTGAAAGCCTGAGCCGGATTGCAGAGGAGTTCGCCGATGAAGTAATGGTATTTGTGATGGTCGCTAAACCCGAAGATGAAGGGGATGATGATTGGTTGCAGGGCCTAAGCGACCGCCTGGTCATCGTTTACGAAGAAAACGTACGCTCCCTGAATACCTTTCCCACTGACACCCGTCTGCTCGGTCTCATTGGCTACCCGGTAACCTATTACGTCCGTACAGACCGGACGGTAGCATTGGCCCAATGGGGCGGGATGACCAATCAGGGTAGGGCGTATAAGGAAAGAAGAAATAATGTCAGAGACCTGTTGAGAGGCCGTCTTCAAATGAACTGGCGTTAAGCCGATGCAACTGGTTAGTCATCCTCCCGGGCAATTGAGGGAAGCCGTAAGCAAGCTAAAATCCCCCCGCAGATCGGTAAACAGATCAACATATGATACTTCAAACATGCTTAAACATTAGCTTTTAGTCGGTTGTAAGCGAAGCAGACTGTTATCTTTGCGGCCTCTTTTGATGGTCTGCTAGTTTTCCGGACCCTTACCTTATTGGGCGTTGAGCCGGATTTGGTGATTCCATAAGCTGGCATACTAACAGTCTAAAAGACTACGAAATGACCAATATACACCCTATCCATGATCGGATAGTTCAGCGAGCTGAACGTGAAATCGGAAACGGACACCGTGCCGGCGTTATCTGGCTTACGGGCCTCAGTGGCAGCGGAAAAAGTACAATTGCCGCAGCCGTGGAACGGGAGCTGTTCACCGCTGGCCATTTCGTCGTTCTCCTCGATGGCGACAACGTAAGGACTGGCCTCTGCGGAGACCTGGGCTTCAGCCTCGAAGACCGCAAGGAAAACATCCGCCGAATTGCAGAAACCGCCAGGTTGTTTGTGGCGGCGGGGGCGCAGGTGCTGTGTTCGTTCGTGAGCCCAACCCGCGAAATCCGCGCTATGGCCCAGGATATCATTGGCGCAGAAGACTTTTACGAAGTCTTCGTCAATACCCCGCTGGAAGTCTGTGAGGCCCGCGACGTAAAGGGGCTTTACGCCAAAGCCCGGGCCGGAGAAATCAAAGGATTCACCGGCATCGACAGCCCCTACGAAGCACCCGAAAATCCGTTTCTGGATCTCAAAACCGCCGAACAAACCGTAGCTGCTTCCGCGCAGGAAGTCGTCCGTGCTATCCGTAATGAACTAACTTTGCAGGGCTAATCGATCCTGAAAGAAATTAAACGAATTAATCTATAATGTCAGCAAACTACCAACTAAACCACCTGAGAGAGCTCGAGTCGGAGTCTATCTTCGTTTTGCGCGAGGTAGCCGCTCAATTTGAAAACCCAGTGCTCTTGTTCTCAGGAGGTAAGGATTCCATCCTTATGGTTCACCTGGCGATGAAAGCCTTCCACCCGGCAAAGATTCCCTTTACCCTACTTCACGTTGATACCGGCCACAACTTTCAGGAAGCCCTGGACTACCGCGATGCGCTGGTCGAAAAACTAGGTGTAAACCTCGTGGTTGGTTCCGTTCAGGAAGCAATCGATACCGGAATGGTACGCGAAGAGACAGGCTTCAACGCAACCCGTAACTTCCTGCAGACCGCTGTACTGCTCAAGTCTCTCGAAGACGGTAAGTATGATGCTGCCCTCGGCGGTGGCCGCCGCGACGAAGAGAAAGCCCGCGCCAAAGAACGCTTCTTCAGCCACCGCGATGAGTTCGGACAGTGGGATCCGAAAAACCAGCGCCCCGAACTGTGGAACCTCTTCAACGGCCGCAAACAATACGGCGAGCACTTCCGCATCTTCCCGATCTCTAACTGGACCGAACTCGACGTTTGGCAGTACCTGGCCGTGGAAAACGTACAACTGCCAAGCCTCTACTTCGCCCACGAGCGTGAAGTACTACACCGCGACGGCATGCTGCTGGCCACCGAAGGAGGTCTCATCCCCGTCCGTGACGACGAAAAGGTTGAGAAGCTAATGGTGCGTTGCCGTACCATCGGAGACATTACCACCACCGGTGTGTGGAGATCGGAGGCAGCTACCCTCGAGGACATCATCGCTGAGGTTTCTATGGCCCGCCAGACCGAGCGCGGTGGCCGCGCAGATGACAAGCGAAGCGAAACCGCAATGGAGGACCGGAAGAAGCAGGGGTACTTCTAGTCTGTAAGACTGGTAACCCAACCGGTCGTTGCGGTTACCGTATCCGGAGAAATCAGGTTTCATGTACCGTTCTCCCTTCAACCTAAACATTGCACCTGCGTTCGCGCGCCACAAAAAACTAAAGAAAATGACCTTAGATAATACTGAACTCCTACGTTTCACAACAGCCGGCTCTGTAGACGACGGCAAATCAACCCTCATCGGCCGTCTCCTCTATGATTCAAAGTCCATCTTTGAAGACCAGTACGAGCAAATCGCAACCACCAGCTCTAAGCGCGGTGAAGAAGGCGTTAACCTCGCCCTGTTAACCGACGGCTTGAAAGCTGAGCGTGAGCAAGGCATTACAATCGACGTAGCTTACCGCTACTTTGCTACGCCAAAGCGTAAGTTTATTATTGCCGATACCCCCGGCCACATCCAGTACACCCGTAACATGGTGACTGGTGCATCTACCGCCAACGTTGCATTGATCCTGATCGATGCCCGTCACGGTGTGGTGGAGCAAACCCGCCGCCACAGCTTCATCGCCAGCCTCCTCCAGATCCCTCACCTCATTGTTTGTGTAAACAAGATGGACCTGGTTGATTTCAGCGAAGAAGCTTTTAATAAAATCAAAGATGATTTTCAGACCTTCAGCCACCGGTTGGATGTGAAAGACATTGACTTCATCCCGATGTCCGCTCTCCTCGGAGACAACGTGGTTGAGAAGTCTGAGAACATGGACTGGTACGGTGGCTCTACGCTGCTTTACAGCCTGGAGAACGTTCATATTGGCTCCGACAACAACTTCATCGATTGTCGCCTTCCGGTACAGACTGTTATCCGCCCTTACAACGATGAATACCACGACTACCGTGGCTACGCCGGCCGTATCGCCGGAGGCGTCTGGAAGAAAGGTGACGAAGTAACCATCCTGCCCAGTGGCTTTACCACCAAAGTTGCAAAGATCGATT
Source organism: Neolewinella aurantiaca (assembly GCF_008014675.1). GTDB lineage: Bacteria > Bacteroidota > Bacteroidia > Chitinophagales > Saprospiraceae > Neolewinella > Neolewinella aurantiaca. Next base: position 25,775 of record NZ_VOXD01000038.1, on the reverse strand, counting down.
CTTACGACGGTGAGCTGGAAGAAGCCTACCCGCCAATGTCAGTAACTATGTTGCTGGAAGATGATATTGATATTAGCCGCGGCGATATGATCGTTCGTACCAACAACCAGGCTGAAGTGACCCAGGATGTGGAAGTGATGCTCTGTTGGTTCAACGAGCGTCCTCTTCAGCCAGGCGGTAAATACGGCATTATGCACACGACCAAAGAGGCACGGTGTATGGTGAAAGACGTTCGCTACCGTCTTGATATCAACTCGCTGCACCGCGACGAGGAGAACAAAGACATCAAGATGAATGACATCGGTCGGGTACTCCTCCGTACAACGGCACCGCTCTTTGTTGACAGCTACCGCAAAAACAGAATCACCGGTTCTGTTATCCTGATCGACGAGCAAACCAACGAAACCGTTGCTGCAGGAATGGTCATCTGATCCGGCCACCAGTAACCGATGAAATTTTCGGGTGCGGGAATAGCTTCAGGGCTGTTCCCGCATTTTTGTGTGCGAACAAATATACCGACGAAACGCAGTAAGTAAACACCCGGTGGAAAGACCTAACTTTGCCTCCCCCCAAGCCATTTTTATGCCCCGTTCTCTCTTACTCTTCTTGGTTCTCATTCCCTTACTGGCTGCTTCGTGCTACGAAGACAATATTGCCTGTCTTGACCTGGACGCAACGAACTACGACATCCTGGCCGACCAGTCGTGTTCCGACTGCTGTGTGTACCCTACCTTTAGTATGGATGTAGATCGTTTCTGGGCCGACTCGGCATTCCTTGCGACCGATGTGTACCCCGACGGAGCAGGAAACGAAATCAGGGTGCTCAACTTCAGGGTGTACCTTACAGAATTGGAACTGGTGGCAGGCAATGAGTTGTTGCCGACGCCCGTAAACGAAATTGAAGTGGGCGTAGTCAGCGGTAGCGATACGGTGCTGACTGATTTCAACGCCAATTTGGTGCTGCTGAATACGACGGGGTCGACAACGAGCACCGTGGGCCGGCTCAGCGTAGGGGAAACGGCGCTGACGCAGGTGCAGGGAAGGTTGGGAATGGCGGAGGATTTCCCTGCCATCGTCCCTTCCTCTGCACCTGCGACCTCGCCCCTGTCAACCCAGGAGGGCTTACTCAACTTCAACGACGGGCAAGGCTACCTTACCGCTTCTGCACAGTATTTGCTTGTCGCCACCAACGATACGGTACGGATCGACCTTTATAACTCAGAACCGTTTGTACTGGACTTCCCTGTACCGGAGGCACCCGAGCGTGGCGAAGACCTTACCCTCGAGTTTGCCGCTGATTATCGCGAAGTATTTGGTACTATCGATCTTACTGAAGACGAGAATACCGTTGCTGACGGCATTTTTGAGGGCTTAAAAAACTGGCTTATGGTTACAGGAGCCAGGTAACCGAAGGCTAAGGCAGGCGCAGTAACATCAGTGTGATCAAGCCCGTAAAGCAGTAGATACATCGATGTTTAAGCCCCATCAGAGAGGGGGGAGTTCTTCTGCTCAAAGCCATCCGATGCAGATTTATCCCATCGTTCTTATGAGATATGGAGAAAGAATTAGGTGGAATTTGTGAATTTGAGCTAAATTGCGCGGGTTAATTATTCGAAAAAGTAGAAACAAACTCTGCCAGAAATCGGTAGATGACCTGATGTTGTATTTTCAATTGACGGAAAAGCTCTCGATTTAAGGATTGGAGCAAGCGAAAATAGTGTGTACCAAGCGTTTGCGTCAGAATAGGGCTGCAAGCCGTTTTTATCGATCATGTACTTACGGACTGACTTGCTGGCTGTCGTCGGGCTTATCACTGTGGTGGTTAGTTCGCTTACCATTCCCGCCCTTGCGGAGAAACGGAGCCCTGTGCCGGATAAAGACGGTTTTTTTACGAGAAGAGAGGTGCCCTGTTTAACGCTGCTGGCCGCACCGGCCAACGAAAGGCTGTTCTACCATATCCCGAATAATTGGCCGGAACAAATTTTGATCCTCGCTGAGGAAGGTGCAGAGCCGAAGAGATCTTTGCATAAAGTGCACCCACCTATTTAATCGTCAGTTGAGTAGCAGCACAGATGCAATGTGTGCGCTCAACCTTTGATTGTAAACCATTTTTATAAAAAAGTAGTAATATGAAACTTAAAGTCAAAAAAGTTATAAAGAGCGGCCTCTTGCTGTTCGGCCTTTTGCTGGCCGCGCAGTCGGTGTTCGCACAGCGGACCATTACGGGTACGCTGTCAGACGGAGAGACGGGGGATCCCCTGATCGGAGCCTACATTCTGGTTACGGGCACCCAGACGGGGGCTGTTTCCGACTATGATGGGAAGTACAGCCTGGAGCTGCCTGCCGGCGCTACGTCCATAACTGTTTCTTACACCGGCTACGCCGAACAGGTCGTGGAAGTAGGGACACGCTCCGTAATTGACGTTGTCCTGCAATCGGGCTCTCAGTTAGAGGAAGTGGTCGTGATTGGCTACGGTACTGTAAAAAGGGAAGATGCTACGGGCTCGGTGGAAACGGTTTCCGCCAAGGAGTTTAACCAGGGAGCGATTACCTCGGCCCAGGAGCTTGTTTCCGGTAAGGTTGCGGGTGTTCAGGTTACTACCGACGGTTCGCCGGGTGGTGGAGCCAGCATCAGTATTCGTGGTGGATCTTCGCTCAGCGCGAGCAATTCCCCGCTTATTATCATCGACGGCGTGCCGATCGAAGGACGGGACGTAAGCGGTAGCCGTAACCCACTCAACCTCGTTAACCCGAACGATATTGAAACCTTTACGGTGCTGAAAGATGCATCAGCAACGGCTATTTACGGTTCACGGGCTTCTAATGGTGTAGTTATCATAACCACCAAAAAAGGTGCTGCTGGCAGCGGTTTGAAGCTTTCCTACAATGGTTCTGTTGGTGTCAGCTCAGCAGCTAATCGCCTGGAAGTTCTGGATGCAGACGAGTACCGCGCCCTGATCACAGATCAATTCGGGGAAGGAAGCCCGCAGCTGGACTTGCTCGGTGATGCTAACACCGACTGGCAGGACGAAATCCTGCAAACTGCGCTTTTCCACAATCATAACGTAAGTGCTTCGGGCTCGATCAAATCACTCCCTTACCGGGCATCGGTGGGTTATACCAATCAGGAAGGCGTGCTCAAGACAGATCAGATTCAGCGTATTTCTTACGGATTGAACATCAACCCCGGCTTCCTTGAAAATACCCTGCAGATCAATGCGGGGATCAAAGGCATCTCGACCAGCAATAACTTTGCCGACCGCGGAGCGCTGGGAGCAGCCCTCGCTTTCGATCCAACCCGCCCGGTCTTTGCTGACAACGAGTTCGGAGGCTACAACTACATTACTCAAATGGGCAGCACCAACCCGCAAACGCTGGCTCCGGCCAATCCGCTTGCTCTGTTGGAGCAGGTCGAAAACAAGTCGGATGTAAACCGGTACATCGCTAACTTCTCTGCGGATTACCGTATGCCTTTCCTGCCGGAACTACGGGCCAATCTCAATGTGGCTTATGATGTAAGCGAAGGTTCAGGAACAGTTTTCACGCCCGCTACGGCGGCTTTCGCATTCGATGGTGCTAATGCTGGTGGTGCAGATAACAGCTACGACTCTGAGAACAAGAATAAACTGCTCGAATTCTATCTGAACTACGCGGAGGAATTCGAAGGTTTCGGCCTCGACGTACTGGGCGGTTACTCCTGGCAGAACTTCTCTTTTGCCAGTTCTTTCTTCAACCAGCAACTGGACGGTTCTGAACCTCAATCCGGTGAAAGTGCCAGCGAGTACTACCTGCTGTCGCTTTTTGGTCGGGCCAATATTTCAATTGGTGACCGCTTGCTCCTGACCGGTACAATTCGTCGGGATGGCTCCAGCCGTTTCAACGAAGACAACCGTTATGGTATCTTCCCTTCTGCTGCAGCTGCTTACAAAGTAATTGATAATGCTAACAACGAAAAGGGCCTGAACAGCCTCAAACTCCGCGTTGGATACGGTGTAACCGGTCAGCAGGACGTTGGTGGATTTTACCCGTCGCAGGCTATTTACCTTGCCAGTTTTGACGATGCCCGTTACCAGTTTGGTGACCGCTTCATTACCACACTGCGCCCCGAAGGTTATAACTCCGGCCTTAAGTGGGAAGAGTCAGCTACGTTCAACGTAGCGGTGGATTTCGGTTTCTTCAACGATCGGCTCAACGGATCGGTAGAAGTTTACTCCCGCAAAACGAGTGACCTGCTGAACTTTATTCCCGTTCCCGCAGGTACGAACCTGACTAACTTCATTACCTCAAACGTAGGTGACCTGGAGGGGCAGGGTATTGAACTGAGCCTGAACGGTACTCCATACCGTACGAAGAACAGCAGCCTTGAAGTTGCCGTGAACTTCACCATTCAGGACAGCGAGATTACACGCCTTACTGCTACTGAAGACCCGAACTACATTGGTGTTGCCACTGGTGGTATTTCAGGTGGTGTGGGTAACAACATTCAGATTCACAGTGTCGGGTTCCAGCCTTCTTCGTTTTACGTTTACGAGCAGGTTTACGATAACGCCGGCGTACCCGTTGAGGGCGTTTATGTGGACCGTAACGGAGACGGGGTGGTTGACAACGGCGACCTCTACCGCTACGAAAGCCCGCAGGCCAGTTCGTTCTTTGGTATGACGCTGAACTACAACGTTGGCAAGTTCGATCTCTCTACGGCCGGACGTGCCAGCTTCGGCAACTACGTTTACAACAACAACGTGAGTGGCCTGAGCTACGGCGGACTGGTAAACAGTACTGGTTTTGTAACGAACACCCTGCCGGAAATCACGGAAACAGACTTCGAGCAGGTTCGCTACTTCAGCGATTACTTCGTTCAGAATGCTTCTTTCTTCCGTCTTGATCACGTTACGGCAGGATACCGTTTCGATGATGTAGTTGGTGAAGGTAGCAGCATCCGTACTTACCTGACCGTTCAGAATCCATTTGTTATCACTGATTACGAAGGCATCGACCCTGAAGTGAGCGGTGGTATCGACAACACCATTTACCCCCGCGCCCGCACCATCCTCCTGGGAGTAGGCGTAAACTTTTAACATTAGTGCTATCATGAATACAACGATGAATAAATTTTTCGCAGCCTTGCTCTTACTGGCAATGGCCACAGGGTTTACCTCCTGCTTCGACGACCTTAATACCGTTCCCCTCGACCCGGACGAAATCACCGCCGATATCGTGTACGACGACCCTGCTTCTTACGAACAGGTACTCGCCAAACTCTATGCCGGCCTGTCGGTTTCCGGCCAGCAGGGGCCTTCCGGTCAGCCAGACATCAGCGGTATCGACGAAGGATTCTCTACCTACCTGCGCCAGTACTGGAAAGCACAGGAACTTACAACCGACGAAGCCGTGATCGCATGGAACGACGGCAACATCCACGACTACGAAGAACAGGACTGGAGCACCTCCAATGAGTTCATCGCGGCGATGTACAACCGGATTTTCTACCAGATCAGTCTGGCCAATGAATTCATCCGCGAAAGCAGTGAAGAAAAGCTGGCAAGCCGCGGTCAGAGCGGCGACGTTGCAGACCGTGTTGCCGAATACCGTGCCGAGGCCCGCTTTCTGCGCGCACTCAGCTACTGGCACGCGCTTGACTTGTTCCGCAACGTTCCCTTTGTAACCGAGGAGGACGCCGTGGGCGCTTTCTTCCCCGAGCAGGCTACCGCAAGCGAAGTCTTTGCCTACGTAGAATCAGAACTGTTGGCGATTGAAGACGAAATGATCGACGCGCGCCAGAACGAATACGGCCGTGCCGACCGTGCTGCCGTCTGGATGCTCCTCGCAAAACTTTACCTCAATGCAGAAGTGCACGTGGGAGATAACCGCTACGCTGACTGCCTGACTTACTGCCAGAAGATCATTGATGCAGGGTTCAGCCTTGAGCCCGAGTACGCTAATCTCTACGTTGCCGACAACGATGGCAGTGACGAGACAATCTTCCCCATTCTCTTCGACGGCGTCAGCACGCGCACCTTCGGTGGGATGGCCTTCATCGCCCACGCTGCAGTAGGCGGAAGCATGGATCCCGCAGCTTTTGGCCTTGATGGTGGCTGGGGCGGTACCCGCGTAACCAGTGCTCTCGTAGAGAAGTTCCCCTCCGCCGGTGGCGGCGGACAGGTCGTCAACGCACCTGTATTCCCCGGTAATACCTACGAACTACTGAACGTACCCGGCGCTTACCAGGGCTGGGACCCGATGAACGATTCTACCGCACTTGCTAAGCGCGGTGAGGAGAACATCTATACTGGCTACGTTTACTTCCCGGAAGGAGCTGACCTCGCTTTCAAATTTGCCCTTGGCAGCTGGGATGCCGCTTATGGTGTAGATGAAAGTGGTGGCCTCGTAGAAGGCGGCGGTGATAACATCACCGTTGCCGAGGATGGTTTCTACCGCGTAACCGCTGATCTCGACGGTCTTACCTATACTGCTGAAAAGGTTCAGTTCGGCCTTATCGGAAGCGCCACTCCCGGCGGCTGGGACGCCGATACCGATATGACCTTCAACCCGGAAACAGGGGCGTGGGAACTGGAAGTAGCACTGACCGCAGGCAACGAAATCAAGTTCCGCGCCAACGACGACTGGGCCCTCAACTACGGTGATACCGGAGCCGATGGCCTGCTCGAAGAAGGTGGGGATAACATCGGTGTAGTCCGTGACGGGTTCTACAAAGTAAGCTTATACCTCAATAATCCCGACTACACTTTTGGTGTTGAGGTACCTGCCTCCGACCGCCGTGCGATGTTCTTCACCGAAGGACAGACATTGGAAATCGACGACGTAACTCAGTTCACCCAGGGCTACGCAGTAACGAAATTCACCAACCTTACCCGCGACGGTGTTGCGGGCTCTGACCTGGCGTTCCCCGATACCGACTTTTTGCTCTTCCGCCTTGGCGACGTCTACCTGATGTACGCCGAAGCAGTACTGCGCGGAGGTGGTGGCAGCACCGAAGAAGCAGTAGGGTACATCAACCTGCTGCGTGAGCGTGCTTACGGAAATACTGCTGGCAACATCCAGAACAGCGACCTCGACCTCGATTTCATCCTCGATGAGCGCGCACGCGAACTCTACTGGGAGTGTCATCGCCGTACCGACCTCGTTCGTTTCGGACAGTTCTCTGACGGCGATTACGTATGGCCGCTCAAGGGCGGTGCTCCGGACGGAACACAAGTCCCTGCTTTCCGCGACGTTTTCCCTATTCCTTCAGCAGATATCGGCGCTAACCCGAACCTGCAGCAGAACTCAGGATACTAGCAACGACCGTAACGTAGTAGTGGTAGCAGAGGATGACAGCCGTTCATAAGAAAGATGTTGCCGGCTGCTCTCACTACTACGGTTATCGTCTTTTGTGATAATCATTAAATAAAATAAACAATGTTAAAGCAACATTTCATTTTCGCCTTCGCGGCGATTTTGCTCTCCTTCACGGCCTGTGAAGAAGAGTCTTTCGACCCGGTACTGACGCTGGGCGCACCTTCATCTATTTCTGCTCCGGCGGATGGTTCTTCGTTCATCATCGAAGAAAGCACCCGTGAGGATGACTTCCCTACCTTCACCTGGAGTGCTGCCGATTTTGGTTTTCCGGCAGGAGCGAGATACTCGGTAGAGGTGGCCCTGGCCGGTACCGATTTTGCTGAGCCGACCTCCATCATTCCTGCGGTGAATGCACTGAGCGGTACCGCGAAAAACAGTACAATAAACAACTTTCTGATCAACAACGGTATCGCCGGAGGCACCAGCCAGGCGGTGGAAGTCCGTATCAAAGCCAGCGTTGGTACAACTGCGGATAACAACGTACTGTACTCAAGCCCCATTTCACTGAACGTAACGCCCTTCGAGGCTGAAATAGAGTACCCCAAGATTTACGTACCCGGCGCTCACCAGGGCTGGAGCCCCGATGCGCCCGATGCGCCGAGGCTTCACAGTGTGGAGGATAACGGCATCTACGATGGTTACGTTTTCTTCGCTGAGGCAAACAATCAGTTCAAATTTACCCCACAGCCCAACTGGGATGCGGATTACGGTGATACCGGTGCGGATGGTACCCTCGACGCAGGCGGCGACAACATCATGGCCGGCGAAGCCGGCCTTTACCGTCTTAACGCCAACATCAATGACCTGACCTACACCGCAACCGTCACGAACTGGGGCCTCATCGGTTCAGCTACACCGACCGGCTGGGACTCAGACACCGACCTCGTGTACGATGCAGAAACAGGCCTCCTGAGCCTGACGATTGACCTGGTTGAAGGTGAGATCAAGTTCCGCGCCAACGACGCATGGGACCTGGACTTCGGAGACGTAGGCGCTGACCTGAAACTGGAGTACGGCGGCGATAACATCGTAGTCGCTGAAGGTGGCAACTACACCATCGTTGTCGATCTGACCGGCCCGATTTACAGCTATTCGCTGACCAAAAATTAATCGACTTGTTTTTGAATAACGGCCGGCAGACTTTGGTTTGTCGGCCGTTCCTTTTTTAAGGGCGGGGCCGCAGGTACAAGGCACGGTTTTGGAGGTGATCTCTGGTTGCCCTGCTCCTCAAAAAACGGTCATTGCATCCCGCGTCTGCGCCCTGATACATTTTGTGAATATGATGAGCCCAACGATCAGAATCAACTTGCTACTCGTCCTAATCCTTTGCGGAGCCACCGTCCGGGCCCAGCCCGGTTTCTACCTCGGTGCCGACCTCAGTTACGTGAATGAAATGGAGGACTGCGGCGTGCGCTACGAGGCAGGAGGGCTGGAGGAAGACCCTTACACCATTTTTGCCGATGCGGGTGCAAACCTGGTGCGCCTGCGCATTTGGCACAATCCCCGTTGGTACGACGACCTCAACGACGGCAACCGCTACGGAGATCTGGCCGACGTAAAACGAAGCATCGCCCGCGCAAAAGCATCAGGGATGAGCGTCCTGCTCGACTTTCACCTCTCCGACACCTGGACGGACCCCAGCCGGCAAATTGTCCCCGCCGCCTGGGCCGGGGTAACAGATAACCTGTCGGTGCTGGAAGATTCGCTCTACAATTACATTCACGCTACGCTGCTGAACCTCAATGCCGGTAACCTTATGCCGGAAATGGTTCAGATCGGAAACGAAACCAATAAGGGCATCCTGCAATCTGCGGAGGACGATGCGGCTGGCTGGGCCTTAGACTGGCCGCGTAACGCGGCCCTCTTCAACCGGGCCATCGCAGCGGTGCGCGACGTTGAAGTGGAGACCGGAAAAAACATTGGGATCGCTATTCACATTGCCGGACCAACCAACGCCGGCTGGTTGCTTGAAGGCTTCGAAGAGCACGGAGTAACGGATTTTGACGTCATCGGCCTTTCCTATTACTGGGCCTGGCACCAGCCAACAACGATTGGGGACGCCGGAGACATCGTTGAGCGGCTGAAAGCCGATTACCCCGGCAAGGAAGTGATGATCTTTGAAACGGGTTATATCTGGACAACCGAAAGCAACGATACTGCCAACAACATTATTAGTTCGGTGCAACCAGGCTACGCGCCCGCCAGCCCAAACAACCAGAAACGATGGCTGGTAGACCTGACGCAGGAAATGATCCGCCGCGGTGCGGCGGGGGTGATTTACTGGGAACCCGCATGGGTGAGTTCTCCCTGTCGGACACAATGGGGGCAGGGCTCGCATCAGGAACACGCTGCTTTTTTCGATTTCACCAACAACGTACTTCCTGACGGGGGGATGGGCTTTTATGCCTACAACTACGACGGACTGGTCTCCCACGCCGAGCTCCCCGCAGGGGAGCCTCCGGTTAGTGTGCTTGTCAGCCCGGGAGGGCGTGCGCTTGAGGTAACCTTTGCGGCTGGCTTAGCGGACCAAAGGGCCCGCCTGCAACTGGTGGATCTCAGCGGAAGAGTGATGTTGAGGTACCCGTTGGGTACCAGGGGAGCGGGGTACGAGAGTGTGCCGCTGCCCGAATTACCGGCTGGCGTTTATGTCGTGAAAATTGATGGATGGCCCGGCAACTCATTTGCGGCCAGGGTACTGTTGCTTCAGGAGTAAGCGAGGCTGTTATCCGTACCCTGCACCTGCGTCCGCGCCCCCGGAAATGGGAGCGCCATAGATTTCCTGATTTATAAATTGAGGGGTACGTGCTGGTTTTAAGTCCGGTTTGTTCACCGCTATTTTTGACTTAGTGTTTCCCGCAGCATTCTGATTTCGTCGGTAAGGGCGTCCACCTTTTTTTCAAGTTCTTCGTTGTTGTCCATCATCATTTCATCGATGAACACGGCGTTGGCCAGGCTCATGCCGAAGATTCCGCCCAGAATTACCACGATGGCGAAGTAGAAACGAGTCATCCCGATCGTAAAAGCGCTATCGGTAGTTTGTACGATCGCAGCCGGAATTTCGTTCCAGCCCTCCAGCGTAAACAGCTGAAAAATGCTGTAAATACTCACCAGTGGGTTCCCGAAATACTCAGGAGCGATGTCGGCGTAAAAATGGCAGGTGAGGATGGCGAGCATGAAGTTGAGGAACACCAGGGCAACGAGCACAAAGACCGAGGCTTTAATGGCCCGCCCCAGGCCAGTCATCACGTGTTCAATGTTGGGGATAAACCGTAAAAACCGTACCAGTCGTACCAGCCGGAACAGGCGCAGCAGAATAAGCAGGCCGGTAGCTTCGGGGATCGGGAAAAGGCCCTCCAGAAAAACCGGGAGGCTGCCCATCACGATGATGAAGTCGAAGCGGTTCCAGTTGCCACGGAAGTAAGCTTTAGGCTTTAACACGATGAGTTTTACGATAACCTCGATCAGAAAAAAGAGGATGAAGGCGTGGTCGATGGCAAGGAGCCATTCGTTGTTTCTCAGCGTAGGGAAGTAGAGCGCAAAAATCACTACCGCATTGATAATAATGGCGGTTAGCATGGCGCGCTCACTAAGGAAAAGGCGTTTGATCATGTTACAGATTTCAGGATGCAAGTTACAGGTTGCGGGCTGAGTAGTTGCAACTTATAAGCTGCAACTTGTACCTTACAACCATCATGCAAACAATCGTAGACTACTTTACAACCATTCCGTCTTCCCACCGGAGCCTCATTCTGGTCGGCGGAATCACCATTTTCTGGCTGATCGAAAGCGCGGTTCCGCTGTTCGCCAATACGTACGGGAAGTGGAAGCACGCCGGCATCAATTTCTTCTTTACCCTCACCACCATCATCGTCAATTTCATTCTTGCGTTCATCCTTGTGCGTACGAGCGAATGGGTCGTGGCGGCCGATTTCGGATTGCTGCAATGGCTGAATCTGCCGGTATGGGCGGTACTGGTACTTGGGCTGCCGCTGCTCGATCTCATCGGGGCTTATGCTGCGCACTGGACCGAGCACCGCATTCCGGTGCTGTGGCGTTTCCACCTTATCCACCATACCGATCAACATATCGATACCACGAGTGCCAATCGCCATCATCCGGGAGAAAGCGTAATCCGCTTTATTTTCACCACCGCTGCGGTTCTGATTGTTGGTGCACCGATCTGGTTGGTATTTCTGTACCAGAGTCTGAGCGTTGTACTGTCTCAGTTCAACCACGCCAACATAGTGGTGCCCAAATGGATCAATAAGGTGTTGTCACCGGTTCTGGTTACGCCAGACATGCACCGGGTGCATCACCATTACCGGATGCCGTACACGGACACTAATTTTGGTAACATCTTCAGTTTTTGGGACCGCATCTTCGGGACTTACTCCGAGGTAGACAATACCAAACTTATTTACGGAGTAGACACGCACATGGACCTTGCCGATCATTCCGACATCGGGCATATGCTCAAAGTACCGTTCGTGAAGCGCGAAACCCTGAAGTACGATACTGAGGAAAAATTATAGGTCACAGAAACCGCATTCGGGCGCGGCCGCAGGTGCAAGGAAGGTTACGAGGTCCGTTGGGGCTGCCAGACCACCAATCCGCTCGGGACGCGGGGTTCAAAGCGGGTGCTTTTGGGAGGCAGGCAGTGGCCTGCTTTCACCTCAGCGAAAAACGAATCGACCGGCAGCGGAAAGCCACACAGGTACACCTTTCCGGCTTCGGAAGGAAACTGCAGAATGCCATCCTGCGGGTCCGGGGTTGGTTCGAATACGATGCGCGCATCGGTTCTGGTGTCCTCGATGCCGAAAGTGCGGGGCAGTACGGTATGGTCGAGCCATTCGGAATCGATGCTTTTATCGTTGTCGGCTTTTCGGAGGAGACGGTAGTACGAGCCTTCAAAGACCATCAACCACTCACCGGCTTGGGTGGGGGCCAGCGGTGATTCTACCGCTTCGTAGCTGAAAAACTCACGTAACCCGGACAGTAATTCGGGAAGTGGTCGTTCGTAGTCGACAACACGGGTAAAGGCACCGATGGTCAGTTCGTTGCCCCCTATGATGCAAACGGGAATGAAGTCGCAGACACGCTCACCTTTGGAGGAAAGCCGGGCGTGGGTCTCCGCCCGGTGGTGACCATCGGCAATGACCAGGGGGCCGGCAAAGTCGAGACTGAGGGGCGCAGTTCCCGCCTCAGACTTTGGTTGGAAAGTGCGAAGTTGGTAATCGTTGTTTTGTCCGTTATAGATCACCTTCTTGTCGGAGAGGTGGTAATCGGAGTCTACTTTCTGCCACCATTCGTTCAGGTTGGGAGCCGTCAGCAAAACGGGTTTGCCGAGCGCTCCGCCATCGGCGAGTACGGTTGCTTCCTGGCGTTGTAAGCGCGCGAGCAGGGTCTTTTCGTGCGGGTGCACGGTACCGTCCAGAAACGCGGAGGCTGCAACGAGACCACATATGCCACGGGCTTGTTGTTGGTTATGGCCGGTACGGATCGTTAGTTCAGCAAAAGACGCTTCCTCCGTGGGCACCAACTCGCCGGAGGGGACCAGTCGTACACCATCGCGGGTGAGCGGTAGCACGGAAACAGAATTGCCAAACGCCGGATGCAGAAAGGAGGGGAAAGGGTATAACTTAATTGTCATGTACTAGCTGAGTTCCTGCAATGTAGGAAAAGTTGGGGTTATTGGTTACGGAAAACAGAACGAGCTACTTCACCCTTTCTGCAAACGAAAGAGAGGCACCACGCAAGCGCGGCACCTCTCCTGAACTAAACCCCAGTTATAAAAAATCTTAAAAAACCAACGTGCAATTGGTTGTTCCTGCAATATACGGGATATGCTCTGTTAAAATTGTTAAGGGAACAAGGAATTTTATTCTTTCAGTTCACCGGGCGAACTGATCTCGCTCCCGGCTAGTGCGCAGTGAAACGACCACGAATACTACAACGTGGGGCAACGACTGTGCAGTCGCCAGAGCATAGCAGGCTAGCGGTTTATCTGGCGTCGGCGGTAGCTCCGAAGTCGAACAGGAGGCTAAAGCGAAGCGTGTTGTCCAGCGGGTTACGCTGGCTGGAAGTAGGAACCAGATAGCTGAAATTAAGGCCGAAGATGTTGTATTTCAGGCCCAGACCGGCGGTGAGGTATTTTCTTCCGCCCTTTGTGCTATGCTCGCTGAAGTAACCGGCACGTACGGCAAACTGCTTGTCGTAGAGGTATTCAACACCAACGCTGTAGGTGAACTCGCGCAGTTCCTCGCCAAAACCCTGGGGGGCATCGCTGAAGCTGCTGAAGATACCGGAAATCGGGCTTTGGTCGTCAATGGCGTCCTGGTCGCAAAAAACGTCCGTGCCGTCACAACCAGTTGGTACCAGAAGTTTGTTGGTCTCCGCCGTTACTGTGATTTCGTTATAAGCGTCAAGATCAAAAGTGTACGCGGCACCAACAGCGAGGTTGGCAGGGAGGAAGTCACGCACGGTGTCTTTGGTGTAGGTGATCTTGGAGCCGATGTTGGTAATTGCTGCTCCGATGGCGAATTTGTTACGTCTTCCACCGCTGGAGCGGATGTTGTCGTTACGGTAAGTAAAACCGAGGTCGGCGGCGAAGGCCTGGCCGGCTTCCAGTACCTTTCCGCTCACTTCCTGGCCGCTGGCCAGGTTGGAGTTGATGTACTTACCGGTAAGGCTGGCGCTGAACCGGTCGCTCAGCTTACGGGTGTAGGCCAGGGCGAATTCGAATTCGTTGGGCTTACCGGTACCGGTGCTCAGGCCGTTCACGTCCGTAAACTGGATGTCGCCCAGGCTAAAGTAACGAAGGGAGGCTCCGACGGCCTGAAACTCGTCAAGTTTTTTGTAACCTCCGATGTAGGCGAGGTAAACATCGTTCAGGCCCAGCGCCTGGAGCCAGGGCGTGTAGGTAGCGCCGAAGGCAGCTTCCTCCGGGGCGAAAGCCAGGCGGCTGGCGTTGTAGTGCAGTGAGTTGGCGTCTCCGGAGAGGGCCACGCCGGCGTCGCCCATCGCACCGCCGCGAGCATCCGGGTTGATGCGCAGGAAGGGAACGGCGGAGATCACTGTATTTACGCAGGGAGAACCGTCGGGTGATATTACTCCGAGTTCAGGGTCGTCAATACACTGCTGAGCGTTCAGCGAAAATGTGAGGCAGCAGATGGCCAGGATACTCAAAGAGTTACGTAAGATTCGTTGCATGTTAGCTTTTGATTTCCGAAAATATGCGCACCGGGGGGGGAGAATTGTCAATCGGTGGCGCGTAGTTAAATCGTTGTATTGCGCGCCTTGGTGCGCGTTAAGGCTTTTTTAACGGTTGGTTGCTTGTGCTTATTTTCGGGGGGGTGACTTATGATGGCGCAAAAATAGTTAATTTGGTAGTTAGGCGGTTGGTAGTGGGTAGAAAGTAGTGGGTAGTGCTACCGCCGTTACCGTTCGCGGCGCTGTGCTTGCTCATCAGTTATAGTGGGAAGATTGATAGTGGGTAGTGCTGCCGCAAGCACCGCTCACCGCGTTTACTTGTCCGAAGACGAATGAGCGTAGCGGAATGAGTGGGGGCCAGCGTCAGTACTACATTCTACCCGCTACTCACAACCTCCTCTCCCAGCGGGAAAAGCGGTAGGCCAGTTCGTTCTTGCCCTCCGGGCGGTGGCCTTCGCTCCATACTTCGCGCCATTCTGTGGGATCGAGTTTAGGGAAGAAGGCGTCTCCGCCTTCGATTTCGGCGTCGACAATGGTGAGGTAAACGGTGGAGACCAGATCAAGACTTTGCTTGTAGAGTTCGCCGCCACCGATGATGAAGGCGGTTTCAGCCTCAGTAACGGAAGGGTGGGCCAGAGCGCCCTGCAGGCTGTGCTCAACGACCACACCGGTGGCGGAGAAAAAAGCGTCGCGGGTGAGCACGATGTTGGTACGCTTAGGTAAGGGCCGGCCAATGCTGACGAAGGTCTTGCGGCCCATAATTACGGGGTGGCCGAGCGTCGTTCGTTTGAAGAATTTTAGGTCAGCGGGTAAGTACCAGGGGATTTGGCCGTCCTTCCCGATGGTGCCTTTGCGGTCGGTAGCTACTATGGCGGATAGTTTCATGGGGCAAAGGTAGGTATTCTCAATTCTTGATTGAGCTGCTGCGGTTAGCACTTTTTTGGTTTCGTTCATTTGCCTTTAGGTAAGGCCAATGCCCGGGAGAATATCCTTGTTCATCGCTTCGTACACCGTTTCTATAGGAACTTCAAGGTTCGCCAGGTCGCGCCGGTCAACGTATAGCTTTTGGGTTGTCACAAAAGGTGTCACATCCACGATTTTTTGGATCATTTCGGTGCCAAACCGGTGCAAAATAGCTCCTTTCATCCCAATCTGAATGGCCTTTCTCTCGAGTTTGCCGCCGTAGGGATCATGGTCCGGGTCCCACTGCAAACGAACTTCGCTGCTGGATAAACGGGCTTTCCAGTCAGTTTCCGTTTCGTAAACATCAGCCTGGTAAGAGCTGAAGACCGCCTGGCTTAGCACCTCTTCCCAGTCTTTCTTGCTAATGTATATCGCCAGCACCCGCTCCTGGTTCTCTTTCTCGGCCCAACCGCAGCGGTACATCATCCACAGGAAATTAGGCTTCACCCAAGACATCCGGTTGTAGCTGAAGGCGGAGCCTCCGAATTGCTGATGCTCCACGGCATAGCCGGCAATGGCCGGTTTATAAGCCTGGTACAAAACGACGTTATCCCCCGCCTGGTAAGCCAGGATGTAGCGGCCGGAGGCGGGAACACGCGCCTGATAATTGGCGTAAGGCTCAATGTTTATGCGCCAGTTGTGATAGCCCGTTTCCGGAATTTTGCGCCCCTTGCGGGCCAGCTCTTCTTCCCAACTATCAAGTCGTTTTCGTGCAAAGCCCGCAACAATTTCGTCGTCGCCTCCGGCAAGGATTTCGAGGTAGTTCCTGGCTTCATTTGTGCCGATATCGGCCAGCGCCCAGGTGAATACCCGTGAGATCGGCTTATAGTCGAATTCTGGTATCCCCCCCTTCACTATCTGATCGAACATCCATTTAGCGGTAGCAGGGTGGGCCGCACGTTGAAATTCGTAGGCCAACTCGTTGTGGAACCCGTGCCAGGGTTCTTCAAAGAGTTGCTGAGCAAACTCCAGGTGTTCAAGTTGGGTCAGGCCACTGGGGTCTATTTTATGAAAATCCCAAGCTCTTTGGTCATCGCGACTGGCAATCAGGTTCTCAAATTCAATTGTAAATCTCTCTTTAGGTGTCATTCTACGTTAAGTTGGATTTAGATGAAGAACACCGGATTCGTTCCCGAAGGTTGCGGCGGTCTTCCTGGCGTGCCTGGCGTCTCAAAAAAACGCACCCTGCACCTGCGGCCGCGCCCGGAAGCGGAAAGGTTGCTGATCATGCAAAATCCTTGCTCTGCTCTTCAAACAAAAGGTGTAAGCTAAACCTTTCTTACCTACATTTGTGATTCGTCAACCAACCAAACCAACAATAGACCAAAATACCAATACCCCCGCCTCCGGCACCATCTACGCCGACATCGTTCTGCCGTTGGCGTTACGCCAGACGTACACTTTTTCCGTGCCGGAGGAAATGGTAAATCAGTTGCAGACCGGGATCCGGGTAGAGGTCCAGTTTGGCCGCAATAAACACTATACCGGAATTGTACGGAGGCTGCACGGCAAGCACCCCGGTTATAAGGTGAAACCGATCCTGAGCGTCATCGATCTGGAGCCGCTCATTACCGAGACGCAACTCAGAATGTGGGAATGGATGGCCGGTTATTACTGCTGCACCGTCGGCGAAGTGATGGCCGCCGGCCTGCCGAGCCACCTCAAACTCACCAGCGAAACCATCATCACCCTCGGCCCGCTCTTCAGCGATGACGCCACGCAGATGGACGACCAGGAATACATGATCGTGGAGGCGCTCACGCTGCAACACGAGCTTTCGCTCAAGGACGTCCGCGACATCCTCCAGAAAAAAACCGTTTATCCCGTCATCCGGCGATTGCTCGACCGACGGATCATCTTCCTGAAGGAAGAACTACAACTGAAATACAAGCCCAAAAAGCTGAAATGTGTACGTTTTACGCCCGCCTACACGACCGAGGCAGAGCAGATTGGAGCCTTTGAGCTGGTGAGCAAATCTGAGCGCCAAACGGCCGTTTTGCTGGAATACCTGCAACTGATGCGCGACAAGCCCTTCATTCGCCGGGTAGACCTTACGAAGCGAACGGGAGCATCAGACGCCGTGATCAAAGCGATGGTGAAAAAGGGTATTTTCGAGTTTTACGAACACGAAGTCAGCAGAATCAGTGGTGCCGAAGGCGAGGCCGGCGAGGCATTCGATTTGAGCGAGCAGCAAGTGACGGCGCTGGCGCAGGTGCAGGGTTTTCATGAAGCCGGGAAACCCGTCCTCGTACACGGGGTTACGGGAAGCGGAAAGACCCGCGTCTACCTGGAGCTGATGCAGGCAGTGCTGGGGCAGGGCAAGCAAGTCCTCTACCTGCTGCCCGAGATCGCCCTGACCGGACAAATCGTTAAGCGCCTCCAGCGCGTACTCGGCGATAAGATCGCCGTCTACCACTCCCGCCTCAACAATATGGAACGGGTAGAAATCTGGAAAGCAGTACTGGCCGGAGAGTTATCGGTCGTCGGTCCGCGGTCCGCTTTATTCCTGCCGTTCACGAACCTTGACCTCGTAGTAGTCGACGAAGAGCACGACTCCAGTTACAAGCAACAAGAACCTGCACCCCGCTACCACGGCCGCGACGTTGCGGTGTACCTGGCCCATCTCCACGGCGCGAAGACCATCCTCGGTACCGCGACCCCGAGTCTGGAAAGCTGGGAGAACGCCCGGCGGGGTAAGTACGGGTTGGTGAGCATGCCCCAACGCTTCGGCGGCATCGCTATGCCCGCCATCGAGGTGGCCGACCTGCGCGAGGAAAACGAAAAAGGCGTACGCCACGCTTTCTTCACCCCAACCCTGATCAACGAAATAAAAGCGACCCTGGAGCGCGGCGAGCAGGTCATTCTGTTTCAGAACCGGAGAGGCTTCGCCCCGGTTTACTTCTGCCCGACCTGCGACCACACCATCGAGTGTGTCAACTGCGACGTCAGCCTGACCTACCACAAATACCAGCACCGCCTCCGCTGCCACTGCTGCGGCTATGCCGCAACTCCGCCCGAACAATGCCCCGCCTGCGGAAGCCCGGAGATGAAACTCGGCGGAACCGGAACCGAAAAAATAGAGGACGAACTCAAAATTTTCCTCCCCGACGCACGCCTTGCCCGCATGGATGCTGATACCACCCGGGGCAAAAACGCACTCGGAGAACTCCTCAGCCGCTTCGAGCTCGGTGAGCTGGATATTCTGGTGGGTACCCAGATGGTGACCAAAGGGCTGGACTTCGAAAAAGTAGGCCTCGTTGGCATCATCAACGCCGACCAACTCCTGCGCTTCCCCGATTTCAGGGCCGACGAGCGGGCCTTCCAGCTGATGGTTCAGGTGGCCGGCCGTGCCGGCCGGAAGCACCGCCAGGGTAAGGTCATCATTCAGGCGATGGAGAAGGGCCATCCCGTGATCCATGATGTGATCGACGAAGATTACCACCGTTTCATCGGGCGCGAAAGCCGCCACCGGGCCGAGCACCGGTTCCCGCCCTACGTGAAGATGATCCACGTGCAGCTGCGCCACCCCAAACGATCCATAGTGGAGGAAGGCGCCAAACTGATGGGCGGTTGGCTGAAACATCATCTCCGTGATACCCTCGACGGGCCGTTTGAGCCCAGCGTCGCCCGCCTGCGGACCTATTATCTTCAGGAGATGGTTATCCGTGTGAAGCCGGACGGGAAAGAACTCAACCGGGTTAAGGGGATTTTACAAAAAGCGGTAACTCAGCTCGGAAAAACGGAACGGCTGACCGGGGTTCGGGTGGTCGTGGATGTCGATCCGTATTAAAATTGGTGCAGGCGCGGTAAGGCGTCGGGGTAGGTAAGCCAGAGAGCGTTCAATCTCTACCACAAATCATCAAAAGGGTGAAAACTACATAACCGCCGGGGCATCTTTATCTTCTAAGATAAAACATCAATACCAGCGATTATGCGTGCAATTACACTACTATTCCTTCTTTTCTGTACCTCTTTATTAAGTGCTGCAGACTACTACGTTGCTAAAGACGGAAGCGATGCCAACGACGGTTCAGAAACGAGCCCTTTCCTTACCATATCCAAAGCCGCCGGCTTGATGGTTGCCGGTGATGTATGCTACATCAAAGAAGGGGTTTACCGTGAAGTGCTGTCGCCCGCCAACGGCGGGACGGAGGCCAACCCGATCACCTTCAGGGCTTTCGGTGAAGACAAAGTAATCATCTCCGCCACCGAAGAGTTGTCTGGCTGGCAAAACCTGGAGGGTAATATCTGGAAAACAGCCGCCGACATAGAATTCGGGCGGAGAACAATGCTTTACTACAACGCCGAACCAATGGACAACGCCCGCTGGCCCAACAATACGGACGGCGATCCTTTCACCATAGATGCAATGACGGTCGAGGGCGGCAGCGCCAACACCATCGTTGCAACCAATTTGCCCGCTGGTGCCGACATTACGGACGGTTACGTATGGTACCTCGGCGCGCATTCAGGAGCAAGCTGGACCCAACCGATCAATTCCGTTAGCGGAAACACCATCACCCACGTGGCCAACGATATTTCCCGCTGGCCGTTCAACCCGCACAACCCGACGGTTTTCCGGAACGAAAACCGCGGCCGCTTCTTCCTCTTCGGAGACAAAGACTTGCTGGATTATCCCCAGGAATGGTACTTCGACGCTGCTGCAGATGAAGTATTCTTCATCGCGCCGAGTAACGCCGATCCCAACGATGCAACGGTTGAATACGCCAGCCGTGAGCGCACGGTACTCCTCGGAAAAGAATGGATCGTCGTGGAAGGCCTGACGACCTTCGGGGGAATCGTCAACATCAAAGCTGAAAACTGTATCATCCGTAATTGCGAAATCAGGCATGGCCTCCAAAGCCTGGATGAACTGGGGAATACGGATGCTCAGGTAAGCGAAGGAGCAGTATACATTCAGGCGAGTAACACCCTGATTGAGGATAATCTGATCGAAGGCGGATCTTTGAATGGGATTTCGGTACAGGGCTGGGCCGGAGAAACAGGGGTGGTAATCATGGGCAACGAAATCCGTGAGTTCAATACCGTAGGAAACCATTCTTCTCCGATTCGTTGTCGGGCAACGAACTCGAAAGTGATCAGTAACACCATCGTCGGCGGAGGACGCGACGGTATATTCATTCCTACCAACAATTCGGAAATCGCGTGGAACGATGTCTCCGATGTAATGCGGATCAATAACGACGGCGGTCTCTTCTACGTAGTGGGGAACGAGGATGACAAGAATACCAGCATCCATCACAACTGGTTTCACGACAGCTTTGGGCCCGACTACGCTGACGGACGTTGCGCCGGAATTTACCTCGACAACGACTCCAAAGGCTACGATGTGCACCACAATGTGGTCTGGAACATCAGCTGGAGCGCAGTGCAAATGAACTGGGATGCCTGGAACAACGACATCTTCAACAATACTTTCTGGAACGTAGACCTTGCCATGGGGATCTGGCTTAATGGCCGCGTGCACCTCAACAATCGTGTCTGGAACAATTACACGCCCGTGGGCCCCTGGGAAGGCCAGGACGTTGCGGACAACATCATTGATCCAATGGATAACTTCGTCGATCTGGCGAATAACGACTTCCGGCCCAACGACAACAGCCCGATGGTCAATGCCGGCCGGATCATCCCCGGTATCACGGATGGCTACCGGGGCGCAGCCCCGGAGGTAGGCGCTTACGAACGAGGTGCCGAACAGTGGATTCCCGGCGCTCCGCGGGCAGACGGAGTTGTTACCGGTACCTCTAACGTACCCCGCACCCGCGTCCGCGCCCAAACGGTCCCTAACCCGACGGTCGGAGAAACACAGATTAGTTTCAGTCTGAGGAATGCTTCTGCTCTGAATTGGAAACTGGTTTCGGCCCACGGTCAGGTACTGAAAACCGGAAGTCAGGAATTACCCGCAGGGGGACAGCGCCTTGAAATTGATCTAACGGACCTTCCCTCAGGCACTTATCTATTCTCTGGTGCTACGGAAGAAGGGCGTGTCACGCAGGTGATTGTTCGCCGCTAAAGTCCGGTTTTTGCTTCCCGGAAAAGGAGAGGTGAAGACATAAAAAAAGCCCGGTCCTCTACTGGACCGGGCTTCTAAAGTCATCCCTATGATACTCTAAACGAGTAATTATGCCTCTAATATAGGGGGACTTAAAGGGTGAGAAAGCATTTTAGAGCTCGCCTTTATGAAGCGGTCGTGCTTTTTGTAGAAGCGGTAGTTGGCGACTTAGTTTCCCCGACGGATAGTGCCTCCTGAGCTCGTATTGGAGTCTACATCGGAAGGATTTCCGGTATAACGAATACGTCCTCCGGAGCTGGCGTTTGCTTCTAGTTCATCACTAACCCGGACGACGACGCCTCCGCCGGAGCTGGCGTTACAGCGGGCTTCTCTGGCCTGGTAATCTTCGGCATCCACCTTTCCTCCGGAGCTCACATTGGCCTTGAAACGGTCTGATGAACCCCTTACGGTCATGTTGCCACCCGAGCTGGCGTTGGTGTAAAGCTGGCCACCGGAGTAATCGAGCGTGATTCTGGCGCCACTGCTCACATCGGCTTCCATGCGTTCACCGGAGAACGAACTTTCGGTTTTTATCGTTCCGCTGCTCGATGCGCCCACGTATTCGAGTTCCGGCAGGGAAACGTACACGGTGATCTGCTTGTGGGACCTGATGTTGACGTCGCCCTTGAAGCCGATTTCGAGTCGGCCACCAACCACGTCGGTTTTGATGTGCTCCTGCAGGTTGCTTTCGGCCTCAACCTTAACGCTGAAGTTGCCCTTAACGAGGAGAACGTCGATATCGCAGCAAGTGCTTACACCATCGAAGCCATCGACGCTACGGGATGCTGTGGTAACATCTCCATTACCCTTGACGGAGCTGCGGTTCCCCCACTGTGCAGAGAGGGTGAGGGTGAAAGAAATGAGGAGAATTGTCAGTAAATGTCTCATAAATGGGTGATTTTAAATCAGAGACGAATTGTGCCAAATGAGGGTTGCACGTTTTCCTGAAAATACTGTCGGACGTTGAGGGCGCTGACGCAGGTGCAAAGAAAGGACGAAGAGCCTGACTGCTCCGTTAGAGATAAAGCTTACCGTTGATCCAGTTCTCTTCCATTATACTTTGCTGAGCAGCGTAAAATTTCATCGCTTCGGTATTGGTATCTACTACCTGCCACTTCAGCAACTGGCACTTTTTTTCCCGACCGCGCTCCAGCAATACGTCCCAAAGTCTTTGCCCGATTCCCCGGCGGCGGTAAGCGGGAGACAGAACGAAATCCTCCAGATAGATCATCCGGCCTTTCCAGGTTGAATAGGTGAAATAGTACAGGGCCATTCCGATTACGGTGCCTTCATCTTCGGCGACTACGGCTTTATAAAAGCCGTCGCGGAAGTCTTCTTCGTAAGTGGCTACTGTTGCGGTAAAATTTTGGCGTTCACCAACGTACTCGGCCAGCTCTCCTACAAGGCGGTGCAGGGCGGGGACGTCGTTGATGGTTGCCTGGCGAATCTGGATAGACAAAGCGGCGGGAGTTTAAAAGCAGAGGGTTCCGTTCACGGGTGTGCAGGCACAACTTGCCCGAACAGCTTCGCTCAGGCTGTTGCCGCTGAGCTTATTCTTCCGGTGGGGCAGGGAAAAACCAGGCTTGGGCCTTGTGCAAGAACCCAAAGCGGTAATGTGCAGACTATCCCGGGCGGAACACTCCTGGTTTATAAATTAAGAGGGGAAGATACAACGCAAGGCTCTTCTGCTCCGCCAGGCAGCAACCCTATTCTTCCTCCTCCTGGTCTTCGACGTGCTGAAAAAACCAGAAAATGGTCTTCCCGTAGTTCCTCTTTTCGACACAGCGTGGGTCCATCGAGAAATCGTGATGAGGGTTTGTCTCTATCACCAGCAAGCCTTTCGGGGCAAGGAGCCCTGCGTCGAAAATCAGGTCGGGGAGTTCGGGGATATTAGGGAGCGGGTAGGGTGGGCCGGCAAAAATGTAGGAATAGGGCTTTGCTACTTTCCGCTTGAAGAAGCGGAAAACATCCATCCTGAATATCTTAATGTATTCCTCAATGCCGAGCGTTTTCACGGTTCTTTCCACGAAGGAGACGGCCGGGCCGTGCTTGTCAACGTAAGTTACATCGGTACATCCACGGCTGATGAATTCATAATCATGGCTGCCCGTTCCGCCAAAGAGGTCGAGAAACCGTTCATCTTCGAAGTCGAGCCAATTGTTGTGCAGTACGTTGAAGAGCCCTTCCTTGGCGTAGTCTGTCGTAGGGCGGGTCGGCCAGTTATCGGCGGGCGGATTGAAGCGACGGCCTTTGAATTTTCCGGAGATAATGCGCATTGGGGAGAAGAATTTAGACAGCAGGGTTCGGAAAGCAGCGGGCACTTGCTGAGCGGGGATCAGGGCGTTCCACACTAAATGGTGCTCTCAGTTTATCCTAAACAAAGCAACTCAAAATAAAGATGCGCAGGTAAGCTGGCAAGTTCCGGCGGGAGGGCCGGCGGAGTTGGGTATTGACAGAACCGAATATCTTCGACGTAGCGGTAGAAGTGCCGGTACAACTCGCTGTGTTCTGTGATTTCGCCGCAGAGGTAAAGCGGCACACGGCTGGGAACCCAGCCACACTGCTGGTAGGCCAGCAGCAGGTAGTAAAGGGCATCGTTTGCGCCCGTGAAGACGAAAGTGTTGAAGTAGAGCAGATGGCCAGAGCGGTGGGCTGCTACAAATATCCGGCTACCTCGTATGGAACAGGAAATGGCCTGATGGCTCAGTCGCCGGGAGCGTGCTCCCCATGCCGAAAGAAGGCCTCCGGCAATATGGTGGGTCCGCAAGGGGCTCAACCTTCTTTCAACGGAATTAATCCGGGCGAGAGGGGCGGCAAAAAGAAGTTCTCCTCCCAATTCCTGATAGCGTTCGGCACGAACGTCGTCTTCCAGGCCAATGAGCGTAAGCTGCTCCAGGTAAACCCGTGGGTTAGAGGCATCGTACAGCTTTTGCGGTACCAGAGTGAGTCGTTCGCTTTCCCAGCCCAGGATACAGTTCCCGTAAGAGACCGAACGCAGTTTGTCGTCGTTCTGGATGATACGGTTGATGGTATCCGGCCAGTTGGCCTGGTCGTTGGCAGGCAGGGTTTCAGATTTGTAAGCCAGCAACCGGTTGTGGGTACGATCCCGAATGATATACGCAAAACTGTCCATCCCCGTAAGGATGGACAGTTCGTAGTCGTGCGCACCTTCCTTTCGGTAGGCCGCGGAGCTTATATCATAGTTGGTTACTGCCAAGAGCCGGAAAGGGTTGGCTTAGAGAGATCACCGAATTTAATCGGTTGGTTGGGCTCGTACGTTTGGTCGTACCGCTGGTACTTCGTGTCGCCGTATTTGCCCATGAATGCACTCTGGCGAACGCCTACCTGCACAACGGGAACGTTGGTGCTCTGGTATTCGATCTGCTTGGCATCGATGTCGAACTTAACGAGAGGAGTATCGTACTCCGGGCCGGTGTAAGGAACGTTTTCCATGCCTTCCAGTACGATGCCGAGACCCTGGACGGTGTCACGGGCAGCAATGTAAGTGGTGTCATAGGTAACAACGCCTCCGTCAACAGCGTCGGCATCACCAACTACGCGGATAGAGAGGAGCTGACCATTGGTCAGTACTTCTTTGAGCGTGTCAAAGTTGGCAGCGTATTCACCGGTGATGTCGCGGTAGAGGTCCTGTGCGGAACGGATCATTTCCAGTTTTCCGGAAACGGCCTCGGTCCGTGCAGCGCGCTCGGCGTTAAAAGCGATCGGTTCTTCAATGCTTTTGTACAGCAAAAAAGCGAGTACAAAGGCTAGAACCAGGAAGAGTAGACTGAAGAGTGTGCGCATCTGAAGCTTTTAATTTGTGCAAGTATAAAACATTTCTGGCATCCGGTAGATGCATCTTGCCTTTAGTTTGGTGCAACGTAGTGCTTTTTCGTTTGTTTGGTACGTATTTTAGTTGATTTTTCTTGCTTCCGGCGTCCACCCGACGGTTGTTTGGGCGCTGACGCAGGTGCAAAGTGAGGGCTTGTTGATCGCAGGACGGGCACTTCAACTCGTTGCGGAGCCGGCTTTCTTCAACGAGCCATCGAAGGAGACTGTTCATCTAAGTGTGTCTACATTACTTTACAGTTAGATACGATTATTATGGCAAAGAAAACCAAAAAGACACGCTCATTGGAAGAGCTTTTTACCGACTCGGAGCAACTCAAGCGCA
>NZ_VOXD01000037.1 GCF_008014675.1 Neolewinella aurantiaca | reverse complement strand
ATGCCATCCTGGACAGGATCATCCCGAAGGCTCATCGGGTCGAACTCAAAGGAAAAAGTCTGAGGAAACGATCTGAAAACTTATCTTCGTAACCCTAACAAGCGCGAGTTATCCACATGGGGGGTCAATACTCCGGAATGAGGGGGTCAGTAACTCCGGAATACGCAGTCGCCCCTTCGTCATTTGCTGAAGCCTCGATCAGAAGGTAGACTATCTCGCCAGACTGCCGGAGGCGGTCATAGGGTGGTGGGCGGTGGCCTGTTTGGTCTGCCACTGAGGGTTCGCTACGCGGCTGCCTTCGGCGGTGGCGGGGCGGCTTTGATTAAGATAGCGCAAGGGCAGGAGGTCAAGACAGGTTGCAGATGCTCAAGACAATATCAGCAGAAAAGGAAGCCGTCCCGCCAAGTGAGGCATGCCGCTTTTTACCGAAGAGAGGTGTTTGAATTTGGAGGCCAGGTAGCGCGGTTGACCTTTCGCTTCGCGGCTGCCTGTGGCGGTACCGGTGGGCGGGCCAGCAGGCTTCTCCAGCTTTTTAGCAAGACCCAGGAACTGGCCGACGATCAGAAGAAAACCGTCGCGGATTTGCTTTCAGCGTTTTTGTTGAAGGCTAACCTAGCTAAACAGTTAGCATCGTAGTTCTCCAACTAACATTCTTTCATTCTTCGATAAATCTCTTCTTTAATAGTCCTTTCTCGCGCTCCCTCGAACCAAATATTCCACCCTAAGTAGTATTCATCGATTATCACCTCGATAAAATCATCAATATCTGGCTCAATAGATTTCCATTGTAAGTAATTCGACCGCGTGAACTTATCTAAAGGTTTTGCCTCTGGATTTCGACTCAACAGATCGTAGGTAAGTCTATATTCCCACAATGCTTTCTTTTCTTCCTTGGTAAATTCAGGATAACTTCCCTCAAGAAAGTTGACATCACCTCTTAGGAAAGCTGTGTACGCTTCTTTTTCCATTAGAATTCTTCTAAAATAAACCTGTATATCCCGTTTGACTCCGATTGTAGTTCGACAACTCTCACGTTAGCTCCTGGCATAAGAATTCCCTCTGAAAGTGTTCTGGGAAACGCAGGGTTAGTTGTGTTCCAGTATTTAGCCCATGCAAAATCATGGATGTCACGAGCTTCTGATGAAGACGATGTAAGTCCTCTAATTTCGAACTCTATATTATGTCCTGGTCTGCCGATAAAACTGTCTGCCTCCCTAGTGGCTATTGACTGAATGAAATCTTTAGAGACATCTGCACCAGCAACATATTCGTCTAGAAAAGCACTTAAGTTTTCAGGCTTCACCTCAATTGCTCGATAAAAAGTAGCACTAGGTTCATATCTAGGGAGTTTAGCAAGACTCGGCAAAACTCCATCCATAATTTGCTGGCTTAACACAATTTCTTCTCCTGCCCTTATCCAATCATTGACAGTTTTATAAAAGTAACCAGTAGTGTAACTAAAGGCGATCTGAGCGTCAGATTTAGTCATATGACTGTAACGGTCTGATTGAAGCACAATATCCATTACCTCTTCGTAAGTTTTTCCTTGATAAGGCGGAAGACCAACTTTAAATGTATTTGAGTTATTGACCCAGTTTAGGTATTCTTGCCAAGATCTACCCTGAGGGTCTTTGTAAAGACGAAATGTTGTGTAAAAATGCTCCAGGTCTGTTCCGACATATTTTATGTAGTCTAGATACTGACCGACATGGGTGTTAGGTAAATTTAATTCACTGGTAATTCTAGAAATATCACTAAGGTTATTAGCCATAAATCTTGACAAATCCTCTAGCCGATTCACATCTGTCCTGAGCAATCTAGCCGCTTCCTTATTAGAACTAGCAAGCATCTCCCACGCCCTAACCATCCTAAGATTACCCAAAAATAGGTCACGAAGTCCATTATTACCAATAAAGTCTTCACAAAAATCCGTAAGCAGTCTAGGATTCTTCATGAAACGCTCAAATACTCCCACTTCCTGACTGTAAACTACTTCCAAAGCCTTGTCGTATCGACCATGTTTTAGCCAATCATTAATTAACGCATAACTTGCATCAAATGCAGGATCTTCTATATGATTCAAGTTAAGGAGTAATTGCACCTCCCCTTCATCAGGTTCTAGCCCATTCTTCGCCAAAACGTAGAGTTCATCCATCCAAGATGTCCCTTCAGGCATTAAGTGCCGAAACTCTGTATTTAACTGCCTAGTTAGTTGGATAGCTAATCGGAACAATCCCGTCTTAGATAAACTTTGTAACGCTGACTTTCCGCCCGCAGAAAATACACTCCTAGAAATAACTGCTACCGTAAATCCTCGAACACATGCATCAGTATTAAATTCATCTAAAATTTCGCCAGTTGGGCTAATAGTTCCATTAAACATACAATTCAAACTCCCTGAGACTAAGGCCGCAGTTAACTCACCTGATAGCTTTTTATTATATGGAAGAATAAGATTATCTAAGCCTGAAGTAAATCCAGAGTAATTAGCTTTAAAGCGTCCAAACTCTCTAGCTGATGTATACCATCTGTCCCAGCTTCCATTCACCAAAAGTAGTCAAAATGGCTTTACGCACCATGGAAAACAGAATCACCGCCGTAAAGACTGTAATCGTCAGTTCGTGATGAACAACAAACATCTTATCCAAGCACAAGTCAGGGAGTTGATCGCGAACTGCCTGCCGGAGCGAAACAGCCTGAGGTCCATCTGTCGCATATTCAATGTAAGCTTGACTTGGCTTCAATCTTTTGCACAGTCTCTGTGGAGTCAAACACGAAAGCGGCTGGGGCTAAAGAAACGGATGATCAAAAAGGTGAAGAAGCTAGAACTATTTGGCTTATAAGCAGATGAGATGTGGTCTTTCGTTCAGAAAAAAGCATTTAAACGGTGGATTGGGGTAGCTTTTGATCCCGTCCATCGCGTAGTTGTAGCCTATCATATCGGCGGTCGTGGTGATAAAGATGCTCGCGCTTTTCTAGCCAAAATCCCCAAGCGATTGAGAAGCTGCTGCTTCGAGACTGATTATTGGAGCAGTTATGAGAAGATTTTCACCAATCATCGCATTGGCAAAGAGTTCACCTATTGAATTGAAGGGTTCTTTGCTACGGTGAGAGCCAGAGTCAGCCCCCTAGTCCGTAAGTCGTTTTCACTTTCGAAATCGGCAACATGACACTAAAAGGCGATTCGCTATTTATTTTGGAGATACAACCTAACTCGTCATCCTTAATTCTGATACACCGCCAAAATTTCCTGTCCGGTATTTCAGGACCATCTCCCCCCTCCCCCACTTCCACAATTCAAAGCCTTAGGCCTCAAAGGAACCGACGTATGCATTGCTCGCTCACCATCGATTCTTTCATTTAAAGCCAAACAAAAACGCACCACCCGGGAATCCGGATGGTGCGTTTTTTCGTTCAGTCAAAGGGCCCAGCATTAGAGCTTGATTTCCTCATCGGCCCCGTCGTAAAACTTATAGGTCGTAATGGGGAAATCATTGTCAGCCTGAATCTGGAGCCAACGGTAGTGCTTCATGTACCACTTCATCTGCAGGCTCGGCATACCGCGCTTGAGGTAAGCAGCGATGAAGGGGTGCACCTTCAGTTTCAGCTTAGCCTTGGGGCGTGCTTCCATGATGAAATTGAGGTCGCGCTCGATATCGTCGGTCAGCAAGATGGTTGCGTTCACCTTACCCGTTCCGGCACAAGTAGGACACTTTTCGGCCGTGGTGATCTTCACCTCAGGGCGAACACGCTGGCGGGTAATTTGCATCAGGCCGAACTTAGACAGCGGCAACACGGTGTGTTGCGCACGGTCGTTCTTCATGTGCTTGCGCATCGCAGACACCAATTGCTTGCGGTGGTCGGCGTCGCGCATATCGATGAAATCGACGACGATGATGCCGCCAATGTCGCGGAGCCGCAACTGACGTGCCACCTCGGCGGCACTCTCCAGGTTGATCTTGAGGACCGCTTCCTGCTGGTTTTGGCTCGGCATTTTGTTGCCGCTGTTCACATCGATGGTGTGCATCGCTTCGGTGTGCTCAATAACGATGTAAGCACCGCTCGACATCGTCGCCGTTTTACCGAAGCTGCTTTTGATCTGCTTCGTGATGCCGTGGGCGTCAAAAACAGGTCGGTTAGACTTATGCAGCTGAACGATGTCTTTCTTCTTTGAGATACCAGCTACGTATTCTCGTACGGTTTCGAACAGTTCTTTGTCGTCGACGACAATCTTGCTGAAATCGGGCGTGAACAGGTCGCGGAGCAGACCGGTGGTCTTATCGGCTTCACTGAGAAGTTTTGCCGGAGCTTTAGCAGTCTTTGCGGCTTCGTAAATGGTTTTCCATTTCGCCATGAGGAGTTCTATTTCCTCAAAAAGCTCGGCGGTCCCTTTGCCTTCGGCAGCGGTACGAACGATGACACCAAAATTCGCAGGCCGGATGCTCTCTACCAGAACGAGCAGGCGCTTACGCTCCTCGCTGGTACTGATTTTCTTCGAAACCGCTACGGTTTCGCTGAAAGGCGTGATAACCAGGTAGCGACCAGGAATGGTAATCTCACAGCTCAGGCGCGGGCCTTTGGTGCTGATCGGTTCCTTGAGAACCTGGGTAAGTACGACCTGGCGTTTTTTAAAGACCTCGTCGATCTTACCGGTTTTAACGATCTCCTTTTCCATGCGGAATTTACCGAGTTGGTCGGTAGGGTTCTTACCGCTGGCAGTAGTGGTGTACCATTTTTGGAGAGACCGGACTTTCGGGCCAAGGTCAGTGTAATGCAGGAATGCATCTTTTTTGTGCCCAATGTCGACAAATGCGGCATTGAGTGGCGCGGTAACGCGCTTTACGTTCCCCAGGAAGACGTCGCCTACGGTAAATTGATCCGTGGAGCGTTGCCGGTGGATTTCCACTAGCTTGCCGTCTTCGAGGAGCGCCACTTCTACGGTTTTACCCGTTGAAGAGACGATCATTTCTTTTTCCATTGTTTTTTCAGGGTTGGATGAATACTACAAAGCCCGCCGCCGGATAGATTCCGGGGAGGGAGCACTCTGGGCATTCATGACCATTTAAAGCATACCGGTAAACCGGAGGAGGCCGCCGCCAAAGCGGGCCGGGCATCGATCAGTTCGGTTAACAGCTACCAGAAGAAACGACATTTGCTCACCTTCAGGCTTGAGGAAAGAGGCACGTAAAGTTCGGACGAGAAGAAAAACTTCGGGAATTTTACCGCCGCGCGTTTTAAGAAACGGCAGGTGGCGGTCAAGCTCTTGTCGCGGGGCCTAAAACTGGCCAGCGCATAATAGAAGATAAATCGTCGCGAAGGTGTACGGCAGGTGAGGTTGAGTGTAAACAGTAGCACTTTCAGTTTTTGGAGAAGTGCACAACAGCTCGGGGTAAAGGCCTTGGTCGTATTAAGGCAGGTAGGTAGTAGTCCGAAATAAGGAGATACTGGGCAAGAATTGACGCCGAAAACCATCGGTATCCGACCGAGAAGAAGAGCATAAAAGACAAGGGCTGAAACCAATTGAAAAACAACTGGCTTTTCGCTCCTGAGTTCTAGTTTCTAACTTATCGGTCGGAGATGGTATGTTGCAATACGATGAATCGTACTAGCGGTTCTTTTTCTTGTGGCGGTTCTTGCGCAGACGCTTCTTCCGCTTATGGGTAGCAATCTTATGACGCTTCCGCTTTTTTCCACACGGCATAGTTAGTCGTTTTGGTTATAAAATATGGTTACGAGTATTTTGGACCCGCAAAGATAATACATCCTACGGTGACAAATTGTTGGTTGCCAAACAGATTGAAAAGGTTTATTTAACAAGCTCCTGACAGCGAGCGCCCAAAGTGGCCGCTTCGTCTGTTCGGTTGAGTGTTTCGTAAACCCGGGCGAGGTTGCAAACTGCATCGGGATTGTCGGGGGCCAGTTCAACGGCTTTCTCCAATCTTTCTGCGGCTTTTTCCCACTGGTTGGTTTTTATAGCGAGCTGAGCCAGGGTGGTGTAGACCCGTGGGTTCTCGGGGTACTGCTGTTCCAGTTCACGGAGCAACAGAATTCCTTTCATCGGATTATCGCGGGGCGGGAAATCCGTGTAACTAACGGCAAGGTTGATCCGATTGTTTGGATCTTCCGGATCGAGACTGATGGCAGCCTGATAAGCCTGTTCGGCCTGGCTGGCGCAAAATTGCCGCGTCTTGTCGTCAATACCTTCCTGCTTAAGGCAAATATTGAAGGTCGTAGCGGTGATGCTCCAGGCATCTTCAGTGTTGGCTTCCTCAGCAATCTCCTTGGCGTAGATGCCGGAGATTGAGGGGTGACCAGCTTTATACCACTCTCCGGCCAGCTGCTCCAGTAAAGGGCGACGGTTATCGGGGAGTTCTTCTTTTTCGAGTCGGCTTTCCAGGCTTGCAAGTGTGGCCACTTGCGCGGGCTGCAGGTCGGCACGGGCGGCACGGATCAGAGATTCGAGGCCGGTTGTTTCCAGCGGGCCACGCTTGAACCCCTCCTCCATTTCAGGTGGTCGTACCGGGCATCCCCAGTAAGTAAGGGCCAGAAGTATACTGGCAACGGCGATGGCTATCCACTGGGAACGTCCCATTAGCTATTGGCTTCTTCGTTAGGTAAAGCGGTGACTTTGTCCTTTACCTGCTCCACAAATACTTTTGCGGGTTTGAAGGCAGGGATGAAATGCTCAGGGATTTCAATAGCCTTGTTTTCTTTGATGTGGCGACCAATCTTCTTAGCCCGTTTTTTAACTACGAATGATCCAAAACCACGAATGTATACGTTCTCACCTTCGGCGAGACTACCCTTTACTTCCTTGAAGAAACTTTCTAGTGATACCAGTACATCGACTTTAGCGATGCCCGTTTTGTCGGAGATGCTTGCTACTAAATCAGCTTTTCTCATTGTTTAATTTTAATGTTCCAGGACCTTTGAGAGCACCTATTCAATTAGTGAATATGGCTCCGTTGGATGATCCTTTGGGACGGATTTTCAAAAGCGGTGCAAATATCGCCTTTTTTACCGAAATCCGGACTACAAACACAACTATTTCTTTTTAAATCAACGTTTTACGTGCTCACAGAATGAATATTTCATACCCTTTTGACACCAATTTCACCATCAAGCCAGCCCCTTTCCGGTTTATTATCAGTAGCAAATTTGGCCGCTTACTGAGCACTCCTAACATTCTCTCATCAGCGACGTGATGCGAAGAAGGATGTCATCAGTTCGCTGCATTCTTCGTGCAGCACACCAAACTCCAGCCGTGTCTTGGGGTGTAGTATTTCCCGCCCGAAACGCATAAATCCGCGTTTGTCGTCGCTCGCACCATAAACGATTCTGCTCACCTGGCTCCAGGCAAGCGCTCCGGCACACATCGGGCAGGGTTCCAGGGTAACGTAGAGGGTGCAGTCGTGCAGGTATTTATCGCCCAGGTGATTGGCTGCGGCGGTCAGTGCGATCACTTCGGCGTGGGCCGTTACGTCGCTCAGCCGCTCCGTTTGGTTGTAGCCTCTGGCTATTATGCGCTCGTTGGAAACAACGACTGCGCCGACGGGGATTTCGCCCTCCGCCGCAGCGAGGCGCGCCTGGGCCAACGCCTGGTTCATAAAGTAAGTATCGTCGTAAACCTTTAGCATAGTCGGTTGTGGGTAAAATGCTACCGCCGGTTACAAAGGTGGATGATTGGGCGAAGAACACGTTCCTGCTCCTTCAACCATTTTTGCACCTGCGTGCGCGCTAAAAAATGCATAGAATTGCTTCCTGCGGGGCGCGCGACTTATTGCGTAGCAGCACCCTGCAGATTTTACTCCTTACCAACTATCTCTTCTACCAAATAGTTGTTTCGATCAGAGCCCGAGCGGGAAACGAGTTCGGCAAGGAAGCCCGTCACAAACAAAAGGGTGCCCAGCACCATGCTGGTAAGGCCGATGTAGAACCACGGGTTTTCGACCACCAGAATGTGAGGAATCTTGTTGGCCAGCGCGTACATTTTCACTCCGCCAATGTAGAGTAAACTCCCCAGGCCAACCATGAACATGAGCGTCCCCAGCGTACCGAACAGGTGCATCGGCCGCTTGCCAAACTGGCCCACAAACATGAGGGAAAGCAGATCGAGAAAACCCGTCACCAGCCGGGAAACGCCGAATTTGGAGTACCCGTACTTGCGCGCCCGGTGCTCGACCACTTTTTCGCCGATGTTGTTGAAGCCCGCCCACTTGGCCAGCAAGGGCATATGCCGGTGCATGTCTCCGTACACCTCGATGGATTTCACAACGTTGCGGCGGTAAGCTTTCAGCCCGCAGTTAAAATCATGCAGTTCAATTCCGCTCACTTTACGGGTAACGGCGTTGAAGAACTTAGACGGAAGCGTTTTGCCAAGCGGATCGTGCCGCTTCTTTTTCCAGCCCGACACCAGGTCGAAGCCTTCTTCTTTTACCATCCGGTAAAGCTCAGGAATCTCATCCGGGCTGTCCTGCAAGTCAGCGTCCATAGTAATGACTACGTCGCCGATCACCTGCTTGAAGCCCACGTACAAGGCCGGGCTCTTCCCGTAGTTCCGCTGAAATTTCACGGCTTTGAGATTAGGGTTTTCGGCCCGCAGTTCCTGTACAACCTGCCAGCTGCGGTCAGTACTGCCGTCGTCGATCATCCAAACCTCGTAAGACAGGTCATTGGCCTTCATTACACGATCAATCCAGGCCGTGAGCTCAGGCAGAGATTCTTCTTCGTTGAATAATGGTACTACGACGCTTATGTCCATACAGCAAAGGTAGTGTTAGTCTTTTATACCGTCAGGTGGTTGGCTTTCCGGGGACGATGAATTGCTATTCATTCCAGTGGACAACGCCATTGTTTACCACGCCAAGAATTGCTCCCGGCAGCGTCTTGCCCAGCAGCGGACTGTTGTTGGTTTTTCCCTTCAACTCAGTAGCGAGAAACTCCTCCTCTCCGTCCGGAGTGAAAAGCGTGAGGTTTGCGGGGGCGCCGGAGCGCAGGTGCAAAGGATCGGGACCAAGGAGCCGGGTCGGGCGGGTGGAAAACCGGGCTACAATTTCTTCCAGGCTGAGGTGATCCTTCAGGGCCAGCAGCGCCTGCCGGAAGGCCGTTTGCAAACCGATTGCCCCAAAGTCAGCGTAAGAAAACTCAAGGTCTTTCTCTTCGCCGTGGCGGGCGAAGTGATTGCTCACAATGGCATCGATGGTACCGTCTTTCAACCCCTCAATGAGGGCCATCCGGTCGGATTCTCCGCGCAGGGGAGGCAACATCTTGAAGTTCGGATCAAAACTACCCAATTCTTCTGCCGTAAACTGAAGGTGATGGGCACTAACGGTCGCGTAAACACTCAACCCCTGTGCTTTTGCCCGCCTCACCTCTGCTACTCCTGCTTCGGTAGATAGCAAATGAACGTAAAGAACACCACCGGTGTACTCCAGAATATCCATTGCTTCCTTCAGCGGAATGGTTTCGCTCATGGCGGGAATTCCACGCAGCCCCAGGCGGGTACTTACCTCGCCTTCGTGCATCTGCCCGTCGGGGACGAGTTGCTCGTCGTAAGGAGAAATCATCACGACCAGGTCGCGTACTTTGGAGTATTCCAGGGTCCGCTTGAGCAGACTCCCGGAAACCTTGTGCTCGGGGCCATCGGTAAAAACGGGTGCTCCGGCATCGTTGAGCTCCAGCATTTCAGTCATGTCCTTACCGTCCAGGTTTTTGCTTAACGCTGCCAGTGGAATCAGGTCTGTGGGGTGCGCTCCGTTCTGACGGATCAGGTAGGCCACATCCGCAACAGACTGCCGCACCGGATCGGTGTTGGGCAGCACCGCAACGGAGGTGTAGCCGCCCGCAGCGGCGGCGGCCCGCAGGCTTGCGATGTCTTCGCGTTCCTCAAAACCCGGATCGCCCAGGTACGCGCCCAGGTCGGTAAAACCCGGAGAAATGTGGAGACCGGAGAGATCTTTGACCTCCTCTTTTTCTTTCGCTTTAAGCTTTTCGCCCAGTTCAGCGATGAGGCCGCCTTCGATACGAACATCAAGGGTTTTACCGTGATTCGGTCCGTTAAGGTCAACGATTTTTGCGTTACGGATTAGCATAGGGCGAAGGTAGGGAAATTCGGGAAAGGTCAGCACTGTTTTTCCTCAGGAGAAGTGCTCCTGTTTTCTTTTGCGCCCTGCTGGTCTGGCAACTGCCCTTAAGCTTTAAACTCCAGCAGGTAATCCCGGACGAGGGTATCGAACTCCGGCCCTTCCCCGAAATGAAAACGGACCGCCAGGGGAAGTACGAAGATGGGCAACCGTTCCTTCAGGATGAAATCGCGGTGCAATTCCAGGCGGGTAGCGTCTTTTTCGGTAGTGATGATCGCTTTATGCTTGCCGGGCATTTCGGTGAAACGAAGCTTCAGGTTGCCCAGGTCCCTACGGTCGAAGTAATGGTGGTCTTCGTAATCGAGGGTCTGGACGTGCGGGCTCTGCCGGTGCAGGTGCTCCAGCAGGTAATCTGTATTAGCGATGGCCGAGATGAGCAGCACGCTTACGTTTTCCTCCATTTTCAGGCGGTAGCGATGGTCGAGCATGTAGTAAGGGGCAGCATAGTCGTAGTAGCTGAAGAATACCCGTTGGTGGGGCAGCGGCTCAATCTCTTCGATCAGAGCATCCGCAGTGGCGCGGTCAAGGTCGCGGGGGCATTTAGAGACGATGATGATATCGGCCCGCTCGTAGCCCGAGCGCCACTCCCGCAACCGGCCACTGGGCAGGAGGTAATCTTGCGTGAAAGGATTGTCGAAGGTAGTGAGCAGGATATTGAGCCCGGGTTTTACGGACCGGTGCTGGAAAGCATCGTCGAGCAAAACCAACTGGGTATCGGGCTTGCGGGCCATTATTTCCGGAATGGCAAAGGCGCGCTCTTCGGCAACGGTCACCGTTAAGCCGGGAAACTTCCGGGCGTACTGCAGAGGCTCGTCGCCCACCATGTTCGCGTCCATGTGCGGCTGCACGTGGATGAACCCCTTGCTTTTGCGGCGGTAGCCCCGGCTCAGGGTTGCGATATTGAGGTAGGGCTCCAGCCCGCGGATCAGGTACTCGATGTGGGGCGTTTTACCGGCCCCGCCTACGGTCAGGTTACCCACACTGATAACGGGCACTGAAAAAGAGATACTCTTCTGCAGGCCCCGTTCGTAGGTCCAGTTCCGAAAACTCACCCCCAGGCCGTAGAGCAGCGAGAAGGGAGAAAGTAAAGCTTTGGCAAGTTTGGTCTGGACCAAGGATCAATGGATTAATTATCTATCCTTTACAATTTCCGTGCCAGAGTAGTTGTGTGTGGGGCCGCGGCCGCGGGTGCAAAGGAAGAATATTTAATGAGCAAAGATTACAGACTTGCACCGATCGGTTTTCTCTAGTTTACTTTTCCGGAGACCCGCACTAAAGGCCGGTAGATGCCGCGCTTAACCGATTCGGCCCAGGGTGCCCCTCCAACTTTCTCGTATATAGCCGCAGCGTTGCGGTCCGGGATAATCCCGATGCTAAAGTTGAGGGCTGAAGCATTCGGCAGGCTCAGCGCAAGCCACTCAAAAGCGACAAAAAAGTCGCCTGCGGGCAAAACGACCTGATCGGCAGTGAGGTCGAGTTTGTTCCATCTCGATTTATTCTTTCCGGGGATGATGGAGGAAGCGTGCAACGGGCTGCCCGGGCAGTCGCAGGCCGGGTCGACGCTGTAAAAATTGATGCGTACCGGCTTTCCCTTCTTTGCAGCTTTCCCGAAGTAATAACGGATGCCGGTAATTACGCCCTCTCTTTTCTCCGGGTTATTGATGCGGCTGGCGAGCTGGTACGTTTGCTCGAAAACGTCTTGATAGAACGTAATAGCCTTGCGTTCCTTCCGGCCCAGCTCAATGGCAGTGAGCTCTCCGGCCGAGGAGACTTCTACCACTGGCAGTCCCAGACTGCCGGGGCGGAGTTTGATATCCGCACCGCCCGCCAGGTCGGCAAGTGTGTATTCTTCTGCACCGTAGCCCAGGTAGGAGACGACGATGGTTGCTGCGGGAGCGAGGGTTTCCGGGGTATTGAGTTCAAAGCTACCGTCTTCGGCGGTGAGTGTACCGTAAGGCTGGCCCGCTACGGCAACCGTAGCGAAGTGAAGCGGCGCACCGGTGCCGGCATCAACAACGCTGCCCGACAGAACGGTTTGAGCGGGGAGGTAGCAACAACAACAGATGGAGAGGAGAAAACAGAGTTTGGTGTACATGAGTAAGGTGTCTACGAGGTGATTTTGCTTCGGCACGGCATCAATTGTCCGGCAAAGCGCCGTGCTAAAATAGGCATTGCTCTTTAAACGCCCCACCTTGCACCCTGCGGTCGCGCAAAAAAAACGACCATTGGAATAAACCTTGAAGCTCCGGAAGCGTCCAACTTTATGAATGATCCCAACAACCGACGAAGCAACCCTCCTCGGGGAATTGAACGACCCGCGCCAACGCGACGCCGCTTTCCGTAAGCTGGTGGCCGCGTACGGCCCCGCCCTGCACCGCCACCTGTTGCGTATGCTACACTCTGGTGCGGATACGGACGACGTGTTGCAAAATACCCTCGTGAAGGCTTACCGCAACCTGAAGAAGTTTCGTGGCGACAGCAAACTAAGTACTTGGCTCTACCGCATTGCCACCAATGAGGCCCTGAGCTGGCTGCGCAGCAGCCAACGCCGCAACGCCCGCTTCAGTTCCGAAGAACCAGGTAGCATTGCCGACCGGCAACTGGAAGCCGATGCTTACTTCGACGGCGACGAAGCCCAGGCGCACCTGCACCGTGCCCTGGCGACGCTGCCCGCGAAGCAACGTGCTGTTTTCAGCTTCCGGTATTTCGACGACCTGCCTTACCGGCAAATCGCCGAAATCACCGGAACATCCGAGGGAGCACTCAAAGCCAGCTACCACCTGGCCGTAAAAAAAATAGAATCTCAACTGAAAGCATATGTCCAATAACGAAAAAACCGAACTGACGGGCCTGCTGGCCGAGCTGCAACAGCGCGGCGATGGTTTCCGGACGCCTGCGCCCGGCTACTTTGACGAACTTGCAACCCGCAGCATCGAGGCCGGTAAGCAACCCGCCCGCACCGTTGGCATTAATCGCAAATGGCTCAGCCTTGCGGCATCGGTGGTCTTGCTTTTGGTTGCCACTGTGCTCCTTTGGCCCAATGGTTCAGGCAGCGAACAACTCGCTACCGAGACCCAACAGCCAGCCAGTGAAGACCTCCTCGCCGAAATCGATGCGTCCGACATCGAGGCCTATATCACTGACAACCTCGACAACTTCGAGACCGAACTCTTTGCCGCCGAGGCCTACAACTTTGAATCCTATGAATAAGCTATTTTTCTTCCTTGCATTTTTTATGATCACTGCAACCTCGCTCGTGGCGCAACCCGGTCGTAATACCTCTTTGCCCGGAGAGCGGACGGAACGGGCAGGCACAGAAATGCGCTCCGAACGCTTCGGCCGCATCAAGGCCGCACGTCAGGCTTTCATCACCGAAGAGCTGGCACTGACCGCGCAGCAAGCCGCTGACTTTTTCCCCGTTTATTGGGAATACGAAGAGCGCCTTGCCGAAGGCAAGAAGGATGGCCCCGCCCGCAAAACGCCCGGTCACGCAACCCAGGAATACACCGAAGAGGAAGCCCGGACAGAACTGCTGAACCGCCGCACCCATAAACAGCAGATGCTAACCCTGACCCTGGAAGCAGAAGACAAGTACCTCAAAATTTTGCCCGCCACCAAGGTTATCCGCCTGCCAGAGGTAGAGCGCGAGTTCCGCAAAAAACTGTGGGAGCGTACCCGCAGGCCACGGTAAGGCGACATTTTATCTTCCCGCGCAGATTGCAACTGAATTACTGAAAACACAGACCAAGATTACTTGCCTGGGTAGCTGACCGAATGTGCTCAGCCCCGGAGAAAAAAACGCGTGGACTACAAGACGCCCGGTTTTCCTCTTTATCCCCGGTCCAACGGCGAGGACGTGATAGCCGGGTAAAATTCCCGCGATCGTTCTTTCCGTGCTGTACACGAAAGAAGTTCGGAAAAGCCTCCAATCCCACATTCATTACCTTTAGGCGCATGAAGGGTGTTTTTCTATTCTCGGGAAAAGTCTTGGCCTGGCTTTTTCTCTTTTTGGGTATTTATGTGGGCTTGTCTTTTTTGTTGTCCTACATCCCGGTCAATACAGCGTCTTCGAATAAGTCGGGGCCAAACCGCATTTACGCGCACTCCAACGGAGTGCACCTCGATCTGGTTTTCCCGCTGGAGATGGTGCCCGACCAGTTGCTCAGCCAGTTGGCTTACGCCCCCGGCACCACCATGCTTGCCATCGGGTGGGGAGACAAGGGCTTTTACCTCGATACGCCAACCTGGGCGGAACTCAGCCCGAAGGTTGCCATCAAAGCGATGTTTCTGCCCAGTGCGACGGCGATGCACGTTACCGAACACGCTGCCGTTCATGCCACCTGGTCCCACATAAACCTCAGCGACGAGCAGCTCAGCCAGCTGTGGGCCTACATCATCCCGACCTTCAGAACCGACGCTAACGGCCAGGTGATGGAACTGGTAGGCAAAGGATACACCGAACACGACCGCTTCTACGAAGCCCACGGAAATTACTCTATGTTCAAAACGTGCAATACCTGGGTCAACATAGGCTTGCGCCGTATCGGGGTAAAGACCGCAGTCTGGACCCCAATGGATACAGGAGTGCTCCGGTTTCTTGATTAAAAATTGTGGGCGGGCCTGAAGCGGTCCTGCGACCCTACCCTGCGCTACCTTTCATATTGCCCGGCAACCCAGTCCTTGCCTTCCATTGCGGCTGCGGCCTCCGGCGCAACGCCCCGTTTCCAACGACGGTGCGTCCAGAGCCAGGGGGTCGGATCGCGTTGAATTTCGGTTTCCAACTGTCTTACGAACTTCTCGGTAATGAAACCGGGCTCGGTTTCCCGTGGCTTGTCCGTAACCGGAAACAAGCGGGAGACGTAGTGCCCGCGCTTCTCCATTCTGAGGTTCATATAGAAGACAGGACGATCATAGCGAACGGCATAGCGTTCGGGGCCCATGAGGAAACTGGTGGTTCGGTTCAGAAAATGAGTCCAGTGGACTTTGTACCAGGCAGCATTGCTGGGCGACTGATCCGCGATGAAAATCTCTACCGCCGGACGAACGGGATCTTCCTCGAAATACTTATCTACTTCCCGGCGGGAAACCAGGTGCAGGCCGGTGCGGGTACGGTTTCCGTGCGTAAGGCCATCGAGCGTTTCGTTTTTGAGGGGCGAGTAAATCGCCATCACCGTGGCTCCGTTCAGCTGAGACGGGAAGGAAATTGCCGCGATTTCCCAGTTGGCGTAATGTGCTCCGTAGATGATGACACTCTTTCCTGCAGCCGTATAGGGTGCCAGTAATTCCGGGTTTTCGACCCGGCAGCGAATCACACTTTCACGCTCAGAGATGGAGAACATCTTAATGGACTCGGCAAGGCTGTCGAAAAAATAGCGGTAAAACTTTTCGACTTGTGCTTCGACCTGCGCTTCCGTCCAGTCAGGGAAAGAGCCACGGATGTTGCCGTAGACTACTTTGCGGCGGTATTTAAGCACCCGATATCCGAGCCAGTAAAAGAACCGGCCGATGCCGTAGAGCACCGGAAGCGGCAACCAACTGACCGGCAATAGAATGAGGTAATAAAAGAGATAAGCCATGGAAAGGCGAAGGTAAGACCTTATCGGTTTGCCGCTACTTATTCCTGCTCTTTGACCAGCTTATTCAGGCGCTCTTTGACCATTTTTAACCGATTGATGACTTCATCTTTCCCGGCAACGGGCTTCCGGGCCTGGGCAATTTCCTTCCGTGCTCCCTCAATGGTGAACCCCCGTTCTTTGAGCAGGTATTCCACTTCTTCCAACTGACGAATGTTCTCTTTCGTAAAGCGTCGCTCTCCTCTGCTGTTCTTGTTTGGCTTGATGTGCTTAAACTCCGTCTCCCAAAAACGGAGCTGAGAAGCATTGACACCGAGCCGCTCCGCGACTTCGCCAATGGAGTAGTACAGTTTGAGATCGTCGTCGGGCTTGGCCTTGGCCATGGCGATAAGTGTTTGGTTTGCCGCCAAAAGATAGGCTATTTTGTTGAATACCGGATTTCAGGCCTTCCGGGGGTGTGTATCACGAGATGCACTACTATCACGAACTTGCCGCTTGTCACGTCTCCCCTCTCCCGAGGAGAGGGGCCGGGGGAGAGGGAGATTCCGTGCATCTCGTGATACACACCTTCCGGGGGCGAACAACAAATCGCCTACAACCGCTAACGTTATACCGGAATGGAGGAATCAACGGTAAAAAATCCCTTTCGAAACACCGCAGTGTTGCTTACCTTCAGCGAAATGCGCAACGGCCAGGTATTTGCTGCAGTGCGAAAACAAACGTTTTTACCCCCTTTTGCACCTGCGGCCGCGCCTAAACGGTAACCTTTGGGTCAGGAAGTGGTCGCTACGTATTTGTTTCAGCAACCGTGCTTATCTTACCCCTCACGCAATGTGCTCACTGGCAGCACAGCAAAATTTTCGTTTTTCAGCTTAATGTACATGCAAGGACTCTGGAGAAGGCTCGTCACCGCCGTAATTTTCGTTATCATCATGGCTGCCGGGCACCTCACCGGGCCCTACACGTTTGCCCTCCTGTTCCTCATCATCGCGGCAGGGTGCTTATGGGAATTTCTCGGGCTGACCCTCGATTTGCACACACGGCGCGATAAAATCCGTAAAATTTTCGGCGTCGTCCTTGGTCTGCTTCCGTTTGTACTGGTGACTATTCTGAAACTTATGAAAGTCATTGACCCGGAACAGTTCATAACCATTTCCGCATTGCTGTTTTCGCCTTTTGTTTTCACCATTTTCATCTACGAACTGTACAGCAACAGCAAGGAACCGTTTGCCAACATTGCCTTCATGATTCTGGGGCTCTTTTACATCGGGATTCCGTTTGCGCTGGTAAATTTCATTGCTTTCGACGGAGATGAATTCCGCAACCGCATCGTTTTCGGCCTGCTGGTTCTTACGTGGGTAAACGATACCGGAGCCTACCTCACCGGCAGCGCTATCGGAAAAACGCCGCTGTTTCCCCGGATTTCACCGAAGAAAACCTGGGAAGGCACCATTGGAGGCCTCCTGACAACACTGCTTTTCGGTTGGGGTCTCAGCTTTCTGTTCAACGACATTCCGGTCACGCAGTGGCTTGGCCTTGCCGTAATTGTCGGCATCTTCGGAGGGCTTGGCGACCTCGTGGAAAGCATGCTGAAACGCAGCGTCAGCGTAAAAGATAGCGGGAACCTGCTGCCCGGCCACGGCGGCTTACTTGATCGGTTCGATGCTTTTATCTTCGTCGTTCCTTTTGCTGCTGCGTACTTGCTTTACTTCCGGTAATCCATCACCCGGGCGCGGCCGCAGGTGCAAAAGACGTTAATGGGGCAATGTTTCCCCTTTTGATGTTCCTCCCTACCGGCCACAACTCCAACGAACCTCCAGAAATACCTTCTCGTGATTTCGACCCCAGACGATCTACTTCGCCTTGCTCCCGATGCAAAAACGCTCGAGGCGGGTCGGAAGCTTTTCTACAGCCGCCGCTGGCGGATCATTGGTGGCGACGGAACGTGGCTCTGGGGGGAGTTCGTTTACGGTCCTAACCCGATGGGCAAAGCCATTGAATCTGCCGTAAAGCTCACCACCGGGAAGTTCGTTTGCAGTTGCCGTGCCCGTCAGCGTCCTTGTGCCCACGGTCTGGCCCTCGTGCTGATGCTTAAGAATGCGCAGGAGCGCATCAGCGTAGCACAGCCACCGGCTTGGGTAAGATCGGTCCAATTCCAGGCTGATAAAGCCGTTAAACCTGTCACGAACGTCGTTGCCGCCGATGACCGCTTCGAAGAACGCCTCGCCCTGATGACCAGCGGCGTGGAGGAGCTGGAAGTCCGCCTTTTGGATATTGCCCGTCGTGGGATTGCCGACACCCTCGCCCAGGGGCCGGATCTCTTCCGTGCCGCCGCTGCCCGCCTGACGGACGCTAAGCTGCCCGGCCCGGCCGGGCATTTCCGCCGACTCGCTAATCTCGGTCCCGACGGGACCGAGGCCCAAATCGCACGTGCCCTCGCAGACCTCTACCTCTTTGTACGCGCCTGGAAGAATAAAGAAGAACTCTCCGTGAAACAACACGACGAGTTGCTTCAGTTTGCCGGTATGACCACCCGCAAGGATGATATCCTCCGTCAGCCTGGCCTCGAAGATCACTGGCTGGTAATGGGCGTTGTGAACGGACAGGAAGAAAAACTCCGGTTCCGCCGCGTCTGGCTGAGGGGCGAAAAAAGCAGACGCTTCGCCTTACTGG
The DNA here is from genome assembly GCF_008014675.1 of Neolewinella aurantiaca. Taxonomy (GTDB): domain Bacteria; phylum Bacteroidota; class Bacteroidia; order Chitinophagales; family Saprospiraceae; genus Neolewinella; species Neolewinella aurantiaca. Next base: position 42,560 of record NZ_VOXD01000037.1, on the reverse strand, counting down.
TCGATTATGCTTTCGGCGAACGCCCTTTCGAACGCGCCTGGCCCCTGGCGACTTCGTTCGACGGCAAGGTTCACTATTATCCGGGCAGTTACCCCCAGCGGGCCATCTTCCCCCACCCTGTCCCAGGCGGGCGGCCTTACGACGGGCTGATAGGCTACACCTCTTTCACGAACATGAGGGCGAATTACCAAAAAGCGTTGGCCTTCAACCCCTGGCTGTACAGCTACCCCGTCTACCTGCAGGAAGCCCGCCCTGCGCAACACGGCCACGACAAAGTTCTTCTCGACGCCAAAGGGGAGGTTATTCACTTCCACCCGGATTATGAGAATTTTTACACCCTTCTCGCGATAAGCGGAGGTGGCCCAATGTCTCTCTTTGCCGAGTTCGACGGTTACCGGCTGCTGCCACTTAGTATAGTATCAGAAATGGGCCTGGTAGCGGGATAACCATCCGGCTGGACGGGGAAACAAGCCTCAGTCGGCGGAATTACTTGATAAGCTCGACCTTGCGGTTAACCACGCCATCCTCAGTAGTGATAGTGAGGGTATAGATACCGTTTGCCAGACCCGCAAGCGAAAGCTCGCGGTGGTTGGTGTTGAGCCCTTGCTCAGACAGTACCGTACGTCCGGTAACATCCGTAAGTTGAAGTGTCGTGAATTCCTGCTGGCCATTGAGGTGAACCACAAGGTTACCGGCAGTTGGATTGGGGTAAGCGAGGAGTTTACCGTCGAGGTAAGTATTGGCTTCGGCGGGGGCAAAGTTCTCAACTTCGGTTGCTGGCCTGCGCTTGATCTTCAGTTCGTAGGGGGCAACGCGAACGGCATCGAGATGGCCAGCAGCATTCATAGCCACGGCTTCGTCTCCACCCAGCGTCGTAGTAATATCTCCTGCGGAATCAGAAACAGGACCATCATACTCACCGAAGAAGCCAAATACATCTTCAACGATCACAACACCGAGCGTACCAATCGGACCGAACCCGCTGATTCCCTCGCTACTTGTACGCGTGACGGCAGTATTAATACGTCCTTCTTCCTGATGGTTATCAGTCAGGGACAGAATAGGACTATCGTAGCTCATCCAGCTGGCTTCGTCGAAGTTAACATCAACTGAAGTTGGATTCACATAGTCAGTATCGTAGTCGAAAGAGAAACGGAAACCGAATACATCTTCAACGATTACGACATTGTTTCCGGCATTGATATCGAGTACTATGAGATCACCAGGCTCTGCGTCGAGCGGGCCGCTAAGGCTCAACTGGAAAGTGGTAAAAGTTTGCTGTTCGGCGCGCAGACGGTGCTGCAAGCCAAGGTTCTCCATTACTACCTGGGTATCAAGTGAGCTGATCACCTGGTCGCCGTTAGCATCGATGTATTTGTGGTTAAGGCCATTGAGATCGGTCGCCCAATCTTCGCCGTACTGGGCAGACCAGCCAGAAGGGTTAGCCGTTAGGCGCGGCGTACCGCTGCTGCCCATAGCGAGCCCGATAGGCAGAAGGTCTCCTACATCGACAACTCCATCGTTATTGGTATCGCCAGGCCAAACACAGTCTTCGTCGATACAAGCGTTTACATCTTCTGCCGTGACGTTGATTGTTACGGTTACCTCGGTACGGTACTCGCAGTCACCTGCCTCGTCTTCGTTGAGGCAGTAGGCCAGGGTGAGCTCATCGGTTTGAGCCAGGGCAGAAGCCAGAGGGAGATAGCTGAGTGCGCCAGAAACTGAGTCAGAGATGATTGTACCGAAAGCGGGGTAATCCACTACGCTCCAGCTTACGGCGCCTCCGTCGGCATCGTAAGTCAGGCGAACCGGAGTTCCTGCAGGAGTAGTAAGGGTTGTTTCGTCTTCTGCTGGTGCAAAGTTGGAAACGAACACATAAACCGTTTGTAGCTCTGGCTCACCGTCACAGCCCGGAGGCATGGAGGAATAAGTGAACTGATCTACACCAGACCAACCTTCGGGTGCGGTGTAGACGACCTCGCCCTTTCGGGCAGTCTCTGTCAATGTACCAAACTGGGGCGCACCGAAACTGATGCAATCGGCAAGTACATTGTAAAGGTCGTTGTGCAAAACGTTCAGCTTCGCAGTCCCGTCAACCGGGGCGTAAGCACGGTCCTCAACGGCAAATTGGTTTCTCTCCAGGTCCAGCACGGTAATGTGAAAGACGGTAGGAGCAGAAGCTCCCGGAGAGACATATGAGAGGTATTCATCACCGATAAAATCCTCATCAGGCTGGTAAGCCATGACACCTTCGATGGAAACCATTGACCCCGAAGCCGGCTCTCCGGCAGGAGTAGCATCCGCAGGAGCAAAGATGAACTGTGGTTGATCACGGATCGTGAACACACGAATCGTATCTCCGGCAGTATCATCACCATCAGGAGTTACGTTAACGGATACTGTCCCCAAATCACATACACCGTATGTACAGATGACATAATTGAAGTCGGTAAGGCCCGAAAAGCCCGGTTCAGGAGTGAAGACTACCTGATTATCGACAATCTCGGCAGTACCTGCATTAGCTACAGGGACAGAAACCAGAGAAAGCGTACCGACGTTGGAGGTGTCGTTGCTGAGAACAGGAATAGTAACCGGTGTACCCGCTACGGTAGAAGCCAGGTCGTGGTTTGCTGTGATTTTAGCCTCATCCACGCTGATGTTGAATTCGGTGAACGCAACATTGACCTGGTACGGGAAACTGACGAGCAACATATCATCGGAACCGATATAGTCGGCATCCGGGGTGTACGTCAGGGTATAATAAGTAGTAGGACCTTCTTCGAGATCGACAGAACCATGCTCGGGCAGGCGACCCATAACCGGAGCAAAACGGGAGAAGAACTCGAAAGTTACTGCTTGATTCTTGACCGTCTGCAAATCCTCAAACCCCTGAGCGGAGACGTCAGAGATGACGACCGTCAGAAGAAACAGCAAAACCAACTTTAGTTGCCGTAATTTCATGAGGGGAGTAGTTTAAATCGGTTGAGGCCACAATATAGTAATAAGGAAGGACGTAACGTTATGTTCCTATTGTTTTTTGCGAACTACTCGTGAATTAGTATTTCTATCCAGATTGACCTTTAATGTTGAAGTTTAGACATTTAGCTCGTAGATTTGTGAACAATGAATGAAAAATCTAATAAGTTAATTAGCCTTTTAGCCAGTTTGGACCGAACTCAAAGGCGCGGATGCCGCAAACTCATCCAGTCTGTGTTCTTTTCCGGCAACGAGGATTTATTAGCTTTTTTCGATGAAATTACCCGCCGGCTGGACAAAGGCAAAAGTCTTGACAAACAAGAAATCTGGTTGAGCATCTTTGGTAAGAAGAAGCCGTTCAACGATGTTCGTTTCCGCAAATTCACCTCAGACCTGTTCAAGCAAATCAGGGAGTTTCTGACACAGCAAATGCTGCAGGAAGAGCCGGAGTTGAAAAACTACCTCTACCTCTCCGCGCTCGAAAAGCAAAACCCGGATAAGCTCATTCGGGGCGTGGAACGTAACTGGGAAGACATTGCCGGGCAGGAAGACAGCTACGATCACGGAGCCTACTTGTACCGGCACCTGTTGGAGGAACGAAAATACTCGCTGCTCAACTATGAGCACCGCCCCTACGAACGGGCCAACGTGGAAGCCATCAGCAACAACCTCGATGTTTATTACATCGTGATGAAACTGCGGCATGCCGCTAATATTCACAGCCGTATACAAACCGATCAATCTGCATATGATCTTCAGTTAGTTCCGGACATCGTCCGTTTTCTCGACACGAACGGAACCTATCTGGACCACCCCGTAGTAGCCATCCATTACTATATGTATAAGATGCTGACGGAATCAGAAGACCACGACGCTTACTATCACTACAAAGACATAATTATACGCGACACCGACAGCATGGCCGGAGACAAGGCGTACGAGTTTTTCCAGCCGGCGCTCAATTATTGTCGCCGCAGAATCAATGAAGGCAGCAGGGACTTCCTCGCCGAATATCTCGAAGTCTACCGTTATGCGCTGGAGTACGACCTGGTGTATGACGACGGCAAGCTCGATCCTCTACAATTCAGAAATACAATCCTGATCGCTCTGCGCCACGGCGATTACGACTGGGCAGAGTACTACATCGAGAACTACCAAAACCGGCTTCCCGAAAAGCAACGCTCTAATGCCGTAAACTATAATTCGGCAACCCTCTACTTTTACCAGGGCAGCTACGACAAGGCACTTGACTATCTGCGTGATGTGGAATACGAAAATACCACCTACAACCTGAACTCTAAGACAATGCTCCTTGCCATCTACTACGAAACTAACGCAGACACGGCCCTGGACTCGCTCTTCGACTCTATTACTGCTTACCTGAACCGGCACAAAGAGATCCCCGAAATCAATCAGCGTGCCTACCGCAACCTGGTTTCCTTTACCCGCAGGCTCACCCGCATGCTGCCCGGCGATAAAAAAGCTCTGGCTCAGCTAAAAACCGATCTCGCCGGCAAAAAGTACGTTGCCTCACGCCCGTGGCTGGAAGAAAAAATCGAAGCGTTTTAGTGTGACTTCTACCGGATCAGGCTCCCCCGCACCATCCGCCACTTCCCCTGCAGGTCTTTTCTCCGCTCTACCCCGCTGTAGCCACACGCTTTCATTAGGGCTGCAACGTCTTCGTTGTTGAACTCATTGGTTTCGAAGTAGAGGTTGCCGCCTTCCGCCAGGAGCTCCTTACTGGCTTCGGTGATGCGGCGGTAGAACAACAACGGATCATCCTCCGGGACGAAAAGAGCCAGCTCCGGCTCATGCGAGAGGGTGGAAGGGCTCATTACGGAGCGCTCCGAAGGGGGGATGTAAGGAGGGTTTGAAACGATGATGTTCCATTTGGCGGAACGCAGGTGCAGTGAGGGTTCTTCAAGAATGTCGGTTTCCCGGAAGTCTGTCTCAAGGCTCAGTTTTTCGGCGTTGCCCTTTGCGATGTCGAGGGCATCGGAGCTTACATCAACACCGGTACACGCCCAGGAGGGTCTTTTAGCCTTCAGCGCGAGGGGGATACAGCCCGATCCGGTGCCGATATCCAGGCATTGCACCTGCGTCCCCGCCCCGTGTTCTTCCAGTATCCATTCTACCAGTTCTTCGGTTTCCGGCCGGGGGATCAGAACCGACGGATCTACCTTGAGCTGTAAGCCGTAGAAATCGGCAATGCCGGTAACGTACTGCACCGGCTCGCCAGCTTTGAGACGATTGATCGTGGCCCATGCCATAATCTGCTCGTCCTGGCTGAGCTTGCGCGGATGGCTCCCTCTGCGATACCCGAAGAGGTCTTCAAGCACGAGGCGCGAAACGGAAGTTGCCTCGCCCGGCCCGAGTTGGGGAGTGAGTTCGTCGATTATGTGCTGGGCGAGTTCGATTGTAGTCATGTTGGTTCGTTAGTTCGTTGGAACGTTAATTCGTTGGTTCGTTGGAATGTCTCCGGCTTGCGGCAGCCCAACGAACCGATACGTTAACGTTCTAGAAAGAGTTCTTCCACATCATGGACTCCATCGGCCGCACCTGGACCTTATTGTACTTGGCGTTGGTCTTCTTGTTGTAGTAATTTTCGATGTCCCCTTCTACTCCGAAGTAAATGAGTTGCCCGATGGGCATTCCTGCGTATACACGTACGGGGTGAGTGCAACTGATCTCAAGGGTCCAGTGATTGCAGAAGCCAACGTCACCCTTACCTGCCGTAGCGTGAATGTCTATACCAAGCCGGCCAACGGAGCTCTTTCCTTCCAGAAAGGGCACCGAACTGTGCGTTTCGGTGTACTCCAGTGTGACGCCGAGATAGAGGGTATTGGGGTGCAGCAGAAACCCTTCTTCCGGAATTTCATCGTGGATGATTTCATTGTGCGCCCTTGCGTCCAGGATGTGGTCTTTGTACCGCGCGATGTACTTACCGAGGTGTACATCGTAACTGTTCGTACCGAGGTTCGCCCGGTCAAAAGGGGTAATTACTATTTCGCCGCGCTCAATAGCAGCCAGTATTTTTTTATCGCTCCAGATCATGGGGGCGAAGATAGTTAGAGAACCAGGAATTTGGTGTTGGTGAAAGCCTTTGCCTGCGGTTTCCGACAATCTAATTCTTGACGTTGAGTTTCCAGGTCAGAATTCGCCGGTCATCTCCGGCTGTAATAAGCGTCGTATCGTCCAGCCAAAGGAGGCAATTGACGGAATTTACGTGCCCCCGGTCACGGACGACTTCGCAGACTTTGAGTAGTTCCCAACTGTTGGCATCCCAGAGTTTTACCGTTTTATCCCGGCTGGCAGTAGCAAGGTAACTACCGTTGGGCGAGAAAGCGAGGTCGTTGATCGTGGCGTTGTGGGCATCGATGGGTGCGAAGGGTCGGGGTACTTTGACGTAAGCCAGGTCCATCCCCTTCAGGCGTGCATCCCGGCCGCCAAAGATCATACGGGGGAAGCCCATACCCGGCTGAAACGCAACACAAAAAGTGGACGGCGGATTGCCAGCAAACTGACCAACGACTTTCATCTCATCACTATCAACGGTATAAACATTCCCATCGCTGGCGCCGACGGAGAGAATCGGGCTTCCCGGATAACTATCAATACACCGCAACGAATTTCCGCTCACGGGCAGGCTTTCAATCGTCCGTCCGGTTTTGGCATCCCATTTGGTAAGCACACCGTCTCCTCCGGCAGTGAAGATCTTATCACCTACCCTCAGCACGGCAAAAACGCCCCGGGTGTGTTGGGCTACGTGGAGGTTCCGCTCCGGTGCATCAGGGTAGAGCCAGTGCACACCACCATCGAGCGCGCCGGCGACGAGACCACCATCTTCGAGGGTATCGAAGCTCAGAAATTTACCTCCCTCAACGTTGGCTACAGCGCGTCCGAAATTCACGTCATTCTGATGCCAGTGTACGAGCAGCCCATCGGCAGCGGCGGAGTAAAATCCGTCGCGGGCAGGTCGTAAAGCATAAATGGCGGCGTTGTGGCCGGTACGTTCTTCGGTTCTCGTCAGCATATTATTCGTGAACATACGATTTAAGTTTCCGTTCTATTTAAAAGAGCTTCCTTTCACTGACGGCGTTAAAATATACGCTTACGGCATCTGCCGATTATTATTCAGGATTAATATGAAATACGTTTTCTTTGCCATCGCTTTCTTCAGCCTGGGGTATGTAGTCCCTACTTTTGCCCCCTTTACTCAAGTACTCATCGCCGGACTCGTATTAGGGCTTATGCCTCTTGCGTTTTATGTTTACGCCCAAACAACGGTCAGTTTAAGCATCCCCGACGAGCATTAATGCGCTGCACTTCATCACTCAATACTTTTTCATTTGCCAGTTCTGCTTCACGAAGACTTCCACGCGCCCGGCGAGTATGGCCTTTGGCACATAACAGAGACCGAGGAATGGTTGCGCAACAACGTAGAGCTTTCTGAAGCCGAAACTGTTGCCATCGGTCAGATCAAAGGAGAAGGTCGCCGACGCGAATTCCTCGCAGCCCGCATCCTGTTGCACCACATGAGCGGCCGCGCCCGGCGCGGCGAGCTTTTTAAGGACGAATCCGGAAAACCCCACCTCCGAGACTCCCTGTTCCACGTATCCATTAGTCACACTACAGATTATGCCGCAGCAATTGCGCATCCCAATCCATGTGGTGTCGATGTCCAACGGATCGTCCCCCGTATTCGTCGCCTCGCAAATAAATTTGTCGGGGCTGGTGAAAAGCTGCAACTCATTCCAGAATTCGAGCTCTTGCAACTTCACCTGATATGGTCGGCAAAAGAAGCGATGTATAAGGCTTTTGGCCGGCGGAAAATCGACTTTAAGCAACATCTTTTCGTCGATTTTGGAGCATTCAATGCTAACACGACAACCGGCACAGCCTTTTTAAAAAAAGGCAAGGCTGAAATGCTGTTCGATCTTGAATTCAGGATTTACGATAATTTTGTGTTGGTAGGGTGTGTTGAAAGAGTGAAGGTGCTTCTTTGATTCAACTCTTACTTATCTTGCCGCCTTAAGACTCATTAAAAAATGACTCCATCCCTGCCCATATCTGACCACGAAAGCCATAAAAAGACGTTACTCGTTCAGTCCCGGGAGGAGTTGATACTGCTTCTGACGATTCTTTTGAGCGATAATTCTTCGGATTCGTACGAGCTCGAAAAAACACTGCGACTGGCCAATGAGCAGTGCTCAACTATTGGCAAATGGTCTCGTGCCGGCATCTCTAAAATATTTGGAAAGTTGAACCGGGGAGGTTTTGCTTACGAAAGCTACCGTTCCATGGCGGTGACGGATACATGGAGAATACCGTTGTTCTTTTCGGCCGATGCCCTGCGCCCGGAGGAATTGGATGCCATCGTGAACGCCGTAACGAGGATCAAAAGACTACCGCAAGATGGCAGTCAGGGCCATAGTTGGCACATACGGTACAATGAAATTAAGCTTCGTATTCTCCACAAGATACTACTCAATAAAGAGCGGGACTTCGTTCGGCTTTACAGCCTGCTCTCCGATGCGAGGCGGTACTACGAAGACCCGCAACGGCTCACCAAGCAAGCTGTAGATGAGGTACTGACCGTTCTTGACTGGCAGTTCTGGCAAAAGCGGAGTGGCTATTTCCAATGGCTTCACTTCAATAGTCAGCAATTTAACTACGAAGAGTGGCATCCGGACACCCCAGCCCGTTTGCTGCCGCTGATCAAAGAACTCAACCAGACCGAAGACGCCGAAGAATACAGCGAAGATACCCGCTCTGTAGTTATGCTCGGGATGCATTTCTTCAAAGATTTTCCCGACGATTTCAGATTCGACCCCGGTTTACAGGCTGTTGCCCACCTGCTTCAAGGCGACACCAGCAAGGCTGACGCTGCGTTCACGAAAATGACCAACCCCGAACGAGAGGCGAACATCATTGATGTCATCGCGCTTGCGCGCGCTTTCGGGTCAGGGCAAATCACCAAAGAAGAGCTGGAAATACGCGCTTCGAAATTCCGCGAAAGCAGCTATCCCCTCCTGATCAATTGTTTCCTGGCCTACGTGTTCATCCATACAGGTCGAGTGGAAACAGGGGAAAAACTCCTCGAAAAGCAACTCCGCGACGGCCCGACCCACGCCCTTGAATGGATGGTTGCCCTTTGGTGTGTTGCCTGGACCGGGATGAAGCCCCGCCAGACCCTGCTTCGTAAGCTCTTTTCCGATATCGAAGAGGACTCTTACATCGCTATCCCGTGGGTAAAAGACGAAATTCTGAATTCCCTCACCACCATTTTCCCTCACCACGAGAAAGCAGATATGTGGAAGGAGAAGGCGAGCACGCAGGTGCAGGGAAAGTTTTTAATGCAAAATCTTCTCCCCGTCAAAGAACCGTGGGAGTACGCTTTACGCCTTCTGGCCCAAAGCAGGAAAGGCAAGCACCAGGACGACGAAAAGGGTCCTCCTCAGTTCCGTACCGTCTGGGTTATAGATTTTGAAAACGAAGAAATCTTCTGTAAAGAGCAAAAACTCGGCAAAAGCGGTTGGAGCAAAGGCCGCAAAATGAAGTGGTACGAGCTCATCACGCCCAAGAACCCGGAAACGATGGACCCCGCCGATGGCAACGCCGTCAACGCACTGAAAACCATCGATGGCCGCCGGCTAAGCGGTTCCATGATTTACAACGATGACAGTTTATACGTCGATTTCGGCCGGATGCTGCACGAAATCGCAGACCACCCCCGGATTTACCTTGGCGATAAGAAGCGCATCCCCATTGAACTGATCAGGTCCGAGCCAGAACTACAGATCACCGAGACCCCCAACGGTCTGCTCATGAGATTCGACCCGCCGGTCGAGGCCCACGGTTACGTATGGCGCAAAGAAACCCCTACCCGCTACCGTGTTTATCAGCTGAGCGAAGAGCAAGGCAAAATTGCCTGGGCCATCGGCCACGGTATCGAAGTACCCGATACTCAGCGCGAACGGGTAGAAGCGATGGTGGAAGACATCCGGCCTACGGTTAGTGTCCAATCTACTTTCGACCTCATTGATGAGGACCTGGAGCAGGTTCAGGGGAGTACTATGCCCTGCATCCACCTGCTGCCCTTCGGAGATGGTTATCAGGTAGCCGTGTACGTGAAGCCTATCCCCGAAGAGCCCATCTACTTCAAACCGGGAGATGGCTTGCCCCGTACCGTTGTTGTGCTTGAAGAAGGTCGCAAGCTGCTCATTCGTGACTTCAAGGAAGAGATTGCTGAAATTGAAGCAACCCTCGAAGCCTGCCCCACCCTCAACCGGATCGAAGGGAGTTACTACGAGTACACCATCGAAGATACGCAAACAGCATTGCGCATCCTGCTGGAACTCCGGGCCCTGGTACAGGAGCAACTCATTTCCATCGAGCATCCGAAAGGAGAGAAGCTTAAGATCGTTGGAACTGCCAGCTCCGACGAACTGGCCATCAAGGTAGGCAAGAGCCGTGATTGGTTTGAGGTAGACGGCAAGCTGACCGTAAACGAAGAGCGCGTTCTCGACCTCGAGATGCTGTTAGAGCATATGAAAAACCGCGACGAGAACCAGTTCATCGAGTTGAAGGACGGTGAATTCGTCGCCCTCACCGACGAACTCAGAGATCGGGTTCTGGAAATGGAAGGGCTCTTACACAAGAAGGGTAAAAAGTTCCAACTCCCGACCCTTGCCGCCAGTGCTTTCGAAGAGATGGCCGATGGCCTCGAAGACCTCGAATTCGACGATGCCTGGACGGAAAGCCTCGAACGGATCAAGAAGGCTGAATCCATTCGTCCGCGCGTACCAAAAAGCTTCCGTGCTGAATTGCGAGACTATCAGAAAGACGGATTCAAATGGCTGATGCGCCTTGCGGAATGGGGCGTTGGTGGCTGTTTGGCCGACGATATGGGGCTGGGTAAAACCATTCAGGCCCTCGCGATGCTTTCTGCCCGGTCGAAGAAAGGGCCAGCGCTCGTGATCGCTCCCGCTTCCGTTACCCGCAACTGGCAGGCGGAGACCGAACGCTTCGCTCCGGACCTGGTTCCGGTGCTCATCGCAAGCCGATCTGACCTTGATCTTTTACCCCAACTCGGCACCGGCGATCTCGCCCTGGTAAGCTACGGCCTGCTCAGTTTTATTGGCGACGAATTGCAAGCCATCGATTGGGCCACCATCGTACTCGACGAAGCCCAGGCCATCAAAAACACCGCTACGAAACGCGCCAAAATCGTCCAGAATCTGAGCGCAGATTTCAAACTGGCTACCACCGGAACCCCCATAGAGAACCACCTCGGCGAGCTGTGGAGTCTCTTCCGGTTCCTGAACCCCGGTTTACTCAGTGGTAAGACGGCCTTCAACGAAAAATTCAACCGCCCCATTAGCCGCGATGGTAACGAAGAAAGACGCGAAACGCTGAAGAACCTCGTTAAGCCTTTCATCCTCCGCCGCCGCAAAGATCAGGTACTCACCGAGCTGCCACCCAAAACCGAGATTGTACTGAGCGTTGACCTCAGCGACGAGGAAAAGGCGCTTTACGAAGCCATGCGCCGACAGGCCCTGAAGGACATCGCCGCTGCCGACGAACAACAAAAACGTTTCACCGTACTGGCCCAACTCACCAAGCTACGCCAGGCGGCCTGCCACCCACGATTGGTCCGGCCCAACTCAAAAATTGGCAGCGCCAAACTGGAGTTGGTCGGAGAGACCCTCCTCGAGATTCTGGAAAACGGACATAAAGCCCTCATCTTTTCTCAGTTCGTGAAACACCTTAAGATCGTTGAAAACTGGGTCAAAGGCCAGGGCATCGAATATCAATACCTCGACGGGAGCACCCCCGGTAAAAAAAGGGAAGAGTCAGTAGACGCCTTCCAAAATGGCGAAGGCAAAGTATTTTTGATCAGCCTTAAGGCCGGTGGTACCGGCCTCAACCTCACGGAAGCCGACTACGTCCTCCACCTCGATCCCTGGTGGAACCCGGCGGCCGAAGACCAGGCCAGCGACCGCGCTCACCGCATCGGGCAGCAACGTCCTGTAACCGTCTACCGCTTCGTCTCCGAAGGAACGATTGAGGAACAGATAATCGCCCTCCACAAAGAAAAACGAGATCTGGCGGATCAGATCCTCAGCGGAACGGGTAAAGCGGGTAAACTGGGTGTAGATGAAATTCTGGATATGATAAAGGATGCGTAGACCCGTTCAATACTCACGCTGTGAGCGAGTTTCCCTGGAGTTACAATGGTCCGCTACAGTTTGTAGCTAATGAGATGACTTTACTTCCGTGCTGCCAGTCTGTGCAGGGGCGTAACAGCATCATAACTCGTCATACATCCCGTCTAGCATGCCTGCCGGTGGCCTACTTTTGAGGTCAAAAGGTAGCAAAAACCTCGGCTGCGACGCCGGCCACCGTTGATTGTTATGTTCAGAACACAGAGCTTAACGTGAAGAAGGCCATTAGACTATACTTCAGGGAAAAACCAACGCCTTCTTTGCATAGGCATAAATCAAGGTTTAAGCTTCTAAAGAGGCTGTTTTTCTATCCAAAAGCTAAGTGGTTGCAAATGGAACCTAAAGTTTCAACTCCTGAGTATCGGCCTTGGCACCGGCAGTAAAAATTGGTGTACAATCGACTTAGTTACATGACCATTTCATTTTCCGCTGGACGAAAGAGCATAAAACGTAGGTGCTGAATAGTCTTACACACACCTAAAATGCAAGCAGAGGGTAGGATATTAAAGATTTCTGGAGCGAAAGCGCCCTAAAATCGTAGCGGACCATTGAGTTATGCGCGCTACACGTTCATCAAAAGTTAAATCTTCCCTCCCGGGAGTTAAATTCAGGAGATATTGTAGCGGTTCAGTTTAGTCCGTACGATCAAACGCGCTGCCGGATTACGTACAAGAAGTTATTCTGAACTGAGCTGGTCGGGGATAGGCGGAACGCAGTTACTCCATCCACTCTCTACTTAAACCACGACGCGTACTTCAGGTAAGCACCCGCGATCCGTTCGATGGTATCCTCCCGCTGAGCGGGAGCAAGGTCTTTGATCTTTTTGGCCGGGATGCCAGCGTACACCGAGTTGGCTTCGCAGCGCATATTGGCGGGAACGACGGCACCCGCACCGATGATGACATTGGACTCCACCACCGCATCGTCCATCACAATGGCGCCCATCCCGATCAGGACAGAATCGTGGATGGTACAGCCGTGCACAATGGCCCGGTGGCCGATGCTGACGTCGTTGCCGATGGTCGTAGCGGCCCGTTCGTAGGTACCATGGATGACGGCTCCATCCTGAATGTTGACACGATCACCGCAGGTGATGGCATTTACGTCTCCGCGTACGACGGCGGTGTACCAAACGGAGCAATCATCCCCAAGGGTTACTTCACCGATGAGGGTAGCGTTCTCGGCGAGGAAGCAGTTTTCACCGTACTTGGGAGTGTGGTTTCTTACGGGAACGATCAGTGGCATAGTTAGTGGGTAGTTGGTAGAATGTAGTTGGTAGTTCGTAGTTGGGTAGAATGTAGTTGCTGCCGGGCGGGAGGGGCCCTAATTACCGACTATATTCTACGCGCTACCTACTCATTCTAAGCGACCTCGTGGCCGACGGCAGCCTCCAGAATGGCGAACCAATCCTGAGTTTCCAGTTCGAGATCGAGGGCGAGGCGGGTTCCGGTGAGGCGTTCCTTCTTTGTAGTACCAACCACCGGGATTGCTCCGACCGGATGCTTCAGCAACCACGCCAGAAGGATTACGTCTTCGCCGACGTTTCCGTATTTCTCCGCCAGTGTTTTCACGGTATCGCGCAGACGGAGAACAGTGGTGGATTCCCCCTTGAAATACTTTGCTCCTCCGAGCGGGCTCCATACCATTGGCCTGATGTTGGCCGCGAGGAGCTGATCGAAAGTTCCGTCGTAGAAACAATCGGGGTGTAAGGGATGACATTCCACCTGGTTCGTGACCAGGGTAACCGCCTGACTCAGGAGCCCAAACTGGCTTGGGGTAAAATTGCTGACCCCGAAGGAACGAACCTTTCCCGACTGCTCAAGGTGGGTGAAGGCCTCGGCAATTTCGGCTGGATTCATCAATGGGCTCGGTCGGTGCAGCAGAAAAAGGTCGAGGTAATCGGTCTGCAGGTTTTTCAGGCTCTGTTCGGCGGAAGCGATGATGTAGTCGCGGCTGAGGTCATAGCTTTTCAGCCGGTTTTCGGGGCGGCGGTTGGTCTCCAGCCGGATACCGCATTTCGTGATGAGCTCCATTTGGGCGCGGACGCTGGTGCCGAGTTTGTTAAGGGCATGGCCAAAAGAAGCTTCGGTAGAGTAATGTCCGTAAATATCGGCATGATCGAAGCTGGTTATGCCGAGGTCCAGGCAATGTCCGATCATGTCGGCGATTTCCGAAGCGGAGTAGTCGATTCCCCATTCTCCCCAGGTCATGGTTCCGGCAACTATCCGGGAGAGGTTGGGTCCGTCGGAAGAAAGGTTTACCTGATCGATTGCGTTCATCTGTTGATTGGTCATTTAGTCTGTAGGAGACGAACAATTCATCGGGCAGTAAGATCATTCATCGTGGATCAAAAGTAGTGTTTCCTGCGGAGAGGTCGGGATATGACTACATTTGCCCGGTTCCATGCGGACACTCCAGCAAAGAATTCAAGCAAGATAATACCAATGAAACACCTCCATTTAGCCGTAGCGGCCCTCTTCGCCCTTTGTGCCTACTGGCAACTCAACGATCCGGACTGGAACAAATGGGTAGCAGCATATGGTGTAGTTGTGTTTGTTGCACTCCGTGCCTTCTGGGGAGGCCTGCGGCCCATCGTTCCGCTGCTCCCTGCTCTTGTTCTTTTTGGATGGTGGACTACCTACGTGCCGGAATTCGCCCGGTGGCTTAACGACGGAATGCCTACCATCACCGGCTCGATGAAGGCCGAATCTCCGCACGTAGAGCTTACGCGGGAGTTTTTCGGGCTGATGATTTGCTGGATGGCGCTGGGCTTCTACGCCTGGCAGGCGTGGGCCAAAGCCCGGAGCACGAAATGATTTTCACCCTGCCGGAGGAGCGATCCTGGAAAACTCTTTTTCACCTGCGGCCGCGCCACCGTACTTTTATCACGTTTCTGGTCAGGGCTTCTGCACAGCGACCCGCAGCGCACGCCCCCACACCAGTACCTGCCCTCCGTATACGCACAGCCACAGCAATAAAACCGTGAAACTGAGCGCCTGCGCACCGGCGTACCAAACCCTGCTGCGCAGGTCAGTGAGTAAATATTTGAACGCCAGCACGTCGGCCACCGAAAGAATGGCGTAGGCAAGAATGAACAGCAGTACTCCCTTGAGTAATTTACGGAGGTACCACAACAGCCTCGGCAGGCTCCGCATGTTCAGTGCCGCCCGCTTGCGGCGCAGGTACAAAACGCTGAAAAGCACGTAAAGCGGCCAGCCAAACAAAAACAGCGCCTGTTCGAGGCCACCGTAGAATGGGTTGTAGAAATACCGGCCGGTCTCATGCCGGAACGAGGGAAACAGCCAGATGGCCAGAAAATACAGCGTCTGCCCGATGGGCAGCGTCAGGTGCTTCATGTCGGTCCACCGGAACTGGTAGGAAGGATAGAGGCTGATCTTAACGTGGCTGAACAGTAAAACCGGCAACCACAAACTGAAATAGATCGGCAAGTAACGCAACCACGGATCGCTGATCAGCCACCCCCCAAAGTCGAGGGCAAAATGAAGCTGCGTGAGCCCCCCCAGAATGAGCAGCGCTCCGTATAACCGGTTGGCCCTTCGCTCGCCGGATTGCTTCAGGAAGAATAATCCGCCGATAGCCAGAGCCGCAACAATAGCGACAGCCATCAGGGCAAGCGGCAGAAGAACGGGAAGAGCGGGCATGCAGCAAAGGTAGGAAGGAAAATAACAGTTGGCACGACAAGTATGCAAACAAAAACACCGGCCCTCAAACTCAGAGGTGCCGGTGAAAACTACATCTAGTAATCAATTAAAAATCAGGGTTACACATACATTTCACTAAGAGTTTAAGAGTCTCCGACTCTTATTTGCTGATGATCTCAAATGCGCCGTTCTTGATCTGACGAAGACCGCTTTTGAGGTATTTGGTCATTTCTTTCTTGCTGGCTTCAGCCAGCCCGTCAAAGTTTACCACCTGGTTCAGGAGGGTATCTTTCAGGCTTACCAGGTAATCTGCGGCGTCGCCGAAGTCCGGAGCATCGGAGAACTCCCAAACCAGTACCCGGTCCGTGATCTTGGTCTGCCCGAGGTGAGGCATTCCTTTGGCGTAGCTTGCGTTTACCAGGCCGGTGTAGTCGAAATCGTAGGGTACGAAAGTGTTCTGACCATCGGGAGTGGTTACCATTTTAAGGTTACGGATCATCCGGGTGCTGTAGTCGGCGTTACCGATCATGTACTGAAACAAGGTGACGACTTCAGCATTGTCTACGTTTACGATTGGCATATTGTAGCAATCGCTGCAGGTTTCAGCTTCAATGCGGTTTTTCATTTCGTCGACATCCTCGATCAGGATAGCGTAGCTGGTAGTGGTGCTGCCGTCGACAGTATTAACGTAAGTGATGGTGAGGAGCTGGGTACGGAAGCTGGCGGCGGGGTTTACGGTACGGTAGAGTTCGTAGGCGAGTTGCTCGCGGAGCAAAGCGTCTTGTCCGGCTTCGTCGTTAGTACAGTGAGTTACCAGTTTGAAGTCGTTGTGGGTATTGAGGCCCGCAGCGCGGAGACCATCTTTTGCAAACTTCAACTTCAGAGGCGGCATTGCACAGGCACTGCGGCGGAATTTGCCGCGAACCGCCACTTCAAGATCAAGCACTTCGCCGTCCTGAACAACTTTGGCGGGCATAAAGTCTACTTTCTTACGGTATACCTCCAGGCTGTCAAAATTTACGTGAAGCTCGATGCTGGTGTTACTATCCGTCATCCAGTGATCGAAAAGGCTGCTACCCGACTTCCCGGCGCCGGAAGCAAAAACAGCGCAGCTGATAAGAAGGCTGTAAAGAGAAGTAAGGAAGAAGCGTTTCATGATCTGTAATTTGTATGGGTTGTAAGAAGAGACTTTCGTTTTTGTGAATGGTTGCACTTTGTTTTGGAATTTTTATTCCCTGTGCTTTGATAAATCAAATGTCGGGGGAGTTTCGACGCAGAAAAAATAAGTTCTATGGCTCCTTGGTTTTGTTCGACGAACGCTTGTTTTATTCGGTGAACGGTAGTTACTTTTTACCTTTTCATCGTCTAAAGCCCTTTTAAGGCGCAAACGCAGGTGCAAAGGCGGTTGAAGCACAATAGTACCCACGCCAAGACCATGCCACAAGCCACGGAAACTGCAATTCAACTACTTACACTTAACGATAAAATGAAATGTGTTCGATTACGAACACTAAGGTGTTCGGTTTTGCAGAAAGGAGGAGGAGGGGAAGCCCCGCCAACAGCAATGAAAGCATGAAACCGGACCACGCCCACTGCTCAGGATACAGAAGGGCGCCCCGTTTTTACTGATGAATACGTAAAACCAGGTCTCCGCACTAAAGGAAACAGACCTTCCGGCCTATCCTGCTTACCCTTCCGGCCAGAAATGGCCGGGGATTAAGGGGAACGGATTACCGCCCGGAACCAAGACCGGGCAACGCGCGTCCCCTATCCTCATTTAGTCAGAAGCCGTCTTTTACTTTTCACCGAAAGGCAAAGTATACAGGATACTACAGGATGCCCTTGCTCATTATTCACACCACTTTTAGTCTGATAAAACTCACTGTGAATGAAACAAGATAAGCTTACCCTCCATTTTTTCCCGTTAGTGTTTTTGGTCGCGCTGGCGGTTCTTCCCTCCTGCAACTCTAAAGAAGAAATCCTCGATGAAATGGAAGTCGAAATGCAACCGGTAACCGATGAAGATACCAGCCCGATCACGGAGTGCACCACCGCGGGCACAAACGCCGTCCGGGAAACAGACATCCCAAATCCCGTTAACGTAGGAACAGCTGATGACCGGAGCTGCTACGCCAACTACATGGAAAGCACCATTGACGGAACAACGTGGGGCGTGTACAACATCACTCATAACTCCAACCACCTTGATGCTAACGGCCTGCAGCCCCGAATTGAACGATCGCTGAATCGATCCCAAACAACCGGAGTAGGGAGTTACGCCCGGTTTACGGGCACAGTCCGGATTTTGGAAACGGGCAAAACGAACTCCGACGGTAGCGACGGCACATACATCATACAAGCCAAAGGAAAGCACACCGGCGGCGGAGGCTCTAACGACCCCGCCATCTGTTTGTACTTAGCCAAGCCAGTGTACGGCCCCGACAGTAACGGCAATCAGGTACAGGTATCGTTCGATCTCTTTCGCGAACAGATCAATTTCCGTGGCGGATCGGGCGAACAGGGCAGAGACCTTGTCTTCCTTACCAACATCCCGAAAGGAGAAGCCACCGACGTCGAGCTGGAAGTTGGATTCAGACAGGATCCCGATGATCCTACCCGGAAAATCCACTACGCTGACGCCGTAATCGGCGGCACTCCTTACAACTGGAACATCCCGGAACCCGAAAGAGCCTTACAATCAGGCATCAGGTACGGAGCTTACCGGGTCAAAGGCGGCAGAGCACAAATCAGATGGGCCAATACCACTTATGAGAAAGTGGAGATTCAGTAAGGAGTCAGGTAACTCCCCAATGTGCATTGGGGTAGCCTGCTGACTACCCTCTGCTTAAAAGGAAAAAGCTCAACCACGACTTCGTACTTCCGTAGTCCGCATCATACTCAGGAATACGGTAAAAGGGACAGAACGTATCAGCAGCTGGCCGTTCCCTGCGGCTTCGATATGTCGATAAGGGAATCTACCTACCGTACCACCGGAATCCGCACCGAGCTCGGATACTCCGCTGAGTGGTGAACCATGTTCCGGGCCACCACGCCTTTGCTTTCGTCGTAGTTACGCCCACCGGTATTGAGGTTGCGGTCGAAGCGGGGGAAGTTCGAGCTGGAAACTTCCACCCGGATGGAGTGCCCCGGCTTAAAGTAGTTGGCGGTACTTAGTGGTGTCAGTTCTACTTTGTAGACCTTGCCCTTCCCCATCCATACTTCTTTGTCATAGCCTTCGCGGTAACGGACGCGCTGAATGGTTTCGTCGAGGTTGTAGGCGGTGCCGTCGGGGGCAACGTCGATGAGCTTTACGGTAAAGTCGGTGTCCTTTGCGTCGGAGCTGACGTAGAGGGTCGTTTCGATGCTGCCGGCGATTTCCACACCGTCCTTAAACGGTTCGGTGGTGTAAACGAGGATATCGTTGCGGGTTTCCATTACGCGCTGATCGAAGGCACCTCCCTTTACGGCGTTGCCGGTACAGCAAACATTGCCGCCGTAACTCGGTACGGGATTCATAGGGTCATACACAAAGCCATCGGGCTTATCCGAAGCGGGAGCCTTGCTGACGAGACGACCGTTGCCGTGCAACGTGTTGGCGCTCCCGTCGGAGTCGAGGTAGAACGTCTCCATTTTGGCGGCTGGCGGAGGCCAGGCCGTGCTCGACTTCCATTCGTTGCTTCCCATAACGTAATACTGCACCCGCGGCCGCGCCTGCTGCGCTTCCCCCTTTAGGTGCTGCGCAAAAAAAGCTTCTATCTGCTCCTGGTAATTGAGTCGTGCGTCGCCAACGGAGCGCTCTCCGACGATGGTGTTTGCCGTTGCCCGCGTGTACGCGCAGTGCAGGGTCGGGGCGATGACGAGGAACTGCTCATCGCGCATTTTCTCCGTCGTTGCGTGCTTGCGTACGTGGTTGAACAGCGCGAGATTAGGACTGATAGAAACATCATACCAACTCGTGAACCAGAAGGCGGGTACATCGAACGGCATATCGTCGTGGTAGAGGCCGCCTTCAAACCATTCTTTGCTGTTTGGTGTCCGGGTTACCATTTCCTCGAAAATGCCTTGCGGGCCGTTTTGTGCTTTAATGATGTCTTGCACGGGCAGGGTTTTCAGTCCGTCTTCCCATGCTACCCGGGGATACTCCGGTGCCATATCGTGGAAGCGCTGGAGGCGCAGCAAGTCTTCTCTCGTGGCGTTTTTCGGGATGCGTGGCCGCATCGGGTCGTGCTGTACGCTGTACAGCCAGGCGATGAACAACATCTGGGTCGCGCCACCGCGGTACCAGTTGCCCTGCTCCTGAAACTTACCGATTTTGCCGACACCCGCTCCGTAGCCCTGCGGTACGATAGCTTTGAGTGCAGGATGGCCGAGGGCAGCTACGGCCATCTGCCATTCGGCGGTAGAGGAACAGCCGAGCAGACCGATATTCCCGTTGCTCCAGTCACGTTCGGCCAGCCAGGTGAAGGCATCGTAGCCATCGGTAGTTGGCGTTCCGAGGATGTCCCATTCGCCTTCCGAGTAGTAGCGACCGCGTTCGTTTTGCACAACATAGGCGTAGCCGGCCTTCACCCAATCGAGGGCGCGCTGGTAGGTGCGGGTACGCTCTTCGCCATCCACCCAGCCGTTCATTTGGTAGGGTGTACGGCTCAGGATAACGGGGACTTTTTCATCAGTTTTGGGGCGGTAAACATCGGTTCGCAGCCGAATGCCATCGCGCATCGGTGCCATGTGCATTTGCTCTACGTGGGCGATTTTAGCGAGTTCCAGGTATTCGCGGCTGCTCTGGGAGAGTAGCTGGGCGGGGCCGCAGGTGCATAGCAGGAGTAAAAAGAGCAGAGAAAACTGACGCATTGAATATTGGGTATTTGGTTGGGGGGATTAAGGTACGTCGTTCTAGTGACCTAAACCAGACAAACTAATGAAACGGCCAGCGTGTTCTCAATATCCCCTGTCTTCACGGGCATTAAAACTCAGACTTATGTATTCGCAAGCTATTGCTTATTCTATCCTCGAACTGGCCGTTGTCTCTAAGGGAGACCCGGTAAGCACCACCTTTGCCAACTCGCTCGCGCTTGCGCAGGCGGCGGAAGCTGCCGGATACAAGCGCTTCTGGCTCGCCGAGCACCACAACACCGCCAGTGTAGGCAGTAACTCTCCGCCCGTATTGATTGGCCATATTGCCGGAGGGACCAAAACACTTCGCGTAGGCTCCGGCGGGGTGATGCTGCCCAACCACTCTCCCCTCGTGGTGGCCGAGCAGTTTGGTACCCTGGGCAACCTGTACCCCAACCGGATCGATCTTGGTCTGGGCCGGGCGCCGGGCACCGATCAGGTAACAGCACAAGCGATCCGGTCAGATTTTATGCAGGCCGCCCATTCTTTCCCCCGCGAGATTGAGAAGATTCAGCAATACTTCTCTCCAGACAACCAGCATGCAGCGGTGCGCGCTCCGGTAGCCGAAGGAGTAGACGTTCCGCTGTACATCCTCGGGTCCAGCACGGACAGTGCTCACCTTGCTGCGAAGAAAGGCCTTCCTTACGCCTTCGCCAGCCATTTTGCCACGGCACAATTATTCAATGCGCTCGAGATCTACCACAGGGAGTTTAAACCATCGGTACAACTGGAAAAGCCCTACACTATTGCTGGCGTAAATATTGTGGTTGCTGACACCGACGAAGAAGCAGAACGACTCTACACCTCCATCCTCCGGATGTTCATTGGCCTGGTTACCGGCAACAGGGATTTCCTGCAGCCGCCAACCGACATGACCGACGAACTCAGGGGCGCCCTTCGGCACCCTACCATCAGCCAAATGCTGAAGTTCTCGTTTGTGGGCAGTAAAGAAACCGTAAAAGCCCAGGTAGAGGAATTCCTGCAACAGACGGGCGTTGACGAACTGATTGCCGCTACCGCCATCTACAATCACGAAGACCGGTTCAAGTCTTACGCTCTGTTCGCCGAAATCATGCAGGAGATCAACGCTACGGCTAAGCCGGAAGCAGCGGGGGTGCACCAGGTCGGGTAGGAAACTGATTTTTTAAAACCTCCCCCTGCATCCTGCGGCCGCGCCTGATTATCTTACCGGAAATTTAACCGGATGTCCAGAACCACCACCTACCCCACCCCGATCCGCTGGGGAATCATCGGTTGCGGAGACGTAACCGAAGTAAAAAGCGGGCCCGCCTACCAGAAAACCAAAGGCTTTGAACTCAAAGCAGTGATGCGCCGCAACGAAGCTAAGTTGAAGGACTACGCCCTGCGCCACGGCGTCGAAAAAACGTACACCGATGCCGATGCCCTGATCAATGACCCGGACATCGACGCCGTTTACATCGCTACCCCACCCGACTCCCACCGCCACTACGCGGTGAAGGTCGCCGCCGCAGGAAAGATCTGCTGCGTGGAAAAACCCTTAGCCCCGAGCTACGCCGACAGCCTCGCCATCTGCGATGCTTTTGCGCAGCAGGAGGTTCCTCTTTTTTCGGCTTACTACCGGCGCTCCCTGCCCCGTTTCGAACAAATCGCCACCTGGTTAAAGGCCGGAAAGATCGGCGAAATCCGCCATGTAAACTGGCACCTCAGCAAGCAACCCGATGCCCTGGACTTATCAGGTGCGCCCAACTGGCGGACAAACCCCGCGGTAGCCCCCGGCGGCTATTTCGATGACCTGGCCAGCCACGGGTTAGACCTCCTC
Organism: Neolewinella aurantiaca; assembly: GCF_008014675.1. GTDB lineage: Bacteria > Bacteroidota > Bacteroidia > Chitinophagales > Saprospiraceae > Neolewinella > Neolewinella aurantiaca. Next base: position 20,001 of record NZ_VOXD01000037.1, on the reverse strand, counting down.
ACCTTTCTGCTGGGCGACATCACTACCGTTCATGGCATCAGCCTGAACCAGCAGGGGCTCTACGGTGCCAAAGATGCTTTTTCGGCCTGCTGGCTTCACGCCGGAGGGGTTACCGGCGCGGGGAGCTGGAACTTTGGCAGCAGCCAAACTGAAGACAACGTAGAAATTTCAGGTAGCGACGGCAGCATTCGTTTTTCTGTCTTCGACGAAAAGCCGGTGGTGCTCAACTACGGCAAAAAGAGAAAAGAACGCTTCATCAAACACCCTAAGCACGTCCAGATGCCCCATGTGGAAAACATGAAAAAGGAATTGTTGGACGGGAACTTCCGTCATCCTTCGACGGGTGCCACCGCTCTACATACCAGCTGGATTATGGACAGAATAATGGGGAGGGTGTAAATTGTAGCACCTGATGGTTACTTTGGCTTTTCAAATTAAAGCCGATCTATGTCTACAAGAAGACAATTCCTCCAACGCTTTCCTACCCTGCTCGCCGTGCCGCTGCTCGCTACTCAGCAGGCAAACGCAACCACCCTTAGCGGTCCGCTACAACGCTTTGCGGCCAACGACCAAATCAACCTGGCCTGCATCGGTATGGGCATCCAGGGCTTCAACGATGTGAACGCCGCGCTCGGCAACCCGGGCGTAAAGATGGTAGCGGCATGCGACCTGTACGACGGCCGGCTGGCCCGGGCGCAGGAAGTGTACGGCGAGGACATTTTTGTCACCCGCGACTACCGCGAGGTCCTTTCCCGCAAAGACATCGACGCCGTCATTGTAGCCACTTCTGATCACTGGCACGACGCCATCACGATTGCGGCGCTGGATGCGGGCAAGCATGTTTATTGCGAGAAACCGCTGGTGCAAAGTCTGGATGAAGGCAAGGCCGTACTGGAGGCAGAACAACGTAACCCCGGTGTTCTGATCGTTGGCAGCCAGAGGGTCAGCTCGTTGCTAACTGAGAAAGCGCGGGACATTTACCGCAGCGGAGAGCTCGGCGAGCTGGTCATGATCGAGACCTTTACTGATCGCTTCGATGCGCTTGGCGCATGGCAATACTCGATCCCCCGGGATGCCTCGCCCGAGACGGTTGACTGGGACACCTTCCTTAAAAACAGCCAGGAGATGCCTTTTGATGCTACCCGTTTTTTCCGGTGGCGCAATTACCAGGACTACGGCACCGGAGTTGGGGGCGATCTCTTTGTTCATCTTTTCTCGGGTAGTCACCGGGTACTGGACTCGCTGGGCCCTAACCGGATTTACGCCACCGGCGGCCTCCGGTACTGGGAGGACGGGCGCGACGTACCCGACGTATTCATTGCCAGCTGCGACTACGGCAAGCAAGCCGGACACCCGGCCTTCAATATGCAACTGCGCGTCAACTTCGTGGCGGGCGGTGGAGGCGACTCCAGGACGCGGTTCGTTGGCACCGAAGGCAGTTTGGAACTGGGCTGGAACTCCATCACCCTGAAGCGCAACAAACTCCCCGCCGCTCCCGGCTACGGCGGCTGGGATGCCTTCAATACCTTTGCGGAACCACAGCGCAAGGAGTTCGAGCAGTGGTACAAAGCCCAGTATCCGCCCGCCCCACCAACGATCGAGGGCCCTAAAGAATGGACTTACCGTACACCGGAGGGGTACTCTGATCACGTACACCACTTCAACAACTGGTTTACGGCCATCCGCAACGGAGGCACCGTGGTGGAAGACGGAGCCTTTGGCTTCCGGGCTGCGGCACCATCGCTGGCGGCGAACGTCAGTTACTTCGAACGGAGAATTGTTGAGTGGGACCCGTTGACCATGACCAGCAAATAAGTACTAAAGAGGAGAGCTCCGGCGGGGCTGGGAAAAAAATGAAAATGTTTTCATCTCGAGAGAAGGAAAACGAAAAAGTATGAGTCTTACGGGAGTAACTTCGGTTACGATCAACATTCATTAAAACTCTTTACCAATGAAAAAATTATTTTTCCTCCCCGTAGCTCTTATGCTTCTCGCAGCCGTTGGTTGCAACAGTACTAAAACTGCCGCCACTGAAGAAAAAGCAGCAGTAGAACAGCGCGGTGAGCGCCCGCAACGTGGTGGCGAGCGCAAATCTCCGGAAGAGATGTTCGCAGAGATGGACACTAACAAAGACGGCAAACTTGCCAAAGACGAAGTATCAGGCCGCCTGGCAGAAAACTTTACAACCATCGACGCCGACAGCGATGGCTTCCTTTCTGTAGAAGAGATCAAGAATGCGCGTCCTGCCCGTGGTGGACGCCCCGGTGGTGGACGCCCCGGTGGTGACAAATAATTCATCGACACCGAGATTCAGGAACGGGTGCTGCGTATTGCAGTACCCGTTCTTTGTTTGATACCCTTAGTGATGGTCTTGAATCAACTCCTGCACAAATCAGGCGTTTTCTACAGCTGCTGGCGAAATTCACCTAGTAAACATACGTGCGTTCCTGCAATGTATCGGAGAGGCTTTGAATGAGAAAAGTGTCCCGCAGGACCAGTGAATCCACCACTACAACACTTCCGGCATCGCTGCGGTACTGAGTGGTTCTGAAGGTGGTCACTGCTTCCACCTCACGACCTACCGGTGGTCCCAACGTCTGCAGGTAGACCCTGCCGGGCTCCGTTAAATCCTGGAAGCCGGGGGCGTAGATAAAATACGGACGGTCATAGGATAGATCACGGATCGACGTCTGAAATGAGATACTTCCCTGGTCCGGTACCGGCCGTTCGATTTCGTAGCGGCAGTTTACGCGCCCCCGCCCTCCGGTGAACACCTGAATGTCGCGGGTGATAACTTCTCCCTTGGTTGTAAAGTCGAAATTTTCCAGGAGAAGGTCTTTGTCGTCAGGATCAAGAATGAGGTAGTCGAGATCGGTCGGGTCGATATCATTGTAGGGGCCCGGTGCCCGGAAGAATAAGCGGTAGTCGTTGTAGTACTCTCGTTTTCGTTCGGGATCATTGTTGAACCACTCTTCTCCCGCCCGGCGTTTGTCCGAGTACGAAGTGACGTCCATACTGAACCGACCATCTGCAGCTATGGTATCATTACCAAATGAAACTATCGGAACTACAGTGGGAGGAGGAAAGACTGGCCGTTGTGCTTGCCAGAGAAAAACGTCCCACCCGGTTTTCGGGCTACCGTCGGTAACATCCGTAAGTGTTCCCTGGAAGATGAAGTCGGGGCGGTCATCTGCTTCCTCTTTTTCGCAACTCAGAAAGGCTACGCTGATCAGTACCAGAAGCGTGGAAATACGGGTAATAGGTTTCATGCGGTGTTTCAGGTTTCGGCCCACAAAATAGGGAGTAGCCTTCACAGTACTTTTATCGCTACGTTTTTTTCCTGACCAAGACCAACCCTCGGCATGAAACCGTTCTCTTTACGCTACACCTCACTCTTATGCTTAAGCTGCAAAAAAAAGTCACGGTTTCTCCTGAACTATCGACAACCCCCGCCCGCATGACCGAACAGGAACTCGTGGCGGCCTGCCGGCAGCAGGACCGCCGTGCTCAAAAAGAACTATACGACCGTTACAGCCGTGCCATGTACACTGCCTGTTACCGCATCTGTGCCGATTTCGACCTTGCTAACGATGCTTTGCAGGAGGGTTTTCTGAAAGTTTTTCAGAAATTGCATACTTACCGGGGTGAAAGCACCATCGGTGCATGGATGAAAGTCGTGATTGTGAGGACAGCCCTGAACAAGCTGCGCCGACACAAAGTCACTGAGGAGCTTCCGCTCAACTATGCAGACGAAGAGGTAGACTGGGGGACTACCAGCCTTGACACAGAATACCTTGAAAAAGCAATCAACCGGCTTCCCGATGGCTACCGCTCCGTTTTTGTTCTCATTGAGGTCGAAGGGTACAAACATCAGGAAGTGGCAGATATGCTGGAGATCACGGTCGGCACCAGTAAGAGCCAACTGTTTTACGCCAAGAAAAAACTCAGAGAGTACCTCCGGCACTACGTGTAGCGCTTCGGATCAGAAATAAATACACCCCTCCGGGAAAACCAACGCCATGAAGGAAAAAAATGCTAAAACTTTGCGGGATGCCTTAGAGCGGCTGCGCTCTCACGAAGCTCCCGCTTCGGTATGGGACGGCATCGTCGGCGGACTAAAGCCTGTCCTCTCCGATAAGCTGCCGACCTACACGCCGGCAGCCGGTGTATGGAACGCGATCAGCCGCGAGATGGAGCATACCGACGAAGCCGTTGCTCAGCAACGGTTAGCTAAAGAACGTCGTTTGCCGCTCCGGAAACTGGCGGGCGTTGCCGCCGCCATTGCCCTGCTGGTCACTATTGGCCTGGGCCTCAACCAGGAGGTACAAGCACGGCAAACGGTCAGCATAACCTACAGCCAGGAAGTTGCCCCTGCGAAAAAAGCCGCCGACTGGAACCTCGACGACGAAAGTTTCGACCATGCCTTTGCCGAAATCGAAGCACGTAACGAACCAACCCTCAATAATCTTGGTCAGGAGCTCGGAGAGCTCACCGAGGCAAGCAACGAAATAAAAGCAATGCTTGTCTCCTACGGCGAAGATGATCCCGGCCTGATCCGCAAACTGGGAGAGATTGAACGCGACCGGTCTGACGTTTACCGCCGGATCATCGTTGAACTCTAGTAAAGTGGCTGAGTCCACAACTTACTCTCCTGAAAACACGACAATGCTAAGACTAACCATTCTTGCTCTTCTAACGGTTCTCTGCACCTGCGTCCGCGCCCAAACGGACAACGCCATGCGCGAAGTAGTGACCAAGACGATAGAAGACACCTACCCCTATAAGCCGGGCAACGAACTGGCCGTGGAAGGTGAAAAAGCAGAGATTTTTGTGGAGACCTGGGACAAGCAGAAAATCTCCGTTAAGGTGGTCATGACCGCTCGTCATCCGCAACTTGAGCAGGCAGAAGAAGACCTGAAAAACCTGGACTACATCAGTGAAGTTGCTGGCCAGAAGATTTTCCTGAAGAATAAACTGGTAGACAAAACGAAACGATCGCGCAGTGAACTGACGGTGCACTACTACATTACCCTGCCCGAAGAATGCCCGGTGTACCTGAAGAGCCACTTTGGCGGCGCCACGATCTCTAACCTGCGCAACCAACTGCGAATAAACGGTGAGTTTTCGGCCATCAACATCGACAACGTTCAGGGGATTCTGGACATCCGCAGTCGCTTTGGGGACATAACCGGGGAACGCATCGACGGTAACGTAGTGATCAACTCCCGCCGGTCAGACATCAACCTCTACGACATCGGCGGCACCTTCAATATTACTGCGCAGTACGGAGAACTGAAACTCAGCCCTAATCTCTCGATGCAGGACCTCCAGATCAATGCCGACAAAAGCGACGTCTACATCTACGAACCACTTGGCGGAGAAGGCATCGCTTATGACCTGAGTCTCAACAACGGCGAAGTGAAGCTACCCGACGATAAAACAATCACCGAGCTGGCCCGCACCACCGAGGTTCGCCGCTTTGCCATCCGCCCCAGCCAGGAACGAATGGGAACCATCACGGCCAGTGTCTCCTTCGGAGACCTTCACCTTGCTAAACAAACGAAGCAACTGGAGAGGAGGTTTTAGAGTGTAGTGGGTAGAATGTAGACAGTAGAACGTAGTGGGTAGTGCTGCCGCGAGCTATAGGCGGGATAGGCGGCAATAGCAGAACAAGCAGGCATTAACAACAGCAAGTTGGGCACTCAGAGAACAGTTCAACCCTCAAAACGCGAAGCGTTTTCACGAGCCCCTCCCCCGTGGGGAGGGGTTGGGGAGGGGGTTTTGGAACAGATGACAACTTATACCGATAGCAAAGCTCACGGCTGTCGAGGGGGTTTTACCCATCAACAACAGCATCACCTCACTCCGCCCTGCTGTTCCCCTCTCTAAATCTTCTCTACGGCTTCTGCTGGGAGCCAGCCTTGCTTACCGTCGTCGAGGGCGACTTTGACGTAGCCGTCGAACTCATCGAGGAGACGGAGTTTGAGTCCCTGGCTGAGCGCTTTTTCGAGCGTGGCTTCGGGGCCGGGGGCGACCCGGAGGTCAGCAATTTTAGCCGTAAGCACGGCTTCGCGGTCATTCTCGAGCCAGGCATTACGGCTATTGCCCATACTGAAGAAGATCGCTGCAACAACGAGGCAGATGACAGCTCCGGGCAACAGTGCGAACCGTCGTTTTTCATCCATTTCTTTGCGGCGCAAAAACCATAAAACGGCGCCGGCTACGGCGAGCCACCAAAAGCCCATGGCGAGCCAGAACAACGTGCCCGCCCCGAGGGCGGCCCCGACGCTGCGCCACCAGCGGGCCAGGAAAAAGTCGGGCAGCTCAAGGCGGTTTATTCCCGCTTCGCCGCGGACGTACTTCAGGTTGTTTTTTAGTTCTTTACTCCCGGGCTTGAGGCGCAATCCGCGCTCGTAGTTCAGGATAGCAAGACCATAGTCACCGTTGTTGAAATGGGCATTGCCTAAAGCCTGGTACAGCTCCGCACTTGCCGTCCCGGTGGCAACCAGGCTATCGAGCGCCGCAATCTGAGCGCGGGCATCTTCGCTTTTCAATGCTTCGCGGGCATCGGTTAGTTTGTCCGCCTGAGCAACGAGCGTTAAGGTAAAAAACAGAAAGACTAGTGTTATCAGGTTACGCAGCATGTGCACAAAAATAGGTTTTCGGAACGGGAGCAATCTTAAAGCGGATGAAAAGTTAGCAAAAGTATTCAACTACCGTTCTTCTTCTAAAATTTCAGGCTCTGAAGAACCAGGTAAGGTAACCGGCTCGGTAACCGGAGCAGCCTTGCTTCGTGCCCGGAACAAATCTTCCAACGTAAGGGGCTTGCGTTTGATTTCCCAGCGGAAGCCCTCCAGCTTAATCGCGTCGTGGTTCACCGCTTTCATCGGCTCCATCTTACCCTCCGGTGCGCTGAGGAAGCGAATTTTGCGAACGCCGCCGTTCCTGAAGTGCAGGACCATCGCACTGCAAGCTGTTTTGTTGACGCCAACGTACTGCCCCACGTCGTCCAGAATGTAGTAAATGGCTTCGGCGTTGCCTTGTACTTCGGTCCGTTCCAGGGCCGTGCTGTCAAAGAAGGCCTCGATGTGCTTGCCCTTTACCTGATTAAAAAAGACCAGGTCCGGAGTAGTGATTACGAGTGCATTCCGGAGGAGTTGTACTTTGTCTAACGACTCTCCCTTGAAGTGGATACGAACGGTATCGCCCGTCAGCTGGCTGGTGTCTTGCCATAGAACAGGGTCCTGGTACAGCGTCAGTACCGAGTCGATGGTATTGAAGCCGAGGGAATCGCACACCGCCTGCATGTCACTTTTCAGGATCCGGACATCGCGGTAGGCGGAGAGGTAGCGAATACTATCGGTCGTCACCAGCGTATCCGTTGCGGTGATCACGTTTACGGTCAGAGAGTCCCCGATCATTATGGTATCTCGCTCTACTTCACGTACAGTGTAAACCGTATCGTTTTTCTCTTTTTGGACCGAGATGAGCGTATCGGATACCATCCAAAGAGTATCACCCTCCATTACGGTAGTCATCAAAGGACGGTTCCCCATAAAATCAGGCTGGCCGGGTTTAGGGCCGGCACCGCCGGTAGCCAAGAGGTAGCCGGTTTCTTCGTTGTAGGTGGCACTGGCTGCCGAGATGGCCATATTGGCCGAGGTATCCTGCCAGAAAACATTGCCAGAGGCGGTACGGGAGCCGGTTTCCGGGTCAGTGGTAAAACTCTCGGCGTCAATGATCATCGGCGGAGCCGAGATTCTTGGCCGACCGCCGCTTACTGCAAATGTTTCCGTCTTGATGTCGTAATCCACGGTATCTCCGCTAACCGACTGGACCGAGTCGCGCAGGAAAGCGTTGCCTTCCAGCAGGTAGCGTTCCTGACGGCGGAAGAAGTTGATGCGGTCGGCTTCGGCACGCTGGAAGTCGCCTTCGGCAACGTAAGCATCGCCTTCCAGAATGTAGACTTCGTCTTTACCGAAGTACTTGATCGTATCCGCTGCAGCGAGGCGTTCGCCGGATTTGTACTGGGCATTTTGGGCAAAAACGGCCTCGTCTAGTTGGATGTCGTAGTAGCCCGCTTCGCAGTAGATACGGTGGGTATCGGTTCTGATTACGGTGGGGCCGAGGAAGTACACGCGCTCGGCGGCCAGGTCGTACATCAGGGTATCGGCGCGCATTTCGAAGCGATCATCGACCACGACAACACTATCGCGGAAGTACACTTTCTTATCGTCGGCGTAGTAGTAGCCGTGGGTACTGCTCAGTTCTGTTTCCTTGTTCACTACACGGCCACGGGTGTGGTAGGTTGCAAGCTTGGTGGCCAGGTTGTAATCCAGACGCTCGGTGTACAGCTCCGTTTCGCCGCGTTGTAGTACGACATCTCCGCGTAGCTTGGCGAGCAGGCTTTCGGCGTTGTAGTCCAGCTCGTTCGAGAAAGCGGCCAGGCTGTCGCCCTGCTGGATGGTAACGTTGTCGTAGGCGTAGACCTGCACCTCGTTGACCAGTTTAGCGCTGTCGGCGTACATAAAAATACTGTCCTGGCTCAGTTCCACGTTACCGACGAGGATCTGGCTTGCGCCCTGATTCACCATCCGCAGCGTATCGGCACGATCGATATTTACGTATTCCTGAACGGTAGAATCCTGGTTCACGGGCGCAGTTTGGGCGCGGCCGCGGGTGCAGAGCAGGGTTAGAAGAGCAACGATGTACCAGCCGTAGTTTTTCATTTGGGAGCGCAAAGATAAGTTGCTACGGGGAAGAGACGACGTAAACCTCGTTCGCGTGGTTTGCAACGCTTAAGATTAACCTCGCTTTAACGGAAGTTCGATCTTTTATTGTCTGTTCTAAGAACGCCGGTTCAGCATCTGTCCGACTTTGCTTCCCCGCTACCCAAGTCTCGTGGTACCGTTCTTCGCATCTTAAAACCCATCAAAATGGTGGATATTCCGGATTCCGAGACAATACCATACTACCTGTACTTTAATCAAAAAAGGTTTCAAGCCTGCCTTCTTAAGTGTTTCCAGTCTTATGCAAGATTGATGTAGGATAACAAAGTTTAATCTATATTTCATCTCCCACCTGACGGTATTCAGGGCAAAATGTTTTTATATTTACAATCAAGCAGCAAGGTCTATCTCCTGAAAGACCAAAGCTTTACATCCAATTTTTATTGGCACATCCACCATTAATGGTCGGGTATTCCATCTGTGGAGGTGAAGTCATGACGGTACCTGAACGGCCTTGCTCGCTACTTCCAGTAACCACACCTCCCTCCCTTTTTCGTTGCACGGTTTCTTTAGAACCTGCTTCGCGTTTCTGCCGGAACCTGTAAAAAAGGAGCAACCCCATACTGTTAGACAAGGCCCAAAACTCTTGTCTCCTTCTACCAGTAAACAGCACACCCCACCATTATTGGTCGGATGCACAAACCACATTCATATTACCCATTCTTCAAAAAACAGATCGACACATGAAAACAAGAATCACCACCTTTTTGCTCCTGGCCGCGTGTTTGGTCTCCACACCAATTCTGGCCCAGTGCCCATCAGGCGGAGGCCCCGTTTGCTACTCAGGCACCTCTAGTAGAATACCGATTGCTGTTGACCTTTGCCCGGCTACCGGACAAGCTATAGAAGTAACGATTACCGCGGGAGAGGTAGAGAACAATTCCGATGAATTAATGGCGTATTACGGACCGGCAGGCTCGGGCACTGATGGCACATTAATCTATGAAAGCTACGGAACAGCAGGAAACCTGACGGGCCTCGTATTAACAGCTCCAGTCGCAGACCAGTGCATCAGCATCTACGTCAACTCTAATTTTTCTAACACCTGCGCAGATCAGGGGTATACCCCAATATCTTTTACCACCACTTGTTATACTCCTTCTTGCCTCAATACCATCATAGCTTGCTACGAGAACTTCAACCCTGGCACCTCTGAACTGGTGGAAATTTGTCCGGAACCAGGATTTTCTCAGGTAGACATCGAATTCATGCAGGGCGAAATCGAGGAAGAGTATGACGAACTTGATATCTATTCCGGCCCTTCGGGCTCCATTGCGTCCGGAACTCAGTTAGCTAATGATTTAGACGGCGACTTAACCGGTTTAACCTTTTCGAGTGTCGCCTCTGGCGATTGCATCATTCTGGTTGTTTCGTCAGATGCCTCCGTAGAATGCAATTCGGATACGCGCATAGAAGAGATGGTCATCTGTGTGGCAAACTCTATGCCATTGCCGGTCACCCTAAGTGAATTTTCAGCGGTCCCCGGGAAAGGCAGCAATATAATTCATTGGGTAACTTCACTTGAAGAAAACACCGAAAAATACCAGGTGGAACGTTCTAACGATGGAGTCTCTGACTGGCATATTATCAGTGAGGTAGCAGCCATCGGTTTCTCATCGTCTCCGCAGGAATACAGTTCGATGGACGATGCGCCTTACACAAATTCCTTCTACCGGCTTCGGTCGATTGATTTTGACGGTCATTCCCAGTTGTCTGAAATTATTCAGGTTGTCCGGGAGGGTGGAGACTTCGATTTTGTACGGGTATTCCCCGTACCAACGGAAGACCAATTGACCGTGGAATACGAAACCGAAAAAGAGAAAGCGGTAACGGTTAGTGTTCATAACTATGCCGGCCAGCTCGTGCACCAGCAAAAGATGACCGCCGTTGACGGGCTCAATAAGATACGCCTGAACGTAGTCGGACTACCTAAGGGAGTATACTTCCTGAATATTGACGATGGCAACCGGCAAATTGTGCAACGAATCATTAAGTAATCAAACAGCACGCGCTTCGTTACCTCCGGGGACAATCGCGCACCAGGCTGCCGCAGCCGCTGGCTATAACGTGTGTATCACGAGATGCACGGATCTCCTTCACCCCCGGCCCTTGTTGAGACGTGACATGCGGCGAATTCGTGATAGTAGTGCATCTGGTGATACGCACGCTATAACTTCTACCTCCGGGAGTAGTTAGGAGCCTCCTTGGTAATCGTAATATTGTGCGGGTGCGACTCGCCCATACCGGCGCTGGTGATGCGTACGAACTGCGCCTTTTGCAGGTCTGCCACCGTAGCAGCACCGCAGTAACCCATGCCGGCCCGCAGGCCGCCGAGGTACTGGGTAACAACTTCGGCCAGCGATCCTTTGTAGGGGATGCGACCTTCGATGCCTTCGGGGACGAGCTTCTTCACGTCGTCCTCCACATCCTGGAAGTAACGGTCTTTAGATCCTTTGTTCATTGCTCCCAGGGAGCCCATGCCACGGTAGACCTTAAATTTCCGGCCGTCGAAGAGGATGGTTTCGCCCGGGCTTTCGTCTACACCGGCGAAGAGACTACCCGCCATAATGGTGCTTGCACCTGCGGCCAGCGCCTTCACAATGTCGCCGGAATAGCGGATACCTCCGTCGCCAACAATCGGTACGCCGGTTCCTTTCAACGCCTCCGCGGCGTTGTGGATAGCCGAGAGCTGAGGGACACCCACACCGGCCACGATACGGGTGGTACAGATAGAGCCTGGCCCTACACCAACCTTCACGCCATCCGCTCCGGCATCGGCCAGGGCCTTGGCAGCAGCACCGGTTGCGACGTTGCCTCCGATGATCTGCAGGTCAGGGAAAGCGTCTTTGGTCTTGGTCACCGAGTCAAGTACGCCGCGGCTGTGGCCGTGGGCGGTATCGATGGTAATTACGTCTACCCCGACGTTAACCAGGGCCTGTACGCGCTCCAGCATATCAGCGGTAACACCGATCGCTCCGCCTACCACCAGCCGGCCGTAACTATCTTTACAGGCGTTGGGGTAATCCTTCACCTTCATGATGTCTTTGTACGTGATCAAGCCCTCCAGCAGGCCGACTTCGCTCACTACCGGTAGTTTTTCGATCTTATGCCGTTGCAGAATAACCTTCGCCTGGTTCAGGGTTGTGCCGACGGGGGCCGTGATCAGGTTTTCCGTGGTCATAATTTCCTTGATGGCCCGCTTGCCGTCCTTCTCGAAACGAAGGTCCCGGTTTGTAAGGATTCCGATGAGGTGGTTCGCATCGTTGACGATGGGGATGCCACCAATTCGGTGACGCTTCATCAGGGTTTTAGCATCAGCGACCGTAGCGTCGACCTTCAGAGTTACGGGGTCAACGATCATTCCGGATTCAGAGCGCTTAACCATGCGCACCTGCTCGGCTTGCTGAGCGATGGTCATATTTTTATGTACGATACCGATGCCACCCTGGCGGGCAATAGCAATGGCCAGACGGCCGTCGGTTACCGTATCCATTGCGGCAGAGACGATGGGCGCATTAAGGCGCAATCCACGGGTCAACTGGCTGGAAAGGCTGACTTCGCGGGGAAGTACTTCACTGTAAGCGGGGAGCAACAAGACGTCATCAAAAGTGAGGCCTTGTTCTGCGAATTTGGAGGGGTAGTTCGTTTCCATGCGCAAAGGTAGGTCAAGATTTTGGAATCTTACAAGTCTTTGCCGCGTCCATTCTCCAAAAACCTTTCGCTGCACCTGCGCCAGCGCCGCCTCCTCACCTTAAAAAGTAGTTTAGCTGACAGGCCCTGGCTGGTGTACATTACGAAACAGGTGGATCCCACCCTCTTCCCCGGTCCCTTTCGTTGTGCTGCTTCCTCCGGGAGTTCCCGGGGAGGGGAAAACACGGCAGCTAGCATTTTGGGCATTTGTGCAGTTTGTGTTGTACATACCCAGGGCGAACAACCAACACAAACAGGAGATTTACCGTACCTTGCCGAACGGCCCCCGTTCAACCTGACAGGCCACAAGTATACTTCAACCAACCGATCACCTTTTGAGCATCTGGGATAATCTTTTCGGCCGCGCCTCCGGCTACGACCCTGACAGCGGCCCCGACTACAGTTTCGGCCGCTACACCGATGCGTTCAAAACGCCGGAGAACTATGCTGCCTGGGACAAAGCCCTCTCCGCCTTCGAGCGCGGCCAGTACCTGGAAAGCATTGAAGCCTTCATGGCTTACCTCTACGACCCCACAGAGGATAACGTTAAATGGCAGCCCGAAGAAGGAAAACTGTACTTTGAGTTCTATCAGGGCAGTAAACGCGTAACCGGATTTGCCGACGTAGAGCAACTGCGCGCCACCGCCCGTATTGCCCGCCTTGACGCCAACAACGCCGACCTGCTGCACCGCCTGACGACGATGAACTACGAAATGAAGTACAGCCGCTTTGCCATCGACGAAGACGACTGCCTTACCATCGTGTTCGACTCTCCCATCAACGACGCCAGCCCGCACAAGCTCTACCACGCCCTCAAGGAAATGGCACTCCGCGCCGATAAGCAGGACGACCTCCTGCTCGATGAGTTCCGCGACTTTTTAAGCCCCGTCGAAATTACCCACCTGCGTGAACTCTCAACCGAGGAAAAAGAATTGAAACTGGGCTTCCTGCGCGACCGGATACAGGGTGTGATCGATTACCTCGCCACCGGAAAACTGAACCCCGAAGACCAACCCGGAGCCGTGGCTTACCTGCTGCTCGACCTCGTCTACAAACTCGATTACCTCCTCATTCCCGAAGGCTACTCCATGGAAGCCCTGGAACGGATGCACCGTATGTACTTCGCCCGCGAAGACGAACAGCCGGTAACCTACAAAAATGTACGTCTCCTCAGTGAGCTTCAGCACCTGCTGCGCCGCGCTCCGGAGTCGTTCTCCGAAGAACTTTACGCTGGCAAATCCACCTTCGGCATTACCCTGCCCGCCAACCACGACCGCCTCTCCGCGCTCATCGATAACGAATTGCCGAATATGGACTGGTACCAGGACAATGGCCTGCCCGAAGTAGCCCAGGCCATCCCCGGCTACATCGTCGGCTACGCCTTGTTCAACTACGCCGTACCGCCGCCGGATAAAGACCTGCTTCAACTTTACTACCGCGTCCGCGAAGACGAATACTTCCGTAAACTAGGCTACAAACAACAGTTCCTGGACCGCGACGGACGCCCCGCCCGCCGCGCCATACGCGCTGCCGTAAACGACCTCGCCGAACGCCACCACGACAGCTATCCGCGCCTGCGGCCCGCCGTCAGCCAACTCAATTTCGATAACCTGACAGATTTTGGCCGGTCGTTTTTGTCTATGGTGCGGGAGTTGGATTTGAGTAAGCCTTAGTGGGTAGTGGGTAGTGGGTAGAATATAGTAGAAAGTGCTGCCGCACAGGACAGGCGTTTGAGGAGGGGAGAAACTCCCGCTCGTTGCTGCTTTTACTCCTTCTATTTCCGAATCAAACCCAGCTTTGTATTATTATCCAGGCCATTTGACTTATCAAAAGCACCGATCAAATTTCCATCTGCATCGCCCTGCCGGCAAATAGTAACTGTATTGAGTTCCGGAGGGAAGGTGATTACTTCGGATTCGTCACTCCATCGGTAGGAATTTGAAGTATCTACAACGCGAACGATATTCATACCGACTGTTTCGTGAACGCCAGATTCTGCTCCACTGAAAACAACTCGATTGAAGGTAGTTTGTCTCCTGGTTCGGGCACGGGGGGCTAAGACTACACTGTCGGATTCAATTGATTGCGAAAAGGCTGTTCCGGAAAACAAGCAATGTAGGGTGCGCATTTTGTGGGTTCTTTCCGGATTAGACGCAAATGAGCGTGAAACCGCATAAATATCATTCGTAAAAACAAACCTGCTTTCAATCAGAAACTGAATCCAAACCTGCTCGTCTTTTTCTTGTAGTCGGCGTATTTGGTAAATCGAGCTGAGAGCAGCTCTTCCTCATAAGAAGACTTGAAGAAGAACAGAACGAGCAAAGCGAGCCCAATCAACATCCGGTAGCCGGAGCCACTGTACAGCGCAAAGCCGAATGCAACCAGTAAAATGCTCGTATAAATGGGATGACGACTCCATGCAAACAAACCGGAGGTCACCAATTCTCCCGCGGCCGTTGGGGTGGGAAAAGGAGAAAAGCTTGTTTTCATTTGTAACAGGGCGAGGACGCCGGTGCAAAGTCCGCTAAAGGCAAGGAACAGCCCCACATAACCGAATACCGACGGAAGGCTAAAGCTCAGCGCCCGAAACCCGAGGGCATAGGCTCCGAAGATTAGCAACTGTATACCTACGAAGAAATAGTCTTTTGTTTTAGAGGCTGGCATAAAGCGGATTTGCTACGTAAGGTAATGCCTGCGGTAATATCCGGGAGGTTACGCTTTGCGTAACTGCTTACCCGGGGATGCCCCTCACCAAAACCATCCCCGCCTCAATGAATTCTTCCAGGCTGAGGTGGCTGTTGTCGAGTACGATGGCGTCTTCTGCTTGCCGCAGGGGGCTGTCTTCCCGCGTAGAGTCGATGTGATCGCGGGTGACGAGGTTTTCGGCTACTTGCTCGCGGGTGGCGGGGATGCCCTTGTCTTTCATTTCCTGCAGGCGGCGTTCGGTACGTACCTCCATGCTGGCGGTGACGAATATTTTGAGGTCGGCATCCGGGAAGACGACGGTGCCGATGTCGCGGCCGTCCATCACGATACCTCCTTCCTTACCCATTTCCCGTTGCTGCGGCACGATCCAGCGGCGGACGGCAGAAATGGTGGCCACCGGAGAGACCATCTCCGACACTGCTCTGCCTCTGATTTCGGTTTCAACGTTCTCTTCGTTCAGGAGTGCTTCATTGCTGCCGGGTACGAAATCTACCCGTAAACCATTCAGTGCACCTGCGACCGCGCACTCATCCGTGATGTCGATTTTCTCCCGTAGAAAGTACAGGGTGATCATACGGTACATCGCTCCGGTATCAATGAAACGGTAGCCGAGGCGCTTGGCCATGGCCTTGGCGAGCGTGGATTTTCCGCAGGCGCTGTAGCCGTCAATGGCGATGGTGTATTTCATGGTCGGTTGGCGGTTGTCAGCCGCGAAGGTAAGGTACGGACACGACGAAGCCGGTAGTCGGGGCGATCCACCGGCTTTTCACCTGTACCATTTTCGTTGTTTTTGAAATCTGCGCAGTGAAATTTTATTCGACTGCGCAAATTTCAAAAAACCAGAAAATGCACGATGTCTTAATATTCGTCCTCGTTGAAGAGGAAGTCATCTTTGCGGGGGTAATCCGGCCAGACATCATCAATGATCTCGTAGGTTTCACCCTCGTCTTCCATCGCCTGGAGGTTTTCAATCACTTCCAGGGGGGAACCGGAGCGAACTGCATAATCGATCAGTTCGTCGCGGGTTGCGGGCCAGGGAGCATCTTCGAGGTGGGAAGCAAGTTCTAGAGTCCAATACATACTAACGCGTGTTTTTTTTGTTGTCTTAAAAAGAGCAAAACTGAATCGCTCTACTTAAATAAGCCATCAGCGAGCGATTTGGTTTCACTCCATCAGACCGCAAAAGTAACATTTGGACGCGAACCTGCGCATTGAAGTCACGAAAGCACTATTTTTTGCTGAAAACCAGCTACTTATAAGTCCCTATGATTTGAAAATTTTTATTCTCGTAGCCGGGTGGAATTTGTCCGATCCGGCTTGAGTCCTTCGGCCCGGTCGGGTCACAGAACACATACCTTTTGCCTTCGTAGGTAAAAGAATCTCCGGTAATATTATCGGTTCCAACAGCTATAGTGAGGTGATCATCGTAGGCGACCACGGCCATTGGCATATTCAGCAAATCGCGGACGAGCGCGAAAAACAGTGCGGAGCGGTCTTCACAATCGGAGAAACTGTAACCGAACAATTCTTCCGGCACCATCGGTTTGGAGTGTCCGAAGTATTCGTTGTCTTCTTTGTACTCAAAAGCCGAGCGGGTAAAGCTCACTAGCAATTCGATCCGCTGGCGCTCATCCAGCGGTTCGAGGTAACGGCGCAGCTGGGGCAGCAGGCTGCTGCGCAATGTACCAGACAGCGGTGTTTCGAGGTAGGCATACTCGTGGATAAAAGGATAATCTTTCATGATGTCCACTACCGTTCGGTCAAAAGTTACTTTTATATCCTGCTGAATACCGTGGTATTTGAAGTGCATCTGCTTTTCGGTAGCCTGCACCCCGAGTGCCGGCCAGTTGTCGAGCTGAAAGCCGAACGACCGACCTCTGGGGTTCGGGTGTTCATCAAGAATAAACAACCGCTGGCGGCCGCTGCATTCGCCGTTCAGGCAGCTTAGGTTGGCGTAGGGCCGGCCACCGGTGTCGATTATCGGCACTTCAAACAGGTCTTCGGTTGTATACACATTCACGAAGACGCGGTTACCACGGTAAGTCAGTCGTGCGTCAAAACCCGCATCGACCAGCAGGCCGAACAGCGTTATTTCGCGGGCGTTCTGGTCCGCATCTCCGTACACTACCTGAAGGCTGGTACGGGCGAGTTTGTAGAAAAGGAAATCGTTTAGTTCGTAGCGCTGCTTTGCTTCCAGCAAACTGTTCAGCAGTACCCGCGTCGGTTTTTTGGTAAGCAGGCGGTAGCTTTTCACGATGCTGATACTCGTAAGCGGCCCCGGATCGGGGATCACCATTGCGGGATCATACACGATGTCTACCGGCTGCGCATAAAAAGGCAACTCGAAGCGGTGGTAGTTTTCTGGAGTACCCAGACCAGAACTGCTGGACCCGGAGAGGATGAGGAGGAGCGCCGCCGCGAGCACGGAGGTGGTGAACAGGTTTTTCATTTGTCAACGTAGGGGTAAAAGTTCTGAGGGAAAACTGGGTACGACAGGGCTAATGTTCCTAATATAGTGCCCCCAATATACGTTTCGCAGCCGCGAATAGTATACCCCATGGGTCGACTTTAATACTTTATTTTTGGCTTTGACGCAATCTTACAAAATCAAATTTGCTGCTACCACGAGCCATTTTATCCCTCCAGCGCTAAAGTGGCCTCTTCCCACTTCTCCATCACCTGTTCCAGTTCAGCCTGTTTCGCCTTCAGTTCTGCGGTGGTCTTATCTACCCTTGCGGAGTCATCATAAAAATCAGGAACCGACATTTGCAGGTGAATCTTCGCAATTTCTTTTTCCAACCGTTCGATCTTCCGCTCGGCGTTACCCACATCTTTTTCGAGTCTGCGTTTCTCTTCATGGCTGAGCGTCGGCTTTTTTCGCGCGGCCGCAGGTGCAGCGGACGTTGAAGCAGCCGGGGTATCCGCTTTGGATTTTTCCAGCTCGACAGCCCGCATGTTGTCAATCTTCCGCTTTTCGAGGTAGAAGTTGATGTCGCCCAGGTGCTCGTAAAGCTTATGGTCACGGAACTCGATGGTCCGATCCGTCAGGCCGGCGAGGAATTCCCGGTCGTGACTTACCACAATCAGGGTTCCGTCGTAGTTCAGGACCGCCTGTTTCAACATGTCCTTACTGGCCATATCGAGGTGGTTCGTAGGCTCATCGAGCACCAGCAGGGAGAATGGCCGCAACAGCATACAGGCCAGCGCCAGCCGGGCACGCTCTCCCCCCGAGAGGACGGACACTTTTTTGTCTACGTCTTCGCCGCTGAACAGGAAGGAACCGAGCATCGAGCGCAGGCGCGTCCGCATTTCCGGAGGGCTGTGCTCCTCCATCGTTTCCAGCAAAGTCATTTTGCCGTTCAGTTCTTCGGCCTGGTTCTGGGCGTAGTAACCAATGGTTACGTTGTGGCCCAGTTCCACCTCACCCGACGTTGCGGGGATCTGGTCGATCAGGATTTTCGCCAGGGTTGTTTTACCCTGTCCGTTTTGCCCTACAAAGGAAACCCGGTCGCCCTTGTCGACCTTCAGGCTAACCCCGCGCAGTACTTCCAGGTCACCGTACTTCTTGGTGATGTTGCGGGCCTGCAGGGTGATGGCGCCGGAGCGCGGCGCTTTGGGAAAGCGTAGGTTCATCACCGCCGTGTTGGTTACGTCCAGCTCAATACGCTCTACCTTGTCCAGCTGTTTTTGCATAGACTGCGCCATCTTGGTCTTTGTAGCCTTGGCCATGAAGCGGGAGATCGTCCGTTCCTTTTCGGCGATGACTTTTTGCTGGTTCTCGTAAGCCGCTTCTGCTTTAGCACGGCGCTCAGCCTGTAACTCTACGTACTTCGAGTAATTAGCTTTGTAATCATACACTTTGCCCAGTTCGATTTCGAGGGTACGGTTGGTGACGTTGTCCAGGAACTGCTTATCGTGACTGATTGTGATGACGGCACCGGAGTAAGTGCTCAGCCAGTTTTCGAGCCAGATGATAGATTCGATATCGAGGTGGTTCGTAGGCTCATCGAGCAGGAGGTAGTCTGGCCGCATCAGGAGCATTTTGGCCAGTTCGATGCGCATCTGCCAACCGCCGGAGAACTCGGTGGTTTGCCGGTTGAAATCTTTTTGTTCGAAGCCCAGACCCTTCAGGAATTTTTCGGCTTCGGCTTCCATCGTGATGCCGCCCACGAGCGCGAAGCGCTCGGTCAGGGAGGTAAACTCTTCCAGCATCCGGGAATAGGAATCGGAGGCATAGTCGGTCCGTACCTCCATCTCTTTATTGAGCTCGGCCAACCGGTCTTCCATGGCCTGAATGTGGGCAAAAGCGGTGAGCGTTTCCTCCATCACCGTCCGGCCGGTAGGCAGTTCCATTTCCTGGTGCAGAAACCCGAGGGTGCTGCCGGTTGGCCGTACTACGGTACCTTCGTCGCTGCCCATATCTCCGGCAATAATCTTCAGCATGGTGGATTTGCCGGCCCCGTTGCGGCCCACCAGGCCCACCTTGTCGCGGTCCATGATTACGAAGGAAGCGTAATTGAACAGGACCCGATCGCCGTACTGCTGATATATACCGGTTGCGCTTAACATAGTCTAATTGGTCTTTTGGAACTGTTTGGCCTGGGGGAGGTGGCCCTAAAAATCATCGCTTTGAGGGCGCAAAGGTACGCAATTCAAAGTGCTTGTTTTCGGGCCTTTCTTTACGTGTGTATCACAATGGTCCGCTACGATTTTAGGCTTCTAAAAAAGGGTAGGCCCTTAACTTGGTGATTCTCACACCTACCAAGAATGACCTACCCGACGAAAATCGAAACTCTCGCTGCCCAAATATTGCAAA
>NZ_VOXD01000036.1 GCF_008014675.1 Neolewinella aurantiaca | reverse complement strand
TTTGCAATATTTGGGCAGCGAGAGTTTCGATTTTCGTCGGGTAGGTCATTCTTGGTAGGTGTGAGAATCACCAAGTTAAGGGCCTACCCTTTTTTAGAAGCCTAAAATCGTAGCGGACCATTGTATCACGAGACGCACTACTATCACGAACTTGCCGCTTGTCACGTCTCCCCTCTCCCGAGGAGAGGGGCCGGGGGAGAGGGGGATCCGTGCATCTCGTGATACACACGCCTCGGCATGAATAACCCTCCGCTGTAAACACTACACCCCCGGCACAGGTAGTACCGGGGGTGTAGAGTGTAAGACAGATGTTGAGCGGCCGTTAGTCTTTCATGAAGCGAACAGACTGCATACCCTGCTGCGAAGCCAACTGCACGAAGTACATGCCGGAAGGCAACTGACTGATATCGATCTGAACGGTAGTGGTATGCTCTCCGCCCACAAGCGTCTGTACGCTGTAAGACGCACCGTTCATATCCCGAACAAAGATTTGTCCGCCAGGGATGGCATCAAAACTCTCGAGGTCAAGGTAGAGGACACTTCCGCTAGCCGGGTTCGGGCGGGCGGTCATCATCAACTCGCCAATGGGGCCAGCGCCCTGGTTAGATACTTCGCCTCCGGTGAAGCCCATTTCATCAACGCGTACTACAGTAACGAAGTTATCACTCAGGTCAAAACAACCGTCGGTGAGGTCAACCATAGTGAGGTCGTCTCCCATACCGGCAATGATATCTCCGGAGTAAGAAAGTCCCCACACGCGGCAGGTACCGACGCCCGCCGGGCCGAAGTCGATGTTTGGTCCTGAGCTGGTAGCGAGCAGTTCGTTGTTTTCGTCGGTGATCAGGTACATGAAGTTTTCACCCTGTGCGCCTGTCGTTTCAAAGGCTACAATTGCGGTAGCGTCTGCGCCACTGCCTGCGATTTCGATTTCCACCTCAGTTTCACCGGCATCGGTAGTCACCATGCCTCCGTCAGGGTCTTCGTAGATGACGGTAATGAAGTTGCTGGTAAGCGCTCCACAGCCAGTTGCCAGCACGGTCGTGTTGATGTTCTGGTTGATTCCCACCAGGCTCATTCCTGTGTAGTTGAATCCGTAGATGCGGTAAACGCCAGGGCCGAAGGGCTGGAAAGGAATGATGTTGCTCGGCAAGTTGGTGGCACGAACACGTCCATCCTCGTCGGTAACGACGTAACGGTAGTTGGGGCCGCTTACGCTGGCCTCGATCACCGCAATCGGGTTGTCGCCGTCTGCGATACAGAAGTTAATGGTATCTCCGGTTCCTTCGGTGGTGATGTTGGTGAGGAAGCCGGCATTGATCTCTCCGCCCTGCAGTACATCGAGGAATTCAGTAGTGAGCTCGTAACAGTTGTCAGCAAGAGCAACAAGGTCAAGATCATCACCGGGTGTTACCGTTACGTTGCCGGTGTAGGCCAAACCGTAGACACGGTACGGGCCTTCAGGCAGTGAGCCCAGGTCGACGTTTTGGGGATCGAGGGAAACCAACTGAACGATGTCCATGGTGTCAGTAACGAGGACGGCGTAGCCAGTCAGGCTTGTACTGGTGGTAGAGACACTGATGACTCCGTCTCCGTCTACCGTACAGGCGATGCCTGTGGCCGGGACATCATCAAAGCTGATTTCTCCCGCTTCGGGAGTTTCGTTGAGGATACGGATGCAGTTTTCAGACAAGACAACACAGCCCGTTGCAAGAGGGCTGAATTCGAGGCTGGAACCAGGCCCTGCGAGGAAGTCACCTTCGTAGCTGATGGCCCATACTTTGAGTTCTTCGAGAGGAAGCGTGCCGAAGTCGAACGAGTCCTGGCCAGCAGGAACTACAGCGATGATTACATTGGTCGTGGTGGCAATTACGTAGCGATAAAGCGAGTCTGCTTCTCCGCTGGTAGTGGTGAAGTTCACCATTCCGTCGTCCAGGTTATCGGGACAGAAATAAAGTTCTTCGGCTCCGTTGCCGAGGATGTTTCCGCCGTGAACACGGTCTACACTTACGGTAACGAAGTTATCGCTGAGGTCGAAACAACTTGTAGCCAGGTCGGTAGTGAAGATGTTCTGCCCGGGGAAGACATCGAGGTTACCGGCGTAAGCCAGTCCGTAAACGTGGTAGTCTCCTGCCTGAGCCATGTTGAAGTTGAAGGTGTCCATAATACCGAGGAGGGCGAAGCTATCGGCCTGAACGATCAGGAAGACATAATCTCCCGTAGATGGTCCGGCAACGAACTCCAGTGCCGGTTCGGTGGGGTCACCGGAACAAACACTGGCAGACGTACTGCCATCGACCAGGCTAACGGCGCCGGAAACGGGCACCTCACGGGTCACCGTGATAAAGTTGTCGGCCAGTTCGGCACATCCTTCTGCGAGGGTGGCGCTGGTGACGGTGTCGCCCACCATCAGGCTGACGGCGCCAGCATAGGCAAATCCCCACACCCGGCAAACACCGGGCCCTGCGGGCTCGAAGTCGAATGAGTTGCCGGTTACCAGTTCGAGTACAACATTGTCAAGGTCTGTAACTACGTACTGGAAGTTGCTACCCGTAGCGCCAATGCTGTTGAAGTTAAGTACATCCGCGATTCCGTCGTCCGGGCAGGTAGTGATTGCGTCGCTACCGCCGTTGAGGCTGATGCTTCCGCCCATTATGTCTTCACGGGTAACGGTGATGAAATTCTCAGAGAGGTCAGAGCAAGCACTCGCAAGGCTGCCTGCACCTGCGTCTGCGCCTGCTTCCGCAAGCAGGTCGCCCTGGTAAGAAAGGCCCCATATGCGGCATACGCCGTACGGAGCTGCGTCAAAGTCGAAAGAGTCACCATCCAGAATTTCAAGAATGGTATTGTCGGCATCGGTGATGATGAACACGAAGTTTTCACCTTCAGCGCCGGTGCTGACGGCCGTTACGATGTCAGCAATACCGTCCTGCGAACAGACCGAAACTTCGGTCTCTCCGTCTGCAGTTGCGACGGTTCCGCCAACGGGAAGTTCTTTGATTACCGATACGAAGTTAGGAGAGAGCGCGTTACACTGACTGGCCAGTTGATCCACCCCTGCTACATCGCCGGGGGTAGCGATGATGATGCCGTTGTAGCCCAGGCCGTAAACCCGGCAGGTACCTACAGGCAATTGCTCAAAGTCGATCTGATCGGTGAAAGCCACAAAGAATACCACATTGTTGGTATCGGTAACAACGTAGTTGAAGTTATCGAGAGTGGTTCCCGTAGAGTCGAAGCGGAACGGGTCGGGGAACGCGTCTCCCGGGCAGGCGAAAATTTCGCTTTCGCCGTCTTCGGTGCTGATGGTTCCGGTAGAAGCATCGAGGCGGGTAACGGTGATGAAGTTATCGGACAGTGCGAAGCAACCGGTAGCAAGCGCGGTAGTAGTGATGTCGTCTCCCATCATCGCAGTCAGTTCACCTGAGTAAACGATGCTGTAGACGTGGCATACGCCGGTGGGGAAGGTTTCGAAATCGACTGTGCTGCTGGCCGGGAAGCCAATGATCATTCCGTTTTCATCGGTAAAGATCCAGGCACCTTCTTCGCCAACACCTCCCTCGCTTACGAAGGTAAGCACGTCGGCTACACCATCAGCGGGGCAGACGGTGGCAGAAGTGCCTCCGCTTTCCAGGCGGACGGTACCTCCGGTGGGCATGGTACGGATTACCGTAACGAAGTTATCGCTGAGGCTGGAACACTCGGTAGCCAGGGATTCGGAGAGGTTGTCGCCGGTAGCGGCGGTCAGGTCTCCGGCGTAACTCAGGCCCCAGACGCGGCAGATGCCGGTACCGGCACCGTCGAAGTCAACCATATTGCTTTCCGGAACACCGATGATGTTGTTGTCTTCGTCGGTAACGATGAAGGCGAAGTTAGCGCCGTCGGCTCCGGTGGAGACAAAGGTGTACAGGTCGGCAAGGCCATCACCCGGGCATACGGTGATTTCGGTTTCGCCGTCTTCGGTAGCTACCGTCCCACCATTGGGAGTAGTACGAATTGCGGTTACGAAGTCTGAGCTGAGTTCAAAACATCCGTCGGCAAGTTCTGCGGAGGTAACGTCCGCACCTACCGCCAGAGACAATTCTCCCTGGTAGGTAAGCGACCAGATGCGGCAGGTTCCGTTGCCGGCACCTTCCAGGTCGAAGCTGGGACTGAAGCTGAAGTTCAGCAGTGCGTTGTTATCGTCGGTAATGAGGTAAACGAGGTCTCCTCCGGATGCTCCGGTGTTGACCACGGCTACTACGTCGGCGTTTCCGTCTCCCGGGCAGGTTTCTACTTCGCTCTCACCGTCTACGGTAAGAACGGTTCCGCCGGCGGGTATTTCGCGGATAACTTCAACGAACATATCGGAGACATCGTAGCAACCGTCGGAGAATACAGCGTCGGTGATCTGATCGCCGATCTGAGCCGTGAAGTTGCCCGTATAAGTGACGTTGTACGCCCGGCAGATGCCCGGGCCGGCTACGTCGAAGTCGACGGTAAACACCTCCGGAAGGCCGATGATCATGCCTTCGTCGTCAGTGATTACCAGTCTCAGCTCACCGCTGCTGGTGGAGGCATTGCTGAAGACTATTTCGTCAGGGTTTCCATCGCTCGGGCAGATGCGGACGGTTGTTTCCTGATCCATAGTTGTGATCGTTCCGCCGTCGACATTGACGCGGTTTACGGTAATGAAGTTATCGGAGAGGCCCGTTCCGCAGCCCTGAAAGGCTGCAAGATCGCTGATGTTGTCTCCGGGGCTGATGGGCAGCGGCCCGGGGTTTGCAAAAGCGTAGATGTAGCAGGTTCCGAAGGGTGCTCCGTCGAAGTCGATCGACCCGGTAGTGTTGCTGTTAAGCAGCTCACCGTCGGGGGTAGTGATGAGGTAAGTAACGCTGCTGGCTTCGGAGCTGACGGTGATGATGTCTGCTTCTCCGTCTCCGGGGCAGACATCGTAGCTGTCCTGATCGGATGCGATCAGGATGTCTCCTGAAGATCCGTTATTGACCGAGACGAAGTTCGCCGTCATGCCGAAACAGGGCGTAGAGAGCGTCGCACCGGTGAAGGTATCACCTACGCTTGCGGTGATGTTTCCGTAGTTGGAAAAGGCGTAAACGCGCAGGGCGCCGCCGGGCAGGAGGTCAAAATTGATTCGGTTACTGAAGCCGATGTAGCGAATTACATCAGTGGCATCCACAACAACGTAGGCATAAGCCTGATTGAAGGGTACGACCTGAAACCGGATACGGTCGGTGACGTCATCGTCGGTACAGGTTCCAATTTCCGTGGCACCGGAAAAAGCGAGAGAGATGATGGCGTCTTCCTGGCATGGTCGATTGTCCCCGTTAGGGTTTTGAGCAAATAAACTGGTCGACAGAAAAGCACAGAAAAAACTTAGTAAAGAGACGGTGTAAAGATTCTTTGTCATAACAATGTTTTTGAGGACGATGAGCAGGCAGTAGACAACATCTCCTCATAAAGAACTTATTTCGAAGCACTGGTTTCCTCCGCAAGAGGACACGTGTATTTCGCATCGAAAACAACCACCGCGCGTTGGTTACGTGGTGCATGAGCCGACTTGTGTGGCCGCTTTCAATACTCGATCACGTGCATTCTTGGCCGAGAACCAGAACCCTTAGCAAGTCCTATGTGAGATTATCGTGTAAATTTAGTGAATTGCCTCCGATCACAATAAATTTTATATGTGATCCATTCAGATACCATTACTTTGTGGACAATTTTAACGCTTTTACTGATGTTAGGGCGAGGCCGCAGGTGCCGGCCAATCGTTAAAGGAGCAAAGAACGCTGCGTGAAGGCAATAAGCCAAGCCGCAAGTCTGTCCGGTCTTTGCTTCACAACGCCATTTTGCACCTGCGAACGCGCCCGAACAAACCAACCGATTTAACTACACTTACGCTTCAAGCCGCCGCCCAATTGACGAGTTGCTGAATTACCATCACAAATAAGATTTGTGGCAGTAATTCTGTGACTCTGCGACCGGGCCACCCATTATCTGATTTCTCCCAAAAACAGAATTCTTGTTTACTTCACGCCACCTTCTCTTCCTACCGCTGTTAATTCCGGCCTGTCTTTTTGGTCAGGACCTGACGGTGGACCCCGACTACGATGCTGAGCGCCTCGTACGGGAAGTTTTCGCCTCCGGAGAGTGCGAAACCATCTTCAACATCCGCCAGATCGGCAACAATCCCGACGGCATTGGTTATTTCTCCGGCACCGACAACGTCGTTGGTTTCGACCGTGGAATCATCCTCTCCACCGGTAGCGTTGCCGATGCTGCAGGCCCGAATTCCGATACCGGTGTTGGTACCGAGCTGGAAGGCCAGACCAACGACCCGGACCTCAGTCTTGCCAGCACCGGAAACATCTTTGATCGTTCGGGGCTGGAGTTCGACTTCATCCCACTGCAACCAACCGTAACCTTCCGCTACGTTTTTGCATCCGAAGAGTATTGTGAATTTGTAGGCGCCGCCTTCAACGATATTTTCGGTTTCTTCATTAGCGGACCGGGCCTGAGCGGGCCGTTCAGTAACGGAGCTATCAATCTCGCCCGCATTCCAGGCACCAACCAACCGGTGAGCATCAACAACGTAAATTTTGCCACCAACCCGTCGTTTTATCTCGATAACGAATTCCCCAGCGTTAGATCCATCGCCAACTGCGGCGGCAACAACAGTACTGGCCCCCGGTTCGACCTCATCGAATACGACGGGCAGACTGTAGTCCTCACCGCAACCGTAGAGTTGCAAACCTGCCAGACCTACCATATTCGTCTGCTCGTAGGTGACGTAGCAGACGGCGACCTCGACTCGGCTGTATTTCTGGAAGCAGGAAGTTTCGATCTGGGTGGCAGCGTAAGTCTTACCGGAGAAGGAGGAGACTCGACGACAACGACCATCTACGAAGGGTGCGAAGTGACCAATTTTCGCGTTCAACGCGGCCCCGAAAGTAACCCCGACAGAGACCAGACCATTGCCTACCGCATCGGCGCGAACTCAGCGGCCACCGAAGGCCTCGATTTCACCGCCGGACCGGGGGAAGTGACGATCCTTGCCGGAGAGATGTTCGCAGAAATTCCAATTATTGCCTTTCCTGACGCTACGGTTGAAGGCCCCGAAAACGTATGGCTTTACCTCGATATCCCTTGTGCCTGTTACACCGACTCCATCGAGCTTATTATTGATGAGCCTTCACCTTTGATGGTAGGGCTTGAGGAGGCCTTTTACTGCCCCGGCGAAACAGCCACCCTCTTCCCCGAGGTGAGTGGAGGAGTGCCTCCTTTCCGGTACCAGTGGAGTTTTGGTAGTACAGATTCCACCCCTGTCCTGACGCCACCACTGCCTACATCCATCAACCTTGTTGTCACCGACGATTGCGGCCAGGTCGTTAACAAATCCATTTCTACGTTCAGCAGTGCCCCTCCCTCGGTTCGTTTGCCTCCTCAGGATTTACGTGCCTGCCGCGACGAGCAGCAATCGATCGTTTTCGACCTCACCGGGGCGACGCCCATTACGGTGACGTACCAGCTCAACGGAGGGCCACTGGAAGAATGGACCTTCGATGCTGATGGTCGGCAAAGCCAACCCATTACCCGGGGCGGCAATTACCGGATCATCGCCGTTGAAGACCGCGCCTGCCGCATTGCTACGGACACTACGATACGGGCCGACTTCTTTGACCCTGCGATAAATCCCCGGCTTCAAAACCCAAGCTGCGGGGGCCTTGCCGATGGCTCGATTTCTGTAACGCACCTACCAACAGTAGAACCATACACTTATGACTGGGAGGGTGTGACCCCAGACGGACTAACGGCAACCGGATTGCCCGCCGGCGAGTACGCCCTGACCGTAACCGACGGGCTGGGCTGCACCAGCGAACGAAACCTTACCCTGCGCGACCCTGCGCCTTTGAGCCCCATCGACATTAGTTGTACCACCGTTCGCCGGCCACCATTGGTTCTTTCTGCGGCGGGGGGCGTGCCGCCGTACACCTACAGCATTGACGGTGTCAATTATTTCGACCGCGACGGATTCGGGCGTCTCAACGAAGGAGAATACTACACCCTTCGTATCCGGGATGCAGTGGGATGCGAGACGGAACAGCCCAATTTTTTCTACCCAACGGCAACGCGACGTCCTGCACGGCTGCCCAATTTCGTGCCTCAGGAAGTAGCGGGCAGCTCGGTAGTTGAAGCAGAATACTTTGTACCACTGGACCAAATAGCGGCCTACCGCTGGCACCCGGCCGAGCTCTTTGATTGCCCGACCTGTCCCAACCCAACGGTAAGCGCTCCCTCCAGTCAGCCGATCAGTCTTGCGATTGACAACATATACGGTTGCACCGACAGCCTGGTCACCTTTGTGGCGGTAGACGGAAGGATTCCTGTTTACGTCCCCAATATTTTCACGCCGAACGGAGACGGTACCAACGACTACGTAGCCATTTACGCCAATACCGATCAGGTAGAGCGGGTTATGTCTTTTCAGGTGCGCTCCCGTTGGGGAGAGCTCCTGTGGGAAGACTATGATTTTGCTCCTAACGATGGTCGTCGGGGTTGGGACGGAATGCTGAACGGTAAGGTGGCGGGCGTTTCCACCTACGTCTGGATTGCAGAAGTCCGGCTTACTACCGGGGTTTTACAACGGGAAGCCGGAACCGTAATTCTGATGCGATAACCCACGCCACCAGAATAGTACAGCTACCGGGGAACCGTTGCAGCATAATTGGCACCGGCCCCTTACCTTCGCGATATGTCTAACCAAGGTCAACACCTTGCGGCACTGACCCGCAACTTCGATGCCCTTCGTGGCCCATTTCTTAAATGGGCCGCCAACTACCGCCAGGCCGACGAGGTAACCCTGGGGCATTACCGGCGTGCACTTATTGGTTGGTACGAAGCCCGGATTGACCCAGAAGAGCCATATACCGGGCCAGTTCAGAACTACGTACAGCGGGTCGCACAGGTTTATTTCTCCGGTAAAATCAACGAAGCCGTGATTGCCGCTGAGCGAATGCCGATTGCGGAGCTCGGCGTGCAGCAGGAGCAAAACCCGCTTAATCACCTTCCCCGCCCCATTCAGCTCAACACCACCCAGCAGGTTATGCTTGCTCAGTTCAAAGAACTGGGTAAGAGCTGTCAGGATCTTCTCCTCATGTCTGACTATCATCACCTGAGCTACGCGCGGATTGCTGAGATAATCGGTCTGGAAGGTCAGATTGAGGAAACAGAGCATCGCCGACAGAAATGCTTACTGATGGTTCGTGAAGCATGGCAAGCCGGAGGCATCACGGATCCTGTACACATCCCCTCGCCGATAGACGAAGAGCTTATTGACCAGTATTACGCCGGAGAGCTCGGCGTTGCCGAGCGGTGGGATGTGGAAGCACGCCGGCCGGTAGACTCGGTCTTCCGCAGAGCGATGGAGCTGCGCGAAGACTGGGCGGAAGTCGTTACGGTGGCAGGTCGGCAAGACCTGATGGAAACACTGCTCAGGGAAGAAGCGAAGTACGCCCGTAAACGTCCCCTTGCACCTGCGAGCGCGCCGAAAGTGAAATTGTCTCCCCGAAAAAAAGGCGGCATTCAACTCGGAAAACTGGAACTTCCTGACCTTCAGACGCTTTTTGCCATCGGTTTATTTGCGGTTTTCGGCTGGGTCCTGTGGACAACCTTCGGAGCTGCGGCTCCGCAGGCAAAGTCCGTTGCCCACTTCGAACCGATGCCCAACATCTTCGACCGGATGACGCCACGCGACGCCGCAGAAGAAGACCTGGAAAGGATTTTATACTACTACGACCGCAAAGACTACCGCACGGCTTACGACGAGTTATTACCAGTCGCCCAGGCCTACCCGGCAGCTCCGCTTTATCTGGGCGTTTGCGCGCTGGCGCTCAAACAACCCACCCGCGCTCTCGACTGGTTTGAACAAATACCACGCGGTGACTTTTACCGCCCGTACGCCGAATGGTACGAAGTGCTTGCTTACCTGGCGGAAGGAAACTCCATTGCTGCCGAAACCGTACTGGAGGAAATCCGGGATACGCCCGGGCATCCGTATCGCGGGAAAGCGGAGGCGCTCATCAATGATATGTGACTTCGATATGCGATATCTGATATGCGATTGCGCTACCGCACGAGAAAGATGTGTGACTTCGATATGCGATTGGCGATATGCGATATCTGATATGCGATTTTGCTGCCGCACGAGAAAGTTACGCGACTTCGATATGCGATTGGCGATATGCGACATCTGATATGCGATTGTGCTACCGCACGTGAAAGATGTGTGACTTCGATATGCGATTGGCGATATCTGATATGCGATTTTGCTGTCGCACGAGGATGTGTGACTTCGATATGCGATTGGCGACCGAAAACAGAGTCCCTTTTATCTTTTGCTTGTTTTCAACTTTCGAACGGTCGCAACTAGAATACTTATCAACTGATTGTTCTCGTCAAGAATACTACTCAGTTTGTTTTCAGGTATGTAACCTTTACTGGAGATAATTCGCAGGTTGATGTAAGTTTCCCTAAGCTCCTTTAGCGCAACAGAGATTTTGTGTCTAAAATCGCTTGTTGATTCCGCCCCCCTCGCTTCTCCGTAAAGTAATGCAGGAGCAGTGCCGGAGCGCACAATTTGGCCACATAAATGCTGAGCAGCCTTGGAGTTTGGGAGTATCTCTGATACGTTCAGGATGCGAACTGCGAATTCAATTAACCGGTCTTCGAATTGAGCGGACTTTTCGTTAGGTGTCATGGTGTTGCGTCAATGTACCGCCGAATATAAGCGTTTAAAACGAAAAACATACAAATGATTTTATTTAAATTTACAAACAACTTATTTTCCAAGATATTCAAAACCAGCTCTTTGTTGAAGCCTTTCTCTCGCAGCAACCAAATCACAGATCAAATATCACCAATCGCATATCGCATATCACTATCTTCGCCCCATGAAGCCGTCTATCCCCAAAGGAACAAGAGATTTCCTCCCCTCCGAAGTACGCCGCCGCGACTACATATTTAGTGTTATCAAGAAGCATTTCCGTCGCTTTGGCTATCAGCCGATCGAGACGCCCGTGATGGAAAATTTAGCGACCCTGACCGGCAAGTACGGCGAAGAAGGCGACAAGCTTTTGTTCAAAGTGCTCAACAACGGCAATTTCCTGGGCAAAGCAGACGCTGATGCCCTGGCAGCAAAAGACAGCGACAAAGTGCTCGCTTCTATCAGCAAACGAGGCCTTAGGTACGACCTGACCGTGCCTTTCGCCCGCTACGTGGTGATGCACCAGAACGACCTGGCTTTCCCCTTCAAGCGCTACGCCATCATGCCCGTTTGGCGGGCAGACCGGCCGCAAAAAGGCCGCTACCAGGAGTTTTACCAGTGCGACGCCGATGTCGTCGGCTCCGACAGCCTATTCTACGAAGCGGAGCTGACGCAGCTGCTCGACGGGGTGTTCCACGAACTGGGTCTCAAAGCCGTCATCCGCCTCAACAACCGGAAAATCCTGGCGGGGCTGGCCGAGATCGCCGGCATGGCCGACAACATGATGGACATGACCATCGCCATCGATAAGCTCGACAAGATCGGCTGGGACAAGGTGGCCGAAGACCTGACCAGCCGGGGCGCGAACGCGGGTGCATTGCAGGTTATCAAGCAATTCCTCGACGCGAAATCATTGGATTCCGTCGCTCCCCTGCTGGCCGACAGCGAGATCGGTAAAGAGGGTATCGCAGAGTTACAGGAGGTCTTTGACCTGATCAAACAAAGTTCTCCCCTCCCCCGTGGGGAGGGGTTCGGGGAGGGGGTTTATAACCGCCTAGAATTCGACGTCACCCTCGCCCGTGGCCTCAACTACTACACCGGCGCCATCTGGGAAGTCGCCGTCGACACCGACGCGCCCGGCCAGGAAAACATCAAAATGGGCTCCATCGCCGGCGGTGGCCGCTACGCCGACCTTACCTCCATCTTCGGGATGAAAGACATGCCCGGCGTCGGCGTCAGCTTCGGTGCCGAGCGCATCTACGATGTTCTGGAAGAACTCGATGCCTTCCCGGCTGACGCTTCCGAAGACCTGCAGTATCTCATAGTTTGCCTCGACAAAGAGACGCTTAACCACGGCTTTGGCCTCGTCTCACGCCTCCGGGCGCGGGGTGTGCACGCGGACCTCTACCCCAAAGCCGGAAAACTTCAAAAAATGCTCAAGTACGCCGACCAACGGAATGCGCCTAAGGTGGTGATCATTGGCAGCCGCGAAGCGGAGAGTGGGGAGTATTCGGTTAAGACGATGGGGACGGGGGAGCAGGAAACTCTACGGGAAGAGAAGCTATAATCCCGGTCGGGGAGTTGCACTCCTGCCTTCAATCAATGTAATCGGAGTGCAACTCCTCTACCGGTAAATCTTCGACTTCGCCAGGCCCCACTTATTCAGCCGGTGCATCATGCTTACGCGAAGCACGCCGAGCCCGTACTTCGAGCTGCGCACGAAGTTGATGGAGCTGGCCTCATCGAAATACTTCGTCGGGCAGGTTACCTCGGCGATGTCGAAACCATGATAAATGATCTGGGAGAGCATCTCGTTGTCGAAGACGAAGTCGTCGTCGTTGGCGTTGAAGTCGATCTTTTCGAGCACTTCACGGCTGAAGGCACGGTAACCGGTGTGATACTCGCTGAGTTTATAGCTGACCAGGAAGTTTTGGGTAGCCGTAAGGAAGCGGTTGGCGACATATTTGTAGAGTGGCATGCCGCCCTTGAGTGCGCCCTTGCCGAGAATCCGACTGGCGAGCACAACGGGATAAAGTCCTTCGCCGATGATGTTGCACATGGTGGGGATCAGCAACGGCGTGTATTGGTAGTCCGGGTGAACCATGATCACAATGTCGGCCCCTATTTCGAGAGCTTTATTGTAGAGCGACTTCTGGTTACCACCGTAGCCGCGGTTGCGCGGGTGGGTAATCACGTGGTCTACGCCCAGTTGTTTGGCCAGGGCGGAGGTTTCGTCTTTGCTGGCATCATCGCAGAGGATGACTTCATCGACGAGGTCACGGGGAACTTCGGCGTACGTTTTCTCGAGGGTCAGCGCTGCATTGTAGGCCGGCATCACGACGACCACTTTTTTATCTTTATACATCGGGGGCAAAGGTACTCAGGAGAGTAAAAAGAGCGCCATACTCTGTAAAATGATTTCAATAACGGGCTCGTAATGGGTGAACGAATGGTTACGGCGAGCGGCCTATGTCCTGATTCACCCCTCCCGTAACAATTTCACCACATCGTCAACACTGAGCTTCCCGGCTCCATCCGTTCCGGCCAGCAGCCGATCAGCCAGGTCTCGTTTGGCGGCGTGCAGTTCGAGAATCTGCTCTTCGATGGTTCCTTCGGAGACAAACCGGTAAACGGTGACGGGATTTTGCTGCCCCATTCTGTGAGCGCGGTCGCTGGCCTGGTCCTCTACCGCGGGGTTCCACCAAGGGTCAAGGTGGAGGACATAGTCCGCTGCAGTAAGGTTTAGGCCCGTACCGCCCGCCTTGAGGCTGATCAGAAAAAGTTCACCTTCTCCATCCTGAAACGCTTCTACTCGTTTTTGTCGGGTTTTGCCGGGGGTGGAGCCATCAAGGTACTGGTAAGAAATTTTTTCGCTTTTCACCCATTTTTCCACCAACTTGAGGTGACCGACGAACTGACTAAAGACCAAAGCCTTATGGCCACCAGCGAGAATTTCTTGAATAGTTTCGCCTACTGCCACCAGTTTAGCAGAGGGGACTTTACTTTTTTTATTGAGCAGTTTCGGGTGGCATGCCGCCTGCCGGAGCTGGGTAAGCTGCTGCAAAACGACAAAGCGCCGCTTCATCTGGTCCGCATCGTCAATATCCCTCAGGGCCTTACGGCGTAAGGCTTCGTACAGGCTTTTTTCCTCTGGACCAGGCTCGACGGTCCGGACGATCTCCGTCTTCGGAGGCAATTCTTTTAGTACATCGTCTTTCCTGCGGCGGAGGATGAACGGACGGGCAATCCGCCGGAGCTGCTCCGCACGAGCTTCGTCCTGATGCTTGACGATGGGCGTTTCGTATTGCTGCCGGAAGCGGGCATAACTGCCGAAAAGGCCAGGGTTGAGGAAGCGAAACAGGCTCCACAACTCAGCCAGGTTGTTCTCAATCGGGGTGCCGGTCGTGGCTACCTTCCAGTCGGCTGGCAGGTCTCGGACGACCCGCGCCCGTTGGGTCGTTGGGTTCTTGATCGCCTGAGCTTCGTCAACGACGAGGGTATGAAAATTAGCTTCCAGCAGCGACTCACTGATGTAGGTGAGCAGGCCGAAACTAAGCAGTGCGATATCTCCCGGCATCAGCCCTGCAATCACCTCTTTTGCTTCTGCTGCGGAAGCAATCAGTTTCGGCGTCAGGGTTGGGGCAAAGCGCTCGGTTTCCGTTCGCCAGTTGCGGATCACGGAGGCGGGGGCAATCACCAGGGCTGGCCCGCCAGCGGCCCGTTCGGTGAGCACGGCTAGCGCCTGGATGGTTTTACCCAGCCCCATATCGTCGGCCAGGCAAGCCCCTACGCCCCATTCGGCCAGGCGCAACAGCCATTCGTAGCCAGTTAGCTGGTAATCGCGCAGTTCGGCTTTGAACGCAGCGGGCGGTGGTGGTGGGACGAATTTATCAGCCTGCGCCATCCGCTCCAGGTTGTCCTGCCAGTCGGCATCGGTCTGTACTTGTTCGAGGCCTTCGAGGGCTTCGGCGAAAGCCGTACCGGCCAGAGGCGCCAGCTCCATACTGCCCCGGCTATGGTGCAGCAGACCGTCCATTTTATGCAGGCGTTGCTTCAGGCTTTCGGTGAGGGTGAGGTATTCGTCTTCTCCGATCTTGACGTACTTATCCTTATTGCGCAGGCCTTCGAGGATGAGTTCAAAGTCGATCACCCGCTCTTCATCGAGCTGGAGGCCTGCTTCCACGCGGAACCAGTCCCGGCCGCTGGCTACCTGCACCTGAAGTTGGTCTTCATCAACGGTCTGCCCCAGGCGGAGGCGCTGCCCTTTGGGGTATTCCAGCAGGGCGCGGTCCGTTTGGGTGAGGGCCTGGAGTTCGTGCAATACCTCCAGTGTTTGGCGGTCGGTTCCCAGCAGAGCGTCGTTGCCTTCAAACTCACAGGCGCTAAGGGTGGGGCAGTCTTTAAGGCATGCTTTTACTGCGGCGTTCTCTGCTTCGAGGGTGCGCACGAGGACGGAGCGGCCGGCGGCTTCGGTAGCGATGAGGCTGCGGGAAAGCCCCTCGTTGGGGCGGAAGTAGAAGTTTCCTTCGGGGATCGGCTTGATGAAAATTTCCAGCCGGTGCTCGCTATCGCCCAGCGGAACGAGATGGAAGCAAGGTAGTGGTAGGCCCATGACTTCCGGCAGGTCCTGGTTCATCCAGTCGGTACTGCTCTGTACGTCGAGGGTTTTGCGCAGGCGCGGCAGTACCCGCTCGAATCGACCGGCGGCGGCGGCGGGCAGGGTCATGCCCGTTTCGGGAATGTGCTTGGTGATCTCCATCAGGCTTTCGGAAACTTGGTAAACTACCAGTTTGCCCGGCCCGGCCCGGCGGACGGTGTAACCTTCCTTCAGGGCGGGTGGCTCCATCCGGACGGTGAGGTTGCCGTCTTCATCGTGGTCTACCAACAGCTGCGGCTCAGCGGTTTCAACGGTCAATGGCACCCGCTTACGATCGTCTTCAAATACATGGGGGTGGCCCGCCAAGAGGTAGAGAGCGTGCGGGACGTCTGCTTTATAGGCCTCGTTGTCCCAGTACATGTAGGGGCTGTCGATCACGGGGGCATTCCGGTACGTACGCAGGGCTGGCACAACTGCTTTGTCTTGCAGAGCTGTTACCTGATCGGCAAATTTCGACCACTCGATCTTCCGGCCAGCGGACCAGCCTTTTTTGCCCATCTTTTGTTCGCGCACGAGTAATGTCTCCCGCCCGGCATCGTAGACGTAGATGATCCGCTTGTCTCCTTCCACTGCTTGTTCAACCTTCTTTGCACCTGCGGCCGCGCCCCCTACTTCTAAAGAGTTCAGAAAGGTTTCCCATTCGGCGGGTGGTTCCATCAGGTTGTCGAAATAACGATGGCCGTTTACCTGGGCGCTATCCAGTGCTATTTTTTGCCAACGCTCGGCATCTTCTTTGAAAGAAGTTATGCGGGCCATTACGCTGGCCAACTGCCCGTAAAGCCAACTCGTTGGTGAGGCGTTCAGCCTGCCGATACCTATGTGAACAGAGCTCTCAATGTTTAGCTTGTCGTCTTCTCCGATCCAGATAAGGGTGAGAAAGTTGATCGCCAGAGCATAGAGTCCAAGGTCTCGGAAGGCATAAAACCTTCCGTCGGGCTTCTGTCCGGCCTGAAGCTGTGCCGCCAGGGTGCTATTCTGGAGGTATTTCAGCCGGGAGAAAGCGGGGCGTAAGGTTTCAGGGGCAACCTGATTTGCGTTCATGCGGGCGACGGCGCGCAGGTGCCAGGCGAGGTTAGGACGGGCAGGGCAGGGATCAAAAAAAGCCTGGTCGTTGGCTGGGCTATCCCGCCCGGCGGCCCAGCCCGCCACAATGGCCAAGTCGGGGAAACGCTCCCAAAGATCGGCCCCGGCTCCTGGTGGCAGGTTGGGCAGAAAATTCATAGCCGCCCGCACTACTAGCTGGGGATGTTTTGCCGTCTGCTGTTCGACTAATCCCCAAAGTTCAGAATGCGCCTGGCTCAGAAAAATTTGCGGCTGCTGGGCAAAAACGTGGGCAATCCCGAACCGTATCTTTTTGGGGATGGCAGCTAGAAAGCCCGGAGGGTAGGGCGGAAGGAAAAGCGAAGCCGCTTCTACCTCATCTCCACATACATCACATTCCAGTTCGACGCCGCCCCATTCTTGTTCTTCATAGGCTGGGTAAATTTCGTTGAGTATTTTACCCACTACATCCGTTTTACCGGCAAAGCTTTTTAGTAGGTACTTGTCCGTCTGGTCGGGTTTGCTGTAGTTATAATACAATTTCCCCCGGCGGCCATATTGCTTTAGTAACGTAGCCGCAAGATGGTCCGCTTCTTCATTGAAATGAGCCAATAAGTATTGCCGAACGCTACGAATGACCAGTTCCGATACCAAGAAATTCGTACCGTAATCAAAACCAATGGCCCACTTTTTTTTCTGAAGCGACTCTGAAGTCGCTTGTACAAAAGCCTTGCTGAACGGCTCGCCGGTTCTGCGTAGATAACCAGCGGCTCCTAGGACTTCCGAAACGCTTTCCGGGCTCCACTCGTAGGACGAATTCCTGAGGGCCGTAGTGGCCAGCACCCAGAAAGTATCGGTCTCTAAGTCAGAAATTTGGGTGTAAAAATCGTTAGTGAGTTTCAACTATTGGATAATTTTGGAGTGGCAAAGTAAGTCATACCACTCTAAAAATAACAGTCTCGCCAGCTTTACTCCTTAACCGTATCTTTGCACCCGCGTCCGCGCCGCATTAGCATTTTGGCGCGTTGGCAATTTAAGTCAGCGCACCAATGAATCAACGAATTAATATGTCTACCCTCGGTACCGTATCCTTCTATACCCTCGGCTGCAAACTCAATTACAGCGAGACCTCCGCCATCGGCCGTCAGTTTACGGAGGCGGGTTACCAGGAGATTGGCTTTAAAGACGGAGCCGACGTAGTCGTGATCAACACCTGCTCGGTAACGGATTTTGCCGACCGCAAATGCCGTAACATCGTAAGGCGGGCATTAGGCGCAAACGCAGGTGCAAAAATTGTTGTAGTTGGCTGCTACGCACAACTGAAACCCGAAGAGATCGCCAACATCGAAGGCGTCGATCTCGTGCTCGGTGCTGCGGAAAAATTCCGGATACTGGACTACATCGACGGTATTGCAGGAGGCTCCGGCAAGGGCATGGTCCGCGCCGGCGAGGTGAAGGAGGCCGACTCTTTCATCAGCAGTTTCAGCTTCGGGGACCGGACCCGCTCCTTCCTCAAGGTTCAGGATGGCTGCGACTACAAATGCACCTTCTGCACCATCCCCCTGGCCCGCGGCAAAAGCCGCAGCTCGACCGTGGAACAGATCGTTAATGACGCCGAAGCCATCGCCGCCAGGGGCGTCAAAGAAATCGTTCTCACCGGTGTAAACATCGGTGATTTCGGCAACGGCACCTCCGTCATCGAGGGCGTCCGCCCCCGCAAGGAAGCCCTCTTCGTCGACCTGGCCCGCGCCCTCGACGAAGTTGAAGGCATCACCCGTTTCCGCATCTCCAGCATCGAGCCCAACCTGTGTACGAACGAGGTGATTGACTTCGTAGCCGGCAGTAAGCGCTTCGCGCCGCACTTCCATATGCCTCTGCAGTCGGGCAACAACAAACAGCTAGCTCAGATGCGCCGCCGTTACAAACGCGAGCTCTACGCCGAGCGCGTGGCCCACATCCGACAGGTAATGCCGCACGCCTGCATCGGCGTCGACCTCATCGTCGGCTTCCCCGGCGAAACAGAGGAGGATTTTCTCGAGACGTACAAATTCGTTCAGGAGCTACCCGTCGATTACTTCCACGTTTTCACCTACTCCGAACGCGCCAATACCCCCGCTGCGGAAATGGACGGCGCCGTGCCCATGCAGGAGCGCAAACGCCGCAACAAAATGCTCGGCATCCTGAGCGAGAAGAAAAAACGGGCGCACCAGGAACGGTACCTCGGCGAGGTCCGTCCCGTCCTGCTCGAAAAGTCAAAGACCGAAGGTATCCTCCACGGCTTTACGGACAACTACGTGAAGGTCTCCTTCCCCGCCGACGACAGCTGGGTGAATCATCTCGTACCGATGGAACTAAAGAACGTTGATGAAGAAGGCCTGGTGAACGTAACGGTTGCGGAGCATGTGAACTCCTGATGAGCTTTGACTCAGGGTTTTCACCTGACAGTTCTAAATTTCTTTAACTGGAAACCAGAGACAGTAAGATAAAAACTCATAACCTACCCCATCACCCCCCGGATGCCATCGATAAACATCTGCACCGACAGAATGAGCAGCAGCATCCCCATCAGGCGCTCCATCGCAACGAGTCCTTTTTTGCGAAGCACCCGGTACAAAAGGGGCGCAGAGAACAACAGTGCCGTAGAAATGCCCCAGGCCAGCAACAATGAGTAAAGCAGGCCCATTTGCTCATCCGGGTGATTATGAGAGAGAACCAGCAGCGTCGCCAGAGCAGAAGGCCCTGCAATCATCGGCAGCGCGATGGGCACAATCAGGGGTTCTTCGTCGGCCGGGAACAAGGGTGCATCCGCGGAAGGGAAAACCATTTTGAGCCCGATCAACAAGAAAATGAGTCCTCCGGCAATGCGAACGGCCTCGGTTTCCAGGTGGAAAACATTCAGGAAGGTCTCTCCGCCGAAAAGAAACATCACCAGGATTACCAGCCCGATGAGGCACTCCCTGATCACGATCTTTTGCCGACGGGCTTTGTCCATATCCTTCAGCAGGGTCAGCACGAGTGGGATATTACCCAACGGATCAAGGATGAAGAATAACAGAAGTGCGGTAGAAAGGATGCTGAACTCCATAGAAGCTGAATTTTATGATCAATCAGTCGTGAACCCTATCGCCTCCCGAAAAGTTGCGGGCCGGCGCTTTAGTCAATCCATTCTAATATGTATCGTTTCACCGCTTTCGCCTTTTCACCAGCCAGGTTGAAGTCAACCACCCGCATTTGATCGATGTAAATCGGAATTCCCGGGTAGTAATAGTAGAAGTAATCGTTGTTCTCCCAGATATCATAGGTGCTATCATTCAGGACGTCGAGTATTTTTCCATCGTCTAACCCTATTTTAGCGAAGTAGTCTTTCAACATCCGCTGGGTATCGTCAGGGTCCAGCTCTACGTAATTTTTCAGGTGGCAGTAGTCGTTCTGCACATCCAGTGTATCGAAGTAATAACGCCCTTCGGCCTTTATTTCGGGGCCTCCGAAATTATTCGGAAACCGGTCGTCGTAATAGAGGGTGTCTGTAGGCGAAAAAGCAGCTCCCATCGGGTTCAACAGGTGAGCAATCTCAACGAACATCGTGTTTTCGAGATAAGCCTGCGTTCGCATTGCAGTATAGGTTACTTCCAGTGCTTGCTTTACTTTTTCCAGCACTTCCGGCTGATCCACGTACTCTTTGGTTATGCTGGCAGTAGCCTGTTCGATAAAAACATCCAGCGTCCTGATGATCTCATCGACGTTTTCAATTTGTTGAAACGTCCCCAGCTCATCGGTAGTAAAAATCACCTCTTCAAACTGCAGCGCAGAGGCCAGTTCTTCGGACGGATTCGCTAAAACGGCTTCCATCAGTTCTTCTCCCTCGCCGGTCAGTTCGTAGTCTTCAAATTTCCAGCTTATCCGGTAGGAGGTTGCGGTTGAATCCAGTACCGTAAACAGCGCGGTGTAGCGGGTGGTATCGTCTTTTGTTGTTTCCTCTCCCCGGTAACGGATGTCGTGCTTTTCTACTTTATAACGGTATTCGTCGCCCACTTCCCAATAAGCAACAAACTCTACCTGAAAATCAGGGTCGGCCATAAGGCTGTCGTTCTGGCAAAAAGCAAATAGCGGGAACAGGAAAACAAAATACAGCAGGCAGGTTCTCATGAGATATGGGGTTGAGACACAAATTTACGGATCAATCTACTGTTTAGGGCGCTCATACACATTTTGGCGCGACCGCAGGTGCAAGAGCGGTTAAACGAGCAATACAGACCCTGGCCCGAACGCTCCCGTCCACCCCGGTGTTACCCCACAAAACAGTTATTCATGAAATCGATTCTCTTCGCTCTCCTCGCAGTTCTTTTATGTACTTGCTCCAGGCCCGTCACCATGGGCAACCAACCGAAAGCCACGGCGCCGGAAACTACTTACATCATCGGTTACACCGGCGGTTGGGGCGGCGGATCTGCCTACAAGCTCGAAGCGGGGAAACTCTACGAATCCGTAAAAGAAAGGGGGCTCGGCAATGCGGAGGAAATAGCCGGTGGCGAATTCAAACCCTTCAGGTCCGCTACCGGCCTCGCGGCCATGAACGAACTGAAAACGAACTATGCACCTGCGATCTTCGCCCAAATCGCCCCCAAGTTCAACTGTCCCGAAATGGCTTACGATGGCGTATGCCCTTACTTCATCATCGTCGAAAACGGAGACATCAGCGCATGGACCCGTAGCGAAGACGACAGTGCCCCCGCGTTCGTCGCTTTCATGAACGAAGTAGAAGAAGCCCTCACTAAAATGTAGGCAAAAAAAACATGTCCCTCCCGAAAAGAAGAAGGCCACGACAACGCATTGTCGTGGCCTTCTTCCTGAACGCTGCATACTCCCCGGTTACGGAAGTACGACCAAACGCTCCGTCCGTTCCAGACCGAGGGAGGCAAACCGCAGGTAGTACACACCAGCGGGAATGGCCCCGAGGTCCCATTGTACCTGACCGGCTCCGTTGAGGTTGTATTCCTTCAGGTGACGACCGGTGGCGTCGAACAAAACAGCACGAAGGTCTGTAGGCCAGTTGCCCGTAGCTTCTACCGTCAGCAGGCCTCTTACCGGGTTAGGATAAACCGAGAGTTCGCGGCCGGAACCAAAGTCGAGTATACCGCTCGGGATGATCCGGAACTGGCGTACCGGGCTGATCGCCTCGCCACAGTCATTACGGGCGATGACGCGCCAGAAAATGATGTCGCCGGTAGGTATGCCGGTCAGTGTCCGGATGGTGCCCGTGAGTTCTTCCTCGAAAGTGATGACCGAGAAGTCTGCATTGGTGGAGTACTGGAGCACGTAAGAAGTAGCTCCCGCGGATGCATCCCAGTTGAAGGTAATTTCTCCGTCCAGTACTTCAACGTTGTCTTCCGGGCTGGCCAGGTTCGCTTCCACAACGCCTGCTTCAACACGTAAGGAGATGGAGAGGTCCTCCTCCGATCCATCGCCGTTGATCACGGTGAAGGTCATCGTATAATCCCCTTCGCCCAGCAGAGTGAATGCCGTAAAGTCTACGGTCATGGTCTGGTCCTCCTCGTTGTAGCTGAACGTGTAGTTGTCCAGCATCTGACCACCTGCATCTACACGCAGGCCGACGTCGCCGGAGAAACTGCTACCGAGTTCGAGGCCGACGCTCGCGCCGCCGGTTTCACAAACCTCCAGCGATTGGGTTGTGGAACTGATACTGAGGTCGGTTATATCTCCGCCACCACAGAAGAGGATGCTGAATCCCGTAATTGATCCGCCGTCTGCATTGGCGTTATCGGTCACGATGAGCGTCCAGGTGCCCATCGCCTGTTCATCCGCAAAAGTCGAGAGCAGCTCTGCAGCCTGGAAAGTTCCCTGGGTAGAAATATCTCCGGCGTTACATTCCGAAAGAAAATCTGCCTGGGTAAGATCGGCATCATCAGAAAAGGTGACCGATATGTTGTCGCCACCACAGGGGCCGTCGTTGATGCGGCCAAAGAGGCTGATTTCCGTTCCTTCCGGAGAAATGAGCCGTGCGTCGAGGTCTCCAACGTAAGTGTGCAGAATATCGATCGAGACTTCTATGGAAGCCACGCTAAAACTCTCAGTAACCTCAAGTGCTACGGGCACCTGAACGTTGCCTCCGTTGGCGCTGATTGCTGCGGGCAGTCCCATGCCTTCGGAAGCCGCACAGCTGATATCGGCGGTACTGAAAGAGTAAGTAGCCCATTCGCCGGGGCCACAATCGTTGAGGGTGCGGACGCGCCAGTAAAAGGTTGTGGCGCCATCTAAGGGGTCAGTAATATACAGATTGGTTTCCTCTGTCCCCGATACCGAAATCAGGATATTACTGAAATCGCTCTCGTCGGACAACTCGAAGTCATAGCCAACGGCGTCATCTACGGCAACCCAACCGATGGTCAGGCTGGGAATAACCTCGGTGGCTCCGTCAGCAGGCTCCGCAACGGAGGGAGCTGCCAGCACTCCGGTCGTGAGGGTGATTTCGAAGGTAATATCATCGGTGGCACCGCCACCGGTTGCACGAACGGTAATTTCGTAATCGCCAATCGCAATATCCGCACCTCCGGGAATGATGAGGTCGACCACTTCGCCTCCCGTGGCAGTTGCCGTGGAGAGCTGAGGGCTGATTCCCCCGGTGAAGCTCTCAATTTCCAGCGTTGTTCCTGCGGGAAAACCTTCACCGAGTGTGAAACTGATCATATTATCGCTCGTGTTACAGCCATTCGTACAGTTGCTCTCGGCGGTAAGGGTAACTGGTATCTCTGATGCATCAAAGCCATCGATGAACAGGGTGCCGGTATTACAGGGATCGAGCCAGTCCTTCAGGCGGGTCTCGGGGGTTCCGTCTCCCTCCCAGCTGGTGTGGAAGTAACCGTAGCTGTCACGAAGGTCGTTGCCACAGGCGGCTAAACCTCCGTGCAACTGGCCCTGTACGCGCTTAAAGCGGTCGAAGATTGGAGAACCGGAGGAGCCTCCTTCGGTAGTACCGATATCCCAGTCGGGGATGGTCAGGTGGTTGCCATCGGGGATTTCATTCAAACTGTTGTACTCAGCGCGGAAGGGTTCCTGAAAGGAGAAAGAAATTCGCTTCTCTTCGCCACTGGGGTGGTGAATTCCGATCAGGGTATCGGTTGGGGTTTCGGCGCGGGCATCCCAGCCAGCAAAGAAAGCATTGGCTGCCGGGTTCACCGGGTCATCCAACAGCAGGATAGT
This sequence comes from Neolewinella aurantiaca, assembly GCF_008014675.1. Taxonomy (GTDB): domain Bacteria; phylum Bacteroidota; class Bacteroidia; order Chitinophagales; family Saprospiraceae; genus Neolewinella; species Neolewinella aurantiaca. Next base: position 37,399 of record NZ_VOXD01000036.1, on the reverse strand, counting down.
CATATCCGAAGCCGGGTTACTGGCCAGGTGAGTTGCCCCCAGGTTTACCGTAGTGAGGTTTCCGTTTCCGTTAGAGCCGCTGGCACTGCTGTTGGGGTTCCGGCAGGATTGGTTTTCGTAGTTCCAGTAAGCCACCAGACTGGGGGCTTCATTGGTCCCGATTCCGCAGTGATAAGCAGTCATGAAGAACGGTTTACCGTCGTTGTTGACGTTATTGACGAGGAACCCTGTACAAAAACGACTACCGCCTAAGGAATAGGCTGCAACACTACGGATGATATCGCGGTACTGATCCACAATACCGTAGCCGTTTGCTTCGCCGCAAATCACATCGAGATTGCAAGCTCCGGAAAAGAGCTTACTGACCCCCCTGAAGTCGTGGTTGACCGCAGTGAGGTACAACTGCACCTCTTTTTTGCTTGCGGTAGGTACGGTGAGTTCCACCATCATTTCATCACCGTCCAGCATTGGCGTCCACAATTGGTTGTGGTCTTCGTTATCCGCTGAGGTCAACGGACCAAAGCGTTCTGTTGGGGTTACGAGGTAAAGTTCGGCCCCCTCCGGCAGGTTGTATTCCGAAAAGCCCAGGTTGAGGGTCAGTGCGCCGGGGCTGCTGATGCGGGTGCGCCAAACCGAGTTTGCGCCCTTTGTCTCCCAGGCACCATTGGTTCCGGGGCGGATTTTGACCGGCATAACGACCGCAAATTCCGGTGCCCGGCCCGGGCGGTCCGCTTTTTCCTCGGCAGCCCGCAGGCTAACATTATCCTGCGCTGGCATCACCTCCACGGGGATGGCGGCAAGTTTGTCGGGAGACAGGTCGTACTGAGCCACAGTAACGACAGAGTAGAACATGGCCAGTGCAAGGCCCGTACAGCGTAGTAATGTTTTCATTAAGCCTGAGTTTTGATTTCCCGACAGTGAAAGTTTGGTCTGGGGGAGAAAGAACGATTCATAAGATGTAGTTATGATCTTAAGAACCTGCAAGGTAAGGACTTCGACTTCCAATAAATAATTGATCCGAGGTTTTGCATTACAGGCTACATATCCTTACCTTTGCGCCCCTTAACGAATCCTTCCGGTCGGCTTAGCCGCCCTTCCCAAAAATAAAGAACAATGAAAAGAACGTTCCAACCCTCCAAGCGCCGTCGTGTTAACAAGCATGGTTTCCGTAGCCGCATGAGCACGAAGTCCGGCCGTAAACTGATCGCCCGCCGCCGCGCTAAAGGCCGCGCGAAACTGACTGTTTCCGACCAGGTTTACAAGAAGTAATACCACCTTACCGGCTCACCTCCGGAAGGTCCGTAAAGATTTAGCCCTTCTCCGCTGCTGCGGGGAAGGGCTTTTTGCCGTCACCCTGTTATTTTTGGTCTATGCATCATCGTTTGGGTGCAACCTCTGGCTTTCCCCAGTCGTTACCCACGCATGAAAAGAATAGCCATCCTGACGGGTGCCGGCGTTTCCGCCGAATCCGGCATTGCCACCTTTCGCGACAGCAACGGCCTGTGGGAGAACCACCGCGTCGAAGACGTAGCCAGCCCCGAAGGCTTCGCCGCCAACCCTGAGTTGGTCCTCAACTTCTACAACCAGCGGCGGGCCCAGCTCCACACCGTGGAGCCGAACAACGGCCATAAACTCATCGCAGCCCTCGAAGACGACTACGACGTCACCGTCATTACCCAAAACATCGATGACCTGCACGAGCGGGCCGGGAGCACCAACATCATCCACCTCCACGGCGAACTCCTCAAGGCGCGGCCCGCCAATGCCGACGGCTTTATCGTCGACTGGCCGGGAGACATTAAACTCGGCGACACCGACGATAAGGGCAACCAGATGCGCCCGCATATCGTCTGGTTCGGCGAGGCCGTACCCGAAATTGAAAACGCCGCCCGGGTGGTAAGCCGCGCCGACCTCATCATCATTGTCGGCACGTCCATGCAAGTGTATCCCGCAGCGGGGCTCGTTGGTTATGCCGACGATGACATACCGGTTATCTACATCGACCCCAAACCGAGCATCAATTACGAGCTGAAGCGACGGGGCAACATCCACACCATCGAAACCGGAGGCAGTGAAGGCATGGAGCTAGCCAGGGAGATGATTGCGGACCTGATGAAATAACCCTGTCGGGTTTTCCGAATTCAGACCCCGAACTGGCGCAGGTGGTGGTCCATATGCTTCCAGAACTGGTTGCTCCATTCCTGGCTCGTCATTTTACCGAAGGATGCAGATTCTTTCCCTTCAAACGCAGCCGCACCGTCGTTGTGGAAGCGATTGAAATTCGCGATCAACTCGGCCTTCTCTTTGGCAAAATCGCGTTCATCGGCAACGATGAAGACGGGAGCGGTGCGGCCGTTTTTCTCGTAGGGCTTGTCTCCGACCACAATCGGCTTCACGAATCGCTTCAGCATCCAGCGCATCAGGAAATTATAACTGACGGGCGTAGATCCGTAAGTGATGTCAAAAGCGACGTTGTTATGGGCCAGCATCTGAGCGACGCTCATTTTGCCCCACAAAGGCTGAGATTCGGGCGTGAGTTGATCGATACGGGCGAGCATTTCGTCCAGCGTCTGCTGGTCGTAAAGGGATGGGAACATAGCGGGTGATTCTTTGATTGTGAAGGTACGGTTTCCGCAAACGGTTTATCTTGTGCGCATGAAACGTTCTTCGATTTATTTCTTTTTTGCCCTTGCGTTGCTGTTCATTTCGGGCTGTAAGGCTGCCGGTTGCGGCTGCCCGATGTACTGATTCTGTCGGTAAAACCGCCGTCGAATAATTTCGGGGCGCGGCCGCAGGATGCAAAGACGGGTTACAAAATGCCCGTTTTCAGACTACAAGCCCAGGTTAAACTATTCGAATTAGTTGTTTTTCGGCGCAAAGACTGCCAATACCCCATTGTGCACAGGTTGATCCTACGTAAAGTGCACGAATCTTGATACATTTGTCGACTTTTCCCCAACTAAGCTGTTAGGGTAGTAGTAGTAGGGTTTTTCAACGATGGCCAGAAAGATATTGCTTATCAATACCTTTCCATGCACCTGCGGCCGCGCCACCAAATTCCCGAACAGGAACAATGTGGTTCTGAATCTGATTCGGAACTCAAATTATAAAGTATAACGTAAAGCACATCATGGCATTTGACATCGATCTGATCAAAAAGGTTTACGCAGACCTACCCGGCAAAGTAAACGCCGCCCGCGAAAAATTGGGGCGCCCACTTACCCTGACTGAAAAAATTCTGTACTCTCACCTCCACGAGGAAAGCCCCCTGGCTACCTACGGCCGAGGAAAAGATTACGTAATGTTTGCGCCCGACCGCGTAGCCATGCAGGATGCAACCGCCCAAATGGCGCTTCTCCAGTTTATGATGGCCGGTCGTGATAAAGTAGCCGTACCTTCCACGGTACACTGTGACCACCTGATTCAGGCCAAAATTGGTGCAGATGCTGATCTTCAACACGCAATCAATACCAGCAACGAAGTTTTCAACTTCCTTGAGTCCGTATCCAACAAATACGGTATCGGTTTCTGGAAGCCAGGTGCAGGCATCATTCACCAGGTAGTACTGGAGAACTACGCATTCCCCGGCGGCATGATGATTGGTACCGACAGCCACACCGTAAACGCTGGTGGCCTGGGCATGGTCGCTATCGGGGTTGGTGGCGCAGACGCCGTTGACGTAATGGCCGGCATGGCATGGGAACTCAAGAACCCAAAACTGATCGGTGTCAAACTGACCGGAAAACTCTCCGGCTGGACTGCTCCGAAGGACGTTATCCTGAAAGTAGCTGACATCCTCACCGTAAAAGGTGGAACCGGTGCCATCGTTGAGTACTTCGGCGAAGGCGCTAAAAGCATGAGCTGTACCGGTAAAGGCACCATCTGTAACATGGGTGCCGAGATCGGAGCAACTACCTCCACCTTTGGTTACGACGAAAGCATGGACCGCTACCTCCGGGCAACCGGCCGTCCGGACGTTGCTGATGCGGCAAAAGAAGTTGCGGCACACCTCACTGCCGACCCAGAGTGCTACGCTGATCCTGAAAAGTACTTCGATCAGGTGATCGAGATCAACCTTTCGGAACTGAAGCCTTTGATTAACGGACCTTTCACTCCGGACCTCTCTACATCTGCCGGTTCAGAAATGACCGAAAAAGCAACAGCTAACAACTGGCCGCTTGACGTAGAATGGGGCCTCATCGGCTCTTGTACCAACTCCAGCTATGAGGATTTGTCCAGGGCCGCTTCTATTGCCCGCCAGGCAGTCGATAAAGGCCTCACTACCAAAGCAGAATTTGGTATTAACCCCGGCTCTGAGCAGGTTCGTTTCACAACAGAGCGTGACGGCATTCTCAAGACTTTCGAGGACCTCAACGCGAAAATCTTCACCAACGCATGTGGCCCTTGTATCGGCCAGTGGGCTCGTTACAACGACCCCATGAATGCACCGAAGAACAGCATCATCCACTCCTTCAACCGGAACTTCTCCAAGCGTGCGGATGGTAACCCCAACACCCACGCTTTCGTAGCCTCTCCTGAAATGGTGGCGGCAATTGCAATTTCTGGCCGTCTGGACTTCAACCCGATGACCGACACCCTTACCAACGACAAGGGTGAAGAAGTGATGCTCGACGAACCAACCGGATTCGAGCTCCCACCAAACGGTTTTGACGTAGAAGACCGTGGCTTCAACCCACCTGCCGAAGACGGTAGTGGTGTAGAAGTAGTCGTAGCACCAACATCTGATCGCCTGCAACTTCTGACGCCGTTCGTTCCTATCACTCAGGACGACATGACGGACATGCGGGTCCTCATCAAGGTGAAAGGTAAGTGTACAACAGATCACATTTCTATGGCTGGCCCTTGGTTGAAGTACCGCGGTCACCTCGAAAACATTTCTGAAAACTGTTACACGGGTGCGATCAACTTCTTCAACGACAAACCGAACAAGGTGCTGAACTACGTCGTCAATGATTACGTAGCTGTTCCGGACTCCGCGAAAGCCTACCAGGCTAAAGGTATCGGGACTGTTGTCTTTGGTGAAGAGAACCTGGGAGAAGGATCATCCCGTGAGCACGCAGCGATGGAGCCCCGCTTCCTGGGCGTTAATGCGGTTATCGTGAAGTCATTCGCCCGCATCCACGAGACAAACCTGAAAAAGCAGGGTATGTTGGCCCTCACTTTCGTGGACAAAGATGATTACGACAAGGTACGCCAGGACGATGTTGTTACCATCAAGGACTTTGACCAGATGGCACCAGGTAAGAACCTGACCATCAAACTGGACCACCACGATGGTACTAACGACGAATTTGAAGTAGCTCACACCTACAACGCAGCTCAAATCGAGTGGGTCCGTTCCGGTTCTGCTCTGAATAAAATCCGGGAGGAGCTTACCAACAGCTAGCAGCGTATTCTTCGGAATCAAAACTGCAGTAAAGACAACCCGCTCTTGAGCTTCGGCCCGGGAGCGGGTTTTTTAATTTTATCACTCCGGCTCTCCATTCCAACAACAGCTATACCCAACGCTAAGCAGTAGAGCTTCGACCTCCTGTTCGCCTCTCAGAAGCCAAGGCTGTTATGGAGTAAATACGGTAACCGGGCGCGACCGCAGGTGCAATAAACGCTTCACCTGGGCATACCAGAGCGATCAGGCCTGGTAAGCCTGGCAAACTGTCTTCTTTGCCTGCGAGACGAGGAGAGATGCCCTTTCCCGTACCCAGCGGCCCGGCTCAACGGGAAGGCCAGCGCCTTTCTTTTACCTTTCCCTGGCGGATCATTGAATTACGGGATGTACACCGCCAGCAATCAATGAGGCTGGCTTCGCCGGGCAGAAAGCGGAGGGCTGGCATCTCGTCGTCAAACTGTGCATACGTTTGGCTCACGTCACATTTACGAAGACACTTGACAAGCCATCAGGATTTTCCGTAATTTTGCCGCTTCCGAAATTAATAGTGTTATGTCTACGCGCAAACTACGCAACCTCCTCAGTCCCGAAGAACTACGTGCCCGCCTCGAGGCGGAAACGGAGCCGCGTGTAACCTTTTCTTTCTACCGCTACGCGCACATCCCCGATCCGGAGCACTTCCGCAATCAATGCTACGTACAGTGGAGCCAACTCGACGTTTTCGGGCGGGTTTATATCGCTACCGAAGGCATCAACGGCCAGGTATCTGTACCTGCTTCAAAATTTGAAGCCTTCAAAGAAATGCTTTACGCCGTTGATTTCATGGACGGAATGCGCCTTAACATCGCGATCGAAGCGGAAGCGGAATCCTTCCTTAAATTGAAGATAAAAGTTCGGCCGAAGATCGTGGCCGATGGACTGGAAGACGAGACCTTCGACGTCACCAAACGTGGGCGCCACCTCAACGCGAAGGAGGTCAACGAACTACTGAACCAGGACGATACCATCGTTGTAGACATGCGCAATCATTACGAGAGCGAGGTAGGCTACTTCGAAGGTGCAATTCGCCCCGACATCACCAACTTCCGCGACCTCCTACCCGTAGTGGAGGACATGCTCGCCGATAAAAAAGATAAGCCGATAGTGATGTACTGTACCGGTGGTATCCGTTGCGAAAAAGCCAGCGCTTACTACCTTCACCGCGGCTTCGAGAACGTTTGCATGGTAGACGGCGGCATCATTGAGTACGCCCGCCAGTGCGAAGCACTGGGCCTGGAGAATAAGTACTTCGGCAAGAACTTTGTCTTTGACGAGCGCCTCGGCGAACGGATCAGCGAACACGTAGTAGCTCACTGTCACCAGTGCGGCAAACCATCTGACCGTCAACTTGACTGCGCTAACGAAGCCTGCCACATTCTTTTCGTTCAGTGTGAAGAGTGCGCTGAAGCCTTCAACGACTGCTGCTCCACACAGTGTAAAGAGTTTATCGAGTTGCCCGAAGATGAGCAGGCCAAACTGAAGATCACGACTCAGTTCAACGGACAGAAGTACGGCAAGGCTCTGAAAGCTTCAATGCTCGCAAAAGGACAGGCGAAACTAGATTAAACGGCCCCTTCAGGCAGGTCCGGTTAAAGCCATCCTGGCATCACCAACAGATCAGTATACGAGACGCGGGGATTCCTCCCCGGCCTCGCTCGTGCCCCGTGAATCCTCCACGTTCAAGCCGTGCCGCAGGCACGACTGCATGGATTACCGGACACCGGCCTCCGAGCGGAACCAGAGAAGCTACCAGTCAGACTTCCACGCAGCACACAGCCACCAGTATTTACTTATAAGCATTTTGCGACCTTCCCGACGACTCTGCCCGACCTGAGCAGGTTCAGATATACCCTGTACCCCAAAATATATTTCCGTTTCGGAACCCATAAATGATAATAACGGGTACAAAAACAGAGCACCCTCAGCGGTACTACATCATTAATTTATTCTTTCCGGAAAGGTACAATCAACCACCTTCCGCTTACCCCGGTAATGAGCACATTTCAACCAGTTCAGACCAAGGTTGACAGATCGTTTTTTGTGCTTCCCAATTCACTTCACCGACATCGTCTTCAGTTAGAAAACAGAGGTTGGTTTCTCCCCTGAAAACACCCCATGACAATCTTGCCAAATAAGCAGCCTGCCCTCAATTCAGGCCCTGGCAGTGAATAAATAATTATTAGCGGCCCGGCGTTACAGAAAAGCTCCACCGGCCTACCTAAATTATCCCTACAAATGCTCTCACAAGCCTGATACGCCACAAACTTGTCTGATGAAAAGGAGAACACGCCCACATAAATAACTGACAATCAGTTAAAACAATAACAAAAAGAGGCGCATTTGATTTATACACCATAAGACGTTTTTCAGGATCGTGTCAAAGGGAAAGAGGTTTTTTAGCCTCAATTTTACAGCATAGCAAAACAACAAAACCACCGCATTATGGATACCATCCTCGACCAACTCACCCCCGACACCATCGCTTACCTCGAAACAATCTACGGCAGTATTGCCAACTGGGTTGCCGTTGCTTCAGACTGGGCTGCCGAACAGTGGGACGCACTTGGCCACGTAGTAAACGAAGATATTCACCTGTAGAATACTAAGCTGAAGACTGTGTCCGGACACGAACTATATGGATCTTTTGATCCAGGTTTTCAAGAAGCATTTCCCATAGAATTTCATAAGGGATTATTTCAATATTCGCAGCCTGATCAAGATTACTCGACTGAGTACCTTGCAAGCGTTTTACGTACTTGCTGGCATTGCGCTCGGCTGCCACTTTGTGGAAGTTACCCTTCACCACACTAGTAAGCATTTTGATGAAACAATTCCCTCGCAACCGTTCGTTGTTGCGGAGGTGCCTGCTACAGTATTTTTCAAGCGCCTCTACCCTATCAATCACCTGATCGTATTTTTTCTGAAGAATCAACAACATCGTATGGATTGCCAGGATCTGTACGTTCATTCCCCACTTTTCTTTTGAGTAAGTAGGGACGCTATTCAGGAACCGGATCACCCGAAAATTCCGGAACCTGTTGTCCGTTGCGGGTAATTCTATTCTACCGCAGATAATCAACAGGTAGATAGTAGCATCAATAACCTCCCATATCTGCTTGTTCTCATTTGAGAGTTTATTCCTGAGTCTTCTCCTGTCAATTTTAATTGCGGCATCAAACGCCTTTTGGTATTTTTTGCAACGGACAAAAAACAGAAGCTCTTCTTCAACGAGGTTGATCCAGTCAACCGAATATATCTGGGTATCTTCAAACAAACGGTTAAGCAGTTCTTCGCCTTCCACTACCCGGTTTAAGAATCCCAGAGACCTCAACTGCATCAACCGTGAGGGGTACAGCTTCCTGGATGTCTTATCTACAAGCTCAAGCAGGTGTTGCTCGGCAGCTACCGCATACTTGAAGGAAGCTTCAAAGTTCCCGCTCAGGTAATGGCCAAAGCAGATTAAGTCGTGGTACTTAATGGCAATGTTGTGCAGATTATGGTTGCGCTCAAAGACCTCAGACATTTCTGCAGCCTTATCGGTGGCGATTTTGCCGATTTCCTCCATCGGCAAGGTCCGGTTATAGAGCAACGACTTGAAATGATAATAGCACTCAGTGGCCAGCCCCAGATCCACAAACTCCTGTCGGTGTTTGGCGGCCGCCTGGGTATAGAATTCAAATTTTCGGTTGTTGGCAATCATTCCCAGGTAAATCCCTGCCAACAACTGACTGCTCTGGTAGAGCAGCTCGGTCATCGAGTTATCCAGGGCGATCCGATATACTTTTTCCAGGATCCGCGCACTGTTCTGGTACGCGCGTTTACTGATCAGTACCTGAGCCGAAGCGTATTGCCGCTGAAGGCTTCGGTAGGTTTCTACGTAATTCGTATAATTTGGCTTGTCTGAAGCACCGGTATCCAGCAAAATGTCCACCAGGATATTCCGAAGGCGCGTTTTCAATTTACGGTAGGCAGGCAGGCTGGCGTCAGCCTTCTTTCCGTACACTTTGCGCACTATCTCATCTTCGTCCGCCTCGCTGTACCTGAGTATAGCCCGGTAGAGCTTACCCGTTTTGTTATCATTCTTCTTTCTGCTTCGCAAGTCTGCCGAAGCTGACATAGATTCCGTGAGCCGTATAAGTTCCTGGATATTTTTCAAAGAAAAACAGATTTGTGAGACCGAAAACAAAGAGCCCTACTGGCGAAGAACCAGCAGGGCAACCAAGATAGTAAAACATTACGAATGTGTCACAACCAGCCTCTCCGCAACACGGCAGGAAAGCAGTGAAAACAGAGACATTACCAGCTGATTATGCCTCCAAAATAGAGGGAAAGGCCGGGAAAATAATTAAGGGTTTCGGTTTGGTAGCTTTCATCGTAGTAAAGAGTCTGCTCGTTCTGCCGCCCCTCGAGGTTAGACAGGTTGAGGAAGCCCAGAAAATTCAGGTCCCGGCCAAGCTTGAAGCTCCGGCTATATCCGAAACTGATCCGGCGGTAGTCATCCAATCGCTCTCCGTTTGATTGCGGAGAATAAACAGGACGGTAGACACCGAAGTCCTCTTCAAAAACTCCACCGGTAATTGAAGTATAGCGCAAGCCCGGTCTGGCGTTCACCGTGATGCTGAACGCGCCAAGTTTTTCATGGAGGTATTGCATTCCTCCGGTTGCGAGGTAATCGAGGTCGTCTCTCGCCGGTACCGGCTGTTCTCCCAGATCGATCTTTTTATCGAGGTGGGTGACGTTCAGGAAATAGCTGAACCTCTTACCTGCTTTGCCCTTCAAACCTAATTCTGCACCCCAAATCTGAATCTCTCCGATTTCGGGCTGATTCAAATCTACCAGCCCTTCTTCCTGCTTATGGTACACCGCGGCAGAGAGTGAGAAGTTAGAAGCGGCGGTCCAGGTATACTCCAGTGCATATTGGGTACTGGTCAGCAATTCAAAAGACTGAACGTTTACGTTAGGTGTGAAAAAATCGTTGTAACGCCCGCCCCCCAGAGAGAACATGTGTGAGGGATGGGGCTCATACCGAAGGCTGATCTGCCGGGCCAGGTAAGACCGGGCATCAGGGCCTATCGCAATATTTTTTCTGATGCCGGCTCCAAATTGCAGGTTATCGGCCACTTCCCAGTCTGCGTAAAGAATCAGCTCCGGATGCCACAGGTTGATACTGGTATCATTGTTTGCCGTAGGGTGTTCCGGTCTGAAGGCATAGTAACGCTGGGGGTAAGTGTTGGTAAAGGAATAATCATGGTACTCTGCTGACACACCGGCCCGCAGCGTCAGACGATCAGTCGCGTAATGGTCGACGTACAATGCGTGGTGCAAGTTCGTCTCACTGTAGTCAGCCTCGATATTTCCGAACTTATAATACGGAGAATTAAAATTTGTCCCGCTGTTGAAACTGATAGCAGTGCGCCCCTTGAAGTAGCGAAAGTTGACCACGTTGAACCAACGGCGGGTGCTGTTTACTGCAGTGCCTTCGTAGTTCAGGAAAGGGGCAAAAACTTCACTCCCTTCCTTCATCGCCGACGAAAACACATTCACCTGGGCGTGCTTACCTAACGGACGGTGATAGTTTACGCCTACGTTCGTATTATGAAAGTCCTCCAGAAAGTCAAACCGGTTACCATTCGCCGCCTTGAAAGGTCCGGACAACTGGTGGTTCAGGTAAACCTGAACAAAATGCTCATCGTCACCCTTGATGGCGCGCGAAAAATACCCTCCTACCGAAGCGAGCGACAAGCTGACCTGATTCTGTTCTGCCTCCAGTTTATTAACCGAATGGATATCAATCAACCCTCCTGCCGTAGCAGCACGCGATAGTGGGGGGGTACTGGGGTAAACATCCAGTCTGTCCACAAATTCGGGACTGAAGATGCTGAAATAGCCCAACCCGTTGATGGTGGAATTACGGACGGGATTACGAATCGGCACCCCGTTGAACAACACCCGGTTCCGCCCCGCGCCACTGCCCCGTAACACAGGGTTAGCCGTTTCATCGGTGATCGTAGCTCCCGCTACGTTCTGTACCGCTTTGAGTGGATCTGCAGAACTGTTGGGGCTCAGGTAAATGTCGAGTTGCTGGAGTTGCTCCGGTGCAAAGACCTGCCCCGCCGTTCGGTTTGCGGTTACAGCAATCTCCGCGATAGCGATCGCGGAGGTCTCCAGCGAAACCGCGATGTCCTCCGTAGGAGCTTCGGTAAAAACGGTTTTGGATGGCGCAAAACCTAAGTATTCCACCTTGAGGGTATCGGGAAAGTCCCCTTCAGGGAGTTTAAGCGTAAACACTCCCCCACCCCCCGAGAAGGTACCACCGGTTGGTTGAGAAGCCCAGTACACTGCAGCGCCGAAGATGGGGGTTCCGTCCGAGGTTATGGTGCCGGAGGACGTTTGAGCACCGACGCTGCCAGCCATAGCCAGCACCAGCACGAAAAAAAGAATGCGGTAGCGTGAGATCATGATTTGATGTTTTGCTGGTGAATAAAAAGCGAGGTTTACTTCCCTTTGGCGGCCAGAGAGTTGAGGAGGTAGTTGTCGGGAAAAAGCTCAAGGCCTTCGCTAAGGAGTATTTCAGCTTCGTCTTCCCGCGAGGTGTTCCGGTAATGACGAACCAGCAACTCGTAAGCTTCTGCTTTACCCCACCCTGGCAGGTAAGGATTACCAAGTTTGTTGGCGGGCAATGAAATGGCCCGGGTCAGATGTTCCTCGACTTTCTTACCTCCCCCGTAAGCTTTTGGTGTGTAAAAATTGAGACTCCCCATCACGTAGTGCGCGCGCAGATTCTCCGCATCGAGCTTGGCGGCGTTGCTCGAATTGGCATTGGCCCTTTTGGATATTTTCGCTGCGCCCAGACCTTTACTGAATTGGATACTGAACCCTTGGAGGTAGGCCAGCAAAGCCAACTCTTCCGAGTTCTTGTTCTTCACCCCTTCCAGGAGGCTGATCCCTCTTTTGATTACGGTCTCGCAGGCTTTCATGTCTTTAGCCGTCAGGTAGTAAACCGCGATCTGAAAATCGGTGTGTGCCAACCAGTAGGTTACCAGTTGCTGCTGTTCGGGGCTCTCAACCTGACTGATTTCCTTTCGGATCGCAGTCAGTGGCGCAAGCGAGCGGCGCATGAAAGAGCGGGTCATGGCGGTACTGATGCGTTTTTCAACACCCAGCAGTATATTTTCGGGCTGTACGGCTGTCTTTTCGCCGTAGTGGCTGGTCAGAATCTTAGAGGTGTAATTCGCCGCCGGGATGCCGAACAGCAAGACCACCACCAGGTACAAAATTTTCATGGTGAAAGGTTTTAAATCTATTAGAGAAAGAGGGCGGGCACATCGTTGCCGCCGGAGGTAATGTTGGTTTGTAAAAGCCGGGGGCAAACGGGAAGCGCTGCTTCCTGCTTTTTAACTTCCCTGGCAACGAATGGCCCGCAACCTGACTTCCTACTTCTTGCCGGACTTTTCAACCTCCGGCACCAACACACTCAGTTGATAGTTGTCAGGGTAGGCTTTAAGTCCTGCATCGAGGGTCGTTTTGGCATCAGCATTCCGCCCCTGTTTGAGGTAGTACTGCACCAGCAGTTCGTACGTATCAGCTTTACCCCAGCCCGGCTGGGTATCATCATTACCCGGGTTAGCAGGAAGGCTGATGGCTTTCTTCAGGATGGTTTCCACCTCATCGGTGGCGCCGTCGTAGAACATTTGCCGGCCGTACACATAGTTGGCGCGCAAGTTTGAGCCGTCAAGCTTCAATGCGTCCATTACGTTTTTGCTTGCAGCCTTCGATAGTGCTTCGCGCTCTTCCGGAGCAACGAACTGGACAGCAAAGTCCTGCAGGTAAGCGAGCAATGTCAGTTCTTCAGCGTTTTTTGAATCCATGGCTTCCACGGCCGCCACGGCGTTGTTCAGGGTAGCAACAGCCTCTTCCGCTTTGCGGCTTTTCAGCTGGTAAATCGTAATCTGGAAATCAGTGTAAGCTGTCCAGTAAGCCGCCAGGCGGCGCTGATCCGGTGCCTCCACCGCTGCTATTTCAGCGCGGAGATCGGTCAGGAAACTTATGCTGCGCTTCATGAAAGCATAGCTCATGGCTGTGTTGATGCGCTGCTCTACGTTTTTCAGTACCTCATCGGGTGGGGTAGTATCGTTTGCAGAAAGCTGCCCGGACAGCAGGCCCAGTAACATGAATGACAGGAAGAAGTGAGAAAATTTCATGGTTGTAGTTTTTATTTAGGTAATGTTTTACTTGAAGTCGGCGTCCTCTCCAGCCCGCTGAAAGAGCAGAGCGGAAATCGTTCGGAACGGTTGATTTCCACCTCCGATGCATCATTTCTGTCAGGCTTTGCCTACGTGGAAAATGCTCATCGGAGGTGTGAAATCATGTTCGTTTGGGTGCTGAAAAACGTCTTTACTCTCCGGCGGTGTTAAGCGCGCTGAGTTGGTAGTTATCGGGGTACTGGCTAAGTCCTTCTTTGAGGTAGCGACTAGCGACTGCTTCGTCAGCGGCAGCTTTGTAGTGGCGTACAAGCAGTTCGTAAGCTTCGGCTTTACCCCAGCTTGGCAGGTAGCTGCTCGCTACGGTTTGCACGGGCAGGTCGATGGCTTTCACGAGGAAGCCTTCGGCTTTCTTACCACCTCCGTATTCAGCGGGAGTGTAGAAATCGAGACTACCAAGTACGTATTGTGTCCGCAGATTGTCTGGGTTCAGTTCACGGGCAGCTTCGATGCTGGCCATGGCTTCGTTAGCCGCACGAGCAGTTGCCATGCCGGTATTGAACTGGATCGCGAAGCCCTGCAGGAAAGCCTGGAGCGTTAACTCTTCGGCGTTTTTACCTTCAATCGCAGCCAGAGCATCGATGCCCCGACGAACGGTACGCTCACTTTCAGCAGGCTCTTCGTTCTTCATATGAAAGATGGCGGTCTGAAAGTCGTTGTAGGCAGACCAGTAGGCGACCAGACGATCGTACCCAGGCGTAGCCACGGCGTTGATTTCTTCGTGCAGTCTCGCCAGAGGAGCTGCGTCGACGTTGAAAAAGCTTTCATTGGTGGCCTTAGTGATTTTTGCCTCAATACCTTCCAGCGTAGCGTTGGGTGGCAATTCTTCAACAACACTTGCCAGAGGTGGCTGAACGGATGCAGCATTGTCTTCGCCGCACGAGGTAAACGCGAGCAAAAACCCCAGCAGCAGGGGGAATAGGAACAGATTTCTCATAATATGAGCATTTAAAAAGGGTGAATTAAAAGATGGCGGTAGCAGGCTTCGCCGGAGGAAGCAATACTGTCGGTAAATAATTTTGAGAAGCTATCTCCTCCCCGAAGGGAAGAAGCAAGACACACCAGATACGGGCGAGGGCGCAGGTTCAATAACCGGTTTTCGGCCGGTGAACATTCCTGGGTGCAGGTAGCCGGAGGGACCTTACAACCAGTAGATCCTGCCGGTCTGCTCGTCTCTTTACTGGCCTACTCGGTATCTGCACTTACCAGTAAGCTGAGCTGATGATCGTCGGGGTACAGTGCCAGTCCTTCCTCAAGCGTAGCCTCTGCTACGTCGAGTTGGCCTTCAGCGGTGTAATGACGCACCAGTAATTCGTAAGCTTCGGCCTTACCCCAACTTGGCAGGTAAGGACTATCGATGCTGTTGGCGGGCAGGTTCGTAGCCCGGCTGAGATGAATCTTCGCCACCTTACCACCACCAAACTCTTTGGGTGTGTAGTAATCCAGGCAACCAAGAACGTACTGCGTCCGTAAATTGTCGGGGTTCAGTTTCATCGCCGCTGCGATGTTGGCCTGTGCTTTATCCGAAATCCCGATCACTTCGGTATCGGAGGCGAACTCGGTACTGAAACCCTGCAGGAAAGCAAGCAGGCTGAGTTCTTCGGCGTTCTTACGCTCTACGCTTTCCAGCAGAGCAATTCCGCGATCGAGGGCTGCTTTTGCGCCGGCATCGTCGTTGTGGCTGTTTCCAAACACACCAATCTGAAAATCGGTAAACGCCGCCCAGTAAGAAACGAGGCGTTCGTACTCGGCTCCTTTCACACTGGTGATTTCGTCGCGTAAGTCGGTGAGCGGCGAAGCACTTTTGCGCATGAACGCGCGGTTGGTCGCTGCAGTAATGCGTGGTTCGATGCCCTCCAGAGTAGCGTTGGGCTGTATTTGACGAACGACTTCGGCCAGCGGCCGGCGGGGTGGCGGAGTATCGTCTCCGCAGGAGTTGAACAGAGCGCCCAATAGCAGGAACGCAGACAGGTAAAGGAAGCGCATGGCTAACAATTTTGGTGATTGATGAAATAGAAGAGCCTTTAACCACCAGGCCAGGATGCCGGAGGAGCTCGGTTTTCAGATTGAATGAATATGGTTTGTTTGCCTTTTCGAAAAACCTTCTTTGCACCCGCGTAATCGCCCAAGAAGCGATTCACGTACGACCAGGCCAGACGAGGACTGATCAGAAGAATTTGCCCTGCATCAGGCCCCGGCAAACAGGAGCCCGGGCAGAAAGCGGGGAGAGAGTAACAGTACAATCAGCAAAACCCAGAGGGCGAAGTGAACGTACCATGGCCCGGTGAACATGCGGTCGTTGTCACTTTTCCCCTTTCCTGAGTTCATCCCCTGAAGGATGACAAAATCGGAGAACACCGGATTCGTTTCCAGCACCAGCTGCCCCGCAAAGCCCAGGTAGATCCCCGGGATGAGCCAACTGGCGGATGTGATCAGAGACAAGCTGAACAAACTGGCGGTCGTAGCCACACCAGCCATCAGGTAAATGAGTCGTTTGCGCGCATTGGGCGTCCAGCCCACCTCAACGAAGGGGTAAGGGACAGCCCCGCGCATCTTCAAGCCGAAGTCGATGACCCGCAGGTTCATCATCCGCGCCGATACGTAGTGGGCTGTTTCGTGCAGCAGCATTAATACGACTATCGTAGCGGTGGCAATCAGGAAGTTTATTGGCGTGAACATCAGCGTTTGATTTGGCGGGTTTTCAGACTGTAGAGGTACACCGGCAGGGATACGGCACCCCAAACAATCAGCGGCCACCAGTTCACTGCTTCATTTCTCGCGAAATGCAGTATTGGAGTAAGCGGCAGGAAATCACCAAAACGGGCTACTGTCGGGTTGATCAGGTCGATGGGGTAAAAAGCCGGACTGGTGAAAATCACAACGAAATACAACACATTGCCGAAACCCTTCCCGTTGTCCATCCGATCACCGATAAACGAAATTGCCAATCCGATAATTGAGAATGCAGTAAAACCGACAGCTATGGCAAGCAGCAAGCGCAGTGTAGCTTCAGGGGTTGGTGTTGCGCCAAAAAACAGCAGGCTTATCAACATCAACAGCAAAACAACTACGAACAACACGATATACCGGCTCAGAAAAAGTCCTCCTACATGAGCCGAAGGATGCGGCATCTGCCTTACGTAACCGATGAAGCCGTTGTTGTAAAACTCACGAACAACCGGCCCGACGGCGAAGAGACCATCGCTGAGGGCGGTAGCTCCCGCTACTCCTGTCATCAGAAAGAGGTAATATTCTGTATCGCCGGGCGTTCCGAAGATGAACCCGAAAACGACAAATAGAAAGGCCGGAAAAACGATGGTAAAAAACATTGCCTGGCGTAACCGGACGAAAATCACCGTCTGAAACCAGGCCGAAATTGCTAGTGCGCGGATCATGCTGTTTTCGTTTTAATGAGGTACTGGTAAGCGTCCTGCAACGTGCTGTCTAGGACGGAGAAATTGAGCGTCACACGGCTCAGGCGGCTAACAAGCTCTTCGGTACGTCCATCGGCGAAGATGTGGTATTCATCCTCGAGACGAACGTGCCTCAGGTCAGCAATCATCCCTTCATCAGCGGCCGTGGTCGGGATCACCAGTTTACGGGCGCCGATGCCTTCGGGGCTGGTCAGCAGAGCTTGTGGGGTAGCGGGTTGGGTCAATAATGCCCCGTCGTGAATGAAGGTGAGGCGATCGGCGTAAGCCCGGGCTTCTTCCCAATCGTGGGTGGTAAAGAGCACCGTCATATCCGGATCATTGAGGAGGCGCTTCCAGATTTGTTCCCGGATGAGGGGGTCGAGATCGGAGGTTGGCTCGTCCATGATCAGCAATTCAGGTTTGGAAGCCAGCGCCAGGTAAAGCCCCACCCGTTTGCGCTGTCCTTTAGACAGCGTACGGAAAAGCTTATTGAAGATGGTTCCGAGCTCCAGCACCTCCACCAACTCGTTATTGGCGTTGGGTGCACGCCCGTAGAAGGCGTCGAAGTACTGGATAATCTCTTTCACCTTGAGCATGGGGAAGAGCGGAACGACATCACTGAGAATACTTACCCGGCTATCCGTTTTCGGCGCTTGCCCGAAGACGATCGCTTCGCCCTCTGTGGGGCGCTGGTTGCCGCTGATCATACTCAACAGGGTCGACTTTCCGGCTCCGTTGCTCCCCAGCAGAGCGAAGGTTTCGCCCCGCTCGATGGAAAGGTTTACACCACGCAGGATATCACGATCTTCAACGCGAAAAGCCAGCTCGGTGAGGGTAATTACGGGAGAGGACATGGCTGTTTTTTTCCGATGATTAATACGTTTTGCACCGTTTCGAAGACGCCGTCGACGCCGAGGAACTCATTGATCTGGTCGTCTTTATAGCCGCCGACCATACAGCTGCCAAGGCCAAGACTTTCGGCGATGAGAGACATCGTCATGGCCACGAAGCCAGATTCGTGAAGCATGAAACGGTAACCACGCTCACCGTACTTGATGGCCATACGCTCGATGATTCCGGTGGTGAGTACTACCAATCCGCTTTCGGGGAGATTGATGTAGGGCTCGGCGTAGATCATTTTCCTCAGTTGCTCGGTGTGGTCTCCGGGCTTGAGGAATTCCAGCTCACAGGTGTCTGGACGAAAATGGTATAAACCGGGCTCGCACTGAGACCGGAGGTTCACGACGTAAATCTCCAGCGGATAGAGCCCTCCGGGCGATGGGATTTGCCGAAAACCAACGTGGCCATCTACGCCTTCAGTTTCGATTTTCTGCTTACGCGTTACACCGTAAGATTGCTGTAGCAGCACGGCCAGCTCCGGGATCGAAATCTTATAACGTGGGTCGTAGCTGCGCGTACTGGACCGGTTGGCCAGCAAATCGAAGTAGTTCGCCCCTTCCGGTGCCAGGTCCTTATAAGGAGAAAGGTCGATACGCGGTGCGTTGGGGTAACATTTATAAGGTTGGCTGGAACGCTTAGTTAGGTATGGCGAATAGAATGCGTTGATTTTGTCGCCAAGCTTGCGCTGTGAGAACCGGTCAAATTTGGAATTTTCGTGGTACAGCATTGCCAGCGACTGAGCTACGTTTACGTCGCCAAAGGGTGAGGTATCCGCCTCCCGAAATATTTCTCTTAGGTTAGTCATATTAGTTTTTATTGTGAATTCAAGACCGATGATGAGATCGCTCCTTCATTACGGGAAGGGATGTGGGTACTTTACGAGGTTATCGTAGTCGCGGACCGGGTAGCCCATTTTTGCGGGTACTTCGTAGAGGCGGCGCGCGCCGTTGTAGTAGAAAGGATATGCCCCCGCAAGCTGAACGAATTGAGGCACGAAAGCACGGGCGGTGTAAAAGCCACTCTGCCGTACGTCGGGCGTGGTCGTGTCCTTGAAAAGCACGTTACAGCCAGCGTTCTTGATTTGACGCAACACGTGGCGTACCTCTTCTTTGTCGGTCCGGCCGGTCTCCAGGTTGAAGTCGATCTTACGCTCCTCAGGAGCGTTGCGGTAGCGATCAAATACGTGCCAGAGGTCACGTCGCTTGGTGTAGAAGATGGAGTGCTGCTCGAAATTCTGGATCTTGTGGTAGTCGTCGTCCGGGGTCCAGTCTTTTTCCTGCCCCAGCAGGAAACGGAAATAGGGGATTCCCTGGCTGATCTCCTTGATGGCTTTGCGGATAGCCTGCCCGTGGGTAGGCCGGGTAGCACAGCCAACGGCTACAAACTCTCCAAACTCTGCTTCCCCGATGCAAATACCGAGCACGGTAGGAACACCTACGTCGTAGGTGATGTCAATAAAGTTCCACTCGTACTTGGCGGGGATGTGCTCATCGAGGTAAGCCTGAATATCTGCGTCGATGACAATTTTGGGCGGAGCCAGTCCTTGCAGCCACGTAATCACGAAGCTATCGCGTTCGATGCCTTCGTAAAGCGCGGTAAGCAGGCACTTACTCATACTGGTGTGCGCAGCCAGGCCGGTAGAGGTAGTGAGGGTGATCCACTCGTGCCCTACGGTAAAGGGCATATAGATGAACTCGCCGGGGATCCAGCCTTCAGCACCGTTGGTGAGATCGACACACTGAAACCAGTGTCGTTTGATGTTTTCGTCGAAGGGCTTCAGTTTGAAGCGCTCATCGGCGTGCTGCTTCTCGTGAAACAAACCATATTCGGAAGGGTGAACGTTGACGCCATCGGGCAACTCATTGTAGGAGCAATAACGAGCCATTTTAATGTCGTAAAACGCGGAGCTGTAACGCTCCAGGGTTTCACCGACGGTTCCGAGTAGCGCGTCTTCGTCTCCCCAACCGCAGCCACTACTGCGGCCGCCGAATTTTTCTCCGCCCAGGGGCTCAGTGTCGCCCGGCCATATGCCGTAGCTGATTAGTTTGGGATCTTCATTGAGGCGGGACATCCGCATGATGTGCGACAAGATCCCCGTCTCGGGGGAGACCATCCGAACGGCCTGCAGGTGGTTGGTATCTATCTTATACATGACCGTGGATTATTTGAGGGTGACGGCTTCGAGCCAGGGAGCGAGGTTGTGACGAACCTGCGGGTTGCAGCTTTCGCAGTAGGGTACCTTGAGCAGGTGGTGCTTGCGCATCTTGTAGCTGAACAGGTCGATCAGCAGCATCGCTTTCCAGGTTTCGGGTACGGACCACTCTGCGAGGTACTTGCTCATTTCGATGAATACATAGTTGAGCGTGAGGTCGATCAGGATCCCGTTGTCGATGAACTGATCCGGCTGTCCGGTAAGCTCTTTGTCCTCCAGGTGCTGGTGGTAAACCTGATTAAAAGCCAGACCTTCATCCTGGCTGAGTCGCCGGCGGTGCAGGCATTCGTAGCATCCGGTTTCTTTGGCGTAGAACATCGGGCCTACGTTAAGTTCCGTTCCCTCGATGCCTCCAACGAGCAGCCAGGGTTTGTCCAGCCGGATCGCCAGCTCGTTGATCAGTTTAAGGAGTGAAGGGTTGTACTCGTAGCCATCAACGATGATAAAATCAGCAGCGGCCATCCCTGCTTCAATTGCCTCGAAATCGCAGTTCTTGCGGTTAAGGTGGCTCACGCTGGTGTAGCCTTCCCGCTTTGCTTTTTCGACAAAAGGAACGCCCAGTTTGTCGCCACCGATAAATAGAATACTCTTCTTGAAACGAGCGAGGTAAGCGGTGGCTTCTTCGGTAATTCCTGTTTCGTCGAAAGCCAACTGGTTGATTTCCTGAGGAAGGAGTTCATACTCCTTGAGCTCAGAAAGAACATCGAGCACTTTATCCTCCGCATAGCGGGAAGTGAGCTCGCGGTAGATTTTTTGGTAGCTGACCTTATTGCCCTTTACCAGATCGCAGAATACTGCAAAAAGTTCCTGTTTCTCAGGATCATCAAAGCTGATTAAAAAAACGTTGGCTTTGGTGCGGACCTGGAAAACGTCGTTTACATCGTCCTTTATTATATCGTAATTCGTGATGTCGTACATGGTTTACTATCTTAAATTCAGGTGGAGAAAAAAGGCCCCGCCGCCGCGTACCGAACGGCGGGGCATAGTTTGGGTAGCTCTAGTTAGCCTGAAGGGAAACTTCAGCGCTGCCGCCGCCCCAACAGCAGGAACAGGAACAGGTACAGGTGTTACAGGTGCAACCTGCGGCTACGATGGATTTGCCGATCTCTTTGCCTTTGAGTAACTTGGTGATTCTCATGATATACTGGTTTATGAATGATGCCTACTCTTGAAATACATGGGATTTTCAGCGTACCTCCCATTGTAGGCTTAAAGCCCACACGCCAGACAAAAACAATCGTGCACTATCCCTCTGCTGACGATGTAAAGTTGGGACGGGAAAAGAGCCATCGCCACGACATTATTTTGTCTGCCATCTTACTCCAAAATGAACATTTACTCGCATTCAAAAATTACAACACGCTGAATACAAGATCATTACATTTTTAATTCAACTCCAATTCTGCGAGCCTTAACCAGCACAAAAACGACTTAATCAGGGGCATCACCGCCACGGAAAACCTCCAAAAACCGGCCCCGGCCAGGGCGGCCTGAGGCCGCCGTCGCAACCAAATTCGCCGCCCGCCGTTCCGCTAAAAAACAAAGCGACAATGGCAACCTACCTTATCATCGGCGGAAGCTCCGGCATCGGACGCGCCTTAGTGGATCAACTCTTAAATGAAGGACATAATGTCTCCGTTTGGGCACGGCAGGAGCGGGACCTTCCCGCAACGGTTCAGTTTACCAGCTACGACGTAACCGGAGACGAAGACCCGCCCAAAGAAGCCATTCCGGAGCAACTCGACGGCCTGGTGTATTGCCCGGGGAGTATCGACCTGAAGTCTTTCCGCAGCCTCAAGGCCCCGGCCTTCCGGGAGGCATTCGAACTCAATGTCGTTGGTGCCATCCGCTGCATGCAGGCGGCCGAGCGAACGCTGAAGAAGTCTGATAAAGCCGCCGTTGTCTTTTTCTCGACCGTAGCCGTGCAGCGCGGAATGCCATTCCATGCGGGCGTCGCCGCCGCAAAGGGGGCCGTGGAAGGACTCACCCGCAGCCTGGCGGCAGAGTACGCGCCCAACATCAGGGTAAACGCCATTGCGCCATCGCTCACCGACACTCCACTGGCCGGGAAATTGCTGGCCACCGACGAAAAACGTGAAGCAAGCGCCAACCGCCACCCCCTCAACCGGGTAGCCGACGCTTCAGAAATTGCGGCAATGGCCGCCTTTCTGCTGAGTGACAAAGCAGCCTTTGTTACCGGGCAGGTAATCGGGATGGACGGAGGCCTATCGGTCGTTTAACCCTGCACTGCACCCGCGTCTGCGCCCCTAAACTTCCTTCCCGGAACACCTTTCTACACCAAACAGGAGCAGACTATTTAACGATCCCGTAATAACCAAAACGGGCATTATAGCGTCATGTAATAAGAATAATTATCTTAAAGTATGCCCCGCTATCTGATTCTGCTACTGCTCCCGCTTCTGGCCTTCGCCTGTAAGCCTAAACCCACCACTGCAAGTACTGTGGTCGAATTGCGTGAAGACACGCCGTTTGAATACGAACGTTACCGGCCGGATAACGTACAGCGCCCCGCGGAATACACCTTCGCAAGGCAACGTGGAGTAACGCCGGAACATTACATACCCGACACTACCAACGAGCGGTATCTCCCGATGCGGTATCTCCACGTGAACTTCCACATCATGAACAGCTCAGACACCCTTTACCCACTTTACGGGCAAAAGGCGATAGACAACATAAAAGAAGTCCTGCTTTATACCAATGACCTGATCGGCAAAACTCCGGAGCTTTGGCTGACCCCGGAAGGAATGGAAGTAAGTGCTCTGCCCCGGCGCCTGCATTTCAACATCCCCAAGAAACCCGGAACGAACGAACATGCCATCTACGAACACTACGACGACGAGCTGTATGGCTACCTCCACAACGGTCGTAACCGTAACCGCGCCAGCCGTAAGGTGATCGAAAAGTATGCCGTAAACCGAGATAGCGTGCTGAACATCTTCATCATGGGCCCGCCCCGCGACAGCCTGACAAGTAAAACCTTCAGATCTCCCGGCACCGATGGCATCTACCTCGGTGACGCCATCAAGATCACCGGCTGGCTGGAGAGTAACCGCAAGCCCTGGGAATTGCGGGGTATTCTGGCCCACGAAATCGGACACGCCTTGGGCCTGAACCATGCGTGGGGCAACGATGGCTGCGACGACACACCACCCCACAAAAACAATGCCTGGAGCCAGCATGGCGACAACTACGGGCCGGGAAAGACGAGCAACAACCTCATGGATTACAGTAAAGATCAGCAAGCCCTGACCCCGTGCCAGATCGGAAGAATGCACGCGCACATGACCAACATCACAGGCCGCCAACGAAAGTGGCTACTCCCCCGCTGGTGCGACTACGCAAACACCGAGTCGATTCGTGTCACCAAAGACCTGAACTGGGAAGGCGAAAGAGATTTCAACAGCGACATCTATGTCCGGCGGGGCTATACTCTTCGCATCAACAACCGGGTTCACCTGCCGGAAAGAGCGGCGATTCACGTAGACCCCGGCGCAACGCTGATCCTTGGGCCCAAGGCTGTAATTCACAACAGTTGTGGAGGGACATGGGCGGGCATCCGCGTAGGCGTGGCCGAAAGCGGCCACCGCGGCGAGGTTGTAACTGATCCGGCGGCAACGCTGCTAAACGTTGCGGAATGAGCAAACACGTACTGATTACCGGAGCCACCAAAGGTATTGGCCGGGCCTGTGCAGAACGCTTTGCCCGGGAGGGCTGGACCGTGACGGCCGTTGCCCGCACTCAGGCAGATTTGCTGGCCATGAAAAAAGCGTTTTCAGGTCAGCAGGTCACCACCATCACTGCCGACCTAGGCACCGACGCCGGAATTGCGTCGATCCCTGTTCATCCCTACGACGCAATTGTGCTGAACGCAGCAATCTTTGCTCCGGGCCATTTACTCGGCGAAGAAGACATCTACGGACGGCTGTGGCGGGTGAACGTCTGGGCAAACCACCAACTGGCACGACGCTTATTACCCGCTGTACGGCAACAGCCATCCGGCCACCTGGTGGTAATCGGCTCGCGGGGCACCGATTTTCAACCACCGCACCTCACGGCTTACGTGGCCACCAAATACGCCCTCCGCGGACTCTATCTCGGCTGGGAATCGGAGCTACTCAACAGCAACGTAAAGACCACCCTTGTGGCCCCGGGAGCCACGCTCACCTCCAGCTGGAACAACGAAGAACCACCCGCCGACATCCTCGCACCAGAGACGGTAGCTGAAGCCGTCTGGACGTCTGTGCGAAGCGGAATCACGGGCAGGGTCGTCGTATAAAAAAAACAGCAGACCTCGTATTATCAGAAAAGCCCAACGAACCGAAGTCCGTTGGGCTTTTACCGATGTGGGGATGTCTAAGACGTCCTGATCATCAAGCGTAAACGCTTTCCTTGCCGAGGTCCTTACAAACGAGGTAGTAGAATACGGCGCGGTGCTTGGCCCGCTCAGTGTACTTCTCGCAGGCAGCCTTAACCGCCTTGTCGCCATCCTCAGCGCTGACGCCAAGTTTCTTTTCGCAGTAGTTCTTGACTACACGCTCCAGTTCTGTCTTTTGGCTGCAGGCAACCTTGTTGCTGTCGTTGTTATAAATCGAAGGGCCCAGGCCTTTGGTTACTTTACGGAGGAGGTCCATATCAGCCTTAGGATCGAGTTTCTTCAGGGCCTCTTCGTAGGTGGCCAGCTTCTCATCGAATTTACTCATGTGGTAATAGAATTTGTGCGTTGAGGGCAAATGAGCCTTCTCGGCGATTATGGGTGGAAATATTTCAACAATAATGCGAAAATTTGGTCAAATGTTATAATTGCTTGCAGTTAATTCTAAAATATGGGTATAGTATTCCAAAACAGGAGGATTAAAGCCACATCCTCAGGAAATACTTTCCGGCGCAGCCGCAGGTGCAAAAAAAGGATAAAGGCCATGGACATTCCGCAAGCTCCTCTCTTTCACCCTTCGGAAGGATGAACCGGATGACCCGGATAAAGATTTTCCGCCACCCATTCCGTTTCCCGCCCCTGCCGTATCTTTCCCTTCCGAAACTAATATGCACCAAATCCTCCGTCATTTCCTGCTCAGAATTATACTGCGGTCCGTACCGCAGGTACGGCTCTTAGTGCTTGCGGGCGTCGGTTTGGGCTTCCATCCTCTGGTCGGCCAACAGGCCGCCAGCCCGGTCTTCCCCGCCGACCGCCACAAAGAGTTGATGGACGACCTTAGTTTCGTCAAAGAAAAAGAGGAAGAAGAAATTGAGGAAGAAGTCGAAGAGGAAGATCCCTTCGACTGGTTCGATAGTCTGGGCAGCTATGAAAACTGGAAAATTGACCTTTCAGACGGTACGACCCTTCTGATCCTTGCCATTCTTATTGCCGGGCTCGGTTACCTGATCTACCGGATGCTCGGCGATGTGGACATGCGCAAACGTACCAAAGGAAAAGAAGACGATCAGGACGAGATCAACATTTCCGAAATTGAAGAAGAACAATTGGTCGCCGAAGGCGTATCGCTCACCCTGCTGCAAAGAGCCGAAAACGCGGGCCAGTTCGATATCGCGGTACGGCTGCTCTATATCCAATTGCTGAAAGAACTTCAGGACGGGGGCCTCATCAGGTACCGTCGTGACTTCAGCAACCGCGACTACCAAAACCAACTGCGCCGCAGTGATTTCCTTCAGGACTTCCGGGAGGTAACCGCCGACTACGAACGCTACTGGTATGGCAAATACCCCATCGAGCGGCTCAGCTACCGCCTCGTCCACCGCAAGTTCACGACCCTGAACGCAGCAATTCAGGCCGCAACAGCAAAATCCGCTTCGCATGAATAGGGCCGGACGATTTACACAACTCCTCTTCTACGCCTGTGTAGTCGTATTCGTTTCCGGATGTTCTGGCTGCTGGACCAATTGGCAGGAAACCTACCGCTACGACAAAAAGCAACCCTACGATCTCTTCGTTCTGTACGAACTCCTCGAAGCCCGGCCCGAAAGCCTGGTGTTCGTCGAAGACAGCCTTGCTTCCCTGCAGGACGCAGCAGCTAATTCAGCCAACTACATTTTCATCGGAGAATACTCGTACTACAACGAACGGTCGGTAACCCAACTACTCGACTTCGTAGAGCGGGGCAACACCGCGTTTATTGCCGCAAACGACCTGCCCGAAGACCTCGCCCGGCACCTCTTCGGCAACGACTGCTATTACAGTTTCTACAACGACAGCGAACGCATCGGTTTCCTCAGTATCGACACCGTCACGATGCAACTGGACAGTCATGATTACACCCTCTTCAACATCTACGACTACGAGCCCTACAACCGGACAACCCGCTACCTCAACGGAGGAATGCTGTGCGACACATTGCTCGACAACGAGGTGCTCGGTACGCTGGACGACTACAACATAAACTTTACCCGACTGGGTTGGGGAGACGGTAGTTTCTACTTCCACAACAACCCCGTTTTCTTCACTAATTATTACCTCGTCGATAGCCTGCAGCACGAATACGCCGAGGCTGTTCTTTCCATCCTCGACGATGGTCCGGTTTACTGGGACGAAGTAAGTCGCGTACCGCCCTCCGTGGCCCGCCAGCGTAACCGCCAGGCCAACAATAACCAGGGACAAGGCTACAGCGGCGGCCGAAACCTCCTCACCGGCAACGAAGCACTGAGCTACATTCAGGAGCAGCCGCCCCTCGCGCTGGCCTGGTACACCTTACTGCTCGCCACCCTCCTTTACGTAATTTTCAGGGGCAAGCGCCGGCAGCGCATCATCCCCATTATCAATCGTCGGGAGAACTCGAGCAAGCGCTTCATCGACACCATCAGCCGATTGGTCTTCCAAAAGGGTCACCATATAGCTCTGGCCCGCCAGGAACTGGCCAGCCTGCGCTTTTTCCTGCAAGACCGCTTCACCGTACGCTGGAAGGAAGGCGAGCCTCCTCCGAAAAACCTGGCCGAACTCATCGGTGGAGACGAAGAAATCGCCCACCGGGCGCTCGCGGAAATTCGTTTCGTTCAGTCAAAAAAACACCTCACCGACGGAGAGTTGGTCCGCTTCTACCGAGCCATCGAACCACTTTACAGGTTGTAGCGGTTGCAGACAAGGAGAGCCAAACCTTTGACCTCCCTCCCTTTCAACAACCGAACCTACCGACTACTTTCTACCCACTACTAACTGATAAACATGTTCCCCGAAGACGAAATCCCCGGCCAAGACCAAGACCTCACTCCTACTACCCCTCCGGAAGGCTACGAGACTCCGCTGGAGGAGTCCCTCGGAGAACTGGTCCCTGATGCATTACCGGAAGATGAAATCGCTCACGCAATGGCTCCGGCTGATCGTATCGACCTCGATGAATTGCATCAGGCAGCAATTGCTGTCCGCGCCGAGATCGGTAAGCTCGTAGTCGGCCAAAAGGAATTCATCGATCTTCTCATCGCGTCCCTCCTGGCTGGCGGCCATGTACTGGTAGAGGGTGTACCCGGAATCGCCAAAACGATGATCGCCAAACTACTGGCTAAAACCGTAGCGGCCGACTATTCCCGCATCCAGTTCACCCCCGACCTGATGCCGAGTGACGTGACTGGCACCACCGTCTTCAACATGGCCGACTCGAAGTTTCAGTTCACTAAAGGGCCGGTTTTCTCCAACATCGTGCTCATCGATGAAATCAACCGGGCGCCGGCTAAAACCCAGGCAGCTTTGTTTGAGGTCATGGCTGAACAACAGATTACCGCCGACGGTGAAACCTACACGATGGAAGACCCTTTCTTCGTGATTGCCACTCAGAACCCCATTGAACAGGAAGGAACCTACCGGCTTCCCGAAGCCCAGCTCGACCGTTTCCTCGTCCGTATCATCATCGATTACCCGGACATGGAAGAAGAGAAGGAAATCCTTTATCGCTTCCGCAACGATTTTCGCCAGACACAGCAGGAAGACGTAAAACCCGTCTTCACCAAAGAACTGATCGCGAAGTATGCTGCGCTCATCGAAAAAGTCTTCATCCGGGATGAACTGCTCGACTATATCGCCGCGCTCGTCCACCGCACCCGGACGCACCCGGACCTCTACCTCGGCGCCAGCCCCCGGGCGTCGCTCGCCATCCTGCGTCTTTCCAAGGCTGTAGCGGCGCTCGCCGGTCGCGATTTCGTTACACCGGATGATATTCAGCAGGTCGCCTACCCTGTCCTCAATCACCGGATCATCCTTACGCCGGAACGAGAGATGGAAGGCTTTGGCGCTAAAGATGTAATTGCCGAAATTTTGCGGGGAATCGAGGTCCCCAGGTAGTGGGTAGTGCTACCGCATATGGATGCGCGCTGCGCTCGGTATGGGCGGCAGGCCCTGTCAATCTATTACATCCATCAATCTCGCTACCAACCCGTCGAAATCAGTACTCTTATCCTCTCCGTGGCCAAGCCGGGCAATCACCAGATTGCGGGAGGGAATGACGAACACCCGCTGGTCTTGAAAACCACGCATCAGGAAGGCGTCTTTGGGGAGGGAGGGCATATCCGGCCCCGGGAGCCAGGTTTGGCCGCCGTAGGTTCCTTCGGATCCGGTGACTGGTTTGCGCAGATAGTCTATCCAGCCGGGCGTGAGTAGTGTATCGCCGTTCCATATGCCATCCTGCAGCATAAACTGACCGAGGTTGGCCCAGTCGCGGGCCGTGGCCCAACCGTAGGAACTACCAACGGGAAGGCCCGCCTGACTCGGCTCGATGAGCAGGCTCGGAGCAACGTCGCTGAACAACTCGTGGTACAGGTCGGCGAAGGACGATTCGCCTCCCCGACGGCTTGCAATTTCGGCTATGATGTTTGTGGTTCCGCTCGAGTAGTTCCAGACGGTGTTTCGGGGCGCGACCGCAGGTGCAGCGATTGCGTATGCGGCCATATCGGGCATCTCGTGGAGCATGATGGTAGCGTCGGTGAGGCTACCGTAGCCCTCGTTCCAGGACAAGCCGGAGTTCATGTGCAGCAGATCCGCGATGGTTACCAGCTGCCGGGCGGAGTCGGTCCACACCTCAGGGAAGAGGTGATCGGTAGCGACCAATTCTTCCGGTGATACGCCGCTGGCAAGTTCGTCTTCCAACGCCTTGCCCAACGTGAGGGCCGTTAGCGTCTTGGTCATCGACCAGCCGAGGAGCAGCGTATTTTGATCGTAGCCCGGAGCGTAGCGTTCGGCAATGATTTCACCGTTTTGCATAACAACCAGTCCGCGGGCTGCGCCGCCGGGGACAGGCGCCATACCGAAGTCCAACGCTTCGGTAAGGGCAGCGGGGCCAGTGACCAGTGCTCCTTCAACCTTTTTTGCACCTGCGGCCGCGCCCTTGACTTCCGCCAATGGCTTTTCTTCGTCGTTGATCAGGGTACACCCCACGCCTTCGCGGAACACCGCTCGCCGATCCACCAGGCCAAAGAAAGAACTCTCCACTTCGTTACCGGATACTTCGAGCCCCACCATGCCCAGAACCGAAAAATTCAGGTCGTGCTCACGAATCTCTTCCAGTTCACGGCCCTGCAGAAAATGACAACTGCAGGCGTGTTTGGCGGCATAGCCGGCACCAATGTTCAGTAACGGTTTGAACCACAGAAAAGCAGCAAACACAAGGACTACCAGCAGGACAAGCAGGGTAAGAAAACGACGAAGAGCAAGAGAAATACGCATGGCCGCAAGGTAAGCAATGCGAACAATCCGGCCCACTCTTCCCGTTCCAGCAATAAAACCTTAAGCATGAGTACTTTAATCAAACCCAACTATCAGGAATGCATCGAGGCGTGTCAGAAGTGCCTGGTTGACTGCCAGGTGTGCATTACCAAAATGGCAGGAAAAGACAGCATGAACGACTGCCCGTACTGCTGTGTACAGTGTGTGGAAAGCTGCCTCGCGTGCATCAAAATGCTCGCCTCAGAAAGCAAATGGGCTCCCGAATACTGCCGCCTTTGCGCTGAAATATGCGACTATTGTGCCGAACAATGCGGCGCCCACGACCACGATCATTGTAAAGCCTGCGCCGAAAGCTGCCGCCGCTGCGCCGAAGCCTGTCGTCAGGTAGCCGCCGCTTAAACCAGAGCTCCGGCTTCTAACAATGCCTTGAGCCCGTTGCGGCTTCGCAGGTGAAAAACGGCTTTACCCAGTTTTCGCTGATCCGCAAGAGCAGCGGAAATCTTCGGTCTTCGGGTCAGGTTGTAGGTAGCTACGTAGTGCAAAAAGTGACGATCAAACCGCTCCCGGCAGCCCGGCGCCGAGCCCGGGCGGACCTTCCCGTAATGCCGGAGGGTTCGCATAATCACCCGCCAAAG
Source organism: Neolewinella aurantiaca (assembly GCF_008014675.1). Taxonomy (GTDB): domain Bacteria; phylum Bacteroidota; class Bacteroidia; order Chitinophagales; family Saprospiraceae; genus Neolewinella; species Neolewinella aurantiaca. Next base: position 6,850 of record NZ_VOXD01000036.1, on the reverse strand, counting down.
GCAACGCCACGTAGGTTGATCGAGAAAGATAATAGTATCGGCTCGCGGCATGCGCAGCGGGAAGGTGCCGGAGTAGTTGCCGTCCATCAGCCAGCGGTCGCGGGCAGCCAGTTTAGTTACCGTATCACCCCAGTCTTCACGCCTGGGCTCCTTCCAGTCCGGGCCGAAGTACTCGTGATCCAGATGGATAACGGGCAGGCCGGTGCGCTCCCCCAGCTGCCGGGCCAGGGTTGATTTTCCGGAGCCGGAGCAACCGAGGATTAACACACGTTCCATCGTAAGGTCTTAGTCGAGGCGCTTAACCTTGTCGCCGTCGTAGGCCCACTTCAGGTAGAGCGCTCCCCAGGTGAAGCCACCGCCGAAGGCGGTGAGTACAAGCGTATCCCCCTTCTTGAGTTGGGGTTCGTAGTCGTGCAGGCACAGGGGCAGTGTTCCGGCGGTGGTGTTACCATACCGCTGGATGTTTTGCATCACCTTCTCCATCGGAAATTCCGCCATTCTGCTGACCGTTTGGATGATGCGGATATTGGCCTGATGGGGTACGAGCCAATCGAGGTTTTCGGCATCGAGGTTGTTGCGGGCCATGATTTTTTTCACGACGTCGCTCATTCCCGAAACGGCAGCCTTGAAGACGGGGCGGCCGTTTTGCGTAACGAAGTGCTCGCGTGACATGACCGAATCGACGGTCGCGGGTTTCCGCGACCCACCGGCGATGAGGTAAAGGTGTTTTTCGCCGCTTCCGTCTCCGTGGTGTTGGTAATCGATAACGCCAACGTCCTCGGTGGTAGGCTCCAGCAGTACAGCTCCGCCGCCGTCTCCGAAAATTACGCAGGTTGTCCGATCCGTATAGTCGATAATGGAGCTCATCTTGTCGGCTCCCACTACAATAACTTTCTTGTGCATTCCGCCTTCGATCATCTTGGCGCCTACCGTCAGCGCATAGAGGAATCCGCTACAGGCAGCGTTAAGGTCAAAGCCGAAGGCATTGACCATACCTGTTTTGTAGGTCGCAATATTGGCGGTATCGGGGAAGATTGCGTCACCGGTTACGGTGGCACAGATTACGAGATCGATATCTTCCGGGTTGGTGTCTGTTTTCTTCAGCAGGCCTTTAAGAGCCTCAACAACCATGACCGATGTACCCTGATTTTCTCCTTTCAGGATGTGCCGGGTTTTGATTCCCGTACGCGAGGTTATCCATTCATCGTTAGTGTCCACGATGGTGGCGAGCTCTTCGTTCGTCAGTACATAGTCTGGTACGTAACCGTGGACGCCAGTAATGGCAGCGCGAATTTTAGACATAAATTGGTGGTGGTTCAGTTAGGGGCCGCAAGATAGCAAGGATACAGTTGTTAAGACAACCAGTATAGACGATGAAAACCGACGGCTAAGAGCCGCTTTAAGGCCAGGTCGGACAAGCCGGGTGTATTTCTAGGCGGGCAATTGCTCTACGTTCATCATCTTCCAGACCAATTCTTTCAGTAGCTCGTTCTCTTGCTTGCCGGCCAGATTACTCTCTACCCCCTTACTCTTGAGGTCGTATTCACGTAAAAGCGAGAACACTCGGGTAATGCCGTGCGCTGAGTAATTGCGCGCGCTCTTCTCGTAGTCCTGCAGAAAAAAATCGAACCGAAGACTGAGGGCCTTCATGATTTCCTGCTTACTCGCCCGCTTGCGGTGCAGTTCCTTGAGGCAAAACACCTTGCTAAAATAGTTGTACAAACTCCCCATCACCATCGGCAGGGGCCCGGCCTTAGGGTTAGCCTTGAAATAGTTGACGATCCGGGTGGCCTTCACTACATCGCGGTGGCCGATGGCTTTTTGCAACTCGAAGACATTATAATCTTTGCTAACGCCAACCTGGTCTTCTACGATCTTAGCCGTGATGGTAGTTCCTGGCTTCAGGTTAATAATCAGTTTATCCAGTTCGTTACTGATTTTCCCCAGGCTTGTGCCCAGGAACTCACCCAGCAGGTTCGAGGCTTCCGGTTCGATGCTGTACTTCTTGCCTTTCAGGTAGGTACTGATCCAGCCAGGAACTTTATTCTCGTAGAGAGCTTTCGCTTCAAAAACTACGCCGTTCTTCTTCAGCTTCTTGGCCAGGGCGGTGTTTCCGTTCAGTTTTTTGTGCTTGTGGCAAATCACGAGCACGGTGGTTGGCGAAGGTTTTTCGGCGTACGCAGCCAGTTCTTTGAGGCTCCGCATATCCTGTGCTTCGCGGAGGATCACCAACTGCCGCTCGGCCATCATCGGGAAACGACGCGCAGCGTCGATGACCTGCAGGTACTCGGTGTCTTTGCCGTAGAGGATGGTTTGGTTGAAGGATCGCTCGTGTTCCTGCAGTGCGTTGGCTTCGATGGCAGCCTCCAGCTGGTCGATAAACCAGGGCTCATCTCCGTGCAGCAGGTACAACGGAGCAAAATCTTTGCCTTTGATGGCTTTCAGGAGGGGTGCAAAATCCATACGGCAAAGGTAAGCCAGACAAGCGGTGCTTTACCCCGAGATCAGCCTATAAATATAAAAGTGCCGCCCGGAAGGCGCAGACGCAGGTGCAGGCCGACCGGAGCAACTTCCTCCCCTCCGCAGAGCACAAAACGAAAGACCCCGCAGCACCAATGGTACCGCAGGGTCAGCGAGTGATATTTTAAGAATAGTACTGGTTCCTACTTCGAGAAGTAACCGCCCAGCATTTTAGCGCCCATCCCGAGAAGGTCGTCCATTATTTGTCCGTCGCCGTTGCTGTCAAGCAGGGTTCCGGCCAGGCCGAGGTCCGGAGCATTCTGGCGCGGGTTGCTCTGGCTTTTGGTCACCATGTCGATGAGGGCTCCGCCGAGGCCGCTGGCATCGGTGCCGGTTTGCCGTTTGGTTTTGCCGAGCATTCCCATCAGGATGGGTGCCAGGGTTGCCATAAGCGGCAATACTTTGCTCATACTGAGCCCACTGGTTTGGCTGATCTGTTCTGCAGCTTCGGTCTTTTGTGCTCCGAGGACGTGGTCCAGAATACCGCCACCGTTTACCGTTTTGCGGAATTGTGGAGGGATTTTGTCGTGGCCGGGTGTTTGGGTTCCTCCCAGCAATCCACCGAGGAGGTCACCGATACCACCACCATCGCTACCCTGGGTCGCGCTCATCAGGCCGCCAAGCAAGTCGCCAATGCCTCCACTGCTTTGTGGTTGCTGTTGTTGCCCTCCGCCGAGTACACCTCCCAGCAGGCTACCAAGCAGGCCACCAGCTGCGTTTCCGCCTCCGCCGCCGGCCATACCGGTTACCAGGTCCATCAGGCCGCCGCCAGTCGGCAGGCCTTGCCCCGGTGCTTCCTGACCGCCTTTCATCAGGCCACCGATCACGTCCAGAATGCTTCCGTCGTGGTCCCGGTCAAGAGCGTTGGATAAGGAATTAGCGCCCTGTGGCGTAGAGGCGTTACGTGCCAGCGCTCCCATCATTGTGCTAATGATGGCGCTGGTAGCTTTTGTCGTTGTAGTCCGGTCGGTACCGGTTTGCTGTGTTAGCGCGTCCATCAGGCCGCCGCTGAGCTGCTCTTTGAGCTGCTGCTGTAGTAGTTGTGAAAAATCCATGCCCGTAAGATACGGGCGTAATACAAAAGCGGCAAACGAAACTCATTCCGTTTGCCGCACAAAGATTCAAACTACTCTATATCGGTTTCGGAATCGGTGATTCCGGTAAGGTGTTCAGAAGCGCCGGGGCCTCTGTATGTCTTTTCGTGAGACTGACTTAACAACGGCAGGAAAAACTAATAATTGCGGAGTAAACGTTAAGATTGAATAATTCAGGGCGCGGCCGCAGGATGCAGTGCTTGCCGTTTGAAGAACAATGGTCCACTACAGTTTATAGCCAATGAGATGACTTTACTTCCGTGCTTAGCAAATCTTGCAGGGTGACAACAGCGTCATATCTCGTCTAACATGCCGGCCGGCGGCCTTCAATGCCAAACTTCAGTTTTCAGGAGAGCCAAACCGGATCGGGATTCTAAATATTCGCTCAGTAATCAAAGTGTAGAGTGCGGAACGCAGAGTTCAGTCCCTCTTGCTTCGGCCTTGGCACCGGCAGTGGAATCCGGTTTTTGAAGCCGTTTAAAAATGGAAACTGTCTGAGCGTTCTCAAGGCCCAGGACGCAGCAACCCAGATTTCAACGAACCGATGGGTTTAGAAGCAACCTGACCAACGCCGCCGCGAGTTTTTCCATTTTAGGCTTCAAGAACTGGATTCCACGATCAGCCGGTGGCACAGCCTTGATTTTTTGGTTCGTTTTTTATCAAAAAAAAATGAACGGGCAAAACGGGAAGAAGCACAATCCTTGGGCACCGGTGGCAGGCTAGCGTCACCGCCCGTCTCACCTTGCCTGCCGGCGGCCTTCTTTGACGGGGCAAAGAAGCAAACCCCTCGGGCTGTGCCTCCGGCTGATCACTAATCCGGTTACTGCTGGCCTAAAAAGCAAAAACTCGCCTCAAACTGATCCTTCAAAGTCTGGAACCGTCGGGAGTCGAAGCCCTTCGGAAATGCAGCGACTCGGTTTTGGCTCATACAGTTTGCTTTTTTTAACGGCCATCAGCAACCGAATCAGTGGCCGGAGCCAAGGCCAAAGTCGCTTCGCAATGATTATAGTCGAAAGTGTCGGTGGAGGAGTTTCACTCCGATTAAATCCATACGTACCAATTACGCGACCAGAGGTCGCTTATCCCTGCTATTCCCCGGGGGTGAAGGCGGCCGAACCAAAGATTTTCCTGAATGCTCTAAGCCCCGCAATTCAAAGCAAAGCACAGAGCTCCGACACTCCGGCTTCGGCCTTGGCACCGGCAGTAGAATCCGGTTTTTGAAGCCGTTTAAAAATGGAAACTGTCTGAGCGTTCTCAAGGCATAGGACGCAGCTACCCAGATTTCAACGAACCGATGGGTTTAGAAGCAACCTGACCAACGCCGCCGCGAGTTTTTCCATTTTAGGCTTCAAGAACTGGATTCCACGACCAGCCGGTGGCACAGCCTTGATTTTTTGGTTCGTTTTTTATCAAGAAAAAATGAACGGGCAAAACGGGAAGAAGCGAAGTCTTTGGGGAGGAAACGATTACTCCGCGTTCCCGCCCGTCTCACCTTGCCTGCCGACACGGAAGTAAAGTCATCTCATTAGCTACAAACCGTAGCGGACCACTGTTATTCGCACGAAAACGCTTCAAGGAAACGGGACCAGCCCGACAACCTGTACCTTGCGCCCTGGAAACGAAGTCTTGCTCCTTTAAGACCAAGCCCCTTAACTTTCTCTGCATCCTGCGGCCGCGCCCTGAATATTTCGCTACTTATGCCAAACGATACTTCCACCTCCATCAACAAATTCATTGCCGGTACCGGCATGTGCTCCCGCAGGGAGGCCGACAAAATGCTGGATGCCGGCAGGGTTATGCTCAACGGAACCGTTGCCCGCAAGGGCAACCGCGTAGAACCCGGCGACGACGTAACCGTCGACGGGAAGTCCCTCACCTCTAAGCCCCCAGCCGTTTACCTCGCCCTGCACAAGCCTCCGGGCATTACCTGCACCACCGACCGGCGGGACAAGACCAACATCATCGACTTCGTCAACTACCCCGAACGCATCTTTCCCATCGGCCGGCTCGACAAGCCTTCTACCGGACTGATCCTGCTCACCAACGACGGCGACATCGTCAACAAAATCCTCCGCGTCGAAAACGCGCACGACAAAGAATACATCGTTACCGTCAACAAGCCCATCAACCGTGAATTCATCAAGCGGATGGCCGGAGGCCTGCCTATCCTTGACCAAGTAACGAAGAAGTGCGAAGTCGAAAAACTAGGCAAATTCAAATTCAGAATCATCCTCACCCAGGGCCTCAACCGCCAGATCCGCCGGATGTGTGAATACCTCGGCTTCGAGGTGCAGACACTCAAGCGCATCCGCATCATGAATGTCCGGCTGGACAAATTGCCCGTAGGCGAATGGCGGGAGTTGCGGGAGGATGAGTTGGAGGTATTGATGGCTAATACGGAGAGGTAAGTTATTCAGGCAGCTGAAAAACAGCGTCACAACTTCCGTAGATTTCACCAAACTTCCAATAGTCAAGACGCTCTCCCCAAGACATTGTCCCCCTCAGGCTTGTAGAATCTTCGCGTACTCCGTGAAAGATGAAAGAGGGAAGAAAAGCTAAAGTATCATAACTAAAGTAGTTATCTATTGACAGTTCAAAAATAATACTATCCTTTCCTGCTTCCAGGCTTTTACTGAGATAAGATATTGGAGTAATTTCATTGCCACTAATATTTCTCCTAGGTTGAATAAAAAACATTCCAAACCTTTCATAAGACTCTCCCGACAGCTCAACTCTGTGTTTAAAATCATTAGTTAGCTTAATAGCCATACCTCCCGGGCACCCAACTAGGGGAGAATACATGAATCCGCTATCTATTGATGTTATGCAATCTTCAGCACCAAATTGGAAATCGGATTCACAAACACAGTCGTCAGCGATACGAACGAAGCCATCGGGGCATTCGTTCATCGACCCACCGCCGCTGCCATCATCGTCGTCGTCTCCGAACATTCCCCCTTGATTACTTTGTGGACAGCCGATGAATAGCATCGGGAGGATAAATAGGAATGTCAGTTTACTTAGAGCGTGTCTAAAATTATGAAAATTTAGATATAAAGGCTGCCAGTCGTATCTTGTAAGTCGCTAAACACTACAAATATGACCAAGCAGTGGACTCGGTTGACTGACAGCCAGTGGAACGAAGTTAAAGATTATCTACCAATCAACCGCAAGACAAAACATCAACTCCGGGATGTACTTGACGCCATTCTGTGGCTGGTGCGTACCGGTACTCA
>NZ_VOXD01000035.1 GCF_008014675.1 Neolewinella aurantiaca | reverse complement strand
ATGCCATCCTGGACAGGATCATCCCGAAGGCTCATCGGGTCGAACTCAAAGGAAAAAGTCTGAGGAAACGATCTGAAAACTTATCTTCGTAACCCTAACAAGCGCGAGTTATCCACATGGGGGTCAATACTCCGGAATGAGGGGGTCAGTAACTCCGGAATACGCACCGCATCGAGCACGCTCCCCGTCAGGATCAGCGTCTTAGTTGTGTGGTCAGGGTAGTGCGGATAAAGCCCCTTGCGCCCCGCCGTATAGTAATGCCCCGGCCCCTTGATCGCCCGACCGTAAAGGCTCACTATCTTACCCCGTTCATCCCGCAGCGGCAGCAGAATACAGCCCCGGCCCCACTTATCCTTCGTCTTCCGAGACTTGTAGCCCACACCGAGGAAGTCCCAGTACTTAAGCCCGCGCTCCAGGCAGTAGGCTTTCGCCGCCGCATGCTTTTTAATCGCCTCCAGGCTGGCGGGGTAGATGGTACCGATATCCAACGCTTTGGCTTGGTCGGTTTCCCCCTTCGGGGGCCGAACCGGGAGGTTCGAGAGGGGGATGCCGATCAGCTCTTTCGCCTTCAGGATCGCCGCCCGCTTATCACACTTCTCCATGTGCATGATAAAATCAATCACGTCCACGCTGTTCACCTCGCAGCTGCCCGCAAAGCAGTAGGCCGTGTTGGTGTCGTGGTAGACTTTCATGCTCGCCGACTTGTCATCGTGGAAGGGACAAGTCATCGAGCCGGTAGGGCCGGGCTCGAGACCGTAGTGAGCGAGGACCTGGGCGATGGAGAGGGCGGCTTTGATAGCGGGGATGGTCATGTGTGCGGCGTTGGGTCAGTTTTTTCTTCATTTGATGCCAATTGAAGAAAAAATAAAAATCAAACATGATTGCATTGCAATAAAACATCCGTGTTGGCAACAATCCAACACCTAGGCATCTCGAACACTTTAAAAAGTTTGATTCAGCCCACCAATAGCCGTATTTTCATGCTCAAAGGATTGATGAACTGCCACAAAAGTATGATTATGACTATCGGAGACCGGATTAGAGCCCTACGCAAAGAGCAAAAGCTAACCCAAGCAGATTTAGCTGCTAAGGTTAGCCTTACCTATATCCAGATTGGTCGCTACGAGCAGCAAAAGTCTAAGCCATCCGCCGACGTCGTCCGCCGCCTCGCCGACGCGCTAGGAACTACCGCCGATTATTTAATGAACGGAGATAGCCAAGCAGTTGCAGCAACCAAGGTGACTGACCGTGAGTTGCTAGACCTTTTTGCTGCCGTTGAAGAACTTGATGATCAGGACCAAAAAATGGTCAAGACTTTTATCGATGCGCTCGTTACGAAGCGGAGGGTACAGGCCTTGGCTTAAATTTCTAAGGGTTGCTCAGAACTACCAACATCCTACACCGCCAGCACATTGTAAATAGCTCACTACTGAGAAAGATGTAAATAATAACCCTGGGTCTCTCCTCGACTACTCAAAGGTTTAATTTTACCACTCAACAACCTCCATTTCTCGTAATCAAAAGTCCGTCGATTGGGAAGGCTAATTTTTATTAGTGAGCACTCATCTTTTTTGACATCAAAATCTGGAGAAGCAATACCTGATGGGCTAAGAACGGATACCTCTTTCAAGTCAAGATTTGTAAGCTTCATAAAACCGACAGTCGAAGAAAATAAAATTGTATCTACTCCACTCTGTAGCTTCCCAGAGACAACAAAATTGATTGGGTCACCAGCTTGATTACGAACTCTCACTTCGGACGAGTTACTGCATTCAGTCTCCTCAACCGTAGCTCGTGGATAGGATGCGTCAGTAAGTAATATAACATGATTATCGTCAAAGCCCCACGTGCCCATCGTTGAATAGTTTACAAGACCTCCCTGTCGTACTTCATAGGTAAATGTAGAGTCTACATTCAACTGTAAAATCTCCCTGTAGCCCCGATTTGGAACAGACACAGAGTCAGGGACGTAACGGTATACCCCAATAATCTCTACCGGTGGACCTGCAAGCTGATCAGCGTTAACCACCTTATTGACAGTGCACTGAAAAAGCAGAAGTCCAGCTGTAATTACCAATAGCTTTAGTTTCATCACTGCCATCCTTTAAATACTTCAGTAGGCAATGGGCGTACAGGACCTGTTCTTTGTCTCATATGCTCTCTCGCCATCATTTTCATCCCTTCGGGAGAGCTGATATTTATATTTCTCCTTGGGAGGGTCTGATAAGCTGGTGGAGTAGCACTTGCCCCAAGCCTAAGGGTGTAAGCATCATTTATAGACTCCCTTGACTGTAAACCAGCAACTCCCTGAACAACAAGATGCTCTCGTTTATAAGTAGCAGTCTCATCAGTTATATCATACAATGTACCATAGCTACTATTGTCGTAAGAAATTGAAACTTGCCCTGTTTCAAACTGATAACCATGCAATAGCTCTTGCGAAATAACTCCAACATCAGATCCTCGTCCCACTTCAATCCTGACAGAATTATCTGAGTTGTCAAAGCTAACCCCTCCTTCATTGGCATTCATTTCGCTGTTAAATCCAACATTGTAAATTTGCGAAGAGGATTCCATTGCATCAAGTTCCCCAATTACACCTTGTAACTCCCCTCTAAGTTGTGCAACTGCTTCTCTTGTTGTACCTAATGAGGAGAAGTCTAAATTACTATTTGCTAAGAGTGTATTCAACCCAGTTATCTGACTTGAAATCTGGGTCCTATAACCTGCAACAATTCCATTGGGGTCATTGATAGTATCCCCTAACATATCGCTGTAAAGGATAGGATTATTCCCCATTCCAGAATAGGCACTCTGAGAATACGTCGGTTTCGGATCAATCTGCATCCACCGTCCGATTGCCGGATCGTAGCTACGATAGAATGCCATATCTAGCCCCAGCTCTTCTACGTGCTCGATCCCATTATACCGATAAGCATTAGTAGGTTCGGCGGCTGGCTGGCAGTTCAAACCAGGGTGTTGTAGTCCAAAAGGATAGTAATCTAATACCTGATTCACTTCTGAATCCCCCCCATTGCCACTGTCTAATATTTCAATGTGTCCATCGCCGTTACGGTCTGCGAAGGCTACGCGAACATTTCCCAGATGGTCTTTGTGATGGTATTCGGCATGTAAAATGGAGGGGGATTGATCATCTGCACCCATTTCTCCCCACCTTGAGACATCCAAGCTCATACCTTCAAAGCTAACGCTTCTTTCATAATTTAAAAGATCGGGATTCCTGCCAACGTCGTAGGGAGCAAACCAGGTTGACGCTCAACCCCCTCCCAGCCTCCCCACATCGTTACGTTGGGGAGGAGCAATCGCGACATCTGGTTTGCGCCCCAGGGAAGATAGTTACGCTCGCTGGTTTTATCCATTTTCCGCTTTCGGCCAGGATTAGTGACGAACACAGAAGGGTAAGCAGTTAACTGCTCACCCTTCTGTGTTCCTAAACAACGAGACCTGAGGACCAAGCCCCCCACCCAATTGCCGCTACCCGACAAGTGCTAAGGCACCTGCGGCTAGCTGCGCGTTCGATGGGATTAGCGCACAGACGACCATTCAGGACAGCCGTGATCGAGTGAAAAACGCAAATTTTTATTATTTGCCATCACATCGATAAAGAGATTGCCTTTTACCTTCAAGATTCTATCTCCCGGAACAATAGTGTCAAGTTGAGGGATAAATACCCATTCCATCATGGAAAAGGTTTCTCCACTTGCAAGTTCAAAGTCAATATATCCACCATTAGACTTACTAGGTGCATAACTTTTAATTTTGCCATCAAACTCCCATTGCGACGCGCTTTTATTAAGTCTACACATTTGAGATTGTCTAGTACGCGTTATCCCATCATACCAAAGCGGGATGAACCAGGCAAAAAAAATGCACAACATCAAAAGTAATAAAGCAGATCCAAAATATTTTCTCATTGGTCCAAATTTAAAAAACCCACGTCTTTCCTTGTTTCACAACAAGACTACCTGACAACTTTGGTTTTAATTTGGCTGATTTCATCAGGTCTCCTAGCCCAAATCTAGTTCCTCCAATAGTATACGATCGTCCATACTCCGTGTAAGGATTATCTCCTAAACTAGAATCATAATCACCTCCACGAGATATGCTAACCGGACCAAATCCGGCTTCATAGCTTGTAAACTTTCCCGCGAAGTTTTTAATGTTATTAAAGGGTTTATCTGTAGTAGGTGTAATCGAGCCTCCTTCAAATCCTACACCTCTGAGGTGGTCGGCTTTAGCCGGACAGTTTTAAAGTGGAGTTTCTTCCTTGCCATTAAACCGATAAGCATTGGTAGGTTCGGCGGCCGGCTGGCAGTTCAAACCAGGGTGTTGTAGCCCGAAGGGGTAGTAATCTTTCAGTTTGTATTCGTTCTCCATTGATGGTTGATCGGTTACTCGCGTTTCGTCATCAGTTTTTGTCCGTTAGCATCGCAGGAAAGGACCATTCTTTGGTCGTTGCCTGTTTGAATAACACCGGGCAGGTTGAGATGATTGTATTGGGTCATACTTTTGTGAAGAGGCCCGGACCTTGCTCCTCCAAGAACTCCCCCCCTGCACCTGCATCCGTGCCCGAAAAAACATAATGACACCATGCTGACCACCAAAAGACTAATCCTTCGCCCCTGGCAAAAAACAGACCTTGCCGCTATGCACGCCGTTTGCAGTAATCCTGAGGTGATGCGTTTTTTTCCTGCCCCTTACACTAAGGAACAAACCAAGGCATTCATCGGCCGGCAACACATTCAGCAACAGCAACGCGGACACTGTTTCTTCGCCGCCGAGCTGCGTGAAACCCAAAAAGTGATCGGATTCATTGGCCTCTCCTACCTCGACCTCGAAGTTGACTTCGCCCCGTGCGTTGAAATAGGCTGGCGGTTACATCCCGATACCTGGGGACAAGGCCTCGCGCCCGAGGGCGCCCGCGCCTGCCTCGATTTCGGTTTTCACGAACTGGGCCTCAACGAAATATACGCCAATACCCCCGCGATCAACCTGCCCTCGCGGTCGGTGATGACCAAAATCGGGATGACGGAGTTTTGCTCCTTTAAACACCCTAAGCTTGAAGATTTCCCCGACCTCGAAGAATGCGTGTCTTACCGCATTACCTCGGGGTGATGCGAATGCCCCCAACTAACCTCTGGTCACAAAGGCTGGCGCCCCTCGACGTAATAGGTGGTCCGCCCGGCAACTTTCATGATTTTCACTTCGCCCTCCCCTTCCGGGTCTTGTTCGCCTTCTTTGCGCCAGGTATGCCAGAACCATTCATCGGGATAGTCGCGGTAATAAGGTGCATTTTCGGTGGCGAAGGTCATCATCTCCACAATCTTGTCGTACACCTGCGTCAACTGTTCGTCCGTTAAGTCGGCCACCCGCGCAGCGGGGTGAAGCCGCAGTTTATAGCAGAGGTCATCGACGTAGAGATTGCCCAACCCCGCAACGATGGATTGGTTGAGCAGCGCGCCCTTCAGGGTCGTCTTGCGCCCCCGCATTTTTTCCAGGAAGTACTCCAGTTCGAGGTCGAGCGCATCGGGGCCGAGTTTCTTTTCTGCGATGTACGCTTCCCGGTCTTCGAGGTAAAGAATGCGGGCAAAGAGCCGCGAGTCCTCAAAGCCCAGGATGTTGCCGTCGGTGAAATGAAAAGCGAATTTTTCGAACCGCCCCCGGTCTTCGGGCTCCTGGTAGAGGTTGAGGTCGCCCGTCATCCCGAAGTGCAACAACACATCATGACCATTGTCGAGCTGAGCAAAGAGGTATTTCCCCCTCCGGATCGACCCCGTGATTTTTCGTCCCTTGAGCGCGTCGGCGAATACCGGCCCGCTCATGTTCCGGATGATCCGGTCATCGTGGATTTCCATACGCGCGATCTGCTGACCAATGGCCGCGGCATCGAAATACTGCTTAAAATTGTGAACTTCGGGTAACTCGGGCATGAATGAATAAGGCTAAAGGGCGAAGAAGTACGGGCACAAACCTTATTGTCGCGATTGCTCCTCCCCAGCGTAGCGGTGTGGGGAAGCTGGGAGGGGGGTGAGCGACAATCTGGATCGAGCCCGGGACAGTACAGAAGTAAATAATCCGGCGGTAAAAGTGTTCAGGTTCGCGATCTGACCCGCCCCTACTCTACCTGATAAAAGTAATCCCCCTCGTAGCCGAGGTACCTGCCTTTGAAAAGCAACTCCCCTTCGCGGCCAATCAGCCGCATGAAATCGGCCACCGAACTTACCGGTTCATCGTTGATGGCGGTGATGATGAAGCCAACGTTCATGTTGGTGGCCTCGATGGGGCTGTCCCGGAAAATGGAAAGCACGTTTACGCCTCCTTCGGGAATTACTTTTTCTTCTTCTGCGGTAAGCGCCCTGACCTCAAAGCCAAGTTGGTGCAACAGGTCTTCTTCCTGATGGCTTACCAAAGCTTTGGCGTTGTTCTCCTTGTCGCGCAGCTTGGCGGTAGTAGACCGTTTTCTGCCGTTGCGGATGTAACTGATCCTGATTTTACGCCCGGGGCGGTAACGGCTGAGTTGTTCCTGCATTTCTGGCGCAGAACTGATTTCAACGCCGTTGAGCGCCGTCATCACGTCGCCAACCTCAAGGCCGGCCCTGAGGGCCGCGCCGTTCGGCGTCAGGTTGGTAATCAGAACGCCCGTTGCTGACTTCAGACCAAGACTCTTCGCCTGAGCATCGTTGACGGCCTGAATGTAAACCCCCAGCCGGGCGCGTTTCACTTCGCCGAAGCGTTCCAAATCCCCCAGCACCCGGCTGGCCAGATTACCGGGAATGGCGAAGGCGAAGCCTTCGTGCCGGCCGCTGTTGGTCAGGATTGCGGTGTTGATACCAATCAGTTCGCCGTTGGTATTCACCAGTGCTCCGCCGGAGTTGCCCGGGTTAACGGCCGCATCGGTCTGGATGAAGCTCTCGATCCGATCGTTGGATTCCAGCACGTCGATACTACGGCCTTTGGCGGATACGATACCCGCCGTCACCGTTGAGTTGAGGCTGAAAGGATTGCCCACGGCCAGCACCCACTCCCCTACCTGCAGGCTGTCGGAATTACCGAAAGACAGACTGGGAAGTGTGCCGTTGGGGCGCACGCGCAGCAGTGCGAGGTCGGTGCTTTCGTCGACTCCGATTACTTCCGCATCGAATTCACGCTTATCTTCCAGCAACACACGAATGCGTTTTGCGCCGGAAATGACGTGGTTGTTAGTAGCAATCAAACCATCGCCGCCGATGATTACACCCGATCCCGTGGTGGTAACTTCCACGTTGGTTTCGAATGCGCTCACCCGCTGCCCAAAGCAGCGAATAAACACGACCGCCGAGGTAACCTTGCTCGCAGCAGTAATAAAATCGGTGGGTGCGCTACTCGCAAAAGTGCGCAAACGCAAGTCTTCTATTCTCGGGTTAACGAGCAATTCGGAAGCTGTATTTTCGGGCGCGGCCGCAGGTGCAAGGAATGTATATGCACCAGCCAGCGCCAGTAAGGCGGAGAGGACGCAGCAGCTTATCAGGATCAGTAGGTCGGTAGGCTTCATAGGCAAAACAGGAGAACGGATGCGGGAGTACTGTTGTTGTAAAATGACCTCCTCAACAGGGCAATTGCTTTTGTGATTTGCAAAGGGATTTGCTTGCTTCAGGCGGCAACTTCAGTTGTCGTAAAGTAGTTATGACTTTGCGATTACGCTGTAAGGGCGATCGCAAAGTCTTCCACAAATTGAGAATTTTGTAATGACTATAGTACCTACGGTAGCTAAATCAAGAATTAAATTCCGAGAACCAAGAATCGCCAATCAAAATCGCTTGCGACGTAGGAGCTTGCGATTGCCCAGATTACGCTCAGCCGTGTGAATAACCAAATGCACAACGAAAACGTGGGGACAGGCCCCCACGCTACAAGAAACGGACCTCCGGCCCTAAGCAATGCCGCTCAAGAAAGGTTGTGTGTAATTTGTTACACAATGGTCCGCTACGATTTTAGGTAACTCTGGCCCCATACAACTTTGCCTCCTTGATCACTGCATGCGTTTTAGGCGTGGGTGGGATTATCCAGCACTTGCGTTTTAATGCTTTTTCGTCCGGCGAAGAATGAAACGATCATTCATAGCTAAGTCGATTTAACACCAAAGAAGCCTAAGCTCACAGCCCGTCTTGTATGCCTGCCGGCGGCTATTCTCCTTTGCGCAACAGTTTCAGCCTTGGTCCGGTCGCCTTCACCTCCGGTGAATAGCAGGGATTAGCGACTTCAGGTTGCTTGATTGACGGGTTGGATTTAATCGGAGTAAAACTCCTCCATCGATGCCTTCGACTATTTTCATTGCGCAGCTACTTCGGCCTTGGCCCCGGCCACTAATGCGGTTGCTGGTGGCCGTTAAGAAAAGCAAGTTGTATGAGCCATCACAGAGTCGCGGTATTTCCGAAGGGCTTCGACTCCCGATAGTTCCAGACCTCGAAGGATCAGTTTGAGGCGAGTTTTTGCTTTTTAGGCCAGCAGTGACAGTATTAGTGATCAGCCGGGGACACAGCCCGAGGGGTTTGCTTCTTTGCCCCGTCAAAGAAGGCCGCCGGCAGGCAAGGTTAGACGGGATGTAGCGCGGGCTCAATCGGAATAGAGCTCCTCCACTGGTTCCCCAGGACTGCGCTTCTTCCCGTTTTGCCCGTTCATTTTTTCTTGATAAAAAACGAACCAAAAAATCAAGGCTGTGCCACCGGCTGATCGTGGAATCCAATTTTAGAAGCCTAAAATGGAAAAACTCGCGGCGGCGTTGGTTGGGTTGCTTCTAAACCCATCGATCCTTTGAGGTCTGGATGGCTACTTCCTGGGCTTTGAGAACGCTCAGACAGTTTCCATTTTTTAACGGCTTCAAAAATCGGATTCCACTGCCGGTGCCAAGGCCGAAGGAGGAGTGTCGGAGTTCTGTGCTTTGCTTTCAATTACGGTGTTTAGAGAATCAAGGATAAGCTTTGGTCCGGCTGCCTTCACCTCCGGTGAATAGCAGGGATTAGCGACTTCAGGTTGCTTGATTGACGGGTTGGATTTAATCGGAGTAAAACTCCTCCATCGATGCCTTCGACTATTTTCATTGCGCAGCTACTTCGGCCTTGGCCCCGGCCACTAATGCGGTTGCTGGTGGCCGTTAAGAAAAGCAAGTTGTATGAGCCAATACTGAGTTGCTGCATTTCCGAAAGGCTATTAAATCCGACGGTTCCAAGACTTCGAAGGGCAAGTTTGAGGCGAGTTTTTGCTTTTTAGGCCAGCAGTGACCGCATTAGTGACCAGCCGGGGACACAGCCTGAGGGGTTTGCTTCTTTGCCCCGTCACCTCGCAGAAGCCGCGCAGCGAAAGAAGGCCGCCGGCAGGTAAGGTTAGACGAGCGGTGACGTGTGTTCAATCGGAGTAAAATTCTTCCTCCGGAGCCTGAGGACTAAGTTCTTCCCCCTGGGCCCGTTCATTTTTTCTTGATAAAAAACGAACCAAAAAATCAAGGCTGTGCCACCGGCTGATCGTGGAATCCAATTTTAGAAGCCTAAAATGGAAAAACTCGCGGCGGCGTTGGTTGGGTTGCTTCTAAACCCATCGATCCGTTGAAGTCTGGGTGGCTACTTCCTGGGCTTTGAGAACGCTCAGACAGTTTCCATTTTTTAACGGCTTCAAAAACCGGATTCCACTGCCGGTGCCAAGGCCGAAGGCGGAGTGTCGGAGTTCTGTGCTTTGCTTTCAATTACGGTGTTTAGAGAATCAAGGATAAGCCTTGGTCCGGTCGCCTTCACCTCCGGTGAATAGCAGGGATGAGCGACTTCAGGTTGCTTTATTGACGGGTTGGATTTAATCGGAGTAAAACACCTCCATCGATGCCTCTGACTATTTTCATTGCGCAGCTACTTCGGCCTTGGCCCCGGCCACTAATGCGGTTGCTGGTGGCCGTTAAGAAAAGCAAGTTGTATGAGCCAACACTGAGTTGCTGCATTTCCGAAGGGCTTCGGCTCCCGATAGTTCCAGACTTCGAAGGATCAGTTTGAGGCGAGTTTTTGCTTTTTAGGCCAGCAGTGACAGTATTAGTGATCAGCCGAGGACACAGCCTGAGGGGTTTGCTTCTTTACCCCGTTAAAGAAGGCCGCCGGCAGGCAAGGTTAGACGGACGGTAAAGCGTGCCTGCTGCCGGTTCCCCAGGAATGCGCTTCTTCCCGTTTTGCCCGTTCATTTTTTCTTGATAAAAAACGAACCAAAAAATCAAGGCTGTGCCACCGGCTGATCGTGGAATCCAATTTTAGAAGCCTAAAATGGAAAAACTCGCGTCGGCGTTGGTTGGGTTGCTTCTAAACCCATCGATCCTTTGAGGTCTGGATGGCTACTTCCTGAGCTTTGAGAACGCTCAGACAGTTTCCATTTTTTAACGGCTTCAAAAACCGGATTCCACTGCCGGTGCCAAGGCCGAAGCCGGAGTGTCGGAACTCTGTGCGTTGCTTTCAATTACGGAAGTTGGAGCATCAAGGATAAGCTTTGGTCCGGCTGCCTTCACCTCCGGTGAATAGCAGGGATTAGCGACTTACGGTCGCTTGATTGACGGGTTGGATTTAATCAGAGTAAAACTCCTCCATCAATGCCTTCGACTATTTTCATTGCGCAGCTACTTCGGCCTTGGCCCCGGCCACTAATGCGGTTGCTGGTGGCCGTTAAGAAAAGCAAGTTGTATGAGCCAATACTGAGTTGCTGCATTTCCGAAAGGCTTCGGCTCCCGATAGTTCCAGACTTCGAAGGATCAGTTTGAGGCGAGTTTTTGCTTTTTAGGCCAGCAGTGACAGTATTAGTGATCAGCCGAGGACACAGCCTGAGGGGTTTGCTTCTTTGCCCCGTCAAAGAAGGCCGCCGGCAGGCAAGGTAAGATGGGCGGTAAAGCGTGCCTACTGCCGGTGCCCAAGGACTATGCTTCTTCCCGTTTTGCCCGTTCATTTTTTCTTGATAAAAAACGAACCAAAAAATCAAGGCTGTGCCACCGGCTGATCGTGGAATCCAATTTTAGAAGCCTAAAATGAAAAAACTCGCGTCGGCGTTGGTTGGGTTGCTTCTAAACCCATCGATCCTTTGAGGTCTGGATGGCTACTTCCTGAGCTTTGAGAACGCTCAGACAGTTTCCATTTTTTAACGGCTTCAAAAACCGGATTCCACTGCCGGTGCCAAGGCCGAAGGAGGAGTGTCGGAGTTCTGTGCTTTGCTTTCAATTACGGTGTTTAGAGAATCAAGGATAAGCCTTGGTTCGGTCGCCTTCACCTCCGGTGAATAGCAGGGATTAGCGACTTCAGGTTGCTTTATTGACGGGTTGGATTTAATCAGAGTAAAACTCCTCCATCGATGCCTTCGACTATTTTCATTGCGCAGCTACTTCGGCCTTGGCCCCGGCCACTAATGCGGTTGCTGGTGGCCGTTAAGAAAAGCAAGTTGTATGAGCCAACACTGAGTTGCTGCATTTCCGAAGGGCTTCGGCTCCCGATAGTTCCAGACTTCGAAGGATCAGTTTGAGGCGAGTTTTTGCTTTTTAGGCCAGCAGTGACAGTATTAGTGATCAGCCGGGGACACAGCCCGAGGGGTTTGCTTCTTTGCCCCGTCAAAGAAGGCCGCCGGCAGGCAAGGTAAGATGGGATGTAGCGCGGGCTCAATCGGAATAGAGCTCCTCCACTGGTTCCCCAGGACTGCGCTTCTTCCCGTTTTGCCCGTTCATTTTTTCTTGATAAAAAACGAACCAAAAAATCAAGGCTGTGCCACCGGCTGATCGTGGAGTCCAGTTCTTGAAGCCTAAAATGGAAAAACTCGCGGCGGCGTTGGTTGGGTTGCTTCTAAACCCATCGATCCGTTGAAGTCTGGGTGGCTACTTCCTGGGCTTTGAGAACGCTCAGACAGTTTCCATTTTTTAACGGCTTCAAAAACCGGATTCCACTGCCGGTGCCAAGGCCGAAGGCGGAGTGTCGGAGTTCTGTGCTTTGCTTTCAATTACGGTGTTTAGAGAATCAAGGATAAGCCTTGGTTCGGTCGCCTTCACCTCCGGTGAATAGCAGGGATTAGCGACTTCAGGTTGCTTTATTGACGGGTTAGATTTAATCAGAGTAAAACTCCTCCATCGATGCCTTCGACTATTTTCATTGCGCAGCTACTTCGGCCTTGGCCCCGGCCACTAATGCGGTTGCTGGTGGCCGTTAAGAAAAGCAAGTTGTATGAGCCAACACTGAGTTGCTGCATTTCCGAAGGGCTTCGGCTCCCGATAGTTCCAGACTTCGAAGGATCAGTTTGAGGCGAGTTTTTGCTTTTTAGGCCAGCAGTGACAGTATTAGTGATCAGCCGAGGACACAGCCTGAGGGGTTTGCTTCTTTACCCCGTCACCTCGCAGAAGCCGCGCAGCGAAAGAAGGCCGCCGGCAGGCAAGGTTAGACGGGCGGTGACGTGTGTTCAATCGGAGTAAGGCTCCTCTGCCGGTGCCAAGGCCGAAGGCGGAGGGACTGAACTCTGCGTTCTGCACTCTACACTTTGATTGCTGAGCGAATATTTAGAATCCCGATCCGGTCCGACTCTTCTGAAATCTGAAGTTCGGCATTGAGGGCCGCCGGAAGGCAAGGTGAGACGAGATGTATGACGAGATATGACGCTGTTGCCACCCTGCAAGATTTGCTAAGCACGAAAATAAAGTCATCTCATTAGCTACAAACTGTAGCGGACCATTGTTAAACACACCTCCTCCCAACCGCACATCAGTGATTCACTAAACCTTACCTTTGTCCCTTAACCCCTAAATTTATGGACGAACAACGCGACCCCTACGATGGCGATTACGTCGGCAACATCTTTGGCTGGAAACTCAGCATGTACGGCCTCGTCATCATCCTTGCCTTCTGCGCCCTGGCGGCCTACCGCCACTACACTATGGACGTTCCCGTAGGCTTCGATGACCCGCTGGAAGCGCAAAAAGACCGCTTCGCTCCCGCAGGTGCTGCCGATCGGGCCAAGGCAGAAGCTGAAGCACGTGATACACTTGACTTACAGTAGGCAGGAAAAAGTGGGTGGAAAGTAGCGGGTCGTGCTGCCGCAAGCTGCGCTACGCTTAACCACCCAAAAGATTCTCGATGCGTGATTCCCGATACATGATTTAGCTTACTCCAGCCGAACAGGCCAGTGCCGTCAGTTGCAACAGTGGCACTACCTTTCCCACCAACTATCCACCAAACATGACCTTCCACAAATACCACGGTGCCGGCAACGACTTCATACTCTTGGACGACCGGGCCGGTACGCTCCACCAACAATTCGATCAGGCAACCATCGCCCATTGGTGTCACCGTCGCTTCGGCATCGGAGCGGACGGACTGATGCTCCTTCGGGCACATCCTGATTACGACTTCGAGATGATCTACTATAATTCCGACGGAGCGCCCAGCAGCATGTGCGGCAACGGCGGGCGTTGCATCGTGCGCTTCGCGCACGACCTCGGCATTGCCCGGGAGGAATACAGTTTTCTCGCCGTCGATGGTCCACACCGGGCGAAACTCCTCAACACCGGCGACATCTCCCTGGAAATGCTGGACGTAGAAGACATTAGCGAACCAGAACCAGACAAGGTCTTCGTGCTCGACACCGGCTCACCGCACTACATCTCTTTTGTCGAAGACAGCAATCAGGTGGACGTCTACGCCGAAGGCCGCGCCATTCGTTACTCCGAGCCCTACGCAAAGGAAGGCATCAACGTGAATTTTGTAAGTACCGATGGCAAACAGCTCAGCATCGCCACCTACGAGCGCGGGGTTGAAGACGAAACCCTCGCCTGCGGCACCGGCGTCACCGCGGCGGCTATCGCCGCCGTCCGCCGTTCCGGGATCGCCGATGGGGCTTTCCACGTACCGGTGAAAGCTAAAGGCGGAGACCTCGCCGTTCGGGGAGTTTTGCGCGATGGGCGGTATACTTCGCTGTGGTTGGAGGGGCCGGCAGTTAGGGTTTTTGAAGGGGAATTCTAACGCGAAGCAGGACCGTATTCCAACACCCCCTGCCCCCTCCCCCAACACTGCACCTGCGGCCCCGCCCCTGATCCTCCAAAATGAAAAACCGTTATGAATTCATGAAAGGCAGAAGAAATCACGCAACTGTGCCTGTCTGTGGGTGAAGGTTTACGTTCACAACCTTCAATGTTAATCCATTACGTCTGATTCCGTAGCGGAAAATGACTACCTTTGCGCCCGAATTAAACTAAGCAGGGATGCACTGAATCACAAACCGGTGATTCACCCCTGAAAATCAGCACGAAAGCCCCAATTTGTTGCTGAGTGTAACAGCTTTTCTCCCCCCCCAGGAATTCTCCCCGAATGAATATTAATCTCAACCTCTTCGACTTCAAGCAGGAAGTCAACTACCGTACGGAAATCCTCGCGGGCCTTACCGTTGCCCTTGCGCTGGTGCCGGAAGCCGTGGCCTTTGCCATCATCGCGAACCTCGATCCACTCATCGGTTTGTACGCTGCTTTCGTGATGGGCCTGATCACGGCTGTTTTCGGCGGCCGCCCGGGCATGATCTCGGGTGCTACAGGTGCCGTGGCTGTGGTTATCGTAGGTTTGGTCGTCTCCGTCGGGCCCGAAAACGCCCCCGGTTACGTCTTTGCGTGTGTCATAGTTGCTGGTATAATTCAAATTCTGGCCGGTGTTCTGCGACTGGGCAAGCTGATGCGTCTGGTTCCTCATTCCGTAGTGTTCGGCTTCGTTAACGGACTGGCCATCGTAATCTTTCTCGCCCAGCTCGAACAGTTCAAGGACGCCCAAACCGGCGAATGGCTGATGGGTAACGAAATGTACCTCATGCTCGGCCTGGTGGCCCTCGTAATGCTGATTATGTGGGGTTTACCCAAACTGACCAAGGCGATTCCTTCCGGACTGGCCAGTATCATCGTGGTCTTTGCACTGGTATATTTCATGGATCTCGACACCAGAACCGTCGGCGATATCGCCTCCATTGAGGGTGGCTTCCCGTGGCCTTCCATCCCGCAGGTTCCTTTTACCTGGGAAACCCTTAAGATCATCCTCCCCTACTCCCTCATCGTTGCGGGTGTTGGTCTGATCGAAAGCCTCCTTACGCTCAACATCATCGATGAAATCACCGAAACCCGGGGACGCGGCAATAAGGAAGCTGTTGCTCAGGGCGCAGCCAATATGCTTAGTGGTTTTACCGGAGGTATGGGAGGTTGTGCGATGATCGGGCAGAGCCTCATCAACATCAGTTCCGGTTCGCGGGCCCGCCTTTCCGGTATCGTCGCCGCCGTGATGCTGCTCATCTTCATCATGTTCGGCTCCAGTTACATCGAGATGGTGCCCATGGCGGCACTCACCGGCATCATGATTATGGTTGCCATCGGCACCTTCGAGTGGACCTCTCTGCGCACCTTCGGCAAGATGCCGAAATGGGATCTTTTTGTGATCGTTCTCGTCACGGTACTCACCGTTTTCCTCGACCTCGCCCTGGCCGTACTGGCCGGTGTAATCATCGCAGCTCTCCGCTTCGCTTACGAGAACGCCAAGCGCATCCGTGCCCGCAAACACATTGACGAGAACGGTGTGAAACACTACGAAATCTACGGCCCGCTCTTCTTTGGCTCCGTCCAGACGTTCAGCGAAAAGTTTGACCCGCTCAACGACCCCGACGAGATCATTATCGATTTCATGGAGAGTCGGGTAGCCGATATGTCCGCCATCGAAGCCCTGAACCGCATGACTGAGCGGTACGCGAAAGTGGGTAAAAAAGTTACGTTGCGCCACCTCAGCCCGGATTGCCGCAAGCGCCTCAATAAGGCCGATGAGCTCATTGAAGTGAACGTCGATGAAGACCCGACTTACAAAGTAATGGCCGACTTCGAGTAGTCAGGCGCGGCCGCAGGTACAAGGACCGTTGAAGAACTTGCGCGAAACCATTCCTTATTTACGGAACGGTCATATTGGGTGATGAATGGCAACACTATTCCATCAAACTCGTATATCTTTGCGTCACAATCGCGCTACTCTCTATTTTCATTCAAGAGAGGCTTGTCGGAACAGACAATTCCGAGATCCCATTTACAGAAAGCCCTCTTTGCGCGGGCCACTTCGGGATCTACCTGCCAAAACAACTTTAAACCAGTGGCGATCAAGGTGATGTTGAACATCATCGGTCAGCCACTGGTTTTCCCCGAAAATCAGTGTCATGAAATTCGGAAAAGCCGATGATCTCAGCAATGTTAACTTCGACTTGCCCAAAGACCCGGTGGCCAATACCGACCGCCTCCTCCAGCACAGTCTGAGCCAAAGCAATACTAAGCCTCATATTTACATCGGCGCCACCGGCTGGAGCATGAAAGAATGGGTCGGGAAATGGTACCCCGATAAAACCAAATCGGCGGACTACCTCCGGGAATACGGTAAGCAATTCAATACCATCGAACTCAACACCACTCACTACCGGGTGCCTGCACCGGATTTAGTGGCAAGGTGGTGCAGCAGTGTCCCCGACGATTTCCGGTTCTGCCCTAAAGTCCCCCAGACGATCAGCCACAGTAATGACTTCGGCATGCCCGACGGAACGCTCGAGGTATTCATTCGTAGTATGGACGGAATGCGAGACAAACTGGGCTGTGTTTTTCTTCAGCTCCCCCCCTATTTCGGAGCAAATCGCCTGAAACTACTGACCATTTTCCTTGACCGCTGGCCCCAGACGCTTCCCCTGGCCGTAGAAGTTCGCCATGCCAGCTGGTTCTCGGCTCCGGCGGCGACCGAAGCACTGATGAGCGCGCTTGCAGCGCGCAATATCGCTGCCGTCATCACCGACGTAGCTGGCCGCAGGGATGTTCTCCACAACTACGTTACTGCCCCCCGAACCATGATTCGTTTTGTGGGCAATGGCCTCAGAGAAACTGACTTCACGCGCCTCGCGGCCTGGTCCGACAAGCTGAAAGAATGGAACCTGCCCGAGACCTACTTCTTTCCGCACGAGCCCGATAATATCCTCTCGCCCGACGCCAGCGCCTGGTTCGCCCGCCACATCGAAGCGGATGGATTTGCCACCACCCGTGGCCCTAAAATCTGGGAAGGCCCACCGCAGATGAGCCTTTTTTAGGTGTTTGTCGGTAACGTTCTCTTAACCAGTTTTACTTTCAGGCTACCTGGTAAATCCCTATCTTCGCGGCCAATTCCCCCGGGGGAGCAGATTCGAGTCTCCCCGTCCCCTGAATAATAGCCTTATGAAGAACGATATCATTGTCCCCGAAGTAAAAGATGTACTTGTAGCCGCTGTTCCCCGAAAAGACGGCCATAACGAAGAACTTTGGGATATCTTCATTATCAACCTTCGGGAAGCACCAATGGAAAATGTGCTCATCACCAGCCAAGGCTACGGCGAAATTGAAGGAAAGGATAAAACCACTACTGTTCTCCGCCACTTCCACCAGAGTATTGGCTCACAGGACCTTCTCAAAGTTGAACCCATCCAACGCGAACTCTTCGGCCTGAAGAACGAGTACTGGATCAGCTTTAACCATGAAGACAAAATGCTCGACAAGCGTTTCGTCTTCACTCCAAATCAGATCGACGCAGCGCGGCTCGAGGACGTACCGGTACTGAACCGGCCCGGAGTAGTTCTCCGGTAATCAGTGCAGTACCCCGTTGGCCCGAAGGCCAACCTAACGTTCACAAAAAATACAGTAAGTGCCAAAGAACCAAATCCCGGCTGCCAAGAAAGTAGAAGACTCACGGACCATCATGTCTGAGCTCGTGATGCCAAACGATACCAACCCTCAGAACAACCTGATGGGTGGCAATATGCTCCGCTGGATGGATATTGCCTGTGCCATTTGCGCGGGAAAACACTGCGCAAAACCCGTCGTAACGGCTTCGGTAGACAACGTGGCTTTCGGCTCTCCTATACGTAACGGAGAGGTGGTAACCCTGGAGGCTACCGTTACCCGTGCTTTTACGACCAGCCTCGAGATTCACGTGCAGGCAACTGCTGCTTCGATGCAGGGCGAAAACCCACGACGTACCCACAGCGCTTATTTTACTTTTGTTGGGCTCGACAAAGACAACGGCTCTCCGGTCAGAGTTCCGCCCATCGTGCCACTCACTGAGATCGAAGAACAGCGGTATCACGCTGCTTTACGCCGCCGGGAACTACGCCTTGTTCTCGCCGGCCGCATGAAGCCGGGCGAGGCTGAGAACTTGCGGGGCCTGTTCGATCAATAGCAGGCGCGCACGCAGGTGCAGGCTTGTGTTAAAGGAAGCGGAAAGGAGGAGAATACAGCCCTTTTGCCGGCTATGTGCCGGACCAATTTATTTGATTTCGACTACACTCAGCTCCAGTTCGAAAGCATTGGAATAACGCCTCAGGTCGAAGTTTGCCTTGGGCTCCGTGCTCAGCAGATCGCCAACGTACAGGATGTATCCGGGAGCCCCTTCTTCAAGGCAATCGGCCAGTAGAATTGCAACCGGGATGCTGAATGCACCGTTGAGGTAGGTTGCTCTTTCCAGGGCAACTTCGTATTCAGGGTATCGGCCTTCCTGCAGGATATAGCCCCTGACATTTGACCGAACGAGAGGGCCGCATCCGTAGCTGCTTTCCATCACCCCGGAAGTGTCATAGCGGAGGTAGAAAATGGTGTTCTGGGGGAGACTTGCCGGAACAATTATTGCGTCCTCGTTGAGGTCGAGGATGGTGTCCCGGACCACCGAGGGGCTTTTTGCGGACAGTTCGTGGTCGTATTCTCCGGGGAGTACCTCGGGCGACGCGTCGGAGTCGGCGGGGGTTGCCGCCGTTTCCAGTGGTTCCAGATCAGGAGCGGCAGCCACCTGACCAGGGCGGCGCTCTGCGGTCCATTCCGACTGTAAATAGATCAGTGTTCCGAACGCAATAAATGTGACGATAAAGGCTGTCGTCACTCCCCATGGCAGTTCGTAATAGCCCGGTCTCTTTCTGATTTCCGGAGGATAAAGTGATCGGATGGCGTGGCGTATTTTCCAGCGGAGACGTTTACTTACCCTTGCCGGCTGTTTATACCACGCGACGCGGCCTTTTTTGGCGGGAATGATGGTGGTCAGGTAATCGTCTTTGCGCTCATACATCGGGAGATAGGCACCAACCGACAGAGGGTCGGTCATCTCCTCGGGCGGGGCCGGCTGCGCTGGCTCCGGCACATTGGTTTTTGTTCCTGGCCTCAAAGGAAGTTTTTTGCGAAGACCAGCAAGCAGCGGTGGGGTTTTCCCTGCTACAGCTACCCAAAGAGGTAGCTTTGCCCTGCTGCCCTTGAACTGATCGATATGACTTGGCTCGATGATCCAACGGACCTTATTATCTTCCTGGATCTCCATCAGACCGAAACCGAAACGAAGACATTGTCGCTGTAACTCCACGTAGTACTTGCTCTTTAGCCCTTCGAAAATCTTCCGGTCGTAGGCAACCCACTGCGCATCGGCATGAAAGCGGATGAACTGAGCAATAGCATAGATGTAACGATAGTACTTGAGCCGACTGAGCAAAACACCGCTCACTCCCCAAATCGTCAGGAACAGCGTAAGCAGATAACTATACACCCCTGGCCGCCCGAATTGCGCCCAGAGCGACTCGCCCTGCACCTGCGTCACCGCCAGATACCCGGTCATAACCACCAGGGTAAACAGCAAAGAATGAGCCCCGATCCGGAAGTAATTCACCCGGTACAACACTTCGTGTGCACTATCAACACTCGAAGCTTCCACCGTAGCGGTAAACCAGCTCAGATCTGGCTTCTGGTACGCCAACCGGGCGTCAATCGTTACCCCTTCATAGTAGTGAGGGCGATGTACGACGCGGGTGCCACTCGTACCCGACCGCGGGCGGAGTTTGTAATGCTGCCGCAAAAAGTTGATGGCCAGCCCTCGGATGTTCTGTTCGGTGTACACGTAACCGCTAAGGTAAGCCAGATCACAGAAACCTGCCGGCGAAGTTCTGAACCGAGGACAATACTCCTGTAGCCAGGGTTGCTTTTCACTTCTTTCTTCCGTTATCCTTTACTTGCGGGCAAGGCGCAGTACCAGACCGGGAGGCATTAGATTACAATTGGCCGGCCAGAGTACTGCTTCCCAACTCCCTTGTTTCTAACTTTGCCCTATGCAATTCACTCCCTTTACCCTCAACTGTAACGGCCGGCTCCTCGTGGCGGAGAAACCCCTGATTATGGGCATCCTCAATGCTACACCGGATAGTTTTCATGCTGCCAGCAGAATTGCTTCGGTACAACAAGCAGTGGATCAGGCAGGCGCCATGCTGGAATCCGGAGCCACTTTGCTCGATGTTGGCGGAATGAGCAGCCGACCGGGCGCAGAACTGATTTCGAGCGCGGAAGAAATCGACCGTGTTCTTCCGGTTATCGAAGCAATTGTAGCGGCTTATCCGGATAGTTACGTCAGCGTAGACACCATTTATGCAGCTACGGCTATCTCGTCCGTGAAGGCAGGTGCTGCGATGATCAATGACATCTCTGCCGGAAAGTTCGACCCGCAATTATTCGAGGTTTTACCCCAGCTTAAAGTCCCCTACGTGCTGATGCACATGCCCGGTAAGCCGAGTGACATGCAGGCTTTCACCGAGAGTTACGGAGACGACGTTATTGTGGCAGTATTCGACTTTCTGGCCGAACGACTGATAGCGCTGCGCGAGTCGGGAGTGAAAGACATTCTCGTTGATCCGGGTTGGGGATTCGGCAAATCCGTCGCTCAGAACTACGAAATTCTTAGAAACCTGAAAGCTTTCAAGCAACTGGGTGTTCCGGTTTTTGTGGGCATCAGCCGCAAGTCTTCCATCTGGAGGCCTTTAAAAATTACGGCGGCAGAAAGCCTTAGTGCCACATCGGCCTTACATTTGTTCGCACTTCAACAAGGCGCATCTGTTTTAAGAGTACACGACGTTGCTGAAGCAGTACAAGTACTTAAACTGCATGAGTTGCTACTGGCAGCGGATAGGGAGAAAGCTCATACGCACTAAAGCTGTTTCACTTCAGCGCTACCTTATCATCAAACTGAGCAGGTGTCTGTTACTCTTTAAACCGCCTAACCAGATTTCAACAAACTTCAGCCATGGCAGATCAATATCAGGGTGCCCCCTCATCATCAAAAGGCGCTCAATCACGCGGCAGCAACTATACCCAAATTGCCATTGTGGTGCTGATTGCCGGAATTCTCGGCACCCTTGCTTACAAGGCCTATAAACCGGGCAGTGGATTTCTGGCCGCGCCAGCAGAATACCAGCTGCAGTACATGCCCGCAGATTTTCAGATCAGCATCGATCCGGAACAAGCGCTGGCCATCCTCCAGAACCCCAAAAGGTATAAGCGTGAATTCGATGCCCTAGTGTATGACATCAATACCGATATCCTGAAGCACGTCAGCAATCGTATGGGGCTCAACGACAGCCTGCGGAGTGAAGTGATCAGAGAATACGACCGGCAGCAAGAGGAATTTGCAAGCTTGTACTACAACGATTTCATGCGCATGCGGGATAGTACCGCTGCGGAGTACGAAGCCTGGTACGAAGAAGGAGGGAGTAAACTGATCACCATCTTCGAGGAAGTAGCCTCTAACTATACCTGCTTCATGGTCAATAAAATTCTTGCCGTTGTAATCCGCACGCGCAACGGAAACATCTTAGCTAAGGGAGCCGATGTAAACAATCCCTGTAAGGTTGCAACGGGTGAAGCCTTACGCCCCCTGATGGCCCGGATGGAAGAACGCGCCAAAATAGATGACTTCAGTCGCAGTAAAGGGATGTTTCAGGAAAAGGTTGAAAACGTGATCGGCGAACTGGCCACCATTGAAGTGAAAGACAAAAAAGGGATAAGCAAACAACTCCAGACCTCCATCTGGGGAATGAACGTTTCTGAAACAGACGTGGAAATCACGGCCATTTCTATCCTCAAAGTAGGCTTTCGGCTCGACCAGCAATTTCAAGTAGACCTCGATGAGAGGAGCAAAGTGGTGACCATCACCCTACCCGACCCCCAGATCCTGAGTCACGAGGTCTTACCCAAAATCGAGAAACTCGACATCGGGTGGATGCGCGAACTTGAAGGTGTTAACATCAACGAAGGGGTGAATGCGCTGCGCGAAGCCTTTCGTAGCGAAGCCATCGAATCCGATGTGTTCCGACGTGCCAAAGTACAGGCGACCGACCTGATGAACACCATGTTTCAGCCGATGGTACGTGGTATTGGAAAAGACTACCGGATCGAGGTAGAGTTCCGACAGATTCCTGTACGGGAAACTACGGGAGTTCTTGAATAGCTTCATGTTTATACGCCTAAGTCGAAGTGGTTAGGTATATTTTGCCGGTAATGGCTGTGGCAACCGGACCTTCCCCTAACCAGTTGGTCATTTACTCCGGTTTATGCCCGGTCACCGCTTCGTAATCCTCCGGCGTATCTACGTCGAACGTGATCGGTGATGCATCGATCAGGCTCAGGTTGTCCCATTCCTTTATGATGAGTTGTTTGGCTCCGGTCCTACCCTCTAAGCGTAGCAGCTCGCCTTCCAGCCGGGCGGGAAATATCGCAGGCACTCCCGGACCGTTCGGGTACGCGGTTGCGATAATGCGGTCGGGAGACTTGTGGTATGCTTCAAGGTAGCGCTCGAGGTGTCGGGTTTCGATCAGCGGCTGGTCCGCAAGGGTAATGAAGTAAGCTTCGGTGCTGTGAATATTGGCCGTAGCCACACCGATGGCTACGCTGCGCCCTATTCCTTCCTCCCAGCGGGGATTGTAGGCGAAGAGCACACCGGCCAGGTCCTTGAGTTCGTGGTATACTTCAGATCCGGAGGAGCCCGTCACTACCACCACGCGGTTAGCGGTGGCTCTGGCCGCCTGCACCACGCGGCGAACCATACTTTCACCGTTTACTTTGAGCAATTGCTTGGCTTGTCCCATCCGGGAAGAGCCACCTGCGGCAAGCACTATCTGGACGACATTCCCCATAGATCAGCGGATATTTTTACTGGTAATACTGATTTGCAGAGGCCATGTTGGTTACGCCCGGCAAAACCATGGCATCATTCCGGTTCAGAAACCGAGGATAATCTGGGCTACTTCAACATCGCCTTTGATGTCTTCCGCAGTCGTTTTACCGGGCGTACCGTTGGTGTTCAGGCGGTAAGTGACTCCATTTTTTGTAGCATAGACGCGGGACTCGATTTCGGAAGCGAAGACTTCCAGTTCTCCGAGGCGCTGGGTGAGCTCATTGAAGCTCAGTCCTACCCGGACACCTTCTTCGGTTACCACCTTCGGGGAAGTGATGGTGATTTGATCAATGGTGCCTTCGGCACCATCCATGGAGTAAACGTAACCGAGCTCGTCGCCTTCGGCGCCGTCGATATAGAAGACTTCGAAAGCGCCTTCTCCGGTTCTCAGTTCACCGTTACGGAGTCCGTCTTTGAAGTCAGCAAGGCTTCCTCCTGGCGTCATGCCGAGGAAGTAGTCGTTGGAAACGAGGTAGGGATCGTCGGCATCGACGTCGTAGATGGCGGTATTGCCATCGTTGGGATCTTCCGTTTCTGCCGCAGGCGTTTCGGTGCCGGAAGTGTCGGTAACGGATGTAGGCTCACTGCTACAACTTACAAGGAAAAGTAACAGTAAGAGAAGGAAAAAAAGGCCGGAAATATTCTTCATGTGTGGATTATGATGATGAACTGAACCCGGTAAAGCCAGAGGATTCTGTTCGGTGTATGGGCAATAGTTCGTCCTTGAGACGTAAATTCTGACACAAAGATACGGGTTCCACCAAAAAGACGGTGAAACATATATTTATTCTACGCCTTTGAAGCCGGTTTCCCGGCCCTACCCCAGCAATCTCAACCCAATACTGCACCTGCGCTGCTGCGCCCTGCTAAAATCAAGCGTGTGCCTTACAGAGCAGCAAGGGTTTCAAACAATTCTCCATCGTCGATGAGGGCCCCTTCTTCCATAATGACAAATATGTCCTGATCACGGCCGATGGGAATGTATTTCCGCTCCGCAGAATAAATTTTCGGAGTCACCTTTTCATCTTTGAGGCGTTGGAATATCTCTTTGGGGGGAAGGTCCGTTTTCGTGAAATCAATCGATGTTTCACCATCCAGCAGAATGCCTCGCATGTAGATTTTATCCTCATCAGTTTTATATGTTCTCAGGTCGTTAGGACGCCGATGAACCAGGTATTTTACCTTTTCAATCACTCCCGCAAAGACTATTTGCGAAAATTGCAGGATAAAATCGTCTGCTCTTCCGGGTTCATCTTCTTTCAATTTCTGCCAACTCTGAGCATCTATTCCATTGACAGCCAGGAACTTGACAAATTGCCCTTCCACTTCCTCCAGTTCGTCGCGACGCAGGCGACGGAATTTTGTTTCTTTCATCTTTTTCCAAACATCCGGTCACCTGTGTAGTTTTACACCATGTAAGATAAAAGCTTGACCAAGCGGACGGTTTCTGCCCGTCGATAAGCTTCAACCACACGGAAATACCTACTAGTAATATGTTTCTATTCGATATGCCTGACTTTGCCAGTGGCGCGGTATGGCTCTCTTTGCTCACCCTCACTTTCCTCGAGATCGTTCTGGGTATCGATAACATCATCTTTATCTCCATTGCTTCCGGCAAGTTAAAAACAGACGCCGAGCGCAAGAAAGCAACCAACGTTGGCCTGATTCTGGCGATGGTTCTTCGGATCGTTCTTCTGTTCGGTGTTTCTTTCCTCGTTGCCATGAACGAATCATTTTACGACTTCGACTGGGGTTGGTTCAAAGGCGGCCTTAGCGGACAGGCCATCATTCTCGTGATCGGCGGAGTTTTCCTGCTCTATAAATCCACATCCGAGATTCACCACAAACTGGAAGGCGACGAGCATACGGAAGGAGACCCCGGCGTTGGCAAATCAGTCGGTGCCACGCTGCAGTCGGTGATCGTTCAGATCACCATTATCAACCTGGTTTTCTCGGTAGATTCTATCCTTACGGCCATTGGTATGACGAATGGCCTGGAGGGTGCGCTGCTGATAATGATCATCGCCGTTGTCGTATCGGTAGGTATCATGATGGCATTCGCCGTACCGGTGGGCAATTTCGTGAACCGTAACCCGACCATCCAGATGTTAGGCCTTGCCTTTCTGATCCTCATCGGCTTCATGCTCATCGTGGAGGGAGCCCATCTCGCACACTTTGAAGTCTTCGGCTCCGAAGTTGGTACCGTTCCTAAGGGTTATCTGTATTTCGCCATCGCATTCTCTCTACTGGTTGAATTCCTGAATATGAAAGTTCGTCCGGGTCCAAAAGAAAAACAGGTACGTCTGAATACCTACTCGGAAGAGGCTGCAGCTCCAACTACCGATAAGTAAAGGTCGCCTGGCTCCGCCTCAAATTCGGACGCAATAAACCCGCAGAGCGCACATCTTTACCTTTTTCAGGTTAACTAAATAAGAAGTCTCACGCGATGCACACGGTTGCGGAGCAAATACATTGCTTAAACTGTAAACAAAGTCTCTGGCAAGGTGTATTTTTGTATGTGCAGAAGCGTGAACTAACCTTCTGCACCAATCACAAAATCAAAAACAACTCAGCATGAAGTTCTTCATCGATACTGCTAACCTCAACGACATTGCCGAAGCCGAATCTCTCGGTATTCTTGATGGTGTAACCACCAACCCCAGCCTGATGGCCAAGGAAAAAATCAGCGGGGACAAAGCCGTGATGGCTCATTACAAGAAAATCTGTGACATCACCAGCGGTGACGTCAGTGCCGAGGTCATCAGCACTGATTTCGAAGGCATGAAAAAAGAAGCCAGTGAGTTGATCAAGATTGCCGATAACATCGTGATCAAGATTCCGATGATCCGCGAAGGTGTAAAAGCTCTTGCGTGGTGTACCTCCCAGGGCATCCGCACTAATTGCACACTCGTTTTCAGCCCCGGGCAGGCAATCCTTGCCGCCAAAGCGGGTGCTACTTACGTTAGCCCGTTTGTCGGTCGTATCGACGACATCGGCTGGGACGGCATGCAACTGATCGAGGAGATTGCCGAGATCTACGAAGTGCAGGGTTACGAAACTGAAATTCTTGCGGCGTCTATCCGTAATGGCAAGCACATCATTGAGGCGGCGCGCGCAGGTGCAGACATCGTTACTTGTGGGCTCAGTGCCTTCGAGAGCCTTCTGAAGCACCCACTCACGGATATCGGCCTCGAAAAATTCCTCGCAGACCACGCTAAAGCAGCGGGCAAGTAATACGATAAGCACATCGCTTAACACTTATCAGCGCCCTCGTCCCCACCCCCGGAGACGGGGGCGTTCTGGTTCTGTCCGGGCCTCCGGTTTTAATTCTCATCTCCGGGCACATTTATCATAAAATAAATCTTCTATTTCCCAATATCCCCCCTATTATTGTCTCGCCATTTATTGAAAACCTACAACTCCCCTAATCCATGAGCAAACCCCGTGTAATCAAAAACTATGAGAAGCTTGACGATGAAGTCCTGGAGCAGATCAAGTTGTTCTACCCGGAAGGCTTCGCCTCTTCCCTCATTCGGTTCACCGATGTAAACGGCCGCTTAACCAGTGCCCTTCCCTTCGAAACCGAAGAGAAGTACTACCTCATCCGGATGACCAAAACCGAAGCACTCGAGATCATCGATGACGACGACGATTACGACGACGACGGCAACCTGCTGGATGATGTTCGTGATGAATACGCCGATAAATATGACGACGACGATATCGAAGAAGCTGATATCGACCCCGATGAACTCGCCGATGACGATGACCTGTCCAGTGACGATGAGGACTAAGCATCGCTACTGATTCGTTTGGGTAACCGAAGGGAATTCCACGCTATCGGGGATGCCGCCCCCCGGAACAAACAATCATGCTTATGCTGCTCCTCATTTCCGGATCTCCTCATCCTCAGAGCGCGAACTCCCGGTTTCTCAACGGAATAGGAAAGTTGCAGCCTCGCCCCGTACGAAGCACGGATTACCTTGCCGACCTCCCCGTCTTTCAGCCGGGCCGTGATACAGCCCCCTGGCCGGAGCCTGTATTACGTTGGCGCTCCGATGTCGATCAGGCAAGTGCGCTCGTTTTCGCTACCCCCGCTTACCTCCACAACATTCCCGGGGTACTTAAGAACGCGCTCGATTGGCTGGCTTCCTCCGGAGAACTCGATTCCAAACCCGCACTGGTGTTCACCTTTACTCCCAGGGCGCCGCGGGGCGAAAAAGCACGTCAATCACTGCTCTGGTCGCTGAGTGCCCTCAATGTTCGCGTAGTTGCCGAAGAAGGCTTTTACCAATCCGACATTAACTTCGGCAACGGTGGAGAAATTCTTCCGGGGGAAGAAAGAGAAATTTTATCTGAAGCGTTACTCTTATTATAAGGTGCCGAAAATGCAGATTAAACCAGAAAAAGCTCTTAAAGCTACTTTAGAGTGTGACCAAATGGAAATATCTGCGTCAAACCAATAGTTAACAGGCTTGGCGTATTGTCAGGCTCACCATCAAAAAAATACATTACAACTATGTTAGACTCAATCATGGACGCCGTTAAAGGCCAGGTAGTATCCGCCATCTCCGAAAAAACCGGACTCGACATGGGCCAGGCTGAACAAACGCTTCCTATCGCTAAGGAATCTATCACCGAAGGCATCATGGGTGCCGTTTCCGGAGGAAACGTAGACGGAATTCTTGGTATGCTGAGCAGCGCAGTTGGTGGTTCAGACACCAGCGACAGTGCAGCTGGCGGCGGTCTTCTCCAAAACATGGTGTACAAAGGCATTGCTGGCAACTTCATCAGCAACGTTACCAGCAAGCTTGGCCTTTCTGAAGGCGTTGCCGGAACACTTTCCAGCGTGGCCCTTCCGATGATCATGAACAAGATTGGTGGTGCCACCCAGGCAGCCGGTGATACCGACGGTATCGACGCAGGCTCAATGATGGATGCTCTCGGTCTTGACGCAGGCAGCCTCCTCGGTAACCTCACTGCCGGTGCTGAAGGTGGTGCTGCTGACCTCCTCGGCCAGGCGGCCAACATGCTCGGTAAGGGCGAAGACAAAGCTGGTGGTCTTCTCGGTAAGATCGGCGGTATGTTCAAGTAAGCCTTTTTTGCGGCCACGTACCAACAGTACGATCGCTTCAAGAAAAAATTACAACTATACAGAGAAGGCGACTTTCCTCAGGGAAAGCCGCCTTCTCTTTTTCGGTTGAAGCCCAACAAACCGGAGCAATGATCTCATCAGACCAGCCCTCCGTTAGCGCCTATAACCTGTCCTGTGATCCACTTTGAGTCGTCACTGGCCAGAAAGAGAACAACCCTTGCAATATCGACAGGCTTTGCAATCCGGCCAAAGGCAGTCATAGAGCCCAGCTTATCCAATTGCTCCTGAGATTTACCGTCCAGAAAAAGGTCAGTTTCGGTGGGCCCGGGGGCAATAGCATTCACAGATATCCCCCTTCCGATTTCTTTGGAGAATACCCTGGTCATCTGTTCTACTGCGGCTTTTGTAGCGGAATAGACAGCGTACGTGGGAAACATCAATCTGGTAGTGCTTGAGGAAAAATTGACGATAATTCCGTTGTCCGCAAGTTTGCTGTCCGCTTCCCGCAGGGTATTGAAAGCTCCTCTGACGTTGACCTCAAACTGCTTGCTGAAGTCCTCATCTGTATGATCTTTCAATTTCCTGGAAATCATAATTCCCGCGTTGTTGATCAAGACATCGATTTTACCGAATTCTTCGAGCGATTTATCGAATAATGATGTCACTTCTTCCCGCTTGCTCACGTCCGCTTTGACTGCGATCGCCTTTCCTCCCGCACTGACGATCTCGTCTACGGTTTCTGCTGCCTCCTCCTCGCTGCTGGAATAATTGACTACAATCTTCGCCCCGTTCTTAGCCAGTAGCACAGCTACCGCCTTCCCGATTCCCCTGGAGGAGCCTGTAACGATGATTACTTTGTCCGTTAAATTAGCCATGGTTCAATTCTATTTTAGTGAAATCAATCGATTCGCAGTCAACTCAAGGTTCGCTTCGTTTATTTCCGGTGCCGGGGCAAGAGGATACAACTGGGCCCCCGGCCTGCTGATAAAGGCACCTCTCCAATTTGCCCATAGCGCACCCGCAATATCCCATCCATGAGCAGCAACCATCAGGCATTCCTCGGGAGCTACACCCATTTTCCTCGCGGCCCAGTCATAAGCATCCGTATGAGGTTTGTATTTACCTATGTCTTCAACACTCAGTCGCTCGTCGAAATACTCAGTCAGGCCCGCATTTTTAAACTGAGTCTCTACGCCAATATTGGAAGAGTTGGTGAAAGAAACCAATTTATAACCTGCTTCTTTCAGTCTGGTCAATGATTCTTTAACCTCCGGATGCGCAGGTATCGAACGAAGCGGAGGAAGGATTGCCTCTTTCGCTTCTTCTTCCGTGAGGGTGATACCATGGTTTGCAGCAACCATTTGTAATGCGGCAGACCCTATTATCCCAAAGTCGTTGTACTTCCGCCCCACTGTCGAAACAAGGGAATACTGAAGCATAGTCGTAAACCATAGCGGAAGTAACTCCTCGCGGTTACCCAATGCCGCGCCCACGCTTTTCTTCATGGTCGTAAGATCCAATAAAGTCTCGTTTACATCGAAGAACAATACTTTGGGTCGGGTACCGGAAGCCTCACCTGATTTCTTCGCAGCCATTCCCAGTTGGGGGCCAGCTGCTCCGATGCCCAGCATAGCTGTTTTTTTGATAAAATCTCTTCTCTTGGTTTTCATGTAAGGATATTTTGCAAAACATACTAAATGGTATGTTTTGGGGTAAAAAAATTAAACTTTGATTTGTTCCAGATACATCGAAAGGCCCTTCAGGTAATCTTCGAGGACAGAATCTTCGTGGTAAAGCTTCCGGATTCCTCTGATTCCCTCAAAAGCACTAATCAGATATATTGCAACTGCAGAACTTGAAACCTCACGCTTGATTTCGCCTGCCTGCTTCCCTCTTTCCAGCAATTGAATCAATGCCGACTTCCACTGCTCAATGATGTTCCTTAGTGCAGTTTGGTACACTGATTCATCGTTGCCAATTTCATTAATCAGGTTATTCATCGGACAGCCATTTTGCTTGTCGTAAAAAGGGAAGGCCCTCAGCCTGTCAATGAATACTGACTCAAGGAGTTCCAGCGAATTACCAGGTCTGTTCAAAGGAGAAATCATTCCATCTACAACCCGCTTCTGGACCTTCAGGCTGATAACTTCAAGCCCTAGTTCCTTCTTACTACCGTAATGATGGTAAAAAGCACCTTTACTCAAGTCGGTTGCTTTCATGATTCTGTCGATACTGGTATTCTTGAACCCGTTTTCATAAAACAAGTCAAAGGCTTTACTTATGATAAGCTGCTTAGTCAGCTCCGACTTCAATTCCTGTTTCATACTGCAAGGTAGCAAAACATTCTAACCAGTATGTTTATTGACCTGTTAATAGCTGTTAACGCAAGGCGCATCCGCCAGGTTCCCCTATCCTTTTCGATAGTTGTACAAGAGCTGATCAGTTTAAGGTCAGCCCTTTAACTGAGCGGTGATGTTAATTGTGAAGAAAACCTGTCTCATCAAAGATGAACACCGGGCTCCCCGGATGATAAAATTGCATTTAGGAGGTACCAATAAATAAAATGAGTCGTCCCGAATTCAGCTCCTGTCTGCTTAAGCGACAAGAGCGGGATTCGGAACGACTCAGATTGGGATTAAATAGCTATGCCTTCGGAAGGTTACTTCTGATAGCTTATCGAGAAGTCAGTTATCCTGTCCTACTTTCCACTCAATACGATTGGCAGACGCGCCATTGTATTCTCCCAACCTACTACCAGGTCGATATTTTTATTGTCCTTCTCAACAAAGGTCATTGACAGTGCTTCGAGTGTTTCGGGAGTCTTTTCGGTTTTTGCTTTAACTTTTACGACAACATCGTCTTCGTTGAAATTGGCATTGCCCCAGCTTTGAACGGCTTTATGGATGATGAACTCCCATTCCCCTTCATTGACGTCAGCAAAGAGGCCGTAACGACCAGCCTTCAGTTCTTTGCCTCCAACCATTACATCGTTGAAGAAGGTAACTTCCGTGGTTTGGTTCGCACCAACCCTCCAGGTAGATCCGTACTTAAGCAGTTCACCGAATATTTTGCGGCCC
Source organism: Neolewinella aurantiaca (assembly GCF_008014675.1). GTDB lineage: Bacteria > Bacteroidota > Bacteroidia > Chitinophagales > Saprospiraceae > Neolewinella > Neolewinella aurantiaca. The sequence continues at coordinate 32,128 of NZ_VOXD01000035.1, read as the reverse complement.
TTCATCTGCGGACGGCTGTAGACAACCCGTACCTGCGGCTCATTCGCTTCCAGTTCTTCCGGCTTAACGAGGTTACGCAAACGGCTCATTTCAGGGTACTGTACAAGATCCATCGGGCTGGCATCATCACCGGAAAATGAAGGTGGATTCATATTGATAGGCAGCATTGCCCGGGTATTCCCCCATTCCATCAGCATGTGAACGGTATTGTCATCAATTTCCTGGAAGCCGATCGAAAAGGATTCACGGCTGTTCGGCACCTGTACTACGGGGATTTCGACGTGTACGATATCCTTGGAAACATCGCGGTTATTCGTTCCTCCGATGAACCGCTCAGTCGACAGCTTGAACGTCCATTTTGTAGCGGAGTGCGGCTCGGCAAACATCGTGTAGGAACCAGGAGCAACGCGCACCATTCCAATTTCTACGGGCTGAAAGAAGGTAATTTCGGACGCTTCATTAGCGCCCAGGCGCCAATCTTTCCCGAAGGGAACGAGTTCCCCGAAAAGAGTACGGTCCTTTTTGAGCGGACGGCTGTAGAGGACCTTTATTTTTTGATCGCGGTCCGGGTCATCTGCATCCAGGTAATTTGCGTAAGCAGAACTCGCCGGGTAATGTGCTGCATCCAGAGGGCTCTTGTCGAGGCCTCCGAACTTGACTTCCTGAGCGGAGAGAGACAAGCCGGCAAACATGAGCAGGCAGCAGAGAAAAAAGTGGTTGGTTTTCACGTATTCTTGGTTTGGTTAGTGATCTGTCGCGAAAGTACTACAAATGTCAGACTCATAAACATAACAAAGTGTCACAAGTCGTTTCGTGACCATTTATGCGCGGCCGCAGGTGCAATAAAAGGATTAAGAAGCAGGTCGCGCCCTGCCTGAAAAAGATCATCCGGGCTGATACTGTTACCAGCCTCCCTTCCAACCGGCTACTGCACCTGCGTTCCCGCAATAAAAACGTCGCCACCGAATCAAGGATCCGATGGCGACGTTAAGTCTTCAAACAAAATTTGGAAGCTGCTACTATCCGATGATGTAGTCTTCGTCCGTAATTACCGTCCCTACCGGGTCTGCGGGATCGGTCTGAACTTCCATCCGGTTACGCTCCTGAATGAGTTCACGGTTTCCTTTCCAGGCACTACCCTCCCAGAAGAAAGCAATTACACCCCATAATAAGAGGAGTGTTGGCAGGAGAACACTCATTGCCAGCCCCTTCACCTCGTAGCTCATGTGCATGAACTCGTAGATGATAAAGTAGGCCTTGTAAATTGAAAGTACGATAATGAGAATAGCCAGGAGGCCGAACAGCCAGCCCATGTCCTTCGCCCAATCCTGAGCTTTGAGGAGAGAAAGAACTACCTCCACAAGAGTAACTCCCGCCAAAAGGCCAAGGCCTTTCCATACCGCTTTTGTCGATTCTTCGTAGCTAAGATGATCAGCCATGATTTTATTTTTAATCGGCGCTTCAGCCGAAGTTTTTTTTAAATAATGTCAAAGGAACTACCGATCAACTCGGGATCAAAAGTTCCAAATCAGCCCTCCCTTCCGGGAGGAAGGTTCTACAGGAGGTAAAATACCAGGAATACGAATACCCATACGAGGTCTACAAAGTGCCAGTAAAGGCCAATCTTCTCAACCATCTCGTAACCGTTCTTCCGTGCCGCGTAGACACCACTCCCTGCATTGATCAGAATGATGAGGAGGAAGATAACACCGGTGAATACGTGAAAACCGTGGAAGCCGGTGATACCGAAGAACAGGGCACCGAATGCAACCGGACCGAAGTCTTGAGTCATCGTCTTACCGGTATTATAACTGTCTTCTCCGGTAACCAGGTATTTACGGTGAATGTAACCGCGCTTATCAACCATGTAGCCGGGGGCATCGGTTTCTTCCGTAGGGTACGTGAAGTGATCGCCTTCGTATCCTTCACCGTGGCTTTCTCCGGCTTTGTGCAGGAGGTAAGTAGTACCAGCTTCTACAACTTCGTCAGTAGGTTCACCCGTGGCCGGATCGAGGTAGACTCCGTTCTCAGTGTAAGTACCGAATGGATTGGTAGTCACAGTCATGTGCTCTACGTTGATCAAGTTGTTCCACTCCCAGGCCTGACAGCCGAGGAACCCGGCACCACCAAGTACGGTAAGTAGCATCCAGAATACAACACCGCGCTTGTTCTCGCGTGCACCTTCCTGTACCGCACGTACCATTGTGCCCGAGCTGATGATCAGCAGGAAGGACATGAAGGTAACGAAGATCAACGGAGCGTGGCCTCCGGGGAACATTTCGTGGATACCAAAAGGAGCAGTAGCGAAAACTGCATCCGGAACGGGCCAGCTGGGGCTACTGATACGCAGCGTACCGTAGGCAATAAGAAAGCCAGCAAAAGTGAAAGCATCAGAAAGCAGGAAGTACCACATCATCAGTTTCCCGTAGGAAACTGCAAATGGTTTCTTTTTACCGCCTTCCCAACCGCCTTCGGGGTGGTGGTCGACGTGCTCGTCGTTTTCAACGTGAATGTCCGTAACTGCGGCCATATTGTGCGTATTTATACTCAGTTCAAAATCCCCACCAGAAGGGAGGATGTTCTCTTTAAATTCAATTAGCGTTGCAGACTCAGGAAGATAATTAGGTATATCCAGAGAATGTCAACAAAGTGCCAGTAAGTCAGCGTGAGTTCCAGGCGGAGCTGACGGGCCGGCGTTCTTTTTAGTTTTTGCGAAAAGGCAATCACGAGTGCGACGGCCATTGCGGCAATACCGCCAAGTACGTGTGCTGCGTGCAAGCCGCTAAGGGCGTACACAAAGCTGGTAGAAGGATTGATCTTAATGTCCAATCCCTGAGCAGCCATTTCTTCCCAGCCAAGCAACTGCAGAACGACAAATGCCGATCCTAACAGAAAGCTCAGGCTAAGTAAGCCTTTGTATGCTCCTGCTGCTTCTCGTTTGAAGGCAGCGTATGCGGCGTGCAAAGTTATACTACTTGCTGCGATGACCAAAGTGTTCACGTAGAAAATGGTTGGAATAGAAAATTCGAGCCAGTTACCCGCTGCACGGCGTACGATGTAGGCACTCGTAAGCGCAGTGAACATCATCACCAAACTTACAATTGACACCCAGAGAACCAGTTTCTTAGGATGTATTTTGTTATGGCGCGTTACGGCGCCCATGTCTTTTTTGATAGTTGTATCCATTGCACTCAATTTTATAAAAACTGCCGGCCGAGCCATAGCACTGTAAAGGCCAGGGGCAGGTAAGCAAAGGAGAAAAACATCATTCCCAGCGCGGTCTTACGTTTCGGGGCAGATTTGAACCCAAGGGCAAACCAAAGGAAAACCGCACTTAGCAAAATCACGACGATCGTTGCCCACAGCGAGGTCACCCCAAGCAAAAATGGAACAACTGCAAGTGGAAACAGTGCAATACAAGCCAGGACAGAATCCCGGCTCAACATATCTGTATCTACATCTCCGTTTTTCTCAGGAACAAGCTTAAAGCCCGCTTTTGCATAGTCTGCATAACCAAGATAGCCAATAGCGTAGAAATGAGGAAGCTGCCAAAAGAACTGAATCGAAAACAGCGTGATTCCAAGGGTGGTAATCATCCCTTCAGCTGCAGCGCAGCCGATAAGTGCCGGTAAGGCACCGGGGATGGCTCCCACCAGAATTGCAATCGGTCCTACCCTCTTGAGTGGAGTATAAACAAAGGCATAGCTAATCAACGATACCATTCCCAGGAATGCAGTCCAGGGATTGAAGAGCGCCAGAAGCGTTATCCCGGCAATGCTGGAGAATCCGGCGATGAGCAGCGCATCGCTGCTGCTTAGCCGCCCTTCAGCCAGCGGCCGGTTTTGCGTCCGGACCATCATCTTATCATAGTCCTTCTCCAGCAACTCATTCAGAATGTTAGCTGCTGCTGTAGTAAGGAAGCCTCCGGCGGTGAGCACACATACTGCCCACCAACTGAAGCTGCCAGCACCGAGGGCGACAAGGTAGGCCAGCACTGAAGAGAGCACTACCGTAGCCGACAACCGGAATTTCACCAGTGCCCCAAGGTCATTCAGCCTTCCGGCGATGCCCTGAGTATTGTTCCGACTTGTAGTAATCTGCTCTTTCACGCAGGAGGTTCTATTGGTTTGAATTAGTGTTCCGCAGACTCGTTCTCTCCGATTGGCTCAACCTGAGTGATGAAGTCACGACCGTCTTTACCGTAGTCGTAAGACCAACGCTGAACGGTAGGAAGTTTACCTGGCCAGTTTCCGTGGCCTGTTTCGATCGGAGTGGTCCACTCAAGGGTGTTCGCCTTGTATGGGTTCATTGTTGTCAGCTTACGTCCTTTCCAGATGCTGTAGAAGAAGTTGATTACGAACAAAATCTGGAAACCGAAGGTGATGATCGCCGCAATTGTGATGAACTTATTGAGTTCAGCGAAGTGCATGAAGGTCTCGAATGTATCGAATCTGAAGTAACGACGCGGTACACCGGCCATACCCAGGTAGTGCATTGGCCAGAACACACAGTAAGCTCCGATGAGCGTACCCCAGAAGTGGAATTTACCAAGCGTCTCGTTCATGAAGCGACCGTACATTTTCGGGAACCAGTGGTATACACCAGAATACATACCGAAGAAGGCAGCAACACCCATTACGATGTGGAAGTGAGCAACTACGAAGTAGGTATCGTGAAGCTGAATATCGAGTGTAGAGTTACCAAGCCAGATACCGGTAAGACCACCAGAGATGAACATCGACACAAAGCCGATGGCAAACAAGCTGGCCGGATTAAAGCGAATGCTACCTCCGTAGAGTGTCGCAATCCAGTTGAACACCTTAACCGCCGAAGGAACAGCAATAATCAAGGTGAAGATTACAAAGAAGTTAGCAATGAACGGGTTGACACCAGACATGAACATGTGGTGGGCCCAAACGATAAAGGACAAGAAGGCAATCGCGAGGATCGAGAAAACCATGGCCTTGTAACCGAAGATCGGCTTGCGGGCGTTTACAGAGAGTACCTCTGAAACAATACCCATCGCGGGGAGAATAATGATGTAAACCTCCGGGTGACCAAGGAACCAGAACAAATGCTGGTACAGGATCGGGCTACCACCAACGTGATCAAGTGCCTGACCACCGATGTAAATATCCGAGAGGTAGAAACTGGTACCGATACCACGATCCAACATCAGAAGGAAGAATGCAGATACGAGTACAGGGAACGACAGCAGACCAATGATGGCAGTTACGAAGAAAGCCCAAATCGGCAGCGGAAGACGCCACATGGTCATTCCTTTGGTCCGCAGGTTAAGGACAGTAGTAATATAGTTGACACCACCAAGCAGCTGAGAAACAACGAAGAAGACCAGAGAGATCGTCCACAACGTCATACCCGCTTTAGAGCCATCCATCGCTTCCGGCAACGCCGACAACGGAGGGTACGCAACCCAACCACCCGCAAACGGGCCGGTGCTGAGGAACAGCGAAGAGAACATCACCAAGCCAGAAAGGAAGAAGAACCAGTAGCTCAGCATGTTCAGAAGCGGAGAAGCCATATCCCGCGCCCCGATCATCAGTGGAATGAGCATGTTGGAGAAAGTCCCCGACAAGCCAGCCGTAAGTACGAAGAATACCAGAATGGTACCGTGCATAGTTACGAGGGCGTAGTAGAAGTCTTCCTGAAGTGTACCAATGCCATCAGCATTTACGGATATCCACTTACCGAGCACTGGTTTGAGCCAGGCAAGGCTTTCCTCTGGAAAACCGAGTTGCATCCGGAAAACCAAGGACATGAGACCACCAATGATAGCCCACATCATTCCTGTAATCAGGAACTGCTTGGCGATCATTTTGTGATCCATGGAAAAGATATAGTGCGAAACGAAGTTCGACTGGTACTTGTCTCCATGATGGTGCTCGTGGAAGTGGTCGTCGTAACCCAGTTCCTGGATCAGACCCTCCTCACGGGTAGTCGGAGTAAAAATTGCTGTAGCCATGATGTTCAGCTTTAAAAAGTTCTCTCTGGATAGTTTACTTGGATGGGGTGGAATCCATCATTACGGGCAACGCAGGTAGTTCACCACGCGTTACGTATAGTTCTGTTCGACGGTTGGCCTGACGACCCTCAGCAGTACCATTATCAGCAACCGGAACGGTAGAACCGAATCCGGCACTAGTCATTCGTTGCGCATCGATACCGCCTTTCAGTAAGTAAGACCGCACCTCGGATGCACGCCGCTCCGATAATGTATAGTTAGCTGTGGCGTCTCCGGTGCTGTCAGTATGTCCCTTCAGCATGACGTTGACGTCGGTATTCTTTTTCAGGAAGTTGATCGCGTCGTCTAACTGGTATGAACTCAACTCGGTGAGTTGGGCGCTTCCGGTCTCGAACGTCACGTACTTCAGGATGAGCGTGTTGTCATCGTCTTCCGGGGTTTCCAGGGCAGTGTTGGCTTCCTGAATAAACTCCTGACGACGCTGTGTAATTTCCGCAGGGAAGAGGATGTTTCCGTTCGGGTCACTCTCCGTTCCACGAATTGTCGAGAGGTAGTAAGACTTCTGCTCCGCCAGCCACTCTTCGTACTCATCCTCCTCGAGGATTGTAACTGTTTTTTTCATAGACCAGTGCCCCTTACCACAAAGCTCGGCACAGGCCAATTCCATGTTTGCGGTTTCCCAGTACATCTTCTCAGGATCTGTTATCGAAGGAATCTGGTACTCTTCGTACTGGCTCAATTCTTTGCGCCATTCCTTTGTCGTTTTCGTAGGAGTGAACACGAAGAAGGTCGGCAGACCAGGAACAGCATCCATCTTAACCCGGAATTGGGGAAGGTAGAAATCGTGAAGTACATCACGAGCAGTAATACGTACGCGGATTTTCTTGTTTACTGGCAGAACGATCTGACCAACGTGAATATCATCAGCATTTTTGAGATCGGTCCAGTCCTGACCGAAGGGGTTATTTCCTTCGATAAGCCGGAAGTTGGTACGTCCCAGCAGGCCATCATCGCCAGGGTAGCGCAGCTGCCAGGCAAACTGGTAGCCGTTAGCTTCGATTTCCATGTAGTCGTCGTCGGCTCCGACATCTCCCATAATGGTATTCCATGCATCCAAACCACCAATCACCAGAAAGGTCATAACGATAGCGGGGATACCCGTCCACACGATCTCAAGAGTGTTATTGTGTGAAATGTACTGTGCTTTTTTGCCTTCCTGCTTACGGTACTTGTAGGAGTACCAGAACAAAAGGATGTGCGTAATCACGAATACGATGAATGTAATGACAAAGGTCAGGTTCATCATGCCGTCAATCAAACCACCATGCTCCGAAAGCGAATCGTTCGGGCCGTAACCCAACATGTAGTTTTTATAGTAAACCATGGACGCCACGGTAATGACCAGAAAGGCAACCAAAAATACCAACAGGTAGTATCCTGTCATTTTGGTATTCCGTGCATCCACTTCTTCTTCACCACGCATTTGCTTGGCCAGATCACGCACGCGGGCGATCTGAACGATGATCAGGAGCAATAGCGCAATACAGATAAGTACGATTAATGTAGACATCAGCTTTAAGTTAGCTTATTTTCAAAATCCGGAAGTATGATCTTCAGGACTCACGCAAATTTAACGAGGGAACACCATTTGTGTTAAACAGAAAGGCAATCTTTAGACTGAGTCTAAATAGCCAGACATCTGCTAGGTGTGGTGGTGCAGACTCTCTTCGAAGTAAGGATCTTTTTTCGGCTCCAGTGGTGCCTTGGAAAGGGAACTGAGAACGAAGAACAGGAAGCCTCCGAGGAAGCCGAGGAAGATTCCAATCTCCAGCAGACCGGGGACGGTGTAACCAGCTTTATAAGGGAGGAATACCCGGGTACTCACCCGTTCCTCTCCATGAGCAGCTTCGTGACCATCGTGGCCAGTAGTAGCGTGATCACCAGCGTGACCATCATGTCCCGCAGCAGCATGGTCATCGCCATGACCGGCGGTATCCATCGTTGCGTGTTCACCTTCTTCGTGGTGCTCACCTCCTTCATGGCTCATGTGCGTCAGCGTTTCACGCGCTGCCGGCTTGATCATGTTGAAGTAATCGAACCAGTGGCCGAAGAATACAATTGCAGAAGCAAAGAACAGTGTACCGAACTTACGCTTGGTGTCGTTCCGCATCAGGATGAAGAACGGTGCAATGAAGTTGAGCAGCAGGTTGCCCCAGAACAGTACCGGATAGTTATCCATCCGTGTCCGGAAGTAGATTGTCTCTTCACCGACATTGCCGTACCAGATCAACATAAACTGGCTGAACCATACGTAAGTCCAGAAGATAGAGATCGCAAAGAGGTACTTACCGAGGTCATGGAAGTGCTCAGCGTTGATTCCGGGAAAGTAGCCACGGCTCTTGAGGTAAATCAGAATCATGATGGTCAGTGCCGTCATCGCCACGAAAAGCGATGCAGAAGCGTACCATGCAAACATTGTAGAGTACCAGTGAGCATCGAGAGACATGATCCACTGCCAGATACAAGCCGCGGTCGTGAAACCAAGGATGATCAGGAAGGGAGCTGCGTACTTTTTGATGCGTGCGTGGTGTACATAAGCGGTTGTTCCGTTCTTATCCTCGTCAATACTGATTTGGCGAATGCGGCTGATAAAGAAGTACCACACACCCATGAAGATGACCGTAGCACCAGTGTACCAGTATTTATTGAGGAAAGCTGACTTATGGTTCAGAATTGCGTCTGTTTCAACCGCTGCAGTATCATTCCAATGGTACAGGTGGTGCGAATGCGTGAACAATCCGACAATGATGATGCCCATGAGAAAGAGGCCCGGAAGCAAGAACATACCGAAGCTTTCCCAAAGACGCTTGAACTGCACAAACCAACCAGCGTAAGCGGTGGTGAATGCTGCGTAGGCAAAACATGCCATAAAGGAGATACCGACAAAGAACACTGAGTTGTGCAGTAGGTTCGTCCAAAAGCGCATGTGGTGCCCTTCGCCACCATCTACAAAGTAGCTGATGATCAGCAGGACCAATCCGAAGATTGCGGTACCACCTGTGACTGTTTTCGCTCGGGATGAGAATACAAAGTTCTCCATCTGTTATTATTATTTCGGGCCCGAAGGCCTAAGTTTCTTAGTTGGGTGGTCTGGTTCTTACTTTTTGCTGTGGCCTGCGGCTTCGCCGGAGTGGTCATCACCATCGCTGTGGTGCTCACCTTCTTCCATTACTTCGTGCGTCGAAGGGATGCTTTGTCCCGTCAGGCTTTCAAAGTTACTTCCTGGCGTTCCGAAAGAGGCGTTGAACGTATTTGCCATTGGCGAATATTCCTTTTCCTGCTTCTTGGCCTGCATTTCACGGATGTAGTGAATCACCTGCCAGCGTTCTTCGTAGTTGATTTTATCGGCGTAAGCTCCCATCGCGTTGTAACCGTACATAATCGCGTTGTAGTAACGACCGTTGGAAGCAGCGATGAACTCGTCGTTCATGAAGTTCGCCGGAGCCAGTGGGTACTTGGCGTTGGGGTTTTGCTCCTCGTCGTAGAGGTAGCCCAATCCGTCACCGCCCATTCCGTGGCAAATACCGCAAAAGATGTTGTACAGGTTGCGACCACGGGCCAATCCTTCTTCCGTGATCGGGAAAGGATTCTCCTGAAGTTCAGCAATTGCCTGGAGGCGACCTTCGGGTGTATTGTCGTAGTAATAAGGAACGGAACCGTTGGTCGGCACACTGATGGCGCTCATATTATTGGCGTCAACCATGCTTCCACGCATCATCAATGCTTCATCGATGCTTTTCGGTGCCCGCGCACCGGCGTAGCCGCGTGGTACAGTACCAGCAGGAACCGTACGGGGGTAAACCAGCTTAGCAAGTTCTACCGTAGACTCTTCGTCCCAGGTATTATAGTAGTAGTAATTATAGGTATTCGCCTCTACAGCCAGCGAGTGGGCCATGTCGGGCATGTACTCACTTCCGGCGAAATTTTCATCCGGGTAAGAACAGGCAGTCAGTACAACGGCCAGAGTGAGGGACAATACCAGTACGCGCAAATCTTTCATGCTATATACTTCGATGGAGATCAATGCTACTCCGTTTTTATTTAAGTTTCTTCGGGCGCGGCCGCAGGATGCCGTGAACGTTAAAAGGCTGTGGATTCATAACGATTTCCCTATCCTTTCTCTGCACCTGCGTCATCGCCCCAAGGTGATGTGGCTCCGGTGCTTGTTCGTAAACGTGCGCCGGAAAAGCTGTTCCTTAAACCGGGACAACTTTGGTGTGAACACTTTCAGCTCCGGTCTTGGTGAAATAGCCTTTCAGCTTTTCAACCGCTTCGCTGCCAAGGTCAGTAGCGTCAAAGGCGATACAGAACTTATCGTCTGTGATCCGGTCGTGCAGGCGGCGGGGTTCCGCGCCGGGGCCGAGACCACAAATGATATAAAATACAAGTACCATACCTACAGCGGCAAAAAGTACTGTGAGCTCGAATGTGATCGGGATGAAGGCGGGAACAGACCAGTACGGCTTACCACCAAAGATGATCGGCCAGTCACGGGTGAAAACCCACGTCATGAATCCGAAACCAAACAGACATCCGATACTTCCGAAGATGAAGCCAGCGATGTGAAGACGGCTTTCTTCCAGACCGAGTAGCGGATCAAGTCCGTGTACGGGGAAGGGCGTGTACACATCGTCGATATCGAGATGATCAGCGTTGGCCGCTTTTACCGCATCGAGCAGTTTCTCTTCGTCGTCGTAGAGCCCGAAGAGGATGTTGCGTTCTGTTGACATTAATTCTGCCATGATTAATTATTGCTAGCGGGTAGTCCGCTCTTTTTATTGTTGAGACAAAGTCAGGCTCTGTCCGGACTGCTAGTGGATCTCGTTTTCGTCTTCCTTGGTATGCGCCGAAGTTCCGGCAGCATGATCGTTGGCAGCGGGCACGTGCTCAGCCGCTCCCGCATGGTGCGGGTGGTGGTGAGCCTTATCGCCGATGTACTGATCACCAGATGTCTTCAGAATACTCTTAACCTCGGCAATTGCTACTACCGGAGCCACACGGGTGAAGATCAGGAACAAGGTGAAGAACAGTCCGATTGTACCGATGAAAATGATAATCTCAACCCAGGTTGGAACGTAGTAAGACCAGCTTGAAGGGAGGTAATCACGCGCAAGGGTCGTTGCGATAATCACGAAGCGCTCGAACCACATACCGATATTGATGAAGATCGACATGAAGAAAGTCCAGAACAGGCTCCGGCGAATCTTCTTGCTCCAGAAAATCTGAGGGCTGATTACGTTACAAAGCATCATACCGATGTAAGACCAGTAGTAAGGGCCGAGTACACGGTTGAGGAAGGCGAACTGTTCGTAGATGTAACCGGAGTACCAGGCGATGAAGAGCTCGGTGAGGTAAGCAACACCAACGATCGATCCTGTGAGCAGGATTACTTTGTTCATTGATTCTACGTGCTCCAGGGTAATGTAGTCTTCCAGGTGCAGCACCTTACGGGCAATCAACATCAGAGTGAGTACCATCGCGAAACCAGAGAAGATGGCTCCCGCTACGAAGTAGGGAGGGAAGATGGTCGTGTGCCAGCCGGGGATTACGGAAGTTGCAAAGTCAAAGGATACAATTGTGTGTACAGAAAGTACCAGTGGTGTTGCAAGACCTGCAAGGATAAGGGAGAGGCTCTCCCACCGTTGCCAGTGCTTCGCCGAACCATTCCAGCCGAAGGAAACGATGCTGTAGATTTTCTTACGCATGCCCTTAGCCCGGTCACGAACAGTGGCAAGGTCAGGAACCAGACCAGCATACCAGAACAGGAGAGATACGGTGAAGTAAGTAGAGATCGCGAATACATCCCAAAGCAGCGGTGAGTTGAAGTTCACCCACAGCGGGCCCCGTGTGTTGGGATACGGGAAGATGAAAATCGCCAGCCAGAGACGCCCCATGTGGATGAGCGGGAATTGCCCCGCGCACATTACGGCGAAAATCGTCATGGCTTCTGCCGCACGGTTTACACCGGTACGCCATTTCTGACGGAAAAGGAGAAGGATGGCCGAGATAAGCGTACCGGCGTGACCGATACCTACCCACCAAACGAAGTTGGTAATGTCCCATCCCCAGTTGATGGTACGGTTAAGGTTCCAGGAACCGATACCGACCCACACCGTCCAGGCTACGCCAAAGGCGAACATACCCAGGCAGATCACCGAAATGATGAAGGTGATTACCCAGCTAAGCGAGGGGGCCGTTTCCGTCGGGCGGCAAATGTCCTCCGTGATCTGATGGTAGGTTTTACTACCCGTGATCAACGGCTTACGAACGGGGGCTACATGTCCACTCATATTTAAATTGATATGCGATATACAATCCGGGATATTTCGTTGGCGATGGCATCTCACCTACTGCTTATCCGTTCTCGATTATCATTTACGTTTATCCGCCAGGGCGGTATTCTTAATTTTGATGCAAAGTGCTGCAGGCAATCATCAATCACCGGTAGCAAACCGCATATTTTTTTAGGCTTCCAGTTCCTCAATCGGGTTGTGAACGCGCGCAGCGTAAAATACACCAGGCTGAGTGTTCACTTCCTCGAGAGCGAGGTAGTTCAACGGATTGGTGAGCTTTCCAGCAACGTCACCCTGTTTGTTGTTACGGTCACCGAAGGTGATCGCACCAGTTGGGCAGGCTGTCTGGCAGGCTGTACGAACATCGGAGTCGCGCAGCGGGCGCTTTTCGATCTTCGCCGCAAGCTTACCTTCCTGAAGGCGCTGAGCACAGAAAGAACATTTTTCGATTACACCGCGGCTGCGAACAGTCACGTCCGGGTTCAGTACCATCCGGGTCAGGTTATCTGCACCAAAGGCCATTTCTTCATCCTGAACACTTGGCTCATTGGAAGAGAAAAGGTCACCAGTGGTGAAATCAAGCCAGTTGAAGCGACGCACTTTGTACGGGCAGTTGTTGGCACAGTAACGGGTACCGATACAACGGTTGTAGATCATCTGGTTGAGACCTTCATCGCTGTGCTGGCTTGCGTTTACCGGACAAACATTCTCACAAGGTGCATTGTCACAGTGCTGACACATCATCGGCTGGTAAACAGCGCGTGGGTTTTCGATATCACCGTAGAAGTAACGGTCGATACGCATCCACTTCATTTCGTGGTGGCGCCATACCTCGTACTTGCCTACAATCGGAACGTTGTTTTCAGCGACACAGGCTACTTCACACGCGGCACAACCGATACAGGCCGTAAGGTCCACGTGCATTGCCCACCAGTGTCCCTGGCTGTAGACTTCCTCTTTGTACTCATCGTAGGGGTACAACGTTTGGTCGTTCAGGTGCTGAGCGTGCTCACGCTTGTGAGAGATGTGATCTTTCAGTTCACCCAGTTCATTGAACGTACCCTGGAAGATGATGGAGCGGTCCACAAGACCACCCTGCATACCTTCCCCAAGCTCCATTACCGTCTTTTCATCAACGTTGTAAGGCTTGATGTACTGTTTGTCCTCTTCGGCCGGCTCTTCGTAGGTGATTTCACCGTTACGACGATCGTACCATGCCATTTTACCGGATTCGTCTTTAGTGGTCAGTCCCATGGTGTGGTGGTACTGAACACAGGCGAATTCATTCTCCACATCAGTAGCTCCGGAAACTGTAGCCTGATCAGCGAAGTACTGAACGTAACCGTCCTTAACGGGTAACCATGGGTAAACGTTGATTCCAACGTCGTGACCGATAGCGCGGCCGGAAACTCCGGTTACCTTACGACCGTAGCCGAGAGCAAGACCAAAAGTTTCGGGCAACTGGCCAAACTGACGTACAGCGGTAACCTCTTGTGGCGTTCCGTTAACCGTGAGGGTCACGATGTCGGCTTTGCCTTTGTATTCTTCGTTATTCAGATCCTGGTAAGCAGTGTAGCTATTTCCGCCCTCCCAGCTTACGGGGATGGTGAGGTAGTTGCCCCAAACGGTCCGGGTAACCGGGTCTGGAACCTCCTGCAGCCATGGGTTATTGGCGTAGACACCGTTACCGATGTTAACGGTTTCGAAGAAGCTTACCTCCTGGCCGGTACCCGCCGGGGTTACCTGACCGGAAACCGAGCCATTGTAAGTAGCTGCACCAGCACCTCCGGTAGCAGCAGCGGTGTTCACATCCAGTGTAACCACACCGTCCTGCAGCGAGCTGTCCCAGAAAGCACGGAAAGAAGTGAATCCGGATTGAGCACCAAATGCAGTTGCTTCCCAGTTGCCGGCAACGAAATCCATGTATGGTTGCTCGGCATCAGCTTTCAGTTTAGCCGACTTGGCCCAGGTCAGGAGGCTTTCTCCCTCCTGGCGTGTACCGTGGCGACCAACGCTGGCAAAGATCGGAGTGATGGTAGGCTGAATAAGGCTCAGTTCGCCTTCAACTGCCTCGACATCGCCCCAGCTTTCCAGGTAGTGATGGTTTGGAGCTACGTAAGCACACTGAAGTGCCGTTTCGTTAGGAACTCCACTCATAGAGACGGAGACCTTTGCTTTGCTCATGCCTTCGGTAATCTGCGCAGCCCACGGGTTGTCCCAACATGGGTTAGCACCGTCGAGTACGATGACCGCGTCTACGGCTCCTGCCGTGAGGTCTTTAGCGAACTTCGCAATGGCTTTATCAGAACCCTTGCGCTGCATGCTCCACCGGTCGGTGGTAATGGTGCTGCCGTAAGCGCCGATGGCGTTGTTGATGGCGTTGACCATTTGCTGTTCCGCGAGGTTATTGCTACCGCTTACAACGAGACCACGACCGCGGTTACGCTTCAGCTCGGTAGCTACAGCTTCGATTTTTGCTTTGGTAGCCGCAGGAAGAGTAGAGTTACCACCACCAACGATTGCCCCGTAGAGAGCGGCGATGGCCTGTCCTTGCTCAGACGGCTTAACCAGGATGCGGTTATCGGCATTCGAGCCCGTAAGGCTCATCGCTGATTCAACCTGAATGTGGCGGCTCATTTTCTTGCCGCTCGTCTTACGCATTTTAGAGTAGTCGCGGGCAAACTGGACCGGGCTAACCCAGGTACCGAGGAAATCACAGCCGATGGCCACGATGACTTCTGCTTTGTCGAAGTGGTAGCTGGGAACTGCACGCTTACCGAAATCGGCTTCGTTGGCGTCAAGGAGAGCAGCACTTGAAACCGGATCGTACTGTACGAGCGTTGTGTTGGTAAAACGGCCCTTAAACTCTTCGACAGCTGCGAGAAGCGATGGGCTCATTACGGTGTGAGAAACGATACTTACCCGTGAGTTAGCTGGCATTTTAGCCGTAATCTCAGCGTCGATCACATCCCAGCCGTCGTTTTCAGCGTGGTTCTTTTTAGATACAGCCTTTCCATCAACGACACGGTATGGTCCGTCAAAACGGCTGGTGTCGTAAAGTCCGAGGACAGAGGCCTGAACCCGGGCGCTGGTCCCACCACCGGTGATGGGACTCATGCTGTTACCTTCAACCTTGATGGGGCGACCTTCCCGGGTCTTGACGAGTACGGGAACGTAATCGCCACCCTGAACGAAGGTAGAAGCGTAATAAGTAGCGACACCCGGTACGATGCTGTCCGGCTTAGATACGTAAGGGATTGCCTTACGTACGGGGATATCACAGGAAGCAATAGTGGCTGCGGTCATACCGAAACCAAGGTACTTGAGGAAGTCACGACGGCTCGATTCAAGACGTGGGCTTTCAGCGGCCTCGGGCATCCCGATTTCGTTGTCCGTTGCTTTGATGTACTCCGGGCTGGACTCGAGTTGATCGGTACCTAACCAGACTTTTTTGTTATTCTTGCTCATTCCCTGGGGAAGTTATATTCTTAATGGAGTAGCTCGGGGAGGTCTAGCCTGCGAGCTAAAAAACTTAAAAGTACTAACGGACGAGTTAGTAGTGACAGCGCTGGCAATTAAGGCCACCCACTTCCTCAACGGTAACAGCATCACGCTCACCGTTTTTGATTTCCTCGTGGTAGCGCTCGTACGCTTTGTAGTAATCGTTGTCGGCAAATTCTACCGTTGTTTCACGGTGGCAATTCACACACCATCCCATGCTGAGAGGGCTGTACTGGTACACTAGTTCCATTTCCTCTACGGGACCGTGACAGTTTTGACACTGCAGGTTACCGACAGTTACGTGCTGGGCGTGGTTGAAGTATGCGTGATCAGGCAAGTTGTGGATACGGACCCATTCTACCGGACCGGCAATTTTGTCATCTCCGGTCATCTCATTAGTGAGTGCTTCTTCGATAGCATCGAGTTGCTCCTCGATCACATTTTCCATCTCGTCGAGGTCACCCTCATCTTTGATGTATTCCTGTGCGATCCACTTCTTGTAGACATCCTTCACCTCTTCGTTGGTGTAGTTTTCGTAGTCTTTGAGGTAAACATCTTCGATCGGGTCGTAACCGATGGCAGCGTAGATTTTCGTGATTTCAGCAGTACCGTAGTTGCTACCTTTCTTGATCGCACGGTGACAGTTCATACAGGTGTTAACCGCAGGGATGACGGAGTGCTTAGAGCGGCGGGCACCGTCGTGGCAGTACTGACATTCGATCTGGTTAAGTCCGGCGTGGGTAACGTGGCTGAATTTGATCGGCTGTTCCGGCTGGTATTCCTGCTGGCGGCCAAGCTCAATGGCGTGGTTTACAGTAGTATATCCTCCGAGTACAACGAGAGCAAAGACAACAAAAGCGATCATTCCTTTGCTCGTCAGTATCTCAACCAGGGTACGACGGGAGGTCACTTCACCTTCTTTGGTGTTGACCATGTACTTCATGTTGCTCGTGATCCGGGCAAGAATCAAAGAGAGCAGCAACAACGCGCCACCAAGAATTACGAAGAGCCACGTATTATCGGTAGGCTCAGCAGCAACCACTGCAGCGCCGCCACCGGCAGCAACCGGTACACCCTCGCCGGTATACTGACCTTTAACGTAAGACAACAGATGCTCAACGTCTCCTTCAGAGAGGTTGGTAAAGGCGGTCATTACCGATTTGTTCCACTCGTTGAACACTTCAACAGCACGTGCACTTTCGCCAGAGGCGATAAGCACCTGCGAATTCTGGATCCAACGGTAAAGATGCTCGCGTGGCTCAGAAGCCCAACGTTCCTGGACACCACCAAGAGCAGGGCCAGTAGAGTTGTCCTTCATGTTCTTGTTGTGGCAGGAACCACAGCCGTTAGCATTCCAAAGGTTTTTACCTTTGGTATAATCACCGGAGCCAGGTGCAACATCTCCAACCGGAGCGGCAGCGGAAGTGGCCGGATCGTCCTGAACAATTGATTCAGGAGTGACCTCGTCAGCCAGTTCGTCCTGTGCGAACACGGAGACACCGCCCAAAAAGAGGCAGCAAACGAGGAGGAAAGACTGTATAAACTTCAAATGGTATGTCATTAGGAATTGACATTTAGTAAGTTGTGCGAAAAAGGAGGAAAAATACTCCTTCTCTAGTGGCGCAAAGATACTTTCATGACATTTCTTTAACAAACTTGTTCACACCTGCACCCGC
This sequence comes from Neolewinella aurantiaca, assembly GCF_008014675.1. Lineage (GTDB taxonomy): Bacteria > Bacteroidota > Bacteroidia > Chitinophagales > Saprospiraceae > Neolewinella > Neolewinella aurantiaca. The sequence continues at coordinate 14,615 of NZ_VOXD01000035.1, read as the reverse complement.
TATTTAGACGACATCTAAAGAACACCAAGGCGCGGACGCGGGTGCCAAACCCGGATACTGTACGGTTGAACCCTTTAATTCCCTGTACATTATGAGTATTCTGCTCCCTGCCGAGGTATAGTATACACCGGCAGGAAGAAGTGCAACTTGTTGAACAATACTTTCCCGGAATCCAGCTCCGGAGGTCGCAATCGGCCTGCTGGCCGAAAGACCTTATATATGGTCACAGCGTGTCTGACTTCTCCCCTGCTCTTCAAGCGTCATTTTTTGCACCTGCGGTCGCGCCATAAACCGGAATAAAACATTTTACCAACAAACCTTGTCATATCGCAATAATACCTTATCTTTGCGCCCACTTTGAAACGTCCCTTCGTGCCAACGGGCACACAAAGCGGGATAAAACCTAAGGTTATGTCAGCTCAATCACCATTTATCTTACCCTTAAGCGGGCTTGGTCAGGGGATTTACCGGTATGACCTTGTGATCGACGAAGCGTTTATCGCAACTTTTCCTGATGCGCCGGTACAACACGCCGACGTTGCCCTGGAACTGACGGTAGACCGCCAGCAACGGCAATTGATCCTGGATTTCGATTTCTCCGGAAGTGTACGCACCGATTGCGACCGCTGCCTGGCGAATGTTGACTTTCCGGTCAGTGGCCAGAACCAGCTGATCGTTAAGTTCAATACCGAAGCGGAAAACATGGAAGAAGAGGGTGAACTCCTTTACCTTCATCCTGACACCAGTTTGTTCAACGTAGCACCTTATGCTTACGAAATGGTCATTCTGGCGTTGCCTATGATCCGTACTTTCGAATGCCGGGAAGGTGAACCGCCCTACCCTTGCGACGAAGAGATGCTGGACCGAATCGATGCTTCTGTAGACACTGTCTCAGACACTGCTGCTGAAAGCGATGACGACGATGACAAGCCAAGCCCCTGGGACGCTCTCAAAGACCTCAAATAATTATCACCGGCTGATTCCATCAGCCTTACCGATACCATCCAAAGCTAAAATTTACAATTACCATGGCACATCCTAAGAGCCGGATTTCCAAGCAGCGCAAGCGCAAGCGTCGTACTCACTACAAGGCTTCTGTACCGAGCCTGACTGTTTGCCAGACTACTGGTGAAACTCACCAGCCTCACCGCGCTTACTTCGACGCAGAAGGCAACATGTTCTACAACGGCAACATGCTCGTTAAAGCTCCAGAAGTCTTCGTTGAAGACGAAGCTGGCGACGAGGATGATGCATAAGTAATCCCCTCCGTATACCCCGGGACCTTTACGCTCCGGATGGAAATTAATAGCCCGTTAGCTCTGCTAACGGGCTATTACTGGTTGTAGTTATCGCTAAGTCACCTTTGGCCTCCTGGCAGGCAAACACAAGGTTCCGGCATAGTGGGTAAAAGAAAAGCCCGTCCGAAATGAATCGAACGGGCTCTTTAAGTGGAGAATACCAGAGTCGAACTGGTGACCTCTTGCATGCCATGCCACGAAGGCATTGACAACTAACTCATTATCAATAAATTGTGATTGACGATTTCTTTATTTTTTAAAGAATCTTTGCCACAATGATCAATATCTATCTTAGATTAGACCAGTCAACCACACTGAAAAGAGGAGACCATCCCGTCGTTTTAATGGTCACTTGGGGAACAAACGTAAGGCGCAAAAGACTAAAAGGCTTCTCGTGCAAGAAAAAATCTTGGGACTTTGAGAACCATTGTTTCCTTCACTCCGAGCGCAAGAATGAACTCCTCAAAGCCTACGAGAAGAAAGCATGGAGGATTGCGGACTACATGGACGAATGGGACTACAAACACTTCGTCAAAGAACTGAACCGCTCTGAAGAGCAGAAAGAGCCGACGCACAAAAAACTCTTCTCCTATCTCCAGGAGTTAGAGCAATACTACTTCGATAATGATCAGGTCTCCTACTCCAACGATTTTAAGGGGCTTACCTCCTTCCTGAAGAAGTGTTTCAAGAAGGATATGCGGTTACAAGACTTCGGAGACCGTGAGCTAAAGCTCATCCTCAAGAAGATGGATGAGAAGGAAATCAAAGGCTGGAACTACCTAAAGACCCTAAAAACGGCTCTTTGCGAGGCCATGCAAGGGGGCTTTCTCAAACCGGAAGAATGCCCGATCAAGACACAGTATTCTCCAAGAGGGTACAATATCAACAAACGTCACGCCAAGTCCTCAAAGAAAATAAAGAAGAACAGGATCAAGGACATGACGGAAGAAGAAAAGGAAATGGTGGTAGACTTCTTCAACACTGCCGACATCCCGCCAACACAAAAGAAGCACCTAGCCTATTGGGTTTTGGGCTACAAGCTCTTTGGAGTCAACTTCATCGATCTTGCTTATCTGAAATGGGAAGACATCAATAATCAGTACTGGAAGTACAAGAGATCAAAAACAGGTGTTGGTAGTGCCAGCGGTAAACCAGTACCGGAAGCAGCAATGAAAATCTTGAAACAGTACGATACGGGCGGCAAATACATCCTCGACGTACTCAATGGCTACGATGATAGCGCGGATCGTATTCACACCAGACTCCGCAACTACAGAGCTAATATGAGACGAACGTTCAGAGTCCTTTCTAAGCGTATCAATTTCACAGATGACAGGTACATCACTTGGTACACCACGAGGTACACTTCGATCACGCTGACGATTGAAAAGGGCGTTGATCTAAATGTGGTGAAGACCTTAGCGGATCACTCATCGATCAAGACGACTTCTAAGTACGTCGGGATTGTGAGAGATAGGGATAGGTTGAAGGAGGCTATGGATTTGTTGTAGTCTCTTACATCAGTAAACTTTCTGGATATATAGGAATTCTCTGTTTAGTAGAACGTAACCTCTCTATACACCAAAGGAACATCTTGGTGAAGAACAACGTCAATATGTTCTTGATCCAACAGGCTTTGGGACACTCTTCTATTGCTACTACGCAGCATTATATTCAGAAGTGTTTTGAGGTTGACTTGTTGATTTAGGGCATTGAATTTATTATTGATCTATAAACCTCAAGTAATGATAACCAATTTCTGCTAGTAGGGTCTAATAACTTAGCTATTTTTTTATGAATAAGAATGGTCTCCTGGTTAATAATTACACATGGAATTAAGTGACCAATATTCGATTCGTGATATAGATGCCAAATACCTCCTTTTTGATGCATAAATACTTCGCCAAAGTAATAAAGTAAAGGGTCTGCAATATTTAAAGAGAAATCAAAACTGATTACATTTTCATAGAGTTGAACCTCTATTGCCTTTAAACTATTTAGTGAGAAATCTAAAACATCAATATTTATACCTAAACACTTAGACAACTTCGCCTTGTAACCATCCTTGTTTTCTATAAAAGAACCATCTTGGTTGAAAATTAGAGAGTCAATCAATTCAATAGATGACTTATTCTTTTCGTATAACTTGACTATCTTTTTGTTATGCTCCATTATTGAATTCACACAGTCGTAACTACCAAATATTTGGTAATGGTGGTCACCACCGGTTACAACAAAAGTGTCATCGTTTATTCGATATGAAGTCAAACCAAATCCACTTATTGAATCATCTTTTTTTGAGTTCAGAATTATTACTTTGGCAACCTCTTCAGATACAGTTCTTGCTCTCACAACTTCACCGCCAATTAATACATATATCACATTATACGGTGGAGTCTTATTAATGTATTTGTTATGGATTGCGTACTGTGAATATGAAAGGTAAATCTCATACTCCTTTTTTGACTCAAACAGCCTTCTAGTGGTAGTATCTTTTTCCAAAATCGAGGAATCGTTCAACTGGTAAATTAATACCTCCGAACAAAAAGGGAAAAAGAAGAAGTAGTTATCGGTTAGGTCAACTCCCCCATCGTTCCTGAATTCTTGTTCTATAAGGGCACAATCCTCTCTACTGATCTCTAGGTAAGAGTACAGTAGCTGTCCATCTTTTATTTTTTCAATCCTCTTCATTGCTATTATTGATTATCGTCACAGTCACCGAAAGTTGGGTCAAGGTTTGGAATAAGATAGCTTATTTCAAATTCTTGGGCAGCTGCCATAAAATCAAAATGGTTTGGCACATGAGATACAGTAAAAACTCTTCTCTCAAACTCTTGTCTAACTTTATGAAGAATGCAAGGTGTTATTTCACTGAAATAGTGCCTAGAAAAGTCAACTTCGCAAGCATTTAAAAAATTTGGACTGGTAACCCGCATAAAGGTAGGTGAGAAAGTATTATGCTCAATGTGAGAAACGAAGAGAGGGATATTATAATCAGAACACTCCTTGATTAAATCAGAGTGAACATCAACACCAGAAGGGAAAACCATCCATAACCCGTGCGAAGTGCTTGAAGTGTGATAATTTACAAAATTTGGATCTTTAAGGTAGTCTCGGTATCCAATAAATTGAGGCGCATAATTACCGCTACTGCCTCTTTCCTTATAGGTGTAAATTGTTGAATTGTAAACCCCTTTTACTTCAATTAAATTAGGCTGATCATAAATAGCAAAGTCATTATAATCAATCGCAGTTACATATGTAATTCCGTCAGGCCTCTTATTATAAACAGGTAATTGAGCATTACGTCTTGAATTAGGAATATTAAAATAATTAAGGACGGCTTTCTCTTGAGCTATACCTAGAATCCTGCAATTCCACCATCTTCTGATTTTTGTTTATTGAAACGGGTATCTAATTATTAATGAATTCATTAGAGTCTCAGTTAGATCAACAAAGTCTGGCCCTCGTAATGGCTCCCAACCAACTTGGCTTACGGGAGAGGGCAGGTCACAAGTGTAATCCGGAGAAGTAATGGTTGCATAGGATAGAGCATTGGGGTTCAAATCATTTACACACATGAAATTAACCAGAGTCGTTGCACTGCTTTCAGTCCATTCGATAGATGCTAGCTTAAATTGATTTAAATAGTCGGTAAACAATTCTTCAGGCAACCTGCTTTCGTTTGCCACATTAGAAAACTCCTTAGAAATTTTCTGGTCCATCCCATTGTAGATGTCATTATTTATTAAGAAGTTATTTAATGTTTCTGCTAAATTGCAGCTATATAGGTTTGCTTTGTTCATTTTAACATCTGAACTCTGCGAATCGGGCGCTGCAATAGCAGGAGGTTCACCTGCTATTATTGTTACTAAATAGGTTATTTCTTCAATAATATTCCCATCCGAATCTATAATGAATAGGCTATACTTAGTATCTTGAGTAGGACAAACCTCCTGCTCTTGCTGTTGCGGGGAGCTAATATTTTCCTCCGACTCCCAAGCAAAACAATCAACATCTTCCTCATTGACATCACCAAGATGCGGTTGAAGCGTGATGCAATTATCAGTTTCGCAGACGTAGTAGTTGAATACAAATTCTTCTGCTTCCTGCGCGTTGATGACGCATATACTTGAGAAGAAAACAAGTAAAAGGATGAGGTGTTTCATATTTTTTGTATTAGTTGGCTCTCCTTTATTTTACAGGAGATGTTATAGGGTTAAAAAAGGTTATAATGGTGATATATTAGTTTACGACTTGTGCGTAGTCTTTTTCGCAATAGTTAAAAGCGACAATTCCTCTAGAAAAAGAAAACCAGACTTCATTACTCCATGCCGTCCTAACACCATAAGTGTCAGAATATGACTGCCCAAATTTGCTTCTGCTAAAAGGGATAACGTTGATACGTGTTTCGCCAGCATCATCTGACAAAAGCCTTGAAGTGTTTATAATTTCACATCCAGGAAATGACAGCTTTACAAAGATCGCATCTCTACCAATCTGGGATTGATCCTCAGGAGAAAGCTCATCTTCAAACGTAACTAGTCGAGTTACTAGAGGTTTAATGACAATAGATAAAGTATCAAGTGTGTTGGAAGCGTATGTAACTTCAAATACTTCTCGGTTATGAAAAGGAGTAAATTGATTTCCGTTATCACATTCTCCTGTATATGAAGCAACGCTACGCTCAATACTTCTTTGGTTTAATACTTTATTAAACAAGAATTCATTTCCTGATGAATCTCTAAAGGTTATCAAATTAGGATAGTCTAAGTGAGTTAGACGACCACTTGTACTTTCATTTAGAAGTTGGTCTCCAAATTCCTGCATCTCACCTTGGCAAGAATTACCACAAGCAGATACAGTGACTACTATTAAGAACAAATAGAGGTATATCCAATTTATAAATTTCATTCAACAACTAATTTTTCTGTGTAGGATTCACCCGATTCTAATATTACCTGAACAAAAATAATTCCTGTTAAGATTTGATTAGATTCAATCGTTATTTTTGTATTTCCATCTTGAGCAACAACATTTGTGCTTCCTGTAATTACTCTTCCATAAATATCTACGACCATCCATTTATCTATATTTAGACGGTTTACTGTAAAAGTAATTTTATTTTCAGATTTAACAACAGGATTAGGATAAATACGAATACCTTTTATGTAAGATAGCCTATTTTCGTACGCTTCAAATGACTTATAATAGTAATCTTCCAGCCCACCTTCGCGAAAGAAATCAATATCTGAAGTAGAAAAGTGACAGTTGAATTCTGGACATTCTTGTATTCCACCTGTTTCTCGGTAATACTCTACTTCTCTAGAGGTGACAGCATCGATCTTTTCGGACCAACTCCAAGCATCTGGAATACATGGAGTTACTTCACAAGGAATTCCAATATAGATGTCAAATAGGTTTTGTACGTTTTCATCTGGCAGTACAAAAAAGCATTGTCCACCCTGAAATGCATCCGGTAAAGTTCGTTGAACATTACTCGCAAGAGTCGTTTCTTCATTGTTATCATAACATACTAAGTCATAACTACAACCATCTGGAGCCAATGCTACATCGCAAGTAAAGCAATCATACAAGTCTCCGTAATAATCACAAAGTTGTTCGATTTCTTCTTCTGGAATTTCAATCGTTGTAGGATCAGAATCACTAGAGCCTTCAAGGCATTTAAACTCTGCATAAACCTGTAGTAATGGGTGAATCTGTGGTGCCTGTGATATCCATTCTACTGCTTCAGGAGGAAAAATACATCCGCACTTTCCTCCACTCTGCTCTAATTTTGATGAAAATGATTGAGTAACGTTGATCCTAACTGTATCAACAAGTCCACCTGTCCCACCACTGAATCTAGGAGGGAGTATCAGTGTGCCTCCCCCTTTACAGGGGTTGTCTCTGAATCTTGGCTGGTATTCAAAGTCGGTGATTCTTGGGTTGTTATTGAAACAAAAATCAGTGCTGTTATCACTATAATTTGCATCATCAAAATTATCCTCTAGCCCACACACTTCACAATTTTCAATAAAACCTAGCCAAAAGTAGTTAGGCAAGTTATCAAAGATACGTCCATCTGAAAGTTCATCCCAACCACTCAACACATGTGGAATTATTTCTGTTGTTTTACCCATTTGAACCTCCGCGACTAGTGGACATGTCCCATCAAGAGGAGTTATTGTTACAGTTAATTTTCCGGGTTTGTCTGAATGATTAATATGGTGTCTATCTAGGTCGTGCGTAATACGTACGTCAAAATTATTTACTTCTTCCACAACTGCTTTATAAGAGGCCATATGTCCATCATCACCTTCTGAGTATGGTTCGTACTCTCGATGAACAGAAACGCTATCTCCAATTTCAAATCTCTGATGTACTCTCCTCCCAGCCATTCCTTGCACGCTATACCATGCCCTTGTGAACAAGGGCTTTTCACATCTATTTTCGATAGCAAGAAGAACATGAGGGTTCGCGCAATCTACCAATAAGTGATCAATGTCTAATATGCTTAAGACCGTCCCCGTACACTCGTCGAAAACATGAATTTTGTAAGAGTATATACCGAGATCAAAACTACCAGGCAATACAAATTCAGGAGTAGAGCGTGACAGAATAGTTTCTGTCCCTCTAACTAACAAAAAATCAAAAGAACGATTTTCACTGACTCCAGGTCTAAAGTTTAGCTCCGCAGATATTGTTATAGGTGTTCCTTCAGGATTAAGAAACTCTCCTTCTACAATTGGATTAGTAAGGTAGACATCACCTTCGGAGAGGGAATTTTCACAACTTGGAACTATTACTGACCCTATCCTACTACATCCAAAATCGTTAGTAAAGGTTAAGCTATTTTCACCTCCTTGCAACCCTCTAATTACGATGCTTCCATTATTAAAGATGTAGTAATCTAAAGATTGAGAATTTTGATTTGATTGGACCGAAGAGGTATATTCCGTAAAATGATCAGGTAAATCTAATGTTAGTTCACCATTACTTTCGCCACTTGAGGCCGGTGAAGAGTTAACGATGAAATTATTAAGACTAAGTGGCTCGAAATCTTTGCAAACAACGTAAGACTTTGAGAACTCTCCGCATCCTAAGTTGTCAGTGATAGTAACGGAGTAGTTCACATTACAATTCAAAAAACGCTGACGATTAGTATTACCGTCTTGCCATTGGTAAGTAAATCTTAATGGATCATCCATACCAACATTTACGGTAGTTCCACAACTAGAGCTTGTAGACGTAAGTAATTCAAAAGTATCTGATCCAAGGTCTTCACATTCACTAATGGTAAAACGAGCAGTAGCTGTACATCCAGGAACCGTTTGAAAAGCAATAACATAACTTCCCGGTTCAAGACCAGTTATCCCGTTGCCATTTACACTTGGGTTTACTTCATTTCCGTTAAGCGTAAGACTTGCTATTCTCATGTCGTGTAGAAGTTCATATTCTACACTACCTCTATCGCCTCCAGGTATAGCATTTGTAATTGTACCTAACTGGATTCCTGCGCAGCAAAGGTTGAAAGTTTGAGTAGCGGAACATCCATAAGCATTTGTTGCTGTTACTGTATAGGAACCTGAACATAACCCTTGCAAGCTATTACCTGTAGCTCCATTGCTCCAAGTGTATCTATCCCTGCTGTTATTGATGGTTATAAAACCTCTAGGATTTGTTGACACTCTCAAGCTCATCTGACAACCGTTGTTGGTACCGCATCGCTCAGGGTCAGGAGGTAATGTCTGAAAGTCTTGGAAAACTCCAAAGTCATCACAACAGTCGTTTCCTCCACATTGTGTAACACTAATATTCTCATCAACAAATGTACATCCAAATCTATTTGTATAGATTACTCGGTAATCATCAGCGCAGATGTTTTCGAGGGTTCTACCCTCGTTCACCGCAAGGCTAAAATTGTGGGTTTGTATTCTTGATGAATTAAAAACTTGGACAGTAAATGGTCCACTATTACCCATTGCTGCTACCTCTAATACTCCGCCACAACGTTCGCTATTGGTAAATACAGCATCGTCGTCCCGTATCACATCAGTATTGAGTTGTGCGTTAATTCTGAACGAGAAGAAAAAGGTGATAAGTAAGAAAAAAAGGACAGGGAATACTCTCATTGTAGATAGGTGTTTAAGTGTGATAATAGGATGGTAGGCGAAAAACCTAAAAAAGATTTTTGTTTTATTAATGCTGCAATGTACTTCAGCTTATTTCGGAAAACCAAACGCTAGAAGAACTCTTGCTCAATAGACTTGTCTATTTTCGAGCACACAAAAAGAAGCGTTCATTCAGACAAGGCATGGTCTTTTTCAATAGAAGCTTATTCCCTTTTTAAAGATTGCTCAGGTTTTCATAATTCGGTAAATGGGGGAAACCCATCTATTCCCGATCCTCGATACTGTGTCTGAAGGCGTTGAAGGCCTTCGACGATTAACTCAAGGAACCGCTAAGGTGTGCTGCATAGGAAAGAACGTAACCTTTTATACGGCTGGATACACCTACACAAACATCTTAGTGAAGAATAACGTCAGTATGCCCTTGATTAAATGGGATTTGGGCACTCTTCTATTGCTACCACTCAACATTATGTTCAGAGATGCCGTCGTTGTGAGTTGTAAATTCTCCCAACATCGATTCGCCCGCTAGCCAGCCGTTTTGGTTCAATGCCCAGTAGGCAGTTCGTAGGTGGGGCCATTCAACACAAAATCTATTTAGGCTTCGCTCCTCTGGATTTGACAACTAAGTTTTAGCGTCATTTTTTGTGGCATGAGATATTCAGGCATGAGTGAAGTATCAATGATTAAAACAAAGGGATCCCATCTTCAGCTTCACACTTTAGACACTTTATAGCTGTTGTATATTTATTACAGATTTCACATCTTTTAAGAAAGTGTTCCAGCCGATGTTTTTCACAATAGAAGTCGTAATCTGAGTCAGTTTCTCTAATTATGAAGTCATATTCATTCTCAGTTAAAAATGAACTGCATTTGGAGCATTTATGCTTTACGAATCCTAAATTTGATTGAATTTCTGATATAGCTAATTCAGGCTTCCCTTTTTGGAAAAGCGGTCCATACAGTAACATTTCAAAGGCAGAGACATTTGAAAGGTTTTTTAATTCAGACTTGGATACTCTAATTTTATCTCGAATACTTTCATCTTCAAGTAATTTATTAATATCCTCTAATGTCTGATAGTTTAATTCCCTTAATCGGCTTAGAACAAGGTTCATCTCTTGGTTGGTGAATTTTGTATTCGATTTCCACTGATTAACTTTAAAACTCAAAGTTTTAGAGTTGATGATTTTATCAGTGTCCTCTAATTCTTCTGGAGGAGTTATGTAACTTAGTTTTTGACTTCTTATAGTGCTTAAAAAGCCATCAAGACCGTCTAAGATTGCTGCAATATTTTTATAGTAGTCTTCAGAAGGCAATTCTGCCCCCATATTATCTGTAGGTTTATAAGTATCATCATGCGTAACTTCAGCCCAAGCATGTTGAAAAAAAGTCTTGACCTGCAATTCTAAAGGTACTTTTACTGGACTATCCTTATGATACGTAGAGTAAGTCAAATCAAGATGAATCGCTCTGTACCCACTCTCCTTTTTCAGGTCATCACGCTTAACGACTGCAAATCTTTTATGCTTTTCTATAATAGCTACTATCTGAACAACATCTTCATTTGTGTTACATAGTATTCGTCCGCCAATAAAATCATTTAAGACTAAAGACATAGTCCCATCATTAGCATTTGAGTATAGTGACTCAGCACTTCTTCCTTTTCTCTCTAACTTACTAAGAATAGATTCTATTTGCTTAATTCTCACCGCTGGGATAAAAACTTTTAGCCTAGTTTGGTCAAAGTATACACTAGCAATTCGAGACAAAGTATCTTGAATTTCAATTGCAACTCTATCAAAGAAGCCTTTCTCCTTGTTGTACTGCTCGGACAGTTTTCCTTTATCGATACTCATATTAAATAAACCAAGGGACGTTAGATAAGCTATTACTCACTTCTCTCCATGAAGTTAAGTCGAAGTAATTGGTGAGTTTTGCCACTTCAGACGAGAACTTTGTTGTAACTGGATCGCTAGTCAATTTGACTGCTGATTTCCAGTTTAGTTTTGTCATTGATAATATTCTGGTAGATATTTTTAGTATCTCATCTTCACTTAAGTTGCAATCAGTGCCATTTATCCACACAGTAATTTCAAAAATTTTATCCGAGTTAGACTGTACGGAAGTAGAAAGAAGAAATCTATTTTTTCCTAAAATAACGATTTTTCCGCCACCAACAACTTTGGTTGAGCGGCTAGAATCAAACAGATGGAAAGAATGGCCTTTGTTAAGGGAAATAAAATTTACACACTCAATTGGCTGAGATTCTAAAGCTCTCATTACCTTATTTCGCTCCTTAGCCGAAAATTTCTTTGTGTAGTGGATATCAATGCTTCGTAAGTTGGGATTAGTTGACTGGTAATCAGCAACAGCATTAAGTATCAACCTGGGCATCTCCTCTTGTCGTTCCTCAAAGTTCAAATAGTTGATACTTGATTTCATATATTTCCAAATACCATTTCTATCAAATACGTTTACATGACCTAAGTTCCTCTTCAATCTGCCATTATGTTTAAGAGAGCTGTATGATAAGCCTAAAACAAGGTCTGAAAAGTCATCAGCCTTTGACTCAATACTCCAAGGTGTATAGCCTAATTTGGCATATATATTTGCAGAAATATTCCAACATGAATAAATATCGAAGTTAGTTTTACTAACAATTTGAGATACCCTTCCGTGTGACGCTAAAAGAGCCTTAATATTGTAGTAATCCGCGCTATTCGGAGGTAAGTAGATAATAACTAACGAATCGACAAAATCAGAATTAGAAGACTGAAGAAAATTAAACACAGAGGATATGTATTCTGTATTTTTAGAGATTTCATAGTGCTTTACGACGTTCAATTTGATGCCAAACTTAGTTGGTAAACTAAAAGAAAAATTGCCTGAAATGATCCCTGTATTCAGTTTTTTCAGGAGGTCTCTCATGTCTTCTTTGTCACTTTCCCTAAAGAAAACTACTACATTTTCATCAACTATATTATCCTTCAGATCGAATTTTGATAGCCCTGCCATCAATCTCTCAGAAGTAATCGTTTTTCCTTGCCTACTAATTAAGTACTTGGGCAAAGACTGATTAGAAATAGATAAAATGTTGCTTTCTGGAATAGTCAAAGGGTTAACACTTAATGATTTAAATGAATCATTATCAGAGTTTTCGAATAGTGAAAAAAATACATTATTTACAATACTATCTATATGTCGATGCTTATCAGAAGAATTTGATAAGCTGGTCTTTTTTACTAAGTCTCTTAAAGCTTCAACTTCACTAGAGGGTGTTTCAAAATTTTCATAATCGGATGTTCTGAGTGAAGGTAAAACTCTTTCTTGTCCTATATTTATATAGTCATCTGGACTATCTGATGTGGATACAAGTACAGACGACTCTTTTATTTCTATAATTTGTCCATACACCCACCTTCGTTTCCCTTCCAATTCAACATAAACGAGACATTTCTTACAGTTTTGCTCTACGTAATCAATCGGTAAATACTCTCTATCCAAAAGATCTCTTAATGAAATCCGATTATATACTTTAGTATATAAATCAACTAATAAATATATTTCATTATACAGCTCCTGTATCCTAAAGCTGCATCTGCGTAAAATACTAAATTCTTTTCCCTTGTGGAGTGGATCAGAAGTCAAGGTAAATTCACCTCTGAAATTATTTATATCTATCACATCGGACCTATCCCTGAGGCTACGTATAATGAACTTCTTGACTAGCCAATTAAAGTACTTGTTGTCACGGTTAGGGATAGGTGTTTTATTACCTTTTCTTATATTCGATACGTATAGTCCATCCCCTGTTTTAACATACAATTGAGAGGTGTCAAAGGTTAATATTTCATCAAATGTGTAGCTATATAGAAGTAGAGATTCGGCCTGCACATTAATTTTGTATAAATTTGATTCCATAAGAGCTATTTTGCTCAATATACGTTTTTTATCTGTGCAAGACACCTTCAAATGCGAGCGAAAGTCTAAGATTAATAGAAAGTTTTATTCGCGACCATTCTTATTTAGAACGTGTGCAGTCAAGCAGGGAGCTATCCCATAGGCAATGACGCCGAAAGGTCAACGCTTCTCATTCCAAGAACACTCAATCAATGCTAAAAACATGGCAGGAGGCTTGACGCGGCCTTCAGTATTGAGCGGATGTTGTTTTTCATAGAAAGTGTATATCTAATGATCAATCTAATTCTAATTGTTGAATGTTGTACAAGTACTTTTGACATCCTCGACAATGCATACAAGGATGATTTGACTTATGGCACGAGTGAGCATATAGCAGTGTCGAGTACGGAACTTTACTGGTTTTGATTAACTCAGTCGTTGTCATCGATATTGCTGGAGTCTCAACAATTAGATTCCCCTCCTGCATTGAAATTAATTCATTAATTTCCCGATAGAATTCAAGAGTACCATCGACATGAATACTATCAGTTGAAACAGATCCAATAATCAATTGCTTTACATCAAGGTGTAATGCTTTCATAGCGGCAAGTGTCAGTAATAGCTGATTACGATACGGCCACCATTCCGAAACGGGGCCAACACTAATTTGAGGGTTATCGCTTAAATCACCAGAACCAAGATCCGAACAATTCGCATTAATAACAAAGTGCTCTATCTTGAGTGTTGCACAAACAGACTTAGCAGCACTTATTTCAGCTTTAGCAGGCTTTTGACCATAGTCAATCGTTACTGCATACTTTGGTTTTTTCCAATGGGCTACTGCAATTGAATCCATCCCGCCTGAAAGAAGTAATAATTTATTATTCATTTGCAAGCGTCCAATATAATTTGTACAGAGCAGTAGTAAAATCCGATTCTATAATGCACCCCGTACCTATAAGCATTTTAAGAGATTCATCGTCTTCCTTTTGCGTGAATACAATAACCTTTTTATTTTGAGATATAGCATACCCGACCTCAAATAGTGTACCAGAATCTAAACCATCTAATATAGCAAAAACAATTTTAGAATCATCTAATCCTAGGGTGTTCCCTCTGTTAGGCTGCGGCCGTGGCCGATTCCGTCCTCTCTCGGAGCACTCTTAGCTGAGTGTATCGCGTCGGGCAGGTGTTGGCGGTTTCCCAGTCGTAGACCTGCTGGTAAGTTACGGTAGTCAGGGCGCGATCGACAAAATCTAGCGAGATGTCGATATGGTATAAC
>NZ_VOXD01000034.1 GCF_008014675.1 Neolewinella aurantiaca | reverse complement strand
TGAGTACCGGTACGCACCAGCCACAGAATGGCGTCAAGTACATCCCGGAGTTGATGTTTTGTCTTGCGGTTGATTGGTAGATAATCTTTAACTTCGTTCCACTGGCTGTCAGTCAACCGAGTCCACTGCTTGGTCATATTTGTAGTGTTTAGCGACTTACAAGATACGACTGGCAGCCTTTATATCTAAATTTTCATAATTTTAGACACGCTCTTAAAGCTCAAAGGCAGCCCTGACGCAGTCGGGCCTGACGTCGCGCTTTTGTTGGACTAACCCGCTCTGGCCGGGTTCTATGGGTATTGAACCAAAGTGGCCCGCCGCGAAGGCTAGGCGAGCGGGGCAGAACTGCCACTTCGGTGATGAAAAGTGCGAAGAGCAGGTCAAAAATCCGGGCCAAAAACCGTTGATTTCGGCTAAAATGAGTGGGCGCAAACCAGATTGTCGCGATTGCTCCTCCCCAGCGCAGCGGTGTGGGGAGGCTGGGAGGGGGTTGAGCGACAATCTGGTTTGCGCCCAAATGAGGATGGTGGGCATGGGGAGTATGTGCCGCAGCAAGGCAGCGAACTATTTGACGACCATATATTTAAGTCCGGTAGGTGGAGCGCGGGTATTGGGCGGTCTTCCGGCTCCCGGGTGGGGAGATGAGGAGACAGAAGCGGAGCAAGAACTCGTTTGCGCCCAACTCATTTAACCAGCATTGCACCTGCGTCAGCGCCGTAAAGTAACGGTTACGAATATAGATTGTCGTAAGTTCTTTCAACACTGAATCCGGAGGGAAGCAAGGTCGTTTATCAATAGTAACTCATGCACGATAACCTACATCTCGTTTTTTACTCCCTCAGCCACGGCTGATGATCAATTCTGCTTTGAAATTATCCTGCCTTTTTTCCGAAGGATATGTAGATGCCTCGGGTCTAACGGGTAAATGAATCTTTAAAAAAAGCAGGATGGCTAAATCATTATTTTCACTTCTCACTTTGCTCCTGGTGCTTGTGGTTTTTTTCGTCTCAGCTTGTAGCGACGATGATATTCTCTGCGTTGCAACAGAGTGGTACGAAGACGCCGACGACGACGGACTAGGCAATCCGAATGTAAGCCTGAACGCCTGTGAGCAGCCCGAGGGATATGTGGCCGATAACACCGACACCAACGATTCCGGAACGGTAGTTGCTGTAGAAGCAACTTACTTCACTTCTGCCAGTACTTCTGTCACCATCACTACCGTTGCCTGTACACTTTCCGATGGTACACAAACAGATTGCTACCAGATCGTTACCACAGGTGTCCCTACGGACCATGAGATGGGGCCATGGTGCCCCGAAAACATCTCAGATGATGCTACTGCTGGCGGCATATGGCTGGAAGGAGGCGAGGTTTACGATGTAGACGGTGCTTTCATAGAAAATATGGCTGACTTTTACGAAGATGACACGTGGCTTATGTACGATGCTAACGGGGATGTTTACGTAACAGAAACGGAAGAAGACTGTATCAATGCGGCCAACCCGAACGTAGGCGAAGCTTACAAAAACTTTTGTGTAGAATGTTTACCATCTTACATCACCGACGTTACGCAAACATGGCTGATTCCGGTTATTCCGGTGCTACAGGATGAACCCGTGTTTTTTGCTACCGGCCCCGGTGGCCCTGGGGTGTCGGTTCCTTCTACCCGTGGCATTGCGCTCAATGGCATTGAATTCTCAGCTCCGGCGCCTACCAATAATATCCTGAGTGCATACACCCTTGCTCCGTTTGACGATGCCGGAGGACACATCAATGTAAACCAGGGATACCACTATCACGCCGCCACGGGTGTGAGCTTTTCGATCGCTCAGGACGACGGGCATGCGCCGTTGATCGGTTATGCCATGGACGGCCACGGTATTTACGCTCAGACCAATGAAGACGGCAGTGAGCCCACAGATCTCGACGATTGCAGAGGCCACTCCGATGCGGTGCGGGGCTACCACTACCATGTTGATGCTGCGGGCAACAACAACTTCATCAATTGCCTGCAGGGTGCTTACCCCAATTAAAACTTCGGGCAGGATTCTGCCCGTTTCGTAACTGAATTTACTTTCCCCCTGGCAAACCTGCCTTAACACTCCATTGTAATGATCCGGATTTTCTTAACGATACTGGTGTCGGTATTCTATCTCCAGCTATCTGCGCACAAAACCGGACACGACGATCCGCCGTCCAGACAATGGAGCGTTCTGTCGGTTACAGGGCCGGTTAGTGCAGATTTCATCCGCTACGAGGGTGACAGGGTATGGCTGGCCGATGAGAACCACGCGGTTGTGTCTTATCCTTTTTCGGAGTTCTCCGAAACGGATCAGAACTTTATCACCAGCAAGCGTGAAGAGATCCTGTCACTGAACTCAGCGAAGATGCCGGAATTCGAATCGACCATCTTAGCCTGGAGAACACTGGGACAGGTGATCGGCGCGCTGCTTTTGGCCTTCTCACTCGTTCAGTTGGTGAAACGAAAGACTAAGATTTATCTGATGCATGGCGCTCTGGGCCTGGTAGTCATCACGATAGCATCTTGCAGTACCGGAAGCGGTACCACGGAGCACGCTCCGAAAGTCCCTGCTAATGATCAGGAACTGATGAGGTCCGTATTCGGTGCATTTCCCGAAGTAAGGACGAGTACCGATGGCACGTACCTCTACGTATCGTCGGATGGATTGCCGGATCATCAGATGATGGTAGGAATCACGAACTGGCAACAGCAGGTGCCCATCGATCACTACTACACCGAAGACAATAGCTGGGCAATTCCCTTGCAGCCACGGCTGTCGGCAAGTCCTCTTTCGACTAAAACAAATTTGCTGAAAGGTGCCATTGCGATCGCCGCAAACGGAATCCCGATTTTCAACCCTTTGAATAACCGGGGCGAAGATGCGAATGCCATCGGCGAACTGGACAAATACGGGGGGCATTGTGGAAGGGCGGATGACTATCATTATCATTTACCGCCCACCCATTTACAAGGCTCCGTCGGAAAGGGTAAGCCGATCGCTTACGCAGTCGACGGTTTCCCGGTGTACGGTGAAACGGAAGATGAACTGGACGAATACCTGGGGAAATTCAATGCCGATAGTTCTTACCAGTACCACACCATCGCAGAGTATCCGTACTTCATTGCCGGAATGAGGGGGGAGGTGAAGCTTGACCCGAATTCCCGAGCTCCGGAGACCCAGGTCATCCCACAAGCCAGAACTCAGGAACTGAGACCTGCGTTACGGCCACTGCGTGGCGCGGTGATCACCGGCTTCGAGAAAACGGGAGACAAAAGCTACTCTCTGGTGTATACACTCGACGGCGAACAGCACGCAATAAAATACGGATGGGACGAAAAAGGGCTGTACACCTATAAATTTATTCACCCCAACGGTTCAACCGAAACAGAAACATACCAAAGATGAGACCTGTAAACTATTCAAACCTTTTACTGCTGGCGGTACTGTTCATCCTATCCGGATGCCAGGCCGGAAGTAAAGCCGAAACTCAAACGGAATCATCCGGCATTGCGAGCTACCAGGGTACCGCTTCGGTATCTCAGGGAGGGGCGAATGTTCTGGTCGCCAATATTTACGATTGCGACCGGGGAAGGAAGGCTCCCCTGGGCACCGCCACCGCTGCAGATGGAAGTACCTGGACGGTTCCGGCAGAAGTGAACTTCGATAACGATGAATTCCCTTTTGCCTCTGACCTGTACAACCCCTGTACCGGCGTGGAATTTTCGAACGCGCAGGAAGCATTGTCTGCTCTTGACGGTGCTGATATCGTAGAAATCGAGCCGGACGGAGAACTGGTTACCGCCTACGTATTTGCCGATAACTATTTCGAAATGTACATCAATGGTATTGCTGCGGGGAAAGACAATGTTCCGTTCACTCAGTTCAATTCCAACCTCGTTCGTTTCAGGGTAAACCGGCCATTTACCGTTGCGGTGAAGTGTGTTGACTGGGAAGAAAACAGCGGACTGGGCACTGAAGCCAACCGGGGCAATTCCCATCATCCGGGCGACGGAGGGTTTGTAGCAGTTTTCAAAAGTGCTGACGGAGGAACCGTTGCCGTAACCGATGAGAACTGGAAGGCACAAATCTTTTATACCGCTCCGATTGCTGACCTGAGCTGCCCTGCTGAGCAGGGCGCATTGCGGCTCTCCGAAAACTGCTCTTCCGCAGGAGCAGAAGATTACGCGCTGCACTGGGAGGTTCCGGCCAACTGGTACTCCGCTGATTTCGACGACAGCGGCTGGCCTGCGGCCAGCACCTATACTAACGACGTGATTGGGGTCGATAATAAACCCTCTTATACCAACTTCACGGATATTTTTGACGATCAGGCCTCAGACGCAAGCTTCATTTGGTCCGCCAATGTGGTCCTCGACAACGAAGTCATCGTCAGGTATACCGTCGAGTAAGCTATCCGGAGATTGCACAACTGCTAAAACAAAAATCTAAAATGATAAATAAAATCATCCTAACGCTATGCCTGTTTTGCTTCTCCCTCGGGGTCAGGGCCCATCAGCCAGACATATCTTCAACCATGCTGGTCGATCAGGGAAACAACAACTGGGTGCTGCAGGTACGTGCAGCATTGACTGCTCTTGAGTACGAAGTGGAAACCCACTTCGGCAAAGATTCCTACGCTACTCCGGAGGAGTTCATGGAACTTGTCCTCCGGCACGTAAAAGAGCATACCTCTATCGTCTTCAACGGCACTGATGCCGCAGAGCTGAGAAACGGCAGGGTAAAGTTGGGGCACGAAAGCAGTGTGGTTTTCGAGGTAGCGGGTACACCTGAAACCCTTCAGTCGTTGATGGTTAAGAACACAAGTTTTAGTGAGATATCCCGGAATCAAAGCGCCCTGATTGTCCTTAAAGATGGGTTTTCCAAGGATCAGTTCACGTTGAATAATAAAAACGGGCATACCGTAGAGCTTCAGGTCAACGATGCCGAATTTGAACTGGTCGCTGCTGCGGAAGAGAGCAATACAAATTATTTGCTTGCTCTCGTTGGCGGGCTGGTACTGGCGTTGGCTATCGGCTTCTTCTCGCTGAAGGACAGGCTAAGCCCTGGCGACTCTTCTGGTCTGCAGGATACCTGATTTTAATGCTTGTCAGGGAGCACTATACTGGTATGAGGCTATCACTGGTATCACTGGCTGGCATCAGCTTACAAAGAATGTATTCACGGCGCTGGGGCCAAGAAATTTTACGACTTCGTTCGCCTCGCCTGCAGGCAAAAAAAACGGGCTGATGCATTTCCTGAGAAACGCGTCAGCCCGTTCTTATTCGGTGCCTGAGCAGGTTGATGGACTAGATGACACCAATAGACCCCAGGTAACGTTCTGCATCGAGTGCAGCCATACAACCGGTTCCCGCTGCCGTAATCGCCTGGCGGTAAACGTGGTCAGATGCGTCACCCGAAACGAAGACACCCGGGCGGTTGGTTTTGGTTGAGTTCGGCTGGTGAATGAGGTAGCCGGAATCTTCCATGTCGAGCCAATCTTTGAAAATGCTCGTGTTGGGTACGTGGCCAATGGCCACGAAGAAACCTTCTACCGCAATGTCCTGCTTTTCGCCGGTCTTATTGTTGAACACCCGTACACCGGTTACACCGTTGTCGTCACCCAGAATCTCTTCGGTTTCGGTGTTCCAGTAAATCTTGATGTTTTCCTGCTTCTTAACCCGGTCCTGCATAATTTTGGATGCGCGCATCTCATCGCGGCGCACGAACATATGAACGGTAGGGCAGAGGTTGCTCAGGTAAAGCGCTTCTTCGCAGGCACTATCTCCGGCACCTACGATGGCGGTTTCTTTGCCACGGTAGAAAAAACCATCACAAACCGCACAGGCGCTTACGCCCTTATTCATCAGTCGTTGCTCGCTCTCGAGACCAAGCCACCGGGCACTGGCTCCGGTTGAGATAATCACGGTGTGCGCGTGAATCTCCTCGCCGCTCTCTGTCCATACTTTATGCACAGGTCCTGAAAAGTCTACCTTTTCGATCAGCTCGTAATTGACCTTGGTGTCGAATCGTTCGGCTTGCTTGCGGAGGTCCTCCATCATTTGAGGGCCCATGATACCGTCGGGGTAACCGGGGAAGTTTTCAACGTCGGTCGTGATCATCAACTGGCCTCCGGGCTCTTTACCTGTGTACAGTACGGGACTGAGGTTTGCGCGGGCGGCGTATATAGCTGCAGTATAACCGGCAGGGCCGGATCCGATGATGACGGTTTTTAATGGTTCTTTGCTCATGGTTTGTAAATTTTGAGGGGCAAAAGTAAGGATTGTCCGGCGGTCTGCACCGAATCAATTCTCAAAGGGAAAACGAACGGCAGCGATTGTGGTTGAAGGCGCTAAGGCCGCTTAACGACTTATTAGCCGTAAACTTCACAAAACAACGATTTCAAAATGTCTGTAAGAGGTACCTCTGCTTCCGTAACACTTCAGCCCACCGTCATAAGCAGTTGGGCGCTGACGCAGGTGCAGGGCTCCCTTTTAAGGAGCAAAGGGGTTGAATTATAATTGATTTGCCTACTACTGGAGATTTCGCTTCGTGGCTTCTTCGAGGTTTGGTTCCCTCTCCGCTGAGCCTTAGGCGAGCACGAAATACTTGTATCATTACAATGCGCCAAAGTTAAGCTAGCGTGGTGATTAGAGGAGGCACTGCGAAGCAAACCTTGCCGGAGAGGGCGGAGGGTGAGGTGGAAAATCAAGAATGTCCAGTAGTACAATTGATTTGTTTAAAATGTTATTTTTACATACATTTGCAAACAAAACAGCAATAAAATGACAATCAATCTTTTGTCCTGCGATCAGGACCGCCCCGACCGCAGAGCCATTGCCCGCATGATTGGCGATATCGCCGATGGAGTAGACCATAATCTTGCCAACGAACTTACCGATATCCTCCTCGAAGGATCCTCCGTCGAAATTGAAGTATCTTTCAACGAGTCTTCCGCATACCGCGCACTGCGTAAGGCTGGCATCGATTACGAAATCGCGGAGTAGGGCAGGGGCAGACCTTCAATCGCCTCTCTGCGCCGGTGATCTGGAAGCACGGGTAACTCAGGTAACGATAAATTAAAAATCACAGATAATGCATCCGTTATTACGCAAAACCCTCGCTGTCCTTGCTGGTTGGATCGGAGGAAGCGCCGTCAATATGGGCCTTATTCAATTGGGGCATCGCCTGCATCCAATTTCCGGCGTGGATCCTAACGATATGGAGGCCCTCGCTGAAATCATGCCGACCCTGAGTCCTGGTTATTTCGTGTTTCCGTTTCTCGCCCATGCACTGGGGACGCTGGTCGGTGCGGCAATCGCAGCATCCATTGTGAGCACAGGTAAACTGCGCGTTGCGTTGGTCGTCGGAGTAATCTTCTTTATTGGTGGTATTGCGGTAAACTTTATCCTGCCCGGTCCACTGTGGTTTGCGGTCGTGGATCTGGTTGTCGCTTACTTCCCCATGGCCTGGCTGGGTTTCAAAATCGCTGAGCGTATATCACCGTCCAGGCCCAAGGCTTTGTCATGAGTTAAATAACGATCGTTGCCTGCCTGCCGGTCGTGTCCTGTCATTCCGGGAAACGGATCTGCTTAAAGTCTGTCCCGGAAGTAGTTGTAAGTCGCTTCCTGGCTGCGCACTTTTTTACGTCCTTTGGTGTAGTACGAATTACTCTGCTGATCAGATAACAGCCGCGCCTTGGTATTGTCCGCTAGCTGGATTTCCATGAAATGGATAATTTCCGCCTTCAGGTCCTCATCGTAGACGGGGAACGTGGTTTCTATCCGATGGTGAAGATTTCGGGTCATAAAGTCTGCAGAACTGAGGTATAGCTTTTCTTCGCCGGCGTGGTGAAAGTGGAATACCCGTGCGTGTTCAAGATAGCGATCCACGATGCTGATGCCGTGGATGTTTTCGCTAACTCCCTCCCGGCCCGGAACGAGGCAGCAAATTCCGCGAATGATCAGGTTGATCTTTACGCCTGCCTGCGAAGCTTTATACAGTAGTTCTATCATCTCCGGGTCCTGAAGACTGTTCATCTTCAGGGTCATCGATGCCTTCCGACCAGCCTTTGCCTCCTCAATTTCTTTCTCGATCAGACTTTCCAATCCGTCCAGGAGGTTGAATTGACCAACCATCAGGTGTTCAAAATCACGCCCGGGGTGCTCTACGTGTTCGAGGAATTTGAATACGCGGGCAACCTCTGCGGTTAGTCTTTCGTCGGCGGTGAACAGCCCGAAATCTGAGTAGATTTTAGCGGTGTCCTCGTGGAAGTTTCCGGTTGCCATATAGTTGTACAACTTGGGCTCTCCATCTTCCAACCTGCGGACGGTTGCAAGTTTACTGTGCACCTTCACTCCGGGAAAACTGTAGTTGACGTGAACGCCGGCTTTTTCCAGCCTTTCACCCCACTTGAGGTTGGCCTCTTCGTCGAAGCGTGCCTTCACCTCGATGAATACATGAACTTTCTTACCCGCCTTGACGGCCGCCATGAGGGCTTTCATTATACGACTCTTACGGGCAACCCGGTACTGAACGATCTTGATGTGGGTCACCTGAGGATCTTCGGCTGCTATTTCAAAGAAACGGACGACAGATTCGTAACTCTGGTAAGGAACGTGCAGCAGATGGTCGCGCTCCCGGATAGCAGCCCAGAAATCTTCTGCTTCTTCTAGTGGTTTGTACGGTAGCGGTGGTTGGGGCGGATTCTTGAGGTGATTCATCCCAAAATCAGGAAAGCCGAAAAACTCAGAGTTGTTGTGGTAACGACCTTCGGCAAGTATATCCAGGCTTTCCAGCTCAAAGGTATCTTTGAGGTAATCCAGCAGGTCTTTCGACATCGTTCTGTCGTAAACGAAACGACTGGCTGGGCCAACGTGCCGCCGCTGAAGACTGGTCTTGATCTTGTCCAGCAAATCTCCACTAAATTCGTCATCGATGTAGAGCTCTGCGTCACGCGTGAGCTTTACCGAATACGTATCCTCGATCTCATACCCCGGGAACATCCACGAAATCGAATGCCGAACGATGTCGTCCAGCATGATCACGTTATGGTTCAGGTCCGTCTTGGGTAACTCAATGAATCGGGGCAGATGATCGCTGGGTATCTTCACTACCGCATAGGCCGTCTTCCGGCTTTCCTTTTCCTTCATCAGGATAGTAAGGTAGAGCTGTGCATTGTTCAGGAAGGGACGAACCATGTCCTTCACGAGTAGCACCGGCTGCACGAAGGGCAGCATCTTATCGTGGAAATAATTCTCAACCCACTCTTTCTCTACGGTGGAGAGGTCCAGTCGTCGCTTAAGGACTATGCCGTGCCGGGTTAATTCCGGCGTTATTTTCTTCTCGAAAATACGACTGAACTCTTCCTGCTGCCGGTTTACGATTCGTTGAATAGAGCGGACCGTTTGCTTGGGAGTAATGTCGAGTTCCTTCTTGGTTTTCTTACCGACCCGCAACAGATTGCGGTGGTTTGCCATCCGGACCCGAAAGAACTCATCAAGGTTAGAGCTGTAAATCGCAAGAAACTTGATTCGCTCGAAGAGCGGCAACGATGGATCGTTTGCCTCCTGAAGAACCCGGTGATTAAATGATAGCCAGCTTATGTCGCGAAGGATAACCGGATTCTGCATAGTGATGTAACGAAGTAATGGTGAAATATCTGCCCTTCGGGCAGGCAATGAAAGACTGTTGAGAGCAGGGGAATCACCCACCGCAGGTTATACCGGAACCGAATCACTTCGTTTCCGGTATAGCCGCCGTAAGGTAAAAACAGAAACTGGTCTGACCTAAAAATTACGCGTCGGAAGGCTCCGTGGCGAGCCGGCTGATAGCCACAACTACTTCGGCTGCTTTTTCCATCTCTTCCAGGCTGGCCCATTCGTATTTCGAATGAAAAGAATGCTCCCCCGCAAAAATGTTGGGACACGGTAGCCCCATGAAACTCAACCGGGAACCGTCCGTGCCTCCCCGGATGCTGTCTGGCTTGGGTTCGATGCCGCAGGCTTTGATTGCTCTTGTGGCCAGGTCCATGACCTCCGGATGATCGTCAAGGACTTCTTTCATGTTCCGGTACTGCTCGGTAATGGTAAGTTCGATCTTACTGTTGGGATAGTCGGGGGCGACGCTGGCAATGATGTTGCGCAGCACTTCAGCCTGTTCTTCGAGTTTCGAAGTCTCGAAGTCCCGGAGGATGAAATCAATTCGGGCAGCTTCGGCCTTCGCGTCCATCTCCACTGGGTGGAGAAAGCCTTCTTTACCCTCGGTGGTTTCGGGTGTGAGACTTGTTCGGGGCAGTGCAGCAACTATGTCTGCAGCGATTTTTATGCCGTTTTCCATATGGCCTTTGGCCATTCCGGGATGGGCGCTGACTCCGGTAATATCTATCCGGGCAGCATCCGCACTGAAGGTCTCATCCTGCAAACTGCCAAATTCTTCACCGTCGATGGTGTACCCGAAATCGGCTCCCAGTTTCTCCATATCTACCGCATTTACTCCACGTCCTATTTCCTCGTCGGGGGTAAAGAGGATACGGAGTTTACCGTGCGGGATGGAAGGATCGTTCACCAGCGTTTCAACTGCGGTCATGATCGCCGCAACGCCTGATTTATTGTCGGCTCCCAAAAGCGTAGTACCCGATGCTGTAATTATGGTGTGCCCGATGCAGGATTCTAATCCACGATGCTCTTTCATCCTTATTATAATCTTCTCGTCGTCGGGCAGAATCAGGTCCTGTCCCTGGTAGTTTTCGTGGACCAACGGCTTAACCCCGGTTCCACTTGCGTCAGGACTGGTGTCCATATGGCTGCAAAAACAAATTGTAGGTACGGTTTCGTGGCCCGGCGTAGCGGGCAGCGTAGCGTACACATAGCCGTGCTCATCGAGTTCAGCGTCCTCCAATCCCATTTCCCTCAGTTCCTGAGCAAGCACCCGTCCGAGGTCTTTTTGTTTCATCGTGCTGGGCTGAGTCGGAGAGTGTGGATCTGATTCGGTATCGATCTGTACGTAGCGTAAAAAACGCGTTAGCAGGCTGTTCATCTTTACGGAAGTTTTGTTCCGCCAAAGATACTACGGCAGCAGAGCTATTCAACTCATCCCCGTAATATGTGGGCGCGGTCGCAGGTGCAATGAAAAGGTTGGAAAAAGCAGGGGAGCGGAGCGCTATTCTTCTTCGAGGCCAGGCATATCCATCAGGTAGAAAAGGTTGCCTCCGAAATTAGGCGCCTCTCCGGCTTCAATAGATTTTTTCCAGCGCGGTATATGCATCAGCCGGAGCGGCAACACCCAAAAACTTTTACAGAGGTCCAGGAACTTCAATACCGTTTCTTTTTCGCCAAGTTCGAGCATTCTTTTACCCAGACTGAGGTTCGGGCCAAAACTCTTCAGCACCGGAGAACTCGGTGCTTTTCCCGATTTAAGCAACTCCAGTCTTGCAGTCTCGATGTCTCCCGCATCAAGGGCCAGGTGGCCGCGGTAGGTATGGTCCATGTATACGGCGTCGCCGTATTGTTCAGGATGCGTGACTATGGTAAAGTCTAACCATTCGTTGAGCCGTTGGCGCAATTCGTCGTGGTCGCCGTTGCGGTAGGCATCCGCACAGGCTTTTGCTATCCTTACGTAGAATTCTTGTTCCTCCATAAGCGGTGTAGGCGGATGATAAATGCTTCGTTAAACTAAAGATACAGCACGGAATACTATTTAGAGCAGGCTTTAGTTCAGTCAGGCCGTGAATTTCGGGACTTCAACCTCAATCTGCCCGTAAGCACGTATCCTGGTCATGCCTTACGGAGCGACCGTGTTTTTTCTTTCGGAAGCAGCCCTTGTGCGTTATCAGCATTGTGGTACTCACTTGTTGCCGAAACCAAGCCGGGAAGCCGCAAACCCTTCCTAACTTGCGCACTACAATCAATACAATGGCTCAGGAAATAGAACGTAAGTTCCTTACGGTATCGGAGGAATGGAAGAAAAAAGTTGTTCGTGCAACAACGATGAAGCAAGGCTACCTTAGTTCCGACCCGGCCGGGAACACCGTTCGTGTTCGGATCGCTGGCGAGGCCGCATACCTCACCATCAAGGGCCGGTCGGAAGGATTTACCCGCCCGGAATTTGAGTACAGTATTCCGGTAGAGGATGCCTACGATATGATCGAGCTCTGTAAAAAGCCACTGGTAGAGAAAACGCGTTATCTCGTTTCTGAATTCGGTAAAACCTGGGAGGTCGACGTGTTCGACGGTGCCAACGAAGGACTGGTTGTAGCTGAGATCGAACTGGAGAGCGAAGGGGAAGAGTTTACTCTTCCCGGCTGGGCTGGCAAGGAGGTTTCCAGCGATCCCCGCTATTACAACTCTTCCCTGATCGGTAATCCGTTCTCCCGCTGGAGGTAACCTGGTGGCCCGTCAGGCAGTTGTTGTCGCACCGTCTGCTGCGTAGTCTACTTGACAAGACACTAGCGCTGTCCGGCCAGCCAGCGCTGGTACGCCGCTTTGCCCTTCGAGAAGCCCGCAGCCGTGGCGTAAAAATGATGGGAACCGTCACCTTTCTCTACGTTGAGTACATAGTAGAGGTAATCGGTCTGAGCCGGGTTCAAGGCGGCCTCGAAGGCCGATTTGCTCGCTGAGCTGATTGGCCCCGGAGGTAAACCGTAAATCTTCCGGGTGTTGTAGGGGTGGTCTACCTCAACATCGCTTTTATGGATTATTCCATCCCAGCGGTTCAGCAATTTAGCGATGTAGACATTGGTGGCGTCGATCCCCAGCGGAATTCCCTGCTCCAGCCGATTCTCGATTACCGAAGCGACCAGCGCCCGTTCGGCGTCGATCTTGGATTCGTTCTCGATGAGGCTGGCCATCGTAACGATTTCGAACCTGCTCTTATTGATCTTTCTGGCTTGCTCGTCCCATTCCGGTAGCCAGACGGATTTGAACTGCTTCACCATTTTCTCGATAACCGATTTTGGATGAGCGTCCAGTTCTACCTCGTAGGTGGTAGGGTAAAGAAAACCTTCCAGGTTCTTGGCCTCGGGGGCAAAGTCTGCGATGAGGCTCACATCATTCATCATTGCCAGCACTTCTTCCTCCGTCAGCGGGGGCTCAACGGGGAATTGGGCCTGCAGGCGCTTTGCGATCTCAAAGCGGGTCCATCCCTCGGGGATGGTGAGCGTTTTGGTACGCTTCTTTCCGTCTTTCAGCCTGGCTATTACTTCCAAGGGGCTGATCGGGGAAGCGAAGAGGTAGTCTCCGGCCTGTAGTTTGTTTCCATTGTCGAAGAACCTGAGGTAGAGCTTTGCTGCCAGCGGCGCCTGAATCACATCGTGTTCCTCAAGGATTTGCAGGATCCGGTTAGACCCGACGCCCTGCTCGATGGTGATGTAATCGGTGGAGGTGTGTTCCACCGGAGTACGCATCGCGGCGTAGAGCCAGTAAGCAAAGGCTCCGCAGGCCAGTGCTGTAACGAGGAGCAGGGTGAACAGCCAACGGGTAAACTTCATTTCGGCGCTGTGTTTAGAGGTTGAATAAGTAATGGTAAATCAGGGAGAGATGGTTTCGAAAAGCCGGCATTGCACCTGCGTTCGCGCCCTCAGGTAAAGGTACTGGCAGGAAACAATGGTCTGTAGCGATAGCTGCCAACAACCAGCCAGTTACACCATCCCATTGATTTTGAATTCGAGATCATTGAAGGTGAGTACGTCTCCTACATTTTTACCGTGCAATTGTTTGCCGATCGGGGAGTCGAGCGAGGTGCAGAAAAAAGCCCGGCCTTCGAGCCGTACTTTCCCTAAACCCACCGCCAGAAAATAGTTGCCCCGGTTGGTAGCGACGAGGGTGCCAGCGGCCACCCGTTCCGAGGTGTGAAGCGGATTGATCCGATCGAGCACCTGCCGGACCTTGAGGACTTCTTCGAGCTGGCGGTTCAGTTTGGCTTCTTCCATTTGCATCATCGCACGGCCCGTCTCGAATTTATCGCCGGCGCTGGATTTCGTCTCTCCGTTCCGGGCATCTTCGATCTTCTTGAGGGAGTCGGTAATTCCCGCAATCCGCTGAGCGGTTTGTTCCTGACAGTAAGCCAGCAATTGTTGTTTGAGCTCTTTGGCTTCTTCCATGATTCGCTTTTTCAGGCGGCGAAGGTAAGGCTTCAGGATGTGCTGTCGTGTACAGACGGCCCGGCGACAGGCCTGAGAACGAGCCAGCATCAGATAACGTACCAAATGGCATGCTGTGCACTGCCTGTCCTGATTTTTGTAAAAAAGAGTGCTAATTTCAGATTCAGAGGCAACGCTTTGCTATTTCACTACGTTCCTTGGAGCGAATATTCGCTGAGAATTTGATCTCAGTGGGCTTACATCGTGACCTCAGGTACACACCCCCGTCTGAATCAGACCTTCAAAAAATTAACATGATTGCTATCCAAGCTCCCGTCACCCGTTCCGCCAGTCTAATGCACAGCCTTAGTGAAGAGCTGCGGGTTCCGGGGCACCGTCTTCAGCCCTACCTCCGCCTTCAGGATGATCTTTTTCTGGAACCACTCGATGTGGATCTGCTCATCGCGACTCTGGAAAGTAAGCTGGAATACTACCTCACCGAAGAAGAAGCTTCACAGGTGGAGACCGTAGGCGACCTGCAGACTTTCTTTCTGCGCTAAATCTGTGTTCTCTGAAGGTCAGGATTCTACGTCCTGACCTTCAGGGACAGCCCGCTCCATTTGAAAATCGAACTGAAAGCCGCGGAATTTACTACGTAAATCCAACGTGGAATCAGTCATGCCCTGTATGCTGAAGGTAAGGGGCAGTTTCACCCCTTCCGTTACAATCTCATCTCCTGTTTTCAGGTAGGTACCAGGACTGTCGTTGCCCATAAGGTTGGTCGCCAAGCTGTCGTTGGGCCAAAACTCGAAGTAGAGTCCCTGAACTACTCCGGTTACAATGTTGTTTTTGCGGGCCTCTACCAATTCCCAGCGACCCTGGATGGTCGCTTTTTTAGATACGGCCCCCGATTCGTCTTCGCAGGAGACAAACAATAGAGAAAGAAAGCAAAGAGATAAGAAAATGCGCATGTTCTTGATTTGGCTTTGGGGCTTTAAGATCGTGTCCGAAATCAGCATTTCAGCCTTTCTAAGACCGTGGTAAGTTACAGCCTAACTACTGAAACTTAAATTGAAAGCGAGTAGTCGATCTGTTTATGGAGTTCTTTGAATGATTGGCACTGGGTGCTTATTGTTTTGCGGCAACGATAATTTAGTTGAACGGACCGGCGGGTCATTCTGTCGCCGCTGCTCTCCGCAAACGATCATTGATTGCCCGGCCAAGACCAGCTTCGGGGAGCAACTGTACCGCAACGTATTCATATTTGCGTTCTGCCATGAGACGCAATACGCTGAACAATTGTTGGGCAGCCTGTGCTAAATTTCCTTCGGGGCTTAGGTCAAATACTGCCGGAGACAGTGGTTGGCGGGCACAAAAGGCGGTGGCCGTTCCGCCAAAAGTTATCCAGGCGGAGTTGGCTGGCAATTGCAAATTTTCGTCGAATTCATCGAATAGTTCAATCCGGTTGCCCGGCGAGTAATGACGACTGAGCATCCCCGGGGCTTCGGGCTGGCTGCTGCCATGCGTTCGCACGGTTACGGGATGGCCCAGTAAGGCCTCGATGTCTTCGATGGGGAGCCCGCCTTTGCGGAGCACGGTCGTCTTGCCGCCGGAAAACCCAACAATGGTACTTTCCAACCCTACCCGACACGGACCTCCATCGAGGATAAAGTCTATCTTTTCGCCCAGCTGATCGGCTACGTGCTGAGCCGTAGTAGGGCTTACGAAGCCAAAAGGGTTCGCGCTGGGAGCCGCAACGGGAAAATCCACCAGGTCCAGCACTTTCCTGGCCAGTGGATGATCAGGAACGCGGAGAGCGACCGTATCTAACCCAGCAGAGACCAGATCAGGGATGATTTCCTTTTTGGGAAGTACGAGAGTCAGCGGGCCTGGCCAGAAGGCATCAGCGAGCTTCTGGGCATCTGCGGGGACGTCACGTGCATACCTGAGGATGCGCTCCGGACTGCTTTGATGGATGATCAGGGGGTCGAAAGAAGGGCGGTTCTTTGCGGCGAAGATGCCCGCAACGGCAGTTTCGTTGAGGGCATTTGCCCCCAAACCGTATACCGTTTCGGTGGGGATTGCCACCAGTTTGCCTTCTGAAAGGAAGCCGGCGGCTTCCTGCACATCATTCCCAATAACTGCTTTCATTTCGCTCACGCTGTTTGTTTGCTGGCTTGGTTTCCCTGAGGTAAACCGGCAAAGTTCCAAATCGTTCCGTTGAGCAGTAAGACAAGCCGATCCTGTGTTCTGTCGGAGATCGGCAGCCGGGGCGGATGGTTAAAAGTCTCCGCCATCATCTCCGCCACCACCGTTACGGTTCGCGTTGCGGTTACGCTCCGGAGTAAGTTGCTGCAGACTGTACTGGAAACCGACGTAAACGATACGGCTCTCGCGTTGAAATTCGCTGCTTGTCGTCAGGCTGGCCAGCTCGGTGTCGAAGCGATACTTCCGGGTATTGAAGAGGTCCGTTACCCTAAGGGTGATGGCTCCTTTTTTGTCGAGAATCTCTTTCCGGAAACCGAGATCGAAACTTTGGATGGTCTTAATTTGTCCCTGGGGGCGTACGCCGGGGCTGCGGTAGAAGTAGGTGAACTGCGCCTGGATATCTCCAGGCAGCTGGTAGCCTCCCTGCAGGCGGCCACTGAAAAGGTAGCCGTTGGCGTCGACGGTCTCATCGTCCGCCCGGCCAATAATTTCCGATTTGTATCCGTTGGCGCTGGCGGTGAACTCAAGCTTCTGACCGATGCGCAGGGTGTTGATCACCTCGATGCCGTAGTTGCGACCCTGGTCGAGATTACCACGGGTACTGAGCGTTACGCCTCCCGGTTGGGAGATGCTGATGCGGCTGATGATATCGTTGAGCTGGCGGAAGTAAACCCCGGCGGTAAGGGTGCCTAGACCATGGCGTTGCTGTACGTTGAGCTCGAAACTGTTGATCAGTTCTGGCAACAGAAACGGGTTGCCACTGCGCAGGTTGAAGGGGTCTCCTCTGTCTACAAACGGGTTGAGGGCTCCCGACCGGGCGCGGTTGATTCTGCGACTGTAGCTTGCCTGCAGCGTCGTGTTTTCGTCGAAGGCATAGCCGGCAAAAATACTGGGGTAGATTTTAAAGTAATCGTTTTCGAAGGTCTCGACGTCGGGTTCACGCAGCAGGCTGGTGGTGTATGCCTGTTCTACCCGCAGGCCGGTGCTGAAAGTGATCGCGTCTATCTGGCCGCCAAATGAGGCATAAACGGCGTGAATGTCCTCCTCGTAGGTGAATAGGTTGCTTTGTTCTTCACTTACGATGAACTCATTTCCGTCGAAGGTGGCAAATTCTGAATCGGTGGTGAGTTCCTGCAAGGTAGAGCGCCAGCCAGCGGAAAATTTGAAATCTCCCATTTGCTGTTCGTAATCGAGTTGCCCAACGACCTGTGTACGGTCCTCGAGGGAAGGGCTTTGCTGGAGCAGCGTTTCTAAGAGGTTGCCGTTGCCATCGACGATGGTTTCGTCGTAGTTCTCCTGTTCAAATTCATCATTTTCGGAGTAGCGGACGTTAACGGATAATTTGCGACCTTCCTTTTTGAAGGTTGTGGTATAGTCGGCACTTATCTCGTAATCGGTTTCGTCGGATGGTTCCGTTTCCAGCCTGGTACTCACCCGGTCGAGTTCTCCGGAGCTGTTGAAGAAATTGGTCACCCTGTCGTTGCTGCTTTCGCCGTCCTCAAGTTGGTAATTGCCCTGCAACCCGAGCGTTGCCCGCTTACCGAGGTTGTACTCCGTACCAAGTTTGAAGGTGGTCGATTTGCGGATACGATCGCCATCGAAAGTAAAGCGGCGGCTGAAGGTGCTGTCTTCGATGATGCCACTCTGGTCGCGGAAACCGCGAAAGAAGCGTTCGTCTGACCGGCCACTTACTCCGGCAAAGGTGTTGAATTTTCCCTTTCTCCAGTTCATGTCCAGGCTGCCGTCGAATTTATTACCAGTACCTGCGTTGAGGTTGATCGAGGCATTAAAGCCGTCTTCGCGCTTGTTTTTCAGGACGATGTTGATGAGTCCTGCCGTTCCGTCGGGGTCGTAAGCGGCGCCGGGGTTGGTAATCACTTCGATGCGTTCAATGTTGGTGGAAGAGAGGGACTTGAGGTAAGTTGCAGGGTCGGAACCGACAAGGCCGGAGGGGCGGCCGTTGATGAGAAAGCGCACGTTACCCGAGCCACGTAAGGATACGTTGCCTTCGAGATCGACGCTGATACTGGGTAACTGACGTAGCAGATCTTCCGCAGAACCACCGGCCGCGGCCACTGATTTTTCGACGTTGAAAACTTTGCGGTCAAGCCCCAGCTCCATAACGGCGCGTTGTGCGGTAACGACTACTTCGTCGAGGTCCTGCCCGGCGGTGCCGAGTGAGACGTCTCCGATGGAAAATACGCGTTCAATTTCGCTGATCTCAACTTCCCGGTTCTCGGTATCGTATCCAATGAAGCTCATCTCGACACGGTAATCACCAGGAGCGATATTCTCAAAGAGGAACTTACCGTCTATATCAGTGGTGGTACCCGTAATCATACTATCAGAAACAGTATATATGATCACATTGGCAAAGCCGATGGGCTCTTCGGTTTCTGCATCGATCAGTGTCCCTCCAACTTTACCATTGGTGTCGCTGGATTGATTTTGCTGAGCGTATGCAAAAAGGGGAAATAACAGTAATAGAAGAAAGAGCAGGCGCGGGCGCAGGTGCATTGATGGGTTGAAAAACAAAGTCATTCGGCTGGGGATGTTGAAGCTGGTGATCGGCTTATATAATGATGTGTTATTTGTTCCAATACAACACTTGTCGTAATTGTTCAGGCAGTATCTTCTGTTAACAGCTTATTGTGTTTTTTCTGGATGAGTGGGTAGTGCGGGATCGCGGCTATACGCGAAGGGCTGCGGGTTGACCTGCGGTCTGCTCCTTACCCCTCGTTACGGGAGACGGCCCTCCGGGCCTGGAAGGGGGGAGCCTTAACCATCTTGGCCCCCGCGGCGGCGCATGCAGTGGCACCGGACGGCAGTGTTCGAGGGGCTGCGGATTGACCTGCGGTCTGCTCCTTACCCCTCGTTACGGGAGCCGGCCCTCCGGGCCTGGAAGGGGGAGCGTTAATCATCTCGGCACTTGCGTCGGCTCATGCAGTGGCACCGGACGGCAGTATCCGAGGGGCTGCGGGTTGACCTGCGGTCTGCTCCTTACCCCTCGTTACGGGAGCCGGCCCTCCGGGCCTGGAAGGGGAGCGTTAACCATCTTGGCACCTGCGGCCGCGCATGAATTGGCACCGGACGGCAGTATCCGAGGGGTTGCGGATTGACCTGCGGTCTGCTCCTTACCCCTCGTTACGGGAGCCGGCCCTCCGGGCCTGGAAGGGGAGCGTTAACTATTTTGGCACCTGCGGCGGCGCATGAATTGGCACCGGACGGCAGTGTCCGAGGGGCTGCGGGTTGACCTGCGGTCTGCTCCTTACCCCTCGTTACGGGAGCCGGCCCTCCGGGCCTGGAAGGGGAGCGTTAACCATCTCGGCACCTGCGGCGGCGCATGAATTGGCACCGGACGGCAGTGTCCGAGGGGCTGCGGGTTGACCTGCGGTCTGCTCTTCACCCCTCGTTACGGGAGCCGGCCCTCCGGGCCTGGAAGGGGAAGAGGAAAGAGACTTGTGGTTTGAGCACTATTTTTTACCTTCACCCAATGCGCCTGACATCCACAACATCGCTCTTTTTCTTATTACTGATGGTTGCCTGCCAGAAACCGGACGACAGCCCGGCACCTCCGTATACGATGACCCGTGGACGAATCAGTATTACCGTGGAACCTGCCCTCGGCGGCCGGATCAGCAGTCTGATTTATAACGGTAAGGAAATACTGAAAACAACCCGGGACAATGACAACCTGCAATGGGGCAGCACCGTATGGACCAGCCCGCAATCCGACTGGAACTGGCCGCCTCCGGCGGCCTTTGACTCAGAACCTTACACACTGACGGAACTTAGCGAACACCGCATTATGATGGAGGGGCCGCGTGATTCCACTACCTCGTTGCGGATGCGAAAGAGGATCGTTCTTGGCCCTGATTCCGACATCGGCCTGACCTACTGGGTAACCAACGAAGGAGTGTCCGGGAGGAACGTCGCACTTTGGGAAAACACCCGCTTGCCCTACGAAGGAACCTTCGAATTTGTAGCCGATACCGTCTGGACCCAACGCGACAGCGTTGAGTTCGACTTCCGCGACTCCGTCCGCATCGTCACCCTCGATGAACGCCATACTGCAGAAGGAAAGCTCTTCGCCAATATGCCGACGGGAGAAGCCGTATACCAAAATAATGGCCTGAAACTGACCAAATACACGGTCGTTAAAGATTTGTATCGAACGCCCCCCGGCGAAGCTCCGCTGGAGATTTACCTGGCTCCAGAACACAAGTTCTTTGAATTTGAACTGGTTGGAGATTACCGAAACATCGGACCGGGAGAAAGTAACAATGTGCGCCTGAAGTGGAAGCTGGAAGAATCGGCTTCCGGGGATTAAAACCACTACCTTCGCCACTATGCGCAGTCTAAGTATACTGGTTTTACTCTTTTACCTGCTGCCCCTGATGGGGCAAAATGAACCACTGCGCTCGTTGGCCGTGGAAATATGCACCTGCCTTAACGACGCAAACACCGAACTGACCGAAGAGCTGGGGACCCAGTGCCTGATTGCAGTGGCTGAAGACCACGAAAAGATGCTGCGCCAGGCTTATAACCTGGATGCCCGGAACCCCGAGCACCGTGATGTACTCTCAGATTTTCTCATCGAGCCCCTTCTGGAGGTGTGTCCGCTGTTGCGTACCGTCCGGCCAAAAGACGAACCCCAGGAATACCGCTGGGCCGACAGCCGCAAAGACCGGAATACTGTTGCCCGCTTCCGGTCACCGAAAAACCCGCCGGCGGATACTTTTTTACGCTCCACCACCGAGCCACCTGCAAGGTGGCGGGCGGCAGGAACCCTGAGCACCCAACCCGGAAGCAAAGGCCTGCGCCTGGTTACGGACGAAGGAAAAGAGCTTAACTTTGAACTGCCGGCAGCGGTAGCACGAAAGCGTGATTTCGATCCGGGCCAAAAAATCAGCTTGTCTTACCGACGCGAATGGCGGGTAAATGAAGACCGCGTTGTGCTGGTGGTGCTGACAATTGATTGACCCGGAGGCAAAACCTGGAGAGTAACAAAACAGATCACTGAGAGCCGCTGAGAAAATTCTTTTGAAAAACCTACTTTCAGTAAAAACTGAAAGTTGTTACGGGCGTTGTACCCCTATACTATTACCTACTTAATATGAGCAGTCCTTCCATTTCAACGATTTTGCGCGATACCAAGTTGTCTCCTGGCCTCCGGGTGATTGCCGAAAAGGTCTACGCCGGCGACCGGATCACTCCGGAAGAAGGGCAGTTGCTCTACGACGAAGCGCCACTCGGTTACCTCGGCTCGCTGGCTAACCATATCCGGGAGCGCAAGCACGGCGACAAGACTTACTTCAACCGTAATTTTCACGTAGAGCCTACCAACGTATGCCTGTATACCTGCACTTTTTGTAGTTACAGCCGCCGGATAAAGAAACGGGAAGACGGTTGGGAATATAGCCTCGATGACATCATGGACATCGTGAAAAGTTACGACGACAAACCGGTAACGGAAGTTCACATCGTTGGTGGCGTACTGCCCCAGTACGACGTTCCCTTCTACGCCGAGTTGTTCAGCCGTATCCGGAAGCACCGGCCCGATCTGCACGTAAAGGCCCTCACGCCCGTAGAGTACCACTATATCTTCAAGAAAGCCAAGATCAGCTACGAAGAGGGTATGGCCCGGATGAAAGAAGCCGGACTGCAGTCGATGCCCGGCGGCGGAGCGGAGATTTTCCACCCCGAAATCCGCGATCAGATCGCAGGCGGTAAATGCTCCGGAGAGGAATGGCTGCGCATCCACGAAATCTGGCACGAGCTCGGTATGCGCTCCAACGCGACGATGCTCTACGGCCACATCGAAGAATACCGGCACCGGGTGGATCACCTCGAGAAACTACGCGAGCTACAGGACAAGACCGGAGGCTTCCAGACCTTTATCCCGCTGAAGTTTCGCAATAAAAACAACGAACTGAGCCACCTCGACGAATCGACCGTAGTGGAGGACCTGCGCAACTATGCCATCAGCCGCATCTATCTCGATAATTTCGACCACGTCAAAGCGTACTGGCCGATGATCGGCCGCACGACCGCCCAGCTCTCACTCGCCTTCGGCGTAGACGATATCGACGGAACTATTGACGACACTACGCGCATTTACTCGATGGCGGGCGGAGAACAAAACCCTGCTCTCAGCACCGAGGCGTTGGTGAAGATGATCCGCGCCGTTGGTCGTCATCCCATCGAACGGGGTACGCTCTACGAGGTGATCAAGGACTACAAAGACGTAGAGTTTGCCGA
Organism: Neolewinella aurantiaca; assembly: GCF_008014675.1. Taxonomy (GTDB): domain Bacteria; phylum Bacteroidota; class Bacteroidia; order Chitinophagales; family Saprospiraceae; genus Neolewinella; species Neolewinella aurantiaca. The sequence continues at coordinate 42,658 of NZ_VOXD01000034.1, read as the reverse complement.
CGACAAACAGTACCGCGGGTACACCTCGTTGCCGGTTGTCTAGAAAACTAGGAACTAGGAGCTAGAAACTAATTCCTAGCTCCTAACTCTTGGTTCCTAAAATTAGCAAATGAAAACAGTATATATTCTCCGCCACGGCCAGACCGATTTCAACCTGAAGGGCATCGTTCAGGGCAGCGGTGTCGATTCGAGCCTGAACGATACGGGACGAACCCAGGGCAAGCATTACTACGAGAAGTACCGTGAATTGCCATTCGGGGTCGTTCTGACCAGCGGACTGAAGCGTACCTGGGAGACCGTTGCCGGCTTCATCGACGCGGGCATTCCGTGGGAGCGCCACCTGGAGATCAACGAAATGAGTTGGGGCACTCACGAAGGCAAAAAAGGAACTGAAGCTTCCATTGCCGAGTACCAGAGTATAAAAGATGGCTGGGGCCTCGGCCACATCGACGGTCGGATCGGTGGGGGAGAGAGCGCCCGTGAAATGGGAGTGCGGTTGCAAAAATTCATCGACCACCTGCCGGAGCGCGAAGAAGACCTGATCCTGATCTGCTCGCACGGCCGCGCAATGTGCGGCCTGGTAACCCTGATGATGGGCCGGCCGATAGACCGGATGAACGAACTGACCCACAGCAACACCGGCCTGTGGCGCGCTACCCTGCAGGACGACGGCAACTGGCACTTCGACCTGCAAAACGACCGAACCCATCTGCCAGCAGAACTCAATACCGGAAAATGGTAGCCACTTTCGAAACATTGCGGGACAAGAACCTGAGCGGCAACAACCCCAAACCACGCCACCGCGTGGTGGCCGTTTCATACCTCAACACGAAGCCCTTACTGTACGGTTTGCTTCGCTCGCGAATCCAATCGGAACTGGACATGGACCTCGCCATTCCTTCGGAATGTGCACGTCGTTTGGTGGCGGGAGAGGCCGACATTGCGCTGGTGCCGGTAGCGGTGATTCCCGAACTCCCCGAGGCGCACATCATCAGTGACTACTGCATCGGGGCCGACGGAAAAGTGGCCACGGTGTGTATTTACGGAGATGTACCGATAGAGGAGATGACGAGTATCTACCTCGATCACCACAGCCGTTCCTCGGTGATGCTGACACGGCTTTTGCTGGAGGAGTACTGGAAGCTGGAACCGGAGTTCATCGCAGCCGAAGACGGTTACATCGACCATATTGGCGGAACTACCGGAGGACTTGTAATCGGTGATCGTACCATTGGTCTGGAGAAACGCTTCAAGTACGTTTATGACCTCGGCGAGGTCTGGAAAAAGCACACGGGGCTGCCCTTTGTCTTCGCAGCCTGGGTATCGGTAAAACCGCTCGACCCCGAATTTATTGCTGCTTTCAATAAAGCGCTAAAAGAAGGTATGGAACACTTGCCAGAGTTACAGTTGTTGTTGTCCTCGCCTCATCCCGACTTCAACCTTGTGGAATACTATACGCACCACATCGATTATGACCTGGATGCTCCGAAGCGGAAAGCGTTGGATCGTTTTCTGGCGTACGTAGGCGCAGCCGCCGGGTAAAAAGTTCCTGGAATCCTGTGAAAAGTTATCTTCGCTGCCCGGTACATACAGGGCATCAATGAGGGAAGCCCCCATTTCTGTCATGTTGGCGAAGAACAGGTTGAAAATCGTAGTCAAAAGACCAGCGATTTCACGCTACCTTTTCAAGGATTTCAAACTTAAACACATGCGTACTTTTTCTTTCAATCACATAGCAATCTCTGTGACGGATGTCGACAAGTCAACAGAGTTTTACCAAAGGGTTCTTGAGTTGCCCGAGATCAAGAACACTGCTTCCAACTCAAAAACCCGGTGGCTGTCGTTGGGTGAAGGGAAGCAGCTTCACGTTATTCCCCGCCCGGAATTTAAAGTCCGGGTCAACAAGGCTGTCCATTTTGCATTGTCGACCCCTGACCTGAAATCATTCATAGAGCACCTGAAAGCAATAGACCTGGATTACACCGATTGGCTCGGTACGCCGAATAAAGACTACGTCCGCAGCGATGGAATTCTGCAGGTGTACTTTCAGGACCCCGATGGGTATTGGATCGAAGTGAACGATGATGTTTGAATAAGTGATCGCTGACAATCCGGGGGGCGGGCAAGCAGAAGAAATCGGGTTAGTTATGGTTTAAATCAGGCTTAACTCGCCGATCACCTGGTTGAGGAATGCATTGTAGTTCCTGAGCTCTTCCGGGACATCAGCGTTCTTTTCCATGTCGTGGAAATGGTGGGTAGCCAGCAATTCCAGACCGGCGAAGGCGTTCATTTTGTGGAATCCGAACATAACGCCATCGTCTACGCTCCTTTGATCAAAAAACTCGTTTTCGAGAGTGAAGGCTGTACGCGGGGCATTCCAGCTGGTGGTAAGGATGTATTTTTTGCCGTGCATCAAACCTCCGGTGCCGTAGTTGATCGCGGGGTTGCTGCGGCTTCGTCCGTCACTTGTATAAATGCCATTCTGGTGGCCTGCGGTGAATACAACGTCGATGTAGTTCTTGAAGCCGAAGGGTAGTTGAAACCACCAGATAGGAGTATGGTAGATGATAAGATCTGCCCACTTGAATTTTTCGACTTCTTCTTCCGGGTCATACTCGTCACCAACCTGGGTAGACTTAACCTCGAATCTATCCAGAGATTCGAAATTAGTGATGGTATTCCGGAAAAGTGTTTCGTTGAACTTTCCGCCGGAATGGGCGAAAGGATGGCTTCCGTTGATTACAAAAATCTTCTTCATGCTGGTTGCTATTTTGTTGTTCTGCAAAAGTAGAATCGCACCATGTATTGTAAAAACAATACAAATCATACCTTTGTATTACAATATTTATAGCAATGGTAAATCTGGAATGGTACCGTACGTTCAAGGAAATCTACGAAAGGGGAACCCTGACCAAAGCGTCGGTGGCCTTGTATGCTTCCCAGCCCGGGGTTAGCGTACACCTGAAAGCATTGGAGACTTACGTGGGCAAAACCTTATTCGAACGGACATCAAGAAAGATGGTACCGACGGAGGACGGTAAAGTCTTGTATGAATTCATCGTCGAGGCGATCAACAAACTTGAAGTCGCCGAACAACATTTCAAGAAAACAACCCAGGAGAAAAGTCCCTCAGTTCACATCGGGATGTGCTCTGAAACCTTCCAGCTCATCATTGAGCCGGAAGTACACAAACTGGATTTTGACCTAGTCGCCAGGTTTGGAGCACACCCGGATTTGATCAGCGATCTGGACAACGGGATCCTCGACCTGGTAATCACTCCGGAGCCACAGCGTAAGCAGAAAACGCTGGTTGAATACACTCCATTCTCCAGAGAAAGAATCGTGTTGATCGCCGGGGCAAAGACCGACACAAAAGAAACAGAACGCTGCCTGAAAAACAGCGATTTTAAGGGACTAAAGGAAGAGCTGCTGAAAAACACCTGGTACAGTTCCTCGAATGAGATGGAGCACTTCCGGCGGTTTTGGTTTGAGAATTTCAACGAACGCGCTGCTTTTAAGCCGAATTATATCTTGCCGAGCATCACGTCTATAATCAGATGTCTTAGCCAGGGGAACGGACTGGCGCTGGTACCCGATTTTCTATGCCAGGAGCAGATTGCGGCCAAAGAGATAAAATTAGTCTGGGAGGGTAGAGTCAGTACCGAGAACATCTTGTACTTCGGTTCAAGGACGGACCTGAAGTACAAAAGAGAACTGGCGGTGATTCAGGACATCTTCCGGAGCAAAATGAGAGGGGCAGAAGATTGAGACTAGAGAGGGGGGCCATAGTCGCTCATCCTTTGGCCCGATGGCCCGAATCGAACTTCGTTTTGTGTATGCGTAAGAAGCCTACAATTATCCTGAACGCAGCTGGTTGTCGGGCGGGGAACAGAATTTACCGTCCAATGCACCTGCGGCCGCGCCCGATGAACAGGAGAAACCCGTACATTTCCGGCCTTCAATAACCTGACCTATGCGCTACCTCGTCTTTCTGATTTTATCCTCGATGTTTTTTCCACCTATTGGTCAGGAAACCCGTTGGCAGATCAACGAGTCGGAATCCGGCATCGTTTGGGACGTAGCGAACGATACCCGCCTGCCGCACGGAGACAACATCGAAATGTCGGGCCGGGGCGTTTCTGCCATCATCCACTATGCGGTGGATACGAACCGGATGGTGAAGGTGAAACGTGAGTTGATCTTCCCCCAAATGAGACCCTACATCAAGGATGCCGATCCAGCCTGGTGGGCAACCTACCGGAACTACCTGCGGCAGGATTATGAGGACGAAGAGGTGTTGCCACGGATGTACGTCGGAAGTAAAGAGGTTTCTTTAGGACCGGTGGAGAAGATTGTTATAGACGGTACTCTGAGTATTTTCCATGAACCAGATTCTGACGGTCTTCAGATTAGCCGGACCTATTATCCAGCTCAGAATATGCACGCAGCATTTGAACGAATTGAGTTCTCTAACGTGGGCGAAAAGGTAATACGATTAAAGTTGGATGGTAGGTATCTCGCTGAATCAAGAAGAGGTGAAGAGGGCCGTTGGACAATTAATTCGCAGTATGTCGGAAAAATTGAAAAATCCTTGGTGCCAGGTGAAAGAGATACTGTTTTTTTAGTACAGGAAGTCGTTGACGCTAAGGACCGAACAATATTGATAAATTCTACTGGCGCAAGACTAAGCCATAAGCTTCGAAAACAACAGATTAGCGACCTACAAGAAAACCTGATCCTCGAAACGCCGAACCCCACCTACAACACCATGTTCTCCCTCGCCAAAATCCGGGGAGCGGAGAGCATCTTCGACTCAAAACTTGGTCTGGTGCACAGCCCCGGCGGAGGGCGTTACTACATCGGCTTTTGGGCCAACGACCAAGCGGAGTACATCAATCCCTTCTTTCCCTACCTGGGCTATCAGCTGGGCAACGACGCGGCGCTGAACATGTGGCGGATCTACCGAAAAGCGATCCCCGAAGATGGCTCCAACATCCGTTACTCCTTTGAGATGGAAGGGGATAGCCCCGCCAATCCGCTCGACCGGGGCGATGCAGCGATGATCGCCTACGGCCTGAGTCATTACCTGCTTGCCCTTGGCGACCAAGCCATCGCCGAAGAGCTGTGGCCACTACTCAACTGGTGCCTGGACTACAACCACCGGATGCTAACCGAAGATGGTGTGGTCGCCAGCCAGTCGGACGAAATGGAGGGCCGCATTGAAACGGGAGACGCCAACCTCTCCACCTCCAGCCTGTACTACGGCGCGTTGGAAACGAGCATCAGTCTGGCCAGGGAATTGGGTAAAGACAAAAAGATGATCAAAACCTGGTCGCGCCAGCGGGAGGCGCTCAGCGAAGCCATCGAGAACTTCTTCGGCCGTGAAGTGGAAGGCCTGGAAACCTACCGTTATTACGATGGTCACGAAGCGCTTCGTCACTGGATTGCCCTGCCATTGGTGGTTGGCCTGCGGGGGCGTGAGGAAGGAACGCTCACCGGCTTATTCGATCGCCTTTGGACGGAGAACGGCGTAGCGGTAGAGAAAAATCACCCGAACCCGGCCGTCAGTAAGATCTTCTGGGACCGCGGGACGCTCTACGCCCTGCGCGGCGCTTTCATTGCCGGAGGAGTCCAACGTGCCCACGAGCGGCTCCTGCAGTACAGCCAGGAACGCCTGCTTGGCGAACGGGTTCCCTACGCCGTAGAAGCTTACCCAGAGGGGAATATGGCCCACCTGAGTGCGGAAAGCGGCCTCTACTGCCGGGTATTCACCGAGGGGCTGTTCGGGATTCTCCCAACCGGATTCCGCTCTTTTCGGTTGCAACCCCGGATGCCTGAAGGTTGGGACAAGATGGCGCTGCGCAATATCCACGCCTTAGGGCAGGACGATGGCTTTGATATTGAAGTGAGCAGGAAAGGACAGAACATGACTGTAGTCATAAAAGACAGCAACGGGGAGGTACTCAGTACCGGAGATATGTACACCGACGATACGATGACGGTCCGGTTGCCGGAGTGATTCAGAATGCAGTCGGTAGTGTGCTAGTAGGTAGTGCTGCCGCGCGTTATATAGTTGCCTCGGCCGCCCCGGGTGATCTTTAGCGGCCGCTTTCATCATCTGGCCAAAATTTCACCTTTGATGACCGAGGCAACTATAGGTGCAGTGGAGCTCCACAAAACCTCCCATTGCACCTGTGGCCGCGCCTTGTGAGGACTATCTGATTTATACGGGCGCGGTCGCAGGTGCAGAGAAGGTTGTAAAACAGGGAGTCGATCCGCAAATCATTTCAATCAGAAAACCCGAAAGTCCGTTTGGACTTCCGGGTTTTCTGGTGGAGAGACACAGCTAAAAACGCGTCGCGTTTTAAACGTGAAACTTTAATTGGGTCAGGAGGCTGCTTCCTGCAATTGCTTATGCCTGGACCAGCTCTTTCGCATCACTTAATGGTTCAGGCAAAATGCCGGAGGGCTTAGTTCTTAAGCACAACTTTATCGGCATAAATCTTACCATCAACAATCAGCTCAATACTGTACAAGCCGGTGGGCAGGTTCCGGGTCTGAAGCACTGCGCGGTTTTGGTTGTAGCTCCCTTTGAACACTTGCCTTCCGTTCATATCGATCAAACGGACCAGGTAAGATGAGCCGGTGAAGTTACCGTTTTCAACCACCAATTCGGTACTGGCGGGGTTGGGGAACATGGATATGTTATTGTCCGCAAAGTTATTTGCGGTTCCATCAGTATTGACCGAAAATACCTTTGTATCGAAGATAAGGGTGTCGTTTTGAGAATGGTCTGTCAGCAGGAAACCGATGCGGTAGTTTCCTTCAAAAAGATCATCGTACTCAAGCATCAGGTCATCGTTTCCGTTTTCGATCGTAATGTATGCGTCGTCGTCAATGACGAAAAACTCCTCATCCGTTACTTCGTTGAAACTTTCGTAGGTGAGCTGGACGACATCCCCCGGAACGAGGTTGATCCGCTCCTTACCGGGTACGAGTATGCCATCCTCGTCATATGCCTGGGGGATGATTCCTTCCATCGTTATATTGAAATCTTCATCGTACCGGTAGGAGATCATAATTTCCTGACCGAGACTATCGTCATTGATGTAGTTCAGCAATGCGGGGATTTGTATCTGGGCGAAGTATTCGACGTTACCATCTTCGTCTTCCACTTCGTACTCGTATATATCAGAGATATAAGCAGGGAAGCCGTTTATGCCCAACCACATTCCGTCAAATTCGTAGGCAAATATTTCTTCATCTTCGGCAACGAAGGCGGAAGTATCCGGGAAGGTGCTACCGAGGATAATAAACTCATCGGGCATGCCGGGGAATTCTTCCACCAGTACAACCCTTACCTCTTCGAGGTCATTGGCGTGATTTACACGGATAGCGCTTGTGTTTTCGTTGACACTGCGGCCACTGGTTCCGGATGTACCTCTCCAGAAATTACCGAAGTCGTCATCCAGTTGGCCGGTTGGTGGTGTATTATCTGACCCGACAGCCGTGTAGTAATCCGTGGAGATGTAACTCTCGATCGGGTCAGAAAACTGGAGAGGTGCGTAGGTTTCCCGCATGAAGAAGCCAGTTTCGAAAGTGTCTACCATCTTGTTGTGCGGGATGAACATGGTCATACCGGTGGAGTTTGGTCGGCCGGTGGAGTGACGCTCATAAAGCACTACCTGGTCCAGTTCTGCCAAAACAGCGTTGGCCTCAGCGGCGAGGGAAGGGTCTTTCGCTTTCAGTTTTTTCATGAGGTCGCCAATGTCTACCACGTCTTCTGACTGTAGAGGCTCCGTCAGCGATTGAGCGTATTCCTGAGCGACGCCACGCGCTTTTTGAAGGGACCGGTGTTTTCCTTCTTGTTTTATTTTGGCAAAAAGCAGTTCCAGTTTGTTCCGGAGACCGTCAAGTGCGGTAAGATCTGTTACACTCAGCGTGGTGGTCGGGCCGGAATTTTCAGCTATTCCCTGGGCTATGAACCCGTCTACTACTTCGTAGCCAATGTCAAAGCCATTCCAGTCGAATTCGGTTTGCTGCAGCGCGCGGATGATGGGGGCATAATCCCAACCGTGGCCCGGCTCCGTCTCTTCGGATGCAACGAAAAAATAACCGAAGTCTTTAAGCGGGAGTTGGGCTTCCAGGTTAGCCATGAGGCAAGCATCGAAGCCGATCAACTCAAACATATTCCCGTCTTGAATAAAGTTGGTAGAGCCTATCGCAGTGGCGATCTGTGGAATTGTAAACTGTTCCTTGCTTACATCGTCCCATCCATATCCCCGAATTGACATGCCGTGGTTCCACATGGTCAGGAAATAGTTGGTGGCGGGGTAGTTGGAGACGGACCAGTCGATGAAGGCCGTCAGGTTTTCGGGGCTTGACATCACCTGTTGGTTGGGGGCGACAAATCCAAGTTCTGAGCGAACACCGTCCTTAATCAGGTAGCTCTTTGGTGTTCGCCACCCATCTTTATCGGCGGCACCTGTAAGCACAACGATGTTGACATTACTGGTGTTGGAGATGCTCATCATTTCCGCCATGTCGGTACTGCCGGCGGCAAATCCACTCTCCAGATCGGAACCGACGAGATAGACAATTAATGTCCAGTTTTTGGTGTCCTGCGAGAAGGCGTCCGCAGGGCTTAGCATACCACACAGTAGTAGCACGAGGTAGAAAAAGTGTTTCATGAATCAGAATTTAATGGGGAGTTAATTACCTGCGTTGAGCGATACTGATCTTAAAGCTTGTTCGGGTTTAACACTTCGGCTTGCTTGCGCTAAATTTGATGCTGCACTTCTTCGCTCAAAACTTCCATAGCTATGGCTATGCAAGTTTCTCGCTCATCGTTTTACATCAAATTTGTCAGCAATCAGCCAGAAGGCAAAACCCGAACAAGCTCTCAATTCAGCATTTATGTTGTTGATTGTTCCAGTCAGGTCATCAACGTGCAGGTGTTTGTATGTCAGGTTGCAAAGATGTGCGGACCAGCAGTCAGATGTATATCTACTACGGGGGACAATAAGGGGTACACCAGTAAGATTTGTGTATACAAGGGGTGACAATAAGGGGGACTACTGAGCTGAAGCCGTATAATCACGTAACATTTAGGCTGTTTCAGTTCCCTTTGCTCCTTCCCCAACCGCTTGCTGAGCAAGCGGTGAATGGCGTTAAATCTGCTGGGATGCAAGGGGGGTAAATCTTCTTTACGCAAAATTGTAAAGTCTTAGCGGGGAAACCGTGTCTCCACAAAACCTCCCATTGCACCTGCGGCCGCGCCAAAAAATCACTACGCAGCAGATTTCCTATCTTGCCCGATGAATTAATAACCCAGCCAAATGACCAGACACTACCTATCCTCCATATTCATGCTTTGCCTGCTGTTCAGTACCAACGCCCTTTGTGCCCAGGGGGCCGAGGAAGAGCCCAAGGATACCGTTACCGCAGTTGTGATTGAAGAGGAGCCAGAAAAGAAAAAGAAAAAATCTCCTTTCAAGGAATACGCCGAGGTGATCACCGAAGATGCGGAATCGACGATGGGCCTCTTCAATACCCATCGAGTAGAAGACAAATACTACTTCGAGATTCCTTTCGATAAATTTGGCAAAGACATGTTGCTCGTGAGCCGAATTGCAAAAATTCCCGCAAACCTGGGTGGAGGCTACTTCAATGCAGGTACCAAAACCAACGAACAGTTGGTGCACTGGACGCGAAACCACAACAACATTCACCTGAAGTCTATTTCGTACAATAGCGTTGCGGACGAGGAGTTGCCGATCAATATATCGGTGCAGAACAACAACTACGCACCGCTCATCATGAGTTTCAAGATCGAAGCTTTTAACGAAGACTCTACTGCTGCGGTTATTTCGGTGAACGACCTTTTCCTTACTGACGTTCCCGCTATCAGCGGTCTGTCATCACGCGTGAGAACCTCCTACAAAGTACGAAGCCTCGATAAGAAACGCTCCTTCATCGACCGGATGGCAGCCTACCCCGAAAACGTCGAGGTACGCCACGATATGACCTTCTCTTCCAGTCAGCCACCTTCTAACCGGAAATCAGGAACTATCTCGATGCAGATGGCACAGTCGCTCTACCTCTTGCCGGAAGAACCGATGCAGCCCCGCTTGTTCGACGAAAGGATAGGGTGGTTTACCGTCAGCCAGGTAGACTATGGTTCGGAGGCCCTGAAGGCCGACCGCAAAACATACCTGAGCCGCTGGCGCCTGGAGCCAAAAGATCCCGTTGCGTACGCCAAGGGGAAACTGGTTGAGCCGGTAAAGCCGATTGTTTACTATATCGATCCGGCAACACCGGAGAAATTCGTTCCTTACTTTATTCAGGGTATTCAGGATTGGCAGGTTGCTTTTGAAGCAGCAGGCTTCAAAAATGCCATCATCGCCAAGCGTGCGCCCACCAAGGAGGAAGATCCGGATTGGAGTGCAGAAGATGCCCGTTACTCGACGGTTCGATATGTAGCCAGCGAAACACGCAACGCAATGGGCCCAAGTGTATCCGACCCGCGCTCCGGGGAGATCATCGAGTCAGACATCATCTGGTACCACAATCACCTGCGGAGCTACCGCAACCGTTACCTGCTGGAAACCGGAGCTGCCAACCCCTCGGCCCGCACACTGAACACCTCGCCCGAAGAAATCGGGGAAATGATGCGTATGGTGATTGCGCACGAAATCGGACACGCCCTCGGCCTGCCCCACAACATGAAAGCGAGCTATGCTTACCCGGTAGACTCGCTGCGCTCCGCCACCTTCACCAACAAATGGGGACTGGCTACCACCATCATGGATTACACCCGCTATAACTATGTCGCTCAGCCGGGAGACAAAGGTGTCCGTTGGGTACGGATGCTCGGGCCGTATGATGTCTACGCCATCAACTGGGGCTACCGTGTGATTCCTGAAGCCAATTCAGCTGAAGCCGAACTCCCGACCCTGCGAAAGTGGATCGCCGATAAAAAAGGGGATCCGAAATTCCTCTTCGGTGGACGTAATAGTTACGACCCAAGTTCTCAGACAGAATCTGTGGGCGATGACCCGGTGAAGGCGAGTACTTACGGTCTGATGAACCTGAAACGCGTAGCGCCTAATCTAGCAGAATGGACAGCAACTTCCGGCGAAGGATACGCTGATCTGGAGGAACTATACGGTGAACTGTTAGGAGTGTGGTCACGCTTCTCTGGCCATGTTACCTCTAACGTGGGAGGTGTCTACGAGCATTTGAGAACAACCGACGAAAAAGGCTTTACCTATACTCCGCTCGACCGCGGCGAGCAGGAGGCATCGGTAGCGTTCCTCAACGATCATGTTTTCAGTACTCCCGATTGGCTGCTTCAGGAGAATATCGTCCGCAACATCGGTCCGGACGGTGTGATGCCGCGAATACGAAGCCTTCAGGAGCGACAGCTGAATGGTCTGCTGCGCAGCGACCGCCTCGCCAGACTCGTCGAACAGGAAGCCCTGAACGGCGAAAAAGCCTACCCGCTGACGGATATGCTGGAAGACCTCCGGGAAGGTTTGTGGTCTGAACTCGAAAGCGGAGCTGAAATAGATGGCTTCCGACGCAACTTACAGCGCAGTCACGTCGCTAAGTTGGGGATGCTTCTGAAAGAAGATGCTGAAAAACGGACAGATGTAGGAGCTGCTGCCCGCGCAGAGCTGCGCATGATCGCCGAGGCGGTCAGCGACCCGGCAGGAAAGTATAAAGCGGGCATCATCCGCTACCACCTGCAGGATATTGCAGCTTTGATTGACGAAATGCTTGATAACGATTAAATGAAAAAACGATCCCCGGTTTTCAACTTCCTGGTAATCATCCTGGAGTTGGCGGTACTTGCAGGTTGTGCTTATTTACTCATCCAGAATATTCTCATTTTTAAAACTGAGACTATTACTGAGTCAAATCAGCGGACGCTTGCCCTTTTCTTTGTCCTTTTGGTGGGTATCAACCTGGCAACGAGACTGGTAAAGTGGTGGTACCGCCAACGGGGGTACTCCCGTCGAAGGGGCGTGAAAAACTTCGTTTTCGGAGTAGAAAACATTCGCAAATTATTACTCGTCGCACTGGGGATCTTTACCTTTTTCTCGTTGCTTGGAGTTGAGTTCTCGAGCCTGTTTACCTCCCTGAGTATCGTCGCAGCCGCCATTGCTATCATCTCTAAAGAATTTGTCAACGATCTGATCGTAGGCATGTACTACAGCTTTTCGGACACCTTTGAAGCTGGCGATTACGTCAAATTTCACGGGTATAAGGGTAGGGTGGTAGACATTGGTCTGCTGAAAGTAAAGATCATGAACGACAACGATGATCTCGTAATCCTCCCTAACGGCAAGGTTTACTCCGAGGAAATCATAAATTACACCCGTCGTGACGTACGACTGATGAGTATCGATTTTGAAATGGACATCAAGTTGGTCCGTCAGATCGATGCCCTTGAAAAAGAGCTCATCAATGCCGTTTCGGAATATGCCGAGCACATAGAACCAAGGTCTTATAATCTTAAGATAAGAGAAGTCAAAAAAGACCTGCTTGAACTGAAGTTTCAGTACCGGCTTATTCAGGAAGCCTCGGAAGTACGACAAAAGATCAAACGAAGTACCGTCAGGGCTGTTTTCTCTTATGTTACCACTCACCAGCAGCAGCCGGAAGCTTAGAATATAAGCCCGGCCAGGTTCGAAAATGTAAGTGGCAGGGTGTGCTAATAACCTCGTTATCTTCGTCATTTTGTAACTTTCCTCAATTAAGCCAAACCACGGCCATGCCCAATCCCTACGACGATCTTTTTGACAACCCGCTACCGGATAAGAAGCCGGAATCGTCCGGTGAAACTCCTGCTGATCCGACACCGGAGCCCATGTTCTCTTTCGATGGTGACTTCGATCCGGATGGCCCCGACGCTCTTGATGAGATTTTAGCGCTCAACCTGGATTTCAACAATAGAGCAGAAGAGTTTTCCCGAAACCTGAGTAAGCTTCGGGTCGTGGATCATGAAGTGAAAGGGAAGGTAACCAGGTTGTTTCTCGTGTCTAATGACCCGCACCGGCGCGGCTCACTGGCCGGGGAAAAGCAGTACCACCAGTTGCAAACCGAGAAGTTCTTCGCCATCATAGAGCCAATGCGTGAGCTTGCGGAGCTGCACATGACCATCGTGAAACAATTCAACCGGGACATCGACGAACACTACTTCTCGGTGGAGAAAACCAAAGGCCGGATTGAGTCCGAAAAGACATTGGCGATGGACAACATCAACTTGCAGCGAAAGATCCTGGCGGAGGCAGCCGATGCACTCAAGATTTTGCGGGGTGGTTTGATCGATACCGAACGCAGGCTTAAAGAGTATGTGAACGCGGGCGGGAAGAATAACATTAGCAGTTCCGAATTTGAATTGCTTGTCCGTAAGCGCGAGCAACTTACTACCGGGCTGGACCACCAATTCGACTATCGTATCTTCGATACCAACCTTCTGGACAAAACCGCTTTGTCTCTGGGCATCTACATGAAAGAAACGAGTGCTCAATACCTGGCCAGGCTGGGAAAAGCCTTTCAGTAACGATCAGCGTTAAGGTTGTGCTAAATACGACAGGGTAGCTTTCAAATTTCTCCCGGAACCCTGATCTTAGAGAGCACCTAATTACACCCAGCTGATGAGATTCTTAATTACCCTGTTCCTTTTTTACCTGGCTCTGTCAGGATGTTCCTCACCTTACGTTGTACGAATGGAACCCGACACAGAGGTGTCTGCCCATCGTTATGGAGTAAAGCTTGTTGTCCGTTCTAATGAAGACGCTAAGGTGACGGTGAGCTTTTACGATTCTTCCCCGAAGTACGTCGTGTTCCATCTCGAAGTGGAAAACACCAGTTCTACGGCATTCGACTTCGATCCGGCAAGCTGTTTACTGGCCGGCGACGCCGGCCCCGTTCAGCAAGCCATTGACCCCGAAGTGCAATTGCTGAGTATGGACATCAAATCCGTCAAAAGTACCCGTGCGGCCAAGGGGTTCGCGATAGCAGGGGTTGCTGCCTCAATTGCAGGAGCTGCCTTAGCTGCTAATACCGGTGCTGCCGACAGTTACCTGTATAGCGACCTGGCCATAAACACTACTTCAGACCTCTCCTTTGTGCTCAGGGATGAGGATAATGAAGATCTTGTAGCGAGGGGAGAAGTCGCTCCGCTGGATGGAGAAGAACCTCCGCCTTCCAATCGTTATTTCTGGCTCGATTATGCTTTCCGGATAACAACGATAGATCCCGGGAAAACCGCCTTCGGAAAGGTTGCGTTTCCGCGCAACGATGAAGCTGAATACTTTAACTTCATCGTTACGGTACAGGACGAAGAGTTTAGTTTTCCCTTCAATCAGAAGCGTTTCCGGCCCTGATACTTTGCGCTGCTCAGCATGGAGCAATCAAGGCTGAAAATGGCTACCTTAGCCGTATGACGTACCGATGTGTTTTCCCCGCCTTGCTCCTTGGTCTTTTTGTTTGCACCTGCGCGCCGTCGCCCTCCGAAAACAGAGGTGTTGAGGTCGGAAAACAGGACGTGCCCCCGAATATCCTCTTCATCCTAACCGACGATCAGGGGGTTGGGGATCTCTCCCTGCACGGCAACGACTCTATCCGGACGCCGAATATGGATGCACTGCTGACTTCTGGTGCTCAGTTCAGCCGTTTTTATGTCAGCCCGGTCTGTGCGCCAACGCGCGCCAGTTTCCTGAGCGGCTTGTATTCGCCCCGCACGGGCGCTGTCTTCGTAACCCGTCGGCGCGAAACCATGGACGATGGCATCATGACGATCCCTGAATACCTGAAGCATGCAGGCTACAGAACCGGCCTGTTCGGGAAGTGGCATAATGGAAGCACGAAGCCCTACGACCCCAACGGGCAGGGCTTTGATCAGTTTCTTGGCTTTACCCTCGGTCACTTCAATGATTACTTTAATGGCGAGCTGGAAAACGAAGACAATGAAGTAGTTCCCTTTAATGGAGACCTGACAACAATCCTCACCGATACCGCCGCTCACTTCATGCTGGCAGACCAGGATCAGCCTTTCTTTTGTATGCTTACTTACCAGGCTCCGCATACGCCAGTGCAGGTAGCCGACAAGTACTGGAACCCGGTAAAAAGCCGCGGCCTGACCGACTACAATACTGGTGTCTACGCTATGATCGAATCCGTCGACGACCACATCGGAAAGCTACTCGATCAGCTTGAAGCAGCCGGAAAACTCGACAATACCATCGTAATTTTCAGCACCGACAACGGACCCAACGGTGACCGGTACCGTATGGGACTAAAAGGAACAAAAGGCTCGGTCAACGAAGGCGGGGTACGGGTGCCTTTCGGTATCCGTTTCCCTAACGGCCATCCTGCCAACGGCCGGCAGTTTCACACACCGGCAGCTCATATCGACCTGGTGCCGACCTTACTGGATATTGTCGGTTTACCCCAACCGCCCGGAGGATTAGACGGAAAGAGCCTGATGCCCCTGCTCGAACCTGATTCTTCGCGGGTGTTTGACCAGAATCGCCCGATTTATGCATTCAAGCAGGGCTACGATTTTACCGGCTATCCGGGAAGCGTCAGAAACAGCCACCGCTTGGTGGTGATGAACAGTCCTGATGATTTTGAAGCCTACGAAATTCATAAAGACGAGGGGCAGCGCACCAATATCATGGCGTCTGACGCAGACTTCCTGAAGGGCGTTCAGGGCCACGCCCGGGAGATGGCCGCCGAATACAACCGGTTTGCCGCCACGATCGCCCGGCCGGATTTGATTGCTCCTCCGATCAATCTCGACGCCGCTCAGTTTCGTCCGGTGCACCTACAGGCGCACGAGGGAGAACCACTGGGAGAAACGCACTTTATGGACGAATACGGCTGGTCTAATGATTTCTTCGTGGATTTAGACTGGAACGGCGCTTATTGGCCTGTTGAAATTACCCAAGACCGGACATACCGCGTAACCATTCACTACCACGCCGAAAAAAATATACGGCTCGGTATTCAGATGGACAGCCTGCAGCAAGACCTGAAATTTATAGAATTACCCAAAGCTATCACTCCGCAACTCTCGGTTGCTGACCGGGTAAAACGCAAAGAGGTCTATCCCCGACAGTGGGCAACGGCAATCGTCGAAGATTTTACCGTGCGGGCGGGCGCAAGCGAATTGCACATTTTCGGAGGCTACGATAATGATACCGAAACGGGGCTTTGGATCAAAGAAGTAACGCTACAGTAGTTACGGCTTCAGCCATCAGCTTAAATTAAAAACCCTTCTTTCCGATCGACGGGAAAGAAGGGTTTTCTATGCTGGATGTGCAGCACCTGGCGGTAACAGAGATTACCGCCGTGAGTCATAAGTACCTGCAACCGACTGCTGGATAAACTTACCCCAGGTAAGGTTGCTCTTGCCTGGTTCCTGTGCCTGTGCCCGCTCGATGGCGTACTTGGCGGCGTGCTCGATCACCCAGTTGAAGTTTTCTTCTCCCACACTGAACTTATCGGCATCGGGGGCAGGATTACAGAAGTCGATGGCGTAAGGTATGCCGTCACGAACGGCAAACTCGACCGTGTTGAAGTCGTAGCCCAGCCATTCGTTGATTTTGATGACGTAGTCGTGCATTTGTTGCATCAATTCGTCGGAGACCTCGTGATGGCAGTTGTAGCGGTCCAGGAATTCGTTGCGGGGTTCGTAGTGCATAATCTTCACGTATTTGCGGCCGATGCAGTAGCAGCGGAAGTAGCTTGTGAAGGTGATGTTTTCCTGCAGCATCATGACGAGTTGACCGGTTTCTGCGTGCGCTTTCCAGAGATCCTCAGGGCCGTTGCATTTGTAAACAGATTTCCAGCCGCCACCGTCGTGTGGTTTGGTCCATGCCGGCCAGCCTATGTAATTGAACATGCTTTCCCAGTCCAGCGGATGGGCGAGGTTGGTGAACGATTCGTCCGATGTGTCGTCGGGTTTTTCGAAGCTGGGGAGAAGAACGGTTTTAGGCACCGGAACATCAAGACCTCCCACACTAAGCACGTTGTTGAAGAATTTCTCGTCGGCGCTCCACCAGAAAGGGTTATTGATTACAGCTGTACCGGTAGCGGCGGCGTTCTTCAGCATCGCGCGGTAAAAAGGTACGTCCTGACTGATTCGGTCAATGATAACGGCGTAACCTGGGTTGAGGCCCTGACCGCACTTATCGATCATTACTGGTTCTGCGGTGATACCGTCAACGTTCATGTCGTTGATGCGCTGAATTACCGCAGGAGGGAAGGACCGTTCACGGCCGTATAGGATGCCAATTTTCTTCATGGAGTGTGCTTGGTTTGCAGGTAAAAACCCGGATTAGTCGATTTGTTCGCCTGATGATACGACGCCCGCAGAGTTTGAGCAAATAAAGCCCGTTGTTTCGTGATAAATGGCCCTGAGGGCCATGCGGGGAAATCTTCTCCGGATCCACCAAACAAATGTACCTTTTGCAACCTTACCCCTGAATAAAGCGTTGGTGCCTTTTTCATTGTTCCTGCGTCGGAAAAAAACACCAAACGACTAACGGACTAAATTCTCCTTAATTGCTCACATTTTTCCTGGCCACCCTTGGCTCATTGTTTTCTGTGGTAAACCCACTGGGTGCGGTGCCCATATACCTCACGCTGACCTCCAACAGCAGTAAGAGTCATCGTGAAGTAACGGCTCGTAAAACAGCGATGTGGTTCATGCTCATTCTGGTGGTCTTCTTTTTTGCGGGCACCTATATTCTCAACTTCTTCGGCATCAGCCTCAATGCCCTACGCATTGCGGGTGGCCTCATCATCGTCAACAGCGGTTACGGCCTGCTGAACAGCAAGTTCGAGGAACGACGCATCAGCGAAGGCGTCGAGGTAGAAGCGATGGAGGCGGAAGACGTCAGTTTTACCCCGATGGCAATGCCCATGCTTTCAGGGCCGGGCAGTATTTCTCTCCTGATCAGTTTATTTGCACAACAGAGCGAATGGGTAAGCCGGGGCCTCATCATTGGCGTTATTGCCACAATGGCCCTGCTCATCTGGGTAGTGCTGCACTTCGCTCCGGCGCTGTTCAACCTCCTGGGGCGCGGTGGTTTGGCTGCCCTCAGTCGTATTATGGGCTTCCTGGTAATGGCCATCGGCATCGAGATGCTGATTGCAGGAGTCGTTTCGCTGGTCTCCAGTATGCTCTAAGCAAACCATCTGGCGCGCACGCAGGTGCAATATTTCGTTTAAAGGCCGGCTGTACAGCGGTAGAGGAGTTTCACTCCGACTGAACTTCTGCGAACTGATTACGCGACTGGAGGGGCAGCGTGGGTCGCTTTCAAACTTTCCAGCAGAGGATCCGTCGGAGCTTGCCGCCCCGCCCGATACCAATAACCTTGGTTTGGGTGATTCCGTGCCGACCAAACTCGATCTCAGCAATTTTCAGGTAGCCTTTCTTGGATACCAGGGTCGTAAACCAGTCTACCTGCTCCCCGAAACCGGTCGATTCCTGAATCATTTGCCGGAGGAAAGCAGGCTCTCCGCCTTCGGTCCACAGTTCGTTGGCCTGGCCGCCAAAGTTCAGGGTGGGGGAGGCTGCAGCTTCTACGCCCAGTTTTTTCCATTTCAGCCCGGCCGCTGCGCGGGCCGCTTCTGCGGAATCAAAAAAGGGCGGGTTGCACATCGTGAAGGTGAAGTGCTCTCCCCGCAGAATGACGTTACGGAAGATGGCCCGCCGGTCGGTTTGCTTTCTGACGATGATGCCGTTTTTCAGGCCGGGGTTAAACTGAGCGATGGCTGTGGCGACCTTCAGCGAAGTGGCATCCACGTCGGTTCCTACCATCCGCCAGCCATATTCTTTATGGCCCAGGATGGGATAAATGAGCGATGCGCCCGTTCCGACATCGAGGCCGAAGACCGGTGGTTGTTTACCTTTCTTTGCACCCTGCGTCCGCGCCGTATCGTCTCCCAAAAGATCACCGATGGCATGAATGTAGTCGAGCCTTCCGGGAACACCCGGGCAAAGGTTTCCTTCCGGAATATCCCAGTATTTCAGGCCGTAATCCCTGATCAACAACGCTTTATTGAGCAGGCGAACCGCCTGCGGATGCGTGAAATCGAGGCTGCTTCGACCGTCCGGCGTTGTAATGGAGTAGCTGGCCAAATCGGGTACAATTGCGGCTAATCCGACAAAATCATGGGGTTCTGCGTAGCGGTTTTTGGGATGCATACCACAAAGGTAGGGGTTGCCCTCTCTGTCTGCGGTATTTGGCATCGATTAACAAATACGACATTTGTAGTTTTATGTGAAATACTTACCTTTGTCTTATTGAGCTCAACTAATACTGGCTCTCATACCTTGACTTAAAAAATCTAATGAACATGAAATTTTCATCTCTTTTGGCCTTATTGGCCATCAGCATGACGCTCTTTACCTGCCAGTCGGGTGGTGTAGCTACTTCCGGCACCCTCATCAAAGGCGAGCTGACGAATGCAGCTAACCTCAACGTCTACCTCGATCGTGTTGGCATCAACACCGCGAACGAAGTACTTGCCAACACCCCTGTCGATGGCAACGGTAATTTTGCGTTTGGCTTTGTTGACGGTCTCAAACCGGGGATTTACCAGATCCGTGTTGGAGCACAGAAAGCAGTCATCGCGCTCGATGAAGATGATCACCAGATTGAGATCAAAGGCGACGTTGCTGAGTTCGGAAAATACAACTTCGACATCTCCGGCTCTGAGGATGCAGAGGAGATGGTTGCCGTAATGAAAAACCTCAACCAGGGAACAGTAAAGATTGAAGACATCGAAGAGATCGTTAAGACCGTCGACAATCCTGAAACTGGTGCATTCATTGCCTTTAACACCCTTTCCCGCGCCGGGGCTGCCGGAATGCCGGTTCACGCAGAAGCACTGAAGCGTCTGCCCGCAAGCTCGCCGCTTCAGGCCAACTACGCTTCTTTCGTGCGCGCCATGCAGGGCCAGATCGCTCAGCAGCAGGCCAGCGAAACCATTCGGGTTGGTATGCCGGCTCCGGACATTTCTCTGCCAAGCCCTACTGGTGAAAAATACACCCTCTCTGACCTGAAAGGTCAGGTGGTACTGCTCGATTTCTGGGCAAGCTGGTGCGGACCTTGCCGCCGCGAGAACCCTAACGTAGTGAAGGTGTACGACAAGTACAAGAAAGATGGATTTACCATCTACAGCGTAAGCCTCGACGGGCTCGACTCGCGCCGCACCGCTAACATGACCCCGGAGCAGATTGCTCAAGGTCAGGAGGGACAGAAGAAGCGCTGGACCGATGCTATCGCCAGAGACCAACTTAGCTGGCCTTACCACGTAAGTGAACTTACTAAGTGGGAAAGTACCGCAGGTCGCCTCTACGGTGTGCGTGGTATCCCGAAGACCTTCCTGATTGACCGCGAAGGTAAGATCGCAGCTGTTGGCCTGCGCGGCGCAGCTTCCATAGAGAAAGCTCTTCAGGAAGTGATCTAAATATCCTGCTGAAAAATTTCAGCGAAACTTCCCTGCAGGAAGACTCCCGAATACACCCGGCGGACAGAAAGAGCAATATCGCTCACTCTGTTCACCGGGTGTTTTTTTATTATCAGAAGTCAGTCTCCCGGAGCGGCGATGATGAGTTGCTCACCCGTTGCGCGCATCCCGTGGACCGTAGCGCAGGCATGGACGGGCAGGATGCCGAGCAGGTCGCCCGGAGAGAGTTCCTGCAGTACTTCTGTCGTGAGCTGCAGGGTCCCGTGCTCCTGGCTCAGTTTCAGGACAACGCAGTCAGCAAGAGAAGCACTCCATGAGCCATCCTCTTTCAGTTTTACGACCCTGCCGTGGGTGCCATCCGGAAGTCGGTCTTTACCCAGCTGAACCCACCCGGCATGAACGATTGCCTGATTTTTATGTGGTAAAACCTGCACCACAGGCGCGGCGAGGCATACCGCGATATCGTCCGTAGAGCAGGCGCCAAGCCCGGCTTGTACTAAATCGTAATACACGAAGTTACCGGGTCCAATACTGGTGATATGGTTGAAGCTCTCCTGTGTGCTGCACGCGGGAGTATCGCCAATGGCAAATTCGAACGTTTGTGCCAGTCTGGTCCGCACGGGTCCTGAGGGATGAGTTCCGGCGAGTCGTGAGAGTCCACTTTTCAGGTTTGCAATCTTGCGCATCAGCCCTTCGTGAATCTGGTCGATTTCCTGCTTGTCGCCCGCCTCGTAGGTATGTCCGCTGTGCACATAAAAGCCACGACAGTGGTGATTGCCGGCAGCTTCAATGATTGCAGCAATTAAGTTGAGGTTTTCAATCTTTACGCCCGAGCGGCCGTAGCCGGCGTCGAGCTCGATGAAGTAACCGATCTGCTTAGCAATCTCTTTGCTGAGTTTACCTGCGGTCTCGGGATCAACGAGAAAAACACTCAGGTAAACTTGCTGAGCAAGCTCCCCGATACCGGGGAGTTCGCGCGGGTTCAATGGCATAGCAATAGTGATGTCTTCCCAGCCACACTGCGCAAATTCGCGTGCCATCCGCAGGCTGGTGACCGTAATGGAATTGACCCCAAAGGACCGTACCCATTCGCCCACTTCACCCGATTGATGGGTTTTGAAATGCGGGCGGAGCGTGAGGTTATGACGGAGCGCACGATCGGCCATCCGTTGTACGTTACGGTTTACTTTACTCTGGTCGACGAGAAGAGTGGGAGAGGTTATATTTTCGAGCATGCCGCAAATTATAAAAGCCAGGTTGCAACGGCAACCTGGCTTTTATAATTCAATCCCTCTGGGAAAGGCTACTGCCTGAACGGGTCAGACAGTTTAGGGTCTGTCAGCACAGTATGATCGGTAGCCATGTTGAGGAAAGCGATGAGGGCGTCTTTTTCGTTCTCCGTGAAGTTCATCCGGCGGGGACGGTTGTTCTCCTTCAGGAAAGGGTGGAGATTGATGTGGTCCTGGATACCTTCACTGTAGTGGTCGATGACCTCGCGGAGAGTCTCGAAACGACCATCGTGCATGTACGGCCCGGTAAGGGCTACATTACGGAGGAAAGGAACTTTAAAGACTCCGCTTTCCCGCAAATTCCCGCTTAGTGCTCCAACTCCTTTGTCGGTATAAACCTCGTCGAGACCGTTGCTGGCAACATTAATCCGTGGTTTACCCATTTCGTCGCCGTGGCAAGTGGAACAGTTCTGACGGAAGAGTTGTGCTCCCAGGCGTTCTTCGGGGCTAAAAACTGTACTCGGCCCACCGAAGAGCTCCTGATCCCGCATTTCATCAAAGCGGGTATTCATCGAAACGATAGAGCTCGTGAATTTCTCGAGGGCAAGCGTTATTCGATCCGGTGTAAGGTCTGTTGTACCAAAGGCTTTCATGCTAAGAATCTTGTACATTTCAAGGTTCTTCAACTCACTGGAAAGTTCGTGGAGGTCTTTGCCCATTTCCAGTTCATCCTGGATGGTTGCTTCAGACTGCTCTTTAATAGTATTGGCACGTTCGTCCCAGAAGAACTTCACGTCACCGTCAACGCTGGCGGTTTGTTCGTCGCCCGAGCTTCCGTAGCCGCTGATGACCGGAGCGAAAGTGGGCACAGAGCCCAGCGCAATAGAGTTACGCTTGGTAACCGCACCGTTGATGCCCCTACTGAAGGCTACATCGTCGGAGAAGGCAGCGGCCTGCTTGTGGCACGATTCACAGGTCGTCTCGCCGGTAGCGGAGAGGCGGCTGTCGTGAAAGAGCACACGCCCGAGGAGTGCTTTGCGGGCATCGGAAGAAGTTTGATCTACGGTACTCAGGCCTGAAGTCATCCCTATGTGCAAGGGCACGTTGACCGAAGACATGGTTATTACCCGGTCAATATCCAGGGTCTGGCTCAGCGTGGCGTATTCAGACTCGTTAAACTCAAGAGACTGCGGATTGCTGTAACCATCTACATCGGGAGATACAACTGTAATATTTTCCTCGAGGCAGCTGGTAAGGGAAAGACCAATGCCACCAAGTGTTATCAGAGTAAGGAGCTTATTCATAGCGGAATATTTACGTAAACATACCACTTTGTCATGGAAATGCCATCTTGCCCACAGTTAAGAGATACTTAAAGATGCTGGCTTATCGGTGGATACATTAACTCCGTAAAGAAGAAACCGTCGGGGGGCATTGCCGGAACTCAACTTCAGCGGCAATAACCCGGACAATCTCTTAGAGGGGGATATTTCCGTGTTTCCGCTTTGGCCCTTCCACCACCTTACCTTCGAGTACGGCAAAACCACGGATCAGCTTACGCCGCGTTTCTTTGGGCAAAATGACTTCATCGATGAAGCCGCGTTGCGCGGCCCGGTAGGGGTTGGCAAACTTTTCGGCGTAGTCAGCTTCCTTTTCGGCGAGCTTGGCGGCCGGGTCTTCAGCGGCTTTAATTTCGCGGCGAAAGATGATTTCAGAGGCGCCTTTGGCGCCCATTACGGCAATCTCAGCCGTGGGCCAGGCGAAATTCAGGTCGGCACCGATGTGTTTGGAGTTCATCACATCGTACGCTCCTCCGTATGCTTTGCGCGTAATTACGGTAATCCGTGGCACGGTGGCTTCGCTGAGGGCATAGAGGAGTTTAGCTCCGTTGGTAATGATACCGCTCCATTCCTGGTCCGTCCCGGGCAGGAAGCCGGGAACATCGACGAGCACCAGCAGCGGGACGTTGAAACAGTCGCAGGTACGGGTAAAGCGGGCGGCTTTTTTGCTCGATTCCACGTCGAGCACACCCGCAAGGCTCATTGGTTGGTTGGCCACGATGCCGATGGATTTACCCGCCAGGCGAGCGAAGCCGACAACGATATTATCGGCGTAGTTTTCATGAATTTCGAAGAAGCTCCCCTCGTCGATTATGCCTTCGATAACGTTGCGCATATCGTAGGGCTGGTTGGCCGATTCCGGTACGAGGTTTTCGAGTTGCTCCCTGATTTCAGTGCCGAGGTGGTAAGGGAGGTCGGCTGGCTTTTCCTGGCAATTTTGCGGAAGGTAGCTGAGCAGTGTTTTAAGCTTGTTGAGGCAGTCGACATCATTCGCTGCCGTGAGGTGGGTTACGCCAGACTTGGTGGAGTGGGTGCTCGCGCCGCCTAGTTCTTCGCTGGAGACTTCCTCGTTGGTAACGGTCTTTACTACGTTGGGGCCGGTTACGAACATATAGCTGGTGTTCTCGACCATCACGGTGAAATCGGTCATGGCGGGCGAGTAGACAGCTCCGCCGGCGCAGGGGCCCATAATGGCTGAAAGCTGAGGAATCACGCCCGAGGCCCGGACGTTGCGGTAGAAAATATCGGCGTAGCCGCCCAGCGAGCGGACGCCTTCCTGAATACGGGCGCCGCCGGAATCGTTGAGGCCGAGTAAAGGAGCGCCGGTTTTGACGGCCATATCCATCACTTTACATATTTTTTCGGCGTGGGTTTCGGAAAGTGCTCCTCCGAAGACGGTGAAATCCTGGGCAAAAACGTACACGAGGCGGCCTCCGATGGTACCGTGGCCGGTAACGACACCATCGCCGTAGAAAAGCTGGTCCTGCATGCCGAAGTCATGCGTACGGTGGGTCACTAAAGCGCCGATCTCTTCAAAACTTCCGGGGTCGAGCAGCAGGTGTACCCGCTCGCGGGCGGTAAGCTTACCTTTCTGGTGCTGTTTCTCGATTCTTACCTGGCCACCGCCTAAGTTGGCTTCGGCAATTTTTTGGGCTAAAATTTCTTGTTTCTGCATGTCTGGTTTGGGGCTTAGGGCGGAAGGTACGACATGACTGGGATTTATGACAGTATGAAGGGGCGCTGACGCGGGTGCAGGGTGAGGTAGAGCGCGGTTGGAACCATGGCGGAGCAGAACACCACCCGAGCCTGGGTACCGGTTCTTCAGGGCTCGTCCGCTGCCGTTCAACGTGCGTGGCACCTGCGGCCCCGCCCAAAAACAAACGATGAGAAGCTATCTTTACGGCTTTGCGGCACGTAGGTATTGCATACTTACAGCCGCTTGTGTGTGTATGACAATTTAGAAAAGAGATCATGAAATATTATTACTGGACCGCCCTCCTGATTTTTTGCCTTGGTTGCGAAAAGTCAGTCGAGAGCGACGGCAACGAAGGAGTTGTAGATGTTACAATAGAGCAGCCACCTGAGTGGGCAAAAGAAGTTGTCTGGTACGAAATAGGGGTGGAGCGGTTCCGGAACGGAGACCCCACCAACGACCCCACCGCCGCAGATATAACCGGAGCTTATCCCGGATTTGTACCCGATGGCTGGGCCGTAACTCCCTGGACACAGGACTGGTACCGCCCCGACGATTACTTTGCCAAGGTTGGCGATCAGAAAGATTACTACGGCAATAAGATCGAGAGATTTGCTGATTTCGTACAGATGCGCCGGTACGGCGGAGACCTCCAGGGCGTCCTCGACAAGATGGACTACCTCGATTCACTGGGCGTTACGGCCATCTACTTCCGCCCACTCAACGACGCCCCCTCGCTGCACAAATACGACGCCCGCAACTGGCGGCACATCGATGTGACCTTCGGTCCCGACCCCGCAGGGGACAAGGAGATAATCGCCTCCGAAATACCTGATGACCCCACCACCTGGAAGATGACCGGAGCAGATAAGCTGTTCGTAAAAGTGATCGATGAGTTTCACAAAAGAGGCATCAGGGTAATCCTCGATTACTCCTGGAACCATACCGGTCAGACGTTCTGGGCGTGGCAGGATGTGCTCCAAAAGCAGGAGAAATCAGCTTACAAAGACTGGTACTGGATCGAAGCATTCGATCAGCCAGAAACCCCCGAGAATGAGTTTGAATACCACGGCTGGGCCGGCGTGCCGGACCTGCCCGAAATCAGAGAGACGCAGAAGCAAGACCTGTCTGAAAGCCTGACCTCTTTTGAAGGCAATATCTACGCTGGCGCAGCCAAAGCCCACATCATGAACGTAGCAGCGCGCTGGCTCGATCCCGATGGAGACGGAGACCCCTCTGACGGAGTAGACGGCTACCGGCTTGATGTTGCTGCCGAAACCCCACTTGGTTTCTGGAGAGACTTCAGAACGCACGTGCGGCAAATAAACCCGGATGCTTACCTGTTGGGCGAAATCTGGTGGGAGGAATGGCCGGATAAACTACTGGACCCCGAGCCTTTCCTGCGCGGAGACGTATTTGATGCCGTAATGAATTACCGTTGGTACCGGGCGGTACGTCATTTCTTCAACGAATCACCAGACCAGATCACGGCGGGGGAGTTGGTTGACAGCCTGAACGTTTTCCGGGCCAACCTGAACCCCGGAAACAACTACGCAATGATGAACTACACCGGAGGGTTCGACACACCCCGGATCCTGACTTCGTTGTACAATAAGAACAAATACAAGTATTACTGCAAAGTCCACGATAACCCGGAATACAAAATCAACAAGCCCGACGAAGCTACCCTTCAAACCCTGAAACTACTGCTGACCCAGCAGTACACTTATCCGGGGGCTCCCCACATCTATGCGGGCGATGAGATGGGGATGTGGGGCGCTGACGACCCGTCCTCCCGGAAACCACTGATTTGGAAAGACTTTTCCTTCGAAGACGAAACGGCACATCCTTTAGGAGCAAAACGGCCCACCGATAAGGTCGAGTTTAACGACGAGATTTTCCGCTTTCATCAGCAAATGATTGCCCTCCGTAAAGCCAATCCTGTACTGATACATGGTGACCTCGAGTTTATTGAGGTTGGCGGCGAAGAACAACTCCTGGCTTACCGCCGGTTCGACGAAAACGGGGAGATGATAGTGATTTTTAACCATCTGGACGCTCCGCGGGAGGTGGAACTCCCCCTCAATCAATCTGGTGCCTATATGGATGTACTGGACGGTAAGCCGGTAGAGCGTGGTAGTGACGGCACGCTGGCCGTCGCGGTTGCAGGAAGGAGCTTCCTGCTGTTGAAGGGTTAGGCAAGTTCCCGCATGAAGAAGCTTGTATTGTCTGATTTAACTTCAGATGTCGCCTAAGAACGACCTAATTGGAAAGCCGCGCTGAACACTACATCCTTTAAAGTGTATGTAGAAAGGAATCTAAAAACATACATTATGAGGAATTTTAATTACAGTGTTCTGGCGGCACTATTCATGGCAATAATCTTCAGCGCCTGCGGCGCTCCGGCTCCCGAAACAGCGGAAGAGAAGGTTGAAGTAACGGCTTCAACGGAAGGCATGCCCGCAGACTTCGTTGCTACCCTTGATGCCCACGGCGGCCTGGACAGCTGGAAGGAGTTTCGTCAACTCAGCTACAACATGCCCAAAGGCGAAGACAACGAGTTTCAACTCATCGACCTGTATGACCGCCGGGAGTACATCAAGCAGCCGGCTGCGCCGGGCGAGGATCCGATCGAAATGGGTTTCGACGGCGAAAACGTTTGGGTAACCGCCGATACTACCTACAAAGGGAATCCCGCGTTTTACAAAAACCTGCGTTTTTACTTCTACGCAATGCCTTGGGTACTCGCTGATCCTGGTATCATCTACTCAGAAGCAGAGCCGCTTGTTTTTGACGGTGTTACCTATCCTGGCATCATGATCTCTTACGACAATGGTGTTGGCTATAGCCCGAAGGACAACTACCGCCTGCACTACGATCCTGAAACGAAGAAGATGCGCTGGCTTGCTTACACCGTAACGGGTAACTCCGGTAAAACGAGTGATACCTTTAAATGGCTTGAGTACCCAACCTGGAGCGATTTCGGAGGAGTAGAACTCGCAGATAGCATGGTGTCTTACACGACTGAAAACAACCTGCCCGTGACTTCACGGGGCCCGCGTTATTTTAATGACGTAAAACTCTCTAAAGAAGCTGCTCCCGACAGTCGCTTCGCCCGCCCTGAGGGCGCGCGGATCGTCGAGTAGCACTGTGCCTGCAACGAAACAGAAGCCCCGTTGCACCAAAAGTGGTGCAACGGGGCTTCTACTTTTCAGGCAATACCGTTGACCTGATATTTCCTACATGTTTTTCTGGTACTCATCCAGTAATTTTCTTTCTTTAGAAGTCAGGCTTTTAACCCCTCCCTCCCGTATCTTATCCAACAGCTCATCGAGGCTGGGCTTTTCCTTCTTGGTGAATTTGTAGGTTTTCAGGTTGTGTACTTCCTCGCCCCAGTAGTTCTCGACGTAGAGTACGGCGGGGTTCTTGATGACGATGTACATAAATACGGAGCAGGGAATGATAATCAGAAGTACCATCCACCAGTTGTCGATGGCTAGTTGGGGCTTGAGGGCACACGCCATGATGGTACCGACAATCGCTCCGCCCAGGTGCGCATCGTGCCCAATGTTGTCCGCCTGGGCTTTGACGCCAAAGATGGAGACCAGAATAAAGACAATTCCGATGACCCAGGCAGGAATCCCGTAGGGGATGAAGAAGAACTCAAGATCGGCGTTTGGCATCATGACGATGGATGCCATCACTACGCCACTTACGGCCCCGGAGGCTCCCAGCGCTTTATAGTCGCCGTGGTTGCGGTGGAAGTAGAGCGCCAGCAGGCTGCCTCCCAGAAGAGAAGCAAAGTAAATCAGGGTGAAATTCACCAGTCCGAAAGCAAGCTCCAACCAGTAGCTGAAACTGAATAAAGTGACCATATTAAAGCCGAAGTGCCACCAACCACTGTGCAGGAAGCCGGAAGTAATCAGCCGTTGCCATTCTTTGCGGATCAGAATGCCGTCGGTCCAGAAAATATACTCTTCTTTGAAGGCACGGTCCTTCTCGCCTTGGTAGGTGGCCAGAAAGGTGACCGCAATGATCAGGGTTGCAATGATACTTTGAGACATAGGTGTTGGGTTTTCAGGTGTAAGATCACAAAGGCAAATATTTAAAACAACTTAATTCATATATTTTGTATGTTTGTTGTGGTTAGTAGGCTGTCAAGCTATTAGTTCTGGGTTAAGACCTGATTAATTCACTTGGTAAAGTTGGCTTGCTGACCGCTGGTTTCAATCTACTCTTAATCAATACACTCTCATGAAATACTTTACCCGCCTGCAGTCCCAGGTTATATTCCTGTTATTCTTCTTCGCTTATTTACCGTCACTACAGGCACAGTTGTGTTGCTGCGCGGGGGAAACCGTCCCCGATACCTTTGGCGATTGCAATGCTACCTGTTCATTCGATTATATGACAGGAGATTTTGCTGACGGAGCATGTTCCCTCCCCGTAGGGCTAACCAAATTTGTTGGCACGGCTAATAAATCGAGTCACGTCCTCCTGAACTGGCAAACAGCTAACGAATCAAACAACCTTGGTTTTGAGGTGGAGCGCGCCGACGTAGACCTGGAATGGAGAACGATAGACTTCGTTGAAGGTGCCGGCACCCGTAGTGTGGCAACAGATTACAGCTTCGTGGATCGTACCCCGTTTATTGGGAATAACTACTACCGCCTCAAACAAGTGGATTTCGATGGAACTGCTACGTATTCCGAAGTGATTACGGTCAATTCCGAAGAAACTCAGAACGGCATCGCGACCGTATTCCCTACCGTCGCGCGCGAACAACTTTACATCCGTTATGATTCAGAGCTGGCCTCTTCAGCTTACGCGGCCATTTACGATGTAAACGGTTACCTGATAACCGAACTTGAGGTAGCTACGTCCGTAGTCGATATCAGCGGGCTCAAGCCTGGTCATTACGTTGTTGTTTTCAATTACGAAGGCCAGACCTTTACCGAGCGTTTTCTGCGCAGTAAGTAATCGGTATTTAATTGGAGTTTTTCCGTACAGATGCTCAGGCTGGTTTAAATACCAGCCTGAGCATCTGTACGTCCGTATGAAAAGCTTCGGTCGGGCCATAAGCAGTAGGCGCAAGGGTAGGGAAGACCTACTCTGAATTTTTGTCCTTTGTGTCGTTTGCCGTCGAAAGCTCCGATGGGTCCGAACAGTAGTTTGCGGCGATGGGTTTTAGGAGTCCTTATCTATCACCAACCGTAAATTACTTATCATGTCTTTAACACAAGAGCTCCTCGCCGCCAACCAGACCAATCGTGCCAATATCCCCGGCGAAACCCTCGCAAAAATGGATGCCGCAACGCAAGCCCTCCTTGATGACCACATCGAGGACCGTGCCCCAAAAGCAGGGGATACGCTGCCAGGCTTTAATCTTCCCGGCGTAGACGGCAGCAAAGTCTCTCTGACAGATGCTTTGAACGGCAAGCCTTTCGGAGTTGTCACCTTTTACCGTGGTGGCTGGTGCCCGTACTGCAACATTCAGCTAGCCCACTTGCAGAACCGCCTGCCCGAGATCGAAGCCCTGAACGCAGAGCTGATTGCCATCACGCCGGAAACCCCGGACAATAGCCTGAACACGAAAGAAAAGCATGATCTTTCGTTTGCTGTCCTGAGCGACATCGATAACAGCTACGCCCGGGAACTGGGAATGGTATTCGCACTTCCGGATTCCATTCGTGAGATCTACGGTCAGTTTGGCCTCGACGTTGCTAAGTTCAATGGCAACGACGACTGGGAATTGCCACTGCCTGCAACCTTCGTGATCAAAGCAGACGGAGAAATCCTCCACGCTTTCACGCCGGCCGACTACACCAAGCGATTAGATCCTGACGTAATTCTGGAAGTGCTCCGTAAGCAGCAGGTTGCCGCCTAACCTCCCAGCATACACAGTTTTATACCGAACACCCCGGCTCATAGTCAATGAGTCGGGGTGTTCTGTTCAGGTAACCACGGGAAAGACTAAGGCAGCATAATCCTGAGGATTGCTGCGGCCGCCTTGGCAATGACAGTACCGGGGCCAAAGATTGCCGCCACGCCGTGATCGTACAAAAACTGGTAGTCTTGCTCGGGGATTACACCGCCGGTAACGACCATGATGTCCTCTGCGCCTTCCGCTTTAAGGGCTGCAATGGCCTGAGGCACGAGCGTTTTGTGTCCGGCGGCGAGAGAGGAGATTCCGAGGATGTGTACATCGTTCTCGACCGCGGAGCGGGCGGCTTCTTCCGGTGTTTGGAAGAGGGGACCTACGTCTACGTCGAAGCCTATGTCAGCAAAACTGGAAGCGATGACCTTCGCTCCGCGGTCGTGACCGTCCTGGCCGAGTTTAGCGACCATGATGCGGGGCTGACGGCCGTAAACTTCGGCAAATTTGCGGGTGAGTTCCCGTGCGGTATGAAAGTCGTCGTTTTGCTTCATTTCGTTGGCGTAAGCACCTGATATGATGCGGTTGGTGGCGCGGTAACGCCCGAAGGAGGATTCAAGCGCGTCGGAGATTTCGCCCAGTGTGGCGCGCACGCGGGCTGCAAAGACCGCTTTTTGGAGAAGGTTACCTTCGCCGGAGGATGCGCACTGCCTCAAAGCGTCTAGTGCACCTGCGACCTCGCCCTCATCTCTCTCGCTTTTTACTTTTTTCAACTTCGCAATCTGTGCTTCACGGACTGCTTTATTATCTACTTCAAGAACATCGATTTGCTCTTCTTCGTCGAGGTTGGGGAAGAGGTTAACGCCGATTATCTTGTCTGTGCCTCCGTCGATACGGGCCTGTTTGCGGGCCGCGGCCTCCTCGATGCGGAGCTTCGGGACACCCTTTTCAATAGCTTTGGCCATACCGCCGAGGTCTTCGACTTCCTTCATCAGCTCCCGCGCCCGATCGGCGAGATCCGCCGTAAGCTTTTCTACGTAGTAGCTGCCGCCCCAGGGGTCGACAACGTTCGTGATGCCGGTTTCCTGCTGGAGATACTTCTGGGTGTCACGGGCAATTTTCGCGGAGAAATCTGTAGGCAGCGCGATAGCTTCGTCGAGCGAGTTGGTGTGAAGACTCTGGGTACCCCCAAAAGCCGCAGCCATTGCCTCAATGGTTGTGCGGGCGATGTTGTTGAAAGGGTCCTGAGCCGTAAGGCTCCAGCCGGAGGTCTGGCAGTGCGTACGCAGCGCCATCGACTTGGGGTTTTGCGGGTCGAATTCCTTCACGAGCTCCGCCCATAAGAGCCGGCCGGCCCGCAGTTTGGCAATCTCCATGAAGTAGTTCATCCCGATGCCCCAGAAGAAGCTCAGGCGGGGCGCAAAATCATCGATCTTCAGCCCGGCAGCCATTCCGGTGCGGATGTATTCCAGCCCGTCGGCAAGGGTGTACGCCAGCTCGATGTCAGCGGAAGCTCCGGCTTCGTGCATGTGGTAGCCGCTGATGCTGATGCTGTTGAACTTGGGCATATGCTCGGCGGTGTAAGCAAAAATGTCGCCCACAATCCGCATCGACTCCGCCGGAGGGTAGATGTAAGTATTCCGAACCATGAACTCCTTCAGAATGTCGTTCTGGATCGTTCCTGAGAGCAGCTTTTGCTCAACGCCCTGCTCTTCGGCCGCAACGATGAAGAACGCCATGATGGGCAGCACGGCACCGTTCATGGTCATGGACACCGACATCTTATCGAGTGGAATCTGATCGAAGAGCACCTTCATATCTTCAACCGTGTCGATCGCAACGCCCGCCATACCTACGTCACCGGTTACCCGCGGGTGGTCGGAGTCGTAGCCCCGGTGGGTGGCCAGGTCAAAGGCGACGGAGAGGCCTTTCTGTCCCTGCGCCAGATTTCTGCGGTAAAAGGCGTTCGATTCCTCGGCTGTACTGAACCCTGCGTACTGCCGGATCGTCCACGGGCGGACGGCGTACATGCTCGAGTAAGGCCCGCGCAGGTAGGGGGGAAGACCGGCAACGTACCCGAGATGGGACAGCCCCTCCAGATCTTCGGGAGTGTAGACTTTTTTTACGGGAATTCCCTCAGGAGTCTGATGAGGCTCGTGCGATTTACTGCCATTGGCAGAAATCCGTCGGAAGGGGATCTTGGTGAAGTCTGTTGGTTCCATGCTTTTTCGGTAGGGGCGGCTTGTGCCGCTGGCTTGTTCAATTAATGCTCCGGCTTCCGCCGGGCCTGCTTATTCGGGGACAGTCAATTGCGATAGAACTTCCTCGAATACCAATGCGCCCGCCAGGGCTCCAATTTTCTGTTCTTCTTCGCGCTCTGCGAGGATGGCCTCGGGGGAGTAGTGCTTTTTCACGAAATTGGTGTCGAAATCGCCACAAACGAAGGCTTCGTGACCGACCACAAAGCGACCGAAAGGAAGCGTCGTCTCAATTCCTCTGATGTGGTAATTGTCGATCGCTTCGCGCATTTTAGCTAAAGCCTCTTCGCGGGATGATCCGAACGTGATGAGTTTGGCGATCATCGGGTCGTAATAAATCGGCACTTCCATTCCTTCTTCGAAGCCATCGTCGACACGGATACCGTAACCGGAGGGTGGGCGGTAGACATCGAGGGTTCCGATGCTGGGCAGGAAATTGTTCATCGGGTCTTCGGCGTAGACGCGCAGTTCGATGGCGTGGCCACGTATTTTGAGATCTTTTTGCTCAAAGTCCAGCTTCTCTCCGCGTGCGATCAGGATTTGCTGCTCTACCAGATCCACGCCGGTAATGAGTTCGGTGACCGGATGCTCTACCTGAAGGCGGGTATTCATTTCCAGGAAGTAGAAATTACCCTCACCGTCGAGCAGGAACTCTACAGTTCCTGCGCCCAGATAATCACAGGCTTTAGCACACTTAACGGCAGCTTCGCCCATACGATCACGCAGGCTTTTGGGGCCATTGGGCTTGAGGGAAAACGGGCGATTTTCTTCTTCTTCCGCTTCTTTTTCTGGCGCGGCCGCAGGTTCAGAGCAAGTTTTAATGTCATCGGACAGGGGCACAGACGGCGCCTCTTCGACGACCTTCTGGTGTCTCCGCTGAACGGAACATTCACGTTCGAAGAGGTGAACCACGTTGCCGTGGCTATCGGCCAATACCTGTATCTCAATGTGGCGGGGAGAAGTGACGTACTTCTCGATGAAGACCGACCCGTCGCCAAAGGCGGAGGTTGCCTCAGAGATGGCCCGCTCCATCTGTTCCTGGAGTTCCTCGCGGTTTTCGACGACGCGCATGCCCTTACCGCCGCCTCCGGCGGCGGCTTTGATGAGGATGGGGTAGCCGACTTCGTCCCCAATCTTCTTTGCCAGTTCCACGTCGGTGATTGCTTCTTCGATACCGGGAACCATGGGGATGTCATAGTCCGCAACGGCTTCTTTGGCAGCTAGTTTGTTGCCCATTACTTCGATAGCGTGGGGCTTTGGGCCTACGAAAATGATATCTGCGGCTTCTACCTTACGGGCGAATTCGGCGTTCTCACTCAGGAAACCGTAGCCGGGATGGATGGCGTCGGCGCCGGTCTGCTTTGCCGCAGCGATGACTTTGTCCATCACCAGGTAAGACTGGTTGGAAGGGGCGG
The DNA here is from genome assembly GCF_008014675.1 of Neolewinella aurantiaca. GTDB lineage: Bacteria > Bacteroidota > Bacteroidia > Chitinophagales > Saprospiraceae > Neolewinella > Neolewinella aurantiaca. The sequence continues at coordinate 8,352 of NZ_VOXD01000034.1, read as the reverse complement.
GGCCCAGGAGCACTGCTTCGTCTGCAAAGCGGACGTGGGGCGCGTTACGGTCTGCTTCGGAGTAGATAGCGACGGTGGCGATGCCCATGCGCTTGGCGGTCCGCATTACGCGAAGGGCGATTTCTCCCCGGTTGGCAATTAGTAATTTTTTCATTTGGTTCGATATTGTTCTTCAGCATTTACGCTGAAAAGGCGAGTTGGAATTTCGCCCATATTTTCCGGGCGAGGTGATCGGTCAGGGATTCAATATAATAGCTGCCGGTAGCGGGATCGGCAACCCGGGTGAGGTGCGATTCTTCAGTAAGGAGATGATGAACATTGCGGGCTATTCTGCGCTCAAAAGCAGTGTCCCCTTTGCCGTCACTCGGTTTTATCATCAGAATGTCCGCACCGCCGTTTATTGCGGCCATCGCTTGGGCTGTTGTGCGAATTTTAGCGGTATTCGGGTCTTTTTCGTCGCCCTCGACAACAACTCCCGTTCTGAACCCCGTAATTTCCGAACTGTGTTCCATAATGAGGCTGGCACAAAGCCGCGTTGCCCGGAAGAACGCAATATTCGTAAGGTATTCAGTCCCGGGAGACAACCAAAGTGTGGATTCGCCCCGAGAGCCGGAGAAGTTGTATAGTTCCTGAGCAATGGTATCTATGCCTGAAATGACAATTGAAGTGGGGTGGTTATGCCAAACTACCTCAACGATATCGGTCAGTATACCAGCGTATAGCTTTTCCTGATACCCCTCTTTGCCCGTGGTGTATAGCGGATCGTACAAATAAAGGTAATCAGCTCCGCCGTTCAAGGCTTCCAAGGCAAGTTTGTTGGCAGAAACGGCGTCTTGTACTTCGATGAAGACCCCGAGCCGACAACCGGAGGTTGTTCTGACGGGGCGGGGCAGGGTAGCGAGGTCATCCCGGTGATGCACCGGCGAAAACGTCTCTCCACTCACCTCAAAATCGAGGCTGTCCAAAGATTTGCCCTTCAGGTCTTTTTCGACCTTAGCGAGCCACTCCGCCTTGGATACTTCTGGAAAATTTGTTTGCATGATTTGCGCACTTTTGGCCGGTCGACGCAGCCTCAGGCAGCGAACAGTTGGAGTGCCCTCCGGGCGCGAACATTAGTAAGCTCACGCTCGTAGAGCCCGTTAGACCGCCCGCAGCCTGAGGCTGCGTTGGCCGGTTTATTCGATTTCGATGAGGAGTTGTTTCTTCTCTACGGCCTGGCCTTTCTCAACGGAGATGGTTTTCACTTCGCCGTCACCTTCGGCCTTGAGGACGTTTTCCATTTTCATCGCTTCGAGAATGAGCAGGGGAGTGCCTTCGGTGATCTGATCACCGGGTTTGACCATTACGTCAAGCACCAGACCGGGCATCGGAGCGATAATATTTTTAGACTTTGTGGTGGCGACAGCAGCGAAGCCGAGTTCTTTCACCAGCTGATCGGTTTCGTCGGCAATTTTCATGCTCTGCTGACGGCCGTTGACGGTCAGGGTGACCATTTTGGAAGCCATGTTGAGGGCGAGAACTTCGATGTGGTAAGATTTACCATCGCGGATCAGATGGTATTTCCCCGGGGCAGGGGAGAGAACATCCAGGTTTGCTAGGTCATCGGCCTTTACCGGATATTCCTGGCCGTTTATGGTTACTTGGTATTTGGGCATAATCTTTATTCGATGGCTTGTGGTGGTGGCCGGGCTTCTGGTTAGCGGCAAGGTAATGATCACAGCGGAAAGGTTCGGTGTTTTACCTTGCTCTTTTGAGCTCCGCCCTGCATCCTGCGGCCGCGCCCTTCGGAATTTCCGGTTTTTTTGCGGAAACAAAAGACTACGAGACTACCAAACTACTTTCCTATATTGCCGGCCATGAGCAGACTAACCTTAAACGATTTTAAAGTAAAAACCTCACTGCCCGTGCAGTGGGGCGACATGGATGCAGCCAACCACGTAAACAACAGCGTATATATGCGGTGGGTGGAGTCGGCCCGCCTTGCTTACTTCACTGAAATGGGCATGGATACTTCCTTCAGCGGGCAAGATGCCGGGCCGATTCTTGCCTGGCAGGATTGCAAATATATTCTTCCCGTTACGTACCCCGACACCGTAACGATCGGCATCCGCACGCTGCAGGTAGAGCCGGACCGGTTCCGGATGGAGTGCGGAATTTTTTCCGAAAAACACGATCGTCTGGTTGCGATCGCCAAGCAGGTTATTGTGCCGTACGATTTCAGGCAACTCCACAAAATCCCCATGCCGGAGGCATGGTTGTTGGGCATCGACCGGATTGAGGAAGGATAGCATTCTATAGTTGCCTCGGTCAATTTGGGCGCAGACGCAGGTGCACAGCAGGGTAGAGGAGCCGTATTTTTTACGGGCCTTATTCTCTTTGTTTCTGAACTTCACCACGCATACCGCGTCGCTTACCTACCTGCCAGACGCGTTTTGAAACCAACTGTTAGTTCTCCGAAGGTACAAGCAACCAGATCAGACTCAGACAGGAAGGTTACCCCGGTAAAAGGAATTGCTTAACTTAACATAACATAAATTATGGGCTTTCAGGTCACGCCCTGAAATGACTCTACACTGTTGTTGCAACAAACTGACAAACAATGATGTATAAAATTTCAACAAGAACAACTAAGCACAGTGTACCGCAAAAACTCCACATTCTCGCACAGCTGGCCGAAGGTCTGCTGACGGACGCTCAGGCCATTGATAAATACCAACTTAGCCCTAAATTGCTCAGGCAATGGCGCAAGTGGCGTCACCTGCATGTTCTTGAAAGATATAATCCTTTGCACAGCTAACCGAAGACTCAAAATGAGAAATCGGCTTCCTTCGCACCCAAAATTTGAAAAAGGGGGAAAATCACATTTTGCCCCTACCCTACAAACCAACCGGGCAAATTTTTTTGCAAAACTCTACTTAACATAATAGTTGCATTTAACGAAGTTTTCGTTGTTACTCCTGGTATCTCAACAGCCGAAGCGCATTAAGAACAACAACAATAGTGGAGCCTTCGTGGCCGATTACGGCAGGCCCGATGGCAACCGCTCCCATAATTGTGAGGGGAACTAAAATTGCCACCATGCCGAGGCTGATGACCAGATTCTGCTTGATGATCTGCCGGGCCTTACGGCTAAGGCCGATAGCAAAGGGCAAGTTGTCGAGTTTGTCGGCCATGAGGGCAATATCAGCGGTCTCCAGCGCCACATCAGAACCTGCTGTACCCATTGCTATGCCTACTGTGCTTCGGGCCATTGCCGGTGCATCATTTACACCGTCTCCGATCATTGCTACAATCCCCTCTTCCATCCTTAAGCGTTCGATTGCAGCGACTTTTTCTTCTGGCAACAGGCTTCCGAAGGCTTCGGTGATTCCTACATTTTTTGCGATTGCGTTGGCTACCTGTTCGTTGTCACCCGTAAGCATCACCATTCGCTTTATTCCCATCTTGCCGAGTTTACTCAGGGTGGCGGCAGCCTCGGCCCGGGCAACGTCCATGACAGCAATCAGGCCCAGATAAGATGTACCGCGGTGAACGATCATTGCGGTTTCTCCATTTGCCTCCAGTTCGTTCATGGTTCTCTCCATCTCTGCCGGAATTTCGTTGCCGGTTATTTCCTGCATCAGTCTCCGGTTACCGATGTGCACTTTTTCACCCTTCCAGACCGCGCTTACACCACGAGCGGTGAGTGCTGTGATTTTGGTCGCAGGTTCAATAGTGGTATTACCGATCTCCTGCTTCGCTCCCTTTACGATAGCAGCAGCAAGCGGGTGATCGCTGAGGTCTTCAACGGCAATCGCAACACTGAGCAAGTCTGTTCTGTCGGCACTTCCGAATGGGATCATATGGGTAAGGGTTGGCTGGCCTTCGGTAATGGTTCCGGTTTTATCGAAAGCGAGGGCAGAAACTTTACCGAGGTCCTCCAACGGCCTGCCTCCCTTTATGAGCACTCCTTGCCTTGCCGCACGTGCAATACCCGCAAGAACTGCACTGGGCGTGGAGATGGCCAGTGCGCACGGAGATGCGGCAATCAGAACGGACATAGCGCGGTAAAAGCTCTGCTGGAATGTCTCGTCAATAACCAGGAATGCTCCCAGCAGAGCTGTGACTACGACCAGGACCCCCGGTACGTAGTAGCGCTCAAAATTATCGGCCAGGTGCTGCGTCGGAGATTTCTGGGTCTCCGCCTCTTGCACAAGCGTGATGAGTCTGGCCAGCGTGGTGTCTTCTGCTTTACGCATCACCATTACTTCGAGCACCCCATTTCCGTTTATCGTGCCCGCAAAGACCCGGTGCTGTGGTGCTATTTTATTGATGTCCTTCTGAGACTCCCAAGTGCTAAGAGCATATTTGTCTACAGGAACGCTCTCTCCGGTAATCGGAGCCTGATTCACAGCAGAATTTCCGCCCGCCACCACCCCGTCCGCGGTAATTTTAGAATTCGGTTTGATCACAACAATATCACCCGTTTCTAATTGATCGACATTGACTTCTGTAATTTTGCCCGCCCGTTTAACCAGCGTCAGGGTTGGTGCGAGGTCCGAGAGCGCTGCGATCGACCTCCTTGCTCTTTTCATCGCGTAGTGTTCAAGCGCATGCCCTAAACTGAAAAGAAACAGCAGGAGTGCTCCTTCTCCCCATTTTCCCAGGGCTGCAGCTCCTACTGCGGCGAAAAGCATCAGGAAGTCAATTTCGAATCTTCCCTGAAGCAGGTCACGGCCTGCTGTAATGAAGGTGAAGAAACCACCAAAGAATGCTCCTGCGATGAACAAGATCAAGGGGATGGCCTCTCTGACGTCGATCAGATAAGTGAAAATTATGCCGGCACCCCAGAAACAGCCACTGATCGCGGCGAAGTACAGTTCGGTTTTCTCTCCGAAAAACTGCAACGACCGGGGAATACTATCTTGTTCCTGAGCATTCTGTGGATCCTTCGGCTGATTGATTTCTTTAAGTCCTGCCGTTTTAGCCGCTTTCAGGATTGATGCCTGATCCGTTTGCTCAGGATCCCAACTCAGCCGAACGGTACCTGAAGAAGCTACGTCGACTGCCACAACACCGTTAATCTTGCGGAGTTTTCTCCTGACCCTCCGGATTGTCCGTGGCTGTCCTCCACTTTTTGATTGCAGGTATAATTGTTCCATCGCTTCATTCCTTTTAGTAAAAGTACCGCTGTCCTCCCCTACCCGGCAACGACAGAATCATTGATAGATATGATCTTCATCATTACATCAGCTATAGGCAAGGACTAGTTTTAGCATAACAAAACCACTACTGTTATGTACAAAATAATCGTCCCGATAGACTTTTCAGTTACGTCCGCTGATGCCCTGCGTTTTGGTTGTCAAATAGCCGATTCTACCGGATATGACCTGGAAGCAGTTCACATCTACGATGGCTACGATGGTGATCAGGACTTTGTAGTTGTCAAAGGAAGTGCCAGGGTTCGCGCCAGGGTCAAAGACATGCTGGAACAGTTCGTACTCAATCATGCGGATCCCGTAACGTTTACGGGAACGAGAGACGGAAATGGCAATGTCCCTCTAATCAAGACCAGGGAAATAATTGGTAGTGCCATCAATGAACTTGTGAAGCAAAGCCGCCGCGAAGACGTGGCCCTTATCGTGATGGGCGGCGTAGGAACCGGTTTGTCGAGCAGGGTTAGTCCTGTATTCGGCAGTGTAGCGAGAGCAGTAGCCATGCGGGCCGACTGCCCGGTTCTGCTGATTCCTAAGATTGCTGGTGTCCCTGCCATTAAAAGTGCCGCAATTGCGTTCGATGAACCTGATGCACTGATTCAGTTGAGCGCTAAGACCGGATTTTTACGTAAAGCGCTCTCTCTGGAAATGAGTTTCGCTCACGTAATGTATCCGGAGTCTTTGGTTGAAGAAACAATTGAAAACAACCTGATGCAGTCTATATTGACTAAGGCTTTCCCTGACTACGACGTCGACTTCAAATTTCTTCCCCAGGGTGACATCACCAACGTCCTGCTGGATTATACTTTGGAGAAAGAGATCGATTTGCTGATCCTTGGGCGGCACTCCCGTAATTTTCTGATGCGGTTACTGCTGAAATCCGAGATTTCCGGTCTGCTGGACGTCAGCTGCGCCCCGGTCCTGGTAATCCCTCTGGATGAGAGCAGCAATCAACTCCGTAAAGAGACTTCTCCTCCTCTGTAATACAGATTCGCGTAGCGTTTATCCCTTCAATTTTCCTCCAGAAACGGTTGCTGATACCTGCGCGCTCCGGTGGCTTTATAAATTGCATTGGCCACCGCTCCGAACACCGGAGGGAACGGTGGTTCTCCCAGTCCTGTAGGAGCGACTTCTCTCGGCACAAAATGAACGTCTATTTTCTTCGGGGCTTCACTCATCCGGATCATCCGGTAGGCATCAAAATTGGTCTTGTCCGGTTTTCCGTCGGTAAAGGTCATCTTTCCGAAAAAAGCATTACCGATGCCAACCAGTTGAAGCTCGTCGCGTAGCACCCAGAGTAAGGGAGTATCGGGTTCTGCGTCGACACTTCGCTTCTTGCCGTTTATCGCCAAATCAATAGTAGCCATACAGAGTTCAACTTGTGTCAAGTTGTCGAAAACCAACGGAGGAACCAAATCAGGTTGAGGTTTACACTATCTGCCGGATCTCTATTGCTCGATTTTGTGCGTGTCGCGTACGTTGCTGAACGTAAAAGCCAGCATCTTCCAGTCTCTCCCTTTGCGTTGGTACACCTCGGTAACGGTAAACTCGTTGGAAACGGTGCTCCCTCGTACAAATGCCTCGAGAGTGATACGGTTCCAGAGTACGGCGGTGTTGCCGGATACTTCTACGGCCACGTCGTGTACTTCGGCATTTTTGTACCAGATACTTCCGGTTTTGATGATCTCCAGTTCCCTGTCTTTGTTCCAGCTTCCACTCATGTGTACGAACTTGGCTGAATCGTCAAAAAGCTCAGCGAGCTTGTCTACCTGTTTGTCAGCCATCCATTGCCATTTATCGGCGGAGAGCTGTCGGATTTGCTTTTCGGTTTGAGCAATTTTTTCGGGGCTCTGTTCTCCACTACTTACACTGGTGGGAGTCTGGCAGGCAGCAGCGCTGATGAAAATCATCAGGAAACAGGAATTGATGAAAATACGAGATAACATAATAATCGATTTTGCAGTATTTATTTTGGTAGGGTTCAGCCGACTTTCCGATAATCTCCCGGAGTCATTCCTACTACCTTTTTAAACAGTCGGGTAAAGTGTTGGGGGTATTTGAACCCCAGGCCGTAGGCGACTTCAGAGATGCTTTTCTCCGGATCGTGTAACCTTTCCTTCGCGATGCGGATCAACTTTTGCTGGAGATGTTCCTGAGCTAATATCCCCGTTTCCTTTTTGATCAGGTCTCCGAAATAATTTGGAGAAAGATGAAGACGCTCCGCAAAGTACGCGACGGACGCTAAACCTTCAGCCTCCGCCTGGCCTGAGCGGAAGTATTCACTGAGAAGGGCCTCGAATTTGGTCAGCACTCCCCTATTGGCGTTCGCCCTCGTAATAAATTGCCGGTCATAAAAGCGTGTGCAATAGTTCAGAAACAACTGCAAATGGCTGACGAGTAGCCTTCTCGTATGCTTATCGACGGCCTGTTCCAGCTCCCGGTTGATTTTAGATAAGCTGTCTTCAATAAAGCCGCGTTCGCGTTCCGAGAGGTGAAGCGCTTCGTTGGCCTCGTAGCTGAAAAAAGAATAGTCATCCATCTTTCCGGCCAGATCGGTTCCGATGAGGAAGTCCGGGTGAAACGCCAGTGCCTTACCGATGGGCTGATATATCTCTTTACCCGCCTCCCCGATCACTTGACCGGGAGCAAGGAAGACTAATGTTCCTTCGTCGTAATCGTAGCTATTGCACCCATAGCGCAAGTTGCCACACTTGATCTCTTTAAGGAATACGAGGTAAAAATTGAACTGCATCCGCTGAAGTTTACGCGGCGCTGCCAGCGAAAGATCAACCAGGGCTATTTGCGGGTGAAGCAGACCCTGGTTGTTGAAGTCGCAATACTGCTTGATGGATTCGAAATGAGTGATCTTGGGCATGGTGTAAAAGTCGCTACTAATCGGTGATTCCCACTTACCTGAATTACTGGGCATCTAACCTAAATTACAGGAAGATAGCCGATCAGCACCACTTCTGCAGCAGACCACTGATGCAAGTGTGTATCACGAGATGCACGGATCCCCCTCTCCCCCGGCCCCCAGGGCTAACGCATACTATCTAGAAAAACTTTATCACGGGCCTTATCGGACCACATCGCTCGCATTCGTTTATGCTTAACACCAGCTTTACTGGGTCCATCAGCGTGTAAATTGATACTCATT
>NZ_VOXD01000033.1 GCF_008014675.1 Neolewinella aurantiaca | reverse complement strand
TGAGTACCGGTACGCACCAGCCACAGAATGGCGTCAAGTACATCCCGGAGTTGATGTTTTGTCTTGCGGTTGATTGGTAGATAATCTTTAACTTCGTTCCACTGGCTGTCAGTCAACCGAGTCTACTGCTTGGTCATATTTGTAGTGTTTAGCGACTTACAAGATACGACTGGCAGCCTTTATATCTAAATTTTCATAATTTTAAACACGCTCTAAAAGTGTTTGATAAACAAACTCACCATCCTCTTCAAAAAGTAACGGACCATAAGCCATATTCAAGTTCATATGCTGGATCATCGCCATGGGATCGCTTGAGCCGGTAAACGGTTCGTTGACATGACCAAAAATAGGGGGTTGCTCAATAATTTCAGTTTCATCTTCCTCGAAACTATAAACATAAATGTTTGGAGAAAACTCAAACGTGACAAAAAGCTTACCTTCAAAGTACTTTATATTTTCCTTGTGAAGCCCACCATAAAAAACCCCTCGATGATCATGTGGAATATTCAAATCACGAGAAGTTCTTTTTATTATATCCATTTCGCCCACTGCACTTCCTTCATATACAAAGGGAAAACTAAAAGCGTCAGCACCTTCTCTCACAAGGTTCACATATATTTTCCCTTCATTATAAGGAAACGGATACCCTGGATCCATAGGAATGAAGTAGCCACTAGGAGCCGGAATTTCACTCTCTGAATTCCCAAAAGTAAATTTAGAGAAAGCCTCCCCTGACTTATTAACCCTCACCGCTTCATTAGCACCAAAAATAGCAGCACCATCATTTTCATCTAGCACCGCAAAGCACGGATAGCTCAGACTGAATGGACCATCTGCCTTTGCTTCGTAAACAGTGACAGAATCAGTTTCCAAATTGACCGCCATTGCTTTTCCTTGTTTTGAAACTCTGATATAAAAATTGTTGTCGCCAACTTTTTGCCTAACATGGGACCTACTTGAAAAAATAGGTTTTGATATAGAGAGCAAAACATCTTCAGGGGAATCTATTTCTAAAACAGATATATTCTTAGGCACATCTGATGCATCTTCGCAAGAAATAAAAAGCAACAATGAAATTATTATAAATGGTAGTGATTTCATACAAATCGGAAAAGTGTTGATAAAAAACATAACCCAAGGTAAGTAATATTAATAAAAACTTATCTCAGGTTAAAAAGGTACATTTTCATCTAAAACTACTTTTCCGGATCCTTGCATGTTCCGTCGTCGTAGTCACAGTAAGAGTATTGCGAAGAACAACTCATCCCTATACCACTACATTCAGTCGTAGTGATTAGGTCTCCACCAGAGCACACGGGACAAAACGACATATTGTACCCTGCAAAAGCTGGAACAGAGAAGGTACAAATCGCCACAATGATTACTAGTTTCCTAAGAAAAAGCATAGAATAATAATTAACCCGACAACATCTCATGTCGGCACTGAGCCATCATTTAAAAGGCTTGATGGAGCCTGTTATCAAACCCAAATTACGCGGAGGTTTCCAGAAGTATCCCCAAGTATCCCCAAGTATCCCCAAGTATCCCCAAGTATCCCCAAAATTCGACGGTTTTTAGCTTCCGGCCAATTCTGAACGCTAATTTTTACTGTTCCCCTCGATATTCTTTCGGGGCTTTGATTTTATCAAAACCGCCCTCTTCAACGCCAGGAGGATATCCAAGTTCTCTGTAAATGAGTTTCTGTCAAGGGGCTGTAAGCAAGTATGGAAACTCATAGGGCATGGCATCCATCCATTTGCGTAAGGTTTTTCTGCACACGCCAAATTCTTCGGCAATGTTGGCTCCTGATTTTAAGTACATATGTTTGGTTATTCAGGTGATTCGTTATCTATTACTCTAGTCACATCACTCCTCCACCCGCACCAGCGAGTCATGATCCAACGTAAAGCCCCCACTGACGATAACTTCTTGCCCAGCTTCTACGCCTTCGGTGATCGCCACCAGCTCGTCGTTCTCGAAGCCGACCGTGACGTACTGCCACTTCGCCCGGCTGCTTTCCGCATCGTAGGCGAAGACGAGGGTACGGCCAGAGCGCTCCACCACGGCCGACTTCGGCAGCAGGACGGCCGACGGGGCCAGGGTTTCCAGCGTAACGTTGACGTTCATGCCAGGGTAGAGGCGGGCCTTGCCGTAGTTGCGCGGGCGCGGAGGAGGCTGCCGCTGCTTTTTCGCCACAGCCGGAGCAGAGCAGCAGCAAGGGCAAGAGGCATATCCCCAAAACCGTCGGTAAGCCAACGCCGGAGGCGCGGAATACTTCAAAAAATACCGCGGCTAGGCGATACGGGAAGGATGCGGTGCGTTGCCCTCCGGATGCAAGCCGGGAGCAAGTGCGATAATGGTTGGTCATATGGATCGGTGTACGCTGTCGGTAGAATGGGGCTTGGTGAGCGGGCAACGGCCCGTAATATGGTTCTAAAGCGGTTTCAAAATGTGTTGTGTATAAAAAAACAGCGTACGCCGCAGAGCAGAGGTTGCGGTGTGCAGGAGCAATATAGGGGATTTGGGTGAGTTGCACAAAAAAACAGGCGCGAGGGGGGGCTCGGCCTGTTTTCTTCTTAGCAGAAAAGAATATTTATACAACCGTTCCATTAAGGAAATGGTTATGTCGGAAGAAATAAAAATTGGGGAAAATCCTTATCGAATACTCCTATTCGGGGATCATTACTGGCTTAGATCATAGATATCAAACTCGACTTCGTCTTCTGAACCCGATTTAATCAGGTACTCTGGATGACTTTTGGGTACGTTCAAGCCTTCCTCGCTCACGAACATTCCATATGGATAATAAGTCCTGCTAGGAAAGGTAAATTCTCCAACATATTTTCCGTCCCCCGTACAAGCTATGACTGTAAAGTTATCAGGATATTGGAAAAGCTGCACTGATTTACTCTTACTATACGCATCATCTTCATAAGGTATTACGGCAATCCTATATATCAAATCCCGGTATGGATCAGTTAGTATTGAACTGTATTTTGGCTGAATTACCAAAAAATCTGTTCGGTCATAAACATTATCAAACTCTTCTTGACCTTCGAAGTCTTCCGGAAATAGAGAACTTTTCATTATGACCTTTTCTGAGGTATTATTTTCTACATCTATTTTCCATATAAAATGCTGGGCTACTAGCCCAAAATACAAGTACATACCGTTCCCCGTAAAGGAAAAATCGTCTAATAGATTTTCACTCCAATACTCTGCTGGATATCCAAAATCTACCAAAGAATAAGTCTCGGCGGCCAAATCATAACAACCAATCGGTTTATGCTCTACAGATTGCGGACGAGCACCTCTATACGGTACTCTCTGAGGAAAAAACAGTAGACTGTCTTTGTAAATAAATATATCTTTCTGATTACGATTTCTAAACCCTGTATATTCTGGCGCTTGAACCCCTCCAAAGTCATACTTAAGAGTCTTCAGCAAATCTCCGGAACGGTTTAAGACAGACAAACCACCTATTCCTACTCCGGTAGTTAAAAATATTGAATCTCTTGAATGAACCGACAATGAGTAAGCTGTGCCAACACCAGAAGGTCCATCTTCAACAAGTTCTATTTTTTCGTACCTACCCATTTCGTCGTTTAAGTAGCTAATGTATATTGACTGATTATCAAAATTCAGGCCGTAAATCGCATTTTCCGGTGCTAGGTACTTTGAAGATTTTAGAACATGTTTAGAATCGGGAGGGACAACTATAGAAAAGTGGTCTACTAATCTAGCGTTATAGAGTTGTAACGATTCGTCGCTTGTACAGCTAGACAACATAAAGACAACTACGGTCAGTAAAAGTAAATTATTCATTCTGTCATATAAGTAGTTAGCACCAGATCAGCTACTCTAGCCAACCTGGTGCCACATCAAAAATTAGCGAACTGGTTCACTACTGCTCATTTTTGTCAGGAGTTACAACTGCGCAAGCAGTCGTTCGCCCTTTACAATTGTCATCAATGTCTGTCATATATTCGATCTCACCACCAAAAGACGCAGGAGCAGCAGTGCTCGTAGCTGAGACTGAAAAAATCCCCGCAGAAATGAAAAATAAGAAAAGTAAGCGTTTCATTATAGATGAATTTACTTAGCCATCATTAACCCATTCCGGCACCGGGCATCATTTAAAAGGCTTGATGGAGCCTGTTGTCAGCTTCAAGTTAGAGGAAGTATTTCAGACTCTTCCCCAAACTTCCCCAAACTTCCCCAAACTTCGAGTCGGCATTAGGCAATAGATAGCCACCAACAAAATTACGGCTCTAAATAAAAATAATTTTCGCCAGAAACTTGTAATTTGCCCGTATTAATATGCGCCCCTACCCCACCATACTCCTATTAACCGCTCTGGCCATTGTTGGCTACCTCCTCCTCCCCCGCCTCAGCATCCGCTGGCAGCCGGGCAACGGCGCGGTGAACCTGCGGGTGAGCTATTCCTGGTCGGGCGCAGGGCCGGAGGCCCTGGAGGGACAGGTGACCGCTCCGCTGGAGGCCGCCTTCGCGCTGGTGCGCGACGTGGAGGAGATCACCTCCGTCAGCCGGGCGGGGCGGGGCAGCATCAGCTTGAAGTTGCGGCGGGATGCGGATGGTGACTTCATCCGCTTCAACGTCGCCAGTCAGATTCGGCGCATTTATTCGGGGCTGCCGGACGGCGTCGGCTACCCTACCCTCAGCTACACTTCAGGCAACGACGACAATAAGACCGACCTCCCGGTGATGACCTACACCCTGAGCGGTCCGGCTGACCCCTCCGAGCTTTACCGCTACGCCTCCGAGCAGGTGGTGCCGCGCCTCAGTCTGCTGCGGGGCCTCAACCGGATGGAGGTGGCAGGCGGCAACCGGCCGCACTGGCGCATCAGCCTGAACCCTGAGCGGGTGGCTACGGCCGGGCTTAGTCAGGCGGCCATCACGGCGCACCTGCAAAGCTATTTTCAGCGCAGCGGCCTCGGCTTTCTTTCCGAGCGCAACGAAAAACTCTACGCCTATCTCGACGGCGGCACTCCCCCTTTGGGGGCTGGGGGGCAAAACCTCGACGGCAGCACTTCCCCCTCGGGCGCTGGAGGGCAATGGGCCAACATCCCTCTGCCCGCCACCAGCCAGCGCCAGCTTCGTCTCGGAGACCTCGCCACCATTGAGCGGGTTCCGCTGCCACCAAGGGGCTTCTACCGCATCAACGGGGAGAACAGCATCCGCCTTCTCGCTTACGCCACCGACGATGCCAACCGCATTGCCCTCGCATCCGAACTCGGCACCCGCGTCCGCGCCCTCGAAAACGACCTGCGCGCCGGTTACGCCCTCTCTCTTGAAGACGATGCGACCCGTTTTCTGCGCGACGAGCTGGCCAAAACGCGCAGCCGCACCGCCCTCAGCATGGGCATTCTGCTGCTTTTCGTGCTCATTGCCTACCGCAGCGTGCGCCGCCTTGGCGTGGTTGTTTTCAGCCTCGCCGTCAACCTCGGCCTCGCCTTCCTCTGTTACTGGCTCTTCGGCGTGGAGCTCAACCTCTACGCCTTCGCGGGCATCGCTGTTTCCTTCGGCATCATGATCGACAACATCATCATCGTGCTCGACGGCCTGCGCCGCCCCGGTGGTGCCCTCGGCCCGGCCATCATCGGCGCAACCCTCACCACCCTTGCCGGCCTTTCCGTCATCTGGTTCCTGTCGGACGAACTCCGGACCCAATTGTTTGAACTCGCCCGCGTAATGGCCATCAATCTGGCTACGAGCGTTTTGGTGGCGCTGACGCTGGTGCCGGGTTTGGTTGGAGGAGCAGGGAACAGGGAGCCGGGAGGCTCGAGTCGGGAGTCGGGAGTCGGGAGTCGCTACCGCAAACACCGTTCGCGACGCTACGCTTACTCACCCAAGGCGAAGGAGCGTAGCGAACTGAGTGGTGCTCACGGCAGTGACTCCAAACTCCCGACTCCAGACTCCCGACTACAAACTCTCTACTCCAAACTCCTCTCCTTTCTCCTCAACCACAAAAAAAAGGTCCTCCTGGCCACCATCCTCGCCTTCGGCCTCCCTCTCTGGTGGCTCCCGAATAAAGTAGACGACTTCCCGCTGTACAACAAAACCATTGGCTCCGACTTTTACCGCGACCAGCTCCGACCCCACCTCAATAAATACCTGGGCGGCAGCTTCCGGCTCTTCAGCTACTACGTCTACGAAGGCGGCGGCTACCGCGCGCCGGAAGAAACGCGGCTGTACGTCGGTGCGGCTTTGCCCGACGGCGCTACCCTGGCCCAGCTCAACGAGGTTGTCGGGCAGGTAGAAGCCTATCTGGGGCGCTTTCCAGATAAGATCGAGCGCTTCACCGCCCAGGTGTATTCCGGGCAAAACGCGCGGTTGGAGATCACCTTCCCTCCGCCCTCCCCCTTTGGGGGTCGGGGGGCAAGCGGCTTTCCCTATACACTCAAGAACCGCCTGACGGCCTACGCCAGCAACTTCGGCGGTGTAAAGTGGAACATCTACGGCGTAGGGCAGGGCTTCAGCAACGACTCCGGCGGCCGCCCGGTAAGCTTCAACGTTACGCTCAAGGGATACAACCAGGCGGGGCTGGACGAGCAGTCCGGACACCTGGCGGAGCTCCTACTCAAGCATCCGCGGGTGCAGGAGGTCAACACCGATGCCAACATCAGCTGGTGGGAGAAAGACCGCTACGAGTACCGACTGAACGTCCGTGCGCCCGACCTCGCCCGTCAAGGCCTCTCTCCTTCAGACCTCAGCGCGAGCCTCGCCTGGTTCAACCGCAACGAACAGCCCAACTTTTACCTCAGTGGCGGCGACCCCGTCGCCCTCACCGCCGAAAACCCCAGACGATACGACCGCTGGCGGCTGGAGAACTGGTCCGTTCCCCGTGATTCAATGCAGTTTGATTTCTCCACCGTTGCCAGCCTGGAAAAACGCGTCGCGCCTCAGGCGCTGCATAAGGAAAACCAGCAGTACCTCCGCCTCGTCTCCTTCGAGTACCTCGGCAGCCCGCGCTTCGGCAACAAACACCTTACTGCGTGTCTCGACACCCTGCGCGCGGGCCTTCCACTTGGCTTCACCGTCGAGCGACGGTCTTTTTCCTACGATCAGGAGGCGAAGCAGCTGACTTACCTAATGGGCTTGGCGGTTTTATTGATCTTTTTCATCTGTGCTGTCCTGTTTGAATCGCTCCGGCAGGCGCTTAACATCATATTTTTAATCCCAATTTCATGCATTGGGATATTCATTACCTTTTATTACTTCAATGTCCGGTTAGACCAGGGCGGATACACCAGCTTCCTACTCGTTACCGGCCTGGCGGTCAACGGGTTGATCCTTGTCGTTAATGAATTTAATTACTTACGAAAATGCAATCCGGAATGGATGGAAGCACAGCTTTACGCGACCGCAATCAGGCATAAAATACTACCGATCGTACTTACCGTCATTTCTACCGCAGCCGGTTTAATCCCCTTCCTTCTGGGTGGGCGCAATGAAGTATTCTGGTATGCGCTGGCGGCGGGGACTATCGGCGGGCTGGTATTCTCATTATTGGTCATCCTGCTGATTTCGCCGGTATTCTTTCTGCGGCGGCCACGGGAGTGATTTCCGGGTACTTCAAGGAGATGATGTAACACCTCTCCTTAACTGATTCGTTGCAACAGGCTTTCCGCCAGGGCACGCAGCACTTTTTTCACCTCCGTACTGCCTCCGGCAGCGTCGAGGTGGGCGTAGGCCTTTGCCTGGAACTCGTCTCTCAGCCGCGCCACTTCTTCCGGAATGCCTACTGAGATCATCATTTCCGTAACGCGCGCCACTTTCGGGGTCGGGTCTTCCGGGCTTTCGGAAAACAAACGGTTCAACTCTTCGCGGCCTCCCTCGTCCAGCAGTTCCATGGCTTTGAGAAAGAGGAACGTTTTTTTGTTTCTGATGATGTCGTTGCCCTGCAGCTTTCCGGTGCTTGCGCTGTCGCCGAAGGTATCGAGCAGATCGTCCTGCAGCTGGAAAGCCAGCCCGGTGAGGCGCCCGAAGGCGTAGAGGTGATCGGCATCAGCCTGGCTGGCCCCGGCAGAGAGCGCTCCCATTTCGAGCGCTCCGCCGAGGAGTACCGCTGTTTTGAGCTCGATCATCATGAGGTACTCGGCAATCGTGACGTCGTCGCGGCTTTCGAAATCGACGTCGTATTGCTGTCCTTCGCATACACCGGTTGCCACCCGGTTGAAGGTACACAGCAGCGCGGGCAGAGCTGTTTTATTGGAAACTTCACAGAGGTGCTGGTAGGCCTGAATGAGCATCAGGTCTCCGGAGAGTATTCCGGTGTTGATGTCCCATTTTTCGTGAACAGTCTGTTGCCCGCGCCGAAGCGGGCTGTCGTCCATGATGTCATCGTGCAGGAGGGTGAAGTTGTGGAAGACTTCCACCGCCAGAGCTACGGGCATGCTTTGTTTCAGGTCTTCGTCTCCGAACATTTGGGCTGCCAGCAGAGCAACGACGGGGCGGATACGCTTACCTCCGAGGTCAAGAATGTAATCGATCGGGGCGTACAGGCCACGTGGTTCCTGATCACTGAAGGTTGCTCGGAGTTCCGAAATAAAGCGCTCGCGAAGCTGATTGATTTGGTTGGGCTGGTTGGGCATGGGGCAAAAGTAATCACTCTTACTTAACGATCCCACAAACAAAGCGCGGAGGGCAGAATTCAGAACGTAGTATTCTCCTTAACCGCTGAAGACCGATCAGCCTCCTCACCTTCCCCCTACCCGGGTTAATTACCTGAATCGAGGAAGTAAATTTTTGCTGCTTCTTCGAGTTCGGTGCTCAGGTTACCGTCATACTGAAAGCTGTAGGTCACCCACTTATCGTCCGGCTTATAGAACTGGAAGGTGTACCGGATTGGCTGCCGGTCGAATTTCACCATATAGCTGAGCAAAACGAAGCTGTCCGAAATCTTCTTCTCCACGATCAGTTCGTACCCGTAGTACTTACCGACGTAATCTTCGTTGAGGCCTTCCATTTTGTTCTTAAGCTGCAAAACGGCATCTGTAGCCTTGTTTATCCACTTGCTGGTAGCGTAGAGTTCGTCCAGCGCGGCTGCTGATCCGCTTTCCTCGTAGGTCGCGAAGAACTTCTCCACCAGAAGCTCCGGCTCAGTTTGTGCCGTGGCTTTGTAACAGCCGGCAAAAAGCAGCAGGATAATGGTCAGGGTTTTAAATGTATTCATTGAAAAAAGAAATTGGGGACGGGCGGAATGCATTCAGCCCGGCGAATAAAAATTATGGGTTCGTAACAAATATAATATAACTCACCCCGCACCTGCGTGCGCGCCCCTAAAACATTTTTCGTGCTGATGCGTACCCAAAAGCATGATTTACGACCTAATAATAATCGGCGGAGGCCCCTCCGGTATCAACGTAGCCATCAGTGCCAAAAAAGCCGGCCTGACTCACCTGATCCTCGAAAAAGGGATGGTAGTCAACAGCCTCTTCAATTTCCCGGTAAACATGACGTTCTTCAGCACCTCGCTGAAGCTGGAAATACACGACATCCCCTTCATTAGTCACCGCGACAAGCCAACGCGCGGCGAAGCACTCGAGTATTACCGGCGCCTGGTCGAGAGCCAACAACTCAACATCAGCCTCTACGAAGAAGTGCAGCAGATGTCTCCTGACTGGGAAGGATACGAGATTACCACGAGCAAAGGAACCCACCGTGCCAAAGCCGTTTGTGTTGCCACCGGCTTCTACGATACGCCCCGCTACCTGAACGTACCGGGCGAGGACCTGCCCAAAGTGAAACACTATTACGACGACCCCCACGCCTACATACGCCAGCACGTACTTGTTGTAGGAGCGGCCAACAGTGGCGCCGATGCGGCCCTGGAATGTTACCGCAAAGGAGCCGCCAGCGTAACGATGGCTGTTCGGGGTCCCGAAATTAACCCCAGAGTGAAATACTGGGTCCGCCCCGACATCGACAACCGCATCAAAGAAGGAAGCATCAAGGCTTATTTCAACTCTACCGTAAGCGAAATACGTGCCGATGAAGTAGACCTGATGACGCCAGACGGTCCGGTTACTCTCCCCAACGATTTCGTGCTCGCCATGACCGGCTACACCCCGAATTACAGCTTATTCGAAGCCCTCGGCCTCGAAATCGGCGATGATGAAGCCTGCAAGCCTGTATTCAACCCCGATACCCTGGAAACCTCGCTGCCTGATGTCTACATGGCCGGGGTCGCCTGCGGCGGCCTGGCTACGGCTAAGCTATTCATCGAAAACACCAGAGACCACGGAGACATCATCGTGAACAATATCCTCGCTAAAAAGCACGAAGCCGGTCAATAAACCGACAATAATGAGAACCTCCCGCCACGCAAAAAGCCTCTTCATCCGTAAAGATGAAGAGGCTTTTAATTCGTAAACCCAGGAGAATTCCTAGCCGAGATTCTTAACGTGAAGGGCCAGACCAGACTTCAGGTTAGCAGCCTTGTTTGGGTGAAAGAGGTTGCGCTTAGCAAGACGGTCGATCATGCTGAAAAGAGCCGGAAGCTGCTTCTCGGCCTCGGCCTTATCTTCCATTTCACGTACTTTCTTAAGAGCAGTACGGGTAGATTTCTTGTAGTAACGGTTGTGAAGACGCTTCTTTTCGTCCTGACGAATACGCTTCTTTGCTGACTTATGATGTGCCATTTTCTTCTTTTTTAGAATTCAGGGGTCCGAATCGGTCCGCAAAGGTACGGGTAATCTTTGATTTACGCAATACAAAATAATTTTCTTGCGCTTTCCTTTTACCGAATCACTACTTTTCTTACTAATTCCTTGCTCCTGAGCCAATAAACACCTGGCTTTAAGGAGCTTACACCCAACAGCAGGTCTCCTCCGGCAACACTACCTTTTAGTGCGACAATTCTTCCTCTGGCAGAGGTCAGCGACCATTCGGCACCGGCGGTAAGACCTGTGACCTTGATAACATCATCGGCCGGGTTGGGCGCAGCACCAAACCAGAAACTATTCTGACCGTCCAAGCTGCCATTGCCTGTTGCAGTAAGCTCGAGCCATTCAGCAATAACGTAAAACGCCCGATCAGCAAGGCTGACCGGGCGTTCACACTTTGTCTTCTGGCAGAACCAGAAGAGAAACAGCGGTTCTGTTTACGCGCTCTTGAACTTCTTAACGGCTTCGGTAAGACGTGGCAGCACTTCGAAGAGGTCACCCACCACACCGTAATCAGCAGCTTTGAAGAAAGGAGCTTCGGGATCTTTATTGATCACTACGATTGTCTTCGAACTGTTCACACCGGCAAGGTGCTGAATAGCTCCGCTAATGCCCGCAGCGATGTAAAGGTTAGGGTGAATAGCTACCCCGGTTTGCCCAACGTGCTCGTGGTGAGGGCGCCAGTCGCTGTCAGCTACCGGACGGCTGCAGGCCGTCGTTGCGCCAAGCGCATCCGCGAGGTCATTGATCACGCCCCAGTTTTCCGGGCCTTTGAGGCCACGGCCACCGGAAACGACGAGCTCTGCCTCAGGCAGAGGCGTTGTTCCTTCAGCCCGCTTAGTGCTTAATACTTTAACTTTCGGAGCGGGCAGCTCTACCGTAAGCGACTCTACACCAACGGCGCTGCCACTCTCTTCTACGGGGATCGAGTTTCCGACCAGGCTTACCACTTTCGTGTCGGTCAGGATTTCAACGTCAGCGAAAGCCTTTCCGGAGAAAACAGCTTTGCGTACGGTAAACTTACCCCCGTCGACAACGGGCACAGCCTTCACGCCCGGCGCAGAACCAGCATCGAGCCGCGCCGCCAGGCGGCCGGTCAGGTTTTTACCGGTACTGTTGTGCGAGAGCACAATCACCTTCGCTCCCAGTTGCTGGGCCGCGCCGGCAATAGCAGCGGTAAACACGCCACTGTCAAAACCCGCCAGCTCAGGAGCTGAAACGTTATAAACTTTTGTTGCGCCAAAACGACCCAGGTCGCCGGCGTCTTCAACGTTGCCCAACGTAAGGGCTACGCAATCGGAACCAAGGGCCGCAGCCGTTTTTGCACCGTATGTTACCACCTCGTGGGCAGCTTTTTTGAACTTTCCGTTTGTTGCTTCTGCAAATACCAATACCATGATTAGTCTTTTAGTCTGTTAGTAATTTAACCTGTTAGTGGTCAGGTTTAAACCATTGAGTAGTCCGCGCCTTGCGGCAGCCATCGCCGGTGGTCCGTAACTCTGGACAGGCCAGATATGCGTGCCCTGCAGCGACCTAACAGACTAGATCACCTTTGCTTCTTCGTGCAGAAGCCGTACCAGTTCGTCCATATTTTCAGGATCGATCAATTTTACGGCCGATTTGGCCGGGGGCAGTTCGTAGCTGGCAACTTCGGTGGTCGAAGGAGCATCGACCGGCTCAACAACGTTGAGCGGCTTGCGCTTCGCCATCATGATTCCGCGCATGTTAGGGATACGTTGCTCGGCCATGCCTTTCGCAGCGCTGATCGCCAGCGGCGTGCTCACTTCAACAACTTCCACGCCACCCTCGATGTCGCGGGTAATTGTAGCAACGTTGCCGTTCATTTCCAGGTGGCTCGCTTCGCCTACGTAAGCAACTCCGAGTAGCTCGGCAACCATAGCTCCGACTTCGGAACCGTTGTAATCGATCGTTTCTTTACCGAAGAATACGATATCGTATCCTTCCGCCTGTGCCGCAATTTGCTTGGCGATGTAAAGGCTGCCGCCTCCTTCGCTGTTTACCCGGATAGCATCATCAGCGCCAATCGCCAAACCTTTCCGGATCACGGAATCGTTATCGGCCGGCCCAACGTTCAGAATTGTGACGGAACCGCCACCAGCTTCTTTCAGCTCCAACGCACGCACCAGGGCGTACCATTCATCGTAGGGGTTCATAATGTACTGAACACCGCCCTTGTCAAGGTCGGTCTTATCAGCAGTCAGCTGAATCTTTGTGGTGGTTTCGGGCGTCTTACTGACGCAAACTAGCATTTTCATAAACTTCGGTTATGTGACTTTAAGGTTCCGTCCTGCTCATCACTCAATCAGTACAAAGTGGCGCAGACGCGGGTGCATT
Source organism: Neolewinella aurantiaca (assembly GCF_008014675.1). Taxonomy (GTDB): domain Bacteria; phylum Bacteroidota; class Bacteroidia; order Chitinophagales; family Saprospiraceae; genus Neolewinella; species Neolewinella aurantiaca. Next base: position 54,384 of record NZ_VOXD01000033.1, on the reverse strand, counting down.
GAAAGAACCCTGCGGGAGCAAAAAAGATTAAATGTTTGCTCGCCGGAGCGCAAATATAGGCCCCTTCGGACGGTCAAAAAAGCCATTCCAGCGAATTTTCGCTGGAAAAGATTGTCAAAAGTCTCACTTTCCGTAAATTTTACCACAAAAAACCACCCGTACCCCAGCTTTTTTGCGGAACTTTGCGGGAATTTATACAGCAGGTTTTCTGCTGCGTATTAAGCAAATAGCTAAGCTACCTGCAAGGGGCAACCATCATCCCTTTGCGCGCCGATCAACTAATACCATGAGCAACTTTTCTCAGCTTTCCAACGCCAATCCGCGGTACATCGAGAACCTATACCAGCAGTTCCTTACCGATCCCGAATCTATAGATCAGAGCTGGAAAGATTTCTTCCTTGGTTTCGATTACGCATCGGCCAACCAGAACGGAAGCTACGAGCCAAACGCCGCAGCCCTGCCAAAAACTGCAGACGGCACAACCGATTGGGGGCACGTTCGTAAAGAGCTAAGCGTTTTCGCGCTCATCAAAGCCTACCGCGTTCGTGGACACATGGACGCTGCCATCGACCCCATCAATGAATTTGATGATCCTGACGCAGTTCTGGATCTCACCCGCTTTGAGCTGGCCGAGAGCGACCTCGACGTGGTCTTCCACGCTGCCGAGCAACTCTTCCTCCCACCCAGCACCCTGCGGGAGATCATCGCTCACCTCGATAAAGTATACCTGGGCGCTCTCGGTGTCGAGTTCGACCATATTTTCCTCCGCGAAAAGCGCCGTTGGCTGCGTACCCGCATCGAAAAACACGAGCCGGAGAACGCCTTCAGCCTCAGCAAAACCGACAAAGAACACATTCTCTCCCGACTCAACGACGCCGTAGGCTTCGAGGACTTCCTGAAGGTAAAGTACCCGGCACAGAAGCGATTCGGCCTCGAAGGAGGAGAGGCGGCAATCGTTGGTCTCGACGGCATCATCAACCAGGCTGCCGTTGAAGGCGTCGAAGAAGTAGTGATCGGCATGGCCCACCGTGGCCGGCTCAACGTCCTTGCCAACATCATGGGCAAAAGCTACGAAAGCATCTTCCAGGAGTTCGAGGGCGTCGTTCCCGATAAGGTAAAAGGAGACGGTGACGTAAAGTACCACATGGGCTTCAGCAGCATCATGAAGACTACCTCAGATAAAGAGGTTCACGTAAAACTCGCTCCCAACCCAAGTCACCTCGAAGCAGTAGGCCCCGTAGTGGAAGGCTTCGCCCGCGCGAAGGCAGATATGCTCTACGGCAACGACTACGATAAGATTCTCCCCATCCTCATCCACGGTGATGCTGCGGTGGCAGGGCAAGGCGTCGTTTTCGAAACCGCTCAGATGAGTGAGCTCGATGCGTACACCACCGGAGGTACCATCCACTACGTAATCAACAACCAGATCGGCTTCACCACCGATCAGGATGATGCCCGGACGAGCATCTACTGTACCGGCGTTGCGTCGGTTACCCAGTCGCCCGTTTTCCACGTCAACGGAGATGACCCCGAAGCCGTGCTCTATGTCTCCCGCCTGGCCGTTGAATACCGCAACAAGTTCAACTCCGACGTTTACATCGACATGCTTTGTTACCGTAAGCACGGCCACAACGAAGGTGACGACCCCGGCTACACCCAGCCAGGGATGTACGAAAAAGTAAAAAAGCACCCTGATGTCCGCAAACTCTACATCGCTCAACTCGTAGAGCGCGGAGACATCGCTGAAAAAGAAGCCAAAAAGCTGGGTAAAGAATTTAAGGACCGTCTGCAAGACATTCACACCAGCGTAAAGAGCAAAGACATCCCTTACCGCTACCAGCCGCCGGAAGAAGCATGGCGCGCACTGGAGAGCGACCACTGGGAAATGAAATTCTTCGAGCAATCTCCTGAAACAGGAGTAGCGCTTGACAAGGTGAAGTCGATCCTCAGCCACCTGGTCACCCTGCCGGAAGATTTCGCGCCGGTGAAGAAAGTTAACCGCCTCTTTGAAGGTTACCGCAAATCCATCGAAGCGAATAAGCTCGACTGGGCACTGGGAGAACTGACCTCTTATGCAACGCTGCTGATGGACGGTCACAATGTCCGGATGTCCGGTCAGGATGTTCGCCGTGGCACTTTCAGCCACCGGCACGCTGTACTGACCAGTGCCGACGGTAACCAGAAGCTCAACCGTCTCGACGGCCTGAGCGACGACCAGGGCAAGCTACTCATCTTCAACTCCCTGCTCTCAGAATTTGCGGTACTCGGTTTCGAGTACGGCTACGCTACCGCCAGCCCGGACAACCTCGTTATCTGGGAAGCTCAGTTTGGTGATTTCGCCAACGGCGCCATGACCATCTTCGATCAGTTCATCTCCAGCGGAGAGTCGAAGTGGTCACGGATGAACGGCCTGGCTGTCCTCCTGCCCCACGGCTACGAAGGCCAGGGCCCCGAGCACTCCAGCGCCCGCCTCGAGCGCTTCCTTCAACTCTGTGCCGAGTTCAACATGATCGTTACCAACGTAACGATGCCAGCAAACTTCTTCCACCTGATGCGCCGTCAGCTTGCCTGGGACTTCCGCAAGCCGCTCATCAACATGGCCCCGAAATCAGGCCTGCGCCACGCAATGGCGGTCAGCCCGGTCGAAGACTTTGGCCCCGGTACCCGCTTCCAGGAAATCCTCGACGACCCGACCGTTACCAAAACCGGCAACAAAAAGGTCAAGCGCCTGCTCCTCTGCACAGGTAAGGTCTACTTCGACCTGGCTCAGTACAAAGAACAGAACCAGCGCGACGACGTGGCGATTGTGAGGCTAGAGCAACTCTTCCCGCTACCGACCAAACAGATGCAAGCCATCCTGAAACGTTACAAAGGCGCTGAAGTGATGTGGGTTCAGGAAGAAAGCCGCAACGCAGGTGCGTGGTCTTACATCAGCGAGCACATGCTGTACAACGAGGCATTTGGCATTAAGCTTGCTTACGTTGGCCGCCCTGGTACCGCATCTCCCGCAACCGGCTACAAGAAAGTACACGTTAAAGAGCAGACAGCTCTGGTAGAAAAAGCCTTCGCTTAGTTCTTCTGAGTTGTTTCCGGGGGCTCACCAACGGTGAGCGGGTCCCGATCATCAGGCGTTCAGTATTCAACATTTAAGCATTCACTCAGCACTACGTGCTGCCCGGATGTTTAAATATGGATGCTGAACGCTTTTTTATTGTCGTCACCGGAGCGCCAATCCCGGTTTAGCGTAAAAGCAAGCGGAGTTGCCTGCTCAACACCTACGTGTGTGTCACGAGATGCACACAATATCTCCTTGCCTCCGCCATGCGTACCGGCAGGTTCGTATCTTCACCTCCCCCCTAACTCAGTATCAGCATGAATATCCCAAAGCCACTACTGCTTACCGGCATCGCCCTGCTCATCTTCGCCTTCGGCATGGCCATCAACGAAGCCCTCACGAAAAGCGACGTAGAGACCGCTGCCAAAGTCCTCGGCATCGATTTTCTGGACGACGACGAGATCGAGCTCGCACTACCCGGCCTTGAGCGGCAACGCGAAACACTGCAGGAGTTGGGCCAAACCCCGCTGAACAACGGCCTGTCCCCTACCCTGATCTTCAACCCGGTACTGCGGGCGGAGCAGCTTCCTGCTTCAAAAACCGTCTCTGCACCTGCGGCCCCGCCTCCTCTCTCTTCGCCACTTTGCGCCGACGGAGGTTGGCTGAAATGGATGACCGTTGCGCGCCTGGGCCACCTCATCAGAGACCGCAAAGCGAGCTGCCGGGAAGTAACCGAAGCTTTCATAAAACGGCTGAAGCTGAAAGCACCGGAACTGCACTGCGTGATCACCCTGACCGAAGAACGCGCACTGGCCCGGGCCGACGCTCTGGACGCCGAACTCGCCGCGGGGAAATACCGTGGCCCGCTGCACGGCATTCCCTACGGTGCAAAAGACCTGCTTGCCGCTAAAGGTTACCCTACTACCTGGGGCGCAGCCCCCTACAAAGACCAAACTATTGATGTGGACGCGTCGGTCATCGAGCAACTCGACGATGCCGGTGCCATCCTGATCGCAAAACTCAGCATGGGCGCCCTGGCCTGGGGAGATGTCTGGTACGGCGAGATGACCCGCAACCCCTGGGATACGGAAAAGGGTAGTTCGGGTTCGAGCGCCGGCTCCGCAAGCGCCGTTGCGGCTGGCCTTGTTCCCTTCGCCATCGGCACCGAAACGCTGGGCAGCATCGTGAGCCCGAGCACCGTTTGTGGCACCACCGGTCTGCGCCCGACCTTCGGGCGGGTAAGCCGCCACGGAGCGATGGCCCTGAGCTGGAGTATGGATAAAATTGGCCCAATTACCCGCTCTGCAGCCGATGCCGGACTGGTGCTCGCGGCCATTGCCAACTACGACCCGCGCGATGCGCACGCCATTGAAGCGGGTTTTCAGTACGAATGGCCAACTACCCGTGTGAAAGCAGGAACCCGCCTGGGATATTATAAATCGAGAATGGAGCGGGATTACCCGTTCCGCAGTCAGGACTCCACCGCCCTGGAGGTGCTCAAAGAACTGGGCTACGAATTGGTGCCGATCGAATTGCCGGAGGAACCTAACATCGGTTTTATGCTCAACGTCGAAGCAGCGGCCGCCTTTGAATCTCTGACCCGCAGTAACAAAGACGACGAACTGACACGGCAAATAGCCAACGCATGGCCCAACGCTTTCCGGACCGCGCACTTCGTGCCCGCCGTCGCCTACGTACAGGCCAGCCGGCTGCGCCGCCAACTCATGGAAGATGTAGACAAAGCGTTCGCCGAAGCTGATGTAGACGCCTACGTAAACCCGAGCTGGCACTCCAACAGTCTGTTCATTACCAATATGACCGGGCACCCGAGCATCACGGTACCCAACGGGATGAACGAAGAAGGAACGCCCACCAGCATCACCTTTACGGGAAAGCTCTTCGGTGAGCAGTCCCTCGTGAATATTGCAGCTGCCTACCAGGCAGCTACCCAGTGGGACGATTTACACCCGGAAGGTTTTTAAACCGGTGTTACTCGATACCGAGGCGCTCTTTAACCGCAGGCAAAAGATCGGTAGTATCTTCAGCAAATAGTATTGAACCGAAGATCGAAGAATCAAAGACCAGTTCGTAGCCCAGTTCCTCGGCGATTGTGTTTACTACATCCTTGGCGCTCTGAATGATCGGGCCAAGCAACTCCTGGCGCTTGATCTCTACGTTACGGCCCATTTGCTGCTCAAATTTCTGGATAGCAACCTGGTCTTTTTCGAGCTTGGCCTGAATGGTCTGCAACTCCTTTGGTGTGATATCGTTCACCTTCGCTTCCGTTTCGGCGTATTCCTTCTTGAAGTCTGCCACCATCTTTTCTCCTATAGCAATTTGCTCTTTTTCGTAAGTCTGAAGCTCGGCTTCGGCAGTAGCAACCTCAGGCATCAGACTGAGAAGATTCCCGAAGTTAACGTGTCCGTATTTCTGAGCAAAAGCAGAAGAGATGGAAAAGGCAGTAAGCAGGAAAACAAAAAAAAGCTTTTTCATAAAACAGGGGAATTGTAAGACCGCAAAGTTAACCAGCAGGCCCGGACAGGCCTCTTAAGAAAGGGTTAAGGCTTGCGTAAACGACGAATCAAATTCAAACAAAACGAATTAAAATTAACAAACAAATCTTGTTTTGTTGCAAACTTAAAGCAAAGTGTATACCTTGCGCTCACAATTAAAACAAAATGAAACAAGCGCAACTCCCCATACCCACCGGCTGGAAGCTTCTTTTGAACGAACTCTATCAGCGGGTACATAAACAGGTCACCAGCCCCTGGACAAAACTTGTAGTTTTGGCTTGTCTCACCCTTTTGTTTACCCAACGAGAGTTCAGTTTCAATGTGTCCATCGGGGGTGGAGACGGATGGCTATCGGTAAAAGAGACTTCAGTATTCAATAATTCAGCGGGCGGCCCAACGATTTCGGGCGGGGCCGCAGGTGCAGAGGCCGTTACTGAAGCAAAGCTGACGGGCTACGTTGCTCCGGCAAAAGAATGGACCGCACGCCAGAAGAAACAGCTCGCTTACGTAGATCGCTTTAAGCTCGTTGCGCTCGCCGAGATGGAAACACACGGCATACCCGCCAGTATAACGCTTGCCCAGGGGCTGCTGGAAAGCGGGACCGGGCGGAGCACCCTTGCCCGGAAGAACAACAACCACTTCGGCATCAAATGCTTCAGCAAGAAGTGCCGCAAAGGGCACTGCTCGAACCATTCCGACGATCACCACAAAGACTTCTTCCGCAATTTCGAAACACCCGAAGAGAGCTACCGGGAACACTCTAAGGTACTGATGAAGTCGCGCTACAAAAGCCTCTTCACTCTGGCAAAAACCGACTATAAAAACTGGTCGCACGGCCTGCGGAAAGCAGGCTACGCAACAGACCCCCGCTATGGCGACAAACTCGTCCGGATGATCGAGGACCTGGAGCTGTGGCGTTACGACCGGCTGTAGGACAGCACCGCCGCTGTATCAGACAACAAAAGAGCACAAGAAATAACGACAGGGGGTATTGGCGGCGATCCAATAAAGGTCTCTGAATTCAGAGTAGTAATCCGTTGAGAGCGAGATGAAGACTGAAGACCGGATGTACCGTGAGGACAGCCGCCACCCTGCTCGTTGCAAGCCATTTAGGTTTTGACGTTTTGAGTGTATGCGCCCGTTTCTCCCCGCGGGAGGGACGGGCTTTTTCAACTCCCCAGATCAAGCCAGCCGTTGAGCTTTTTCTTTAATTCCTTTTTGACCACTTCAGAAATCTCTCCCTGGCTATGAGGAATGTACAAATGGGAAGGGATAGACTGGATGGAACTGACATATGCAGCCAAGGGGCGAACGAGTTCAATATCGCGGTTAGCGGCCGGGTCGACAATTACAATGAGGGGGTGATCGTAAGTGATCTGAAATTCGCGCAAAGGCACGACGGTTAAAAAGCTTGTTTCCTGACGGCTCACATAAGTGGCGGAAGTAATACTAATTACAAACTGATCGGGTAGGTTGGATTTAGGTCTGGCTTCATAAATATGAAAGCTCTTAAACGGCAAAGGGGGCATTGGCATGTTGAGTATAAAACGCAAGATAGTCATTGCACGCTTCCAGCGTATCCTGACAGCCAATTACGTACGACTCGTACTCCGCTTCATCCATTCCGTAAGGAATCGTACGCTTGGTGGAAATCCCTGAGGAAATTTGGGGAGCGGCGTGGGCCATGGCTCCTGATGTTCTTTCGCCAGCAAAATACTGGTTGTCGTTAAAATCTGTATTCACGTTATGCAACCTTTAGAAGAGAGACCAATGTAATAAGAGAGTAGTTTCAATTTTCTGGTCAAAGCTCTTAATCCGTTAACATCAAAGATACGATGCCTGTTCTTTCCGACGAAAGCACTGAAAGTAAGTCACTTAGCAGCAACGCAAGGGAGACAATACCCTAACAACACATTTAGGTCCTTTTTCGACACCAATAAGATTACACAATGCCTAAAAATACAAAATCACGCAAAAAGGTTACACAATTTACGAAGCGCCATTTCTCTGAAGAAAAGTTGCAATGTGACGATATTTTTACGGAACGGTAGCATATCAGGCTTAAAACGCATGACTACTTACCTATGCAAAAGTTTGAAAAGATATTTCCGAGCAAATCATCTGTGGTAATTTCTCCGGTAATCTCCCCCAACTCCCGCAGGCTCTGGCGGATGTCCATCGCTACAAAATCCTGGCTGATGCCAACGTTCAAACCATCCAGTACCCGGACCAGTGCTTCGTCGGCGCGGCGGAGCGCATCGTAGTGGCGGGCGTTGGAAAGCACAACCTGCTGTTGGTCTAAACCAGCTGTGCCGCCGGTGGCCGTAGCGAGGAGGCGATCTTGTAAATACCCCAGGTTGGCCCGGTCTTTTGCAACCATCGGGATGAAGTCTTCCTTGTCTACGGCCCACTTCCCGGCGTAGTCGTCCCCAAAGTACTGTTCGTACTTCGTGTATGGGTTGAGGTCCATTTTATTGGCGACAACGATCAGTTGCAGGTCTTCGCGGTACAGGCGGTCAAGATCGCTGGCGAGGGTTTCAGGGTTGGTTTCGACGACGTCGAAAACATAGACGAGCAGCTGGCTCGTCCGCACCCGTTCGATGGCCCGCTCTACGCCGATAGCCTCGATGGTATCGGAGGCTTCGCGAATGCCGGCGGTATCGACGAGGCGGAAGGTAACGCCGCCGATGTTCAGCGTTTCCTCGATGGTATCGCGGGTGGTTCCCGGAATGTGGGATACAATGGCACGCTCCTCGTTGAGGAGGGCGTTGAGGAGCGTAGACTTACCCGCATTCGGCCGGCCGGCGATCACCGTAGTGATGCCCAGCTTGATGGCGTTGCCCAAGCGGAAACTGGTGGTGAGCTGAGTGATCCGGGCACGGATTTTCTCGACGAGGTCGCGGAGTTGGTTGCGGTCGGCAAACTCGACGTCCTCTTCTCCGAAGTCGAGCTCCAGCTCGATGAGGCTGGCGAAGTCGATCAGCTTCTGGCGGAGGTCTTTTATTTCGTTGGAAACGCCACCCCGGAGCTGGTGCAGGGCAATCCGGTGAGCTGCGGCAGACTGGCTGGCGATGAGATCGGCGACGGCTTCCGCCTGGCTGAGGTCGAGCTTTCCGTTCAGGAAAGCGCGTTGGGAGAACTCGCCCGGGGCGGCCATGCGCGCACCAGCGTCTAAACAAAGCTGTACCACCCGACTGAGGATGAAGGGGCTGCCGTGGCAGCTGATCTCGACCGAGTCTTCCCCCGTATAGCTCGCCGGAGCGCGGTAAAGGGTGACGACGACTTCGTCGATCGCCCTACCCTCCTCATCGGTAATGATGCCGAACCATGCTTTTCGGGCCTCACTTTGCACCAGCGTCCGCGCCGGAAAAAAATCATCGACCAGGGCAATACAATCCCTGCCCGACAAACGAACGATTCCGATGGCTCCCTCTCCGGTGGGCGTAGCTATGGCGACGATGGTTTCTTGCATAGCGGCAAAGGTAAGGTTGGGAGACGAGTCTGGAGCCGCTCATTACGCTACGCTTGTTCGCCCAGGGTGAGCAAGCACAGCGCAGCAAACAATACGTGCGGTGGCTCTTCAGACTCCATGATTCCAGATTCTAAACCCTGGGTAGTGTAATCGTAAACGTAGTCCCTTTCCCTACTTCGGAATGGCTGACCGCAATTTTACCGTTATGGTACTCCTGCACGATGCGTTTGACGAGGCTCAGTCCCAGCCCCCAGCCACGCTTTTTGGTCGTAAAGCCCGGGTTAAACACCTTGCGGACGTTCTTCGGCGCAATTCCCTTTCCGGTGTCCGTTATGTCAATATGGATCTTTGTATCCTCCTCTCGAATGCGTCCGGTGAGCTTGCCTTTGCCGTCCATCGCGTCGAGCGCATTGCGGAGCAGGTTCTCGAAAACCCAGTCGAAAAGCAGGGGATTGATTGATACCTGGGCGTTGCCGGCATCAGCGTTGGGAAAATCAAAAGCGACCTTACGGGGCGCTCTCTTTTGCATGTAATCGCGGCATTTATTCAGCTCTGCGTAGATGTTGGCTGGCTCAAGTTCTGGCGTTGCACCGATCTTACTGAACCGATTGGCCACCATACTGAGGCGGTCTACATCGTAAGCCAATTCGTTGGATACTTCCATGATGTCGTCGTCATCGGCGTACATCATTTTCAGGTGCTCGACCCAGCCCATGATGGCACTGATGGGGGTTCCCAATTGGTGCGCGGTTTCTTTGGCGAGGCCGACCCAGACGCGGTTTTGCTCGGCCTTTCTGGTTTGGTTGATGCCGAGAACACCGATGATGACGAATGATGTAATCAGGAACAACTGCACGTAAGGAAAATACCGTAACTGTTGCAACAACCAGCTTTCACCTACATACAACAACTGCGCATCGATTTGGATAGGCTCCACCCCACTTTCAACCCATCGTTCCAGGACGCTTTTAAGATAAAGAGTATCAAGATTACTCTCTCCAAACCCCTGAGCATCGTCTATTTCATTCGTAAAGGAATTCACAAGGAGCCGGGGTACGGTTTCCATATTGGCAAGAATTTCCTGCTCTATGGATACATCGTCCATCACATCCCCATCGTCTTCATTAGGGTCAAAGAACTGCAGTCTCTGCAATACCTGACTGTATAAACTCACATTCTTCTTCTCGATTTCTGCGAGTTTATTGGCCAGAACGTTTGTATACCAAACAGACGCACCTACAACAATTAACCCGGCAATTGCCAGATAAAGGGGCCAACGGGATGAAGAAGGTAAGATGCTCATATGCTGAATCGACTCACAAAGGTAACGTTGCGGCGCGGGGTAAGGTATTTGTTAGGAAGGGAAAAGTAAATGGGCGAGACCGCAGGTGCAAAGCACGTTAGGGTAAAAGTGAGTCGCAGAGTTCCTGCTCTCGTTTCTGATCGCCGAGCCGGGCACGGTACTTCGAATGAACTATGAGTTGCACGGCTTCCTCGGATGAGAAAGCCTGGCACTACGAATGCTGCTTGCGGCCGCAACGCTCCAATCCGCTAACTCACTTCTGGGTAACCGCCATTCCCATCCCCTGGAGCGCCCGCTTAGACGCAATCTGCTCCGCAGATTTTTTATTGTAGTCTTCGCCTACGGCCAGTTTTGCTCCGTCTACCAGGACAGCGACGCGGAAGCGGTCGCGTTTGTCTTGTTTGAAGCGTTTGAGGATTTTGTAATCCACCCGCTGGCCGTTTTTCTGACAGTATTCCAGCAATTGGCTTTTATAATTGTCATCGAAGGTTTCCAAACCTTCCACATCAACGTAATTTTTCAGCATCCGGCGAACGACGAACTTCGTCGTCAGCGCATATCCCTGCTCTACGTAAACTGCACCTACAAGTGCTTCCACAGCATTACCTAGCATGGACTTCGCGATCCGGGTATTGTTGTAGGTGGAGAGGATTTCGTCGAGCCCCATATTAAACCCGATCTCGTTGAGGCTTTTGCGCTTCACGATCTTGGAGCGCATTTTGGTCAGGAAGCCTTCGTCTTCGGTGGGGTACTTCTTGTAGAGGTATTCCGCAACGATTGTCCCGAGCACGGCGTCTCCCAGATATTCGAGGCGCTCGTTACTTTGCCCTCCGTAAGGCGAGCTTTTAGCGCCATCGTTACTGCTTTTGTGATGAAAAGCAAGCTTGAAGATTTTGAGGTAAGCGGGCGTAAAGCCAAGGAGACGTCGTAGCCGACGGACAAAATCCTTCTCCGGGCTGAAGTAAAAATTATAAATTCGTCTGATCGTTTTGATCACCTTGTATTAGGGGTTGTAGCGCTTGAATATTGTGGCCGAATTATGACCTCCGAACCCAAAGGTATTAGAAAGCGCAACATTCACGGGCTTTTCGACCGACTTATTGAAGGTTAAGTCCAGTTTAGGGTCAATTTCGGGGTCGTCCGTGAAGTGATTGATGGTTGGGGGTACGAAATTGTGCTGAATTGCCAGGATACAGGCGACTGATTCTACTGCAGCGGCGGCTCCAAGCAGGTGACCGGTCATCGACTTGGTAGAGCTGATATTGAGGTCGTAGACGTCTTCGCCGAAGGCAAGTTGAATGGCTTTCAGTTCTGCAGTATCTCCAAGCGGAGTGGAGGTACCGTGGGTATTGATGTAGTCTACATCAGAGGCCTTGAGTTCAGCGTACTTCAGGGCATTGATCATCGCCATTTTAGCACCCGCGCCTTCGGGGTGAGGCGCCGAGATGTGGTAGGCATCCGAACTGGCGGCGTAACCTGCTACTTCTGCGAGGATGGTAGCGCCGCGGGCCAGGGCGTGGTCGAGGCTTTCCAGAATAATGATTCCTGCACCTTCACCGAGAACGAATCCGTCGCGTTCGGCGTCGTAAGGGCGGCTGGCTGTTTTGTAGTCGTCGTTGCGGGTACTCAGCGCCTTCATGCTGTTGAAGCCACCGATGCCAACTTTAGTCACTACTGCTTCGGAGCCACCGGTGATCATCAGGTCGGCCCGGCCGAGCCGGATGTCGTCGGCTGCAGCGGCTAAGGCGTGGCCTCCGGATGCGCAGGCACTGACGGTTGCGTAGCTGGGGCCACGCAGGTTATGCTCCATACTGATATGACCAGCCCCCATGTTGGCAATCATCTTTGGAATCATGAAAGGATTGTAGCGCGGTGTACCGCTGCCATCCGCAAAATCCATTATTTCTTTTTCGAGCGTACCAAGGCCGCCAATACCAGAGGCAACGATTGCGCCGGCGCGGTCTGGGTCAAGGTCAAAGATTCTCTCTCCAGCCTCATTATTTATGCCCGCCATTTTCAGCGCTTCATCGGCAGCGTAGAGCGCCATAACGATATAGCGGTCGAGGCGCCGGATGGCGCGTTTATCCAATCTGTCTGTAGGGTCCCAGTTGGTGACTTCACAGGCAAACTGAGTCTTGAATTGTTCAGGATCGAACTGGGTAATGGGCTGTGCACCACTTTTACCACTTTTCAGGCCTTCGAGGTATTCGGGGACGTTGTTCCCGATGGCCGTGAGGGCACCGATACCGGTCACTACTACGCGCTTCATGGGTTAAATCTTTTGGATTGTGAGGGGCAAATATACTTTGCCGCGGGTAAGGGGGGGACTCCGGGAAGAGAGGAGCCCTTCTTAAACAAAAAACCGCCGCCCGTGGCCTGCCGGGGCAGGAACGTCGGGCGGCGGAAAGAAAGTAAATGGGAACAATTACTTTTCCACGCTGCTTTCCAGGTAGGTAACAGCATGGCCGACAGTTTGGATATTCTCCGCCTGCTCGTCCGGAATGCTGATATCGAATTCTTTTTCGAATTCCATGATCAACTCGACAGTGTCAAGACTGTCTGCTCCGAGATCGTTTTGGAAGCTTGCCTCCGAGGTGACTTCAGCTTCGTCTACGCCGAGCTTGTCGACAATGATTTGTATTACTTTTTTCTCAATGCTAGCCATAACTTATTGGCGTTTAATGAACAATTGCGGCGCAAAGAAAACCCTTACGGGCAACTTTAGCAAATTCTTCTCACTGCATGTGACTCCGAACCGCGGTGCAAACTTACAACAAGATAAGTAAGTATTTTGTGAAGGTTGGCGTTGAGGAATTATCGCTTTTTAAAAAAAAGGCTGGTAATGCGTCATTTTTGAGGCTATACGAGGAACCGCTCCCCCCTCAAAAACAACCGTTTACCGCGTCTTTGCTACCCAACATCCAGATTAGTTTAACCCATTGAATGTTAAACTAATGTGCATTTAGCTTTTTCGTGGCTATCTTTGAATTGCATTAGATTGACTTCTTTGGCTTGATCAGTACACGCCTCCCTTTTATGAAACCGATTTTATTTTGCCTGATGCTGTGTATGATTGGGGATTTTTTGCCCGCTCAACATAGCCAGGACCTAAAAAGCGACCTGGAATTACACCGCATATCTGGAGCTTCTTTCGCCCCATCCCCTTTGAAAATGCCATGTGATCCCTCTATCGGCCTCTCCATCACTTGTGAAGGGGAAACACCCTCGTCTGGAGATAACAATCCCGGAAATGGCGCTTTTATGACATGGACGGCCAACGGAGCCAACCTTTATTACAGTAGAATTTACAGCGGGACGGATACTTTCGAGATTTCCCGCGCCAGCTTTTCTCACCTTCCTGTTCAATCCGTTTTCTCTCCAAACCAGCCAGACGGAACTTCTTATGAAGCCTATATACTTGTAGGAGACAATGTTTTCAACGAATGTGTACCCCCCGGAATTTATACCGTTCAGGTCTGGAGTGTGCAGGATTTTGACGGCGATCTGCAGCCAGACACTGATTTCGATGGCAACATCATTGGTTGTTACGAGGAGTGTACCTATGATTTCCGCCCATCCTGCGCCCCTCCCAATATCCCTTATTTTACTGTCGATGCACGCGATATAGGGTGTAATGGCTCCGGAGGCTCCGTAAGGCTGCACTCTTTCCGGACAGAAAGCTTCTATTGTGTAGCCGAAGATGGCACCGGCACTACTATCAACTGGACCGGACCCAACGGGTTCACCGCAACCGGGCCGATGATATCCGGCCTTACGCCGGGTATTTACAGCGCCGAAATTATGGACCTTTACGGCTGCACAGCCTACTGGGATGCTAACATCACCCAACTAGACAATGTCGCCTTTGCCTGCTCGGACTTCACCGCTCCAACAACTATCGGCGGCTCCGACGGAACGATAAACATCGACATCCTCGCCGGGCTGGGAGACTATAACCTCAGCTGGACCGGTCCGGTAAGCGGTAACCTCAATAATATAAACGACGGGGTTACCACCCTAACCGGGCTGCCCGCAGGGACTTACGTTTTCACCGTATTCGATCTGGAGAGTATGTGTACCGAAGATTGCACCCTGATCATCCCCCAACCCGATTGCTCCGACCTAGCGGCAGAAATTCTTGAGGTCATCAACAGCGATTGCGATGGCAACCTCAACGGAGGCATTACTTTGACTTTCTCCGGCGACCATAACCCGATGCTCGTATGGGAAGGACCAGGCGTGGATGGCTCAACCGAGCCCGAACTCACCGGTCTTGGCCCGGGAACCTATACCTATACGGTAACCGACAGCCGGCTTTGCGAAGTCAGTGGTTCCGTCAACATAATTTCGGAACCGTCTTTCACCTTCAACTGCGGAGGTGTAGACGAAACGCTACCCTTCCTGGACGACGGTAAAATCGGACTCGAGCTAAGCGGTGGCACTCCGGACTTCCTGTTGAGCTACGTTGCGGTAGATCAGGCCGGAGATTCGCTGCCCGCCGTAAATGACCTCATAGTTGCCAGCGGCGATACGATCTACGACCTGCCTTCCGGCACTTATTTTTTTGAGATTACTGACCAGACCGGATGCAGCCGGACGTGTGTTGCCACCATCGGCGAAGCCAACTGCGATATCTTTCCCAACTGTACCCCCACCAACCCTGTCTCTATTTTTGGTGACGGACAGGTAACGTTGAATTTCGATAGCGGGCCAGATTGGTTCGTTACCATATCCGGGCCGCTCGATTCAATGTTTGTAACGACCGTACCGACCGTTGAGATCACAGGCCTGCTCGCCGGAGACTACACCGTAAGCACTTACAATACCGAAGGTTGTACGGGAAGCTGTGTGTTTTCGATCGTCCCTCCTCCCTGTACCCTCGCTGCTACCGTTGACTTTGACCCGCCCGGCTGTAATGATGAAAATAATGGCAGTATCCGGCTGGATATTACCGGCGCCAGCCCCGGCCTCGTTGTCGACTGGGACGTAGATGCATACGATGGCCGCTGGGTCGTCAATGACCTGCCCGCCGGCACCTACCGGATACATGTTTCTGACCGGACAGATTGCCCCCTGGATACAATTGTGGTCGTTCTCGATAACCCGGAACCGTTCGGAGTCGACCTTACGCTGACCGAGCAAATCAATTGTTTTGGGGACAGTACCGGAGGTCTTGCGGCAATCGTTTCGGGAGGAGCATATCCCCTAACTTACAACTGGTCGGTAGACAGCCTTCCCAACGACAGTCTCGTGGGAGGCTTGATTGCCGGCAACTATTCCCTTGAGGTAACCGACGCCAACGGTTGCGTAGCGAACAATAATTTCGTCATCACGCAGCCACCGCAACTGACCTTGAGTTGCTCGGCAACGGCAGAAACACTGGCCAGTATCATGGACGGAACAGTTTCAGTCGCGAACGCAGGTACAGGGAACGTTATGCAGCTCAGCGGAGACCTGGGAGACTTTGTTATCAGCGCCAACTCAGACACAACCATCAACGGTCTGGGGCCAGGGACCTACAACCTGATCCTGACCGATCAAAACGGCTGTACGACCCAGTGTACTGCCATCGTCAACCCGGGCCCTTGTATGATCGGGCTATTAACTACTTCTACCCAACCGGATTGCGGCAACGCCCGCGGAGCAGCGACCGCGACGCCCGTCAACCCCTTCGGCGTGGTGACCTACCGCTGGAGCAACGGCGACACTACGGCGAGTATAGGCATGTTGGCTCCCGGCTCCTACACCGTCACCATCGTCGATGAATCCGGTTGCGAAGCAACCGATGGTGTAAACATCACGCCTTTTACTGATATACCATCGTTATCGACGACGGGGCTGAGCCCCGCCTGCGAAGACGACTGTGTCAGTTTGCAACTGAACCTGGCGGGAACCCCTCCCTTCGCCATCGATTACGTCTTCAGCCAAAATGGAGGGCCAGAGCAGGAGATGACCATCAACCGGAATTCTTCGGGGTCAGAGATGATCTGTGCCGCCGAATTGGGTCTTACTGACCTTAATGATGTGGTTATCCGAATTCTTGACATAACGGACGGCAACGGTTGTTCACGCCCCGTAGGCCGAACCCTTCCCGTCGTGCTTCTGCCTCCCGCTGTGGGGCAGCTCGACACTGTGCTCTGCCCGGAAACACCGCTCAACCTCTTTGGTGAGGTTTTCGACGAAAACCGGCTCTCGGATATAATTTCGCTGCCGTTTCCTTCGGCGGGGGGCTGCGATAGTTTCCTGATGGTAAACATCAGCTATGCTGCTCCGGCAGTAAGCTACCTGGATACAACACTGTGCATCGGCAATCAACTGAGATTGTTTGGTCAGGTTTTCAACGCCAACCGGCTGACCGGGGAAGTACTCACCCCGATGCCCTCGGCGGCGGGCTGCGACAGCACGATCAATGTTTCCATCCAATTCTATGCACCTGCGTTCAGCGCCCTCGATACGACCCTGTGCCCCGGGCAGCGGCTCAACTTCTTCGGGCAGTTCTTCCATGAGAACCGGACTTCGGGCCCCGTGGTGGTACCAACACCTTCGGCAAATGGTTGTGACAGTACGGTAATGGTGAATGTGAGCTTTCGGGAGCCAGCCCTCGGCACCCTCGACACGACAATTTGCCGGTATTCCCGCTTGAACTATTACGGTCAGTTCTTCGACGTGAACAGGCCACAGGGAACCGTCAGGCTACCTATCTCTTCATCCTCCGGCTGCGATACGACCGTGATGGTAAACCTGAGCTTCCCGCCCGAAGTAATAGGGTTTCTGGACACCACCATCTGTACGGGAGATACGCTCGTGTACGGTGATGTCACCTTTGTTCGTCCCGCCACATCGGTACTAACCCAACTCGACATAGCAGACCAATACGGCTGCGACAGCCTTGTATTCGTAACGGTTCGTAATTATGCCGTCCCTACGGTGCGGCTTTCCGGCGATGGAATCGTTTGCCCGGGAGGCTCCCCAAACCTGGTACTGAGTTACGATGGCAGCGGAATAGCCACTGTTGTATTGAGCTCTGACCCAACGGATACCATATCATTGCTGAATGGCTCGATCACCATCAACCGGCAAATTCCCGTGGGTACCCAGGTCAGCATTCTGGCCGTAGCCGGCGGTGATGGCTGCCAGGTAGGCAGCCAGGGAACCGTGCAGATAAGAGAAACAGACCTCGCGGCAAACATAGAAATACTAAGTGGCGACGATGCCTATGCCGTCAGCTGTGCAGGAGGCTCAGACGGGGCCATAATAGCAATCCCCAACGGAGGCCAAAGGCCTTATATTTACAGTTGGGACAACGGGAGCAGTTCAGCCGTACTTCAGAACCTGCCTGCCGGAGATTACAGCGTAAGCGTGACCAGCAGGCGCGGCTGTACCGCAGAGGCCGAGGTTACTCTGGTCGCTCCGGAGTCACTGGAAACCCAGGTGAGCCGGGTAGAGGCAAACTGTGTAGATACGCTGCCTTATCTGGTGCTGCAGGAGGTACAGGGCGGCGTTGGCCCATACCTTTTCCGAACCAGCGCAGACCAGAATTATCGTCCCCTGCCCGACCTGCCCGACTCGTTGCAACTACCGGTTGGTGCTTCGGTGCTACAGATCGAGGATATGAACGGCTGCCTGCTGAGCGAACGCTTCGACTTCGAAGCTCCGCCCCGCGGAGAACTGATCGTCAGTCCCCGCCGTGCCATTATTGCGGAAGGTGACAGTGTTCGCCTGCAGCTCCTGACCAACCTGAACGGTACGGGGTACCTGCTCTCTCCCGGTCCGGACAGTCTGTTTCAATCCGACAACTTTTTCGTTTCCCCCGGCAAGAACACCACCTACGAGATTACCACGATGGATGAATTCGGCTGTACGGCGACGGCTATGGTAGAGATCATCGTCGATGATTACGTACCGATTTATGCGCCGAATGTATTCAGCCCCAATGGCGATGGCGTCAACGACCTCTTCCGGATATACGCCCGCTCCACAGTGCTCAGCTTTAGTGACTTCGCCATTTTCAGCCGGTGGGGAGAAATGGTCTACTTTATGGAAGAGTCCGTCACCCCGAACGACGGTAACTGGGGCTGGGATGGCCACCATCCCGACGGGAACGTCTACGAGCAAGACGTCTACATCTTTAAGGTTATTGTAGAGCTTTCAGGAGGTCGGAAAGTGGAAATTACGGGTGATGTGTTGCTGATGCGTTAACTTGGCAGGCGGCAACCAACTGCTATCAATATGCTAACCTCCCGGTAAAAATCCTTAACAAACTAAAAAAGTGAGGCATCAACACCCTCATTACCCTTTACTTTGCCGTTCCATACTTATCCATTCCGATCGGGGAGCCATGCACCCTTCGGGGAGGTGCCCGGCGCGCTAAGCGCGCCTGCCCCCCAACGGAGCTATTTATATCTATGTATTTACTCAAGAGCACAAGAGACATGATTAAGCACGTTTTAACCTTCCTGTTATTTTTGGGAACCCTGGGGTTCTCCGCAGCAAATACCTCCTCCCCGGAGATAATCCTGACTTCGTCCGAAGCTGATCAGGAAGATTACATCAAGCGTTTCAAGAAAATCGCTATGAGTGAAATGGAGCGCAGCGGAGTCCCCGCCAGCATCAAGCTGGCGCAGGGCATTCTGGAAAGCGATGCCGGCAGAAGCAAGCTCGCCCGCTCTGCGAACAATCACTTCGGGATTAAGTGTGGAAGCCAATGGAACGGTGAAGAATACTACAAAGAAGATGATGATTACAATGACCAGGGTAAGCTGATCAAAAGCTGTTTCCGTCAGTACCGTAATGCAGATGCCAGTTTCGTCGCCCATTCCGAATTTCTTCGTGACCCGGCAAAATCTTTCCGTTACGGATTCCTTTTCCGGTTAGACCCTACTGATTACCGGGCATGGGCCGAAGGATTGCGTACGTCGGGGTACGCCACCAACCCCAACTACCCTCAGCTTCTTATCTCACTCATCGAACGGTACAACCTCAACCAGTACGACCAGTCGAGTATCGTGATCGATGACCCTGAAATCGTCCTTACCCCGGTTGAGGAATTACAACGGGGCATCCTCCGCACCAACGACGTGAGCTACTTCATAAACGACGCACCGATCAGTGTTCAGGAAGTAGCCCGCCAGGTAGATGTAAGTGTAAGTCGCCTGCTGGAATACAACGAAAACCTCCGCCAGGAAAACCAGGAAGTACCTTCCGGCGACCGGGTTTACCTCCAGAAAAAACGCAGAGCATACCGTGGCCGCGAAGCTTACCACGTCACCGAAGAAGGGGAAGACCTGTTTGACATAGCCCAGCGCTACGGTCTTCGTCTCGACATACTTGCCCGGCGGAACCGCCTGCAGGAAACTTCAGACCCCGCCACCGGCGAGAAGGTGAAGCTAAGAGGAAGCAAGCTACGCGAAGCACCACGGTTAGAAGGAGTGATAGACGAAACATTACCTCCTACTCCTACCATCCCTACCGATAATAATGGTCAGATCATCGTCGATGACCCTACGGATACACCGACCACCAATCCTCAGCCTCCGTACAATCCGACGCCGACCACGCCGACCTACCCTCCGTACAACCCATCGCCCACCCCACCAACAACCACCCCTCAGCCCGTTCCTCCGGCAGTGGTGCCACCGGAAGTAGCCAACCCCAACGGCCCCTCGAACGGTACTGCTGAGCAGTACCACGCCGTCTCTGCCGGAGAAACACTTTACGCCATCAGCCGGCGCTACGGCCTGACGGTAGACGCCCTGAAGCAACTCAACGGCCTCACCGGCAACAACATCTCTATCGGACAACGACTCCGGGTACGGTAAGACGAATACCGAAGCCACCGGTGGCCTGCAAACAACAAATATCTGCAGTTCACCGGTGGCTCCTTGTTATACTTTTACTTGCTACCTTAGCCGATCAACCAAACTCATGCCCGTGCGTCGTATCAGCTCAACCCTGTTTTTTGTTTTCGCTCTCTTCCTACCCTTCAACCTGGCCACCGCTCAGGATCTGGACCAGGAAGGAGAATACGGCATAGATTGGGGAGGCTATCTCTTCGGGGTAAAGGGAGGATTGAGCCTGGGAAATCAGGACTGGAGCGGCCTGGAAACAGAGCTTCTGATCGGTTACCACGGTGACCTTTACTTCGAGTCTATCCCTTCACAGGGTCGTTTCAGTTTCTACGGTCAACTGGGCTATCACACGCGGGGCAGCAAAATCAGCCGCCGGCGGGGCATCACCTTCAACGGAGGGCAGGTAACCCTACCCAGCGATGATTTCAGGTTCTACAACGTCTCGCTGGGCCTCGGTGCTAAATCCGTTTTCGGTTATTCCCGGCTGGGAGACTTCTACTATATCCTCGGGCTCAGAGCTGATTACAACGTCAAGACCAACCTCAGCGATTACGACATCCTCGAGCAAACCGCCGGTACCTCCTTCCGGCTGAATTACCCCCTGGACAGTCCTGACTTCATCAAAGACATTACCTACGGAGCAAGCTTCGGAGCAGGTGTCCTCTTCCCGATATCAGAAAAACTAGGCGGAACGGTAGAGCTACAGGGCCACCCTGACTTTAGCTTCCAGTACGAGTCAGGAGAAATCGACAACGTAATCGACGGATCGGGAACCCTGCGCACCCTGCCCGCCCGCGCCATCCGGAACTTCACCATTGAAATTTCCTTCGGGTTGCGCTTTCTGCGCAAGTGGACATATGTCGATTAAACGGACTTTTCATACCCTCGGCGACGGGCTGATGACTTTGCTCTTTCCCCGTCTTTGTCTCAACTGCCAGCGGGCAGTTGTGGCGGGGCAACGCCCCCAGCTTTGCATTCCCTGCAACAATGATCTAGCCCTTACCAACCACTGGCTCATGCCGGAGAACGGCGTAACCGATCGTATGGTCGGCCGGCTTCCCGTAACCTTTGGCGCGGCGCTTCTGGCGTTCAATACGGGGACCGTCTGCCAGCAGCTGATTCATGCCCTCAAGTATTATCACCGGCCGGAGGTCGGCGTCCAGCTCGGCGAACAGCTCGCGGAATTGATCAAAGATCACCCTGCGCTGCAGGACCTCGACGGCATCGTCCCTGTCCCGATTCACCCCAACCGGAGGCACGAACGGGGTTACAACCAGGCCGAGAAGATTGCGGAAGGAATGGCCACGGTGCTTCGCAAGCCCGTTTACCCCAAAGCACTGAAGCGAGTCGTATTCAAGGGTTCACAAACCAAACGGACCCGCTACGAACGGGTGGAAAACACCCGGGAATCCTTCGGAACCGGAGAAGGAGACTTCGCCGGCAAGCACTTGCTCCTGGTCGACGATGTGCTTACTACCGGAGCTACGGTCGACTTCTGCGGGAACATCCTGCTGGCCAGCCATGAAGGCCTGAAGCTGGGAGTAGCGACACTTGCTATTGCGGAGTAATCAGTTCCAACCGCACTACCGACTCACAATGGCTCGTCTGCGGGAACATATCCACGGCCCGCGCCTTAACGACTTTGTACTTCTCGGACAGCAGCGCCAGGTCCCGCGCCTGGGTACCAGGGTTGCAGGAAACGTAAACGATAACGGGAGCGGCGAGCTCCAGTAGCATCGGAATTACTTTGGGGTGCATACCCGCCCGGGGCGGGTCGGTGATGAGTACGTCGGGGCGGCCGTGTTTGGCCGCAAACTCAGGAGTGAGGATGTTTTCGGTACGCCCGGCGTACCAGGTGCAGTTGTCCAATCCGTTAAGTTCGGCATTGATCTTAGCGTCGTCGATCGCGGCGGCGATTTCCTCGATACCTACAACCGACTTTGCGTCTTTAGCCACGTACTGACCGATGGAACCGATCCCGGTATAGAGGTCGTAAACATTCTCGTTGCCGGTGAGCCCGGCGTACTCGGCCGTGATGTCATAAAGGCGTTTACCCTGGCGACTGTTGGTCTGAAAGAAAGACTTAGGGCCGATGTGAAACTTCACGTGTCCGAGTGTTTCGCGAATGGTGGAGGTACCCGCAAAGAGGTGCATCTCCAGGTCCATCATGTACTCATTGATCTTGCCGTTTATGCAGTAGTAGAGGCTGGTGATGTGCTCTCCGAATTTCTCCATAACCGCGTCCAGGAAAGGCTTAATCTGGTCCTGATCGTTTTCGAAAAAGGCAAGAACGAGCATGCACTCTCCCGTGGTGGTGGTCCGGATCATGAACTGCCGGAAGAGGCCAACACGCTCGCGCATGTCGAAGAACGGGATCTGCATTTCAATTGCCAGGGCACGGATGCCGTTGCGCAGCTCGTTGCTGGGTCCGAACTGAAGGTGACACTTCTCGATGTCGATCAGTTTATCGTAGGCACCTGCTTTATGGAAACCGATGACATCCGTTTCGTTGGTAACGGTGTCGTCGCCGACTTCATCGGCGGTAAGCCAGCGGCGGTTGGCGACGCCGAATTCCAATTTGTTGCGGTAGAAGCTGGTCTCTTCGCTACCCAAAATCGGCTCCCATTCGCCGACCTCAACCTTGCCGATGCGAGTGAGGGCATCGCGGACAATGCGGTCTTTTTCGCGCAGCTGGCCTTCGTAGCTGAAGTTTTGCCATTTGCAACCACCACAGACGCCAAAGTGCTGACAGAAGGGTTCCACCCGGTCTTCGCTCTTCTTATGAAACTCGAGCGGTGCCGCGAAGAGTACTTTCTTCTTCTTGCGGAATGGGCGCACATCCACTACGTCGCCGGGCACAACTTTTTCCACAAAGACTACCATTCCCTCGTCGGTCTTCCCAACGCAGAAGCCTTTATCGGCCAGACCAGTGATGGTTACGTTATCGATGCGTTCAGGGAAGCGGTTACGGCGGTTACGGCCCATGTTTTGGTCTGTTTATTCGTTAGTTCTTTGGTCTTTTAGCCCGCTGCAGCAGCTGCGACTATTTGACCGCTGACTTTCCAGCGCCGCAAAGGTACATGGAATGAAGGAGGTTTTTATCGACAGTTTGACAGGATGTTCAGGCGCGGCCGCAGGATGCAAAGATGGCTTTTGATAAATTGGATCCGACAACATACACCCCCGCAAAACCGAACTCTGAAATATCGGCATCCGTTTTACCACCAGCATTAGTAAACTAAATTCTTAAAATCATGGATATTTCCAATCTGAAGGTAGCCGCTCTGATTACCAACGGCTTCGAAGAAGTCGAATACACCGAACCACGCAAAGCCCTCGAAGACGCCGGTGCCACCGTACACCTGGTCAGCCCCGAAAGCGGCAGCATCAAAGCCTGGGATGGCGACGACTGGGGTGGCAGCTACGATGTAGAAGTTGTACTGGACAACGCCGACCCTGCTGCTTACGACGCTCTGCTCCTGCCCGGCGGCGTACTAAGCCCCGATTCCCTGCGCATCAACGAACAGGCACTTGCTTTTGTCCGATCGTTCTTCCGCGCTGACAAACCTGTGGCCGTAATCTGCCACGGCAGCCAGACAATGATCAACGCCAAAGTAATCAAGGGCCGCTCAATGACCTGTTACGAATCTATCCGTTACGACGTGAGAAACGCCGGAGCAGACTACATCGACAAAGAAGTAGTCGTCGATGCCAACCTCGTCTCAAGCCGTAACCCAGGCGATATCCCGGCCTTCAACAAAGCAATGCTGGAAGTCTTTGCCGGCGTACCTGCCTAATTATGCCGTCTGAACAATTATGGGGAAGTGGCCATTATCACTTCCCCATACCTTAATATTTAAAATTCATCAGAGGCATGAAAGACGAAAACAACTTCTCAACCATCCCCAGCAGCTATAAGCCTAAGGATTACCGACTTGCCCGCTTCGCGGCCAATACCGGAGATGCCGATCTTCCCTTGCCCGACATTGCTCAATCCGACAACAGCGATGAACCCGAAACATCATGAGAGCTTTCGACTATTCAATCGACTTCAATACTACAGACTTCCGGGAACGCCCTGATCTCTACGCCATCGGACGCGGAGAGCAGGGCGTTCTTTCGGTTGAGCCATACAAATCAGAAATCCTTCCCTTTTGGCGTTTCAAAGACCCTGAAACAGCACGGGTTTCGTCAGAAAAAATATGGGAGTTGTTCCTCGGCTACCTGAAAGAAAAGGACTTCGTCGGAGCCGACATGGCCCGCAAGTTTCTTCAGATGGGCTTCACCCGGGCCCGCCGGTACGCCAACCATAAAGGAGGCAAAAAATACGACGGCCCCGTACCTGCCGGTAAAAAAGGTATAAGCGGTGCACACGGCCGCGCCGAACTGCCACGCCAGCCCGAAGACCCCGTAAAAGCCGAAGCCGCACGCATTTTCAAAGAAAAGTGGGACGCGGCCAAAACTCATCCTGAGTACCTCCGGCTGCGGCAGGAATTCATCAACCAGTACGGACGGTAAGCACAAAAGGCCAGAACATAGCCATCAACCCTTCCCTGCACCCGCGGCCGCGCCAAAAAAAACCACGCCGGTGTAACAGCACCCCGCTTTTGCGCATAAAGGGACAAAACCACCTTTGCTATGCGCTCTTTGCTAAACCTTATCCCTCTCCTCCTATTGACTTTGGCCTTCACCAGTTGCGGCGCCGACGGCAATATTGACGCCGCTCTCGTTCAGGAATACGCCGAACGTTTCCAGAAAGAAGTGCTGCCCACCAAAGAAGAATTCAAGAAAATCGCCGAAGAGCAGATCGTCAGAATGCCCGCCGAAGAGCAGGCCGAAGCCCGCAAAAGCCTCGAAGAAACGCTTGCCGAATGGCCCACCGACGGCGAAATCACCGAAGCTATTTCCGAAGCCGTCAACGACCTCCCATCCCGCTCCGAAATCAACGAAGCTTTGAGAGAACTCGACGAAGCCCCCGGTGGCTCCATGATCAGTAAAATGATCCGCGGTGCAATGGACGAGGCGCCCTCCGGCAGCAAAGTGAACGGTCTGGTGGAGAAAAGCCTCGACGAAATGGAAGCTCAGGCCGATGAGATCCGGGCCAGAGCAAAAGACTGATTTCTCATTCTATATTGCCTGAATCGGGGGCGGAGCGTTGATCGACGATCCGCCCTGTTTCGTCGAGCAAACTCGTACCCATTGGGTTTCCGCCGCTACCTATGCAGCAAATAACCCCTGATAACTATGCGCAAGCTCCTACTCACCCTACTTCCTGTTTTCCTTTTCACCCTTACTTTTTCCTGCACCAGCGACGGATTGGTCGATAGCGACGCGATGAAAAACTTCGCCCGCAAGATGCAGGACAAAATGCCCTCCAAAGAAGAGTTCCGCGAAATAGCCGAGAAGCGTATCGCGAAGATGCCAGCCGACGAGCAAGCCGAAGCACGCCGCGAACTGGAAGAAACCCTGGCCGACTGGCCAACCGACGCTGAGATCTCCGAGGCCATCGACAAAGCCATCGAGGAGTTCGCCGAAGAGGCCCCCACCAAAGCAGAAGTAGAAGAAGCCCTTGAAGAATTCGCCGACGAATTACCCTCTAAAAGAGAGATGAAGAGGGCCGTCAACGGCCTGATCGACGACCTCCCGGAGGGCGATGAATTGAACAACATCCTGAAAAACGGACTCAATGAGGTCGTTCAAGCGCTGGACTCCCTCAAAGTGGAATAAGCAGCAACATCGTGCAGAAGGCGCGAACGCAGGTGCAATGATACCATCAGGGCCCGGCTCCGGGGGCCAAAAAGCAAGGCCAGCCTCCCCTCAGGGGAAGGCTGGCCTTTGCGTTTCCGGTACGGTAACCTGAGCTTACCCGCGCAGGCTTTTCGTGAACGGCTGATCGTATACGCGCTCACCTTTTGCCGCGCTCAGTGCATTGGCCAGCGCCCCGATCACGGGCGGCAAAGACGGCTCCCCGAGCCCGGTGGGAGCAATACCGTTATCGACGAAGTGAACGTCGATTGAAGACGGTGCCTCCGGATGACGGATGAGCCGGTAAGTGTTGAAGTTCTCGTGGTCCGGTTTGCCCTCGGTGAAGGTCATTTCGCCGAAGAGCGCGTGCCCGATTCCGTCGATGAT
This sequence comes from Neolewinella aurantiaca, assembly GCF_008014675.1. GTDB lineage: Bacteria > Bacteroidota > Bacteroidia > Chitinophagales > Saprospiraceae > Neolewinella > Neolewinella aurantiaca. The sequence goes on along the minus strand of NZ_VOXD01000033.1, from coordinate 28,061 downwards.
ACCACCCTCGATCTGGTTGAGCGCACCTTCGGGATTCACGACGATACCGCAATCCACGGTACAGCATACACGGCCAACTTTAGGCTTATCGCCTTCCATCGTAACGTCAAGTACCTGAGCAACGTAGGAGTTGTGGCAGTAATAAGCCGCAAAGCCACGGTAAACGCCTTCACCTTCACTGCCCTTCCATCCCGATTTTTCGCGGGCGAGTTTGATGACGCCAGCGTAACGCTCAGCGTCGTAATCATTGTTTTCCCCCACGGGTTTCTCCATTGCCCGGTCAAAGAGTTCGAGCCGGAAGTCGATGGGGTCCTTCCCCGCCGCCTGAGCGACTTCGTCGAGAAAAGCCTGCTCTGCACCGGCGATGAAGTTCGAGCGTGGCGCACGCCACGCGCCGGTACTGATGTTGGAGTCGAGGCTGATGTTTTCGGCCAGGTAATTGTCTACGGCTCCGGCGGGAAACCGGTTTTCGAAAACGGGGCTGCCCGCAGTACCGGTTCCACGCACGTGGAACGCAATGAGCTGGCCGTTCTCATCGAGGCCGGCGCGGTAGTTCACGAGGTAATCCGGGCGGTAAGTACCCTGGGTCATGTCATCCTCACGGCTATACACGAGTTTCACCGGAGCTTTCACCGCCTTCGAGATCAAAGCGGCCTCAACGGCAAAGCTCCCGTACAGGCGGCGGCCGAAGCCTCCTCCCATGCGCGTCATGCCCACTTCTATGTCTGCCGGGTCCATATCGAACAGGCTAGCAATGGTCTTCTCCAGGAATTCGGGGGTTTGGATTGGCCCGTGAAGTTCCGCTTTTTCGTCCGTGACGTGGGCGAAGAAGTTCATCGGCTCCATCGTGTTGTGAGGCAGGAAGGGAGCGGAGTAAGTAGACTCAATTACTTTGGCGGCGCTTTTAAAGGCCGCCTCAGGGTTGCCGTCACGGCGGGCTTCGGCAACTTTTCCCGTCGCGAGCAAGTCGGTCATTTTGCTTCGGTGCCCGGCGTTACTTTCAGCGGGCGAGACGCGCTTCCATTCTACCTCGACGGCTTTTTTGGCCTGCATTACCTGCCAGGTGGAGTTGCCGACAACAGCTATTTGTTTGCGGACCGTTGCACTATCGGTCCACTGCAACTCTTTTCCTTCCGGCGCACAATCAATCTCGATCACGTCGACTATGCCTGGCATTGCCAGGGCAGCATCAGCATTGAAGGAGCTCAGTTCCATCCCGAAGGCCGGGGGCTGAATAACCCCGGCGTAAAGCATTCCTTCACGCCGGACATCCATTCCGAAGAGTGGCTTGCCGGTGGCAATCTTGCGTCCATCGACGTTTTTGGTATTTTTTCCGATGATTTTGAAATCCTCAGGTTTTTTCAGCTCTACTTCATCCGGCACGGGTATGGTTACAGCGAGTGCAGCTACTTCGCCGTAGCTGATTTCCTTATCACCGGGGCCGTAAATCATGCCGTTTTCGGTGCGCAATTCAGAAACGTCCGTTTCCAGCTTCTGAGCTGCGGCGGCAAGGAGCATGGCGCGGGCAGTAGCTCCGGTGGTACGCAGGGGCGTCCAGCCCTGACGGATACTCTGGCTGCCGCCAGCAATCTGGCGGGTGAAGTGCTCGGTGTCCAGCTTACCCTGTTCAACGATCACATTATTCCAATCGACATCAAGCTCTTCGGCAATCAGCATTGGCATTGAAGTTTTTACGTTCTGGCCAATTTCCGGATTGGGGTTCATGATGGTTACTACCCCGTTTTCGGCTATTCTGATGAAGCCGGCGAATTCGGTAAACTCGGCGGGCATTACCAATTCGGGAGTCATGGTTGCCACAGCTTTCTGCTCGCAGGAGGTAAGTATGGAAAAGCCGAGAAGAAAGCCTCCCCCGGCGGCGGCGGAGACTTTAAGAAAGTTTCTTCGGTTAGTATTGGTGGTCATAATTTTATCTTGGTGTGGGATGGAAAAGAGGGATTGTTGAGAGGCTGAGCGCCAGCTATTCCTCACAGGAAGTGAGCAAGGGCTTTGCCCTTGCTACGGCAACCTGGATGATGCGGCGGCTTTCTAGCTCATCTTCGTGGCGGCAGTCTTAACCGCAGCATGAATCCTTTTATAAGTACCACAACGACAAATATTGCCGGCCATTCCCGCACTTATGTCTTCGTCCGAAGGGTTAGGGATGTTGCTGAGCAGCGAAGCTGCACTCATAATCTGCCCGGCCTGACAGTAGCCGCACTGCGGCACGTCGTGCTCAAGCCAGGCCTGCTGAACGGGGTGGTCTCCGTTTTCGGATAATCCTTCGATGGTTGTGATTTCGCTGTTCCGCGAAGCGATGTTCTCTACGGTCATCTGGCACGAGCGCATAGCTACGCCGTCTACGTGAACAGTACACGCTCCGCACTGTCCGATGCCGCAGCCGAATTTGGTACCTACGTAGCCAAGTTCGTCACGAATGGCCCAAAGGAGCGGGGTTTTAGGATCGACGTCTACCTCGTGGCTTTTGCCGTTTACACTGATTGAAAAGTTAGCCATGGGTGTTGGTTTGGGGGTTTGGCCGGGGCATAAAAGCCCCCGGAAGGGCCCTAAAGTTAGGGGCTGAAAGACAAAGAATGAATTTAAATTACAGTTGTAGTATGAGAATTAACATTCACTGCCCGGAATTCGTGCGTTTGGGCAATTGGCCCCGTCTCCCGGTCACCCTGTACTACTGGCTCTTCCTTGAAACCATCTTTGCATCCTGCGTTCGCGCCTGATTGTCTTTTTCAGGCGTCGGGCCCTGACCGTACGAATCCTATATATGAAGTTTCACCTTATCTGCTCTTCAGGCACCTGGCTTCGTACTCAGCTTACAGTCAACGAAGAAAAAATTAAAAAAAATTAAAATAGTCCACCTTCCTTAACGAACACAATGAAGTCGAATGGCGTATGGGAAAGAAAATCATCATGACAAATTTCAGTGGTAAAAGAGTACTCATAACCGGTGGTTCCGGCGGTATCGGAACCGAAACAGCCCGGCAATTCCTCGATGCAGGTGCGTACGTAATGCTCGTCGACATCAACGGAGAGGACCTCAAAAAGACCAAAGAAAAACTGGACTCTGACCGCCTCTACATCCATACTGCCGATGTAACTAAAAGCGAAGAAGTACAGGCTTACGTGAAGGAGGCAAAAGCGGCAATGGGAGGTATTGACGTATTCTTTAACAACGCCGGCATCGAAGGCCCGGTAATGCCTATTGTGGATTATCCCGAAGAGGCATTCCACAAAGTTATCCACGTCAACATTCTCGGCGTTTACCTGGGCCTGAAGTACGTGATGAAGGAAATGGCCGACGGTGGAAGCATCATCATCACCAGCTCCGTAGCCGGCCACGGCGGCACTCCCAACATGAGTGGCTACGTAACTAGCAAACACGCCGTTATCGGCCTCATGAAAGTCGCAGCACTGGAAGGTGCCGCCAGTAATATCCGGGTCAATACGGTTCACCCCAGCCCGGTAGACAACCGGATGATGCGCAGTATTGAAGACGGTTTCGGCGGCGGAAAGGGTGACGCGGTTAAGTCGCAGTTCGAAAGCCAGATCCCTCTTGGCCGCTACGCCAGTGAAAACGACGTCGCTAAACTTGTACTGTTTCTTGCCGGAGACGACGCTACGTTCCTGACCGGCGGGCAGTACAGTGTCGATGGCGGAATGTCCGCTTTATAGTTCGGTGGATGGTTAGTTCGTTAGTCTGTTCGGGGGCCGTACCTTCGCGGACAGGTAACCCGAAAGACTAACAAACTAAAAGACTAAAATCATGTCCAACTACCGCACCGAAAACGATTCAATAGGCCCAGTAGAAGTCCCCGCAGACCGCTATTGGGGTGCTCAGACCCAACGCAGCTTCACCAACTTCGAGATCGGCGGCCAGCAAATGCCCGTCGAAATCATCCGCGCGTTCGCTATCCTGAAAAAAGCGGCAGCCCGTACCAATGCCGCACTGGGGGTACTGGACGAGAGCAAATCGAACCTTATCGGCAAAGTTGCCGATGAAATCCTGGCGGGAGAGCTCGACGGAGAGTTCCCTCTGGTAGTATGGCAAACCGGCTCCGGCACCCAGTCCAATATGAACTGCAACGAGGTAATCGCCAACCGTGGCCATGTCCTTGCGGGTGGTTCCCTGACCGATGCTAAAAAGGCGCTTCACCCTAATGACGACGTCAACAAAAGCCAGTCGTCCAACGATACTTTCCCCACGGCAATGCACATTGCCGCCTACAAAATGATCGTCGAGAACACCATCCCTGGTCTGGAGCAACTTCGTGACACCCTGCAGGCAAAGTCTGAAGCGATGGCCGACGTGGTCAAGATCGGTCGCACCCACTTTATGGACGCGACCCCACTTACCTTGGGTCAGGAATTCAGTGGTTACGTAAGCCAATTGAACCACGGCATCAAAGCGATCAAGAATACCCTCGACCACCTGAGCGAGCTGGCCCTGGGTGGAACCGCCGTAGGAACCGGGCTGAACACCCCGAAAGGCTACGCCGAGCACGTTGCCGGTGAAATTGCCGAACTGACCGGCCTGCCCTTCCGTACCGCCGAAAACAAATTCGAAGCACTGGCAGCACACGATGCTATCGTAGAAGCCCACGGTGCACTGAAAACCGTCGCCGTAAGCCTGATGAAAATCGGTAACGACGTTCGTATGCTTTCCAGCGGCCCCCGTTCCGGAATCGGCGAAATCATCATCCCGGCCAACGAGCCGGGCAGTTCCATCATGCCCGGCAAGGTGAACCCGACCCAGTCCGAAGCCCTCACTATGGCAATGGCTCAGGTAGTTGGTAACGACGTAGCGATCAATGTAGGTGGCATGACCGGCCACTTCGAGCTCAACGTCTTCAAGCCGATGATGATCTTCAACTTCCTGATGAGCGCCCGGTTGATCGGTGATGCTGCCCGCAGTTTCGAGAAAAACTGTGCCGTCGGTATTATGCCCAACGAGAAAAAGATCAAAGAGCACCTCGAGAACAGCCTCATGCTTGTAACCGCTCTCAACACGAAGATCGGGTACGACAAAGCCGGCAAAATTGCCAAGAAAGCTTACGCTGAAGACACCACCCTCAAAGCTGCTGCGCTTGAGCTCGGTTTCCTGACCGCCGATGAGTTCGACGCCTGGGTTCGCCCCGAGGACATGATCGGATAATTACCGCATTGAAGCGTCGCCGGGTAGCAGTTGCTGCCCGGCGACGTTACAATCTCCCCGCAGTTATTACTCCGGGGTAATCTCTTCGGGGATGAAGACCTTCCCCGCTACTGAGCTTTTCATCCCTGACACCAGGGATTTCCAGTAGATATTGAAGAAAGACTTTGTCGGGATGTGCTCCGCATGTACTGTTCCGACAACAAGGTCGCCATCGTTGCGCGGATTGGAATCGCGGATAGCGAGATCTTCGATAAGGTTAATGAACCAGGCATTTTTGCCCGTCATTTTCACTTCCAGATTGTTGTATCTCAGCAGCAAATCCCCCTTCGCCACTCCGTTTTCGATGCTGAAATTATGGTTTAGTTCCGTGATGTATCCTTTTTCTATATCGGCGTTCGCCGCAACAATCATCAGCGGGTTTATCTTGGGAAGGTCGTAATCCCTTAGGGTTCCTGTAGTGGTGAAATCGCGCCCGTCTCCGCGTTGGTCAAGCTCAAAGCGAACCTTAAGAGGAGACGTCTTCTCGAAAAGACAGTCTATCTCCATAAAAGCGGGCTTATTCTGTTTCCACGTGCTGAAGTTACCGGCTTTGATGCTTCCGGAGAAGGTGATGTCTGGTCTTTCAGCCCCTTCTTTATGGACGCCGTAAGCGATGTTGGCCTGTTCCACCGTCAGCGATTGGAGCCATATTTCCTCACCTAACTGCCGGAACTTTTCGATCGGGAACTTCTTGTACGGTTCGTTCGGGGAACGCTCCAGGCTGGGGTTTTCGTAGATCGCAAAACTCAGATCACCGATGGTTATTTCGGGAAACACCGAACGACCTCCGGCGAGGAGGCTATCGAAAGGTACGTCGCTTGCTTTTACGTCTTTGAGGTGTAGAGCCTGCCATGCTCTTTTGTACTCGATTGAAGTCAGAAACGCCCGGGTTGCCATCTTCGGGGCAATCCTGAAATCACCAATCTCCACTGTTCGCTTTTCTACGTTAATCTCCAGAGAATCTATTATCTGGTCGGTGTCGTCGGTGGCAGGAAATAAGACTTTACTGGCCGAGAGCTGCATTTTGGGCGCGGTCGCAGGTGCAAGGGGAAGTTGTAAGGCACCGCTGATGTTCAGGCCGTCAATCTTTGCTTTCAGGGTTCCTTCTTCGTCGTAACTCAAAACACGGCTGTTTACCAGACGTAGTTCGTGCAGGGTTATTTTCTTCTTGTCTTCCCTGTCATCTTTCGTTGAATCCTCGCGCATTTGCGCGGGATGGATGTCCAGATCAGCCCCCTCCAGCAGCAGGTCGTCGATGTCGATGCTTCCACCAATCGCTTTCAGCAGGCTAAGGCCGCTGAGCGAAACGCTGCCGATGGATCCGGATACCCGACGGGGCCCGACTCTTTGGTCCAGCCTGACGCTGTCGAGTTCCAGACCAAAGTTGAGTAAGTTAAACGAAAGGCTTCGCTCCCCGACGGAAAGCAGGTTTCCTTCCTCATTGGAGGATTCGATCAGTTGGTTCAGCTTGCTATTAGCGATGATCTTACCGGCAGCATAAATAACAATAAGAAGCAATGCGAGACCTACTGCGAGGTATGTAATTTTTTTCACGTACGGGTTGGCTTTCAGGTATAACCTGATGTACTCCGCCGGATGTTCGTCCGAATTGATTTATGGCTAAAACCGGGGGTCCTGCACAAACTCCCAATCGGTAAGGGTTTCCAGGAAAGCGATCACGTCGGCCATTTCATCGGAAGTCATTGCTATTCCGCCCTCCAGTCCGGGATCGAGGGTAGATGACGACACAACGCCGTCGCGATAATGCAGTAGTACCTCATCCAGGGTTTCAAAGCGCCCGTCGTGCATATAGGGAGCCGTACGACTTACGTTTCGCAAAGAAGGTACCCGGAACTTACCGATGTCCGTTCCGACCTCGCTAATCAAGCTCCGCCCTGCATCCTGCGCGCCGTCGCCCGCAAGTCCGTTATTGCGGTAACTCTGATCGGTGAAGAGCACCCCCGCATGGCAGGAGGCACAATTGTTTTTGAAGAATGCCTCGCCGCGCAATTCCGCTGCTGAGAAAGCAGCATCGTTACGTCCTGTCACCACATCATCGTATTTACTGCGGTCCGAGACGAGCATATTCTGGTACTGGCTCAGCGCCTGCAACATTAGTCCGGAGGTGATCGTGTCCTCTCCGAAAGCATCCTGAAATGCTTCCCGGTATCCGGCATTTGCCCGGAGTTTAGCCACTACGTTCTCAAGGGTTTCGTCCATTTCCACCTCGCTGGTAATGGCATTGATCGGTACAAAATCGAGGTGGGTAATGCCACCATCGAGCATAAATTCGCTGGTGAACGCAAGGTTGAAAAGCCCGGGAGCATTGCGCGTCCCGACCCTCTCTTCCACACCAAGGCTCAGCCGGTGCTGCGGATCAGAAAAAGCAACCGCCTGCTGGTGACAGGTAGAGCAGCTCACTGAATTATCGGAGGAGAGGCGCACGTCCTCGAATAAGCGTTTGCCCAGTTTAAACCCGGCCTCGGTGACGGGGTTTCGCTCAAAATCGTAGGTCGCCGGAGGAAAATGCTCAGGCTGTACAAAAGTGAACGACGTATCCGATTGGGTTTCGCCGGGCTGGCAACCGGCAAAAAGCATAAAACACAGAGCAAATACAAGCGGACGCATGACGGTGATTTTTTATTCTGAAAAACGGGAGTAGACCGGCGGTCGTAAATTATTTACGAACCACCGGCCACCCGCCGTCATGGGAATCAGGGTTTCAGGAGGGGTCTACTGGTGAATGTGGTCATAACGGAACGCAGCGGCTGCGTTTACTGCCATGTCGGCTCCGTCTACAGGGCGGTGAACATTCACATTGCTGTTGGCAAAATCAATCGTTGTTTCAGGACCGTTGAACACCGCGTCTACGTCCAGCTCCAGGTGAGCGGTCGGTTCCAGGCCTGCGCCTACGCTGGCGTTGGTATCGAATTCCAGGGTTACCCGTTGGTTGTTGTTCCGGAAAGCGGTACCGTCGATGTCTTTCCAGCCGCCAAGGTGGAACACGATGCCTTTATCGTTGGTGTTCTCGATCGTATTGCCGCTGGCTCCACCGGCGCTGGCAGCACTCTGACCTTCTATCTTGAAGGCTACATAACCTGCGTTCCAGCTCCAGAACATCCCGCTGGTGGCGGGGTCAAGGCTGCCGCCGGCAGCACCTTCCTGCACGCCGGTGCTGTCTACTCCGAGCAGGAAGCTGATCTTATTGTAACGTCCGGCGGGGACGTTCTCGAGATCGAACGTCATGCTGGACGGGTCATCGGCACTGATGAGGTAGTAACCTTCGGCTCCCGTTGCGCTAACGCTCATTGGGTCTTCGAAGCGTTCGCCATCGGGGCCTTCAAGTACGACTTCGCTGATGTAGTAGCGCAGGAAAGTGATGTTGTAATCCTGGCCCATAGAGTTGGTAAAGCCGTAATCGGTGCTGCCTACGTCGCTGAGCGAGAAGCTCCGCTGGTTGTCCTGCGGGCCAAAAACGTTTTCGAATTCTACTTCGAAAGTGCCTCCCTCAAGAACAGGGCTGATGTCATCGTCGTCGTCACAGCCAGTAAAGGCAAAGAGTGCCGCCGCAAAAAGGAAAAAGTAAAGGGAATAAGTTTTCATTGTTTGAATTATTAAGCGTTGCAGAATGAGCCTGGCTCGCATAGTTGTTTTGGGCGAGGACGCAGGTGCAGGGTTCGTGGATTGAAAAGAGTTGGGTTTAAAAATTCAGCGTGAGCTGAAGGTTGGTTGTAAGCCCGGCCTCCGCTTGTCCGTCGGAGTAATTCTGACTGAGCGGGATGCCGGCACTGTAGCTAATCGTTATGTCATCGTAGCGGACATTGGCACCTGCCGAAGCCAGCCACGCGCGACCTCCGGTCGCGTGCACGGGCTGATCATCGACGGTCCGGTTCGCTGCGGTGTATTCGTAGTTTATCCCGGCAAAGGGGATGAACTTCCAGTGCGGATCGTGCGCGAACTGCCCGAACAAGCGGGCTCCGGCAGAAGTCTCTTCACCGAAGCGGTAATACGCAGTGCTCTTACCGTACCGCTGGTGCCGGGCGTTGATGGCTACTCCGTAAGTTCCGGAGCTTAGTACCATCGTTGATTGCAAGCCGTAGCCCACGGCTCCCTTACCGAGGTTGAAGTTGTCGGGCAGAAATTCGCTGTCCAGCAGATCATCGTCGTACGCTCCCGTGGGCAGGCTGACCACCGGCCCCACCTCGAGGTACCAGCTTCCGCCCTGCGCGCCGAGGGGGCGGTTATCGGCCAGTACGTAAGCAAGGCCCAGGCGTGCGTCCCCGATTCCGCTCAACGACTGGTCGCCCGCGGGACCGGTACGTGTGTGGTGACGGTAAGGCAAAAAGGCATCGACCCGCCAACCCCTCAGTACTTCGTAGCGTACAGAAAGTTCCACCTGGTGAAAGGCATCCTCCGTTCCGGTATATTCTCCACTTGTGAGCCGGCTTTTGAAGGGCAAATGACCGTAGCCGATACCAACGTAGTTGTTGCGATAAACGGACAGTAGGCCGAAACCTCCTCCGCCAATTCCGCAACCGCAGGCATCGCAGGCCGACAGGCTGGAAAAGGAGATCTGGGTCACTGCCAGTAGCAGAATAATACGGAAACGCATAGTTGATGATTTTACCCGCCCGCCCCCCTCACGACGGGCGGGAGAAACGGAGTGATGAGTCAGGTAGATTTACGATTTGATCCGGCGCCACACCGGAGACGACAGCGCCAGCATACGTACCGGCAGGGTCTGTCTTTGGCTGCTGGGCCGGAGCTTCGTCGCGGCCATACCAATTGATGAAGTTGGTTAATACGCTTTTCACCTTCCGGCAGAAAAACCCGCTACGATCCAGACCAGGACAATCGGGGCTGAGCAGCATCGGGTCCGACGGATCCAGTGTTTACCCGGCAGTGCGGACAAACCAAGCCATAGGTCGAGACTTTCAGAAAAGGAGAGGTGCGTACGTGCCGGTTAGCCCATTGCGGGTGGCTCAAATACGCTACCCACATAATCACCAGGCGTATAAAACGGCACAGTGGCGGGCGCAGGAACGGTTAAAACCGCAGGAAGAACCGGTTGCAACGGTGTAATACGTACCGGCAACTGGCAATAAGGTGAAGTGGTGGAGGGGAAGGAGGCGCTGAATTCATCGCCGCCCTCGCCGGAGGTCATTTCCTGGAAAAGTTCCGGGAGCTGACAGGAACCGGCACACATAGGTACGTCGGTTTCCCAATCGTTGTTAACGCAAAAAAGCGCCGTAAAGCTTTCGTTGGCCAATGTCTGCCATTGCAGCATCAACGATGTCCTCCCCGCCTGAGCGAGAAGCAACATTGTGAGCATAATGGTGACTATTGTAGCTTTCATCTAACGCCACAAAGGTAAATTCTTTGCTCGGATATTCCGACATGGATCTGTCTGACAAAAGACATAAAACGGGCAAGGAGGATTTTCAGGTCAGGGTCTCGGCCTTTAATCCGGAAGCCTGTACAGGGGAGAGCAGGCTTTTCCCCAAACCCTCCCCTGCACCTGCGTCAGCGCCCGAAACTGCTACCACTGGTAAGCTACACCCAGATTGAGTGCTGCCCCGCTATAAATGTTTTTCCTGGAAAAAACCAGGTCGTTATACGTAGTTCCCGAAACCAACAGGTTGAAGTGTTCGTCGATTTCGTAAAACAGGGTAATACCCGCGGCGGTGTAGGCAACGCCTTCTCCCCGCACAAAAGAAAGTCCTTCCTTTGGTTCGCCGAGGGAGCGCAGCGCACTGAGTTGCCCCATGACGTACAGCTTATCAAAAAATCTGTATCCGGCTTCCACGCCGGCCTTTACCTGGTGGCTCAGCCCTTTCGTCCGGACGTTGAACGCGCCAAACGCCGATACGAAAGACCGGTCAGACAGTGAGCGGGACGCAGCCAGCGTCCCCCAGAAATTGAACTCTCCGTCGCTGGCCGGCAGGTTGATCTGATCGATGATGCCAGGGGTAAGCTGCTCCTTATTGCGGGCGAACTGGTTTTGCGGAGACAAAGGAATATCGGCTTCAAGGGCCAGCGAAACAGGCCAGGCACCGGAAAGCAACGCGTACTTGCCACCGACCCGGACGTCACCGACACCGTAAGTAGCCTCGGTCGACGAGAAAGACTGACGACGAAGCAGTGGCCCGTTCAGCAACAGGTTGAACCGGTCGGTGACCCCATACTCAGCATAAGCCGTAAGCGCGTAGGATTGATATTCATTCGTGGTCAGCTGGTTTCCGTCGGTATTGTAGTAATTATCGGAAGACAAAAATGCGGCGGAGAGTTGCGCATAGCCACTTCCTTTGGGCTTCAGCCAGCCACTCTGGCCATACAGCGAACCGAAAAGAAAGAGAACAAATACAGAGGTGATAATTCTGGAGATCATAATTTTAGCTTGGGAGGGAAAAAAGAGCGACGGCCACCAGCCGTTAAGCTGCAATGGCCGTCGCCGTAGATGGGGTGCCCGGAGGCACCGTGGTATCATCGGGTTGGGAACGATGATCTGTGCAGCAGCTTTACTTACTGGATACGAGCGTTACCAAACGGGATGTTGGCCGAAGCACACCAGAGGATTACGTGAGTGAAACTAGCAGGCACGTCACGGTCGATCTGGAAAAACTGCTCACCGTTCGAGTTCAGACCTCCTACCAGGATCAGGTCGGGGTTACCGGTTCCTGGGCTGGGGGTGAAGGTATCTGAAGTAGAGAGGTAAACGGTAACGGTACCGGTTCCCTGCTCGGTGGTGAAGTCGTTGCCGAGACGGAGGAACGTGCGGGCATCGTCGTCTTCGCCAAGCTCAACGGTACCGGCAGTAGGTGTTCCGTTTTGTGCGGTGAGGCTTCCGCTGCGGGCAGCGACGAAGTTGTTGGGCTGCGAGCTGTCGATGGTTACGATGGTCTCATCGTCGTCGCAGCTGCTGAAAGTAAATACGGCAAGGAAGGCAAAAAGTGGAAGAAGAAATTTCATTGGAAGTTCTTTGTGGGGAATGAAAAAGTTGTTGTTTTGGTGGCACACGAGTGCCACGCTGTCGGGGGTAAAAACTCCCGATTCTCCATGAAGTTGTTCCGCTTGAGCCTCTCCGGTTACGGGACGACAACCAAGCCCAAAATGATATTTCCGGTTAGTTTTGTTAGGGTTTTGTGATAAGTTTTTTGCGCCATTTTAGTACGCGCAAAGAACATCCCCCCTTGTTGCAACTACTCTTCTTCGGCCTTCAGGCCCAGAAAATCTTCTACAATATCTTCTGCTTCGGCGAAGGCAACCTGCAGGTCATCGTTGATGAGCACGCGGTCGAAAGAGTCGACGTAAGAGAGCTCTTCGGCAGCACGGGCAATACGATCCCGGATTTCATCCTCGGTTTCCGTACTGCGGTTGCGCAGGCGTTGGAAGAGGACATCGGAATTCGGGGGATTAACGAAAACAGCCATGCTTTCCTTCGGGTAGAACTGCTTAAGGTTCGTAGCTCCCTTCACCTCGATGTCGAAAACAATAGCCCGGCCCAGGGCCCAGATGCGTTCTACTTCGGAATGCAGGGTTCCGTAGAAACGGCCCGGATAAACCTCTTCGTACTCGATGAATTCCCCGTTTTCAACGCGGTCCATGAATTCCTGGGTCGATAAAAAGTGGTACGACTCTCCGTCCGTTTCCCCCTTCCGGATTGGCCGGTTGGTAGCCGACACTGAAAAAGCCAGCTCGTCGAAATTCTTGAGTAAGTGACGTACAATCGTCGTTTTCCCGGCTCCGGACGGAGCGGTAAAAATCAGCATTTTCCCTTTAACTGTATCCTCCATATTCAGGCAACGTTGGCAAGTTGTTCTTTGATCATTTCCAGGTGTTCTTTCATGTTGACCACCAGTTTTTGAATTTCGGCGGCGTAAGCCTTAGCCCCGAGCGTATTCACTTCCCGGCCAATTTCCTGACTGATGAAGTTGAGCTTCCGGCCCTTAACCGAATCCTCGTTGCCGAGTATTTCCAGGAAGTACTCGCAGTTTTGCTTCAGGCGTACTTTCTCCTCATTGATGTCCATCTTTTCGAGATAGAAGAGAATCTCCTGTTCGTAGCGGTTCTTGTCCACATTACCGCGGCCGAGGTAATCTTTGAGGTGCTTCTCCATCCGGGTCCGGACAGACTCTACACGCACTTCCTCGTAGGGTGCTACCTCTTCCAGCAGGTCAGCGATTCCTTTGGCGCTGGCGGCGAGGTCTTTAGCCATCACCTCTCCTTCCTGCGTGCGGTACTCGTTGAGGTGAGCCACTGCGTTATTGGCGGCGATCTTCAGTTGCTCCCAGTCGCTCTCTTCCAGCCGGTTGCTTCCGGCCTCCACCATTCCGGGTATCCTCAGCAGAGCTGCGTACAGTCCTTCGGCGTGGCCAGGCTTTTGTACTTCGGGATTGATTGCGCCCCAGACTTCGCCGTAGAGACGGTTGAGAAGAACAGTATTGATTTTTACGCCACCGCCACCGGATTCGTCGGCAATGTCCACGTTAACTTCCATCTTTCCACGCTGCACCTGATCGAGGATGAGACGGCGCAGGTCCATTTCATATTTGTGGAGGTGCTGGGAACTCCGTAACCGTAAGTCGTTCTGCTTGCTGTTGAGCGAGCGAATCTCGACGGTGTAGGTTTTGCCGGCGTGGCTGTGAGTTGCGCGACCGTAACCGGTCATTGATAGGAGCATGAGGATGCTTTGACGATAAGGGATGAATAGGCGGCAAAGATAAACACTATACCTAAGCCGGAGTGATTGGGCCAGCGGCCCGCCCAGCGGATTTGCCGGCAACTGAAAAAGCCCCGCCCCCCTGCCGGCTCCGGAGCTACGGGTCCTTAGTTAATTTAACCTTAAAAATCCGCTCCTAAATAGACTTTAAACCAGCAAGCGGCGTCTTTTGTCTGAACTTAAAAACCTCAGCCATGACCAGACTACTTTCAGCCCTTGCGCTCTTCACCGTTTTATTTTCCAGCTGTGGCCCCAAACTCAGTCCGTTGACCCAACGGCTTGTGGATGACCAAAACTGGAGCCAGGACGAACTCAAACGAATTCAGTTCTACCTCTCCGAGGATCTGGTGCTTACCCGCGAGTTGCGCAACGGCAACTCCGAAATCCGCAACGGCCAGGTAAAGATTGTCGACGGACGGGAAGTAGAACAGCTCGTCTTTAAGCGCAACACGCCCGGTGTTTTTGTTTTCTCGCCGAAGACCCAACGTATGGCGGTGAGTTTTGAAAGTAACGATGATAATTTCCTGGTCTTCGGTCCTAACCCCAAGGCTGGCAACCGCTACGTGATCATGGCCGCCGACTGGAACCGACGCAACGGATCAGTCACCTATGCCGGTAAAAAATGGACGGTCAACTCATCCGACGCCTACGCCAGCCTGATGATTCCGCTCAAACGACTCCGCAGTTCCGATGTGAACGGTAAAGTGATTGGAGGCCGGAAGCTGAAGTAAACAGATAGCAGAAAGCAGCGTTTTACCACCTGGATTTTGCACACTGAATTCTACACTCTGCTTTCTGCACGCTGACCTCTATCTTGCAGTCGTGCGCCTCCACCTGATCTTCATCCTCTCCCTCACCTGTGGTTTCCTGCAGGCCCAGTCTTATGCTTTTCTGCAGTGGACGGTCGCCGATGGCCTGCCCGCTACCGACGTAACCGCTCTGGCCGAAGACGACAACGGCTACCTCTGGGTTGGCACCAACGGAGGCGGAGTAGCCCGGTTCGATGGCAAAAGCTTCACCGTTTTCTCTACCGCAGAGGGGCTCTCCGACAATTTCGTCAGGTCGGTGTATAGCGATGGCCGGGGATTGACCGTCAGGACCAACACCGGAACATCGCGCTTCTCTGCCGTAAAAAACCTGTTTTCGGGCGCAGACGCAGGTGCAGAGAAAGTTGAAGCGCCGGAGCCCGCCGCCCCAAAGAACGTTCGCCTTCCGGGCGGAAAGAACCTCTCCGTTACCGCTGAGCTCAAACTGCCCTCAGGAGAGCAATTGTTGGGCACTGAGGATGGTCTCTATCTCATCGGTAAAAACGGTGAGCCCAACGGGCATTTCACCGCTCCCCTCAACTTACCCGGCACCCGCGTCCGCGCCCTGATTCAGGACCGGCAGGGACGGGTGTGGATAGCGACCAACGGCGGCCTTGCACGGATGGTCCCCTCCGAAATCCAGTATTCCCCTCCCGGTAAAGACGGCCCCGCAGGCCGGCGCATCACGGATATTTATGCCGCCTACGACGGAGGCCTGTGGCTGGCGCTGGGCAAGGATGGCCTGCAACGCTATGATTCCAGCAGGTTTTATCCGCCGCTTACGGACGTGGTTCCACCCCGAACCGAGATAACCTCCCTGAACGAAGTACCGGGCTACGGGCTCTTCATCACTACCGCAGACCGGGGCATCTACGTCCTCAACGACAGCCTGAAAGTAAGCCACCTCACCTTTCGGGACGGGCTGCCCGGCAACCAGTTCCTTACTTCTCTCCCAAGTAGGGAAGAGATCCTCTGGGCGGTGAGCTACGACCAGGGAATTTGTATGATCAGGCCAGCGGATTCGACCTTTCAGGTCGAGAACTTTGGCCCAGACGAAGATATCCCCCTGACCAATTTCACCGCTGCAACCTACGGGCCACGAGGAAACATCATCTTGGGCGACAAGCTCGGTAACGTCTACCGTTGGGATCAGGAAGTTGACACGATGGTAGCCATTTATGGTTCCGAAACGGGGTTGCCCCGCGGGCCCGTAACCGCAATGGGCGTTCGCTCCGGCACCCAGCTGTGGGTTGCGGTCGCTGGCTACGGGTTGTACTATACGGACCTGATGATGGACAAAGTCCGCTTCGCTCCCCTACCCTCCAGATTCGGGGTGATGCCGACCGACATCAACACTATACTTGTCCCGCAAGGCTACACCAGGCAACGGAACAACAACGGCGCTGAGATATGGCTGGGAACCGATCGGGACCTCGTACGCATTTACCTCGACCGGGATGGCCGACCAGACTGGTTCCGCCGCTACGGAAAGGCGGAGGGATTTCCTGCCGCAAGCGTCATCTCCTCGGCCTACGACGGCGAAAGGATGTGGTTCGGCACCACCAACGGGCTCGTGTCGGTCCTTCCCGATGACGCCGATGGCTACGTTGCTCCTCCTCCCGTCAATATCAGTCGCATCGACTTGTTTTACGAACCAATTGAAGAAGAAGATTACGTCCTTGAGAACGGAATTCCGCATCTGGCTGCCGGCAACAACCACCTCAATTTCCGCTTCGGAGCCGTAGACCTTACTTACCCCGACCGTGTCCGCTTTCAGTGGCGGCTCGCACCTTACGAGAAAGAATGGTCGCCGGTGACCGACGAGACGTCGGTCAGGTACACTTCCCTTTCAGCCGGGAATTACACCTTTGAAGTCCGGGCGACTACCGACGGCGGCAAAACCTGGGGCGAGACAGCCGAATATACCTTCGCTGTAGCGACTCCCTTTTGGCGGCAAGGCTGGGTTTGGTCGCTTATGGCACTGGCGGGCATCGCGCTTATGGTCGCTGCTTTTTATTTTTTCTACCGGCGCATTCAACGTTCCGAGGCCCGGAAGCGCGAAGAAATTGAAGCCCAAAACCAACTCCTCAGCCTGGAGCAAAAAGCGCTGCAACTACAGATGAATCCGCATTTCATCTTCAATGCCCTGAACGGCATCAGAGGTTTAGTAGACGGAAAAAACGACGCCGAAGCCCGCCGCCAGATCGGGCGCTTCGCCAAGCTGATGCGGGGCATCCTGAACAACAGCCGCCGCGAAACAATACCGCTCAGCCAGGAAATCAGCACCCTGACGGAGTACCTCGAAATGGAGCGCTTCTGCCAACCGTTCGACTTCACCTACACCATCTCCCCACCAGAAAACGTGGACCCCGAAGAGGTGAGCATGCCCTCGATGCTACTGCAGCCGTTCCTCGAAAACGCGGTGCTCCACGGACTGTCCCCGCTGGAGGGCCGGGCCGGGCACATCAGCGTAAGTTTCATTATGCGCGGCCGCAGGATGCAGTGTACGGTTTCCGACAACGGTATCGGCCGCAACGCCGCCGCCGCACGGAAAGCCAGCCGCCCGACCAGCCACAAATCCGTCGCGCTGGACGTTACCCAGGCCCGGCTGAAAACGATGAAGGGGCGGATGGAGGTTGCGGATGTACTCGACGCGGAAGGCGAGGTGGCCGGTACGCGGGTGGAGTTGGTCTTCCCCGTCGAAAGTTGGTAACCCGGTCGATGCAGCCTCCGGCTGCGAGCGGTCGTCGTGCTCTCCGAGCGCGAAGGTCTACTCGGCACCGCAGCCACTTGCACACGGAGTGTACTGCGGCCGGGGTGGAGAGCCACCGTAAAAAGCCGACTATTTCCGCTTACTAGCCCCATCTTTTTACGTTTCTTTGCACCTGCTAACGAGCCCGACTTTAACCCCCAAGAAAACTAAACGTAATGATCAGAGTACTTGCCAACGACGGAATTGCCCCCAACGGTAAAGCCCAACTCGAAGCCGCTGGCTTCGAAGTCGTCACGGATCACATCCCCCAGGATGAGCTGATGACCAAACTCAACGATTTCGACGTCATCTGCGTCCGCTCCGCCACCAAGGTGCGGCAGGAACTGATCGACGCCAGCCCGAACCTGAAGGTGATCTGCCGCGGTGGTGTGGGCATCGACAACATCGACCACGCCTACGCCAAGACCAAGGGCATCCCGACTTACAACACCCCCGCCGCTTCCAGCGCCAGTGTTGCCGAGCTCGTCTTTGCTCACTTCTTCGGCCTGAGCCGCGACGTACAGCGCTCCAACTTCGAGTTGCGCGCCGAAGGCAGCGAGTTCAAGAAACTCAAGAAGTCTTACGCCGGCGGCCAGCAGCTGCGCGGCCGTACGCTCGGCATCCTCGGTTTCGGCCGTATCGGCGTCGAAGCTGCGCGCATTGCGATCGGTCTGGGCATGAACGTTTTGCCCGTAGACCTCGTCAAAGAAACCGAAGCCATCGAAATCGATTTGATGGGTCAGAAAGTGATGGTCGACGTACCCGTTGTCAGCATGGACAAAATGCTGGCCGAGTCCGACTACATCACCATCCACGTTCCCGGCGGCAACCTCATCGGAGAAGATGAACTCGCCAAAATGAAGGACGGCGTCATCCTCGCCAACACCAGCCGTGGAGGTGTCATCAACGAAGATGCCCTGCTCGCTGCGCTCGAATCTGGTAAAGTCCGCGGTGCGGCCCTTGACGTATTCGTAGGCGAGCCCAACCCACGCCGTGACCTTCTCGAGAACCCGAAGATCAGCGTAACGCCACACATCGGCGCTGCCACCGGCGAAGCGCAGTACAACATCGGTACTGAACTTGCGGATCAGATTATTGCGCACTTCAAGAAATAAGACGCAGGAAGCCATTAAGCTAGAATGCCAGTAACCACACAGGGTTGCTGGCATTTTAGTTTCTACCTCAGAGCAACTTCCCCGAAAAACCGAAGGGTAGAATATCACCTGCCGATTCGAAAACGAAAACCGGTCCGCTTTCTCCACGGAGGATGAGCTTCATTTTGGTTCCGAAGCGCGACTCGTGCTCGTGCAGTTGTTGCCGGCAGGAGCCGCAGGGGCTCGCGGGCTGATCGAGCACGTGGTTGGCCGACTTTACCGTGATGGCCATTGCAACGACGGGCATTCCGGGCCGCTGGCTGGCGGCCGCCGCCAGGGTCGCCGGCTCGGCGCAGATGCACATTGGGTAAGCAGCGTTTTCGGTATTCCAACCGGTGACGACGGTACCGTCTTCCAACCGGGCAGCGGCAGCCACCTGAAAGTTGGAATAAGGAGAGTAAGAATTGGGCAGAGCTCCTTTTGCGGCCTCCAGCAGTTCCTGGTCCTCAGCACTCAGTGCTGCTGGTGATGGATGGGCGTCGTAAGAAATGTTGTGCGTTGGCATAACCGAAATTTGTAACAACTAAATTGAAATGAGCCTCCTGAGGTTCAAGTGACTGCCGACATCAGACCACTTTAACCCTGCCCAACCGGGTAAGTGTAGCGATTGGGCTGCCCGGAGAAGGTAAAATTATGGCATACATTCCGAACTCACCCTGACGTACGTTCCCCTTCAGCAACCTGGCCCTGCACCTGCATCCGTGCCCGGGAAAAAAACTTAACGGATTTCCACCTCCTCACTCGCATTCACGAACAGGACGTTACCAATCTCATCGTAGCCCGCAAAGTAATCTTCGCCGATACGCTTGAGGGCTTTGTCCCGGAAGCCGAGGATAACGAGGTCTGCTTCGCCCGATTTGCGGGCGATGACGGCCTTGGAGTCCGTGTCGTCCATCCGGCACAACACGTCGATATTGTTGCGACTGATGGGCAACTGACCGGTTTCGATGAGGTCGTAAAGCGCCTGCTCTTCGGCAGCCATCTTGGATTCTTCGAAGACCGCAAAGAGTTTGATCTGCGCACCTTGCCAGTCGGGATGTCCCGTCATCACGTAAGCCAGCAAAATCATCAGGTTGGCACTTTCGTAGTGCGCCCTTGTGATCCATACGTGGATCGTTTTTTTCAGTCCGAAGCCCCGCTCCGACAAGCCAAGAATTCCTACGTTGAAATCAACCGACTTGATGAGCTTGAAATTGTCGATGATGTCCGACAAGCCTTCTTTGTTGTTCTTGGAATATTCCAGCAGCAAAAGATTGTTTTCGGTACCTGCAATGCCCGGAAACTGTACCGTTTGGGCGATAGCTGAAGTGTAAGAAGGCGAGACGATGGTGTCCACATAGATGCGGCTGTCGGTCGCTTCGGCCATCCGGATGATCCGTTTTTTAATTTGTGCGGCCTCTTCACTTTTTTCGTGGCTCAGGTAGCCATTTACGTAATGCAGGTAAGTTCCGAATCCGTACTTCTGGCTCAGCCAGCGCAGTAAATCGAAGGCTCCCAGGCGGGTAAACGTGGCATCGCTGGCTGCGATCACACTCGGGCGCCAGCTCTTCTTTTCCTCCTTATCGGCCTTTTGCAGAAAAATTTGCAGCCGCCGGCTGAACTGGAAAATAACCCCCTGAAAGATGAGGGCCATGCTCCGCTTGTCCGGGTTAGCGTAGGCGATGTAAACGTAGAGGATCCCGATCAGGACCACCGCCAGCGCAGCGTAAGTCGAGTTCATGAAAAACATTAGCCCGAAACAGGCAAGCGCGCCAAAAAGGGAGACATACCACTTGGAGCGGAAAGTGGGGCGGTAGCTCGGATCGGCCGCGAAGTGGTTGAGGAAACTGATCAGGCAAAGCGAGCCGTAAGTAACCATGAAGAACATCGAGATGATCTCGGCGACACTGTCCAGCGCTCCCAGCATGATGAAAAAAGCAGCCAGCAGCACGGTAATCAGGCTGGCGTTGTAGGGCTCGTTGTTTTCGCCCTTCCCTTTGCTGATCCAGTTATTGAGTGCCGGAGCGGGGAAAATTTCATCTGCGGCAATAGCTTGCAACGTTCTGGGCGCGACCAGAATTGACCCGAGGGCAGAACTGATCGTTGCGGCGGCGAGTCCCAGTGGGATAATCCACCAACCCTGCCATGCGATGTCGGCCATCACCAGGCGGTTGGTATCAGCCAGCATTTCCGGAGAAGCGGAAACCGACAGTTTCCACGCCATGAAGAAATAAATCACCATTCCGCCAATCGTCGCGGCAAGGGTTCCCAACGGAATGCTGCGCCCGGGATCCTTGAGGTCTCCACTCAATCCCACGCCCGCCGTCATGCCGGTAAAAGCAGGAAAAATGATGGCAAAAACGGTAAAAAAACTGATATTGGGAACAACTGGTTTCGGAGCAGGCGCGGACGCAGGTGCAGCGGAGGGTGCTTCGCGAAGCCCCACTTCTTCGCCCCCAAAAGACACGGTATCGGAAGGGTCAGCCTGGGTTATTCCGTCGATGGTTGCCTGGCTCTCTGCTACCGTACCTGTATACCTGTTGAAGAAGTTGATGTCGTTGTTCTCAGCATACTCCGTGCTTCCCAAAAAGAAAGCGGCCAGCGCAATACCCAGCGTGAACACCACGCTGTAGAGCACCTTCACGCCCAGGTCTGCCCCTTTGGAGAGGATCAGGCCGGTCAGCAGCAACAGAGCAGGAATACCAATCGTCTGCGGCTGAGACAGCAGCCAGTCTGCCCACGGAAGGAGTGAATAGGTAGCTAGCACCCAATCGACCAACGGCCGGAAGGCTTCCGTAAAAGCCATGATGTAAAACGCTACCGAAATCGCCTGAGACATATAGAGCGCCATCCCGATCGTTGAACCAATCACTAAGCCGAAACTCCGGGAAATGATGTAGTATTCTCCGCCGCCTTCTACCTTCTGGTTGGTGGCGATTTCGGCGATGGCCATCGCCGTAGGAATCGTAACGGCATGGCCAATCAGGATGAGGACCATAGTACCCGCCAACCCAACCATACCTACCGCAAACCCGAACCGGAGGAACATGATTGCTCCCAGGATGGTGCTGATGGCGGTGAAGAATACCGGGGCTGTTCCGAATTTTTGTTTACTCATGTGTCGACTGGCTTGCCTGAAACGCGAAGGTACGGCTCACCGCCGTACCGTATATTTGAAATACTCAAACCCATATTTCGCCTTATGGTTACCAAGCCACCTGCTTCAACTCCCCCCGCCAAACGCTCCTGGCTCAGAAAAGCACTGCTCGAAATCTCCATCATCATCGTTGGTATTCTGCTTTCGGTTGCCATCACCGAATGGTTTAACGGATACAAAGACGGAGCCCGCGAAAGCGCCTATCTCAACGACATCGTCAAAGACCTGACCAGCGATCTGGAAGCTTTGGAAGCTGACCTCGAACAACGCCAGGATCAAATCGACGCCTGCCAGCAAATAAGCGTTTTTTTTAGCGAGCAGAATCCCACTCCGGGCCAGACCGCAGGTATGGCAGCTTCGTTTATAAGTCTTACCAGTACAATCAACTTCAACCCCAGCCTGGTCACTTTCCGGGCCCTGGAAAGCACCGGCCGTATGGAGCTCATTCGCAACGACGACATCGTTCGCAACCTGACCGAATTGTACACAAGGTCCTACAGCCTGGTTGAGCACAACAATGACGACGTAACCCGCTACCGCGATAATTTCCTGCTACCTTTCATAGTACAAAACTTCAACTTTGCGGCTTATAACCAGCAGAGTCCGGACATCCTACCTAACCTGACCGATCTGACCGTAAAACGGGCCGCTATGAATCACGTCGTCTACAACCAGTTCAGTATCAGTTCCACCATCGACGCTTATACAGAGGCCATCGAACAAGCCCGCAGCACGCTGGCATTAGTGCAAAAAGAATTGGAGTGACAGATCAACAACGAGGGTTCAACAGAGCGTAAGGTCAAAGCCGGATAAAGCCTCTATGCTTTTCCGATCAGGGCGCTTTACTGAACCCGAACCCGCCCCGACCTTCAAAGGATTTCCCCTTCATGATGCTCTCGTAACAGGCGGAGTGTAGTCGTAGCCTCGTGTCCAGTTTCCCGAACGTATTGTTGTTCATGCTCGGGTAAGTCCGGTTAGAGAGCACGACAAAAACTATGTCCTCTACGGGGTCCGCCCAGGCAGCAATTCCCGTAAACCCGAGGTGACCAAATGCTTTCTCGGAGGCAAAGGGTGAAATGTTCATACTCCGGTTTTCGTTGAGTTGCTTCATATCAAAGCCAAGCCCACGGCGTGTTTCATCAGCATACCGGTGCGCAAAGAGGCGGACGGTCTCGGGGCGCAGGTACTGTACCCCGCCGTAGTTGCCTTCCTGCAACAACATCTGGAAGATGGTTGCAATATCCCGTGCCGACCCGAACAAGCCAGCGTGTCCGCTTACGCCACCAAGCATAGCAGCGCCCATATCATGGACCGTTCCGTGAACCTGCGCATGACGGAAGTAATTATCGTTCTCCGTCGGCGGTATGCGGCTCTTAGGAAAGCTCCTCAGCGGGCGGTAAGTCATCGTTTCAAGGCCCATAGGGCGGTAAAAATTACGTGCAGCGTACTCGTCTACCGTAAGGCCCGAGATTTGGTCAATCAACTTAGCCATAATGTAAAAACCAAGGTCGCTGTAGCGGTACTGCCCCTCGTTGGGCAACTCATTGGTGTATATTTTATGCCACATCGAATCAACGTAGCTCTTGTGCATAAATAATTTTTCGGCGACTTCAATCTGGAAATCCCCTGTTCTCTGACTCCGGTAATACTGCGAGCTCGGTTTCCCGTTTGCGTTCAGGGTTTCCACGTAAAAAGGGACCCAACTGCGCAGGCCTGCACGATGAGCCAGAATCGGTCTCAGGGTTAGAAATTCCACCTCGGTGCCCACCAATTCGGGCATGTAGTTACTAATCGGGACATCGAGGTTGAGTTTTCCTTCTTCCACCAACTTCATGATTGAAAGGGTGGTGGCACATACTTTGGTGAGGCTGGCCAGGTCATAAATATCACTGGGGTCTACCTTCCGGGAGCTCCGGCTGTACGTATGGCGGCCAAAGCCTTTTTCGTAAACAATCTTTCCGTTGCGCCCTACCAGCACTACCATGCCTGGGGTCGCCTTGCGGCTCATTGCCTGATTCGCCAGGGTGGTTATTTTGGCATCCAGCAGGTTACCGTCTATACCTACTGCTTCCGGGTTGGCGTAGCCCATCCGGAAGGCGGGCGAGGTTTCCAGGCCGGCGTTGAACGCCGCCGAGGGGCTTGCCGTCACCGGCAGGCGACCGTTAATCTTATTGGCCCCGAATAAACCCTGAGCCGCGGCATCCTGGGCTACATCATCGCGGCTGTAAGCCATCAATACGGTCCCAAAACCATCGAGCCCGGCCAGGCTGTAAGGATTGCCGAATACCGAAAGTACCAGTTCGGCTTTAGCATCCAGCGCCCGGAGAAGCCCCAGCACCTCCGGCCCCACGGGAACTTTCTCGAGGAAGCGGCTGCCATCGGAATACAGTGCCACAATCACCTGATCTCCTTCGCCAACGGCATTTTCGATCCGCTGGCGGTCGGCCCCGGAGACCTTGTAAGAAGTACTGTAATGTGTTGTCTTTACGTAGTCATCGACCCGCCGGCTGAACGGAGTAGGACTTTGCTGCCCGATGTGAACGGTCACGACTTTGCCCCGTGCTTTTGGTTGTACAGGCACTAGTTTTTCACTATCGCGCACCAGGGTCATAGCGTTTTCGAACAGACGCTGCTTCAGGCTGTAAGCCTCCGGGCTGTTCAACTCGCCGCGGAGGTTTCGCGGACTGGGAAACGTAAGTCGGTTCAGGCCAAGCCGGTATTTACTCAACAAAATCCGACGGACCTTCTTCTCGATATCCGCCTCCGTGATCTTCCCCTCAGCGATGTACCTCTTTATCGCAGTGATGGCTGCCGGCGTGCTTTCCGGCAAGAGTAAGATGTCGGAATCGGCCATAATCGCTTCGGCTTCAACTTCCCCGTTACTGTAATGGTTGGTTACACCTTTCATTTCCAACCCATCGGTAAACACCAATCCCGTAAAGCCGAGTTCGTGACGTAGTAAGTCGGTAATGACCGGGAGGCTCATAGAAGTCGGGCGGTTTTTCCGGTCGTCCAGCGCCGGTATTTGCAGGTGAGCAGCCATGATCGACCCGATACCGTAACGGATCAACGCTTTGAACGGGTAAAGCTCGAGGCTGTCGAGGCGGGCGCGGTCATGGGTTATCACCGGCAGGTCGTAGTGGCTGTCGGTGCCCGTATCTCCGTGACCGGGAAAGTGCTTGGCGCTGGCCAGGATGCCATTGTCCTGCAGGCCTTTCATGTACTGGTATCCTTTGGCCATAACGTTGTAGCGGTCTTCGCCGAAACTACGCGTATTGATGACCGGATTATTGGGGTTGTTGTTGACGTCCAGCACGGGACTGAAGCTGACATTCACTCCCATACGGTGCATCTGCCGGGCAATCTCAGCGCCCATATCGTAGATGAGTTCGTTGTTACGGATCGCTCCGAGCGCGATCTGCTTCGGGAAGCTGATCGTATGGTCGGGCAGGCGCATCCCCAGCCCCCATTCCGCGTCCATACTCACCATCATCGGCAGGCTGCTCAGCGCCTGGTATTCGTTGGTCAGGGCCAGTTGCTTTTCGGGTGTCCCCTGAAAAAAGCAGAGTCCGCCGACGTGGTACTTTTTTATCTCGGCCTTCACGTGAGCGACATGGTCTGCTCCCCGGTCCGAGTGTGCCCGCAGCATAATGAGTTGCCCCAGCTGACGGTCCAGGTTCATGGTGGCAAAAACGGAATCTACCCAACGCCCCTCCTCTGCGGTATGCGTGGAAAGGTCGCCCCTGTATGACTGTTGGGCGGTTAGGGTACTGGCTGCACACAGCAGGATCAGGGAAAGAATACGCGGGATCATGTTCATAACTCGGGAAAGACTGGGGTAAAGCTATCTGACAATAATAGTACGGCGCGGTCGCAGGATGCGGAGCGGAGGTTTACAGAGAACGCTCTCCGCTTACGACTTGATTCTTAAACGATGGAAAAACCTTTGTTAAAGTAGGCCGGGTGGAAGGGGGCGCAAACCAGATTGTCGCGATTGCTCCTCCCCAGCGCAGCGGTGTGGGGAGGCTGGGAGGGGGTTGAGTGACAATCTGGTTTGCGCCCGGGTTCAAGGTACGGAATTTAGAGGGAGGATCGTTCCCTGGCAGGGAAATCTGTCCCAGCGTAGTATTCTGTCAGGTGGATTTCGGCACAATGAAGGTTGAAACAGTACCTGCCAGTAGTGTTTCAGATTTTGCGGGTAAGAGTTGATCATCAGGCCTAATAGTCGGGCTTTTTGAGACAGATGGCCTGCCTTGGTGAAACATTATAGCTAATAGTGTTCACTATGTTACACATAGCTTATCCCAACTTTACTAAGCTTCTTGCAACTTCTCAAACCTGCCGTTTGTTTTAAGGGTGCGTATTATTAAAAGTAAAACATAAAATATCATGCCACTTAAACCAGGACCGAAAAGGATAGCCAAGTCAACCGGCAAACCCGACAGACGCCAGAGAGATAACAAGAGTACTCCAGGTAATACTCCTTCTCTGAAACCTTCAAAAAGTACGAAGACGACCCGAAAGGCGCCTCCAAAGAAGTAGAAGTTCGGGTTGAGGTGGAGGATTTCATTGCTATGGAGCCTGTAAATCTAGTCCTTATAAGAATGTTCAGTTAAACATAACGCGATCTAAACGGTAGGTTTCTATCTATTCAGTTATGAAATCGTAACCAGCTAAGGAGACGGAGAATAGCCGGTGCTGGAAATCTAAAGAAAAACGTCAGAAATTTCAACAGAATGAGGTCGCGGACCCCGTGTAGCTACAGCAGGGTATAACCACTACTTACTCGACTATCAACTTGCCCGAATCAACCAGATGCCCCTGCCCGGACAATCGCCAGAAATACATCCCAGCGGGCAGCCCCTCCAATTGAACGGAGACGTCCTCCCCAAAACCCAGGATCGCTGTTCTGACTATTCGGCCCTGGCCCGTTATCAGCTCCCAGCGAAGTTGTAACATTCCAGCACGTGCGGCCAAAGACAGTGTGACCGGCCCCGTAGCGGGATTAGGATAAACGGACAAGTTTGTTGGCTCCATTGTGGGGCCATCCGTGGAGGTCACAATAGGTTCAGCGCAGGGACTGCCCTCGTCGCCCAGAGGGCCGAGCCGAAAGTTGGGATAGTAAATCTGGTCGCGAAAGACTGGAAATGGCAGTTGCAGCCCCCCCTGTTCCCAACCACACGCCAGGCCGCGTTCGTCGGGGTTGTGGATCACGTGGTGAGCATCGCCCGTTATGGCAAAGGAGTACAACTTACAGTCTGGGCCCAACTGAAAGCTGAAGGCCGAAGGCTGCAAGCCCTGTGGCAGGTTATCGGGGTTACCGACTTCCCCGACCGTGAGACGGCTGGCCCCGACATCTTCAGCCCAGAGGTCGTACTGAAAAATATCGTACACATTGCTTGTGTAAGCGTACTGACCGCTTGGTGACACCCCCATACCTCCCGATGCATTCTGCCCAATGGTCTGGTCAGCCAAAGACAGCGGAATGTGTCGAAAATTACTCAGCATTCCTGTTTCCCGGTCAAAATCGAACAACTGCATTCCTTGCTTGCCGTTCCAGCGGTAAAACTGGTCGCCCGCCGGATTAAACAAGCCTTGGTCGCCACCTCTCGTCCACTTTGAGTCGATCAGCCCTGTTTGCTGCGTAAATTGAAAATGAACGCCTGCACTATCAATCAGGAAAATAGAAAAAACATCAATGCTACGATGAGGGCTAAGCATCCACCAGTCTTCTCCATTTGCGTGACGGTTAAAGTACATGGTGGGCTCCACCCGGGTAGTATCGAACAAATCATTCTTGATGGTGACTGCTCCTAATCCTTCCCCCAGTTTCATGTCGATGACCGTCATCATTGTACGACGATTATCGGAAAACTCTCCATCCACTTGATCTTCATCGAACTCTAGTGTCTTATGAAAAAGGATATACTTAGTATCGTCTCCTGGCCATGGTAGTATCGTAGCGGATTGGTGAGAGTTTGCATACCCCCTTCTATCGTCAGTGCAAATCAGATCGTAGATAAATCCGGGGTTGAGGTGATCACCATTTTCCATTAACTGATGAGAAGCGTTGTATATTTCGCATCCGTTGGTGTAAAGCAACAAGTTACCATTTCTATCGGAAATCTGGGCAGAACCTCCTTCAAACTGAATTGGGATGTCTACTGAGGTGGTCGGCTTTAGCCGGACAGTTTAAAAGTGGAGTTTCTTCTTTCCGTTCTGGTCCCCCGGCCCCTGTGGAGCGTAGCGGAACAGGGGCCGGGGGGACCAGAACGGACTAATCGTCGT